>DYJC01000003.1:0-573 GCA_020723305.1 Desulfosudis oleivorans
TTCCCTGATAAGTGTCAAATCAGGGGGTTTTCGGGCACTTTTTCCCTGATATTAAATAAATTCTTATTTTCGTAATAAATCGCTTGAAAAAAGGTGAAGCATTTTGTATATAACATTCACCAAGCAATTAGAACCTGATCTTGTCAACTATAAAGATTCACAACAGAATCATTTTATTTATTATATGTCAACACAAAATAACCGAAAACTGCTGGATGAAGTTCAAGAAGTGATGCGACTTCATCATTATTCCATTCACACGGAACGGACTTATTGTGATTGGATCAAACAATATATTCATTTTCATAAAATGAAGTCCCGTGATGATTTGCAGAACGGTGAAGCCAAAATCGAGGCATTTTTAACCCATCTTGCCGTAAACAGGGATATCGCTCCTGCGACGCAGAACCAGGCGATGAACGCATTGGTTTTTTTATACAAAAAAGTTTTGAAAACTCAGTTGGACAAAGAGATTAATGCAGTTCGCGCCAAAAGAAAAACCAACGTACCGGTTGTGATGACGAGGGAAGAAACCGCAAAGGTGCTGTCACTCATGAGTGGCGTTCCCCAGCT
>DYJC01000003.1:583-407188 GCA_020723305.1 Desulfosudis oleivorans
TTGCGGCAAAACTGATGTACGGAAGTGGGTTACGGATTTCGGAAGCCATCCGGCTGCGGGTGCAGGACATTGACTACAAAATGAAAACACTGATCGTCAGATCCGGAAAAGGCAATAAGGACCGCGTGACGACCTTTCCGGCATCGATCATCCCTTTTCTGCAGGCCCATCTGGATAAAGTAAAAACCTTTCACACAAATGATCTTGCCAAAGGTCATGGCGCAGTATATCTGCCGCATGCCCTGGCCCGCAAATATTCGGGAGCGGATAAAAAATGGCAATGGCAGTACGTGTTTCCAGCTCGCGACTTGTCTACAGATCCGCGATCCGGAATTATACGCAGGCATCACATTGACCCAAGCCTGATCAATAAGGCCATCAGAAAGGCGGTCCAAACCGCAGGTCTGCATAAAAAGATCAGCGCCCATACCCTGCGCCATTCCTTTGCAACCCATCTGTTGCAGCGCGGAACCGACATCCGCACCATTCAGGCCCTGTTGGGGCACAATGATGTTTCCACAACTATGATCTATACGCATATCCTGAACCAGGGCGGGCATGGCGTGTTCAGCCCTCTTGATGATCTGGATATTTTGTAAATTCTGTTGTACTCTGAACTGGTTCCGGGGGAGGAAAATTTTCGCATTCCTGATTGCGACCTGCTTTCATGTTGACACTATATATGGCCAAACAAATGGCAGGCACAGGGGCCTACCCCTACAAATCATTCCCTTCGGTGTTTTTTGCAGTGTGGTTTTCGCTGCAATCAGGCGACTTTGAGATGAAGGCTTTTCCCTACTGCTTGTGCATAATTTACCAAGGTTGAGAGGCGGATATCTTCAGCATGATTTTCGATTCGAGAAATCGCAGATTTTTTTGTATTTAATATTTTAGCAACCTCATCCTGTGTCAGGCCGGCTTCGAGACGGGCTTGTTTCAGGAGGACTCCGATTTTAAATTGCTCATATCCTTTATCAAAATTTTTTTCAAATTTAGGGCGATGCTTTTTTCTGGTTTCGATATATTTATCCAGATCATCCATTGGTTTGTCTCCTGCTGAGATATTCTTTCTTACGCTTTTCCGCCAATTGAATCTCCATAATCGGAGTTTTTTGGCTTTTCTTTTGAAACGAGTTGGTCAAAATGATTACGTCCTGACCGTAAAAGAAACCAAGGAGCCGGAAGGTGTCTTTTCCGGCATCAATTCTGACTTCCCAAATATCGTTTGTGTTGACCAGTTTCTTAAAATAATTAGATGGAACCCGATCAATCTCTCGAATCAGTTTTAATACCCAAGCAACCTTTTTCGCTTGCGCATCAGTCATGGTATCCAAATGGTCTTCGACAGGGCATTTCCCTGAAATCGTTCGATAGAAAGTGATTGTTTTTATGGCCATAAAGTATACAAATATGTGAACAATGTCAAGGGTGGAGTTAAAAATTTTTCAAACAGCGAACGTTGAGTAAAAAGAGTCATCATATGGATATCCTGTCAACATAAAAATGACGGTACTTTTTCTAAAGGTTTTTTTTGAAATTAACGACTTGAGACAGGGTTCTACCCAATTCTGCCTTTAGCATGTCATCGTTCATTTCTGCGCATACCGGCCTGGTTCATCAAAAAAGGTGATATCCGCATATCCAGCATGAATTTTTCCGGAATGGGGGACGCCTGCCGGAATGTAATACCGGTCCCCTTTTCCATAAATGTTCTTTTTTCCGTCAATGGTCAGCTCGATTCGGCCCTCCAATACAAAGCCGACCTGTGCAGCGTGCGAATGCTCGGGCAGATCCGCATCTTTTTCAAATTCCATGAAAATGATCTGATGGGTAGTGGATTGAGAAAGATAGGCCTGTATTCCTTTGAGTGGAATATCTGCCCTTGGCAGAGCTTTAATAGGTGCAGGGAAGATTCCGGACATGGTTTCTCCTGGTTCAGATTGATGTTTTGTATGGTATGGTTACAGCTTCAGCGTGTCAGCCGAAAGCTCGAAGATTCTATCCTTTTTTTATCATTATTTTTTCAGGTTTTCTACTCCAGATTGGTTTTTGATAACAGAGCGGTTTGTATTTTTTGATATTTCCTTTTGAAGAGTAATCAATTGATTCCCCTTTTGGGCAGGGGGATGTTTTTTTATATCAGGAGTTTTGTTGGATAAAATGCCTGTTAACTATTCTCAGCTATATTTCCCGTAATGCCGGACCCCGATCCGGCATCCAGTAGCGCAACACCAAGAAAAATGCTGGATTCCGGGTCAAGCCCGGAATGACGAGACTTTTCAATCCTTCCAGCTGTAAATTCTTTATAGGCACGTTAATTATTATAATATATCTTCATTACAAAAATAGGAAAACAGAAATAATGAACTTGTAAAACGTCCGAATTCCATCACTCCGGCGCAAACCTGAGTCCGGAATTTTCTGAAATTAAAGAAAAAAATAATAATCAATAATCAATTGTTAATTATTAATAATTAATTTGACTTAGCGCTTATGCCCCTGGCCCCCCCTTTCGGGGAATTGTGCGCCGGCCCTCGAAGGGGATTTTGTTCAGTGATACAATAATGTATCAGCGGCAGGGCTGAGACAGGGACGGGATAAACATCGCTGAAACGGTTTCAATGATTTTATAAATTACACCTTGTAAGGGTTTCAATAGTTTGATATCGGTAAAGAATAATAAAAACATGTGTATCGAGAACTTTTGATCGCATGCGCAGTCCCGGCACGTTGACACCGCAGTTAAAATATATCTACTTAAAAAATATAAAGATTTTATCGAAATCTGTTCTTTCTCATGTTTTGGCACATATCTTGATAAGTCTGGTAATGGATAAGTTTTGTTATTTACAGTTTTCATTCAACAAATTCTGAACAGCAGGGATTGATTGTAAGGAATCCGCTGTTCCAAACAACCAGAAAACCAGAGGAATCATTTCTCGTGAAATCCTGTAACCGGAATATCAAAGCAACGATTAAACTGACCGATTTTATGATTAAGCTTGCCGGCAGAGGCGATGCAGAGCGGGAGGATGTCGGATGCGGCGTATTATATGGTGTGATGCTCGATGCCGCATTTAAAATCCGAAAGCTGGCGGAAAAGGAGAAAGACTCCCACAAAGACAAAGGATTGTGGGATGAAAATAGATAGCAAAAGTCGATTGCTCAGCTTGAGAAACCGTAAACCCAATTTATATGGAAAAAGGAGAAACAAATGACTCAGAAACTTGAAGTGTACAAGTGTGATGTGTGTGGCAATATTGTTGAGGTTCTTCATGCCGGTGGCGGTGAACTGGTATGCTGCGGGCAGCCGATGAAACTGATGGCGGAAAACACGGTTGACGCTGCCAAGGAAAAACATGTTCCTGTTATTGAAAAAGTGGATGGCGGATTTAAGGTAAAGGTCGGCAGTGTGGCTCATCCCATGGAAGAGAAACACTATATTGAATGGATTGAAATTATTGCAGACGGCAAGGCATATCGCCAGTTCCTGAAACCCGGAGATAAACCCGAAGCGGTTTTCAGTATTGATGCCAAAAGTGTCACAGCACGTGAATACTGTAACCTTCATGGTCATTGGAAAGCATAGAGGGTTTCTGCATTGGACAGTCCGGAAGTGAAATTCGGTTTCATTTCCGGATGGTCTTGTGGATTCCCTGCTTTTTTTGAAAATTGATTTGCCGGTGAAAAGCAGGGAAGGTGATGCCGCTATCCGGATATTATCGTAAAAACTCGTATAATTGGGATTGAAAAAAAGAAGATTACCTGGTTGGAGTAGTCATGAAAATGTTGTTTCGATCTTTATGGTTACGGGTGTGTATTCTGACACTGTACGTGGTGTTTGTCTTTGGATGCGCTTCTTCCCATAGATATTCCTATAACAGCATTCACGAAGAGTATTCCAACGGAGCCTGCGTACTGGACGGCTTGCAGCAGGACAGAGTGGAAAAATCCATATGCCGTACAGACAAGCCGGTTTCCCTGAAAGAAGCCATCCGGATCAGCCTTGTCAATAATCCGGACAGCAATATCGCAGCAGCAAAGATCAAAAAAGCAGAAGCCATGCTGCAACAGTCCGAAGCCGGTTTTTATCCTTATTTTGGTTTTTATACCGAATACTCCCGCGGCGATTCCCCCTCCTCATCCCTGTTTAAAACCATTGATCAGAGAAAGCTCGCGCCGGATACCGATTTCAATAACCCGGGTGTTTACGGGAATTTTGAGACCGGAGTCCAGGGTCGTCTGAATCTGTTCAACGGAGGCAGGGATATCCTTCAGCAGGGGATTGCAAAGCGGGGTGTTGAGATTCAGCATCTGGACCGGCAGAGGGTGGAAAACGCGCTGGTTGCTTCGGTGATTCAGGGTTATTACAACTGTCTTGCTGCAGAAGATTTTATTAAAATTGTCAACAAGTCCATTGAGACCGTGTCCGAACAGCTCAGGATCATGAATATCCGGTTTGCGGAAGGCGGAGCCTTGAAATCCGATATTCTCACACTGAATGTACGGCTTGCCATGGCAAAAGAGGATCTGGTCAAAAGCCGGAATCAGATGAAGATCGCCAAAGCAGTCCTGGCCAACATTATGGGTATTTCCGCAGACCAGGATATTGTTCTGACCCGGGATGCGCCGTTTTCCTATAAGATTCCCGGAGATTGTACAGCCTGTATGGTGGAAGCGGTCGGCAAAAGACCGGAGCTGAAAAAAGTGCGCAAGCATCTGGAACAATCCAGGATGGCCTTGGATATGGCACGGTCCGGATATCTTCCCCGGGTGGATCTTCAGGGCAAATACTATGTGGATGACCCGGATATGGACTATAATCGGGATCGTGAAAACTGGATGGCGGCCGTGATCCTGAACTGGGATCTGTTCACGGGATTTTCTACCCGAGGGGAAAAAGGAAAGGCTTCGGCTGAACTGGAAGAACTGCTGGCAGCAGACCGGAAAACCGTGCTGGACATCAAACTGGATGTGAAAACCGCATACCTGGAACTGGAAGCAGCAGAAGCCAGATTGGAGGTTGCGCAAAGCAGTGTGGAAATGGCGGAAGAATCCCTGCAGCTTGTCAAAAAACAGTTTGATGGCGGATCAGCAACCGTCACCCGGTATCTGGAAGCGGAGCTGGCCAGAAATACCGCACAGACAAGATCCACCGCAGCCTATTATGACCGGGAAACCGCTTTTGCCAATGTCGGGAGAGCAATCGGTTTTTTTGCAGAGGGTGTGGGAACGAATTGAGAGGGCAGGGGGCTCAATTCCCCCTTTGAGCCCAAAGGACCCAATTCCCCCCTTGAGGGGGGCAGGGGGGTGTTGGTAAACAAAAATTTTTTAAGAAAAACAAACAGGACTCACACCCCCCTTTATCCCCCCTCAAGGGGGGAATTGTTCAAAAAAAAGGGGGATTGGTTGATATGAGATAAAGGCGGTTGATGATTTCTGTAAATGTAACCAAAGGATATGATCTTGCCATTTCAGGCAAGCCCTCTTCCAAACTGAAGATATTGAAAAAACCGGACCGGGTGGCTTTTCTTCCGGAACGGATTCCATTTATCATCCCAAGACTTCTGGTGAAGGTCGATGATCCGGTCAAGATCGGTTCCGTGCTGTTTGAGGATAAACAGAACACGGATCTGAAGTTTTTATCTCCGGGAAGCGGAAGGGTTTCGGAAATCAATTTCGGGCCGCGCCGGGTGATCCGGGAGATCGTCATTGAACTGGAGAAGCAAGAGCAATATGCAGATTTCCGGAAAATGACCGATCTGGAGATCCGGACACTGGAAAAGGAATCCCTGATCAAAATACTGATGCAGGGAGGGGTCTGGCCCTTGATCCGTGAACTTCCGTTCCGGGGGATTGCCGATCCCAAGATACAGCCGGAGTCCATCTGGGTGGCTCTGGGGAATCAGGAACCGTTTCAGCCGTTTCCGGAAGTGTATCTCAAGGGCAGGGAAGCTTTGTTTTCTTTTGGCCTGAAGATCCTGAAGCGGTTCGGTGTTCCGGTGAATGTTTCCGCTCCGGATCATCTCCGTCTGCAGGGATATGACATCATGATCACCCATCGTGTCCGCGGACATTATCCTGCCCATGATCCGGGGGTTATTTTATACAAAACCAAAAAGAGCGCTGCGGAAAATATCGGCTGGTATATAACGGGCCAGGATCTGCTGGCGATTGCTTCTTTGATGAAGAACGGTCACTATCCAATCGAACGGATAGCGGTCATGGCGGGAAGCCGGGCGCAGAACAGCGGGCATTATCAGACCCGGGTCGGGGTTCCGGTAGCGGATATGATTCCCGGGCTTTCGTCGGATGAATCCTGTTTTGCCGGCGGACTGCTGACCGGATATGAGGTGAATTCAACCTCTTTTATGGGTCTGTATGAAACCGCTCTGACCTGTATCCCAAAAGGAGATCAGAGGGAACTGTTTGGATTTCTCCGGCCCGGCTTTGGCAAACCCAGTTTCTCACGCACTTTTTTATCCCGGTTCCGGAAAAAGCCCTTTGATATGGATAGCGGCATGCATGGAGAACAGCGTGCCTGTGTGAATTGCGGGTCCTGTACAAAGATCTGCCCGGTGGATATCCTGCCCCAGTATACGATCAAATGCCTGGGAGCGGATGCCATTGAGGAAGCATTGGCTCATGGCCTGCTGGATTGCGTTGAGTGCGGACTCTGCTCCTATGTCTGCCCATCCAAGATTGAAATCCGGGAGACTTTGCAGAAAGCAAGATATGAATATCACAAAGAGCAGAGATGATTTTATCAATTCCGTCATTCCGGCGAAAGCCGGAATCCAGAACTTATAGAAATAACTGGATTCCAGCTTTTGCTGGAATGACATCAGACGATTATTTTAACTTGTAACAAATGTATCAGTTATTGACCCCATGAAAATTATCCAGACAATTTTTGATTCCCAGCGAAAGCACTTTGAAGGCAGCGGAAAACTGAGGGTGTTGAAACCCTTGTTTGAAGCCACCGAGACCTTTTTTCTTTTTCCGGGAATTACAGCAGGATCAGGGCCGTTTGTCCGGGACAGCCTGGATCTGAAGCGGTTCATGAGTTTTGTCATCCTGGCGCTGATGCCGCCTTTTTTGTTCGGGATCTACAATACCGGATTGCAGTCATGCCGTGTTTCCGGACTTCCGGTTGATCCGATATCGGTTATTACACAGGGCCTGTGGATCGTGATGCCCCTGGTGATGGTTTCATACGGGGTGGGGTTCTTCTGGGAACTCCTGTTTGCTTCAATAAGGAAGCATCCCATCAGCGAAGGGTTTCTGGTTACGGGGCTGCTGTTCCCCATGACCCTGCCGCCGGCAATACCGTTATGGCAGGTGGCTGTGGGCATCTCTTTTGGCGTGGTGATCGGCAAGGAGGTGTTTGGCGGAACCGGGCGGAACATTTTCAATCCCGCTCTTGTCGGAAGAGCGTTTCTGTTTTTTGCATATCCCACCAAGATGTCCGGCGATGCGGTATGGGTTGCGGTCATCGATCCGGTGAGAAAGGCAGCGGATGCGATCTCCGGAGCAACCCCCCTGGCGTGTCCGGTTTCATCGGAAACCGGAGAAACCGTGGTAATGGCTCTGGAAAAAGCCGGATATACGCTTTCCAGACTTTTCTGGGGATTGTATCCCGGAAGCATCGGCGGGACTTCCGCTTTTTATTGTCTGATCGGGGCCGTGATTCTGATTTTGGTCGGTGTGGCTTCCTACCGGATTATTCTGGGCGGCATCCTGGGGCTTCTGGGTACAGGGCTGGTTTTAAATATTGTGGCCGGCTCTTCGGCCAATGCATGGCTGGCATTGCCTCCGGTATATCATCTGATCATGGGGGGTTTTGCGTTTGGCATTGTTTACATGGCCACAGACCCGGTTTCCGCACCAGGAATGGAAAATGTAAAATGGGTATATGGGTTTCTGATCGGTGCGCTGACGGTTCTGATACGGGTTTTCAATCCCGCATATCCGGAAGGCGTGATGATGGCCATTCTGTTCATGAATATTTTTTCGCCATTGCTGGATTATATTGAAATCGGATTGCGGTTAAAGAAAAGGATTTCCAATGTCTGATGCCCTGCGCTCTCTGCTTTTTTCCGTGGTGCTGTGCCTGGTGTGCGGAACCCTTCTTACGGCTGCGTCCAGCGGTCTGAAGGAGATTCAGCAGAAAAACATGGCCATTGACCAGCGGAAAAATATCCTGAAATCCGTGGGGCTGGTCAGGGATGACCAGACCTATAGCGGTGAGAAGATCAATCAAATCTATGAACAGAATATCCGTCGTCTGCTCGTGGATCATGAAGGAAATGTGATTCAGGCATCCTCCTTTGGTACGAAGAAAGAGGAGAAATCGCTTCCCATCTATTTATATTCGACAAAGGCCGGAGTTGTGGAAGCCTATGTCATACCCATTGACTCCCGGGGGCTGTGGGGAAAGATTCACGGTTACCTGGCATTGAAGAACGATGGCGCCACCATTATCGGGTTTACGATTTACAAGCATTCGGAAACACCCGGACTCGGAGGGGAGATCGAGCAGAACTGGTTTCAGCAAAATTTTGTGGGGAAAAAAATCATTGCGCCCGGCGGTGAGTTTGTTTCCATTTCCATTGCAAAGGGAAAAGCCGATGGAAGTGCGCCAAAGGATCGCCTGACCAATTTTGTGGATGGAATCAGCGGGGCGACCCTGACCGGACAATTTCTGACAGAGGGTCTGAAGGAGATTCTGACCAGCTATGAAGGGGTTTCGGTTGCCTTCAGAAACACGGAAGAATATTGCAGAAACAGCAAAGAAAGACCATGGTGCCGAAAATGAAAATCACCAAGTCCAAAACATATAAAACCTTTACCAATCCGATCTGGGGCAACAATCCGATTTCGATCCAGATGCTGGGGATCTGTTCTTCCCTGGCGGTCACGGTTCAGTTGAAGACCGCCGTGGTCATGTCCTTGTCCCTGGCATTTGTGGTTGCCTTCTCCAGTATGATTATTTCGCTGATACGGAATCATATCCCGCGGAATATCCGTATCCTGGCGGAACTGGCCGTTATCGCCACCCTGGTCATTTTGGCGGATGAGTTCCTTCGGGCCTATTTTTATGATATCAGCAAACAGCTCTCTGTTTTTGTCGGATTGATTATCACCAACTGCATTGTAATGGGACGGGCAGAGGCTTTCGCACTTTCCAATCCCCCGCATCTTGCATTTGTGGATGGTCTGGGAAATGGTGCCGGATATGGGTCGGTTCTGATAACCGTCGCTTTTATCCGGGAGCTGCTGGGGTCCGGCAAACTGTTTGGGTTCAAGGTGATTCCAGAATCCATGTATGCTGCGGGATATGAGGATACGGGTTTTATGCTGCTGGCACCGGCTGCCTTTATCATCATCGGTCTTCTGGTCTGGCTTCAGAAATCGATCGTAAGGGATTGATTTGGATGATGGCGTGTCATCTAAGGTTTCGTGTGCAGGAGTTTTTTTATGAATGATCTGATCAATATTTTTGTAAACTCGGTTTTTGTGGGAAACATATTGCTGGCCTATTTTCTCGGTATGTGTTCCTTTGTTGCGGTTTCAAAAAATATTGATACAGCCATCGGCCTTGGGTTTGCGGTAGTGTTTGTTCTCTCGGTGACGACTCCTGTCAACTGGCTGATTTACCATTTCCTTCTGGCTCCGGGAGCGCTGGCATGGGCAGGATTACCGGATATGGATCTGAGCTATCTCAAGCTGATCACATTCATCGTAGTCATTGCCACCATCGTCCAGGTGATTGAGATGCTGATCGACCGCTTTTCCAGTGCATTATATGCGGCCTTGGGTGTATTCCTTCCCCTGATTGCCGTGAATTGCGCGATCCTCGGGGCTGCCCTGTTCATGGTGGAACGAAATTATACCTTCATTGAATCCACGGTGTACGGGTTTGGTTCCGGTGTAGGGTGGATGCTCGCCATCGTATCCATGGCAGCCATCCGCATCAAACTGCGGTATGCAAATACACCCAAGGGGCTTGAAGGATATGGAATCACGATGATTGTTACCGGGCTCATGGCCATGGCATTCATGCTGTTTTCAGGAATCACATTATAATGATCTACCTGGTGGGTATAACGGTTTTTACCGGTGTGGTCTTTATCCTGGTGACGATTCTTCTTTTTATCGAAGCCAGAATCGTTACCAGAGGGGATTGCCGGATTGTAATCAACGAGGATGCGGAAGAGAGTGTCACGGTTTCATCCGGATCGACCCTTCTGGCATCCCTGGTCAACAATGGTGTATTTCTGCCTTCGGCCTGCGGCGGCGGAGGGTCCTGCGGCCAATGCCGGTGCAGAGTGGAAAAGGGGGGAGGTGATTTCCTGCCGACGGAGCTGCCCCATCTGTCCCGGAAGGAGAAGAAGGAAAATATCCGTCTTGCCTGCCAGGTCAAGGTAAGGCAGGATATGGAGATCCGGATTCCCCCTGAGATTTTCAGTATCCAGAGATACAATGCAACCGTTGTCTCCAACAGCAATGTGGCAACCTTTATCAAAGAGCTGGTTCTGTCTCTGGATCCAGGGCAGGAACTGGAGTTCAAGGCCGGCGCATATATGCAGATCGATATTCCCGAGTATGAGGTTAAATTTACGGAATTCAATGTGCAGGACCGGTTTAAAGCAGCATGGGAAAAGTTTAATCTCCGGAAACTGGAATCTTCCTCCGAAGAGACGGTGAACCGGGCCTATTCTCTGGCCAGTCCGCCTTATGAAAGAGAGTTGAAATTTGATATCCGGCTGGCGACTCCGCCTGAGGATCATCCGGATGCCCCGCCCGGTGTCGGGTCATCCTATACATTCAGTCTTAAACCCGGCAACAAGATCACCCTGAGCGGCCCGTATGGTGATTTCTTTGTAAAGGATACCGACCGGGAGATGTGCTTTATCGGCGGTGGTGCTGGGATGGCACCCATGCGGTGCCATATTCTTCATCAGCTCAATACGATTCGGACCAACCGGAAGATGAGTTTCTGGTATGGAGCAAGATCCAGGCAGGAGATGTTTTATGATGATGAGTTTCAGGAGCTTGATCGGAAGTTTGACAATTTTTCCTATCATGTGGCTTTGTCACAGCCACAGCCGGAGGATAACTGGACCGGGATGACCGGCTATATTCATCAGTGTCTGTTTGATTCCTATCTTCGGGATCATCCGGATCCTACGGAAATTGAATACTATTTATGCGGTCCGCCCGGGATGATCAACGCAGTAATGAAGATGCTGGACAATCTGGGTGTGGAACCGGATATGATTGCTTTTGATGATTTTGGGTAAGGTTGCATATGCCCCCATGAGGGAAGAACTCAGACATATTCCCCCCATGAGGGGATAACCAATTGATATTCCCCCCTTGAGGGGGGATTAAGGGGGGTGTAATATAAGGACTCTTTTTCAAAAATTTTTTTCGTAATAAGCAGTAGACACCCCCCGTTGCCCCCCTCAAGGGGGGAATAACAGAAATAGGGGATATCCGGCATAACTTTTGAATACTTGTAGCTGTTTGATCAGCGTTTTTTATTAACCACGTTTAACCAGAAAACACAGGGAGGTAAGAATGGACAGATATGTATGTAATATTTGCGGGTATGTGTATGATCCGATTGAGGGTGATCCGGATAATGAAATTGTTCCGGGAACAGCATTTGATGATCTGCCCGATAATTGGGAATGTCCGGTTTGCGGTGCTTCCAAGGATGATTTTTCCAAAGAAGAGTAGAAGATTTTTTTCGATTGTGCCTTGCTTGGTTCAATATGATCCGTACTCCGGCACTTTGCCGGAGTTACGGAATCATGATTTATTATTGTTTTATCAATCTTGAAGAGGAAGTAGAATGGAACAGACAGAAATCGCAAAAGGAATTTACAATGTCGGAGTGGTTGACTGGAACATTCGGGATTTTCACGGATATTCCACTCATAACGGAACCACATACAACGCCTTTCTGATTGTGGATGAAAAAATTGCGCTGATCGATACGGTAAAAAAACCGTTTTCCGATCAGCTTATCGAGAATATATCAAGGATTGTCGATCCCAAAAAAATTGATTTTGTCATCAGTAATCATACGGAAATGGATCATTCAGGAGGTTTGCCCCGGGTCATGCATCGGATCGGAGAAGACAAACCCCTCTACTGCTCAAAGATGGGAGAAAAGAACCTTTCTAAGCATTTTTCCCGGAAGTGGAACTACCAGGCGGTTGAGAATGGCGGCACATTGAGTCTGGGCAAAAGAACCCTTCAATTCCTGGAAACCCGCATGCTCCATTGGCCGGACAGTATGTTCACTTACCTTGTGGAAGATAAAATCCTGTTTTCCAGCGACGGGTTTGGTCAGCATTATGCCGGGCCGGAAAAATTTGATGATCAGGTCGGCGATGCGATCATGATCCACGCCAAAAAATATTTTGCCAATATTCTGCTGCTGTATTCCGCCCAAACATTGAAGCTGATGGAAACCGTCAATAAACTGGGTTTGGAATTCAACATGATCTGCCCGGATCATGGGATCATCTGGCGGAAAGATCCAAAGAAAATCATAGATGCCTATGTGGAGTGGAGTGAACAGAAGTCCGGAAAAAAAGTGCTGATTGTATACGACACCATGTGGCACAGCACGGAACAGATGGCGGGAAAAATCGCCGAGGGCGTTTCCCTGGAGGGAGTAGAAGTCAGGCCTATGAACCTCCGCCATTGCCATCGCAGTGACGTGATGACCGAGGTCATGGATGCACGGGCGGTTGTGATCGGTTCTCCGACACTGAACAATAATATCTATCCGACAGTAAGTGATTTTCTGACGTACATGAAGGGGTTGAAACCCAAGGGCAAGATCGGAGCAAGTTTCGGCTCCTATGGATGGAGCGGGGAAGCGGTAGGAGTGATTAAAAGCGAGCTGGAAGCCATGAAATTCGAGATGATCGATCCAGGACTGAAGATCCAGTATGTACCGGACCCGGAAGGAATCGAAGCCTGTATTGAGTTTGGCCGAAAGATCGGAAAAGCAGTGAAAGAAGGCGGATAAATTTTTATTATTCCCCCAATAAATTCCCCCTTGAGGGGGGCCAGGGGGGTGTTTGGTTTGTTATAAAAAGCACTTACAGAAATTCGTTCATATCACACCCCCCTTTAATCCCCCCTCAAGGGGGGAAAAGGTCAGTTTCTCTTGAGGGGGAAAGTAAATGGGGTCAGCTGAATAAGGAGAAAACAGATGGCTATCGATATAACTGTTAAAATTGCAGGAGAGGCGGGTCAGGGGATTCAGACCGTGGGAGACCTTTTGTCTCTTGTGTGTCAGAAGGCCGGACTGTATCTGATGGGCATAAACGATTTTGAATCCAGAATCCGGGGCGGGTACAGTTTTTTCCAGCTTCGGATCAGCGACCGGCCAGTCTATGCACCCTGTCCGGAGGTTGATCTTCTGGTTGCCTTGAATCAGAAATCCTATGATGCCTACCATCGGGAGTTAACCAGCGAGGGCCTTTCCTTGATCGATATTCAGGGCGAACCCCTTGCCAATCAGGTTGCGATTCCCATAGACGAGCTTGCTGCAAAAGCAGGCGGCAAAATTGCTGCCAACACGGTAGCCGCAGGTGCCTGTCTTGGCTTGCTGGGAGCGCCCATCCAAATTCTTGAAGGGATATTGACAGACCGGTTTCAGAACAAACCCGGGAATGT
The DNA here is from genome assembly GCA_020723305.1 of Desulfosudis oleivorans. Taxonomy (GTDB): domain Bacteria; phylum Desulfobacterota; class Desulfobacteria; order Desulfobacterales; family SURF-7; genus QZKS01. The sequence continues at coordinate 14,291 of DYJC01000003.1, forward strand.
TCTTGAGATGAATCTGTCCGCAGCCAGGCTTGGGTTTGATCATGTCCGGGATATTGGTTTTTTCAAAAAATTTAAATGGAAGATGGAATCATCCAAAGGCGCATTGATTGACGGTTCCAGGGCCATTGCTCTGGGTGCACTGGCGGGAGATTGCCGGATTGCATCGTTTTATCCCATGTCACCGGCTACCGGGGTCATGACTCATCTTGTCTCTTTGGCAGATGAATTCCCGATTGTCGTGGAACAGGCCGAAGATGAAATCGCTGCCGTCAATATAATTGTCGGTGCTTCCTTTGCCGGGGCACGGGCCATGACATCCACATCCGGAGGCGGGTTCTGTCTGATGACCGAAGGCCTCGGGTTGGCTGCGATCACGGAAACCCCGATTGTGATTGTGAATGCCCAGCGTCCGGGGCCGGCAACAGGATTGCCCACAAGGACAGCGCAAGGGGATCTGATGTTTGTGATAAATGCATCCCAGGATGAGTTTCCCAGATTTGTGCTGGCTCCGGGAACTCCGGCAGAGGCGTTTGAAATAACGATAAGGGCTTTTCATCTGTCGGAAAAGTATCAGGTTCCGGCGATCATTCTGGCGGATCAGACCCTGAACGATTCGATCTATATAGCTGAAAAACCGCTTGCGGCTCCTCAGAAAGTCGAAAGATTTATTGTAGATGACAGCCGGATGGAATCTCCTTCCGATTACAGGAGATTTGCCGTAACCGAATCCGGAGTTTCGCCCAGGGCGCTGCCCTGTAATGGAAAGGCACTGGTCATTGCTACCGGAAACGAGCACCGGGAAGACGGGCATACCTCGGAAGTGGATTCAGACCGGATCACCATGATGAACAAACGGAATGCCAAATGGCCGGCCATGCTTTCAGAGATGCTTCCCCCGGAAACCGATCATGGAGAGAGTGATATCCTTCTGGTGGGTTGGGGTTCCAGCAAGGGAGCAATCCGGGAAAGCGCGGATCTGCTGCGGAAACAGGGGGTGAGTGTCGGGGCTGTTCATATGACCGATCTGTGGCCTTTCCCAGCGGATACTGTCAAAAAGATTCTGGAGAAATGCAACCGCTTTTTCGTGGTCGAGCAGAATTCCACCGCGCAATTGGGAAGACTGATCCGTGAACAGACCGGTCTGGCCCATAACGGTGCCATACTCAAATATGACGGGCGGCCGTTTTTCCCGAGTGAAATCGTGGACGGATTGAAGAGATATCTATCATAGGGAGAAGAATCATGGTAACCATTCAAGATTTTGATTGCTCATATGAGAACAACTGGTGTCCGGGATGCGGTAATTTCGGAATCCTGTCTTCCATGAAAGAAGCCTTTGCTGCGCTGGATCTGCCGCCTGAAAAACTGCTTCTGATTTCCGGTATCGGGCAGGCTGCCAAAACGCCCCATTTCCTGAAATGCAACCTGTTTCATACCCTGCACGGTCGCGCCCTGGCCATTGCCACCGGGGCAAAAATGGCAAATCATGAATTGACCATTGTGGTCAATTCCGGAGACGGGGACTGCTACGGAGAAGGCGGAAATCATTTCATGAATGCCATCCGGAGAAATGTCAACCTGACGCTTCTGGTTCATAACAACAAGGTGTATGGCCTGACCAAGGGCCAGGCTTCGCCGACATCCGATATCGGCATGGTGACCAAGACGCAGCCGCACGGCGTTATTGCAGAATCATTTAATCCCCTGGCCATTGCCCTGTCTCTGGGAGCAGGGTTTGTTGCACGCGGTTTTTCCGGAGGCGGGGAACAGTTGACGCGCCTGATTCAGGCAGGGATGAAACATCAGGGGTTTTCGCTGATCGATATTGCGCAGCCCTGTGTCTCGTTCAACAAGGTGAATACCCATTCCTGGTATAAAAAACGGGTGTATGATCTTCAGCAGGAAAACCACAGGACTGATGATTTTCAAAAAGCCCTGGAACTCTCCTTTCTGTGGGGAGACAGAATACCCACAGGCATTCTCTACCAGAAAAAGACGCCTTCGTTTACGGAAAGGCTGGGCATTGAAAAGGACGGGCCGATCATCCGCCGGAAATATGATCCGTTGAAATTGCAGAAAGTGCTCTCTGCACTCTGACTCAGGAGGCAGTATGATCAAATCAGGCTTATGGAAAATTATTTTCCGGACCAATGTCTTTGTCCTGATCCTGTCATTGAGTTTTTTACGTTTTGCTTTTTCCGGAGAAAAGGTGATTTTGACAACCCATAATCTGTATCCCTATGGGAGTTATCCGATCGATAAACAGTTTCAAACCATAGTTGCAGATGAAACTTTCACAGGCTTGGCTGTTGATCTGGTTCGATGTGTGTTTAAAAAAATGGATATTCCTATTGAGATTCAAGTCGTTCCCTGGAAAAGGGCACAGATGTATGTGAAGAAGGGGTTGGCAGATGGATTTTTTGCAGCATCGCAGGAGGATTCTCGGGATGAATTTGCCGTAAAGACAGCGGAAATCGCCGATCAGAAATGGAACTGGTATCTTCTCAAAGAAAACCCCATGAATCCAAATGATTCATCGTTCAAGGAAAAAGCATCTGTCGGCGGTTTTCTGGGAGCGAATATGTTGAAATGGATGCAGGAGAATGGTTATCATATAACTGCAATGCCGAAGGATACCGAAGGGCTGCTCAAGATGCTTCTCGGAAAAAGAGTCGATGCGGTCATGGCAAATAACCATGTAATGGCCGCGCTGTTGCAGAAGCATGGCGCAGAAGATAAGGTCAGAATTTTCTTGAATCAGGATAAACCTCTGTATGTTTATTTTTCAAAAGGATTTTTGAAATCCCGTCCGGGATTTATCGAAAGATTCAACAGCCTTGTCCCCAATTGCAGAAAAAAATAAAGGAGGCGCTCATGAAAAAACATATTTTTTCGATCCCCAACATTACCTGCGGTCACTGTGTCCAGGCCATCAAAAATGAATTGAGTGAAATGGATGGAATCATCCGCGTAGAAGGAGATCCGGGAAAAAAGGAGATCCAGGTTCAGTATGAGGAGCCTGCCACACTGGAAGGGATTACAGCGCTATTGCAGGAGATCAACTACCCTGCGGAATCGTAAATGCAAACCATCACCATACCCATCACCGGAATGAGCTGCGCGAATTGTGCGCAGAATATTGAAAGAAACGTAAAGAAGCTGGACGGTGTTCAGGAGGTTTCCGTCAATTTTGCGGCTGAACAGGCCATGATCCGTTTGGATCCAAAAGAGATCCGGATCAATGAGATTATTCAACAGATCCAAGTTGCCGGATTCAATGTTCCAAAACACCAGGCAGAATTCCCGGTGACCGGCATGACCTGTGCCAATTGCGCAGCCACGATTGAACGGGTGGTTGGAAAGAAACTGCCCGGCGTGATCAAAGCGTCAGTAAATTTTGCATCCGAAAGATTGTCCGTGGAATATATCCCGGCGGTTACAAGTCTTGATGATATTTCATCTGCTGTCCGGAAAGCCGGATTTGACATGATTCTTCCCGATGATTCGGACACCGGGGAAGACCTTGAAAAAAAAGCCCGGGAAAAGGAAATTAATGATCAGACCCGGAAGTTCCTGGTCGGCGTTCTGTTTGGACTCCCCCTTTTTTTATTCAGCATGGGAAGGGATTTTTCCCTGATCGGAATGTGGAGCCATGCTTCCTGGGTGAACTGGTTGTTCTTGGCGATGGCAACCCCGGTGCAGTTTTATACCGGCTGGGATTACTATACCGGGGGAATGAAAAGCCTTCTTAGCGGAAGCGCGAACATGGATGTCCTGGTAGCCATGGGTTCTTCGGTGGCCTACTTCTATTCGCTGTTCATACTCGTTTTGCCGGAACTGGGCGGGCATGTCTATTTTGAAACTTCGGCAATGATCATCACCTTGATCAAGCTGGGAAAGATGCTTGAATCCCGTACCAAGGGAAAGACCGGCGGTGCCATCCGGAAATTGATCAGCCTTCGACCGAAACATGCGGTCATCCTGACGGATGGCGTTGAAAAAGAAGTTCTTTTGACCCGCGTGGTAGTAGGCGATATCGTTGTTGTCCGTCCGGGCGAACGAATCCCGGTAGACGGGGTGGTGCTGTCCGGAGAATCAACCGTGGATGAATCCATGCTGACCGGTGAGCCGCTTCCGGTGGACAAGAAGAAGGATGACAAGGTGACCGGCGGAACCATCAATGGGGAGGGGCGCATTGTTTTTACAGCCGGACGTGTGGGAAAGGATACGGCCCTGGCGCAGATTATCCGGATGGTTCAGGAAGCCCAGGGAAGCAAGGCTCCGATTCAGGCTCTGGCAGACAGGGTTGCATCGTTTTTTGTTCCTTCAGTCATGGTTATCGCTCTGATCACGTTTCTGTCCTGGTTATATATCCAGGATGATTTCCTGCCTGCCATGATCCGGCTGGTGGCCGTACTTCTCATCGCATGCCCGTGCGCATTGGGGCTGGCAACACCGACCGCCATTATGGCCGGTACCGGTATCGGCGCGGAAAAAGGGATTTTGTTCAAAAACAGCCAGGCCCTGGAAACAGCAACAAAGCTGAACACGATCGTGCTGGATAAAACCGGAACCATCACCATGGGAAAGCCGGTAGTTGTAAATCTGATTCCACTGACCGAAAGCAATGGGTCCGAAAGACAGCTTCTTCAGCTTGCGGCTTCGGTTGAAAAAGGATCGGAACATCCACTTGGCAGGGCGGTTGTTCAATATGCGGAAGAACAGGGGCTTGAGCTGTCCGGATTGCATGAATTCAAAGCCTTTGGCGGGATGGGAGTGCATGCCCGGATTGACGGTGCAATCGTAAAGATTGGAAAACCACCCTGGTTCGCGGAGATGGGAAATAGTATCGGAGAGGGCAAAGTGGCTGTTTCCCGTCAGATCAAGGAGCTTGAGGCACAGGGCAAGACCGTGATGGCGGTTATGAAGGATGATGCTCTATATGGCCTGATCGCGGTCTCTGATTCCCTGAAACCGGATTCCGGGAAAGCGGTTCAGTTGCTTCTGGATATGAATCTGAATGTGGTCATGCTGACCGGCGACAATCCACAGACAGCACAGGCGGTTGCATCCAAAGTGAACATCCGTGAAGTGATTGCCGGAGTTCAGCCGGATCAGAAAGCGGCTGCCATAAAAAATCTTCAGAATGCCGGTCAAAAGGTCGGCATGGTCGGAGACGGCATCAATGATGCGCCTGCGCTTGTCCAGGCGGATGCGGGGTTTGCAATTGGAACCGGAACCGATGTGGCCATTGAAACCGCAGATGTCATTCTCGCAGGCGGAAGCTTGGTCAATGTGGCGGAAGCCATGCAGATCAGCCGGAAAACCATGCAGACCATCAAGCAGAACCTTTTTTTTGCATTTGTATACAACCTTATTCTGATCCCGGTGGCAGCCGGGGTGCTGGCGCCTTTTGATTCTGTGCCGGTTTTTCTGCGGGAGCTTCATCCGATTCTGGCTGCCCTGGCAATGGCATGCAGCAGTATTTCGGTGGTTACCAATAGTTTGAGGTTGGCCCGTAGGCCGGTTAGTTAGTGAGTCTGTTTAGGGTAACCGAATTTGCCAATTCCCCCCTTGAGGGGGGACAAAGGGGGGTGTAAACACTAGAGCTAATTTCAAAACGATGAAAAACCGTCACACCGGCGAAGGCCGGTGTCCAGAAAAAGATTGAAAAATACTGGATTCCGGCTTTCACCGGAATGACAACAAGACACTTTTGAAACTGGCTTACTATATTTTTCAAAAAAGTTTCTATTATAAACAGCTAAACACTCCCCAACGCCCCCCTCAAGGGGGGAATAAAAAGGAAAAATTTCCAAACACGATTATTCTGCTAGCCCTTTAACCCGGCTGACAGGTCAACTTATACTGCTATGGAGAAATAAAATGAAGCTTCTAATCATCGGAGGCGTCGCAGGCGGCGCAACAGCTGCGGCAAGGGCGCGAAGGTTGAACGAGAATGCGGAGATCATTGTTTTTGAAAGAGGGGAGTTCATCTCTTTTGCCAATTGCGGGCTTCCCTACTATATCGGGACATCCATCAAAAAGCGTGACGATCTGCTGATCACGACACCGGAAGATTTCCGGAATCGTTACCGGATCGATGTGCGAACCTTCAGTGAAGTTGTTGCCATTGACCGGAAGCAGAAGAATGTGGAAGTCAGGAATCTACTGGATCAGACCGTTTATAAGGAGACCTATGACAAGATCCTGCTTTCTCCGGGTGCTGCCCCCATAAGACCCCCCATAGAAGGGGTGAATCTCGATAAGATTTTCAGTCTTCGGAACATTCCGGACATGGATACTATCAAGACGTTTGTGGATCAGGAAAAACCTTCAACTGCCGTGGTTGTCGGAGGCGGTTTTATCGGCCTTGAGATGGCGGAGAATCTGATACACCGAGGAGTAAAAACAACCATTGTTGAAATGCTGAACCAGGTCATGGCGCCGCTGGATGAGGAGATGGCAGCAATTGTTCACGGTTTTTTAAGAGAGGGTGGTGTTAAACTGTCCCTGGGAAATGCGGTAACCTCCTTCAAACAGAGCGGAAAACAGATCCAGGTATCGACCCAAAATGGAACCGATCTGATGGCCGATCTGGTGATCCTTTCCATCGGTGTTCGACCGGAAAATCTCCTTGCCGGACAGGCGGGCTTGAAAGTGGGAGAATACGGGGGAATTGTTGTGGATGAAACCATGTGCACCAGTGACCCGGATATTTATGCAGTCGGGGATGCGGTTGAGACCCGTGATTTTCTAACCCAGATGCCTGCCATCACACCCCTTGCCGGTACTGCAAACAAGCAGGCCCGGATTGCCGCAGACAACATCATGGGCCGTAAAACAACCTATCCCGGTTCACTGGGGACGGCGGTTGTGAAGATATTTGACAAGACCGTTGCGTCAACCGGCCAGAGTGAAAAGAAATTACAGAAACAGAATATCCCATACAGGAAGAGTTATACCTTTTCCGGTTCGCATGCCTCCTATTATCCCGGAGCGGAAACCATGGCCATCAAGCTTCTGTTTTCTCCGGGAACCGGAAAAATACTGGGTGCGCAGGTGGTTGGCGGAAAAGGTGTGGATAAGCGGATTGATGTTCTGGCTACGGCGATTCATGCGGATATGACGGTCTTTCATCTCGAAACTTTGGAACTGGCCTATGCGCCGCCCTATTCATCGGCAAAAGACCCGGTCAATATGGCTGGTTTCGTGGCTTCCAATATCGTGAAGAAAGATGTGGAAGTGATTCACTGGCATGAGTTGAACGACTTGGATCCAAATGAGAATATCCTGATTGACCTTCGTACAAAAAAAGAGATTATCCGTGAAGGAACAATCGGGAGCGCGCTTCATATTCCGGTGGACGAGCTGCGCAACCGCCTGGATGAACTGGATCGGAATAAAACCTATATCCTGTTTTGCGCCATCGGGCTCAGGGGATATGTGGCATACCGGATATTGAACCAGAATGGATTCAGGGCAAAAAATCTGAGCGGAGGCTATTCCCTGTTTTCCTATGCCGACATGCTGTGATTTCTATCCGGCGGGATAACGCAGGCAATATGGAACCTTTATCGGAAAGGGTAATGTATGCTACCCGGACAGATTCTTGAAAAATGTGAATCCCTTGAAATCAAGCGGAAAAAGAAAATTCAACCCGATTATGTGGAGCTGGTGTTTTACACGAAAGACACGGCAGCGTGGATGAAGCTGTTATCCGGAATTTTCGGCAAGGCAGTAAAGCCCACATGGCAGAAACCCAACGATCATGATTGCAGTCTGACAAAACAATTCGGGGGAATCCGCGTTGAACAAACTCTTTTCATGAAGGACTTTCAGGAGTATATTGTCCTAGCCATGGTCTGGCCATGGAAAGACAAAACCCTATCATCGCTCAAGCTTCCGATGATCCGGGCGGCACAGAAGGAATAGATATGAGAGACGAAAAAACCGAAAACAATGCACTGGCCATCAATGAAGTTCAGCTTATTTTAGCTGAAAAGCGCACATCTTTAGCCGTGATGCGGACAGGTATCGCTGTATTGGCCCTGCCGCTGTCGGTCATGAGTGTTCTTATTGCAACCTCAAAATATTATGAGGCCATTCAGGTGTTGCATTTTCTGATTCCGCTGGGAATGCTCAATTTTGGTTTGATTGTCCTTGGCCTTTACCTGATTATTCGTTCGATCATCCGGATGCGGCACCATGACGAGCTTATTCATGAAATCAAGCTGAATCACAGTGTGATCGGGAAATATATTGATTGAATGCAGGGAAATATAATTAGGTCTATTTGCTGTTATAAAAATTTGCTTGACATTTATATTTTCGTATGAATATACGAAATTAACAGATACAAAACTGCTTGATTAGCTGATACAATGAATCATAGATAAAGCCAAACCTGTTGTGAAGCAGGGACGGAAAACCACGGATCTATAACGCTCGATTTGATTTCAGCATATTTTACTCTCCATTGATCAGATAGCCGGGTTGCCTGATGAGGTAGCTCGGCTTTATTTGTTGCTACCTTATGACAGTCTCGTAAAAAGTCAAAAATTTTATATTTTTCATACCGGCGAAAGTCATACATGTGGTGAAAATCGACGCTATTCCGTTATTTCAATTAGTCATGGACTCCTGTTTTCGCCTAAGTGACGAAATTTGAATTTTCTATCGTTTCTTTAAACTGGTCAAACTGGAAGATGATGCATTACCACCATATCGATCCTTCTATCCGGTCTCCTTAGCAGAGGTAGATGCTGTAGGGGCAATGGGTGTTATTGCGCCAGTATCCAGCTCCAATTCGCTGTTTTTTTTAGGATTGTTTGTTATGCAGGGGGTGAAGGGAAAAGATAACAACATAATTTTATAGGTATTAAAATGGGGGAAAAGACAATGAAGAAAATTATTCTGTTACTGTTTGTTTTTTGCTTTTCATTTTCCGGCATTGCAGTCGCTGCGCTCTATGAAGGCTCCTGGAATACGAATCAGCCTGGAGCCATGCCGGGTGGTGATACATTGAGAAATGGGGAATATCATCAGGATTGGCATGGGAGTTGGCCAATCGGTATCGGCACCGAAGTTGAATGGACAAGTATAGGTGACAGCGGCACCCAATGGACCGTGCAGGGTACAAGAACTTCTGCAATTGTCGGAAGCGGATGGAGTGGCTGGGAAGGTGGATTTTTTTATGGGTACGAGCCAATAGCAGCCACCTATGTTGGTGATGGCCAACTCCTGTTTGATGGAGATTTATATACAGGCAGCGGATGGACACAAAACTTTACCTATACAAACAGATACCGACGGGACTTTGTCAATAGTGAATGGGATTATATTGGTACTCTCAACATGACAGCGGTTGGATATGGAGGGTTTGATGGTCAACCGTTCGATATAAATTTTTCATTAACATTTCAACAGGATAGCTATAATTTAACGGAATTGTGGGATGAAGGACATTCGAGCTATATGGAGATCGAAATCAGCCAGGTTCCAGTTCCAGCAGCTTTCTGGCTCCTTTCTTCTGGTATAATCGGGTTTCTCGTGATCAGGAGAAAAACAGTCGAATAACCAGTAAACAACGGGCAAATCCAAAGAAAAGGCAAGGCTTATTCAGGCTTTGCCTTTTTTTTGGGGAATTGGGCTTTGCTGAAAATAACCATATTCGCCTTGCAGATGGTAACCGGTTGCATGGGTTGAAAGAATAAGGCCTTTTGTGGATCTGGAAACAAGGGGTTGCGCTATATTTTTATGCAGATTGAAAGTTTAACTTTCAATCTGCATAAAAATAAATTAATGATTGAGCGATGCAATTGAGAATTATTGAACTTATCTTTTTCGAACTAATCCAAAGAGATTCGTTGGCCATTGGGATCAGACCTGTCAAAGCAGCAAGGCAGTCTTCTTCTCCAAGGTTTTTTCGAATTACAAACGATTTCCTAAAACCGGAGACATCATGCCCCTGCAATTCGAACCCATAACCATAAACAGGCAGGCGGAATATCTGAAACTGTTTCAGATATGCCCCCAGAAAACATCGGATTACAGTTTTATCAATCTGTGGGGGTGGGCCAAAGAGTATGGTCTGCAGTGGGCGTGGACTGACGACTTGGTCTGGATCCGTCAGACAATTCCTGCTGTCCGTTTCTGGGCGCCGATCGGACCCTGGTTTGAGATCCGTTGGAAAGATCGATTTTCGGAATATGGGAAGCGCGGCGATGCTTTTCATCGTATTCCGGAAAAACTGATTCAGGTGTGGGAGCAAGAGATCGGTCAGTCGGTTGTTGTGGATGAAGACAGAGACCAGTGGGATTATCTTTATAATTTTCGTGAACTGTTGGAATTGAAAGGGAACCGGTTTCATAAGAAGAAAAACCTGTTGAATCAGTTCCGGAAAAGATATGCTTATCAGTTTATCCCCTTTACCAGGGATCTGATTGACCGGGCATCAGCTATGCAGGAAAGCTGGTGCACCTGGAGGGATTGTGAATCCTCGGATTCTCTTTCTGCCGAGAACCGCGTGCTTGAAAGGATTTTGAACAACTGGGGAGAATTGTCTGGAATTCACGGCGGAGCAATCCTGGTGGATGATGCCCTGATTGCGTATACCATTGCAGAGAATATATCCGAGGACACGCTGGTGATTCATTTTGAAAAAGGAAGCCCGGAATACCAGGGTGTGTATCAGGCGATTCACCAGATGTTTCTGGAATCTCTGGGGACGGGCATTCAATGGGTCAACCGGGAGCAGGATTTAGGGGATGAAGGATTGCGGAAAGCCAAGATGTCCTACAATCCAGTCGATTTTTTAAAAAAATACAGGATGAACTTGTAGCGGGGCAGAAATTTCTTTACAAGTGAACCCATTATTTGTAAATTCTTCTGCAAATTCCAGTTTAGAATAATCTTTTGAAAAAGGATATTATACAATGAGCTATGATTTTAATGCAGATGAAATATTTAAAATGGCCGAGCAGATGGAAAAAAACGGTGCTGTTTTTTATCGCAATGCGGCAAAAAATGTGCCTGAGGGAAAAAACAAGGAGATGCTGCTGAAGCTGGCTGCAATGGAAGATGCGCATGAAAAGATTTTTGCCGGGATGCGTTCAGAGCTGACCGCACAGGAGAAGGCAGCCACGGTATTCGATCCGCAGGGAGAGACCGCCCTCTATTTAAAGGCGCTGGTGGATACACGGGTTTTTTTTCAAAAGGAGATTGATACAACTTCCATGAGAGATATCCTCAAGGAAGCCCTTCTGACGGAAAAGGATTCCATCGTGTTTTATCTGGGTATGAAAGAGATGGTTCCGGAAAAACTCGGGAAATCCCGCCTGGAGGATATCATCAAAGAGGAGATGAGCCATATCAAGATGATCGGCAGGGAATTATCTGCTTCAAGAAGCTGAAAAAACCTTATGCGTGACCTTCATTCCCCCTATAATTCAGGGGGAACGAAGGGACATATGCGCTGACTTTGCCATTAGCCACAAATCCATCTTTATCATGCCAAGCGAGAGAGAAAAAATAGGAGAACCGCAAAAAAAATCTTGACAATGGTTTGATATCAAACTAATAAGGTTTTATGAATAAAGATCACATTCTTTTTATCATCGGCAGAATCAATTACAAGGTCAACCGGTTTCTCATCCGCGAGTTGAAAAAGCATCATATCAAGGGGATGGCCCCATCCCATGGAGAGATCCTTGGCGCCCTGTTGATCAGGGAGCGGCTTCAAATGAAAGAACTTGCTGAGATCATAGACAAGGATAAGTCGACGATTACCGCTCTTGTCAATAAACTGATGGCTTTAGGGTATGTTGAAAAAACCAAGGATGACGATGACAGCCGTATCAGCATCATCAGCCTGACGAAAAAGGGAAAAGCATTGAAACCGTCATTTGTTGAGGTTTCAAAAAAAATGTGCACAAAGGCCTATGAAGGCATTTCCGAATCCGACAAAGAAAAACTTTATGCGCTGTTAATGAAACTCAATAAGAGCTTGTAAATTTTTTTGGCGAGAAAGTTTGATGTCAAACAAATAAGTTTTAACAGGAAGGGGGAATATGGAATATCAAACGATACGGATTCAGGAAACAGGAGATAAAATCGGGGTGATTACACTAAACCGCCCTGAGAAACGGAATGCACTGTCCATTCAAATGCGAAATGAAATCTCCGATTGCCTGAAACATTGGGAGATCTCCGATCGTATCGGCGTGGTTATATTCACCGGGGCCGGCGGGATGTTTTCAGCTGGATTCGATTTGAAGGAATTCAGCCGGCCGGCAGCATTGCGTGAGGTTTATACATCATCTGCTGCATATCATCGAATCATCTGGAATTATCAAAAACCGACCATCGCAGCTGTAAGTGGTCCCGCACTCGGCGGCGCATTTGATCTTTCTACGCTCTGCGATATACGGATCTGCAGTCCATCGGCGATTTTTGGACATCCGGAAATTAAATTCGGTGCGCCTCCTTTGTTTACACCGCTCCGGTGGATCATCGGCAGCGGATTGGCAAGTGAATTATGCCTGACCGGGAGAAGAATCGATGCTGCCGAAGCATATCGGATCGGCCTTGTCAGCGAAGTTATTGCGGATGAGGGCGGACTCTTAGATAAAGCCATCTCCATAGGCAGAACAGTTTTGGAAGCACCGATTGAAACCTTGAAATATGTCAAAGGATATCTGGCAGGGAATCCTGGAAAAAATTTTGAAGATTCATTTTGTATTGAACACGACATACCGTTTCAGGAAATGATATCCAAAATGACATGATTTGTCGGATAATGTACCCCGGCGCTGGGGATGGCGGAAAACCAGTCCATCCCGGTGTTTGAAGAATAATAACCCAAGGAGGTTCATCATGACCAATACGCTATGGCAATCAGCGGCACAAACCATTGTGAATGCAGGGCAAATTCCCATTCCCGTCAACGATACCCTGCTGCAACTGGTTCAGACCATTATGGATGAAAAGGAGGCCGAATTCATCCAGGTTTTCACCAAAGCATTGAATCGCGATGAGATTTCGCAAAAATCCCATCTTGCGCCCGCCCAGTTGAACGATATGCTCAATGGGCTGATGACCAAGGGCGTGATCACCGGCATACCCAGCAAAAGCTCGGGGGAAGTGATCTATCGGCTCATGCCTCCGATACCGGGATTGTTTGAGTTTACGCTGATGCGGGGCGAAACCGGTGCAAAGGAAAAAAAACTGGCCAAGCTTTTTCATCAGTTGTTTGGGGAACTATCGAATATCGTGCAGGAGAATTATGATCTGGCTATGGAGATGTTCAAGACCGCCCGTCCCATTACCCGCGTGGTACCCATTCACCAGGAGATCCATCAGAAGATCGACAATATCATTCCCCACGAGGATATCCATCAGATCATCGACAAGTTTGACACCATCGCCGTGGCTTTCTGCTATTGCCGTCACGAGCGGGATCTGCTGGGGCATACCTGCAAAGTGACACAGGAAAGGGAAAACTGCCTGTTTTTCGGGCAAACCGCCGGATTTGTCGTGGATTACAAATTCGGGCGGCTCATCTCAAAAGACCAGGCCCACGCCATCATTGAAAAGGCCAAAACAGACGGTTTGGTACACAAGAGTTTTCACATCCGGCAGGATATCGAAAAAGATGAATTCGCCATCTGCAACTGCTGCAAATGCTGCTGTGGCACTTTTCAGATCTACTACAACGGCGCATCCCCCATGCACACCTATACTTCCTTCTTGGCGCAATGTGACAGGGACAACTGCACCGGCTGCGGGTTGTGCGAGGAGAAGTGTCCCATGGAGGCTATTTACCTCCAGGGTGAAACAGCTTGTGTCAACGAGGTTAAATGCATCGGGTGCGGCGTTTGCGTGGATCATTGCCCGACCGAGGCCATTTTGCTCAAGCGGACCGGTATACGGGAAGCTTTTATTCCGCCGGCCAAACGGGCGGCAGGATAAGGTCATGGGAAACCATGATATCCCATGATTTCTTGACAATTGGAGTTTGTCCTTTTTCTATTCCCCCCTTGGGGCCATGGGGGGTGTTGTATTTATAGTTCAGACTATTTATGGGAGTCAAACCATATCACACCCCCCTTAGTCCACCCATCAAGGGGGGAATCATGAGAGCAAGTTAGCCTGTTTTTTGAAAGAAGGGCATGGTTATTTTCCGTTCAATGACCAGTCATAATCCAGATAGTGAACGGTGATGCTGCTTTTTCTGCTCTTCAGACTGTCCCGAAGTTCACCCTGCGCATATTGAATGAAAAATCCGACTACATCCCGGTTGAAATCTTCTCCGAACCATTTGAAGATAGAACTGACATACAGATCGTTTCCGTTCAGATAATTGTGTTTCGGGTCATTTAGAAATTTTCGTGTTGCATCATTCAACTGGCTGTCCAGAAGGCTTCCCACATAGACTTCGGGTCGGAGAGGAGGGCAGCTCTTGGATGCGCAATTGATGGCAAAATGTACCCTTGGATCTTTAAATCTGGGCCGCAGAATGGCATGTTCGATCTCATCCAGGGTGATGATCTTTCCATTCATCCGGACAATTTTTTTCTTCCAGGGACTTGAAAAAAAACCGCCCAGGTCCTTGATGGATTCAACGCCGGGATAACCGGAAAGGATCAGTTTGATGGTCCATGCATTATAGGCATTGATGTAAAAAGCAAACTGCTCGTTTTTGGATAAGGTATCCGGTTTTGCCTGCTCCAGAACCTTGAGATAGTCATCCAGCCGGGTTTCATTCTGTTTAAATCTCTGATAATTGACATCACTGCCCTGGACATATTGTTTCAGCAGACCGTTAAAAAGTGAATGGTCAACGGTGTCCATGGATCGCGCTGGTTCCGGAACCATAAACATTCCAGCAACTATCAGACCGGCCATCAGGAAAATGCTCAACTGTTTTGTCTTTTTCATGGTAACCTCCTTTTTTATCCCCGCATCCACTTATGATATTTTTCCACCCACCTAAGCAGGTTTTCCGGAACATGGGCTTTTTTCCAGGTTCCGGCTGCATATTTGTTGGCCTCGGCAAGAGTCGGATAGATGTGTATGGTGCCCAGGATTTTGTTCAGACCTATTCCATGCTTCATGGCAAGGATATACTCGGCGATGATGTCGCTGGCATGAGGCCCCATGATCGTAACCCCTAAAATCCTGTCCTTTCCCGGCACGGTAAGAACCTTGACCAAGCCGTGGTTTTCGGAATCTGCAATGGCCCGATCCAGATCATCCATCCCATAGATTGTTACTTTATATTCGATCTTTTTTTCCTGTGCTTCTGTTTCATTTAGACCAACGCGGGCCACTTCCGGATCTGTGAAGGTGGCCCAGGGAATCACCCGGTAATCAGCCTTGAATGTTTTGAATGTCCTGAACAGGGAATTCACGGAAGCATACCATGCCTGATGAGCGGCTGTGTGCGTAAACTGATAGGGGCCGGCAACATCCCCGGCACAGAATATATTCGGAAAATTGGTTCGGAGAAGTTCATCGGTTTGAATGGTTTTGTTTTTTGCGATTGTAACACCAAGTTCCTCCAGTCCAAACCCTCTGGTATTGGCAATTCGGCCGACAGCCACCAGGATCGCGTCGAATTGAATATGGATTTCCTCTCCCTTGTGTTCACAGATCAATAACTTCTGCCCATCCTGTACCAGAACCTCTTTGGCTGTATGGCCGGTCAGTACACGGATGCCTTCGGTCTCAAATTTTTGTTGGATGGCATCGGCAATTTCCGGATCTTCCCGTCCCATGATTCTCGGCATCATTTCCACCTGGGTGACCTTGCAGCCGATGCGGGAAAATGTCTGTGTCAATTCGCATCCGATTGGACCGCCACCCAGAACAACCATACGATCCGGACGATTCCGGAGCTTCCATACATTGTCGGAGGTCAGGTAGTCAACCTGGTCAAGTCCTTTGATCGGCGGAACAAACGGACGGGCTCCTGTGGCAACAACAATATTGCGTGTGGTCAGGATTCGGTCATTCACATGGATTTCATAAGGCGATATGATTTTCGCTTCTCCCATGATCACATCCACTCCGAGTTCCGTGTATCGCTTAACAGAATCATGGGGTTCTATTTTTTGAATGATCCGTTGCACCCGTTCCATCAGGTCTTCAAACCGGAAATCAAATCTGCCGGTCTGAAATCCGAACTCCTTGGCCCGCTTAGCATAGGAGAGCATTTTGGCAGACCGGATCAGGGCTTTACTCGGAACGCAACCAGTGTTCAGGCAGTCTCCTCCCATTTTATGCTTTTCAATCAGGGCGACCTTTGCCTTTACGGCTGCGGCGATATAAGAAGTAACCAGACCGGCAGAGCCCGCACCGATTACGACAAGATTGTAATCGAATTTTTTCGGTTTTTTGAATCGCGTTAACACTTTCCGTGCGTTTATGGTTTCGATTATTTTTTTGGCAATCAGGGGGAAGATCCCTAAGAGGGCAAAGGAGAAAATCAGATCCGGCGACAGAATGCCTTTCAGGGACTCAAGCCGGCCCAGTTGCGTACCGGCGTTTACATAAACAATGGTTCCGGCCAGCATGCCGATCTGACTGACCAGATAGAAATGGGTTGTCCGTATCGGAGTCAGCCCCATGAGCAGATTAATGATGAAAAATGGGAAAACCGGCACCAGCCGGAGGGTGAAAAGATAAAAAGAGCCGTCTTTTTCAACTCCCTGGTTGATGGTTTTGAGTTTATCTCCGAACTTTTTTTGGATATAATCTTTTAACAGGAACCGGGATGTCAGAAAAGCCAGGGTCGCACCAATGGTGCTGGCAAAGGAGATCAGGATTGTCCCCAGGATCAGCCCGAACAGCGCACCACCGGAAAGGGTCATCACTACTGCTCCGGGCAGGGACAGGGCAGTGATCAGGATATAGATCATCACATAGATTGCGGGTGTGGAGATCGGATGGACAGCATAATATTCTTCAAATGCCCGCTGCTGGAGTTTGAGATACTCCAGTGTCAGGTATTGTTTCAGGTCATAAGCCCAGAAGAGGTACGCTATCAGCGCGATCATGATAACAATAACGATTTTTGAAAACGTCCTTTTCATTTCCGATTCCTTTTCAGGTGAATGGTTCTGGTTTTTCGTATAAGTGTTTGAATCGTATCAGGCTAGTTTTGCAATTCACATGCCGTATTCGCGAAGATCATTTTTTCTTTTCAAATGATGGCATGAAATTTGGATAACCGTAAAAGAGTCTATATCATAAACCAATTGGGAATAACAGCGTCCTTACGGAAATACCAAAGGTAACCGCATTTGGAGGCTATTCCTTTCTTATTCCCCTTTTGAGGGGGGCCGGGGAGTGTTTATTTGTTTTCTGATTATCATCATCAGATATCGGGTGATCATCCGGGATATGAGACAGAAGTGTTTCAGAATGATCAGGAGATGACAGATGGATTGTTATAAATGCCCATGTTCATATATTTATGAGAAGCCAATTTCAAAAGTCTCTTGTTGTAGTTCCGGCGAAAACGAAAATCCTGTATTTTCGGCTCTTTTCTGAGCACTGACTTTCGCCGGTGTGATGCTTTATAATCGTTTTGAAATTGGCTATAAGGAGAAAAAATGACAAAGCAAGAAGTGGTTGTATTCAGACCCTACCCATTTGTAATCGGACAGAAAATCCATATTGAGGAAGGGCCGAGAAGAGGAGACTGGGAGGTGATTGGTGTGAGTGACCGAACAGTAACATTGAAGTGCCCGGTATCCTTCAGGGAGTTTGAGTGGAAGCAGTTCTGTTATTTTGTGGAAGAACAGTCCGGCCGGGAATGGCCGCAAAAGGATTGATATGAACCAGGTTCAATTATCTTCTCTGGAATACCATCGGCAGACCGAGTACAGACGGAATTCAATGACAGGTCATTCCCTTAACTGGGCCAGTCAGCCGGATGTGTACAAGGATTACAACGGAATTTCACCCATTCCTCTTTTTCAGGGAAAGCCATTGGAAAATAAAGATCTCCGGCAGATGCTTGACAAGAAAAGTCCTTTGCCTCTTTCTGACATAACATTTGAGACCCTTTCCGATATCCTGCGCATGACCAGCGCATTGACGGCAAAGGTCCGTTATCCCGGGCAGGATTTTTTTTACAGAAGCGCAGCATCTGCCGGTGCTCTCTATCCCAATGAAATCTATCTGGCCCATGACATGATTCCGGATTTGGATCCTGGCCTGTATCACTATGGGATCAAGAAAAGGGCGCTCTATCCCCTTCGCAGGCAGAAGGTACTTCAGCCGGTTCTGACTGCAACCGGTTTCCAGGAGAAAACTACTGTGGTAGCAAGCCTGTTGATCACCGGGATCTTTTTTCGAAGTTCCTGGAAATACCGGGCCAGAGCTTACCGGTATGTGCTGCTGGATGCCGGGCACCTGCTGGAAAACCTGATTCTCTCTCTGCAATATCTGTCTATTCCATTTTCCGTTCATTATCGTTTTCATGACCGGGAAATGAATCAGCTGATAGGTGTGAACGGAAAGCAGGAGGCCTGTATTGCCGTTGTCCATATTCATGACAATTCAAGACCGGATCAGGAACGGAAAAGGGAAGAGCTGTTGCCGTTGCCGGAAGAAATTCTCTTGTCCAGCAAGGTTTCGGAACAGGAAGTTGTCTACCCGGAGATTCTGGGCATCCATGAAGCGGGAATGGATGATCATCCAGGTTCTGCCGGTATCGGTGCTCCCCTGGAGCACGATCTTGGAGTAAATGTTCAGCACTGGCAGGAGGTCGGCCCGATCGGAAACAGGACAGACAGGGTATTGTATCCGGATCTCCTGTATCGCCGCCGGTCAAAACGAAATTATGTTCCCCGGCCCATGCAGCAGGATGATTTTCGTGGATTGCTGGACCTTGTGTGTGCTTCCGCTGGTTTTATTGACAGGCAGACGGATCGAGCAGAAAACATAAAAATCGGATTTCTGGCCAATCATGTGGAAGGAATCCAGCACGGTTTCTACCTGCTGGAGACTGGAAAGCGGAAGTTCGGTCTGGTGCAGCCCGGACAGATGACCGGATTCATGACGGATGCCTGTTTGAACCAGGACTGGCTGGCCAATGCATCGGTTCATTTTCTTTTCCTCGCCAATCTTCGTTTTCTGGACCGGCATTGGGGTGCACGCGGATACCGTCATGCCATGATCACCGCAGGCAGAATCGGGCAGATGATCTACCTTGGGGCAACCGCCCTGAACTTGGGAGCCTGCGGGATCGGCGCATTTTATGATGACGAAGCCAGGGCAATCCTTGACCTGAATGCGGATTCCTCCTTGCTGTATCTGGTGGCTGCCGGTGTGGTGAAACGGATGTAAGCCAATCATCAGAATTAATGATTCCGGGAAACCGCTTTCGGGCATTTTTTATTCAAAATAAAGATTTATCAATCGGATTCTCCTTGAATTCCGGATCGATTGTTTTGTATAGATTCATAAGGAGATTCAATGCACATTATAAGGGAGACTATCATGGGGGATCAATTTTTTAAGGCGCTGGTTGTCGAAGAGGCGGACAAAGGGGTTTTCATCCGAAAGATAAAGGAAAGATCGATTCAGGATCTGCCTTCCGGTGATGTACTGATCCGGGTTCATTATTCATCCTTGAACTATAAGGATGCGCTTTCTGCCAGCGGTAACCGGGGCGTAACCAGAAATTATCCGCATACGCCGGGTATTGATGCGGCTGGAGTCATTGAGGAGAGCAAAAATGATTCCTTTCAGCCGGGAGACAAGGTTCTGGTCACCAGTTATGACCTTGGCATGAATACCAGCGGTGGATTCGGGCAGTATATCCGCGTTCCGGGGGAGTGGGTTGTGAAACTTCCGGGGAAGCTTGATATGAAAGAGAGCATGAGTTACGGTACTGCCGGTTTTACTGCGGGTATGAGTGTGGATAAGCTGATTGGAAGCATTCAGCCGGCGGATGGAGAAGTTCTTGTTACCGGGGCAACCGGAGGGGTCGGGTGCATGGCTGTCGGTATTCTGGCCGGACTGGGATATCCTGTTACCGCTGTATCCGGAAAGCCGGATGCAAAGGGGATGCTGGAAAAACTGGGAGTGAAAAATGTGATCAGCCGGGAGGCGTTTCTGGAAGGTTCCAACCGTCCGCTCCTGAAACCAAGGTGGAGCGGCGTTGTGGATACGGTCGGCGGAGAGATTCTGGCAGCAGCCATAAAATCCACTCTTCCTCTCGGAGTGGTCACCTGCTGCGGAAACGTGGCTTCACCGGATCTTCCCATCACGGTTTTTCCATTTATTCTAAGAGGCGTGACCCTGGTGGGAATCGATTCGCAGAACTGCCCCATGACCTGGCGAAAACAGATCTGGGAAAAGCTGTCCGGAGAATGGAAATTTGAGATGCCGGAAAATCTGGTAGCCGAGATATCGCTGAAAGGGCTGGATCATGCAGTTGAAGCGATCCTGAAGGGACAGGTCAAAGGCAGGATGCTGGTTAATCTGGATCTGTGATCCGATAACGACAGTATCGTATTCAAACAAGATTATCATATGAAAAAGTACGGCCAAATTTAAAGAATAAAGATATGGGAGGCTTGCCGGTATCTTATTCCAACCTCCCATATCTCATGTCTTTGCTTCCTGTAAGAGTTACGGATTATGCAATTTCCCGGCGATCCGCCATATCCACCAGAACGCGCTCGCTTTTTTTGTCAATGCCAAGCGCCCGGCGTTTTTTGTTGATATGATCGATCATCATTTGAGCCATTTCATATGGATCAGGCGTGAATCCCCATTTGCCCATTCCCTGCTCTTCCAGTCCGCTGAAAAGCAGTTTGTGAAATTTGGTTCCCTCCACAATCGGGAAGGTGACACCAAATACAGTAAAAACACCGGATGCGACAAAATACTGCCCGATCGCAATGGCCTTTTCACTCATCCATTCCGGCGCAGCACCAGCCACCGGTAGATCGGCGATGCTCTCTCCCAGGCCGCCCTCATGAACCATAGCGGAGGCAGCGACCAGGATACGGCTGTTGTCAATACATGCACCCAGTCCCAGGACCGGCGGCATGCCCACGGTTTCACAGACTTCGCGTAGACCCGGACCTGCCAGAACAGCCGCTTCCGGGCTGGTCAGGCCGGCCTTGGCCAGTGCAATCTGGGAACATCCGGTCTGGAGCACAAGGATATCATTTTTAATCAGCTCCTTGACCAGTTCCACATGTACCCAGTCCTGTTTCACCCTTGGGTTTGTGCATCCGACCACTCCGGCAACACCCCGTATTCTGCCGTTGATGATATTGGCATTCAGCGGTGTGTAGCCGCCACGGAATGTTCCGCCAAGCATGTAATTGATATACTCATGGGAGAAACCGTGTACACCGGTATTGACGATCTTCGGTATTTCCACTGCCGCAGTTCTGTTTTTGAATCTCGTGATTGCTTTGATGATCAGTTCATCGGTTGCCGCAAGCGGATCATGCTCGTTAAACTCAATGTGGGTGGCTCCCTCGATACGGCATTGGCGATTGGTGGTATAAAGCCCTGTTCCGTAGCAGTCCGCCACCTTTACAAGTCCCTGCTTGATGCATTGTATATCAACGACCATGGCATCCACTGCGCCGGTGATCAGAACTGTCTCGGTTGACATAAAGTTTCCTGCATGGGGGATGCCATGCCGGACCATCATCTCTGCACCGGAACAGCACATTCCTACCAGGTTGATGCCATCAGCACCTGCATCTTTGGCTGCCTGGATCAAGATCGGTGAATTGGCCGATACCACCATGGATTCAAAAAGATTGGGCTCATGCCCGTGAACAATAATATTCACCTTGTTTTCTTTCAGAACCCCCATGTTGACTTCCACCGCAACCGGAGAAGGGGTGCCGAACAGAATATCGGACAGCTCCGTTCCTACCATGGAACCCCCCCAGCCGTCAGCCAGGGCTGTCCGGCTGATCTGTCTGGTCAGGTTTTCATGCTGCTGGTCAACACCCATATGGGTGCGATTCATGCTTTCCAGAACTTCCAGCATGGCTCCCCGGGGAACGATCCCCAGTTTACGCCATATTTCCAGTGTTTTTGGAGGCACTCTCTTGGCAAAGGGGATTTCTCCTTCGAGCTGCGTAAAGGTTTTTTCAAGCTCCTGATAGAGTTCAGTGGCGATCTCTTTCACACTCTTGCCTTCAACCTCAATACCGATTGATTTGGCAACGGACTCCAATTTGACCGTGTCTTTGATGGAATACTCCTTGATATTTCCGTCCACAACCTCCCGGAAGAGTTTCAGGATGGCCATACCGTGATCCGTATGGCATGCGGTACCACAGGCAACCATTCTTGCAAAATTGCGGGACATGATGGTGTCTATATTCGCTCCGCAGACACCGACCTTGCCATACGGGTCTTTTGAGTTTAACCGGCATGGGCCCATGGAACAGTGCTTGCAGCATGCTGAATCCGCACCGATAGGACACGCTTTCATGGACGCTGCCCGGTCAAAGGCGGTTTCTACCCCGTCTCGTTTGGCTTTTTCAAGCATTTGAGCGGTGGCATCGCATATGGTGACATCCTGGATGCGGATGCCATCTGTCGTATCTTTGATCTTACTCATGTTTTTCCTCCCTTCATGGAATGGATTATTATGTTTTTCCGGAATTGATACGGGTTGACTATACCACATTGTGGCATTATATAATAGTAATAACTTGATTCTTTTTGTCAAGGCAGCTTTATTCAATAGAAAGGGAGGTGCGTATGAGCCATCCGGAAACAATCCCAAACCGTCTGATTCATGAAAAAAGTCCATATCTTCTGCAGCATGCCGATAATCCGGTAGACTGGTATCCCTGGGGAGAGGAAGCGTTTGAAAATGCCCGGAAACAGGACCGGCCGATTTTGGTTTCCATTGGTTATTCGACCTGTCACTGGTGTCATGTCATGGCGCATGAATCTTTTTCAGATCAAGGGGTTGCCCAAATCATGAACCAATATTTCACCTGCATTAAAATCGACCGGGAAGAAAGGCCGGATCTGGATCAAATTTATATCACAGCGGTTTCCGCCATGACCGGATCTGCAGGCTGGCCCTTGAATGTTTTTCTCACGCCTGCTGACCTGAAACCCTTTTTCGGGGGCACCTATTTTCCGAAGATACCGCGTTTTGGCGTGATGGCATGGCCGGATCTGCTGGTCCGGATTGGAAAAGCCTGGAAAGATAAAGAACAGCGGGTAAAAATTATCGGCTCGGCAGAAACAGTGACCCGGATGTTACGAAGCCATTTGTCTGAGAACCGGTCCACCGCATCACCGGAAAAGAAGCTCGATTCCTCCCTGATGGATGAAGCATTTCACGTTTTTCAAAAAAGTTATGATCCGGATCAGGGCGGTTTTGGCCAGGCACCGAAATTCCCTTCACCGTCCATTTTGAATTTCATGTTGTCTTATGCGCATTGGAAAAAGGATCATCCATCCGGTCAACATGCCGGTAATATGGTTTTCCACACACTCAGATCCATGGCAAGAGGGGGGATTTATGATCAACTGGGAGGCGGATTTCACCGGTATTCTGTCGATGCAGCCTGGCATGTGCCGCATTTTGAAAAGATGCTGTATGATAATGCCCAGTTGGCATCCACCTATCTTCTGGCTTACCAGATCAGCGGGGACAGGGTTTATCTGGATGTTGCCGAGGATACCCTAAAGTATGTGTTACGGGAGATGACCCATCCGGAAGGCGGATTTTTTTCCGCCCAGGACGCGGACAGCCTTCCAGGAACCCAGACCGGTTCTTCATCGGAACATCATAAGGAGGAGGGCGCTTTTTATGTCTGGAAATATGAGGAAATCCAAACCATCCTGAGCCAGGAGGTGTTTCCCATTTTCGGTTATCTGTATGGTTTGGAACCTGGAGGAAATGTCGTATCCGATCCTTCCGGAGAGTTCAGAAACAAGAATATCCTGTATGCCCGGCATACCATTGGGGAGGCAGCAACGCATTTTCAACAGTCTGAATCCGAAATTGTCAGGATCATTGCCGATGCAAAATCCGATTTGTTGAAACACCGGTCAGGGCGACCCCATCCCCATCTGGATGATAAAATCATTGTATCCTGGAATGGTTTGATGATCTCTGCTCTCGCCCGGGCATATCAGGCAACCGGCAAACCGGTTTATCTGGATGCGGCTGGAAAAGCAGCGGAATTCATTCATACCCGGTTGGTTGACGGCCAGACAGGTCAACTGTACCGGATCTGGCGGCAGGGGGAGCGGAAAATTCCCGGCATGGCCTCTGACTACTCTTTTTTAATACAGGGCCTGATCGATCTGTATGAATCGGGCTTTGATTTCCGATGGCTTGAATGGGCCAAAAATCTTGCATCCGGGCTGATCGAACACTTTTTGGATTCTCAGAAAGGCAACCTGTTCATGACCCGTGCGGATCATGATCATAATCTGCTGCTGCGGATCAAGGAAGAGGGGGATAATGTTCTTCCGGCAGCCGGTTCTGTCGCCTCTCTGGCCTTGTGGAAACTTTCCATCTATACGGGGAATGATGATTTTCAGTCCAAGGCCCGGAAAATGATGACATCTGCCCTTTCCAACCCGGATCTGCATCCTGCTTCCGCTCCGCAGATGCTGGTGACGATGGGAGCCATCCTGATCCATCCGGTTCAGATTGCGATTGCCGGGGAAAAGAGAGATCCATTTTTCAGATAACCACTTGAAAAAAACTTTCAGGTCTGATTTGATCAGGAAAAAAAGGAGAGATACCATCAAAAAAATTGCTCATTACACTCTTTTTCTGATTATTGCGATTCTTTTATCCGGTTGTGTACATATCGATGTGGATACCGGTGCCCGCGGCGGGCCGAAAATGTTTCATCCTTCGGCAAATGATCTGAAAGGTGTTCCGTCGGATGCCCTGCTTGTCGAGGCTGACCAGACAGTGAAAGATATGGTTTTCCGCACCAATCTGATCCGGGAGGTTGCCGAGCGATCCAGGCCTGCTGTCGTAAGTGTGTATGCACAAACCAAGACGCCGTATCGCATCCATCTTCTGCCGATTCCATTTCTGGGTCCTGGACTGGGTGTCCAGTTGCCGGGGATCGGCCTGGGTTCCGGGTTTTTTATCCATTCCTCCGGATATCTGTTGACCAACAACCATGTGATCGAACGGGCGGAAAAAGTAAAGGTGAAAACCCAGGATGATGTGGATCATGAGGTGATCATTGTGGCCCGCGATCCGGAATATGATATTGCTCTTCTGAAAGTTGTAGGGGAGGAGAAGAAGTTTCCAGTGCTTCCCATGGGAAATTCAGATGAGGTGGATTCCGGCAATATGGTGATCGCCGTCGGCAATCCTCTTGGCCTGGGGCATACAGTCACTTCCGGCATCATCAGCCATACCGGGCGGCATCTTTCCCGGATCACGGAAAAAGAGGGCCGGCAGATCAATTTCATTCAGACGGACGCAGCCATCAATCCCGGCTCATCCGGTGGGCCTTTGATTACCCTGACCGGAGCCTGGGTCGGCATGAACACGGCCACGGCCACTTCCGGAGAGGGAATCGGCTTTGCCGTACCCAGCTCCCAGGTACGAGAATTTCTGGACATGATTCGGAAAGGAAGCTGGGAAACCAAAGCAGGTGAAGATCGTTCTCAGAAGGTGAAGTGATTTTGTGTGGTTTTTAAATTCATTTTTGCAGAGATTAATCTGAACTTCGCCCGTTAATTTAATTTACTAAAGATGATATTATCGAATCGAAATTCTCCCTGACCAACACCAACCACTCTAAATGTGATATATTTTATTTTATCGTCAGAAATAATGATGTTTTTTTTTACGCTAACCCAAGAACCGATCTCCTCTATCTTCCCTTTATATAGGTTCCAGTTGATAACCTTTTTACTTTCGTCAAAAGCAGTAACACCAAAATAGGCATGTAATCTATTTCCTTTAATATTCCCAAGTCCTTCATAATAGAAAATATCACCAATTTTTGTTTCTATTTTTTCGCCATGAGAATGAACCCAAGCTCCTTCACTGCGATTTCTGATTAAAAGGCATTTAGAATTGTTAAACCCATCTTTTGATAACTCACTGGTAGCGGAAGTGTATTTTTTTATCGTATTCGACCAGTTACTAAATAAATAGACTGTATCGAAATCTTCATAAAACAATATCCCTTTTTGGGGTGATAGAATCGTCTCATTTTTCAGATAACAAAATGGAAAATATGATCCTAAGCTAATTGAGTCAAAAAATTGAATTCCCAGTTGGCACTTAAGCCAATAACCAAACAAAAACAGGAGCACTGGTATCAAAATGAAGAATAGGTACCGGCTTATCGTTTTTACCAATTGCATTATTTTTGATTCATATTCTTAAGAAACATGCTGATCCATCCAGTTGATCACATCCCTGTAAACCTCATGCCGGTTTGTTTCATTCAGCATCTCATGCCGGCCTCCCGGATACAGTGTGAGCTGAATATTTGTTATCCCGATATTTTTCAGCGATTGGTATACCTGTGAGACTCCCTTGCCGTTTTTTCCCACCGGGTCTTTATCTCCGGAGAGAATCAGAATCGGGAGATTTTTAGGAATCATACCGATGTTTTCTTTTTTGTGGATGGTCTTCAGCCCCCAGAGCAGATCCCTGTAAAATCCTGCGGTGAAAACAGTTCCGCAGAACGGGTCATTACTATATTTGTCTACTTCCGCATGATCCCGGCTGAGCCAGTCAAAATCAGTCCGGGTGGGTTTGAACGCTTTGTTGTAACCGCCGAATGAAAGCTGGTGAAGAAGCGTGCTTTTCCCCCGCAGCCCTTTTCGTTTGATTTCCATATTGGCGACCAGCATCCCGATATCTCCCAATACGCCTGCTGAACCGGCGGTTCCGGAAATGATCGCTCCATTTATACGGGTGCCGTATTGAAACATATAGGTTCTGAGAAGGAAAGATCCCATGCTGTGGCCCAGCAAGAAAACCGGCAGGCCGGGATGAGCATTCCGTATCAAAGATGTAAGCTCGTTCATATCTTCTACCACCCGCATCCAACCATTGTTTTCCGCAAAGAATCCGAGACAGTCGACTGAACCGGCGGTCTTCCCGTGCCCTCTGTGGTCATTAGCGTAGACTATATAACCGCTGTCCACCAGTTTTTCCGCAAACGGTTCATATCGGGCTGCATGCTCGGCCATGCCGTGGGATATCTGGACAACCGCTTTGGGAGCGGATTTTTTAGATATCCAGTTGTGGATGAAAATTTCATGACCATCTGTCATCTTTGTTTTTGCGCCGGTATACTTCATTGTTTTTTTATGCTCCTTTTGGTCAGTTGGCCGGTTGGCCCGTTAGCCCGTTAGCCGGAAAAAATCTTTGATCCGGTAACCGGCAAACCGGCTAACCGGCAAACCAGATAGTCTAAAGAATTTCATTCTGATAAACTATCGTTTGCGGGTGATTGCCCCGCTGGATGAGGATACTCCCTTTTGACGATGTTCTCAGTGTTTCATATATTTCAAATGAATCATCCATGGATTCAATTTTCTTTTCGTCAATGGAGAGGATCATGTCATCCACCTGGAGGCCGATTTTTTCAAATAGGGAATCCGGCTGAATCCTGCTGATCACGACCCCCTTGATCTCACTGTTTTCCGGACTGGGGGAAAAGTCAATCTGATCCATCAACCGCGTGACCTCTTTGATATCTTCTTCATGATTATACCGGGCTGCAATCTCTTCCGGCGAATAAGGCGGCGTCTGAACCGGTTCGCTGCCTATGGGATTTTCAATTGGACGTTCATCTGTCATGGCTTTCTCAAGATAAAGAATTTTTTCCGAGGTTCCCATGCGCAGAAGGACGCTGTTTGGTTTGATTTCAGCCAGAACAGCTTTTCGGATGGTGTCATCTTTCCGGACAAGGTGCTGTTTTCCGGAGATGTTATCCCGGATCACGGCAAAGGAGGTATGGTTATCCTGGATGCTGGTTCCTACAAGAGAAAGAGCTGTTTCGGCTTCTGCATCCGGTTTTGGCTGTGGGGTAATTTGAACCGGATCTTTTTCTGCATGATCAGTCTGAGAGGATGCAGGCATTTCGGCTTTTTTATTTTTCAATATGATTCCGGTTATGTTCTCTGCATCCCTGGATTCCGGAGCAATGACTTTTTTCAAGGCAAAAGCAGAGAGCAGAAGAATCCCTGCGGCGATCAATACAATAGCAAAGATGGATTGATACGGCTTTTCTTTTCGATATATCCGGAATGGAATTTTCATGGATCAGCCTATTTTGTTAACTCTCCCGATCTGATAATCAGATCGGGAGAGTATTGTCAACTACGGTGTTAAATACTGAAGCGCTTTGGTAGCGACATCCGCTTTGGTGACCAGCTCCATGTGATCATAACTCCAGAACCGGGTGATGAATGTTGTTCCGCTGATGATGTCTGCATCCCTCGGCACAGCGCCGTCGCTGTCTGTCCAGTAGATCGTCGTCAGGATATCCCATCCGACCTGAAGTTCTCCGCCCCAGCCCCAGCAGTCCCATCCGTCACCGTCTCCGCCGATGGTATAGATTTTGCCGCTGTCCGCCATGGGGCCGGGACAGGGATACTGAACATTGAAGGTCCCCGTAACCCAGCTTGGTTTTAAGTTCTCCACAGCCGCATCCGCTCCGATGAAGAAATCGACCCAGTCACCGGCATACGCCAGTTGTGATCCCTTGTGGGGCGTCCCTAATGTTACCAGACCGGCTACGGTATTGGGATTGTTATAGATGTACCTTCTGGATACCAGACCGCCCATACTGTGGGCAATGATTTTAAATTTGGTGCTGAGTCCGTGGGACTGCTGCAGCAATTGGGTTTTTGTACGCATAAGCTGGGCCTGAACAGCAACGGAATCATCCCCGGAGCTGTAATCGTTCAAGCCGCAATATCTCATGGTTCGCCCGTTGATTGTCCGGGTCCAGACATTTGTGGAATTATCCGTATAAATGGCATAGACATTTCCGGAGCCGTAAACTTGGAGGCATTTGTCTAAAAAACTGTCGCTCCACTGGTGTTTGTTTGTCAGGCCATGAACCAGAACCAAGTCATATGCCGCAGCATAGCCCGCCATCCCCAACATGATCAATACAGCGATTGTGATAATACCGGTTTTTTTCATCTTTTTCTCCTTTTCATTTAAATTTGATATAACATTGAATGAAACAGGTGCTTGATAAAAACAATGATTTGTGACCTTAGACTGTTTAGTACAGAACAGAGATTGGAACAATTGGGGATTGGTTAAATGTAGGGGTTGAAAAACCTATTTTTACATATTATGAACAAAAAAATCAGGAGGGTTCAAATGAGTAAAATCAAAAATGTGCCGAAGCACAATAACTTTTTGCTGAAAGCGATCCGGGGGACACTGGAACATCGGGCAACATGGATGTATTTATTGTTAAAAGAAGCGGAAAAAAAAGGAATTCAGTGGGAAGATATCGGATACCCTGCAATTAAAGCCTGTGGAAATATGCACGGAAGGGAACTCATCGAGCTGGGCCGGACAAACAGCCTGAAAGGTTTGAAAAGGAAACTGTTTACTCTACCGGCACAAATGGTTTTCGATATGAAGATACTGGAGTCGACAGATCAGAAATTATCCATCGATTTTGGATATTGTCCGCTTGTCGGCGCCTGGCAGAAGATCGGCTGCTCAGACGAAGAAATCGCAAGGCTTTGCGATATCGCCATGGAGGGGGACAGGGGAATTGCAGAGAGCTATGGCGGAAAATTGGAGCTTGGGGATACCATAGCCAACGGATTTCAAAAATGCCAGATACGGTTTGTGAAATAGATCAGGGTGTTTCATGAATGCGGGGTGGAATGTCTTGGTTATCAAAAGGAAAAGAAAGTCAGCCGATCCACAAAAATCAAGGTGAGAATGAAGCTCATAGTAAAGTTCAAACCGGTGAACAGATGGGAATATTTTTTGAAATCGTCTTTTAAAAATAAAAAATAGGTGAAAGCAACTACCATGGAAAAAAGAGCGGTCGCCAGAAGCCAATGCGTCCATGGGTGGATGAGAATGTCTACCACCGGCAACAGAAACGCCAGACAGGCGAAACCGAATATCCAGACCAGGAGTATCCTTTTTAATTGAGAACCGCTAAGCTGATGCAACATGTTTGGAACATCGGATTCCAGATATTCCTTTTGATTTTTTAAAAGAAGCAACCAGAAGTGTGGCAGTTGCCAGAGTCCCCATATGCCCATGAGAACAATGATCTGTGGGAGGGCGATATGACCGCCGGCGGCAACCCAGCCGATGAGAGGAGGCATCATCCCGCAAAACACGCCGGGAATGATTGCCAGATGGGTTCTCTTTTTCAATGGTGTATACAGCCCGTTATAAAAAAACACCGCTGCCATACCCGTGAACCAGGCCAAATGGGAAGACCGGCTGAAGCAGATGACGGCAAGGCCGAGTAACATCAGACAAGCGGAAAAAAAAAGGACTCCGGAGGGTGAAATCAATTTTCTGGGCAGGGGCCTGTTGCTGGTTCGGGAGAAATGGCGGTCTACAAACCGATCCTGATAATGGTTCATTGCCCCGGCACCGCAAGCCAGCAAAAAAACACCGGAGCTTACTGCCATAGCATCGATATCCAGTGTATTGGAGTAGAGAATATACCCGATAAACGATGAAACAGCAGCTGACAGGCTGATCCGCATTTTCAACAGTTGAAGCCACAGAAATCCCCGAAAAATAAATGGAGTACTGGGAGCAATGGCGAAATGATCGACTTTCATAATCCTCCTGGGATGGTTCTGCTACTCTTCTTCGAGTTTCAGCCACTCCTCATATTCCGATACTGTAACCGCTCGCAGGGTGGCAGTCATATCCGCATGGCCGACTCCACAGAATTCAGCACATTGCATCGAATACAATCCCGGTTTATCCGGCAGAAACCAGGCATAGGTTTTCATTCCCGGAACTGCGTCAACCTTGATGCGATATGCCGGGATGAACAAACTGTGCAGAACATCGGAAGAAGTAATGTTTAATTTTATTGGTTTGCCCAAAGGCACGACCAGTTCATTTTCCGTTTCTTTATCATTGGGATACAGGAAGATCCAGGAGTACATCTGCCCGGTCACTTCGATCTCAAGCGCCCCGGCAGGGACATTTCTAAGACCGGTGTAGGATGACCAGCCATAATAAAACATGGACAAGGCAATAACCGATGGGATAACGGTCCAAAGGACCTCAAGCTTCCAGTTGCCCCGGATGTCGGAAGGCTCAGGATTTCTGCTGCGGCTGTATGTAAACACAAAGACAATCATGGTAATGGTGATGCCCAGCAGCAGTACTACTGAAAATCCTAAAATGTATAAGAAAGCCTGATCAACTCCGTGCACTGGATTGATGACTTCATTCATATTTTCCTCACCGGAAAGAGATGTCCCAGAATACAAAACCGATTAGGATTGCCAGACAACCGATTGTCCCGACAAATGTGATTTTCAGCAACCTTGTTTCGTAATGAAGATGCATGAAAAAAAGCAGTATGAAACTCGCCTTGCAGGCTGCAATCAGGATTGCAACCCAAATGTTCAACGCACCGAGATCCATCCGCGATACACCGATTGTAATCGCAGTGAACGACAATAAGCTGCATAGCACGCCAAATAGTTTGGCATAACTGATTATATGCTCATGGCTGCTTGATTCCATGATTGGCTCCTGATTCAGATTTTTTTCTTTCATATCACAAGATCAGATAAAACAAAGGAAAAATGAAAACCCAGATCAGATCGACCAGATGCCAATATAATCCGGAATTTTCAAGTACGGCAAACCGGGTTGCGTGAATCCGTTTTGTCGTGATGAAATACAGGCTGATCGATAACAGTATTAAACCGATAATAATGTGTATGCCGTGAAGCCCTGTAATCAGATAATACAAACCGAAAAAAAGACTTTTTCCCGCCTCTGCATCCGACAAGTCCGGTGACCCGGGATAGATTCCGGCCTCAAATTTATGCCCCCACTCAAAATATTTATTCACCAGAAACAGGACTCCGAAAACCATCGAAATCCCCACCAATGTAATTGCTGACCGTTGAGCCTTTTTTTGAACAGCCGTAATGGCCGATGCGACCGTGAAGCTGCTCACCAGCAGAATAACTGTATTCAGGGCGCCAATCGTAATATCCAGTGATTTGCCGGCTTCAATAAATACACCGGTATACTTGCTGTAATAAACAGCATACAGGATAAACAGGCCACCGAACAACATGATTTCCGTATACAAAAACAACCACATGCCCAGTTTTACGCCTGCTTTGTCCGGAGTTCTGCTATTCATTGGATTGTCACACCTGTTTTGAACCCGCCTGCTGTTGAATAATATCGGTAAAATCGTATGGGTAAGATTTCACACTGGGTTGATCCACAAAGTTATGCAGGGGGGGAGGAGACGGAACACTCCATTCCAGCGTGGTTCCACCCCAGGGATTGCCGACTGCCGGTGCTCCCTTTCGTAAGCCCTGCACCAAATTCACCAGCATCAACATGATCCCGGTGACCATGATGAAACCACCGATTCCGGCAAAAAAATTGCCGGCTTCAAACCGGGGCAGATAGTTGTAGTAGCGCCGGGGCATGCCCTGCAATCCAAGAATCAGCATGGGTATATAATGCAGAATGAAACCGATGGTGATTAAAATTGCAGCGCGATATGCATTTCGGAAATTATACATCCGTCCGAACATTTTCGGCCACCAGAAATGAAGGGCTGCGAAAAAGGCAAACCCGGCGCCTCCGAACATCACGAAATGAAAATGCCCGACCACAAAATGGGTGTCATGCACATGAATGTTGGTGCCTGCGGCGCCAAGAACCAGTCCGGTCAATCCGCCCACGGAAAACAGATAGATAAAGCACAGGGCAAAAAAAAGCGGGGGGGTCATGAGGATCGAGCCCTTGTACATGGTCGACACCCAGCTGAACACCTTGATTGCACTGGGGATCGCCACAACGAACGTCAGCAGTGAAAACACAAAAACCGCGGTATCGCTCATACCACTGGTAAACATATGATGAGCCCATACCAGGGAACCAGCAATCGCAATGGCCAGGGTGGAAGAGACAATCGCCTTATACCCGAAAATGGCTTTCCGGGAAAAAACCGGCATGATTTCGGAGACCACTCCCATGGCCGGCAGAATCATGATATATACGGCCGGATGGGAATACATCCAGAAAAGATGCTGATAGAGTATGGGATCACCACCCCGGCCCGGATCAAACAGTCCGATTCCGAATATCCGTTCCGCCACGATTAGTAAAAGGGTGATCGACAGGATCGGAGTTGCCAGCAGTTGCACCCAAGCGGTTGCATACAAGGACCATGTAAACAGCGGCATCTGCATCCATCCCATGGTTTTGATCCGAAGCCGATGGATCGTTGTTATAAAATTGATCCCCGTGAGCATGGAAGACATGCCCAGAATAAACGCGGCAAGCACAGTGAATGTCACGCCGCTTTCCGTCTGGATGCTGAACGGCACATAAAATGTCCATCCCGTATCCGGCGGTCCGCCGGAAAATAAGGAAACAACCGCCAGAATGCCGCCGAATATATACAGATACCAGGAAAGAAGGTTTAATCTGGGGAAAAAAACATCATCCGAGCCGATTTGTATCGGCAGCAAAAAATTACCAAAAATCGCCGGTATGCCCGGAATGATGAACAAAAAAACCATGATCACCCCATGCAGGGTAAACACGGCATTATACGTTTCCGAACCCATCAGCGTCTTACCTTCGGCCATCAGTTCCGTTCGAAGTAAAAGCCCCAGGGTAACGGCAATACAGAACCAGAAAAGAATCGAAATCATATACAGGATACCGATCCGTTTATGATCCGTCGTCAGAAGCCAGGCCCGGATTCCCTTCAGGTTGGGAGAAGATGGTGTTTCCAGATAGGATTGAACATCCGTCATGGGTGGTTCCCTTTTTTCACTTCTTTGCAGTCTCTTTTGACCGGTTTCCTTTCCGGAGAAGAAAAAACAGAAAGATGCCTAATACCAGAATAATTGAAATCGCAGCAAACCGGAAAGATTTGAACACATATGATTTGCTTTCCGCATCATAATCAAAGCAGTAACTCAGGATTCTTCGGACCGACATGTGCGGTGTTCCTGCGGCAGCTTCTGTCAGCGCCATTCCCAGATCAAAAGGCAGGAATCGAAGACCGTAGAGGTACCGGATGATCCGGCCGTCCGGTGATGCTGCCAGAAGGACATTGGGATGAATAAACATACCGGGTCCGGTTTTTTGCAGCCGGTACCCGATCGACGCCAGCAACCTATCGATCTCCTTTTGACCTCCGGTCAGGAAGCGCCAGTTCTCTTGCGGGAAATCCCTGGTAATCAGCTTGAAGTAGTTTGCTTTTGCTTCCCGGGCCTTTTCCGGCGTATCCTCGGCATCAAAACTGACGGCCAGTACCTGATAATCCCGGCCCGGCTGAAGCGGGATGTCATTAATGGCCTGGGCCAGACTTGCCAGCATCATATTGCATGCCTGGGGACAGGAAAAGTATACCGGCAGAATCAGACTTGGTTTGGATAGGGCCTCCCGCAAGCTGACGGATTGCCCATTTTCATCTAGAAAACGGATGTCCGGATAAATCAGCTCACCGAGCCGCTCCTCGACTCCGATTTTTTTGTGTAAATTAGAGGCCTTTTGTCCGGATGGATGTTTATGCTGATTTTTGGATTCATGGGAAAAGTGAAGATTTCCTTCCATTGGATGATCGGAATGGGAACCCTCTTCTGCTGCAACACGTAATGAAAAAAGCAATACAAGACCGGCGAAAAGACAGCAGGCTGCTTCTTTTTTCATGTCCCGAAACTTTGGTTTCAGTTGCATTACTTGATCTTCGTGAATTTGCCGGTTTTCAGAAAAACTTTTAATACGGTTTTAAACTCATGTTTGGTTCGAAAACTGTCCCGGCCGGGACCATATGCCAGCAAAACGGTTGTTTCCGCATCCGGATCAATTACCTGATCTTTGGTATCGCCGGAGTTCAATGGAATGGTGAAACCAATTTCCGTAACCTCTTTTTGCTCACTGCCCGTGATATCGGTAACATTGTCTTTGCCGCCTGCTTTTTCATCCGAATCATGCTGACGATTGCTGGTACCGGCATGATCCATTACTTTGGCCTTTCCGTTTTTGACATAACCGATGATAAAATTCGCATCTTTCATTTCATTACTGGGATTAAAACCAATCCCCACCCATCCCGTGGTCCCGGCGGCCAGTCTGATGTGAATCACTTTATCATCGAGCTTCCATTCAAAGGACATCTTATCGATTTCAATTTTATGTTCAAAATCCGCAGGACCTCCGATACATTCACCGGTATTCAGAAATATCGTCAAAGCAAGCGCCATATATACCACTATCTTGTTCATGCATCATTCTCCCTTGAAGGTTACGCCTGAAGGCTAAAATTGAACTGTAGAAAAAGGATGTTCTTTCTATATTAGAATTATACTAATTAATCAAGATATTATCCATACTGGATTTCTCCGCCCAAAAATCCAAGGCCGGTTGCGGCTGCCAGACAAATACCATATAGAATCAATTTCTTTTGAATCGGTACGCCATCGTTTTTTCCCACAAAAAAGGCTCCGCAAAGCAATCCGCTGAAAACAAAGGCCAATACAATCTTCGCTAAAATCAGATTGCTCCACTCCGCATCAAACTTGTACTGCCAATCCATATATCCCAGCAGCATGGTCGGGAGAACAAAGATAAGCGCGAGGGTGTAACAATAGTGAGCTGTTTTTGCCAGCTCATCTTTTTTCAAAACAAAAGACGCGAGGGCAAATAAAAAACCGCCCATTACCATACCCATTGGAATATGGGTAATCGCAGGATGCAGCGGATGACGAAAGCCGAACTGTGCCAATGTTTGATAAATGAATTCGATCATAAAGCCACCCCTTTCGTAATCATCGTAAAAGAATCTTGCCAATAAAAACCAATCAACCTGTTGCCGATGGAATCTTTCTCAAAAAAATTCATGAAAAAAGAGATATTCAGAATATTGAATGAAAAGAATACCAGATCACCGATTTGATGTTAAAGAGGCAGCAGCCGTAAGCTGCCGCCTCTTTCAATTGTTTTTCTGTTCAGCTCCGGTTCGAGCTTATCCGTCTGAATCAGTGAATCGGAACCTCGAAAGCCCCTTCCATTGGATCTTTGAAAGGAATGGTGACTCTGAGAAGTCCATTCTCAAAGTTGGCCACCGCATCATGGGCATTGACAGGGCAACAAAAACTCCCCGTGGATACATAATCAAAACTTTCTCTTGGTGCAACCAGATTAAAATTATCATCCTGCATCCTGAGCTTGATTTTTTCTTTTGTGACCCCGGGGACATTGATTTCAAGATTCAACTTGCCGTTATCTTCATCAACATATGAACAGATATCTGCAGCTATTTTTTTTCTTTCGATTTCCATAGCTTGCCTCCTTTTTTTATATGATCTTGTGACCTTAAAGAGGTTATCCGCACAGGCTTGCTTCTGAGAGCTTCATTCAGGAGAAATAAGGTCATGGTTTGCTTTCACCAAAGATAATATTGAAAAATAAAAAAGCAAGGCCAAGGGAACCGATACGATTTTAAAGTTCCTGTAATCTTTTGAAATCCGATATTTTGATGATCATTCGCTCATTACGTTATCTGCTTGTCAAAAGTAAATTTCTTTGATTCATCAACCGGATATTGTCTTAAATTTTTCTTTTGGTGCTCCGCAAACAGGGCATTTCTCCGGAACCTTCTTATCTGTTACATATCCGCAAACCAGACAGACATGATAAGCGGAAACTTTCTCTTTGATAACATCATAAATTGCGCGTTCATATAACTTTGCATGAACTGCTTCAGCATCTCTGGCATGACTGAAAGCAAGGGCCGCAGCGCTTTCACCCTCATCTTCTGCATCCTTAATAAATTGAGGGTACTCATTTTCACTAATGGTTTTTTCACGCTGAAAGGAGCTTTCCAGATTCGTATCTGTGTCTTTCACCAGAAGATCTTTGATTAAATGAAGATTACGGGTGGCATGAACCTTCTCAGCTTCAGCAATCGCCCGAAATAGCAAAGCGATCTGGGGTATGCCTTCTTCTTCAGCTTTTTCAGCGTATGCCCGCAGCCTGAAATATGCTTTTGCTTCGCCAATAAAAGCAGCATGAATATTTGTTTGTGTCTTTTGTTTCATGATAGAATCCTATTCCCCGATCATTTTCCGACGGGTCACATTAATCAGACTTCCCGAGAGTACCATTTCAATCTGTCGGTCGCTAACTGAATGTTCGATTTGGTAAGTTTCATTCTTTGTCACATTTTGTACGGAAAACCGTTTTTTAGCCATTACCGCTTGTATCACCGATTCGATCATCAGAACATCGCCTTTTTCAATTCTTTCATAATCCTTTGGTTCATGGAATGTCAGCGGGAGAATCCCGAAATTGCATAAATTCTGCCAATGTATCCTGGCAAAGCTTTTGGCCAAAACCGTTCTGACACCCAGAAACCGAGGGCCCAGAACAGCATGCTCCCGGCTGGAACCCTGGCCATAGTTTTTACCGGCCACGACAACGGCATCTTTTCGATCAAATGCTGTTGCCCGGTCATAGAAGGAAGGATCGATCCGGCTGAAGGTAAAACGACTGATTTCCGGGATATTGCTTCGAAAAGGCAGTACCTTTGTTCCGGCAGGCATAATTTCGTCCGTCGAAACATCATCGCCGACTTTTAAAAGTACCGGCCCTTTGATACTATCCGGCATGGGGCTGAAAGACGGTAATGGTTTGATATTTGGCCCTTTTACAAGCTCTATTGCCTGCATGGCCGAATCCGGTGGAAACAGTGTCTGATCATTGATGATGACTTTTAACGGCTCTTGAAACGCCGGATACGGCATATCCATTTCCCGAGGATCTGTAATTTTTCCGAACAAAGCCGATGCAGTG
The DNA here is from genome assembly GCA_020723305.1 of Desulfosudis oleivorans. GTDB lineage: Bacteria > Desulfobacterota > Desulfobacteria > Desulfobacterales > SURF-7 > QZKS01. The sequence goes on from DYJC01000003.1 coordinate 52,344, forward strand.
GCAGTCTCCGGGCTGCACAAGTATACCTGATCTTCCTTGACGCCTGAACGGCCGGGAAAATTTCGCGGTACGGTTCGCAAACTGATTCGACCGGTGGCCGGTGCCTGCCCCATACCAATGCATCCGTTGCATCCTGCCTGGTGGATACGGGCACCGGCATGAATCAATTTTTCCAGATACCCATTCACGACCAGATTTTCCAGAATCTGTCGGGAGGCAGGATTGATATCAAAAGACACATGATCCGGAACCTGCCGTCCATTCACCATCAGAGCGGGTATGGCAAAATCCCGAAATCCGGGATTGGCCGACGACCCGACATAGGCCTGATATATTTCTTTATCTGCGACATCCGTTACCGGAACCACGTTTCCGGGGCTGCTGGGGCATGCAATCAGAGGAACCAGCCTGGTCAGATCAATTTCATCATACTCATCGTAAGAAGCGGAAGAATCCGCCGCCAATTCTGTCCAGCAATCACTTCGCTGCTGTTGGTCGAGAAATGCTTTTACCTTATCATCCGAAGGGAAAACGGTCGTCGTCGCTCCAAGTTCCGCCCCCATGTTTGCAATGACATGCCGATCCATTGCCGAGAGGCACTCCAACCCCGGTCCGAAATACTCAACGATTTTGCCGACTCCGCCCGTCACACCATGTCGACGCAGCATCTCCAGAATAACATCCTTGGCGCTTACCCACTCCGGGAGTCGCCCTGTTAAATACACGCCCAGTACCTTCGGCATACGAAGATAATATGGCTCGCCGGCCATCGCCATCGCAACTTCCAACCCGCCGGCCCCCATGGCCAGCATGCCAAGCGATCCGGCTGCGCAGGAGTGGCTGTCAGACCCCAGCAGTGTCTTTCCCGGAATTCCAAATTTTTCCATATGAACCGGATGACTTACACCATTTCCAGGCCGACTGTACCACACACCGAATTTTTGGCAGGCACTGCGAAGAAATAAATGATCATCCGCATTTTTATAATCCGTCTGTAATAAATTATGATCGATATACTGGACCGAAATTTCCGTTTGCACGGTTTTGATTCCCATTGCTTCCAGCTCAAGCATAACCATGGTGCCGGTGGCATCCTGGGTGAGGGTTTGATCAATTTTCAGGCCGATCTCTTCTCCCGCTAATGGTTTTCCGAACACAAGATGATTTTCGATCAATTTTTGCGTCACGTTCATGCCCATATCCGAAACCTCCTTGTCGAAAATGTTGTTTATTTTTATGGAATCGTTAGGAAAACAGTACAAACGGAAAGTGGGGATTCCACCGGAATCCCCACCTGTTTCCATTACATTGAAATTGTTTATATTTATTTGTTCGGATCGTATGAAGCACACCTTGCGCCTTTTATCTCACACACGGAGAGATCTTCTCCGCTGTCAAGACATTGCTGGATAACTGAACGGCAATCCCGCCCACAGTCCGGTTTTTTTTCTTTCGATTTTTTTTTCATATTATCACCCCCTTCATATTTATGAAAGGAAAGAGAAATGCCATTTCAATAACGATTCGCCAAAAATAAAGAAAATTATCTACTTGCAGAAAAAAAGTATGTATCGGAATGAAAGATGGAATCGTTAACAATGATACTGACAGAATAAGAACGTTTTTTGAAAGGTCAAGCATAAAAAAAGGTTATTGATTCAACAGGACTCTGGTTTTTTATCCAAGAGTCAGTGCTGTCTGATGATAGGATGATTCCCGTTTGATCAGTAAATCCAGTTTTTTTTCAACTTCGGAAAAATCCGGTTGATCATCATCTGAGACGGTTTTCAGGGAAATGGCAAGGTCGGACCAGGCAGACATGGTCTCTTTCATCATTTCCGTGAGTCCCATGGATTCGATCCGGGGAAGGTAATCCGAAGCTTCTGAAAGAAATTCGGAATACATTTTCCGGAAGCCTCCTCCGCCGGTTCCGCGTTTTTCAATCACCTGATAGGCAAAACGGGCTGACCATTTCCAGTCTGTAAGATCTTTCCAGTCAGTCAGCTCCGTTTTCCATTTTTGCAAACCGCGAATGCCCTGAAAGTCCAGTTTTTTATCCATCAGCACCTGGCTGTTAAACAGAATGGAATCCAGTATGATTTTCGGAAGATTATCCGTCATTGTCAATTTTCCTGGCGCGTAAAAATTCCCCTGAATGTTGAAATAGCCATCCTTGCAAAATCTTGCCTTTCGCATGTTTTTAAATGGGACGGTCAGAATCTCTTCCCGTTCCGTATCGGTAACATAGAAAACCTGTTTTATCCGGTCATACCCCCAGGCAGTAATCACATGACCTGGGAAATGTGTCGTGGTATTGTAATAGGGCAGGTGGTAGATATCGGATTGAAGAATTGCAGGTTTGCCTTGATCCAGAATTCTGCAAAGAGCGTCTTCCGCTTCCGCAGGATCTTTGAACTGTTCCCAGATGAAGTTGTTTCCGATTCGGGTGAAAAACTGTTTTTCAATATCCACAGAACGGACATGGATCATCCGGCTGGGAGAGCTGTTTGGAAATCCCATATACCAGATTCCCAGGCCTGCACCGATGCCGAAGCAGAGCGGTTCGGTCCAGGAAAATCCATGAAAGTTGACAATGTTTCGAATGCCGGTGCTGGCGCAATGGTTTCCGGGATGATGGGGGACATTGCCGGATGATGAAAAAAGGCTCATTCGGGTTTCCATGTATAATCCTTCCATAAATTTGCCTGTGTCCGGATATAACGGCTGGTTCGCCAGATGATCCGGATCAGCTCCAGCGGGTTGACCGGGATACGGTTCACCCTCAGCGGATTGCGGCTTTGGGCTTTTGCGGTCAACTGGGAGAAGTGTTTATAAAATTCTTTTAAGGGGAGTTTTGTGGGTAGAATGGTATGCATGCAGTCATAGTATTGAATGGCATCGCAGATAAACTTTTTCCGGTATTTTTCCCAGTCATCGGTTCCAGGCGCCGGTGAGTAGACCGTGAAGGTGGCTTCAACCGGGGGCATGGATTGAATATATTGGGTAAGGGAATGAAAATCTTCAACCTCAAACTCCGGCATGACCATGAATGCGGGATGGAGTGTGATTCCGATTTTATCCAGTATCTCAATGGCTTGGTTGTTATGTTCCAGGCTGGCTTTTTTGTTCAACTTCTGCAATGTTTTGTCATGGATGCTCTCCAGCCCCACGTAAACAATCTCCAGACCGATTTCATGCCAGAGCTTGAAAAGATCGGGGTTGCTGGTAATGGTGTTGCTCCTGGCCCAGGAGACAAAATGCTTTTTAATTCCATGCTCACGGATCTTTTCCGCCAGCTCCCGCATGTGTCCGGCGGAAAGAAAGGTTTCATCATCCACAAAGTAGATATAGTCTTCTTTGATGGATTTGAGTTCTTCAATTATTCTGTCTACATTCCGGGGGTAGTACTTACGGCCGTATAGTTTGTGAACAATGCAGAATTTGCATTGGTAGGCACATCCGGATGAGGTTCTCATGCCGGCGGTTTGCGGGATAATGGAAGCCTTCCGGTCTTTTTTGGGATGACTCCAGGCACAGAAATATTTTGACCGGTCGATAAGATCCCGGCGCGGGTCCGGAAGCGTGTCCACACCCGGATAAACAGGAATCGGACCGAAATCCGTTGCATCCGGAGGAAAGAGATGGGGGATGTCAAAAATCGTTTTTGGGTCTGTCGAAAGGCGGTGAACGATTTCTGCAAAAGGTCCGCATCCTTCTCCCCGGACAATAGCATCCAGGCTTGGAATCCGGCATTCTTCCGGGATGATGGTGGCATGATGTCCGCCAAGAACGATAAAGGTGTCAGGGCATTCTTTTTTGATAATGTCGGCACATTGGGCAACCCTTGCGATCTGATTGCTGTATGCAGTGATGCCGATCAGATCCGGCCTGAAAGATGCAACTGTTTTATGCAATTTCTGAAGAGGACGCTTCTCAATGGTCAAATCCAGAATCCGGATGTCATTTCCAGGCGGGACACTGGCAGCAAGGTATTCAAGGGCAAGGGGCTCAAGATGAAGAAACGCCCGGAGTCTTTTGACTACTTCCAGCTGGGAGTCAGGTCGAAGCAGAAGGATTTTTTTCATTTTTGTTGCGCCTCGATCCATTCCAGGATGTTTTGTTTATGATTCATGATGATAAACAGTACGGTCGAACAGGTAAAAACAATCGTAAGAAGATGACTTTTATTCGCGAGGATGGTTCCGGCTCCCAATATCAGTACCATTGCAAAGGAGGAGAGAAATGGTTTCCGGAATTTTAAAAATACGGTTATCCATGCCAGGGCTCCGATGCAGACGGAAATCGGAGATAATAAGATCGTGTACCCTAAATAGTTGGCCACTCCTTTTCCACCTTTAAAACCATGGAAACATGGAAACCGGTTTCCAAGAATTAAAACCAGTCCGGGCAGGGTGATATATTCCGTGCTGAGCGTTTTCAATCCAATGTAGGAAATCAGTATGGCTCTTCCCATGTCCAGAAAGAGAACCACGGCAGCCCAGAATTTTCCTGCCTGACGATACACATTGGTGGCACCGGCGTTCCCACTGAATCGGGTACGCGGGTCATCCTTTCCCAAAAGCCGGAACAGAACAATGGAGAAGTTCACAGAGCCTGCAATATAGGTAAAAATCAGAATGATCATCAGGGGCATGACGGTTTCATATTCCTGAATCAAGAGGTTGAATTTTCATTATCCATTCCGGTGGTTTTTTTCTTCCTGCGCTGACATCTTTCATTCTTACCCCTTTGATGTTTTCAAAAAAAATTCCTTTTGGATCACAGATCCAGAGATCGCAAACCAGCAGTTCAGGAGTTGGTTTGACCGGTATGATCCTGCATATGTAGTGGTTCCCCGGAATGGTTTGACGGAAAAGTGTCCGCTTTTCAAATCCCACCGGAAACCCGATAAATCCCAAAAAACACTGGCACCAGACACAGGCGGCATGAAAAGCCGCATCCAGCGGAAAAGGGGAACCCAGCGGTTCTATTGCTGCTTCACACACCGGAGCAGAAATATTCGCGACAACTCCTTTTACTGAAATCAACAGATAGTCCGTAAGATTATGGTAGGCCGGGCCAAACGGAACCAGTTCCTGATAAACCTTATGGGAGGCTATCTGAAAAGATTCTCCTTCAAGCCGGGTCAAATTTTCAAACAGCGGAAAATCTGAGCATTGCGTCTGACCGGATTGAAAAGAGATAGTGACATGCTCTTTCTGTCGGGAAATAGAGAGTTTTCTGGATTTGATCCGGGTCACCAGTTTGCTTTCGATAGATCTGTCTTTTTTGATACAGATTTCATGAAAACCTTCCATCACGGGTTGATCTGCCTTCAGGAAGAGAAATTTATCAAAACCGGCATCCAGGATGATATCGGTGTTGATTTCCGGGAAATGGCTTTTTGTGGATGCGGCCAGGATCTGTATGGCCTCAACAGCCGGAAACACGGCGTTTCCTTCAAACCGGTGATCCATGAGGTATGGATGCAGTCTGATCTCGAGTGGAAATTGCCGGATCTCTTCTATTTGGGGAAGATTTGCCATAGATGTATTGTTTTTTCATCAATCCCGACTGGTGTTCCGGAAGCCTTGATGGCACAATGCCGGGTAAAGCCCATACACACAATCGCTCCGGACTCCTCATGGGTGATGATATACTCGAATTTCAGTTTTACCCGTTCCAGATCCGAAGGGCGTGTGTGGATCAACATGGGATCATCATAATAAAGGGGTGTATAATATCGTACGCCCATTTCAATGATCGGGTAGATATATCCGCTTTCTTCCACTTCACTGTAGGGATAACCCGTATCCCGCATGAGAGAGGCTCTTCCGAACTCAAAGTACCGCAGATAGTTGGCATGATAAACCACCTGGGAGCGATCCGTATCCGCATACAGGATGCGGTTCCGGCACTGATGCCAGACCAGGTTGTCGGTTTTGTTGCGGACATAGGGTTTATCGGGTGCAAGGGTTATGGGAATAAAGGGCCTGGGTCGCATATCATACTCCTTTAAAGACAATACAGCAGTTGGTGCCCCCGAAACCAAATGCATTGGACAGGAAGAACTCATAATCATGCTTCCGGACGAAATTCGGAACCACATCCATATACCCGAGATCAGGGTCCGGAATATGGTTGATCGTGGGAAGAATCAGCCCATTCTGCATGGCCTCGATGGAAAGGGCTGCTTCAATGGCTGCCGATGCTCCCAAGGTGTGCCCGATCTGGGATTTGTTGGAAGAGACCGGGATCTTGCCGATTTTTTTTCCAAATATGGATTTCAGACACTCTGCTTCTGCAAGATCTCCTTTTCGGGTGGATGTGCCGTGCGCATTGACATACTGGATATCCTGCGGTTCTAATCCTGCATCATCCATCGCTTGTAGGATCGATCGGATGATGGTTTCCGGGTTTGGTTTTGTAAAATGGTATGCATCCGATGTCATCCCGACTCCCAGAACCTCAGCCTTTGGCGTAAGTCCGCAAGATGTGAGCATCTCTTCTGCAGCCAGAACCAGCACACCCGCACCCTCTGACAGAACCATTCCTTTGCGGTCGATACTGAAAGGCCGGGAAGCCTGGGCAGGGTCGTTATATGCACGGTCCTTGGGCGTAATGTTGATGGTTGCCAGCATGTTGGAAAAACCCTGTACGATTTCCGGGATGATGCAGGTTTCTGCGCCACCGGCCAGCACAAAATCACAATCCCCGTCCCGTATCATTCTGGCCCCCATTCCGATGGCATAATTCCCGGAGGCACAGGCACCCTGGGGAGAGAAGATCGGCCCGGTAAATCCAAGCAGCATGCTTGCCTTTCCGGATGGGAGATTGGCGCACAGGTTGGGGAGCAGGTACGGGCTAACCTTGAAAGGGCCATGGTTGATATAATTGTCCATGGCAATGCGATAGGAATCGGTTCCATTCAGCGCCGAACCGATCAGACATGCCGTCCTGGGGCCGGTCTCCTGGTTGATCTCCAGTCCGGAATTTTCCAGAGCTTCCTTGCAGACCGCCATGGTCAGAATCACAAAATCCGCATTCCAGTTGTAGGCTTCCTTGGAATCGATAAAATCAAATTCCATAGGATTCCAGTCCGGGATTTCACCCACCACATCGCTCAGCGACTGCACCTTGCAGCGGGTTACCTTTCGAAATCCTGCCTTGCCCTGAACCGCATTGGCCCAGGTTTTTTCAAAGGTTTTTCCAAGGGGCGTGGCCGCGCCGTATCCGACAATAAATACCCGTCTGTTTTTTGGCGCCTTCATATTTCTCCTGATTGATTCTTCTGTTGAGGCATCCTTTTTATATCCTTTGAAACACAACACAGGAGTTGCAGCCGCCGAAACCAAACGCATTTTTCAGAAGAAATTCCTGTGAATGACTGCGCGCTCCTTCTGCAACGCAATCCAGTTCGATTTTGGGATCCGGTGTATAGTTGATGGTCGGAAGCAGCATGTTATGAATCATTCCCTCGATCGCAAAAATCGATTCAATGGCACTCGACGCTCCCATTGCATGTCCGGTCTGGGACTTGTTTGCCGAAACCGGCGGAATACGGTTTCCGAATACCGAGCGAATCGCGTCATATTCAATCTGATCTCCTACCTTTGTCGATGTGCCATGGGCATTGATTGCATCAATCCGCCCTGGTTCGATTCCCGCATTGCATATGCTTTCATGGATGCAGCGCTTTACGGTTTCAAAATTCGGTGCAACAAAATGATGCGCATCCGATGTCATGCTCCATCCGGCTATCCGGATGGAACCGGCAAGTCCATGCGCTTCTGCAAACTCTTTTGTGGCGATCACAATACAGCCTGCTCCTTCCGAGATCACAAACCCCCTTCTGTCAATGGAAAAGGGTCTGCTGGCTCTTGACGGTGGTTCCGGCGGGAGTCCGGGTTTACTATGGAAGGTTCCGTTCATTGTGGAAAACCCGGCGACAATCGGTTCTACCAATGCAAAATCAACTGCACCGCAGATAGCCACATCCGCTTTCCCCTGTTCGAGCAGCATGGACCCGATAATCACAGAGGTGATTCCGGTTGCACAAGCGGTAATCGTGGATGTAATCGGCCCCGTGGCTTTTGTCAAGATGGATATCTTTCCGCCGACCATATTGATGCAGGAGTTGGGATTGGTGAAGGGATGAGGCAGCTTTCCTTCCTCTCTCATTCGCCTGTCGGCAAGGATAACCGCGTCCAGTCCTCCGACTGCGGAACTGAATGTAACGGCAACACGGGGCGCAATATCCGGTGTGATTTGGATTTTGCTGTTTTGGATTGCACGATGGGCCACCAAAAGAGCGTATTTGAAAATCGGTGATGTCCAGTGAACCATCTGGCGGGGCGCCAGAAAGGGATATGCGGATTCATCAATGGCATCGACCTCTCCGGCAATCTGGACCGGAAACGATTCATCAACCGGGAAACGGGTGAGCCGGTCAATGCCGCTGTCACCCTTCACCGCTCTTTCCCACTGGGTTTGGATATCGGTTCCCAAAGGGGAGACACAATCATATCCGATAATGACACTCTGCTTTGGATTCATAGGATACTCAAGGGCATTGTTGGGTGCAAATTGTTTTACCAGGGAATGAATCGGTAGAGTTTTGCAAACATTTCATAAACCTCGATCCAGTTTTTGAGATCTTCAGCCGTGCGAATGTGTGCCTTTTTGTTGACCATCACCCAGCTCATGTGTGCTGCGCCATCCTTGCAGGTGGAGCAGTCCCTTGTTTCCGAGGTGCAGCAGCGGTGCATGGTTTTCAGATCCGATGCCCACCTTATAAAATGGATCAGTCTTTTTGGTTTTGGATTTCGGTTGTCAAAGGTTTCGGTTACCGAGGGGCATTCCAGCCAGCCAAAATCCCGGTCCAGCATGTTTCCGGAGGTGATCACCTTATGGTAATACCGGGACGAAATCACCGTGTCCGGGTAATGATCCAGCATTTCGTCCATTTCAGCACAGATGTCGACCAGTTCTCCCTCTCTCCAGGAAAAGCCATCAACGCTTTCATCATTGGATAAAAGCTGCATATGAACTTTTACACCGATATCCCTTATTTTTTTGATAATCCGTTCTGTTTTTCCAATCTGCCGGGGGGTTATGGTATACAGATAATATGTATATTCATCCCCTTCATAGTTTTTGCTGGAAATCGCAAAACAGTCCTGGCCCCGGAGAAGCTTTTCATCCTGTTCATCCCCCCAGAGGGAGATTCCGACCATCATGTCCGGAAACCGGTCCCGGGGAACCTTGATCAGGCCGTTGGTTGCACAAAAGGTCGGCAGACGTTTATAAAATGCCTCCACACGGTCAAAGCAGAGAGTCGGCTCTCCTCCGATCAGTATGGCAAGGTTAACGCCCCGGTCTTTTTCTTTTTCAATAAAACGTTCCCACTGTAAAACATCCATCTCCTCTTTTGCCGCCTTGTGTTCGCCGGAAGAAAAAAAGAAGCAGCCCCTGCATCGAAGATTGCATCGATTGGTGACATCATAGATGGAACTCCGGATGTTGAGTTTGGATATTTTTTTATATCGTTCATACCATTCATTATCCAGTAATGAACTGACCGTTATCATTTTTTACTCCTTGCCTGCGTTTTCAATTCCTGATTCTTGTTTCGGCTTTTGGCGGAGATACAATATGATTGCAGAGGTTTTCCCCTTTTTCATATCCCCTGACCCAGACGGCCAGATAGGCATCCACATAATCCAGCCAGGCTTTGAATGTTTCCGGGTCCGATGCATGACGAAAGAGCTTTGCAGTGACCACCGCGCTTCCGGCTGCATAATGCCGGCAGTCTGAACAATCCGTATCCGGAACACAGCAGGACATGTTTCGATCCCAGGTCAGGTCTGTTCGATATTGGCGAAAAGATCGTCCCAGACCAATATCCGTGGATGGATTCATTCGGGGATATGGGCAGTCATATAGTGCATGGAGTCCTTGTTTATGAGTATGGGCCACTGCATTGTAATGGGAAAACAATACATGATCCGGATAATCTTTGATCAGCGTCAACATCGCTTTCCTGGTATAGGCAAGAGAGGCTTCCGTGTGCCGGAGATTCCCGTCATACCCTACAGGCGCGGAAAACATATTGAAGGTAAGCTTGCAGTCATTTTCTTTCAGAAATTGAGCGACCTCAAAAACCTCATCAATATTTTCTCTGGTAAAGGTATAGACAAATATTGCCCGCGGATCATTTCGGTAATTTTGAACCTGCCGTTGAAGCATGTTTTTGGCTTTCCGGACACGCAGGCTGGTTTCGTCATTCCCCCAGACCGAAATATGGATGTTGTAATCCACAGAGGGGGAGATCCGGGAGAGACCATTGGAAGCAATGCAGCCCAGTGGAATCTCTTTGTAGCAGACTTCCAGGAGGGCCGGCACCAGCGATGGTTCGGCACCGGCAAGAACCACATAGGTGATTCCCCGTTTTTTTTCATTTTTCATGAGTTCCTGCCAGAGCAGGGGATCTTGAATCTCTTCCGCAAACTGTTTGTCACCTTTAAAATAATAACACCCTTCACACTGGATATTGCAATGGTTGGACATATCATAGGTGGATTCACGAAGAAAAAAGAATTTCCGGACTTTTTCCCATCTCTCATGAACAAACGGATCAGCGATGATTTCGGAAAATTTCCATCTTTTATCCTCATTGTCCGGGCAAGAATTTTGTTTTTTGGCGGTCTCCACTACAATCCGATCCTCTGCGTTATAAACAAATGTTAATCAAACCTTCCTTACGAAAGCTGGTCTTTGATGTATTCAGCGATCAAACGGATGGTTGTGAGTTTGGGGTAATCGTCTTCATCAAATCGCATTCCATACTCATCCTGTAATACCAGAGCCACTGTGGCCAGGTCCATGCTATCAATACCGATCTCATCAACCAGATCAATGTCCGGATCGAACGTTCCCGGAGTCACATCTTCCAGTTTGAGTTCTTCAATCATCACTTGGGCAACACGGGTAATAATATCGTTGGTGGTCATTTCAGCAGTCATTCTTTTCCCCTTCAGCAGATATAATGCTTTTGCTTTTCAGTGTCATGACTCCCTGGCAGGCAGTCTCTCCCCTGACCTGAATCATAAACGAATAGGTATCCGGTTCTTTTTCACTCCGGACAGCCTGTATTTCAAGCAGATCATCCGGCTTGATAATCTGTTTAAATTTTACTCTTTTGAATTCCTGGATGGAAATTTTTGTTGTGGCAGCCTGTTGAATCATATCCAATACAATCGAGAGCTGTGCAATGCCGGGGAGAATCGGATTGTCCGGGAAGTGCCCTGAGAACCAGAGAGAATTCCGGCTAAACTCCCGGGTTGAAAAAAAACGGTTCTGTGACATATGGGTGTCGGTCATTGTAACTGTCCTGCCGAAGAAGGCAATATGGAATCGGATGAGAGATTCTGAACAATATGGTCAACAATATCCTGAATCGTGACAATTTTTTTCAGATCATCATCTTCGATTTCAATATCCATTTTCATTTCAATCATACCGGCGATATTAAATGCATCAATGCTGTCCAATTCAAGATCCTGGTATAAGTTTGTCTCCGGCAGAATTCTATCTTCTGAAATTTCAAACTCTTGTATGAAATAATTTTTCAGAAACAGAAAAATGTCATCGCTGCTTTTAACCTTTTGGTTCTTCGATTTCACGGGTATTCCTAAAAACATCAATGGATTGTTTCCATCCATCTGGAAATGTAACATCATGGAATTCAAAGTATATTCAGACCGTCACTTGCGAGTTCAGGTTTGGTTTATTTTGATTCGAAGTCTTCCGTATAATATACTCCACCACATCCTGAACCGTTATAATGGTTTTCAATTCTTTTTCATTGGTTTCAATATTCATTTCCGCTTCCAGCATCCCGACCATGTCCAGTGCATCAATGCTGTCGAGTTCAAGATCTTCAAACAGACTGGATTTTAAATCGATTTTTTTTTCCGGGATTTCAAATGTATCCACAAAATATTTTTTTACAAAAAGAAAAATATCATTCTTATCCATGGTTCTTTTCACATCCTATTCAAATTTCATCATTCAGGATCAACTTGTCTATTTAATTTGTCATGATAAATATGTCAAGGAAATTGAATGCTTCTGTCAGGATTCCGAAGCCGGACACACATAATGAGGAGCATCTGTAACTTTTCGAATTGACTTCATTACCGGCCGGTGAATCAGATCGGCAAGCGGGATGACTTCTAATCCTTTCTTTTGGATGCCATTCACGATCTCTTCGATTTCAATCAGCCATCGTAACATCCATTGCTTTTTTTCTTTTGCCGGAACGATGTCATGCAGCAGAACAATATCATTGGATTGGATTTTATGCAAAATTTTTCCAGACAGATTTTGAATTCTTCGATTCCCCATGTCAAAGGCACGGCAACTGTAATTTACACAATACATACCGAGTTTGGATAAGATATTTCCAAGTTTCGGATTGGTGATACCTGCCGGTGGCCGGAATGCAAGGGTATGAATTCCAAATATTTTCAATATGTCTTGCGTTCGCTGGATTTCCTGATACAGCTTTTTTGAACTTTTCAGCATGATCAGGGGGTCATGGTGATAGGAGTGATTTCCAATGGTATGGCCTTGCCGGAGGATATCCTGGATCAGATCCGGATGCCGGGAAGCATTTTCACCGGTTACAAAAAAAGTGGCCTTTATTTTTTTTTGGGCAAGCAGGTTTAGCAAAGCAGGAGTGGATAAAGGGTCCGGGCCGTCATCAAAGGTGAGGGAAACCGTTTTCTCTGAAGATTTTCCATGAGTAATGACCGGAAGAAAATAGCTTAAGCTGGTGAAAAATGGAGCAGTGAAACTGGCCAGCACAAAAAGGGATAGGGGGATCATGGAAAGACGGATGTCCCATACGGACAGCAGCAAAGCTGCGGAAAGCGAAGAGATTCCAAGAAGATGGGAAATTGTAACCCGGCTGACGTGAGCCGTATCGGTACTTGTATCCTCTTTCCTTGCATTCATGATTGAAAAATTTCAATAGCCGTTACAAAAGTTCCGGTCCCGATCAGTAAAATACCTTTGCCATCAAGCTCGATATCGTGTTCTCCGGAAAGCCTTGCCGGTATATGATTCAACTGGAGAAGCTTGATTCCTATAACCGCAGCAGTGGCAGATGCAGATGCATACTCACCAATCTGTTTGCGATAGTCAATAACCGGTTTATTGAACCGGGTCTGGTTCAGAAATTCCCGAAGCTGTTTTTCCCCGCATTCGCGAAGGGATGCCGGTATGCCGACCAGCAGGGCACCGAATTTCCGGCCGATCTGTTCAGGGCTGCCAAGGCTGCGGATCAATGCCTGGATAATATCCGGGTGGTGTTCGGCTCTTTCATAAAAACAGCAGGAGATGTTCATTCCCCTGGCAGTACCTGGGTGTTTCAGCAGCAGGGCGCCGCCGCCGTCTGAATTCTCACGGGAATTGGAAACCGATCCGTCAAACAGACCGGAAAGTTTTGTATGGTATTCATCCGCACCCATCACCAGAACAGATTCATCTGTATTGACCGGATGCAGCAGGCTGGCGGATAACAGGGCCTGCTCAAAGGAATAGTCTCCTCCGGTTGTGGTGATGTTGGCTCCTTTTGATTTCAGATACATGGCAACCTGTCCGGCGGCTGCATTGTGAACCGATCCGATAAAGTCGGTGGGGCTGGTAAATTTTTCGTTGGATTCAAATAGCTTTATCAGAAAATCATAGGTTTCAGAAAGAGCGCCCCACCCGGTTCCCCAGAAAATGGATAAAGGAGACTGGAAAGAAATCGTATTTTTTTGCAGGGAATCCGCCAAAGCCAGGGCCATCTGTGGGAGACGCTTCAACCGCCGAATCAGTCTCGGCGGTAAATCTTCAGAAAGCGCTGCAAGGGGAAATACCCCGTTACAGTTTTCTCCATTCAGGAACCGGTTCAGGGTGGAGGTTGTTCCTCCGGCACCGGTAATACATTCGCAACCGATCACCTCAAGGGGGGATGTTTTTTTCAGGAGAACCGGATTCCCGTTTCCTTTAACAGAGCGGATCACGACAGATGCATTGTTTCCGCCAAACCCGAACGAGTTGGATAAAACCGTATCCACCGGGTGTTCCATCGGCGAAAGCACCGGCTGTAGGTTCGGTTTCGGGTCGGGTATGGTACATCCGGTATTGGCGGGAATGAGGTTCTGTTGAATACAGATCGTACAGATGACGGCTTCAATCAGTCCGGCTGCGGCCAGGGGATGACCCATGGCTCCTTTGACCGAAGACAGGGGTGGTTTTTTTTCCGCAAAGATTTGGTTGACAGCCTTTGCTTCGGATAAATCATTATCCACGGTTCCGGTACCATGCAGATTGATATAGTCAATATCAGACGGTGAGAGCGAAGCATCTTCCAGGGCTTGCAGCATGGCATTCCGGGCGCCTTCACCTTCCGGATGCGGTGCGGTCGGGTGATATGCATCACAGGACAGCCCGGCGCCGAGGATTTCAGCACAGGCGGTTTCCGGTACACGCTCACCGGCTTCCAGAAGCAAGGCCGCAGCACCTTCGGAAACAGTCATGCCTTTACGATTCAGGTCAAACGGCCGTGCACCGGAAGGATCAATAAGCTGGAGTGAATGAAATCCAAAATAGGTGAATCGGCACAGGGAGTCTGATGCAATTGCCAGCACTTTTTTGGCCCTGCCGGATCGGATCAGCTCAAGAGCCATTTTCAGGGCAGCCGTCCCGGAAGAGCAGGCTGTGGAAATCGTGATGACCGGGCCAAAGCATCTCAGTTGCCCGGCGATATAATCTGCAACAGAGCCTGCGGCGTGGTATTGGTATTTTTCAGGAGCGGTTTCATTTTTCCGCAGGAGTTCTTCTGTTACAGACATGCCTCCTGTGGAGGTCGCCATGACAATAGCGTCAACCGTTCCCGGGTTGGTTTTCATCGCATCTGCTGCTGCAATCATGGCAAGACGGTGGGTTCGCGGGATATCATCATTAGGAAAAGATTGATTGACTTCTCCTGTGGGCAGGACGGTTTCGGAACGAAACAGCCGTAAAGGCCGGATTGTCGGATTACCGGTCCGGATAAAATCCTGTATCTCATGATATCCGGTTCCAACGGGAGTGATGATCCCGATTCCGGTAATAAAGGTTCTGACCTTCATTACTGGGAACTCTTTGAACGGTTTTGATCGATAAAGACGGCGAGCGTTCTCAGGGATCTGAATACCTTCTCCCCGAGTTCTTTATTGTCAATAACCACGGAATAATCTTTTTCGATCATCATGACCAGTTCCAGCACATCGATGGAATCGATTCCGAGATCTCCTCCGACAAGCTGACCGTCAACATCAAAATCACCAGGGGTTACATCCATCAGGTTCAGGGTTTCAATCACTTTTTCTTTCAATTCATTCAGAAGGTTTTCCATTTTTCATCCTGTATATATAAAATATTTTAATTATTTGAATTCTGTTAGGCGGTTGAACAGATACCATATGAAAGTGTAATCTATCAATATTTTTCTTACAGGTCATTTCCGGGTTGTGTGCAGTACCGGTATTGAATTTTTTTCTGCCTTGTAAAAAAGTCACATTTAAAAAAAGCACCCCTTGACAACATGTAACAACTGTTACATTATATATGTAACAAATGACTTGGAGAACATTATGAAGATCCCTGAATCTAAAAAATGGCTGTTGCTGATCCACCAGATTCCTCCAAAACCAAATGCCCTGCGTGTGAAGATCTGGCGGCGGCTACAACAGGTGGGAGCGGTGGCGATCAAACAATCGGTGTATGTGATGCCCCTCTCAGAACAATCACGCGAAGATTTGAGCTGGACGCTCAAGGAGATTATTGAGGGCGGCGGGGATGGTTCCATTTTAGAGGCGCATTTTATGCAAGGTCTCTCGGACGAACAGGTTCTTGCGTTGTTCCATAAAGCACGTAAATCCGACTATGAGAAGCTGATCCAGGAAACCAACGCCTTGCTTACCGAGTGGTCATCCAAAGAGAGCAATCCCCGGGACCCCGCCGTAAAGGGAACGGTTCAGTTATTCAGATTGAAGCACCGGTTGGACGAAATAGCGGCCATCGATTTTTTTCAGACGCCGGATCGCGCCACCGCGGAATTACAGCTCAGGGAATTGGAGAACCTTCTGTCCGGACAACCCCCAGCCGATAGTCCAGGCAGGGAGGGGATCAATGGTTTGATGGATAAAACGTGGGTAACCCGCAGCAACCTTTTCGTTGACCGTATCGCCTGCGGCTGGCTGATTCGCCGATTCATCGACCAGGCAGCGGTATTCAAATTTGTTAGAGAACCAAACTATTCTCCCAAACCCGACGAGCTTTGTTTTGACATGTTCGATGGTGCATACACTCACGCGGGGGATCGATGCACCTTTGAGGTCATGGTTCAACGTCTCCGGCTTCCGGACCATGCATTGGTTCCCATGGCCGAAGTCGTTCATGAAATTGATTTAAAAGACGGGAAATTTGGTCGAAACGAAACCGATGGGTTCAAGTCGCTTCTGACCGGTCTGGTGGCCATGCACCCGGATGATGACCAGCGGATGATAGAAGGGTTTCGCCTGTTTGATAATCTGTACGCCTATTATCAGCAGCAAAAGAAGGTCTAATTTTATCAGGAAGGTCAAACTGGAAAACATTGTAACATAAAGGAGCTATCCCATGCCATCTATTGAAAAACATGCCGATATCAGCAAACAAAGAACCGGAAAAACCTATCAACAAGTCCATGAATGGATAGATGATCCTCAGTACAAGGAGGAGCGCCATGACATTACCCGTGTACTCGAGTTCAGCCAAATGTTCCGGGAGAAGTACGGCGAGGAAGCGGCACGGGAGTATGTGCAGCACCTGGCCGACGATCTCAGTGGCAAGTTCAACCACCTGGTCGAGGATGTCCAGGTGCTGGTGGACAAAACCCTGGCTTATTTCGGAGCCAAAAAATAATAGGAGAATACCAATGAAATGGGTGACCCGATCTCATTTTCATGTGGAAAATATCGAAAGACAGTTCGAGATCTACGACGCGCTATATGCCTGGTGCCGTCTGGATGTGGCTAAAGGGGAATCATAAAGGAAATCGTCATGGCTGTATCTGAAACCATAAAAATCCGCATGTTGAGGCTGACCGGCTTTCTGGGCTTGCAGCGCAGCACCGTTGGCGTGCTGGCCATGGTGGTGCTGGTGGGCATGGGTGAGCGCATGGCCGAGCGTTTCCTGCCCATTTACATGCTGGCCCTGGGAAGCGGGGTGCTGGCCATCGGGCTCTTGCAGGCCATGGATAATCTGCTGTCGGCCCTTTACTCCTTTCCCGGCGGTTACCTGTCCGACCGTATCGGCACCAGGAAATCGCTGCTGATTTTTAACCTGGTGGCTATGGCCGGTTTCGCCCTGGTTGTTCTGGTGCCTTCCTGGAAAGCGGTGCTGATCGGGGCGGTGCTCTTCATCTCCTGGTCGGCCATTTCCCTTCCGGCCACCATGAGTCTGATGTACAAGGTGCTGCCCCTGAACAAACGCACCATGGGAGTGACCATGCACTCTTTGGTCAAACGCGTCCCCATGGCGCTCGGCCCTCTACTTGGTGGTCTCTTTATCGGGATATGGGGCGAGCAGGCCGGGGTGCGCCTGGCGTTCGGTACAGCCCTGGTCATGGCTGTGGCGGCTCTGTTTCTCCAGCAATTGATGATCGAAGATGACGCGCCGGACAAGGCCGCTGCTTCCGACGCTTGTACCCTCACCCCGGAAAAGAACCCTCTGAAATTGTTGCGCCTGATGAATCCGTCCATGAAGGGCCTGCTAGTGACCGATATCCTGGTGCGCTTCTGCGAACAGATCCCCTATGCTTTTGTGGTAGTCTGGTGCATGAAGGCCATTTCGCAACCGGTGTCGGCCCTTCAGTTCGGCCTGCTGACCACTATCGAGATGACCACGGCCGTGCTCGTTTACATCCCTGTGGCCTACCTGGCCGACCGAGGCACGAAGAAGCCTTTCGTGCTGATGACCTTTGTCTTTTTCACCCTGTTTCCCCTGGTGTTGCTGTACAGTCGCAGCTTCGAGTGGCTGATCCTGGCCTTTGTCCTGAGAGGGCTGAAGGAGTTCGGTGAGCCCACCCGTAAGTCCCTGATCATGGACCTGTCTCCGGATCACTGTAAGGCAGGGATGTTTGGCCTGTATTATCTGATCCGGGATGTGTTTGTTTCCCTCGCCGCCTTGGGGGGTGCATTTTTATGGCAAATCAGCCCGCAGAGTAACCTCATTACCGCATTTGTCTGCGGGATCATAGGTACGATTGGGTTCGCTGTTTTCGGTCGTGATATTCCGGTACCTGTAAACAGCGAAAAGGTCTGAACCTGCCGATCGTGAAAGAGACTGGAATTCAATTAAAATAAGGAGGAACCCATGATACCGTTTCTGAAGAAAAAAACAACCGGGGATGCCTGTCGACCGCTTCTGGCAATGGACCCGGAGCAGACCGGCCGGTACCGGCACTTCAGATCTCTGCTCGATCACAACCGGACAGCACTCAATCTGATGGCCGACCTTGAGCAAACGTACTATGATAACCGGCCTTTTACCATGCAGATGATAGAGCGCAAGTGCACGCAGCTCTTGTCCGAGGTTGAATCGATGGTACAGGCCCTGTCCGGTTTATCCGTCAAGCCGTATGAACGTCTGTCGGCGGTTTTGCAGAGCCTTCTTCGTTATTCCAAGGAGGAACTGAGGCCGGCTTTGCGTCCTACCACGGACGCCCTCACCTTGCCTATCTCCCGGATTGAGTCTGAGCACGACAGTACCGTGGGGGCCAAGGCGGCCAATCTGGCCTGTGCACGGCGGGAGCTATGCCTTCCGGTACCCGAAGGTTTTGCCGTAACCACCATCGCTTACCGGCTCTTTTTACTCGAAACCGGTCTATCGGAGAAGATCGACGATGTCATGGCACAACTCGTAGCTGATGATCCGGCATCGATAGAGTCCGTAGGACGAGACATCCGGTCACTCATCATTGAAAGCCCATTGCCAAAGTCCATCCGTGAGGCTATAGAAGCGGCCGCCGCTGAACTGATCAGCGGCAGTCCGTCCGATAAACGTCTGGCGGTGCGCAGCAGCGCCATCGGCGAGGATGGCGAAATCTCCTTTGCCGGACAATATACATCGGTATTGAACGTGCCCATTGAGGAATTATCCGAGGCCTACAAGAACGTTGTGGCGAGCAAATACTCCGCTTCGGCGCTCTCCTATCGCCTGCATCACGGCGTGGACGACCGTGAAACCCCTATGGCGGTCCTGGTCCTCGAAATGATCCAGCCGCATCTCAGCGGCGTTTTGTACACTGCCGATCCCCTCAGCGAAGATCGTGATACCATTCAGGTTAGCGCTGTTCACGGCCTTGGGGATGCTCTGGTGGGCGGGGACGAATCACCGCAACAGTCGTACCGGATAGCAAAGACCACGTTTAAAATGCTGGACGTTGCCGGAGATGAAACCAGTTTCCCCACTTCAGGCGCAGACACTCTTGATAGTTCATATCTCAAAAAATTGTGGGAATCCGCAAAAATCCTTGAAAATCACTTTCAACGTCCCTTGGATATCGAATGGGCGGTGGACAGCGATCACCGCTTGTACATATTGCAGGCCCGACCTTTGCTGGTGATCGAGGAGACAGCCGATCCGGGTCCCGAGCCCGCCGGCGAATATCCGGGTTACCCCTTACTTATCGAAGGTGGCAAATGCGCCGCCGGCGGTGTTGTGGCCGGCCGGGTGATGGTGCTGAAAAATACGGAGACGGATGATCCCTTTCCGAGTCTTGATCCGGACACCATTCTGGTTGCCCGTACGGCATCTACTTCTATCACTCCTTGGATCGGCAAGGTGAAGGGCATCATCACCGATGTCGGCGGTGTTGCCAGTCACTTGGCCTCGGTGGCACGGGAGTTCGGCGTGCCGGCACTCTTTGACACCCGAATTGCTACCGACACCCTGACGGACGGCCAGGAAATCACCCTATGGGCCAGCCGGGCACGTGTCTACGGTGGTGTGGTGGATGAGCTGACGCGCGGTGTGCGGCCGGTGAAGCGTCCCATCTTCGCCAGCTCGCTTCACCTGAGGCTGCAACGTTTGCTGGATTTGATTTCGCCCCTGAACCTGACCGAGCCGGATTCACCCCAATTTTCCCAGGAAGGATGTCGGTCGGTTCACGATATTATCCGCTACTGTCATGAGATCTCCGTGCGCGAGATGTTCCGTTTCGGGGAATCAAGGGGTCGTCTTCGCGGCGCGTTGCGCCTCAAGGTTACCATACCCATCCAGCTTTATGCCCTGGATCTGGGACACGGGCTTCGTCAGGGACTGACTACGTGCAACGAGATCAACGTCCACGATGTAGCCAGCGCGCCCTTTCGAGCCTTGTGGCGGGGACTCTCCCATCCGGGCTTGAATTGGACGAGCACCATCGCCATGGGCGCTCACAACTTTATGTCCCTCATGGCGGGAGGCGCCATGCCCCAGCAAGGCCAGCTCGGTGAAGCCAGCTATGCCCTTATCTCGTCCGATTACATGAACTTAAGCGTGCGCTTCGGCTATCACTTCGCCACGGTGGATGCCCTTTGTGGGACGGATATGGAGCATAATTACGTCAATCTGCAATTCGCCGGCGGTGCGGGCGCTTATTTCGGTCGCTCCCTGCGGATTCAGTACATGGACGCTGTGCTCAATCGCCTTGGATTTGAAACCAGCGTCAAAGGAGATCTGATTGAGGCGGCCATGGCGCGGTTGGACCAAGCCGGCATGGAAGAAGCGCTTGACAAGTTGGGTCGTCTGCTGGGCACTAGCCGGCTCTTGGACATGGCGATGAAAAACCCGGAGCAGGTTGCTTCATTGACCGAGTCCTTTTTCCAAGGCAAGTATGACATCCTTGAAAAAGAACGAGAGGACGCGCCAAAAAATTTCTATCTGATCACAGGGAATTGGAAAACCCCCAAACCGGATATGGAACCGGGGGTGCTCCAGGACGGCTCCGATTTCAGTTCCTGGATCTCCTCGGGTGTCTCCCAAGCCATGACGCGGTTTATGGGTAAGCGCTACCAGGAGATGCTGGATAATATCGGGGCTTACTACTATTTTCCATTGGCTATTTTCAAGGATAGCCTCATGACTGAAGGAGCCGCGCGGGTGATGGTCAAGCCGCTGTCCGGAATCATTGACCAGGCCGGTGGTCTGGCCTTTGCTATCCGCGATTGGAGCAACTACTTTGTCTTTCGCGTAAATGCTCTGGAGGACAACGCTATTCTGTTCGAATTCAGAAATGGCAGACGCATTGAACGGGCAAGTGTTGACACACCCATTGCCGGCGGTCATTGGCACCGGCTGCGCGTGGAAACGGCCGGTCGCCGCGTCCGGGCTTTCCTCGAGGATCGTCTGTTGGTGGAATATGAGGCTGATCGTGATCTTGACGGCCATGTGGGCCTGTGGACCAAAGCCGATTCCGTGACCCTTTTCAACGATTTGTTCATAGAACCCGGCACGAAACAGGCTCGTTTGGCAGACTGAAAAGCGTAATCAAACTTTTTGAAAACGAAAAGAGGATCAATGCAGACTCAATCAATTTCAGGGCCGCCGACAGCGGCCACATTTAAGGAAGCCTTTACGTTCTGGGCCAAGCTGGGTTTTATCAGCTTCGGCGGTCCAGCCGGCCAGATCGCCATCATGCATCAGGAGGTTGTGGAACGACGCAAGTGGATCGGCGAAAACCAGTTCTTGCGCGCGCTCAACTTTTGCATGCTGCTGCCGGGGCCAGAAGCCCAGCAGCTGGCCACCTATATCGGCTGGAGGTTGCACGGCACGTTGGGCGGAATTGCCGCCGGTTCTCTGTTCGTGATTCCCTCCATCTTCGTGATGCTGCTGCAAAAATTTCACTTCCCCATCCATTACCTGGTTCCCATCGGGGCCGTGGCGGGAGTGATCTGGAAATTTTTCATCTAAAAAAACAAATAGGAGAAACATCATGACATCCACAATCGATACCAAAGATCTAAAAAAGTTTTTTGAAAATAAAGAACCGATGACCCTTTTGGATGTACGCCGAAAGGCGGATTACCAGGCCAATCCAAACAGCATCAAAGGTGCGGTATGGCGCGATCCCGAAAAGATCGGCGACTGGTCCAAGCAATTGCCGGCGGACCGACGAACCGTGGTCTACTGCGTCAAGGGCGGATCAATCAGCCAGTCCGTGACGGATCGACTTCGGGGTGAAGGCCTGGACGCCGTCTTCCTTGATGGCGGCCTCAAAAACTGGATCGAAAGCGGACAACCGGTAGAGGCTGCACATTATTCGATTCATGAAGCCGACATCAACCTGCTGCGCCAGGCGGGCGTTTCGGAGGGGGATATCGCCCACAGCGTCAAGGTGGCTGAAAAGGCTCTGGAAATCGCATCGCGAATCCCGAAGGACCTGGACATGGAACTCGTCGGACGCGGCGCACTCTTTCACGACCTGGGCAAAGCCAAGACCCATGAGATCGAACATGGCAAGCTGGGAGCGGAGATGGGCGCAGCCTTGGGCTTGCCCCCGACGATCACCGCAGTAATGGAAAAGCATATCCGCGGGGGGCTCAGCGCGGAAGAAGCGGTCGAGCTGGGGCTGCCTGTCAAGGACTACACCCTTTCCACCCTTGAGGAGCGCATCATCATCTACGCCGACCGGCTGGTGGACATCATCACCGACGGGATCGTGTCGATCAGGGGGGAAAAGGAAGCCGAGGAGCGTTTCGAGGAGATCTTACGGACCATTCCCAAGTATGGAAAAAACGATAAGACCCTGGAACGGTATCTTGGTTATCACCAGGAGATTCAAGGATTATCGGCTCAATAATGTGGATTTTTTCAATGTTCCAGTTGTGTTTCTGTGATTTTTTGCATATTATTTTTTTTAATTTTTTATTATAAACAGGCCAACACCCCCCAGACCCCCCTCAAGGGGGGAATATTAAAAAAATGCGGTTACTCTTGGAATAAAGTTTGTAAGTGAAAACAGATATGATTCATGACCTCCAGATTGAAAGCCTGATCCCCCATCGGGACCGGATGAAATTGATTGAAACCATTGTTTCCGTTGACTATGAGAAGGCGATTTCAATGGCAACCGTCAATGAACTGTGGCCATTATATCAGGATGGCGCAGTCAGTCCGATTGTCCTGATCGAGCTGGTAGCTCAGACAGCAGGGATCTGCATCGGCTGGAAGGAAAAAATGGAGAATAATTTCCAGAACGGAGGCAAGGGATGGATTGTGGGAATCAAACAGGCGATTTTTCATGTGGATGAGCTTCCGGTATCTTCACAGATCATCACCTGTTCGGAGGTTGAGTTGAGGCATCGTAATTATGCTGTTTTCCGGGGTACATCCACCATTGAATCCATTACAGCAGGAGAGATCAACATACAGGTTTTCCGGCCGGATTGAGAGAAAAAGATTCCGGAAAACATATTTACTTCAGGAGACGGGAAATGGATCAGAATGAAACAAAGGTAGCTATCGTGACCGGCGGAAGCAAGGGTATCGGGCGAGCCATTGCATTGGAACTGGCAAGGAACCAATATCATGTGATCGTGAACTATAAATCCGATACGGCCGGTGCGGAAGAGACTGTAAACATGATGAAGAAGGATGGGTTTTCCGGCGAAACATCACAATTTGATGTTTCCGATGTTCAGGAATCCAAAAAGGCCGTGGATCAGATCATATCCCGGTTTAAAAATATCGACGTGCTGGTCAATAACGCCGGGATCGCAGCAGATGGATTGTTTGTCATGATGCCTGAAAAAGAGTGGGATGCGGTGATTACCACAACCTTGAAAGGATTCTACAATATAACGAAACCGATCATCAAAAGGATGATTCCGAGGAAAAAGGGTTCCGTTGTATCCATATCGTCGGTTGCCGGTCTGATCGGAAACCGCGGGCAGGCCAACTATTCTGCTGCCAAAGCCGGTCTGATCGGCGCCAGCCGTTCGATTGCCGCAGAAGTCGCACGCCTGGGAATCCGGGTGAATGTGGTTGCGCCTGGATTAATCCAGACAGACATGATAAAGGAAGCTCCGGTCGATGTGATCAAACAGATGATTCCGATGGCCAGGATCGGACAGCCGGAAGAGGTTGCAAAGGTTGTCCGGTTTTTATGTTCGGATGATGCTTCCTATATTACCGGCCAGGTTATATCGGTTAATGGCGGGATGGTTTAGGTCGGTTTGCCGGTTTGCCCGTTGGCCGGTTACCGGTCTCCAGTTTCTGGTTTCTGGCTTTTGGTTGACCGTATGCGTTGAATGTTGTTAGGTTCCGGCTGCGCTGGATTGAGAGTTATGAGATGAGACGATTTTTCTTTTTTAATATTGTGTTCGGATTTTTTTTCCTGTCTTCTGTATGGGCAGTTACACTGGAACAGATTCAGAAGGAGGCTGCGGGGGTTTTTTCTGTACGCGCTGAATTTATACAGGAAAAACATATGAAAATTCTGGCGAAACCGCTTGTCTCGACCGGTGTGATGCTTTTTAAAAGTCCGAAATCCGTTCGCTGGGAATATTTTCAGCCGGTACGGAGCATCCTGATGATGGATAACGGCAGGGTGAAACGGTTTATCGAAGGGGAAAACGGGCTGGTGGAAGACCTTGGACCGGCAAAAGAGATCATGCAGTTTGTGCTTCAGGAGATCACATACTGGCTGAAAGGGGAGTTTGACAGCAGCTCCAATTTTACCACAAGTCTGAAGGGTGAACGAACCATTGTCATGACACCAAAGGAAGAATCTTTTTTAAAGGTTATTGAGCGGATTGAGTTGACGCTCTCGGATCAACCTGGGGTGATGGATCGCGTCCGGATCATTGAAACTCAGGATACCTATACCGAATACAGATTTCAGAAAACGATGGTCAACATTCCTCTTGCTGATGTCCTGTTCCGGAAGATCTGATGAAACCTATTGGAATTCCAGGAATCTTACGATACGATCCGGCCATTGGGAAATATGCCCTGCTGATATCTGTCTTCCTGATCGTAGCATCGTGTTCATCGCTTCCTGAAATTCAACCCTTCCGTCCGCCTTTACCAAAAGGTTCTGAAAACCGGTGTGAACAGCCGTTTGTAAAGAACAAGTGGCAGTTTGTTCATTCCATCCGGGCGGTTCTGCCCAATGGACAGCGGCAATCCATGATCGGAACGATCATCGTTGCACCGGAACGGAATAGGGTTCATTGTATTCTGATGTCGATTGAAGGCCTGGTGCTCCTGGATGCTGTTTATGATCAAAAGGTGATTGTAAACCGGGCAGTGCCTCCTTTTGATGAACCGGGGATGGTTCAGGGGCTGATCTGGGATGTCCGGTTGATGTTTTTAAAACCGGAAGGAGTGTCTACAGGATCCGGTGTTGTGGAAGAGCGGTCTGCCATCTGCCGATACAAGAACGGGGATGGAAGCACTGTAGATGTGATTGTGCAATTGGATGGGAACTGGCGGATCGATCAGTACAGTTCGTTTGATTTTATTCAACGTTCGGTTCAGGGGTTTTTTGCGGAAGATCATCAGACAGGGGTTTTGGGAGAGTTCATCCCGGAGAGGCTTGAATTGGTAGCGCATGGATTTATGGGATACAAGCTGTCGATGAATCTGATTGAGGCCATACCATTATTTTCGCAGGGGTTGTCAGAGTGAGCCTGAAACAATTGATTCGAAAATCCGTGCAGGATTATCCTGGAAAGACAGCCATTGTCGAGGGTGATCATGCAGTCACCTATGACCAGTTGTACATCATCATAACCGAAATTGCTATGGATCTGAAATCAATCGGAATGGGAAGGGGAAGCCTGGTAGGGCTTCGGTTTCCAAACAGTATTGCCTATGTGGCCATCACTTTCGCCATATGGGAGATCGAAGCCATTGTCGTTCCCATCGGCCTGGAATTGAAAAAAACCGAGGTTGGGGATCTATGCCATACCATGAAGCTGAACGCCGTGATTCAGGATCATGGCCCGGATCATGAGGTCCGGAAAAAAGGGCAAGGATTTCCCGTATCCTATTTTGTGGATCACCGATCCGCTGTGATCGAAAATCGATATATTGAAAAGGATATTGCCTTTATCCGGTTTACATCCGGTACAACCGGTGTATCAAAGGGGGTAGTTCTCAGTCACAGAGCCATCTGTGAGAGAATCGAAGCGGTAAATCAAACTCTTAGAATCAATGCAGATGATACCATCCTGTGGCTTTTGTCCATGGCGCACCACTTTGTTTCAACGATTCTTCTCTATCTTGCAAAAAGTGCCACAATCGTTATCGTGAATAAAATGTTTGCCGGATCGATTCTGGATGCGGCAAATCGGATGAAGGCAACCGTATTGTACGCATCCCCGTTCCATTATTCCCTGCTGGCAGCCGATACTTCCGATAAAATGCTTTCAACTGTAAGGATCGCCCTGTCAACGACCATAGAGCTTCCGGACAGTGTATTTCATCATTTTTATAAACGGTTCCGGTTGCCGGTTGTTCAGGCTTACGGAATTATCGAAATCGGGATTGTCTGTATGAATACGGAAGAGCCTGCCCGGAAAATCGGATCTGTGGGAAAACTGCTGCCGGCGTATGAGATGAAAGTGAAAAATACAGATTGCTATCCAGGTGAAAGCCATTTATGTGGAGAACTCTGGTTCCGGGGGCCGGGTTTTTTTGATGCCTATTTCAGTCCCTGGGCGGATGCGGATAAGATCATGGAAGACGGCTGGTTTGATACCGGTGATATCGGCTGGGTGGATACGGAAGGATATGTGTACCTGTTTGCCAGAAAAAAGGATGTCATCAATATCGCCGGGATGAAGGTATTTCCTCAGGAGATCGAGGCGGTATTGAACATGCATCCGGATGTGGAAGAATCCTATGTATATGGATTGAAAGATAAACGGTTTGGGGAACTGGTGGCGGCTGATATTGTGCCAAAAGGGTCTTCGGAATCGATTTCAAGAAACAGGATTCTGCAATACTGCCGGCAACGGCTGGCTTCCTATAAAATTCCAGAGGAGATCAAGATCGTGGAGGCCATTCCAAAAACAGCGGTGACCTCCAAGATCGTTCGAAGAAACAGATGGCGGAAAGAATAATACAATAATGGTACAGATCGAACAAATAAAAGAACAGCTGATTTTTTTTCTGCATAATGAGATTTTTGATCCGTCCATTCAGATTAATGCGGACACGGATCTTCTTGAGTCGGGTTTTGATTCATTCTCTCTGGTGAAGCTTCTGGTGTTTATCGAAAAACAATACAGCCTTCAGGTTCCCGAAGATAAGCTGACCGAAGACACCCTGAGGAACGTCAACCGGTTATCAGAGATGATTTATGCTTTTCAAGAAAAATAAACGCATCAACCTCAATGGTATGGACTGCCTGTTGATGGCATTTGATTACCACATGAGAAAAAACGGATTTGCCGGAAATCTTGCGCAAATGGTTCTGGGGCTTCCAATACAGATCCGTGAATCAGAGTTTGCCGACCGGATTTCCAGTCTGATGGATCAATTCCCGATTATTCATGCGGTCTCCAAACGGCATTTTTTTTCCCGGCTGCCCTGCTGGGAGATAAATCCGGAACAACCATCCGCTTTTCCCAGGATAACCGCATACCATCTGGAAGAAAAAACAGAAGAAAATCCGGAATTCAAAACGCTCAGGAAGAAGCTGTTCAATCTTCCCCTTCAACCCGGAAAAGGAGAACAGATCCGGTTTGATCTTGTCTATTTTAACAAAGGGGGGATGGAAATCTATATGACCTGGGTTCACGCGCTCATGGATGCACATGGCGCCGAGTATTTTCTCTCCATGATCGGAAACCCGGATCTTGTGAAAGAAGCCCTGATATCGGAATCCAGCCGTATGGCTGCATCCGGCCGGGTAAATTCCGGATCGGATAATCATCCGAAGCCGAAAACAGGGAGTGCTGATGACAAATGGAAGAAGGCAAAGCAATCCTTTGACCATATTGATGAGATCGCTTTGAATCCGCCGGTGTCCATATTGTCGAAGTTTCCGGAAAAAGCAAAACCTCTCCAAGAGTACACGATCATCTCTTTTTCACAAGAGGAAACAAAAATAATCCTGGACCTGGCGCGCAAACGGTGCGGTTTTTTTAATGAGTCCACTTATTTTGCCGCATCCACCATGCGTGAGCTGAAGCAGCTCTATCAAAAGAAGGGAGTAGCCTCCAACAATTATGTTTTGTCGCTACCGGTGAACCTTCGGAAAAAAGGAACCCATCTTCCTGTTTTCTCAAACCAGTCAACATCCCTGTTGTATTCTTTTTCTTCAGAGAGCCTTGAGGATTTTGATTCAGCGGTCCGGCATTTTAAAGAGCAGACACAGCGTGTGATCAAAACAGGATTGCTGGATGCCAATGTTGCCGTGATGGAGATATCGAAATTTCTGCCCACCTGGTTTTATATCCGGAAAGTCCGGCAGGCCATGAAAGGTGAAATCGCCTCCATTGTGATGGCCAATCCAGGTACAATGTATTCCCGCCTGTCGGAATTCATAGGGACAAAAGTCGATTATGTCCGCCATATGCCGGCAATCATCGCTCCACCGGGAATCGGTGTCCTGTTTTATCAATTTGCAGGAAGATTGAATATCACCTTTGTGTATACGGAAGGAATTCTTTCTCCGGAAGAAACAAACGGATTTCAGCTGGGGATACGAACCCATCTGCTGAATGGAAAGTGAGGATTGTTGAAGATTCTGATCATTGCCATCAATCAGGAGAAGTTTCCATTGGCTGTTGCCCCGATCGGAGCCGCCGGTATTGTCCGCATTCTGGAGCATCAGGGCCAGGATGTGCATTTTGTGGATCTTTGTTTTTCCGGCAACCTGAAACGGAATCTGGCCGGAGTATTAAAAAAGACAGATCCGGATATTGTCGGGCTTGCCATACGGAATCTCGACAACTGTTCCAGCACCACCCAAAAAACATTTTTTCAGACCGCACGAAGTGTGATTCAAATTGTAAAGGAATATTCCAGCGCGACCATTATCATGGGAGGAGGCGGCGCGTCCGTACTTCCGCAGGAACTGGCAGCCTATCTCCATGTGCCTTATACATTTATCGGAGAAGGCGAGGAAAGCCTTCCTGCTTTTCTCCGGGAGTATTCCGGGAAAAAGGA
Organism: Desulfosudis oleivorans; assembly: GCA_020723305.1. Lineage (GTDB taxonomy): Bacteria > Desulfobacterota > Desulfobacteria > Desulfobacterales > SURF-7 > QZKS01. The sequence goes on from DYJC01000003.1 coordinate 81,588, forward strand.
TTTTTCAAAAATTCCGGGTCTTCTCTATCAGGAGAAGGAGACCTGGCATATGAACCCACCCGACTTTTCCGGAAATCTGGATCATTACCCCTTGTATGCATATGAGAGAATCAACCATAAAAAGTATTTTGAACATGGCGGAATGATCGGATACCAGACCAAGAGGGGATGCCCTTTCGGATGTGTATATTGCAATTACCGGACACTGGAAGGAACACGTCTGCGGTACCGGTCGCCTCAGCTTTGTGTGGATGATATGGAAAAGCTGGTCCGGGAAACCGGTTTTCGGGATTTCTTTTTCACAGACGGCGTTTTTAACTGGCCGCCGGATCATGCAATGAAAATCTGTGAGGAGATCATCCGGCGGAATCTGCAAATCCGGTGGATCGCCTATTGCAACCCGGCGGGTCTGGATGATGAGATGGCGCGGGTTTTTAAAGCTTCCGGTTGTGTGGGGATCGAGCTTGGGGTGGATGCGGTTACGGATAAAATGCTGGAAAACATGGGCAAAGGATTTACGCGTCAGGATATCCAGAAGAGCTATCAGGCACTTCTTCGCTCCGGAATTCCATTTGCAGTGTTTCTTCTTTTCGGAGGGCCGGATGAATCCTATCCGGATATGGTTGAAACCCAGAAATGCCTGATGGAGTTTGGAAAGGCGAATGCGGTTTTTGCATCTCTGGGTATAAGGATTTACCGGGATGCTCCCATATACCGGATCGCAATCCGGGAAGGGATCATTACGCCGCAGACCAACCTCCTGAATCCGGTTTTTTATATCTCTCCAAAGCTGGGTGAAGATGCCATGGATCGACTGGACAGGCTTGCACGCCAGGAGGTTACCTGGAGCACTCCGACAGACTGGGATTCCTTTACCGTAAAATCGGTTCAGCGGATCTTGAACCGGTTCCGGGTGATTCCGAACTGGAAAGATATTGAGGCATATGGCACCCATATGAGAAGAAAACGTTGAAACAGCATTATCATGTGGTTGTCGCCGGAGCAGGGCCTTCCGGCATTGCTGCGGCAGTCGCAGCTTCACGGAACGGATGCCGAACCCTTCTGCTGGAAAAAAACAGCTTTCCCGGCGGATTGGCGGCCATGGGAAAAATATCCACCATCTGCGGTTTGTATCATAATTCCGTAAAGCCGGCACCGGAATTGTTATATGACGGATTTCCACGGGAATTTGCAGCCAGGGTGATGTCGCTGGATCTGCTTTCCGGCCCTGTCCGGAGCGGGCGGGTTTTTGTTCTTCACTCCCGGCCTGGAATGATTGAGGCCGCTGCCAGGAAGTTTCTGGAGTCCACGAAAAATCTGGATGTTCACTACAGGGCGGAAATTTCCGGGCTGACCATGGACGGGAAACAGATCCGGCAGATTCAATTTTCAGTTTCCGGCCGGGAACAAGTTGTTCAGGCTGATGCGGTGATCGACAGTACCGGAGATGCCGTGATAGGTGAGATGGCCGGTGCATCTTTGCTGCTCCCGGATGAAACGGAGCAGGCGCCCGCGCTTCTGTTTTCAATAACTAATTTCGGGGATGCGTTTTCAGACCGGTCAGACATCATCCGGATACGGATGAAAATAAAGCATGCTGTGGATTTGGGAGATCTGCCCCGGGGAACGGATGATGTCAGTTTTTCTCCTGACATCGGAGGTGGCTCGGCTTTCGTGAAGCTGAATCTCGGAGCCTTGATCTGTCCGGATCATGATGGAGCGGAATCCGGACTTGAGGAGAAAGCACAGGATATGAAAAAGCATCTGATTCATTTTTTACAGAAGAATGTTGGCGGCCTTGAGCATGTCCAAACCATCGGCCAATCCGGAACGGTTTTACACAGAGCCGGTAAGAGAGCGGAAGGATTATATCTCCTGACACGGGAAGATGTCTTAAACAATGCACAGTTTCCGGATGCAGTTGCAAGAGGGAACTGGCCTATTGAAAAGTATTCCTGTTCAGGGGCTCCCCGGTTTTCCTATCTTCCGGATGAAACCGCGTATGACATTCCCGGGCGGTGTTTGCGTGTGTCCGGTATGGATAATCTCTTTACAGCCGGAAAGTGTATCAGCGCAGATGATGATGCCATTGCATCCGCCCGGGTGATCGGGTGCTGTCTTTCGACAGGAGAAGCTGCCGGAAACCTTGCCGGCCAATTTGTATCCAAAACAGATCGATCATGTCCATAAACAACAACGGGTGAAATACTATGAAATTCAAACTGATTTATCCGCGTTGGTCCAAACTCTTTACACAGACGGAGTTTCATCTCCCTCCTCATGGGCCGGTGGTTTTTGCTGCATCCCTTCCCGAATATGTGGAAGTTGATTTTATCGATGAGAATCTTCAGGAGATCGATTTTGATGATCCGGTTGATTTTGTCGGCATATCCATGATGCTGACCATACAGATAAAGCGAGGCTGGGAGATTGCCGATATCTACCGGAAAAAGGGAATCAAGGTGATATTCGGTGGGATTTCCACCATGCTGCATGCAGAGGAAACCATGAACCATGCGGATTCTGTTTTTCTGGGAGAAGCAGAAGGAAGGATGGAGGCTGTTTTTTCCGATTTTCAGAACAACCGGCTGAAAAAGAAGTATGACTACCTGGAAGATCATCCGCCGATCGAGATCGTTGGCACAGCCCGCCGGGACATCTTACAGAGAGATCTGTATAACTACCGGGGTATCCAGATGGTGGATCTTTTCCACGCATCCCGGGGTTGCCGGTTCAACTGCTACCCCTGCGCCGTGGCTTATCTTGGGGGGAGGAAATTCAGGCCCCGGCCTATTGAAAAGTCGATTCAGGAACTGGAGAGTATTGACAACAATCGTCTATTTATCGTGGATAACTCGCTTGCGCAGGATGAAGAGTGGGAAAAGGATCTGTTCCGCGAGATGATCCCCCTGAAAAAGAAGTGGTGCAGCCATCCGATCCAGGATAAACCGGAAGTACTGGATCTGGCAGCTCAGGCAGGGGCATGGTATGTCTACCAGGCGGTTTTCGATACATCGGACTACATCCGGGAGCGGATCAAACGGTATCATGACCATGGGATTCTGGTGGAGGGAACCATACTCCTTGGTATGGACAATCACACGGAAGAGGATATCAAACGGCTGATCGATTTTCTGCTTGAAATCCAACTGGATCTGGCTGAATTTACCGTACTGACGCCCTTTCCTCATACACCGGCCTTCCGGGAGCTTCACCAGGACAAACGGATTCTTTCCTATGACTGGGATGATTATTCAGCGGACAAGGTGGTGTTTCAGCCCAAACATATGGCCCCGGAAAAGCTTCAGGAATTATTGAAGTATGCGTGGGACACGTTTTATCATGACGAACCGCAGCCGGTGAAGATGTTCAAGCTGTTTCAGCATGTGATCGAAAAGGAGAAGGCGGACAACACCTATCGCCCCAGGAAAAGAGATCTCGCCAACTATGCATTCGGCAAGAAAATCCGGTGAGGTTTTCACTGACGGTTTTTTCTCTTTCAAAACGGTTTCACGTAAATCAGATACATCGAAAGCTTTTAACGGTGCAATACCAGCGCCTGTATCAATAGTCAGAATGGGACCTCGTTTAATAAAACGTCGCTTTGGGCGGTCCGGTATTAATGTAAGACCTTCTTTTGAAGGTACAATTCGAACTTTTTGACCGGATTCAAATCCATAACGCTTGCGAAGCTCAATGGGGATCACCAAGCGACCTGTTGAATCTATATGTGTTACCAATTTCATGGTGCCAACATGGCGATTGAAATGGTATTCGTCAAGAAAAATGCCATTTTTTTGAGAGAAGAGATATCTCCCAATAGTATCTTATTTCTTTTTCCAGTGCTACTCCGGTGTTCTAACTCTTTTTACCCGGCGTATAGTTCCGTAACGCTCTTGGGCAGTTTTCCGTCTGTCAGCATAAAAGATCGGCAGGGCATGGACGGACGGTTTAATTTTTTCTGCTTGGCTGCAAACATATCCAGCACATCTTTTCGGAATCCTTTTCCTAGATCGATCAGCTTTTCCGGATCAATGCCGGTCACAACCCCGATTTGATGAAACATCGTCACCATGTCCTCTGTCGAGATCAGCCCATGGTTAAAGTGGTCGCTGTAGTAATCACCTTCTCGTCCCTGAATCGGGACACCGTCCACAGTGTTGGCAGGCTGCCCGCCGATGCCTGACATGCAGGATTCAAACCGGATAATGCCGGCTTTCAGAGCAGCGGCGGCATTCCGAAGAGCAGAAGCCATGTTTTTGGTATGGAAGTGTGCGATATATAGGTTAGGATCAGCATAGTTCCGGCCATCGGGACCGATCCCCATCTCCTTAGGGTCAAGCACGCGGCTGAAAAACTCATAGGCTTTGTGATAATCGGTAACCGAGCCGTCATGATCGGCGAGTTCAATGTCGTCGGCCCCGCAGCCCAGATACCGTTTGACAAAGGCAATGGCAATATCCAGTTTTTCCTGCATGGTATACTGTTTGTTGAATTTTTCAAAGGGGCTGCCCCAAATGGTGCTGACCGTTCCGTTGACCACCATCCCGCGGCTGTGTGCGGCTTTAATAACCTGCTCGGTCATGGTAAAGTACTGGTCATGGGTCTTGCCTGAATTGGCCTTCTGATGTTCCGGGCAGGTTGAGGTCATCTGCAGGATGCGGTCCGGGCCATGCCCTGCATCAAAATCTTTGAAAGCCCTTTCAGCGCCGCTTTCATGAATGGTAATCGCTGTCAGTTCAACATCGCCGCCGTTTCGTTTCATCATCTGACCGATGGTTCGACCGTCCGGTGCTTTGGTTTCACTGTTCAGCAGACGCTTCAATACTTCCGTTGCATCCGGAAAAAAGGGGACAAATTTTGGGTGGCCGTAGTTGGTTGCCTCCATTCGCTTGAATCCTGCTATAATCAACCCTTCCAGATATTTGACCTTGGTTTCGGTATCAATCACGGTCTCCAGCGACTGCAGGCCGTCACGGATACTGATATCGCTAAGTTCCACTTTTTTCCCAGTCAGTTGATTCTTGGCAATATAAAGGTCTGTCATGTTTTCCATCCTTTTCTGTCAATCGCTCTGATCGAGCTTAAAAGGTCTCCTCTTGTTTGTGATTGAAAAGAATTTCGACCGACGATTGACAAATTAAAAATTGGCTCTCCTGTCCTGTTTTTTTATTAACCATCCATAAATATTTGAGCGGTCATCACCGAATGAAGGCAAGCGAACGAGCGCTCAATCACAAACCAATTATAAAACGCTCTGCACGAGCCTGTCAATGGTTTTTTAATGCTTTTATTATCGCTTACAACGCAGACATTTCATTATCATATAATGATAATCACCCCGGTATTGAGATATACCGTTGCCGACTGACATCAACAATTGGGATATGCAATGTGATCATGTATCGGTTATGCATTTCCGCCTGAATCAAAACTACATGGCATTGAAACGCCCCACCATATCATGCAACTGATTGGCAAGCTGCATCAACTCTTTCACACTGGCATTCACCTTGGCGCTTCTGTCTGCCATACTTCCGGCAGCCTGATTTGCTTTGGCAATGTCTTTTGAGATTTCCTCGGCTACTGTTGAATTCTGAGCCATACTCCGGTTGATTTCCGAAATTCCCTGAGAGGATTGGGCGATGTTCCCAGCGATCTCTTTGGTGGTTGAAGACTGTTCCTCGACAGAGGAAGAGATAATCACGACATAATTATTCAATTCATGAATAACCTCTGATATTTCGGTGATCTTATTCACGGTTTCCGCTGTAGCGGCTTGAATGTCTTCGATCTGCCGTTTTATCTGCTGCGTAGCGTTGGACGTCTGCTTTGCCAATTCCTTAATTTCGTTGGCCACTACGGAGAAACCTTTCCCCGCTTCTCCGGCCCGGGCAGCCTCAATCGTTGCATTCAGGGCCAGAAGGTTTGTCTGTTCGGAAATGTCTTTTATCGTTTCGGTTACCTTTCCCACCTCTTTGGCTGTCTGACCCAGTTTATGGACCAGGTCGGAAATAATTTTTGACTGGGAAACCGTATTCTGGGCGACCACCTGGGTACGATTTGTATTTTCCGCTATCTCATTGATGGTACTCGTCATCTGTTCAACCGATGAAGCGACCATGTTTGCATTCGTGGACAGTTGTTCTATGGAGGCGGCCACCGATTTTGTATTCGTGCCAAACTGTTCGTACGCGCCTGCTACATTATCCGAAATTTTGGACATATCGCCGGCGCCAATGGACATCTGATCCGACAGATCCGACAGCCCTTTTGACGAACTATTTAAAATTTCGGCATTTTTCTGTATTTCCAGGATCGCCTCCTCCAGCTTCAACTTGTTTGAAGTAAGCTCTTTTTCCCTGCCTTTCAGCTTGTTCCGGATTGTATTCATGTAGGTTCCGATATAGGTAAGCCAGCCTAATCCCAGGAAACAGATGACCCATTGAACAATATTCTGGATAAGACTGAAATCCTGAGGCGGAGACAGAATATCCAGGATAATGACAACCCCATATCCTGTCAGCGCAGCCAGGGATACAAAAATAAACCCGGACATTGTAAGCTGAAAAGCTCCGAACAGAATGGTTAAAAAATATAAAGCCATGACCGCCCCTCGGAGATCTTGGACAAAGTACATGAAATACGATATATAGACAGTGCCCGCAGATATCTGAAAAACAGTCATGCTGGGATCTGTAAAATCCTTGTTTAGACCACTCCGAATGATGATGAAAATAAGGGACTGCGTAAAAACCATGACCGCCAAGAAAATGATTTGATGACCCATGGACATGGCAACCAGACCCGACTGCATGGCAACGACAATCACGATTGCACAGATAACGAAAAAGGCATTTGCCATGAACAGTCTCTTTATCCGGAATGCTTGTTTTTTGTCCTCTCTGGGAATGATTGAAAACATAGTGACTCCAATTTTTTATAAAATAATTTTAAAGGGGGTATTTCAGGACTGATTCTGATCATTTATCATTGTTACTTGATTGTGATATATAACATTCCAGCTTCCTGACTGCAAGTACTAGATATTTCAGGGGTGTAATCAAAACTGTTGAATAATCGAAACCCAACACTTTTCATTACACCCCTTTGGCCTGATTCTCATTGAAATTTGTAAGCGGGCGAGGCCGCCCAACAGCTGACCCCTAAGGTCAGGGAAAGGGGACGGGTCATGATAGTGAATAAGGGGAATTCTGTTTGGGTTTAATTCATATCATTGGTTGATCCTCAAAACGAATTCTTTCCACCTGGCACCAACCGGCTTGTAATCAGGTCTGCGATAAAATCCATAACATCCTGCAACGTATATTTACGATCCAGCGAAAGTCTTAAAGACATGATCTCGACCAGTCCGGTCAACGCGTAGGCCAGCAAATCCGGATCGATTTTGGTAATGACCCCTTCCTGAACGGCGGCTTTAATCTCCTGAATCACTGGCTTTGTCAGTCCATGATAGATTTTCTTGATTTTTTCTTCCGGCCACTGATCATCGCTTGCCATTTCAGCACGCAACTGATTTAAAATTTCATTGTATCTGATGTAATTTTCATAAAAAATCTTACCCCTGATTTGCATCCTTTTAGCAAAATCATTTTCTCCCTTGATGGCGATGGCTGCTTCGCCCACAATATTGCGAAACACATCATCAATCACTTCGATAAACAAATCCCTTTTATTTTTGAAATAAATATAAAATGTGCCGGTAGAAATATTGAGCGGATCGGTTATATCAATCACTTTGGTGCGGTGATATCCTTTCCGGCTGAAAACCTCTATAGCTGTTTTAATGATTCCCTGTCGTTTTTTTTCCTTTTCTTTATTCGTGACCACTGTTTTACGGACATCATATTCTTGAGATATAGACTGTGGTGAAGCTTCAGTTCCTCCAATTTTTTCTTTTAGAAAAGATAACGGCACCCGTGAGCCTTTCTTTACATTTTCGATCTGCTTGAGCCGCTGAAGATGGCTTTCATCATAGTATGCCATAGTGCGGCCTGTTTTTTGGGGTGGATGAAGCAATCCATGGCGAAGATAAAAATGAATCTTCGTGCGCGGCAAACCTGATTTTTCCACAAGTTCTTTTATTTTCATTTATAGATGTCTCCTGTTGATAAACTATAGATTTTAACTCTATAGATTATAAAAGCATGATTTCAGAATCTTCAATGCATACCAGATGAATTCCGTTTTTACAATAAAAAAATATTATTAATTAAATATGTTATTTCTGTTCACTTGATTTCGGACATTTGGTTCAAAAAATGTTGACCGATGAATCGCTATAGACTAATTATAGAAACAACACGTCATTTTCTATAGATTTAGCAATGCCGTGGAATTGTGTCAATGGATAAATCGATATTTTTTTTTAGTATGGAGACGTGAATGGGAAAGAAAAATCTTGCAATTATCGGGGTTGGAGAGGTTCCGACCGGAACCTATCCGGACCGGTCACAGTGGGACATCATTTATGAAACCAGCATACAGGCTGTAAGGGATGCGGGAATTCATAAAAATGATGTGGAAGGGGTTATCGCTGTCGCCCCTCAAGCACAGCCGCAGCTTACGGCTGAAATATCTTTCGGGAAAATACCGGAGGAGCTTGGCTTAAAGGGATGCAAGGATGTCTGCATCTGCAATGCCGGCGGCGCATCCACATCCAACTGTCTGCGCCTGGCAGAACAGATGATTGAAAGTAATCAGGCAAAAATCGTTCTGATTCCCCATGTCACGGTTCACTCTACCATACCCATACCGGATCTGATCAATTTTTTTGCGAAAGCAGGTATCGATCTTCAGTGGGAGTATCCATACGGTACCACGTACAACGGGATCATTGCCATGATGACGAGGCGATACATGCATGAATCCGGAACAACCGAAGAAGAAATGGCATCGGTTGTTGTTTCCTTGCGGAAATGGGCGGCACTGGACCCCAATTCTATTTTTTACGGCAAAGAAGTCCCGACGATTGAGAAAGTCCTGTCATCCAGCATGGTATCGTCTCCTCTGCATAAACGTGAATGTAATGTACTGGCAGATGGAGGCGCTGCACTGGTGGTGACTTCGGCTGAATATGCAAAACAGATGAAATGCCCGGCAGCTTGTAAACTCGGTGAGAGTTCACGATATTTCAGCGCGTTTACGACCACCCGGAGCACGGAACGTGTAAAAGAAGGTTTTCGTGATGCCACGGATGAAGCCTTGGCAGATGCCGGGGTATCAAAGGAAGAGATCGATATCTGGAATGTATACCTGGCGTATCCGGTAGGACATCCCATGTTTATGGAAACTATCGGCCTTTGTAAACCTGGTCAGGCAGGAAAGATGTTTATGGAGGGTCATACATGGCCTGGCGGAAGAATGCCGTGGGCGACCATCGGCGACGCCATTGGCCGGGGACATACCGGTTCCGGTGTCAGCATGGCAACCTATGTGGAAACCGCCAGACAGCTCATGGGAAAAGCCGGGGCTAGGCAGGTGAAGGATGCCGAATATGTATTTCAAAACACTTCCGGCGGATCGGGCATGAACTTCATCGCAACCGTGTGGGGGAGGAATAGATAATGGACACTCAAAAACCAACACCCGTCATACAACCCTGGACCAAAGAATTCTGGAAGGCCACCCAACAGGGCAAACTTCTGGTTCAACATTGCAAGGATTGCAACAGCAAAATCTTTTTCCCGAAAAAAGTCTGTCCGGAATGCTGGTCTGAAAACCTGAACTGGATCGAATCCACCGGCAAGGCCAAGGTCTATACTTATACCGAGATGATCGACATGGTAGAGCCCAAATTTATGGCGGATCTTCCCTATATCATTGCCATGGTGGATCTGGATGAAGGTATCCGCATGACCACCCGGATTGTCAATTGCAAATCCGAAGACGTGGCCATCGGCATGGATGTTGAAGTTGTTTTTCAGGAAATATCGCCGGAATGCTCTTTGCCCGTGTTTCAGCCAACGGATATATCACTGAGGATCAAAACAACCGATCCAAAAGAAACGGAAACAAAGGTTCCGGAATTTGAAACCCGCTTACAACCTGAGAATTACCAGGCGATCCAATATGAAATCGGCGGTAAAAATAATGTGGTCTGTTTCATTACCTTGAACCGGCCGGACAAATATAATGCCATCAATCGGCGCATGGCCGCTGAACTCATCGACGCTTTCCGCCGAGTGAGAGAGATCCCTGCCGTGGGCGTTGTTGTATTGACTGGCGCCGGCAAAGCATTCTGCACCGGCGGCGATCTTGAAATTTTCCCGTCCCTTGCCGGACATCAAAACAGTCTCAACTGGCTGTCCCATGAAGGACTTGATGTTCAGCGGGCCATCACAAGTTGCGAGAAGGTCGTCATCTGTAAAATCAACGGACACTGTCTTGCGGGCGGCCTTGAAATCGCCCTGGCTTGTGATCTTCTTTATGCCGGAGAATCAGCCAAGATGGGAACCACGGAAATCAACATGGGCATTCTGCCCGGATGGGGTGGAACCGCCCGATTGCCGAGAAGCATGCCTATTTTCCGCGCCCGGGAAATCATCTTCAGCGGCCGGAAAGACTATACGGCAAGAGAAATGTACGACATGGGCCTGCTGACAAGAGTTTTTAAAGATGATGAATTTGAATTTCAATTTGAAAAAGTGGTGAACAATATTGCTTCCAAGAAACCCATTGCACTTCGAATGGGCAAGGAAATCATGGCCCGGTCTGTTGACGGCTGTGATATAGAGACCGCCCTTGCGGTAGAACGAAACGGCATCCAGTGGTTGACCTATTCACCCGATATTCAGTCGGTGATGGATCAGTTCAGAGCCAGTCCCGATCAACTGACACAGCAGCAGAAACAGCAAAATATCCGATCCGATGCCAAGAAATGATAAGGAGAGATACCATGGATTTTGGTTTCACGAAAGAACAGGAAATGATCCGCAATGAAATGACCCGGTTCTGCAAAAAGGAATTGAACAAGGAGTATGTTGCCTGGATGGATGAAAACGTGGATTTTCCCCCTCCTGAATTGTGGCGGAAATTCATCGACATCGGTATGTTTCAATACAATATTCCAGAAGAATATGGCGGGGAGGGACTTGGGATGGTGGATGGCATGATTGCCTTTGAAGAGATCTGCAAGGCCTCTATGTCGGTTGCTCTGGCCGTGGGGACAACCATCGGTTTCGGCACCCGCTTTATTGTGGAAATGGGAACCGCTGTCCAGAAAGAAAAATACCTCCCGCTCCTGGGTGAAGGCAAACTGAAAATGTGTATGGCCCTGACCGAGCCGGCCGGTGGCACCGATATCCTGGGGTCTGTCGCAACCTTTGCTCAAGAAAAGGAAGGACGATGGGTGATCAATGGTGAAAAGGTCTTTATCACCGGTGCGCATGTTTCAGATTTTATGATTACGGTTTGCAGGACGGAAACCGATGCCAAACCCAGCCAATCCCTTTCCGTGTTTTTGATACCCTCGGGGTCCAAGGGCATCACCATCAACCGTATCCCCAAGATCAGTTGCCACCACTGTGATTCCGTGGGAATCACCTTTTCCGGTGTGGAAATTCCGTCGGAAAACATTCTGGGAACCCGCGGCAACGGCTGGTATGAGATGCTGACGATCCTTAATCCGGAACGTATCGGTTGTGCCATGATGGGGGTTGGACTTATGGCTGCCGCCTATGAGGATGCTTTTCAGTATGCCCGGCAGCGTCAGGCTTTCGGTGGCCCCATCAGCCGCTTTCAGATATTGCAGCATTATCTGGCCGATATGTACATCAATCTGGAAAATGCCCGGAACCTGACTTACAAGGCAGCGTGGTTATGCGATCAGGGCAAACCCTACCATCTGGAAGCCACCATGGCCAAGCTGGTTGCGTCGGAAGGAGCCCTGCATGCCGGCCGGTTCGGGGCTGAAATCATGGGGGGATACGGCATCTGTAATGAATATTCCATGCAGCGCTATCTGCGGGATGCCTATCAACTGCAATTCTCGCCCATTTCAAACGAGATGAGCAAGAACATGCTGATGCAGTTTCAGGGATTGCCTAAGTCGTGGGCATAAACAGAAATGAAAAAACCGCATTCAAAGTTCCATGGTTTCAAACAGAATCGCAGGACGTTGAACAGGAGCTACAACTAATTGAAACATAAGGAGATATATCCATGTATACCTTAGGCGACATTCCACGAAAAAGTGCACTGAATTTTCCGGATAAAGAAGCCATCGTCTTTGAACAAACCCGGCTGACCTATGAAAAACTGAATCATCGCATCAACCGCCTTGCAAACGCTCTGGCAAAAATGGGATGCAGATCCGGAGACCGGCTTACGGTGCTGGCGGAAAACACCCACAAATATCTCGAAGTCTATTTTGCCGCCGCTAAAATGGGCTTGAGCGTGACACCGCTGAATTTCAGACTGTCGGATGATGAAATTATTCACATTGTAAATGATAGTGAGGCTTCCTGTTTTTTTATCGGGGATACATATGAAGAGCGGGTGTCAAAAATGCATGATCGCCTTCAGGCGATTAATGCCTGGATAACATTTGACAGTCAATCACCGGGATTTATTTTTTATGAAGACATGCTGAAGGATGCTTCAGATAAAGAACCGGATGTTGAGGTAGATGAAGACGATCTGACAGTATTGATGTATACCGGCGGAACCACCGGCCTTCCGAAAGGAGTCATGCTATCCCATCGCAACATCATGACCGGCGTGATCAGCGCCAACCTGATGTCCAATATTACCAGCGAGGATGCTACCTGTTTTGTACTGCCGTTATTTCATGTGTCTTTCTGGCCGGCTTTTTGTCTGCTGCTGGCCGGCGGAAAAGTGGCCATTAACCGGAAACCCGACCTCAACGAGATCCTGCGTATCATACAGGATGAACGCTGCACCCACATGAACGCCGTGCCCACGGTTTACGGGTGGCTGCTGCAATTCGGAAATGTGGAAGGATATGATCTTTCAAGCCTTAAACTACTATCCTATGCCGGCAGTCCTTTTCCACCGGAAGTTTTAAAACAGTGCATGGAAAAATTCGGTCTGATCTTTGCCCAGGGCTATGGCGCGACAGAAACTGCAGGCGGTGCGATCAGCCTTTTGAGGAATGAAGATCATGCTGTGTCAGGTTCTAAAGCCAAACTTCTTGTAAGCGCCGGGAAGGCGTCTTTATGTGCGGAAATCCGTATTGTGGATGAAAGCGGGTTGGCATTGCCATTCAATGCAATCGGCGAAATTGCTGTTAAGGGCAGGCATGTCATGATGGGATACTGGAAAAATCCGGAAATGACTGAAAAAGCGTTACGAGGCGGCTGGTATCATACCGGCGATATGGGATTCATGGATGAGGATGGGTATCTTTATCTGGTGGACCGCAAGGCAGACATGATCGTTACCGGAGGTGAAAATGTGTACCCAAAAGAAGTTGAAGATGTTCTTTATGAACATCCGGCTGTTTCCATGGTGGCTGTGGTATCGGCTCCGGATCAAAAATGGGGGGAACGTGTCCAGGCCGTAGTGGTTCTGAAGCCTGATCAAATATCAACGGAAGAAGAACTCATCGATTTTTGCAAAAAAAAACTGGGAGGCTACAAATGTCCCAAAGCCATTGAATTTTGGGAATCGATTCCAACTACACCCATTGGAAAAATTCTACGCAAGGATGTGAAGAAAAAGTTCTGGGAAGGTTATGAACGTTCCGTCGGATAATTTCGATACATCATATTGATCGGGAAAAAAACAAATTGGGCCATTAATAAACCATCAAGGAGGCATCATGAGCAAATTTGAAAAAGACAATTATTTTAAAATCGATCCCGAGCCCCACCTGCTCGGCGACATGGAAGTGATCAACCATTTTCCGGGAGTTCAAATGTGGTGGCGGGCCATCGAAAATATTCATCGGCCCTTGATTACCGGTATGCCGATTGAAGCCTATGAGGGTATGGAAGAGTGGGAGATGTTGAAAACCGCTGACCCGAATTCTTTACTGGCTGCTATGGACAAGTATGGTGTGGACATCGCCTGCCTGTTGCCGGAGTCCATGATGGATACCACCGGTTACACCAGCCGATGGTGCACCAATGGCGGAATGGCAAAAATAGTTGAGTCTCATCCGGATCGTTTCATGTATCAGCCGAACATTTCGCCCATCAAGCACAAGGGCGTACAGAATACCATCTGGGAGCTGGAATACTGGGTCAAAGAAAAAGGGGCAAAGATATTCAAATTTTATCCTCCGGAAGATACCTATATCAATGATCCGGATCTGTGGCCCTTTTATAAAAAAGCAGAAGAACTGAATATTGTGCTGGATATACATACCGGTTTCTGCTGGGTTCCTCCTGGTAAAAGCAAGTATGCGCTGCCTATATATTTAGATGATGTGGCAAGGGATTTTCCCGGTTTGAAAATCAATGCATTTCATATGGGATATCCCTATTGTGACGATTTAAATATGATCGCCATGGGGCATCCCAATGTCTTTGTATGTTTAAGCCTTTTGCTGCCCTGGGCGCTGTGTGCGCCGAGAAAATTCGCCAAGATCATCGGTGAAGCGCTCCGCTGGGTGGGTCCGGACAAGATTATCTGGGGAACGGACTATGCAGGATACGGCGCTCAGATCCGGAGCGCCGTCATGGGTATGAGAAAGTTTCAGATCCCGGAAGATATGCAGAAAGATTTCGGATATCCATCCATTACCGATGAAGACCGTAAAAAAATATTTGGCGGAAACCTGGCCCGGCTGCTGGGTGTGGATACAACAAAAAGACGGGTGAAATAATCAATAGAAAACGAAGTTACCACTTTTTAAAAAAATCACAGATCTCATAAACCGGCAAAAAGGGAGATAGATTATGAGTTATGATGCTTTATTTGAGCCGATCACCATCGGTGATATGGAACTGAAAAACCGGCTGGCAGTTGCGCCTATGAATGTAGGATATGCTGCACCGGATGGATATCCCAATGATCAGTATCTGGCACATTATGCCACACGGGCGCGGGGCGGCTTCGGCCTTATCATCACAACCGCAGCCATGGTCAATCCTCATGAATGGGCCGGCAGCGAGAAAATGAATCCTCTGAAATTTACGGATCATCGATATTATCGATTCTGGAGTGAGATCATCAAGGCCATCCATTACTACGACGGTTGTAAAATCGCCATTCAATTGAGTCCTGGCTGGGGCCGTCAGGGTCATCCGAATGTTGGCCGACCGGATGTTCCCGCCGGAGCGCCTTCTTGTGTTCCGCTTTGTATGGATATCAGGGATTATTTCAAAAAATGCAAAGGCAATATCACACAGATGAAAAAGAAGATTCCGCTGGAAGTGTTCAACAGCATGGATATTGAAGGAATCATCCGGATGCCGGATGAGGAATATTTTTCAGCGGATTTCCAGAAATTTATGCAGGATGCCCTTTCCCAATTGCAACCTGAAATGTTTCATTTTATCTGGGGAGATGTGCCCCGGGAACTGACAATCCCGGAAATCAGAGATCTGGAAGACCGTATGGCTACGCAGGCCAAAGCTGCATTTGATCTGGAATTTGACGCAGTGGAAATCCACAGCCCCCACGGTTACCTGATTCACCAGTTCCTTTCTCCGAAGATGAACAAACGGAAAGACGAATATGGCGGCAGTCTGGAAAACAGGGCACGATTTCTGGTGAATATCATAAAAAAAATAAGAAAAAAGGTCGGACCTGACAAGCCGGTCTGGTGCCGACTGAGCGGCGATGAATTGCAGCCCGGCGGCATTCACCATGAGGAGCAGTGCCAGGTGGCAGCCATGGCAAAAGATGCTGGTGTCAATGCCATCAATGTCTCCCAGGGGAGCTACGAAGCCATGGGCAGTGCATTTGCTCCTGACGGCGAAGGTGATTTTACGAGGTGGGCCCCTGGATTTAAAAAGGCAACCAATGGCCTTCCTATCATTGTACCTAATTTTCTGACTCCGGGGTGTGCGGAAAAGGCGATCAAGGAACAGTCCGTGGATATTATTGAACTGGGCCGGCAATCCCTGGCGGATCCGTTCTGGCCGGTCAAGGTAAAAACCGGCAGGGAAAAGGAGATCATCAAATGCATCCGGTGTCAGCAATGTTATGTGGAGTTTGGTGCAAACCATTTTCTGGATTGTGCCGTCAATCCATTGACCGGCCGGGAAAAATATTTTCCAAAGCTGTGGCTTAACGACACAACATTCGGTAATCGTTTGGAAAAGGTTATTAAAAAAATGGAAGGGTTTCAGCAGATATAGCTTCTTTTTACTCCTATTGAAGGATCCAATATGAAGATTTTATCTGGAAAAACAGCCTTGGTTACAGGTGCATCCCGGGGCCTTGGAAGAGCCATTGCGTTAGCCCTTGGCAATGCAGGCGCGGATGTCGCGGTCACCGATCTTCTGATTGAAAAGGAAGCGGTTGATAAAGAAAAAATGTCTGAATATGGGCTGCTTGCCTCTTATTTCACTGAAACAGAAAACATCCGGACGATTTCAACTGCCGATGAAATAGAGAAACTCGGGTCTCGGAGTCTGGGCATAAAAATGGATGTTACCAATCCAGATGACCTTCAAAAAGCGATTGCTCAAACAAGGGGTAAATTTGGAAAGATCGATATCCTCGTTAACAATGCAGGGGTAATGGAAAATATGGCCATGCTTGAACATCAAACTGAGCAGATGTGGGAAAGAGATTTGAAAGTGAATTTAACCGGTTGCTTTAACTGTATCCGGGCTGTCTGGCAGCAAATGAAACAAAAACAGTGGGGACGGATAATTATTATCTCATCATTTGTCGGCTTACACGGTGCTTTTGCTCAGCCGGGATATGGTGCATCCAAAGCCGGTTTGATTGGACTTACGAAATCTCTGGCATTAGAAGGTGCCAGATATGGAATCACCGTCAATGCTGTTTTGCCGGGATTTATTGAAACAGAAGCTGTTAAGTTGCACGATCCTAAGATGCTTGATCGGATTAAAGCGCGAACCCCGATGAAACGTATGGGAACACCCGAAGAAATTACTCCGTTAGTCGTTTTTCTGGCAGGTGAAGGTGCAAGTTTTATAACAGGGGCTGCAATCCCGGTCACCGGAGGCGCTGATCTGTTTGTTTTTTAGAGTTCAAGGGGTATCCATATATAAAGACCTCTCTCCTATGCAGAAACCGGCAGAAACGCAACCGCCCAGGTGCCGGGCCCTGTATGGACTCCCGAGGTCAGGGAAAGGGGGCGGATCATGATATCGGATAAGGGGAATTCTGTTTTGATTCTGTTTTGTACAATTTCAGATACCCAGTCCGGATTGTCCGTATACTGAATCAGGACAGAGACCGCTGATTTTGGATTCAGGGTTGCATGCAGCTTTTTCAGGAGAATTTTTAATTGATCCTCCTGGTTGCGGGCCATGGCGACTTTTTGGGCTCCCTGGGCTGTGGGCGTAACCACGGGTTTGAGATGAAGCATGTCACCGAAAAAAGCACTGGCTTTGGAGGTTCTGCCGCCCCGTGCCAGGTATTTCAGGCAGTCCACAAACAGATACTCCTGACACTGGTCAACCGCATGTTGTGCAAATTTTTTTACCTGATCCGGATTATCGGTTTGGTTCGCATGCATGGCGGTAGCAATCGCCGTAAGCCCCAGCCGTCCGGAAGCTGCCCCTGTATCGATCACTGTAAACCGGTCTTCCGGATCGTTCTTCTGCTTCCACTCCATGGCAATATCATAATTGCCGGTATAGAAAGAACCGACACAGAGATATAAGACCTGGTCATATTGATCCAGGGCGCTCTGGTAATACTGATGCCTTTCAAATTCAGAGGCCTGGGAAGTGGATGCTTTTTCTCCCTGTTTCATGATACGGTATAGGTCCTCAGGAAGAAAGCAGGTTTCCGGCAGGGATTGATCTCCGGCTGTGATATAGCTGTCCAGAAGGGTCATCCTCAGGTGTGCGGCATCTTCCCGGGTTACGGACCCGGCCGCATCGGTCATGATATGAATGGATTGTTCTTTTGGTCTGGATTGAAAGTTTCTGACCTGGGAGATCAGGTCTTCCTCCGACCATTTTACCAATGAGCCCAGAGATTTCATCTTTTCCCGCACAGCGTCTTTGTCATCCGCATGCAGGTGAATTTTCAGAAAATCTTTTTCCGGGACAATGACAATACTGTCCCCATATTCGGAAAGCCTTTTGATCTCTTCTTCAATCCCGTTTTCCGGCCGAAGCACCATGTCAATACAATAGTGTTTCTGATCTGTTTCATGAAAGGATGACCGGATCTCCAGACGGTTTTGAAAGATGGATGCGATTGGACGGAAGGGCCCCATCCGGCCGGTCAGACCGGTCAGAAAACCATCCAGATAGATAAACATGCCCAAGGCTCCGGAATCCACGACATTGGCTTCCTGGAGCCGGGGAAGGTGATCGGTTGTCGAGTGCACGGCGTTTTGCAGATGGTCAATCACTCTGGATGCATATTCTTCAATGCTGTCCGGCTTTGTTTTTTCCGTGATATCCACCAGAGCGTCAAAGATGTCCAGCATGGTTCCTTTCCGGGGGTTCCGGATGGCTTTCCAGGCCAGATCCCGCCCCAGCCTTGCAGCCGCAGGAATGGATTCAAGAGAGTCGGCTGTCAGAAATCCGGAAAAGAAACGGGCGGCAATAATGCCTGAGTTCCCGCGGGCGGACAGGAGAAGATGGTGGATGACTGTTTTTGAATCGCTTTCAATTTTCCTTAGCGGGCCAAGGGTTACCAGAAGATTGCGCCCTGTATCCCCGTCCGCAACCGGGAAAACATTGATGGTATCTAAGAGGTCTGACCATGCGGCAACCCGTTCAACGCCGGTGATCCATGCTTTTTGAAATCGGTTATCCATGATGAGTAAAACCCAATGCCTTTTGGATATCATCCGGTATCCGCAGCATCAGTGCATTGCCCGGCAGTGTGACCGCTGCCTGCTCTCCCGTGCCTTTGCAGCAGATCTCATTGCGGTCTGAATACCGGATCTGAAAATCAATGACGATTTTCGTGTATGCCTGAACAAGAGTGGCCTTGCAGATAACCCGGTCCCGGTGCCGGAGCGGTATGATATGTTTGGTTGTGGTCTTGATGATCGGGAAAATAATGTTTGTTTTCCGGTAATAATCCTGAAGATCGATGTTCTGTTTTTCGAAAAGCGCAAAACGGGCCATGTCAAAATATTTTAAATAGTTGCCATGCCATACAATCTGCAATGGGTCCAGGTCATGAAACGGAACCACAATATCAATTTCCGTACTGGGAAGATGAGTGCTTTTCATGTTATGTTTATCGGTCATGTATTGAATTTCTGAATCAGCATCCGGGCCAGCCATTTTGAAAACGCTTTTGCATACTGGCTTCCGGCCAGATACATTCCGGCCAGGAACACCAGGTGAGAGAATCCATATACCAACGGGCCGCCGATTGCAATCAGTAAAGGCTGCTTTAGATAAAGGGAGATCGTTCCCAACACACCGACTGCAGGCCACCCGATCACATAGCTGCCGGCAATCAGAAAAAGCCCGAACGTGATTTTTAGGTTGGGGCGCTCTTTGAACAAGCTCAGATCCGCTTCTTCCTGGATCGCATTCCTGGCAAATTCTGTTTTTAACAGAAAGGCAACTGCTTTTTGTTTTAAGTTCAATCCGATTGCTCCCTGATTCTGTTTCATCCACTTTTTATGTTGTTTGGTTCCGGCAATCATAGGGTTATCAAAAAAAAGGCTGGGAGACAATTGCTTATCGTTTGAAGAAACATTTCTTTCCGGATAGAGAATATGCCCCGGAAATTCCGGACTTGTCGAAATATTCTGGATTATTGTTCGACAGTATGATTATATTACTTACATATTTGAGGATATGGAGACTTATGGAACATCGACATTTGGACGTAAAACCCGGACAATGGGGTGTGGCAATTGTTCATTCAATATGGGAACGCGGCTCTGATCATGAAATCAAAGAGCTGATCCGCCAGGTAAAGACAAATCCCGAAGCGGCCGATGCGGTGAAACGGGCGATCCCTCATTCACAAGTATATGGGTTTCCTAAGTTTTTCAAAATGTACCTGGAAAAAATTTATGGGAAAAAATGACCAGTACTGGGCGAATTGGGAAAAGCTTCTTGAGGCCGCGTCAAACCTCCAGGGGCTTTTTCCGGATGCGGTTCTGGTCGGCGGCAGCGCAGCCAGAGTTCATACTCAACATCGATTCTCGTTTGATGCCGACCATGTCTTATCGGATCTAGAACATAATTATAAAGAAGTTCTGGATTTTCTGGAGAAACGGGACGATTGGAAAACAGCCCGCCTCAATCCTCCCAAATTGATACTCGGAAATTTTCAGGGTGTGGAAACCGGCATACGACAGCTACGACGGAACCTTCCTCTTGAAACGGAAACTTTACATATCCACGGTAAAAAATTGACGATTCCAACCCTGCCGGAAATGCTGCGAACAAAGGCATGGATGATTGTCAGCCGGAATGCTGTCAGGGATTATATTGATTTTACGGCTCTGGCTGAGAAAGCAGGGATGGAACATACAGTAGCCGCTTTGGAAAAATTTGATGCCTATTATTCGGATTTGATCCGGAAAGATGAATCTTCTCCACTGATCCAGCTGATTCGTCAGCTTGCAGAACCGAATCCCTATGATCTTGATGACGTTGATGTGCATCACTATAAAGGCATCGGCCCGCCGTTGAATTCATGGGATTATATCCAAAAAGTCTGTGAAAGAATATCGGTCGAACTAGGGGATGTGTTGTCGGAAGAATAGAATGAGCCAGTTTCAAAACGCTCCATTTTGGCCAATCTCGGCGTTGGGCTCAAATTGTAATCCTCGGAATACTCACTGTATTACTGCGGTTAAAATTTTCGCCCGCCTTGACCTTGACCAAACTGAAACGTTTTGAAAGTGGCTCGAATGATCGGATTATTTCTTTTCCAGAACCTCCCGCACCTTGGCAGCCAGATTGTTCACGGAAAACGGCTTTTGCAGAAAATGGACATCGGATTCCAGTATTCCTTGATGAGCAATGATGTTGGCAGTGTAACCTGACATAAAAAGAACTTTTATTTCCGGTCGTAAAGCCGCAATTTTATTCCGTAGATCCCTGCCGTTCATCCCGGGCATGACCACATCGGTGATGAGCAGGTGGATCGTTCCTGTTTGTTTTCTGACAAGAGAAAGGGCTTCACCCGGACTCCGGGCTGTAAAAACCGTGTAACCAAAACGTTTCAGGATCGCCGCCCCAAGCTGGAGAATCGAATCATCATCTTCCACAAACAGAACGGTTTCGGTACCCTTAGCTGGTTTTGCATCTTTTTTTGGCGGCAGGGCTTTGGTCTTGTATGGTGCACGGGGCAGGTAGATGTTGAAGATCGTACCTTTGTCCGGCTCGCTGTAAACATTGATCCATCCGTTGTTTTGTTTGACAATGCCGTATACGGTAGCTAAACCCAGACCGGTTCCTTTCCCGACTTCCTTGGTGGTAAAAAAAGGATCGAAAATATTTCGAAGAACATCCTTGTCCATACCGCAACCATCATCGCTTACTGAAAGCCGGATATAATCGCCTGGTACAAAACCGGCGTGGTCATCGAGATAGGTTTCATCCAGAAAGATATTTTCCACCTCGATGGTTAGAATTCCGACACCGGTAATAGCGTCGCGAGCATTGACCCCGAGATTGGCCAGAATCTGGTCGACTTGGGTAGGGTCTATTTTAACCGGCCAGAGGTTTGCTCCCGGCTTCCAGATCAATTCAATGTCCTCACCAATGATCCGGCGTAGCATCTTGAGCATACCGGTCACGGTGTCGTTCAGATCGAGAACGATGGGACTCACGGTCTGTTTACGTGCAAAAGCAAGGAGTTGCCGGGTCAGTTCCGCAGACCGGCTTGCTGCCTTCCGGATCTCCATTAGATTTTCGTGCAATGGATGGTCATCTTCAATGTCGCCCAGCGCTAGGTCGGAATGACCCAGAATGGATTGAAGCATATTGTTGAAATCATGGGCCACGCCGCCGGCAAGACGCCCGATGGACTCCATCTTCTGGGCCTGAAGAAGTTGTTTTTCCAATGATTTCTGTTCGGTGATGTCCCGGGCCGAGGAAAGCGCTCCGGTCACGTTACCTTTTTCATCCTTGAGCACCCGGCACCACCAGGCCAGCAGCCGTTTTTGTCCGTCCGCCCGGCGCTGGAGGCTTTCTAAATAAACCACATCCTCCCTGCCATTAAAAAGCGGCTGCACCGTTGAGTAGGTTTCCTGCTCTCCTTCGAAATAAAAACTAGCTTCCTTTCCGATTACATCCTTGCCGAAAAAAGCCAATCCAGCCTGATTGGCCCAGGTATATACCTTGTCCGCATTCACCTCCATGATGATATCCGGAATGGCGGACAGTAATGCATTTTGACGGGAAGACAGGTTTCGCAGCGCATCCTCGATTCGCCGGCGCTCCGTCAATTCCTGCTGAACCTTATGAAAAAGGCGGGCATTTACGAGTGCAACTGAAACCTGACCGGCCAGGGTTTCCAGAAAAACGGCCTGTTTTTCAAAATTCCGAATGGTTTCCGAGGCCAGTCCGATAACCCCGAAGGCTTTTTCTGCGTCGCGCAGCGGCAGGGCGGCAAACGATTTGATTCCCGATTGTTTGCATTCTTCCCAGGTGCAGCGTGAATCATCAAAGATGTTCAAAGAGAAGAGAGGTTTGTTTTCCGTAATGGCCAGACCGCAGATACATTCGCCCGCCCGGTGTTCCGGAATATTTTCCATGTGCAGACGGGCGTTGGACGGCAGGACATTCTGCAGGATCATCCTATCCCCTTGACGCAGGAAAAGAAAGGCAATATCCGGCCGGACAGCCTTGAGCATACCCCGCAATCCTGCGGATATGGTGTCATCAAGTGACAGGGTGGCATTGACCTCCCGGCCCAGTTCCTTTAATACGGTCAGCTCCTCGGCCTGTTGAAGCAGCGTTTCCTCAACCTGTTTTCGCTCCGTGATATCGATCTCGATTCCATCCCAGCAGGTCGATCCGTCTTCCAGTCTGCGGGGGCTTGAAGCAAAATAGGACCAGCGAATATCCCCGGCAGGATTTTTCATGCGGACTTCCGTGGAAAACGTGGAAAAACGCCTATGGGCATCTTCCTCTTCATTCCATACGCGCAGTTGATCTTCTTCCACTACCCGGCTGTAAATCAGACTTGCATCAGCCATGGCCTCAGCCGGAGAGCATCCATAAAAACGCCGGACCGCATCGCTTACATAGGCAAATTTGCGGCTGCCGTCCGGTTTACGGATGACCTGGTAAAGCATGCTATTGGGAAGATTGTTCCCGATGGAGCGTATCAATGCTTCATCTGCTGTCTGGTGAGGCATGACCATTTTTCCCTTTGACCCAATTTATAGAATCAAGGAATACGATAACGAAAAAAAAGTAACGGATATGAATAATGTTATAATGTTAAAAAAAGTTATCTGTAAAGTCAATAAGTTTTCCTATTGATTTCAGGGTAATCACATATCTTCGATGAAACGGATTTCACCGTTGTTCAGGATTTCTGATTTTCCTCAGGATCGTGTACCTTCTTTTTGGCAATCACTATCGCCTTTTCCTCCATCAAACGGGTGTATTCACTCCATTTACGGGATTCTTCCGGATCACCGCGGAAGAGCTCGAAGTAGCAGGTTTCGCTTCCGGATGGTATGGTTGTTTGAAAAGCCACATCCCATATATCCTCCCGCCCCTGCTGCCGGGCGAACTCCATGGCTGCATCAATCATGCCCTGGACAAAATAGCGCTGCACCCGGCAATCAAAGGCCTGGTAATGATCCTGATGCGGACACCAGTCGATGTGGAAAGAGGCCTTCTGATCATTTTCGATATTGGGGCTTTCCAAAGAAGCATAGGCAATACGGTTGATCACTGTTGCATAGAAACTGATCCATTCCGCTGTGGTCATCTCTTCGGGAATGACCGTCCCCTGTGTGATCTGCCGCCCCACATCATATCCGACCCGCCACATGCTGTCGAAAGCGACCTGCTGACCTTCCCGGCCGAACCTTCCCTCCAGGGTTTTAAGGATTTCAATAACCGCCATGGCCTGCATGGTACCCCATTGCCACAGCACGGCCGGATCGAAGTTGGTATTGCTCAGCACCTGTGTCTTCAAACGTTCCAGCCCTTCCGGATAGGGCTGATTGAATCGGAACTTTTTCCAATTGTCTTCGGTGCGCTTTTCCCAGTGTTTCACTGTCATGTCGTCATGCGGGGATTTCATAAGCCTCCTCCTTAAAATTCATCCATTATCCTTGAACAGGATTCAACCATACTAGTTTGAAAGATATGCCATGCTTTTTTTAAGGGTTGAGCATATGTGAAGGGTGCCGGCAGGTCAACAACATAGTTTATCCTCCTTGACACGCTTTGCTTACTCATCTACTGTCCGGATTGAAAAGAAGTTTTTTCAGAGACGATAATCAGGGCCAGGCAGACATTCCATGAGAAAAAACAGATTGCCGTTTTACGTGCTTTTCCTATTTGTCACCATTGGTGCGCTTGTCGCAGTTTTCCGGGAGAACAACTGGTATTTTCTGATGTTTGCAATGATCGGAGGCATCGGCATGACCTCGGTGATGCTGACCGATCGATATCCCCGGTTGAGTCAGACTATCCGTTTGATTCAACTGTCGGCCCTGGGCATTTTTCTTTTTGTTGGCTTGTCCCTTCGTCTGAACGTTAATTTTCAGTTTCCGGAGGTTATTTTCGATGCAGCTGCCGGGATCGTAAGCGGCGCATTGGTTCAGCTTCTGATTGCAAGAGCCGCTGTTCCGTTTATCTTCGGAAATGCATTCTGTTCCAGGGCATGCTGGAACGCGGTGATTTTTGAATGGGCGGATCAGGGCCGGAAACGAGGGCAGGGCCGATCCGGAAAAAAGCGCTCCGAATTTCTGGCTTGGGGCTATCTTGCTGCACTTGTTGTTCTGGCCGTCATTGTTTCCCATTGGCATAACCCGGTGTATGATGATACGGCCCGACGTTATTGGCTGATCGGGGAAAATCTGTGGATCATTGTCTTCGGCCTCGGGCTGACCCATTGGCTGGGGCGCAGGGCCTATTGCCGCCTGCTGTGTCCGTTCCTGACCCTGTCGGGGCTGATTTCCCGTTTTTCCGTTTTTAAGATCACGCCGGTGAACCCAGATGCGTGTAATGAGTGTTCCTTGTGCAATTCAGCCTGCCCCATGATGGTGAATGTTATGGAAACAGTCCGGGAGCGGAGCAGGGTTCGAGACCGGCAATGTATCCTGTGTGAGCGATGCGTGGATGCATGCCCGCAAAGATGCCTCAAGATCGCTGCCGGCAATCCGCTGGGATAATTCTTTGAGCTTATGTTATGATACAGGAAAATCAGGTGAAAACATGAAATCCATCGGCCGATATGAAATAAGAGCCATGCTGGGACAGGGCGGAATGGGCAGGGTATATAAGGTCATCATACCGGGGATCCATAAGATTGCAGCGGTAAAAAGTCTGGAACCCAGTCCCAAACTGGTTGAAAAAATGGGAATGAACCGGCTGCGGGAGCAGTTTATTCAGGAAGCTTCCATTATTGCCAATATCCGTCATCCCAATGTTGTCGAGGTCTGGAGTCTGGAAGAAACAGATGGCCGATTGTTTTATGTGATGGAGTATTTTTGTCATAACCTGGGTACCCTGATCGGGGAGGCGTATTGGGCGGATTCCTCCACGCGGGTGGTTCGTGTGGAAAAGGCGGTGAAGGCTATTCTTGATGTCCTGCAAGGGCTGTCCCGGCTTCACCATGAGGGCATCCTTCATCAGGATATCAAGCCGTTCAATATCATGTTTACCGATTCGGAAACAGCAAAGATTGTGGATTTCGGGCTTTCCCGGAAAAGGGGGGAGTCTTCGGCAGAAGGGGAGGGAATCCTGATCGGCACCAAGTTTTATGCAGCTCCGGAACAGATCACGGCCCCGGACGATGCTGATCACCGGGCGGATCTCTATTCTGCGGGGGTTATGCTGTACCGCATGGTAACCGGCCGGCTGCCCAAACCCATACCTGAACCGCCCTCCCATCTGAATCCGGATCTTACTTCACTATGGGATCGATTGATCCTGAAATCCATTGATCCGGCTCCGGATCAACGGTTTCAGGATGCGGAAAAGATGTCAATGGCAATCCGGGAAATCTATGCCCGGTATCGGAAAAACAAAGAGATGGCGTGTACCCTTCCCGATGCTTCCGGAAAATCGGCTGAATCGGAGCAAGCCCGGACGCATCTTACGGCTCCTCTTCGTTCCAAGGCCGGACGCATCCTGGCCAAACAGGGAAAATCCGTGTTCGGGATCAATGACCTGTATCGCCCCATGACCTATATTCAGAACCGTATTGATGCGATTCAGGATGATCTTCTGATGGATCACACAACCGGATTGATCTGGCAGGGTTCAGGCTCCCCATATCCTGTTTCCTGGGACCAGACCTTGGAATATGTGCAGCAGATCAATGAAAAAAAGATGGGCGGATATGATCGATGGCGACTGCCTACCGTGAATGAACTTCTGTCTTTATTAAACCCACCTCCCCCGGGAGAGGACTTCTGTTTCCAATCCCCTTTTTCATCCGTTCAAAAATGGATCTGGAGCGGGGATACCCGGTCCGACAGGGCTTCCTGGGTAGTGAATCTTGAAATGGGTTTTGTGATGTCCGGTGATGTCATGGATTTTTTTTATGTCCGGGCGGTTTGCAGTTTATGATTGTGTTCAATATCATCTTCAGGCCAATGCAGGCAGGGTGAAGATAAACCGGACCCACTGGTCGCCCTGGCATTCGGCCCAGATCTTGCCGCCATGCTTGTGAACAATATTTTGAGTAATGAAGAGTCCCAACCCTGTGCCTTGGGCCAACCCCTCAGCGCGCCGCAGGCGAACGAATTTGTCAAATACCTGCGCGAGTTGTGCCTCGGAGAGGTTATCCCCCTCGTTCCACACCTCGAAGCGGAGTTCGGATTTGCCGGCAGCCAGAGTCAGGCGGATGGCGCCGCCAGGGCGGCCATACTTGACGGCATTGTCCAGGAGGTTTTTGTAAACCACCTGCAACAGATCGCGGTCGCCTGTAAGAGGAACAGCTTCGGGCAACTCGTTGCTCACCTTTATCTGCCTTGCGGCCAGTGTGTCGCGGAATTCCGATAGCAGAGGCGTCACCACATCTCTGACCATATCCATGGGTTGCGGACGGACTTGAAGTTCGCCTTTTTCGATACGCGACAGATCCAGATATTTACGCGTCATGCCTACGGCCTTGTCAATGCTCGTGGTGATATTGGCCACCAGGTTGGCCTGGGCCGGGGACAGCGGGCCGATGGTCGTCATACTGAGAGCCTTGGCTGAAGTAAAAATCACGCCCAGTGTGTTTTTCAGCTCATGGGAGACAAAGCCAAGCATGTCCAGATAATTGCGGTTGACCATATGTAGCGACCGGTTGGTCTGGTCCAGTTCCGCGTTGGCTTTTTTCATTCCCTCTTCGCGCTCCTCGAGCCGTTCGGCCATGAAATTGAACGCCTTGGTCAGATCGCGTACCTCATCATCCGTGGCCGGATCAGGCACGCGCATCTTCAGACGGCCTCCTGCAATTTCTGAAGCGGCATTGGCCAGGCTGCTGATGGAGCCGGTGAGGCGCCGCGCAAAGAGAAACCCAAGGGCCAGGACAAGCACAACAGCTCCCAGGGAAAGCAGACCGTATAGGGTCCACAGATCGCGTTTCAAATCGTCATACTGCCGGGCCAGCACCCCCACATAGAGAATGCCGATCACCCGTCCATCGATATCATGGAGAGGATCGTAGGCGCTCAGGTACCAGTCGTTGACCACAAAGGCCCGGTCATAATAGGGCCGGTTGTTTTCCAGCACCGTATCGTAAACTGTTTCGCTGACCCGCGTACCGATAGCCCGATTGCCGTTGACGGTTTTGACATTGGTGGCCACCCGGCTGTCCCACTGGAAAATGGTCACTGTGCCGGGTTGTTTTCCTTTATAAAGACGGTCTTCGAAGACAATGGATTGGATCTTGTCCACCAGGGCGTGGTTGCGGTTGAGCAGGATGCCGGCATAGAGCACTCCCTTGCGCGCTCCGGTTTCATCGTCCACGGGGGTCGCGGCTACCAGGGCCAGGCCGGTTGTCTCAGCATTTTTGGCCCTGAGTTTGGCCCGGGCCGTGGGTTCGAACACCATGAATGCCTTTTCTTCCAGATCGCCGCCTTCGGCTTGCAGCCGGCCCGCATCCATCAGGGCAAAACCGCTCACGGTTTCACCTTTGAGCGCCCGAACCATGAATGGGTCCTGGGTAAGGTAGTCACCGGTGTGGTAAGGGGCAAGGGTACGCAGGATAACGCGTCCTTTGGTGTCGGTGAGGCTGAGAAAGTCGCATCGGCCCTGGCGGCGTGCCAGTTCCAGCATCGCCCGAATTCCTTCGGCTGCTGGTTGTTGGAATGCCTCCTGTACTCGCTTGCCGCCGCTCAATGCTCCCAAAAAAAGTTCCAGACCGTCCAATTCGCTCTGCACGACGCTCCATGCCGAGCGCAGATCTAAGCTCACTCTTCGCTGAGCTTCGTTTACCGTTGAACGGTTAATCAGAAAGGCCCCTACGGCCCCGGCCAGCAACCCGAAGAGGGCGATGACCAGCACGAAGTTCAGAAAGATGCGTTTGTATAGTTGCACTCTCATGGATTACACCTTGGGAATTCACATATTGCAAAAACCGGGCAAGGCTGATGCATTGCTCCGGACAGAAACCGACACATGCCTGACTGGACGTCACCAATGCAGGAAGGACGCATCTTGTGGAACGGTGTCCGGTGGATTGACAGTCTGTAAAATCGGTTGACACTCTCTATGAAAGACCATGCGGCGACCATGAAGATTTATCCAGTTGAAATAGTTAATAAATTGGCAACGCACACAAATCATCTTTCTCTGATCATAAGGTGCGGTATGCCCAAAATTTATATTTTCATTGATGAGTATCTGCTAAAATCAAGCCAGAGATAAGCGGAAAAAGATCAAACATCAACAAGTTCATTTTTTAGAATGGGTTTGCTGATGTCCGGTGATGTTAGGCATCACCATCTGTCTCTTTTCGGGATGTCAGTGCACACCAGAATTGCCTTGGAGACATGATGCGGATGCCTGAAATCTCGCCAAGTTCTTGAAGCTCCTTGTCACCGGTGACAAGGATTTTTGCGCCGCCGTCCTGAGCGGCAGCTAAAATTCCAAGATCGTCAAGATCCTTCAGTTTGATATCGGGCAGATGTTTTGAACTTGCATGGATGGCGTCCTGCTGGATCAACCAAATGAAATCATTTATAATATCTGTTGAAACACCAAACTTTTCCTTGAGAACCCGGCGCAGTTCCGATATGATTTGGGGACAGACAATCAGTTCATGCTCAGCCAGCACCTCTCGGAGAACGTCTGCACATAGGCCTCTGGTAGCCGTAGCACTTGCAAGAACGTTTGTATCCAACAGTACCCTCATGAAACGTCCTGGAAGATATCCTCATCAGTCAGGTATCCTCGCGCTTCCGCAAACGGCATTATTTTGCGCCGCAAAGCCTCGAATTGCGTGATGCGCAACTGTCGTCTGAGTGCTTCTCTCGCCACTTCACTTCTGTTTTTGCCTGACTGACGAACAGCCTTGGTCAGCAGCTTGTTCAGATCATCATCCAATCTTATGGTAAGGGTATTTATTTTCATGTCTTACATTGTAAGACAAGTTCCTCAAAAAATCAACAGTTTTTTTAATCTGATTATTCCCATACGCATTTTTTAGTCTCGTATTCATTGGTGATGTCCGGAGACGTCATGGATTATTTTATGTCAGATCGGTATGCAGCCTATGATTGTGTTCCCTCCAGACAGCGGGCAAATTTTTCCGGAATATCGGCAGCGATGATCTTTTTGACTGCGGTTGAAATATCATAGGGAATCGATCGGGTTTCAAGCTGATAAGCCGCTGTATCCCAGATCAGGTATTTTGCATTTGGATCTCCATCTCTTGGCTGGCCCACACTTCCGGCATTGATGATATACTTCTGATCTCTGTTTAATTGAATGATCCTGTTCTGAAGTGGCTGGGAATCAATCCGGTCTTTGTCCGAACAGACCAGACGGAGCTTATGGGTGTGGCCGACAAAGCAGATAGGTTCCTCCATATCACGGAAGGTTTGGAGCAGTTGTGCGTCACGGATCTGAAACAGATAGAGCCTGGCCGAGTCAGGGGGAAATCCATGTACGAAAAGACAGTCCGCCATGCTGAAATTGATTTGCAGGCCATGGATATATTGTATGGAATCCGCTGACAGGGTTTCCAGTACCTGATTCAGGGCCTCCTTAGCATCTTTTGTAAACCAGTTCCGCACCTTTGAATCCATAACGGCAAGTTCATGATTCCCCAGGATGGAGATGATGTCATGTGTCTGGATCTGCTGAATAACGGTTTCAGAGTCCGCACCATAACTGATATTGTCTCCCAGAGAGATAATGAAATCTACCTGTTGCAGATGGATATCTTCCAGCACACGGGTCAAGGCTTCCAGATTCCCATGGATATCGGAGATAACGGCTATTTTCATGTTGACACCATTTTTTATTCATATCACAGATTCCATCCTTTATCCATGATCCAATGAAACAGAATTTATTACAAAGCGGGGTCAGGCATGGTTGACTTGGCCGGATTATCCATTTATACTTTTTTGCAAAAAACGAAGGTTGTCTTTTTCATCTGCCCTTCACCTTCGGCGGATGATATGACGGAAACATCATATATCAAGAACCAGATTTGCGGGGAATTATCGTATGGTTAATTTCTGTGGGAAACGGTTGTTCTTTTTCATGGTTATGTTTTTCATCGTAAGTATGATATTTCAGGGTCAATCCGTTGCTTATGATGTACCCCGGTTCCCGATTCATGAAAAGGCTCTGGAAAGAGAAACAGCGCATTTCCGATTTATCTATCAGCAACCCCTGGAAGCAACCGTTCCGCTGATTGCCGCCTATTTTGAAGAGGCATATGCGGTTTTGACGCCGATTTTTAACTGGCGGCCCTCCGGCAGAACAACGGTGTTACTCCAGGATGGATTTGATACCCATAATGGATGGTCTTCAACCATACCCCATAATGTCATATCATTGTATATTGCCGGTCCGACACCGGGAACATCGATTTTTCAGGATGGAAATTATATTCGGCGGACAGTCTATCATGAACTGACCCATCTGATCAGTACGGATATGCGGCTCGGATACAGCAAATATTTTTCAAAGGTGTTTGGAAAAGTCGAGCCGACGGATCTTGTTTCCATGGGATTGTTTTTGTTCACTTCCTCCCCTGTGCAGTTATCGCCGAGATGGTTCCTTGAAGGCATGGCGATCTGGTCTGAAACAGAGTTCTGCCCGCCGGGAAGGGGAAGATCAACCTATGCGGATATGCTTTTCCGGTGTGCGGTACGGGATGACCAACTGCTTCCCTATTCAAGATGGTATCTGGAGATACCCTACTGGCCGTATGGTGATGGGGCATATCTGTATGGAATGAAGTATTTCCAATACCTGTATGAGAACGGCCCGGGAGAGAACGCGGTTGGCGATCAAGTGCAGAACCTGGGAAAATCGTTTCTGTTTAATCTGGATTCTCCGACTTATAATACAACGGGCAAATGCGCATGGGAGCTGGCCCAGGAGATGCTGGCCAAAGAAACCGAGGACCAGAATGAAAAACTGGAGCATCTCCACACCTACACGCCGACTGAAAACATCCGGCTGACGTCTCCCGAGATATCGGTCTACCATCCTGTATTCGCAGGAGACCGGATATTCTTTCTGGGAATGGAACCCGAGGACAGGGATACCCTGTATGCCTATGATCCAAAGACAAAGGAAACGGAAAAAATTTCCGGCACACGATCCACTTCCGAATATGGAAGTCTGTCGGTTTCGTCCGATGGCCGGTATCTTTACTATACAGCTCTGGAATTGCAGAAGAACGAGAATTTCTGGTCTGAAATCCGGAGGTATGATATTCAGGAAGGAAAAGACAGGCGGATTACGGATCAGGGGCGATATGTTTCAATCGATCTCTCTTCCGACGGGAAAAAAATTGCAGCCGTAAGTCAGCGAAGCGGAACAAGCCATCTTGTGCTTCTGGAACTGGATGAGGATGGCAATGCAGGCCCGGAAAGAATTCTTGAAAGTGCCCCCCTGTTTCATATCCTTTCCACGCCGAAGTTTTCTCCGGACGGGAACCGGATTGTTTATACAGAGACCGGTTCGGACGGATATGGGTTACAGGTTTTTCACTTGGAAAGCAATACCCGCGAGACCATCTATCAGAGCCGGCGGCAGATATTGACACCCGACTGGCACCCTGTAAAAGACCTGCTGGTGTTCAGCAGCGATCTGAATGGTGTATACAATCTTTATGCGGTGGAGGCAAAAAAAGATTCAATTCCTTTTTCCCTGACCCATGTTACCGGAGGACTGATTTCTCCGGTTGTGTCCGAAGATGGAAATCAGATTGCCGCAGTGGGCTTTGATTCCAAGGGGCCATACTTGACAAGGATTCCCTATCCAATAATCGGGTTTGACATCAATGCCCTGCCGAAAATCGGGCCCTCATGGGAAAGCGGAAAGATCAAGAAATTTCTCGGCAAAGATATCACGGAAATCCAAAAGCAAGCAGAAAAAACCACTTCCAAAGGTACATCGGATTCCTACAATTCCTTTATCGGAATTCAGCCGGACTACTGGTCGCCCTGGCTGGAGGCGGATTCATTCGGACTCCGGAGCGGGTTGGGGGTGTCTTTTTCAGATCCCACCGGTTATCAGAGCCTGAAGGCTTCTGCTGGATATGAATTTGAACATGAATCGGTTCTGGGAACGTTTCAGTATACTTACAGCGGTATCTATCCCCAGATTCATCTCTATGCAGCTGCGGATCAGGAAAATTATTCGGATCTGCTGATCGATCGGAATACAGGGGCACAGTTTGACTATACCGAGGATATCTATGGGGCAGGCGCTGCGATTGAATTCCCCTATATCAAGCTTGACCGGCAGATCCTGTTTCGATGCGGGTATGCGTTTTCAAAAAGAGAGGTTGTGGAAGAGACTGATCAGGATTACCGGAACCGGAGATTATCTGTTTATCCGACAGAGGAAGATGAGGGCGATCTGTGGGCAAGGATTTTATACTTTGACGGAACCGCATTCAAAAGCAGCAGCTCCATAGAGGACGGCCGTTATATCACCATTGCCGCCAGTCTCTCGGATGAAACCTTGGGCGGCGGGTACTACCGGAGATTGTTCACATCCGAATGGAGAGAATATGTTTCCATGCCATGGCTGCACAATCATGTGCTGATGCTTTCGGGATTCTATGGATATGGAGACGGGGACCAATTTGCCCAGGGATATTTCGGATTGGGAGGAAGTCCGGGAACGTCTTTATTTACCAGCGATACCTTTGGCATTTCCCGGACACATGGAATCCGGGGATATTCGGAGAACTATCAGGTTGGAGAAGAGATCACCAGCGCCATTGCCTCTTACCGGTTCCCCATCGTTTCTTTTTCAAAAGGGGTAGGCAACCGGTTTCCTTCCTATTTTCAGCAGATTCACGGTGAAGTCTATTATGAGGGCGGAAGAACATGGGATGAACTGGGTCGCGGAGATGATCTGGAATGGCTCGATGCTGTCGGGACGGAAGTAAATTTATCCATGACGCTTTTCCGGTATTTACAGTTTGCTCCTGGGCTGGGAGTCGTCTATGCACCGGATCAGCGGTTGGAAGATGAGGATGATGAAGATGAGGATGAAGGTGAAGTGACGCCGTACATCAGTATCAAGGGATGGGTCAGTTTTTAATCATCCGCTTCCATGATTATTGTTGAGACGGGTCTAGTTCACATATTGGGCCGGTATGCGGAGAGAAACGATGGGGAGGAGTCAGAACGGTTTTTCCGGCATTTCGTGCAATGGATCGAAGCATGCCGCAGAATAACCAAGAATGAAAGGGATAAAGGGTGTACCAGTAGATCAGTCCGCCCAGCCCGGAAGGAAGAAAACGGGCGATCAACTGCAACTCCACGACTTCAGTTTCCGGAGAGTCGATACGGATGTCCAGAAGCGCATCGCCAGGAGATTTCATTTCGGCCAGCAGCAGCAGACGATTGGGGGGATTGGCCTCCAGGACACGCCAGAAATCGAGAGCATCCCCGACCCTAAGCTGATCGGGGTCACGACGACCGCGCTGCAACCCGACTCCGCCGATCCATCGATCCAGAAGCCCCCGCAGCCGCCATAGCATTGATCCGAAATACCATCCTTCGTTACCGCCAATCCGGATAATATAATGCCATATGTCTTCCGGGTAACCAGACAACCGGACCCGGTAGGCACACTGGAGGACATCTCCTCCGCTATAGGCCTCGTCCCCGCAATAGACCCACTCCGGCGGTGCCAGACATCCGGCGTCAGACCAGCAGGTATCCACGCGGTTCTCCCGGATTCTTTCGAGGGCGATCTGAATCGCCTCCCGGCAGGAAATTAATGGTTGCGGAATGATCTTCCGGATGCGGTGGTCGTGACAGATCACTTCATTGCGCAGGCCGGCAGCCAGCGAACGGGCAATGGGGGAGGGGACAGGTGTAATAAAATGGAGCCAGTAGGAGCTCAGTACCAGGGAAAGCAAGGGGATGGGAATGATCCGTCGCTTGGGCAGACCTGCTTCTTCGGCATAAATGTCGAAAAGTTCCCGGTATGTCAGAATATCAGGACCGCCGATGTCAAAGGATTGCGATAGAACCTCATCGGTTTCCAGGCATCCCCGCAGATAAAACAGCACATTGCGAATGGCGATGGGTTGATTCAGGGTATTGACCCATTTGGGTGTAATCATGACCGGGAGCCGTTCCACCAGATATCGCATGATTTCAAAAGATACACTGCCGGAACCCAGTATCACGGCTGCCCGAAGCACAGTTGTGGGAACCTTCCCTGCCTGCAGAATGGCGGCGACCTCATGGCGCGACCGAAGGTGCCGGCTGAGTTTGGCCTGATTCGTTTCCCCCAACCCGCCCAGGTAGATCATCCGTTCCACACCTTCTTTGGAAGCAGCCTCGACCATGTTTTGAGCAGCGCGGCGGTCGGTTTCCGCAAACGAAGCGGTTTCCGAATTCATGGAGTGCACCAGATAATAGATGGCCCGGCATCCCCGGACTGCACGGCTCAGTGATTCCGCATCCAGGGCATCTGCCTTGATCAGTTCTGCATGGGGGTGATTGGCCCAAGGTCTTGCCTGAAGCTTCTGAAGGGATCGGCTCATGGCGCGGACATGATAACCGCTCCCCAGAAGCAGCGGAACAAGCCGTCCACCCACATACCCCGTAGCACCGGTCACCAGAATCGGTTTTATCGATCTTTCATTTTCGTCCATTTTGTATAAAGCCCGTGTTGTATGTTCAACCCATTGACGGCAGAGATTCACCGGATTGTTCAAAAAGTCATGATCATGTTCTTTTTTGAACAGATAGTAACGGTTTTCAGGATGAACTGCAACCAGAATAAAGTGAATTGTTTCTGTCGTCTGTCCTCGATTCAGACCCTGAAGAACAAGGGGGTTGGTGTTTATGAAAAAAGTATATTGAATTTTTCATCTATTTGAAATAATGTTAAAATAAACTTAACAAATGTTCAGCAATCATTACCTTTTTGCCGAATGGAAAAGATCAACTAATCATAAAAGCAGGAGCGATACCATGCGAGCTGTCGTACTGTCCGGACCGAAAAAACTGGATCTGATCCATGTGAAGAATCCGGAGCCTGATGGGAACAATATTATGATCAGAGTAACTGCATGCGGCATATGTGGTTCAGACCTGCATTACTGGGAACTGGGCGTGGGCATGGATGGTCTGCCGGGTCTCATCATGGGTCATGAGTTTTGCGGCATGGTTCATGATCCGGGTAACCGGCTGGATCTGAAAAAAGGGGAGCGGGTGACTGCGTTGCCCATCAATCCGTGCGGGGTCTGTAAAAACTGTATGACCGGTCATCAGAATATTTGTCTGAATGGTTTGAAAATGCCGAATCCCGGAAACAACAGTCCGGGAGCCTACGCGGAATATATCTCTATCCGGCCGGACATGGTCCGGAAATTGCCGGATACGGTCAGCGACAGGGAAGCAGCCCTGATTGAGCCGGCTTCTGTGGCGTTGCATGCGGTTACGCTTGCCGATATCCGGATCGGGGATTCTGTCCTGATTACCGGCGGCGGCCCTATCGGAGTGTTATGTGCTGTATGGGCAAGGATCCATTTTCTGTCAAAAAGAAAAATAGACATCGAAGCCCTTGTCACCAGTGAAATTCAGTTGGAGAAGGTTCAGCAGACCTTTGAACAGTTTGATTTAAAAAATCATCAAAATATGAAGGTTCTGATACGGCCTTTTATCTACCATTGAGCATGATTGCCGGATCGATTTTGAAAGATCATCCGTAACCAGACAGGAGGAAGGAGAATAAAATGGCAGCAAAGAAAGCTTTTGAACAGGCGACGGTCGGCGGGATTGAAGTGAAAAACAGAATGGTTCGATCCGCCACCTTTGAAGGAACG
This sequence comes from Desulfosudis oleivorans, assembly GCA_020723305.1. Lineage (GTDB taxonomy): Bacteria > Desulfobacterota > Desulfobacteria > Desulfobacterales > SURF-7 > QZKS01. The sequence goes on from DYJC01000003.1 coordinate 118,332, forward strand.
GCAAAGGATAAAAAGGTCAGCGACCGGATCCTGGATATGCACCGCGAGCTTGCAGAAGGAGAAGTCGGATTGATCATCACCGGTTATTTCTGTGTTTCAAAGACCGACAATCCTGCAAAAGGAACCGTGGTGATCACGGATGATGCCGCTATACCGGGCATGGAGAAACTGGCCCAAACCATACATGAACATGGTACAAAAATTGTGGCTCAGCTCAACCATGCCGGAGTGCAACTGTTTGCGCCGGCAAGGGGCCCGGTGTATGGTCCTTCCGATGTGGTCGATTCCATCAGCGGAATCAAACCCGTTCCTTTTACAGAGGATCAGATTCATGATCTGGTTACAGAGTTTGGCGAAGCTGCCGATAGAACGCAGAAAGCCGGTTTCGATGGCGTGCAGATTCATGCAGCCCACGGATATCTCCTCAGTCAGTTCGTAAGCCCAGTCTGCAACAAACGAACCGATGCATATGGCGGAAACCCGCTGAAGAACTCCCGCATCATTCTGGAGATTTTACATGAAATCAAAAAAAGATGCGGAAAAAATTATCCGGTATGGATCAAGCTGAACTGCTCTGATTTCCATCCAGCCGGACAGGGGTTAAATCCGGATGATTTTCTAATTATCGCAAAAGAACTGGCCAGGAACGGAATCGATGCCATTGAAGTGAGCGGGGGAACCCTTTCCGGAAAGTATCTGCCTTCCCGGTCCAAAAAGCATGCCGCCTACCATCTTGAACATGCAAAGCAGTTGGCAACAGAAGTCGATGCTTCCGTTATTCTGGTAGGAGGACTCCGAAGCATAGATACCATTGATCAGATTCTTTCCGAAACCGATATCGCGGCCATATCCATGTCCCGTCCCTTGATTCGGGAACCGGGACTGGTCAAACGATGGATGGAAGGTGACGACCGGGATGCTGAATGTATCGCCTGCAACGGATGTTTCAATCCCAACGGCACAAAATGTTTTTTTACACTTGGAGAGGAAGAAAAAGCCGTTCAGAAAGAGATCATGAAATTCATGAGTTCTCTGGGGGGGCATTGAAACATTTTGAGTTCATGGCCGTTATGATACTTGCCTGGCTCTATCCAATTCGTTGTGTAGAGCATCGCCGGACCAGGTTCGATTTCCGCCGGCTTCCGCATCCCGAATCAGCGCAATCAGTCTTGAATTCACAGGCGCCGATTGTCCAAGTTTTTCGGCAAGATGAACGATCTCTCCGTTGAGGTAGTCAATCTCGGTTATTCGTTCGGCTTCCAGGTCCTCCCACATGGAGGATCTGGCCAGAGGATCGATGGCCAGCATTTTGCCGGCCAAAATCTGGAACAGCCTGTCGGGAAGATTGAGAAAGCCGGGAATCCAGCGCGGAGGAACCGGCGTCAGCTTTGCAGGCCGGATGCCCGCGACATCCATGATTGCCAATGCTTCCTTCTGTGCCATAGAGAAGCATTGCCGGAACGGGCGTTGTGAAAGTTGATCCTTGAGCGGCAAATTGGAAAGCGCATTAACCGGGTTGTTCAGGTTGATGAGGAGTTTGGCCCACTGAACGGACAGCATGTCCTTGCGCTGTTTTACAGGAAAACCCGCCCGGGCAAAAACAGGGCTAACCGGTGCAAAGTCCGGATGCTGCTCTACTTCCAGTCCGCCTTCTGATCCTTGATGAAAACGCCCCATGCCGCGGTTCAGAACGTTAAACCCTACCATACCGGCCAGAACGGTTTGATGCGGCAGAGAGTCGCGGAGCCATCCGGTATTGCTCACACCATTCTGGAAACTCACGACAACAGTATCGCCATTCAACACGGATGCGAGTGTCTGTCCGGCCTCCAATGTCCCAGCCGACTTGACTGTTACAAGCACCAGATCTGCTTCACCGGCGGCATCCGCTTCGGTCTCAAAACAAAAACCGTCCGGCGGAACATGGATTTTTGTGCCAGTGAAGTCTGTCAGGCAGAGACCGCTGTGCCGCAATTCATCACGGATACGCTTTCTGCCGATAAAGGTCACGCTACATCCCGCCGCGGCCAGACGTCCTCCCAGGTAACATCCGATACTACCGGCACCAAAAATGCAAAACCGCTTTTTTTCATCGGGAATTTCCATCATAACCAATATAATAGTAGTAATAATTATATTCGATAATGTTGAATAACGTATTGCATTGTCATATTATTTGTAAACTGCGGATTTGTTGATGTCAAGGGTTATGTGTACAACAGGACATGAACGGACAATCGAAAAATACCTATTTCGTCATAACGTGTCGTTGTTCATGAGTCTTAACGGAAATCCCGAATGCTTTTTCGGTGCTATCAGGAAAGATTTCGGATAAGGTGATGCTCTTCAGTGTTATTGTCTTTGTTCATTTCCGTTTCGGAAATAATGTACCGTCCAGGTCATACTTTTTTCAGATACTACTTTTCAATGCATGTTGGATCGTTTATATCGCCGTATTCTGTTTGTATCCATAATTCCCCATTGTCGGCGTAAACGGTGACATTTCCATGATAACCATTCACATAGGCTGGAATTGTATTTTCTGTCACCCAATTCCGAACTTGAGAACTTCGTTCAGAACACCAAAGCTCCAGGGGCGACGGAATTAGAACGTATAGCGGATCAACCATTTGAAAAAAGTCAATCGGCGCAATACCGACTGTACCATGATGAGGAACCTTCAGGATATCTGCTTGCAGGTTTTGTCCGTTTTCTGCCAGATATTGCCCTATTGCATTGTTAAGGTCTCCGGTAAACAGGAATCGATACTGTTGATGGTGTACCAACATGATCAAGGACTCATCATTCAAATCAATACCCTCAACAGGAGCATTCTCTCGGTGAAATGCATATAAAATTTCTATTGAGGAATGATTCCCCAAATCAAAAAACATACCTTGTTTGGCTTCATGGATTGGAATTGCATGTGTTTCCAAATTTTGTCTTATCTCAAGAAGATCGTTTGCATTGCAGCCCCAATTTTCTTCATTACATCTCTCTTCTGTTGGGATATTAAAATATACGACTTTTATATTTATTCCATGATTCAATAAGGGAATGATACCCCCATAATGATCGATATGGGGATGGCTGATAAATAGAATATCAATATTTTGAATATGTTTCTCAATAAGATAAGGAATCAAGTCTGTTTCTGCTCTTTCCGGATATCCAGTGTCAATTAAAATGGTTTTTCCGTTCCGAATATGAATCAGATGAGCATCTCCCTGAGGGCCGCTGTTTACATTGATCATTGTCCATTGAAAATCTTTAAAATCCGAATCTGTCTGATCATCATCCGTAACGGCAGTACAGCCGTATAACAATAGCATTAAAAACGGAATAATCATAATTTGCTTGATTCTTTTCATTTTTTTTAGGGAAGCGGAAAATTTCACTGCTGTTTTAGTAAGCAGTATATTTTCAATTGATTGTTGTCAATACAGATGAGTAGAATTATCTTTGTTTCAAAGAAACGGTTTTTATCTTCAAACGCCCCATAGAAAAGAATACGCCTACCACACAGAGGCCGCAGAAGATAATCATGCTGACATGCATGCTTTTCAGAAAAGCGTTTCGGGTTTGATCATTCACGGGTTGATCCCCCATAAAATAATGGAAGATCAATGTAATGACCGTCATGCAGCCCAGCATGCCAAGGGTTCGCATGGTGGCCATGAAACCGGATGCAATGCCGTAATGGCGGGGAGTTACACTACCCATGATGGCAGTGGTGTTGGGGGAAGAAAACAGGCTGAATCCCAGACCCATAAGGGCCAGTATGCCCATGATTACAGGAATGGTTGTTGCGGCATGAATCTGGAATGCCATGCCCAGGCCGATCACGCACAATGAAAAAAATAATCAAGAAACGATCCTATTCAGTTACAAGAAAACCGCTCACGTCCGGTATGTTTGTTAAATCGCATAACAGCAGCTTCATATCGATATTGTTGTAGTAGGGATGGTCTGCAATCGCCACGTCCTCAAAAATCTGAATTTTAACACCAAACTGCCCGGCGATATCCCGGTATTTTTCTGCCTGCCCTTTTGGTGCAACGGTTGTGAGATAGCGACAATGATGCAATTGCGCCTGAAGAACCAGATAAAAACCAATTTTAGCGGTTTTCTTTCCCCTGTATTCCGGGATAATCGCGATTCGACCGATTTCTCCAAAAATTGCATTTTCATTTTCCGTCAGGGGTAGTACTTTGTGCAGCAGGAAGTTTTCCGTTTCCATAGGCAATCGGTTTGAAGAAAAAGCAGATCTTAACACAAGACGCCCTCCACCGACAACTTCGTTCCCATTTCTGACAATCAGGATATGTCCTCTTCGATCAAATTCATCTTCCGCACCGGAAAAAATCTTCAGTCCCCAAACCTCTTTATAACACTCCTCCCGAATCCGATAATACGGGGCCAGCAGATTCGGATCATTCGAAAATTCATAGATTAATTCCGGGCTCATCATTTTAAAAAATTCAGTTCGCTCATGTCATACATGAAGTTATAGTTTTCAATAAGCTCCTGTTCCGATGTGATCAATTCATTTTGTTGCCGCAATTTATTTTGCATATCGGGTGTGATAAACTGGACTGCGATTTCATCTGCAAAGAGAATACCTTTTTCTGAGAGTCGAATGTTCCCGTTTGTTTTTTCCAGCAATTCAAGTTTTTCAAGATTCAACAAGAGAGAATCATATCTTTCATCTATTTTTTGGTTGAACCGTTCTTCAATCTCACGGATATTCACATCACCGGATTTGATTCCGAGAACCATGGCCCTGGCCAACCTTTCCTCTTCCGTCAGTTTGATTCCTCTCCAGATTGGTAATTTGTTTTCATTGAGAGATGCGCAATACTTTCGGATATCCGGAAAGTTATAATACTGATGATAATTCAAATACGTAAAAACACCGCTGCCGAAAGACAACAATTGAATCTCTTCTGTTTTTTTGGCTTCGTTCTTCTGATGCTTGTAATGGAAGTCTTTCCTGGGTTTGACAAACCAGTCAATCAACTGCCGGTGATCGTATCCTTCCTCCCTGGCCTTTTCGATGGTCATGATCCTGAAAAGGTGATTCATATATTCATTCGGGAATCTGGCAGGCGCTTTTTGAAGCAGATGATAGACGGATGAAGGCTTTCGGATTGCCGTGAAATAGGTTGTAACCGATTCCGGCTTCAGATTAAACGCTGCAATCAATGTCTGTTCCCATATCCAGGGCGAGAGATCCGGCAGCGGATAAAGCAGATCGATATTGACATTCGTGAATCCGGTTTCTCTTGCCAGGTTGTAGACATCAACAGCGTCTGCAGCAGTGTGCCGCCTGTTTGTCGTCCTGAGGATTTGATCATCAAAGCTCTGGACACCGAGATTTAAACGATTGACCTGATTCTCGAAATATCTTTTCAGCAAGGCCCTGCCATTTTTCCGGATGATTTCCGGATGAACTTCAACGGTAATCTCGGTCTGCGCGGAGAAGGCGAATTGCTTTTCAATATATTCAATTAAATCCGCAAACTGGTCGCCGGATAAAATCGTCGGACTCCCGCCGCCGAAAAAAATGGATGGAATCGTGATGCCATCCAGTTGTTCTTTGATTTTTTGGGAGACAAGCCTGATTTCCTTCTTAATGGCTTCCAGATAATCCAGAATGATTTTCGGTTTTGGTTTTTCAATCTGGTGGAAATAGCAGAATGAACACCTGCCGCTGCAAAAAGGGATATGAATATACAGAGCAAATTCCCTGCTGATATTCTGAAAATCTGTGAATATGGTACCTTCGCTGATTTGGTCCATGGCTTTCAGTGGCGGGTACATGACGGTGATATGATAGTTTTTTGGGTCTCTCCGTAATCCGGCCTGCCATATCTGTTCCAAGCAGCTTTTTTCGATAACTTCAACGGCTCTGCGGAGTAAATCTGTTTTTTCTTTTTGAAGGTTGCTGTTCATTTATTGGTTCCACTTGTAATTGAAATCGGTTTGTGAGTCAAGAATTTTGTGAAAACAGCATGTTGAATCATGGCAAGCCAACCATTCGATGTTTTATAACAAATTACACAAACGAAAAATTTCTCTACCTCTGCTATTCTCGACCGTCCATAATAATAGAAACAACTCGACAAATTTTTTATTGCCATTTGTTTGTAGCAATAAAATAATTGTCAAATAGGAGCTGTTATAAAAATTCAAGCCAGGCCACCTGTCAGGTGGAAAATTTTTTATGCAGGGAAAATATCATTCAGAAAGCCTGGGAGTTGATTGAATCCGGATGCCTCATAGCCAACCGGCATCTGGGCTCGTTAAAACAAGGTAAAAACAGCATCATCTTACATTGAGAATGTTTGAAGAAAATCCTCATGGATTGAAAGACCGCTTTAAGCCGGTCTATTATGCGTTAATGTTCTTCATGAAAAATGACTTCCCCAATGAATATGTAAAAATGGGCGGGGAACTCAAGGAAACAGTCGAAGAAATTATCGCAACGATTCAACAACTGGAAAAGGAATATCGATGATCTGACAAAGTTATTCAGACACCATAACTCCACCCATTACGTAGTAGTCATACTTTCCATTTTCATAGTTGTAGTAGTATCGGATTTCATACTTTCCGGGAGCAAGTCCCCCCAGGACAATTTTCCCTTCTGTTAATCCTGAACCTGAATAGGCATAGGTTTGATAATAGTTTTCCGGTTCATCCGGTAATGCAATGGATATCCAGTCATAATTGTTTCCGGGAAAATTGGAAAAGGACAGTTCAATCTCTTCATAAGGGGCGTATACTCGTTTACTAGGAACTACATTCGCACTGGTTTTTGATGATTTTTTAATGGTTGTTCCGGTTGTGCTTGCGGTTATGGGTGTACTGGTTTGGCTTACTGCTTTTGCGGCTCCGGTTGTGCTTGCAGCGGTTGTTTTATTTGCTGTACTCGCGGTTGTTGTGCTTGCAGCTGGTTTTTTATCTGCGGAAGCAGGTTTACTTACTTTTTTTGCAGCTTTTGTTTTCGGGGTTGTGCTTTCAGTGCCCACTGTGCTGGCAGCTCTTGTTTTCGGGGCTGTGTCTGCTGAGTCCGCTGTGATTTCAGTCTTTGTTTTTTTCGGAGTGCTGACGGCTTTCCTTTCCTGGTCAGCAATTTCTGTTGAATCATCGGCAGGTTTTGGAACTGCTTTTTTCTTTTTAATCCCGGATATTTCTGCTGTCTGACTGCTTGTTCCGGTCAGTTTTTTGCAGAACATCCGGGTTGCCTCCAGCAATTGATTTTCATTTGCGGCCGACTGGTTTACGGCAAATTCAGCGACTCCTTTTTCAATATCGACTATCCTGCCGCTGATGATAATGGCATCTCCTAGTTGCATCACTGTTCCAATAAGGATTTTCTGAGCAGACAGCAGCTCACCCATTTTGATGGCATAGGCATCATTGATAACGCCGGTTTGCTGAATGCCCTGCTCTTTAAATACCATATCCATCTGATTCCGTTCAATGACCGTATACACATTGGTATTGACGATTTCCGTCCGGATCAGCTCCGAGATTCTAAGGGCTTTTTCCTTGGAGATTCCGTCTGCCCGGAAGTCCATGACGGCGATTCGGTTTTTGGCTGCCATTGCCGTGGCAGACAACAGATGGAAAAGAATAATGATGAGGGTGATTTTTTTTAGCGAGGCCATGTGATTTCCTAACAACAGGTTAATTATTTGTATATTTTTCCCACAATTCTGCGGCTCTTTTTTGGCTTTCCGCAATCTGTTCGCTTGTTAATTTGGGTTCAATGACAAACAGGTTGTGTATTGCATCCTTATGTCCCTGAGCCGATGCCAGGCTGTACCAGACATATGCTTCGGTCAGATCCTGAAGAACTCCCTTGCCTTTTTCATATACAATGCCAAGATTATATTGTGCATTGTCATGTCCTTTTTCTGCGGCATTTGAAAACCATTTGATGGCTTCCTGATAATTCTGGGGCACACCATCTCCGTTCAAATACATGACGCCCAGGTTGTTCTGTGCTTTTGCATCATTTTGTTCAGCCGCTTTTTTGAACCATTTCATGGCTTCCTGGTAATTCTGGGACACGCCATCTCCGTTCAGATACATGACGCCCAGGTTGTTCTGTGCTTTTGCATCATTTTGTTCAGCGGCTTTTTTGAACCATTTCATTGCCTTAAAATAGTTTACCGGTATTCCGTCCCCGTTAAAGTATATCAAACCCAGTTCATTCTGGGCACTCGGTTCTCCCTGCATGGCTAAATCTTTTAATTTTTTAATCTGTTTTTTATCCATCGATAAGGCATTGCCATGAAAAAAGAGCAGAATACCAAGGAATACAAGAGAACATAATCGCAATTGCCTGTACATAAGTTGTCTCCAGAATAATACCCATCAAATCATGATGGTTGTTTTTTTAATAGTTTGGTCATCTTTTCCAGGCAATTTTCAGGATCCTGCACAATCGCTTGGTAAAAAAGAGAAAAATAATGTGTGACATATCAAATTACTCATTCCAAAACAACAGAAACATCAAGGTATCATTAAAATCATTGGATAAACTTCAGATTGCCGGATCAGTTCCGGCATAACGCCAGCAGCGCTGCCGGTCATTCCGGAGAAAACCGGACACGCAAACAAGGCGATGCGCTTTTCATCGTGAGAATGAAATCCAGCGCTTCTTAATCGCACCCCCTCCAGTATTTTGTGTTGACATCATTTATATAAAATGATTCTGATTGTAAATCTTTATCATAAGAGGATTCGGGTTCCGGTAATCGGGCCGTCTCAAGTGAAACAGCACCTATTTTTCAGACGATTTATTACGAAAGTTTCAGAGGAAAATATTAGGGCAAAAATGCCTGAAAAGCCCAGGGCAAATTGACCTATGAATAAATGGTTATGCCTTTCAATAAAGGAATAATATGAAATTGCGTTGTCTACAAATTTTAGTATTTACATTCTTTTTTTGCGGGAGTTTAAATGCTCAGCAGACTATTAATTTGAATGAGAAAATAGATGAGGTTTTGACAAAAAACGTTGATATCACTGGCGATGGCGTCAGTGACAAAATAATTCTTTATATCACCGGGAAGAGTTTTAAACAGCCTTTTTCATGGACTCTTGAAATATATTCAAAAAACAAAAAAATATTTACACACAAATCGGACGATACTTGGCTTGATGCATTTTTTAATGATGAAGGCTATGTCAACGATGAATGCCGTGGGTATATGGAATGTAAACGGCAATATTACTACCATGATATTTTAGACCGATTAGTTATCATAACTGATTTAAGCGCTAACCCTCATTCTTTAAAGGAATCAAATTCTGGTTCTATTCATTATGTAGCTCGAAAACATCTAAAAGAAAAAACTAATTTAGCAGACGATGAGGAAACTAAAATAATTCAAGCAATGATTAAAAAAATAAAAACAGGGAAAACACCGTTGTTATATGTTCCAATTTCAGCGGTTCAAAGCGACTATCCAATGATGTTTGTAGAAGATGTCGGACAATTTATAAGAGTCTATGAATGGTAAAATAAAATTTAAGGCATAACAACGGCATTGTGAGCGACGGCAAGAAGCCGCCGCGCCACATGCCGGGTGTTGGGCGTGCTCGACTAAAAATTCCGAGCATAAATCCAAGAATATGGTATAATTCAAAACATGAAAATCGAATGGGACCCCAAAAAGGCAAAATCCAATCTTGAGAAACACGGAGTCTCGTTTGAGGAGGCAGCAACCGCATTGGGCGACCCCATGGCTGCGACCGGTGCCGATCCTGATCACTCATTGACTGAAGAACGGTATGTCACCTTTGGTGTTTCAGAAAAAGGTCGGCTTGTAGTGGTGTCTCACACTGAGAAAGATCAAACAATTCGAATTATAAGTGCCCGTAAAGCGAGCAAAGGAGAAAAAGAACTCTATGAAGAAGGATAAAAAACCAGACAAAGACGAATTACGGGCGGAGTATAAACGTTCCGATTTTCCCGGTGGCCTTGTGCGGGGTAAGTACGCAAAGCGCATGAAAGAATCCTCTAATATAATTGTCCTAAGACCGGAAGTTGCTGAGGCATTCCCTAACGAGGAGGCGGTTAATAATGCTCTTCTCTCTCTTATTGATATTGCTCATAAAACAACACGCCCAACAAAACGTTCCACCGGATCGCCCAAAAAACGGGCTTCCCGGTGAACTTGTCGTTATAACCAAAGAAATAAAAGCATGAAAAAAATGCAATATTCCTTATTGTAATTTCAACAGGTATCAAGCCGGCTACAGTGAACTTCGCTTGGACACTCACCCCGTATGGCATCGGCTTAGGCTCTCTATCATCGGCTTGGATTCGTCGAGATTTCGCCTTACAACAACAACCATTTACCATACACCCGTTTTTATGCTCTCAAGCTGGCTACCTAACGCAAGGTGACCTCCGTGCGAACATTGCTTAAAAGTTTCACATCCAGCGCGTCGGTACCTTATTTTGGTTGTTGGCTGCAAAATGTGAAAATATAAATCTGTTGCCAATATGCACACAATGTGATAATTGTTTAAAACAAATGAAAAGCATAAACTGGAATACAGAAAAAAGCATGGCGCTTAGTGCGTCACGAGGCATCTGTTTTGAAGATGTTGTTTTTTACATTGAAAGGGGAGAAATATTAGATGATTATCTGCATCCAAACCAACAGGAATACCCCGGACAGCGAATCATGATTATTGCTTTTAACAATTACGCCTACCTTGTACCTTATGTTGAAAATGATGAAGAGTTATTTCTGAAAACCATAATCCCAAGCAGGAAGGCGACACGACGGTATTTTGGAGAAAAATATGAAGATTAAACTGGCAAAAGAAGAAAAGGAAATACTTGATAGCTTTGAGAAAGGTGAATGGATCCCCGTTACAAACCTTTCGAAAAGAAAAAAGGAGTTGGTTGCCTATGCCCGTAATACTTTACGAAAGGATAAAAGGCTGAATATACGAATTTCTGAAAGAGATCTCATTGAGCTTCAGAGAAAAGCTGTTAAGGAAGGTTTGCCCTATCAGACTTATGTATCAAGTATTATTCACAAGTTCCTCAATGGAACTTTGGTCGAAGCTGGAAAATGAAACAGTCAACCAGACAATTCAGCGGATTCGCTACGCTCACCGATGATTTTTTCGTTATGTTTGTTACAATTAGGAAATTAAGCAAATGGCATCTGATATAAATTTTGTCCAGTTCATTGTCGATCAGATTGGGAATGCAGGATCAATCAGATATAAAAAAATGTTTGGCGAATACGCAATATACTCTAATGATAAAGTCGTTGCTTTGGTCTGCGATGACCAGCTATTCGTAAAACAAACGGAAGCGGGTAGATCTTTTATTGGTAATGTTGTTGAGGCTCCTGCCTATCCAGGGGCCAAGCTATCTTTTCTCATTGAGGATCAGCTTGAGGATAAAGAATGGTTGAGCGAATTGATTGTACTTACAGAACAAGAGTTGCCTGCGCCAAAACCGAAGAACAAGAACAAAAAGATAGTAAAAGGCACATAATGTCGCTTCAGCCGATGTCAGGCCCGAGACGCGGACTTCCTCGGCTGAGCTTGGCGGTCACTTATAAATTATGATCTATAAATTTGGTTCGAAAAAATATGAAATAAGAAATATGAAGTACAATTTAAACCAAGAGCGGTGAAGGATATTGAAAAGATATCGTCACGGATGCAAACAAAAATCATCAAAGGTATTGAGATAGTAAGAATAGTTTCAATTACTTCCCTTTTAGAAAATTGTTTATTTATGGAATGGACAACGGTTTTACCTTTCTACTCGATTGATTTGTCTTTTGATTGCTTCAAATATCTGTTGTGAGCTGATAGGTTTGGTGATGTAGTCGTCCATGCCGTTTTGGAAGCATTTTTCCCGGTCACCTTTCATGGCATGGGCGGTCATCGCAATAATAGGAATGCTTGTATTGATAACCTTTGAATCTTTCGATCGAATTCTTCTCGTGGCTTCAAACCCATCCATTTCCGGCATTTGAACATCCATCAATACAATATGATATTCCGATTTTTCCAACCGTTCAATCGCTTCGATTCCATTTTTAACTGCCGTGACGTGAAATCCCATTTTTTCCAATAATAAAATGGCCAATTTGCTATTAATCGGATTATCCTCAGCCAGGAGAATTTTTACGTTGTGCAGTCTGTCTTCATCAAGCGAATGACGAGTAACCAATGCTTTTTTATTACCCTCATGATCGGTTTCTTCCTGGTTTCCCAGAAGTTTCAAAAGACATGCAACCAACTGGGAGTGTTTGATGGGTTTTGAAATATAGGCGCTGAAGCCGGCCGATTCCGCTTTCCGCGCATCCCCGCGCATCCCGCAGTTGGTTATCATTACCAGAAGTAAACCCTTGAAACGTTGATCATCCCGTACTATTTTCCCAAGCCGCATACCATCCGTTATCGGCATCATTTGATCAATGAGTGCGATATCGAACGGCCCATTGGTTTCAACCGCCAACCCAAGCAGTCGCATCGCCTCATCCGAACTCTTGGCAGAGTGCAGATGACAACCTAAGGATTTAAGAATAGAGAAAATCACCTCATGGCTGATCGGATTATCACACACAACCAGTATTCGTTTTCCCTGGAGCGATTTTGTTAGGAGATCAATATCCTTTTCTTTTACTTTTTGTTTTTTCAGTTTCATGGAAAACCAGAAGGTTGCACCTTTTCCTTCTTCACTTTCAACACCGATCTCACCACCCATCATTTCTACGAGTTGCTTGGAAATAGACAGACCAAGACCGGTCCCTCCATATTTCCGAGTTGTGGAGGCATCAACCTGTGAAAAGGATTGAAACAGCCGTTCCTGATTTTGGGGCGATATTCCGATTCCCGTATCCTGAACTGAAACAAAAAGCATTGTATGGCTGTCGGTTTCCTGGGTAACCTTTACCTGAATTTTGATACTGCCCTGCTTGGTAAATTTTATTGAGTTCCCTGTCAGATTCAGGATGACCTGCCGGATTCTGCCCGGATCTCCGATTAAACAAGCATATACGTTTTCATCAATGAGAACGGCCAGCTCCAAATTATTCTCCTGTAGTCTGGGTGATAAAATATCAGTGATTTCCTCCAGCAGGGCTCTTAAATTAAAAGAAATATCCTCAATTTCCAGTTTTCCTGCTTCAATTTTTGAAACATCCAATATATCGTTGATCACATTCAGAAGCGAATTGGCGCTTGTACGTACGATTTCAGCATACTCTTTCTGCTCCGCTTTTAAACCTGTTGTGAGCAGGAGTTCCGTCATCCCGATCACCCCATTCATCGGGGTGCGGATTTCATGGCTCATGTTGGCCAGAAATTCACTCTTGGCTTTATTGGCCAACTCCGCAACCTCGATTGCTCTCTTCAGTTCCTTCTCACTGGTTTTTATACTGGAGATATCTCTCAAGTTGATGACGCTACCCAGTGTCTCCCCTTCTATTCCCTTATAAAGTGCCGCACTGATGCTCACGGGAATTTCATCGCCTGTCTTGGTATATCGGCGGCTTTCAATGCTGGAAAATGTTTCACCTGACAACAATTTTTGGATCATCATCTTGGTTTCCGGCCAGTTTTTTTCCGGTACAAAACGATCCAGTTTTTTCCCCCGAAGTTCATCCAGGGGCCATCCAAAAATTCGGGTAAAGGCCGGATTAAAATAAAATACCTTACCATCCATATCATAAAGAACCATGGGATCCGGGTTTGCTTCCAATACCGCCCGGTTCCTTTTTTCCGATTGTTCTAAATTTTTTTCCGTTTCTCTATTGGCAGTCTCATCCCGAAGAATAACAACATTCCCAGTGCTTTTTCCATCATCATCCAAAACCTCCGAAACACTCAAAGAGACATCCATAATTTTATCATCTTTGGTAACCCTCCTTGTTTTCATGGCCACTATTTTTTCACCTTTTTTGATTTTTTCTAGCGCCTTGAAAGTTTCAGATTTTTCTGATTCGGGGATAAAATCAATGTGTTTATTTTCCAACTCTTCAAATGTCCAACCAAAAAGATTTGTGAAAGCCGGATTTAGATATTTGACAAACCCATTGTTGTCATACAACACAATTGAATCCGGAGATGAGTTCAACAATTGTTTAAACCGCGCTTCCGATCCTTTTAACGCTTTTTCCGCCCGCTCCCGTTCGGCGATGTCGATTCGTAACTGATCCGTTATCTGTTCTAGCTTTGCAGTCCGATCCGCAATGCGCTGTTCCATCTCTTCGTGGGCTTTTTTCAGAGCCGCCTCAGTTTTTTTGATTTCGGTTATGTCTTTCCAGACTACGTAAAGCAGCTGTTTGCCTTTAAAGGGTATGGCCGTTAACGTGACTTCAACCGGAAAATCCTGACCATTCATTCGACGATGAATCCACTCAAATCGATTTACACCTTTTTCAAAGGCCATTGCGATCATCTCATTTGCCTTTTCAAATGAGGTTTTACCATCGGGTTGAAATTCCGGAGAGAGTTGAGAAGGATGCAGCGAAAGCGCCTCCTCCTTGCTGGTACTGCCAAGCATTTCAATTGCGGCCTGATTGCAATCCACAAACAGGTCTCCATCCAGAAAAAGGATGGCATCATCCGAGGTGTGAAAGATATCCATGAAATTTTGTTCGTTGTCTCGTAATGCTTTTTCCGCCTCTTCCCGAATGTGCTTTTCGGATTCAATATTTTCTATAAATATATCAAAATATTGTGAAATTCGAGACAACTCATTCGCATCTGCTGAGCCCTGGTGTGCAGGCGAACCCGCCACTGTCTCTAAACGATTCATGAGTTTGTCAATTGGTCTGGTTATTGACGTACTAAATCGGATAATAAAAAAAATACCGGCAACCATGCTCACGAAAAGAGTTGCGATAATAATAGCATTAAATGTTTGCAGCGGTTCTAAAAATTCATTTACATAACCGGATGAAGCAACGATCCAGTCATACTCCGGGATATACCTAAACACGGCAATCTTCTCCCGATACGTTTTATCAGCGGGATTTTTCCATGTATAATACAATTTTCCGGTTTTCCGGGCACACATTTCACGAATAAATAAGTTTCCGTTTTCATCCCTGGTATTATAATAATTCCCTTTTAAAAACGGATGCAAAAGCACATTTCCTTTTGAATCGATTAAAAAAGGATACCCTGTCTTTGCGAACGTGAAAGATGATAGGGTCTCCCTGATATCATCAACATTGACCAAGTCCGTAAATTCTTTGCGATAAGAACTGGCAACGATCACCCAATTCCATGGCGCGAACGGAACAAACGACATGGCTTTGTCTTTGGGTTGGTTATCGGAAGGGTTCTTCCACTTATATTCCAGGAAACCCTGTTTCAATCGTGCGCCGGTTTGGGCAAAATCCACATGGGAAACATCCTGGCCTTCAATTTGAGGATGCACGGCCAGTATGATCGATTGGGGGGCATTCTTGATATCCCACACAAATATATAACCTGTCTTGCCGACGGTTTGACTTAATAATATTTTTTTAGCCTGTTGTTTTGCCTCCTGTTCCGTCAATATGCCGGCAGTGTATTGTTGATACAAATAGTTGACGATTTCCAAATTTTTTTCCGCAATCGCCTGCAAACGATTCTTGATGGATAAGTTGACGGATAGTTTGATAATACTGCAAATCGTCTCGGTTGATTTGTCCAGATCACTTTCGATTTTTGTCATGATCTGATCTTTGAGAAATAGATAGATAACACTCCCGCTCAAAAAAATTGGAACCAGATAAATCAGGGAGAAACCGATCAGCAGCTTTTTTTGTATTGGAAGATTAAGAAATCGTTTCAGGAATCCAAATATTTGTGTCTGGTTTACATTCATTGTTACACCTCAAAAAGGATTCTGTTAGAATAAAACCGTGCAGTAATAACCAATCACCCTTATGGTATTTCCAGAAAATATTATATATCCAGTAGCAGCCGGCGCAGCATGTTTTGAAGCGGTAATAGCAAAGTTCCGTTTGTGTCAATGGTCTTTTGTTTGTCCGGTTTGATTTTACAATTTCTGCCGATAGTGAGCAGCAGTTTGGCAAGAGTCATCAGGTGGGGTCCCACCAAGGGCTTACCGGTAGTCTGCAACGACACGGCAATATCACGGTCCGGATCTGCCCAGCAGAGGATATGGATAAACCCCACATGGCCGTAAGCGGATTCGGAGTAAGGCCCCCACATGCCGATGGGAGAAGCTCCCAGCATCAATCCCGGGCTGTAGCGCATGGGAACCACCATGGTCCCGTCAAGCTTCATGGCATCCGCGGCCGTGATTGCCCGTTTGATGGTCAGGGGATCGAAAATCCGCACACCGTTGAGTTCCCCGCCGTTTAGCATCATTTGAAAAAATTGGGACATCTCGTCAGCTGTCGCCACTAAATTTGCAGCCGGTATGATGACCCGCATGAACCGCGGGTCGTTGGATATCCGCACCACTTCACCCCAGGGAATGCTCAATGCGCGTTTGGCAATATAGGAGATGGGAAAGAGAAGGGGCCATCCAGTGTCATAGTTGACAGCGATCTGCGGAATTTGTTTTTCAGGCACGCCGTAATTGAAATATTTTAACTTCAAAGGCTCTTGAACGGTTTTTCGCAGTAATGTCCGGATATCTTCTCCGGTAACCCTGCGGACGATTTCACCCATGATGGCACCACCTGTGACAGCATGATAGGCCATCTGCTTGCCTCCCTCGGCAGAGGGTTTCAGGCTGCACAGCAAGGCAATGAATGCGTCATGGTAAAACAGCAATTCCGGGTCCACGTCGGGCGGAGGAGTAGGGATGCCGCCATGATGGGAGATCAGATGGTAGATGGTGATGTTGTGTTTGCCGTTGGCTGCAAATTCCGGGATGTAATGGGCCACCGGGTCGGAGAGGTGAATCAAACCTTGTTCCACCAGAAGGTGGATCATCATGGCGGTGATGGCTTTGGATGCTGAGAATTGGCAGAGAGGTGTCTCCGGCGTCATCCGGATTTTTTTTGTGTCTTTCGTATCACCGTAGCCATTGCCGTGGCTGTGGCCGATGGCCCTGTTAAGGATTAACTTTCCCTGCCGCCTCAAGCAGAAAGATATCCCCGGATATACACCGGTGCGATACAAATCCTCAACACCGGTCCAGATGGCGGCCAACTCGTTTGGAGTCATGTCGGCATCGGTCGGATGGGATTCTTCCTTGGGGTTGTATGTGATCAGGCTGGAAATGTCCTTTGGAACATGAATGGATCGGTTGATTTTGGATTTTAGATAGTTATACATATTACCATTTTATATGTTAGGTTTAGTCCCGTCAAGAGTTATGGTTGGTCATCCGGTCACAGCCTGCTTTTCAGCGGATTGAAAGTGTTGCTTGATGGTAACATCGGCCTTGACGAATATGACGCAATGCGTTATGTTGTTTAATAGGCCGATAACTAGTCAATAGGAATGTTCCGGATTCCGGGAGGATCGAATGGAAAACGTCGCACATCATAAGGACTTCATGAAGATGATCTTCGCGGCGACAGCTCCCAGCAATGGACGTCGGCCGACGCGGGCAATGATGCGGCGCAGGGTGACCATCCTGTTGAAAGAAATGAAAAATGCCGGCAGCATCGAGCAGGCCGTACGCCCGATGGTATTCATGAGCGGTATTTCCGGGTTGCTTCCGGAATGTTACAGTAAATTCAAGGATCTGGTCACAGAAGCATTGATTTTTTTCCTGAAGGAACTGCCGTCCGCGCGCCTTGCGGAAAAAATCGTCGACCAGATGAGTCTTGCCCCGCATATTGACCAGGGAATCCGCCTGGGTTTGCTGGTGAAAGACACGCCCTGCATACAGAAATTGGGCCAGGTAATCAGCCGTACCCCCGGGTTGGACCCGATTTTCAAACAAGCTCTCGTTGATCTGGAAGACAATGTCAAAACCGTCACGTATCGGCAAATCCACCCGGCGATTGTTGAACAGTTGCGTCAAATACCTCCAGGGAACCGCATTGTTCCAAAGCCGCGGATTCAAGCCGAAGCCAGCGTATGCGCTGTTGTGCCGGCGAAAGTGATCCTGAAAGATAACCGGTCTCCTGTTCAGGCAGTGCTAAAAATCGTCAAACCCAAGGTTCGAAAAAATCTCAAGGGCGATCTGGCATTGCTGGAAAAACTGGCGGTTTTCTTGGATGATCATCGAGCAGAATGGGGGATGCGGGAGTTTAACTTTTCAGAAACGCTCAACCAGGTGCGTAGCCTGATTGAAAATGAAGTCGATCTGGTCTCTGAACAGGCGCATCTTAAAGAGGCTCGACGATACTATCGCGGCAATCGGCGTGTTGTTATCCCCAAGCCGCTGCCCGTGTCCACACCCGGGATGACCGTCATGTCCCGTAAGGAAGGAAAGAAAATTACGGATGTCGCCGGGTTGACCACACAACAAAAAAGACTGCTGGCCGAAGCCCTGACAACGACCTGTATCCTGAAACCGATCCAGGATCTAAGCGAAATCAGTATCTTTCATGGTGATCCGCACGCCGGAAATATTGCTTACCACTTTGCCGGCGATCTTCCGAGAATTATTTTCTATGACTGGGCCATGATGGGGCGCCTGACCCGGCGGGAACGATTTTTAATGATACTCCTTACTTTCGGCCTGTTGTCTGGGGGACGCCAGACGGTTTTCTATGCCGCCGATCTGATCACCAACGGCCAGATCTCCCAAAATGCGGATCTTGAATCAAAGGTACTGCGCTTCATCGACAAAACAGTTGCCGGGAAGGCGGTCAGCCCTCATAATATTTTTAACGCCATCGAATTTTTTTTCGAAGAACTCACCTATCTTGGAATCATATTTCCAAAAGATCTTATGATGTATGAAAAAGCAGCGGTGACCCTGAAAGGTGTGCTGACCGATATCGACCCATCCTTTGACCGGAATGATTATCTTACCCGGGCTTACATGGTCGCATTTCTGAAAGATTTTATGTATCTGCGAATCCATCAGGTTATCCTGGAGGAGGCCTGGATATTGTATCGGCGTCGCGTAGAGAGTATCATTGGCCTGCATAAAGAAATCCGGCTGCTGCTGTACAGGGCCGGGTCCCGATGGATCAAGCGTCGGAGAGGAATTCGAGGGACACCGGCCTGAATTACGGTCAAGGCTTTTTTTGTTTCCGTGAGCAGAGACAGAGTGGTAATGGTATATTCGCACAATCATAACTATTTTTTTAAGCATAAAACCTCTGCGTCAAGGAGAGATAAATGATGTATCAGCCAATCACATCGGAAATTTTTAAGGTCGGTGGGGCGGAAAGTACAAGCCCTGAAGATGCCGCCATTTATCTGATTCACTTTAACGGCCGTTCTGCGCTGGTTGACGCTGGATGCGGGAACAGCCTCGTTCAGCTCTATAAAAACATCTCTGCGTGCGGGGTTGAACTTGCATCCATTGAATATCTTCTGATCACACACTGCCATTATGACCATACCGGCGGGGCAGCGGCGATTCGAAAAGATATCGGGTGCAGAACCATCGCCCATGAACTGGAAGCGTACTATCTGGAAAAAGGAGATAATACCGTTACAGCCGCAGACTGGTATGGATCACGTATAGACGCATTTCCCATTGATGTGAAATTATCAGAACCGGAGGTTGAAATAGCGCTCGGCGGCAAAATCATCACTGCGATTCATACCCCGGGCCATTCACCGGGATCATTGGTTTACCTGACCGAATCAGATGGACAAAAAGTTTTGTTTGGACAGGATGTTCACGGACCGCTTGCACCGGAACTCAAATCAAACCGTAAAGACTATATGGAATCTTTAAAAAAATTAATTTCGTTGAACGCCGATATCCTCTGCGAGGGGCATTTTGGAGTTTACAAAGGAAAAGAAAATATTACTAAATTTATCCAGTCTTTTTTTCATTCTGAAAAAAAGACTACTTGAGAAACCCAAACCTGCTAAAAATCGGTTCGAAATCGGCAATAATTTTTTCCGGTGAAAGGCCGTACTGAGCAAGAGAATAACCATGCCTGCTTTTATATTTTTTCGCTTTTTCAGTTTCGGCAACTAAAAAATTATTCAACGTTATTGAGATATTGAAACCAAACCTGAGATAGAGCTTTTTGATAAAGTCACCCGGATGTTTCACCAGGTCGTCGTAGATTTCAATGGCCTGTGAATATTCGGGCCTCTTATCGAGCTCTGATAGCGGATAGGTGTACCAGTGGGACATGAGTGAAAGAATCCTTTCTGTCAGCACAAACGGGTCAGCCGTGTTGAATTGATTGAATCCATAAGACACCCAACTGATGGCCGAAGGAATGGCCTCAAATGGATGCCGCACCATGCATACGATTTTTGCGTCCGGGAATGTCTCATAAACCGCGTTGATCTTGCAGCTGGAAGCCGGGTTTTTAGAAAGAAAATGCTTGTGTGGGCCGAACACATAAAGGTGTCGCTGCACACATTTTTTGTAAAACCCCATGATTTTTCGCCTGCGTTTTAGATCCACGTGCGTATCAAACCGGCTGAATTGATCCATTTCATTAAAGGGAAACATGAAGGTAAGAAACAAAGAAGAAAAAATGTGAATCAGAATGATCTCGTCTTCTTCTGCTTCAAAATGGCTGATCTTGTGCATCTTCCTGGAGCCTTCAAACATTTTCTCTTCAATTTTGACGGCAGCCCTGTAGAGCGGCTTTCCAATCATTCGATCAATTTTTCCAAGAATCCGGAAAAATTTCTTCTGAAGAATTGAAGGCGCAAAGAGAATTTCCCAGAGTTTAAGCGATGTGAATTGCTCGTAATCATTATCCAGCAAGCGGTGCAGATAGGTTGTGCCGCTTCGCGGAAAACCCACAACAAAAACAGGATTTAAAACAGCGACCTGGTGATATCCAGGGAAAAAAATCTCATCCAGAAACAGGCACGTCCAGTTGACTATCTCTAAAAAGGAATACCACACGGGAAAGGTAAGGATAAAAAAAATTCTTTTAAATGTAAATCGACCGCCGGTTTTGTGATAGACGAAAATGGATTTGAAATACATCTGAAACAGCAGCCTGAAATTAAACACCATACAAACCTTATCAACCGTCGTGGCTATTTTTGATTTGGAAACTATATTTAAAAACCGCTTGCCATTATTGATTTTGCTGTGAACGGCCTTTTCCCGTCTATTTTAATTATTGTGCGGAAAAGACCGCCAGAATGCCTTTCTTATCTTCCTTGTTAAAGGAAAAGTTCATGCCCAGCTTGCCCTTCTGCGCAATGATCATCCCGCCTTTGCCCATGTCCATGAGCTGGGGCTGCCAGCCTTTTTCATTCAGTGCGGCAGTGTAGTTCTTCAGGGCATCCCCCTCTATATCGACAAAAAAGATATTGAATGTTTGATTGCCGCCTTCCTGCGTTTTGGTTACATGCTCGATTTTTCCTGTAGTGAACTTGGGCACGTCGTCGAACATTTCAGGAGGCCAGACACTGGTTTCGGATAGCTGGGCTTTGGAGTCCTGCCCTTCGATCTTGATGCTCTTTCCCTGGATGTTCACGTCTACATCCTTGCCTGTAGTCACCTTGAGCATATTCTCCATCGTCTCCTCAGCTGTCTTCTCCTCGGATTTCTTGTCGCACCCGCCGAAAAGCAGGGTGCTCACGATCATCCCACACAACGCTATCCTGATGAAAACCTTTGCAGATATCATGCTTCCTCCTTTGCTTTGCAATATTCACAGTACTGAAGAAAATTTTGTTTGCAAGTGATCTGAGATCAAACCACGAATCAAAACATACCCATTTAGAACAAGTTGGTCAATTAATATTTTAACAAAATACCAATGTATTGTTAACGATTTCAAACAATTCTTGACACATTGGGGTGTATTCTTATAAACCGGATCATATGGTACCCGTTCGGAAATGTTTTTGTTGGCTCACCAGCCGGTTTTACGCGCAAATTTGGATTTGATCTTTCAGAATGAAGTTCGAGCTGAATACAACTATGCCCAAAATCAAAGATTTACCAAAACATAAAAGACCGAGAGAAAAGCTGTCTGAAAAGGGAGCGGAGAATGTAAGCGATGCCGACCTTTTGGCAATCCTTATTCGTACCGGGCGGGCCGGTAAGAGCGCTTTGGATATCGCAAAGGAAACTTTGAAAAAATACCCTCTGCCAAAACTTTTAACCGTTACAAAAAATGAACTGACAGGCATCAAGGGATTGGAAGATACCAAAGCCATTACGATCAAGGCAGCTTTGGAGCTTGGCAGCCGTGCGGTTGGTTCATTTAATGATTCTCTTGCGATCCTCGATTCTGTAAGAGACACGGTTGCCCAGCTTGCTGATTTGCGAGGCAAACAAAAAGAATATTTTATGGTGCTGTATCTCAACGCCCGTAAGCAACTCATTCATAAAGAAACGATTTCGATCGGTACATTGACAGAAACCCTGGTGCATCCGCGTGAAGTTTTTGAACCAGCCATACGCCGTTTATCCTCTTCAATCATATTAGCGCACAATCATCCATCAAAAAACAGGGAAGTATCGGATGAGGATATCAGGCTCACTGAAAAATTGATCCAATCCGGCACGATTCTCGATATTGAAGTGCTTGATCATATCATCATCACCGATAATGGTTATATCAGTTTCAAGGAGAAAGGATTACTTTTTAAGTAAAAATCAACGATGTCACAACTTGAAAATATTGAAGCAATCGAAAGAAGACTCTGGAGCGCGGCAGATACGCTTCGGGCAAATTCCAATCATGCCGGCAATGAATATTTTATGCCGGTAATGGGTCTGGTGTTCTTGCGTCATGCTTTTAGCCGGTATTTAGCGGTAAAAGATGAAATCATTGCCGGTCTGCCGACACGCGGAGGCAAAACTCCGGAATTGACAAAAAAGGATTTCAGCAAAAAATCCTCGATTTTCTTACAACCCAAAGCGCAATTTGATTATCTGGTAGCTCTCAAAGACAGCGACGACCGTGCCAAGGCAGTGATTGATGCCATGGAATCGATCGAAGGAGATTATGAAACCCTCCGCGGTGTCCTGCCCAAAAAAGAATATCGCGAGCTTGATAATGAAATATTGGGCCAACTGCTTCGGGCGTTGAACCCTGAAGAACTCAAAAAGGTTTCCGGTGATGTATTTGGACGGATTTATGAGTATTTTCTCACCCAATTCGCCGGTCAAAAAGCGCATGATGGCGGGGAGTTTTTTACACCCATTTCGCTGGTGTCGCTCATCGCAAATGTACTTGAACCTAAAAAGGGCACGGTGCTTGATCCTGCCAGCGGCAGCGGCGGGATGTTTGTTCAGAGCGCCCGTTTTGTCGAGAATCTGCACGAAAACCCAAACGACAAGTTGAGTTTTTATGGGCTGGAGAAAAATGCTACCACGATCAACCTGGCAAAGATGAATCTGGCCGTGCATGGCCTGGTAGGGGATATCAAAAAAGCGATTACCTACTACGAAGACCCGCATAATCTGTACAAAAAAGCGGACTTTGTGATGGCAAATCCGCCGTTTAATGTGGATGAGATTGACGCGGACAAAATCAAAAACGATCCACGCTTGCCGTTTGGCCTGCCCGGAGTGAATAAGAAAGGTAAAGTCAGTAACGGCAATTATGTCTGGATCAGTTATTTTTATAGTTACTTAACCGAGCAAGGCAGAGCCGGTTTTGTGATGTCTTCCCAAGCCTCAAGCGCGGGGAACACTGAAGCCAAGGTGCGTGAAAAGCTGATCGAGACCGGTCATGTGGATATCATGATTTCCATTCGTTCCAACTTTTTCTATACCCGAACCGTTCCTTGCGAACTATGGTTTTTCAATAAATCAAAACCCGCGGAACACAAAGACAAAGTCCTGATGATTGATGCACGCAATATCTTCCGCAAGGTAACGCGCAAGATTTATGATTTCAGTCCGGAACAATTGCAGAACATCCTTTCGATTATCTGGCTTTATCGGGGTGAGACCAAGCGTTTTCATGACCTGGTAAAGAATTATATTTCCGCAGCGCTCAATGAAGCCGCGCAGAGCATTGTTCCTGCGCAGGACTATGCAACTGTTTTTGCCAAACTGAATAAAGAGCTCCAGCCGTTTCTGGCTACACTCCCGAAAGATGGAAAACAAGCGGAAACAGTGAAGGAACTATCCGACTGCCTGCAAACATACACCAGCAGCAAGGCATTTGCCAAACTGGTGCAAGAAAAAAGTGCCTGGTGGAAAAAACAAAACAAAGACACTATTATTACTCCGGCAACTATAAATACCCCTAATGTCATTCCTGCGAAGGCGGGAATCCAGAAAAGGACTGGATGCCGGATCGAGTCCGGCATGACAACCTTTGATATGTTTGCTTGCCGGAGCAATATACTTACCGAAGCGCTCAAAGAATTAGAACCGCTTGCCGAGGAAAACAATAAGCTGATCAAAGAAGCCGAATTGGTGTATCGACTCGCCAATCGTTTGATTGATTTGTGTCTGAATACTCACAGTGCCAAAGAGAGCGACAAATGGAATACAAAAGAAATTGCCGGTCTCAAAAAGCGAGTTGAAACGGCACGGAATATTACAGTTGATCAATTAAAACTTGTCCGCTATTTTTATCACTAAACTGAATGGCTCATGGAACGCTTCCCGGAAGGGAAACTGCGTGATGTAGAGGGATTGGTGAAACTGGTAGATAAAGTCGAACTCAAAGAAAATGATTGGAGTTTGACGGCGGGCAGATATGTAGGTATGGCGTCTGAGGAGGAAGATCCGGACTTTGACTTTAGTGAAACTATGCGTGCTATTCATGCCGAATTGGAAGGATTGAATGCCCAGGCCGGAGCTTTGGAGAAAAAAATTAGTATTAATTTTAAAAAGTTGCGGATATGAATAATTCAAAATCATTTTCAATAAAGGATTTAGCAATTGGCATATATGATGGTCCGCATGCAACACCTCCAGATTCGATAGATGGGCCGATATTTTTGAGTATTGATAATGTAACGGATGAAGGCCGTCTTGATATGTCCGAAGTTAAGCATATTTCCGAACGTGATTTTCCAAAGTGGACAAAGAGAGTAATCCCCCAAAAAGATGATATTGTTTTTTCATATGAAGCAACTTTGCATAGATATGCAATACTACAAGACGGATTTCGTGGTTGTCTGGGTCGAAGAATGGCTTTAGTGAGACCTAACCAAGAGAAGATATTTCCTAGATTCCTTCATTATTATTTTTTATCTCGCAAGTGGCGTTCAGTAATTGAGGCCAATATTATTAGTGGTGCGACTGTTAATAGGATACCCATAAAAAAATTTCCTTACTTTAAAGTTAGTATTCCTGCATTACAATCACAAAAAAATATTGCAGATCTAATTACACCATACGATGATCTCATCGACACCAACCGCCGACGGATAAAGCTTTTGGAAGAATCGGCGCGGCTCTTATTCCGCGAGTGGTTTGTGTATTTCCGCTTTCCCGGTCATGAAAAGGTGAAGATAGTTGATGGCATGCCGGAGGGGTGGAAGAAAGAGAATCTCATAAAAATTGGATATTTAAACTATGGAAAGGCTTTAGTTGAAGAAACAAGGGAAGAAGGAGATGTTAAAGTATATGGATCAAGCGGTGCTGTTGGCGTTCATAGTAAACCTTTAGTAGAAGGTCCAGGTATTATTGTGGGCAGAAAAGGTAATGTGGGCGCAATACATTGGGTCAATGACAGTTACTGGCCTATTGATACTGTTTATTATATTAAGAAGGAACAATCGAATTTATTTTTGTATTTGTCTTTAAAAGTAATTGGTTTTAGTAACACCGATGCTTCCGTACCTGGCTTAAACCGAGATTATGCACATAACAAAACAATACTTGTTCCCACAAAAGACCTGTTAGATAAATTCCTGCATCAAGCTAATGAAATTTACAGCATGATTAAAGTGTTATCGATCCAAAACCAAAAGCTCGCCCAAGCCCGTGATTTACTTTTGCCGCGTCTGATGAGCGGCGCGATTGAGGTATAAAACGATATGAGCCATGAGCACTTGATAGTATCGCTTCATTTTGGGGGAAGGTATGCCGGATAAACATTTGGTATCAATGGGAAGCAACTCTTTTGAAGATTTGAAGAAAATAAATGAACATGGAGCGGAATATTGGAGCGCACGGGAGATTCAGCCTCTTTTGGGATATGTACAATGGAGGAGATTTGAAGATGCGGTAAAAAGGGCGATAACCTCTTGCAAGCAATCAGGAAATGAGCCTTTGCATCATTTTGCCGACGTTGGCAAAATGATCGATATCGGCAAAGGTGGAAGCAGAGAGGTTCCCGACTACCATCTGTCCCGATTTGCCTGTTATTTGATTGCTCAGAATGGAGATCCTCGCAAACCTGAAATCGCAAATGCTCAAAAATATTTTGCAATTCAGGCGCGCAGACAGGAAATTTCTGATGCCGTTGCCGCCGATTTAGAACGGTTGGAGCTTCGCAAACAGACTGCTGAGGAGTTTAAAGCCCTGTCGGGCGCAGCGCGGGAAGCCGGGGTTCATGACAAGATGTTCGGTATTTTTCATGATGCAGGTTATAAAGGGATGTACGGTGGTATGGGACGTGACGCCATTAAGCGATTTAAAAAGATACCTGAGAAAGATCGGTGGGGAACACCGCCTGAGCATTTGCCTCCTGCCGAACATATCAAGCTTGTCGAGAAAAGGTTAAAAAATGTAGCTCCAAAGCTGGAACTGGAAGAAAAAGATGCCAAGGGGCTGATCGGGCATTCAGAAGAGGAATGAGTTATCCTGTTATGAAAAAGAACAAACAGATTGCCGGACAGAACACAGTTACAGAATTTCTGCTCTACACCACGCCAGGCGGCAAGGTGAATGTGGAGATATTTCTGCGTGATGAAAGTATTTGGCTTACCCAAGATCGAATAGCTCTTTTGTTCGGCGTGCAAAGACCCGCGATTACGAAACATCTCAAAAATATTTTTGAAAGCGGCGAGTTACAAGAAAATTCAGTTAGTTCCATTTTGGAACGAACTGCCGATGACGGGAAAAATTATTCCACTAAATTCTACAATCTCGACGCGATTATTTCCGTGGGCTATCGTGTCAATTCTGCACAAGCCACCCATTTTCGGATTTGGGCGACCCAAGTACTCAAAGAGTACATCATCAAGGGCTTTGCCATGAATGATGAACGGCTCAAAAACCCCAACACCATTTTTGGTAAGGATTATTTTGAGGAGCAACTGGCGCGTATCCGTGATATCCGAAGCAGCGAACGCAGATTCTACCAGAAAATCACCGATATTTATGCCCAGTGCAGCGCTGACTATAATCCTAATGAAGAAATCACCAGACAATTTTTTGCTACCGTGCAAAACAAACTCCACTGGGCGATAACCGGCCAAACTGCGGCAGAAATTATTTACAACAGAGTAAATGGCGAAAAAGCAAATATGGGACTAATGAGCTGGAAAAATGCGCCCAAAGGAGCCGTTCGGAAGACCGATGTCGGTATTGCCAAGAATTATCTCAATGAAAAAGAACTTGATGGACTTAACAGAATTGTCACCATGTATCTTGACTATGCCGAAATGCAGGCGCAAAAAGGTGTTGTGATGCATATGAAAGATTGGGTAGAAAGATTAGACGCTTTTTTGCAATTCAACGAAAGAGATATTTTACAAGATAGCGGCAAGATCAGTCACGAAGTTGCGTTGGCGTTAGCCGAAAGCGAATATGAAAAGTACAGCGGTATTCAAGACCGCTTTCTGGAATCAGACTTTGACCGCGAAGTGAAGAAATTACTTTCATCTACCAAGAAAAAGCTATGACCTACTTAAACGAAGACACCTTGGTTCAGCAAACAACCACCGATTATCTGCAAGATAAACTCGGCTGGGATTCGGTTTATGCCTACAACAAGGAAACCTTTGGACCCGATGGCCTGTTGGGAAGAAACTCCGATCGCGAGGTGGTTCTGCCCCGCTATTTACGTGCAGCCCTCAAAAAGCTCAATCCCGAATTACCGGAAACCGCATATGATGAAGCCGTGCGCCAAGTGGTGGATTACGCTCACAGTCAGACCATGCTCTCTTCCAACTTTGATAAATACAGACTGTTTAAAGACGGAGTGCTGGTTTCTTTTCAGGGAGATCATGGGGAAATCAAAAAAGAGCGGCTCAAGATATTTGATTTTCAGGAAGATGGAGTGGATAACAATCACTTTTTGGCAGTGAGGGAGTTGTGGGTTCAGGGTGATCTGTACCGCCGCCGGATTGATATTGCGGGGTTTGTCAACGGCATTCCGCTTTTGTTCGTGGAGTGCAAGAATATTCATAAAGATCTCAAAAACGCGTATGGAAAAAATTTTGCTGATTACAAAGACACGATCCCGCACTTCTTTCATCACAACGCAATCGTCATGCTCGCCTTTGGCTCAGAAGCCAAAATCGGGACCCTCACCAGCGGCTACGAGCATTTCCATGAGTGGAAACGGTTGTCGGAAGCTGATCCGGGTGTGGTGGATATGGAAACGCTTTTGAAAGGTGTTTGCGACAAGACAAATTTCATGGATATTTTTGAAAATTTTATAACCTATGACGATTCCAGCGGCAAAAAAATAAAAGTGCTGGCGAAAAATCACCAGTATATCGGCGTGAATCAGGTAATCAAAGCCCTTAAAGATCCAAAAAGGGTCAAAGGAAAACTTGGCGTTTTCTGGCATACGCAAGGCGCGGGCAAAAGTTATTCCATGGTGTTTTTTACCAACAAGGTGCATCGTAAAATAGGCGGTAATTATACATTTTTGATCTGCACCGATCGTGATGACCTGGATACCCAGATTTACAGAACTTTTGCCGGATGCGGCGTGGCCGATAACGACAAAACACCCTGCAGGCCCAGCAGCGGAAGGCATCTGGCAGAACTCATGAGCCAACAGAAGGCCTATGTTTTTACCACGATTCAAAAATTCAATCAGGAAGTCGATCCCAATGAAGGCTATACCAGACGCGATGATATCATAATCATTACCGATGAAGCGCACCGCACCCAATATGGCATTCTTGCCTTGAATATGCGCAATGCCTTGCCCAATGCCAACTTTATCGGGTTTACCGGCACCCCGCTGTTTAAAAGTGATCAAATTACCATGCAGGTTTTTGGGGATTATGTTTCTACCTATGATTTCCAACGGGCTGTAGAAGATAAGGCGACCGTGCCGCTCTATTATGATTCACGGGGCGATACGCTGGGTGTAGCCACCCATGATATCAATGAGCGGATTGCCGAAAAACTGGAAGAGATTGAAAACAGCGATATTGATGTAAGTCAGCGGCTGCAAAAAGAACTGAAGCGGGATTATCACATCATCACCGCCAAAAAACGGCTGAATCAAATTGCCTGGGATTTTGTCGATCACTACACAACTTCCTGGGAAATTGGTAAAGCGATGTTTGTTTGCATTGATAAAGTCAGTGGATAAGTTCGGAAAATGGGGGTTTGATATCAGGCCGCACCGGCGGCTTATCAAAAATGGTTTTGAACTCTCCGATGGGACGCGAATTAATGTAGAATCTGCTTTTAAGAAAGAAGAACATCCCTTTCGAATTGCTATTGTCTGCGCGATGTGGCTTACAGGGTTTGATGTGCCGAGTCTGGCGAATCTCTATTTGGACAAACCGCTCAAAGCGCATACGCTGATGCAGGCGATTGCCCGCGCCAACCGGGTTAACGGCTATAAGAACAACGGTCTGATTATTGATTATTGCGGTATCCTCAAGAATTTACGCAAAGCACTCGCTACCTTTACTAGCACAGGTGATACCGGCAGACCCGGCGGACCAGGGCCCGATGGATTAAATCCAACCAGAACCAAAGAAGAATTACTTGAGGAATTACAACAAGCAATTGGCCTGGTAAGTGATTTTCTTACTGAACGAAAGGCGTCGCTTGATGCAATCATCAACACAAGCGGATTTGAGAGAAACAAAGCGATTGTTGCGGCCAAAGAAGCGGTGAATGAAAATGATGAAACCAGAAAGAAGTTTGAAGTCATGTGCCGTGAAGTATTTATTAAATGGAAAGTTTGTCTGACCATTCCCGGTGTAAATGCTTATCGCAACCAATATGGTGCGATAAATATCATCTATAAAAGTCTGCAAAAAGACCGTGATCAGGCAGACCTAAGTGATATTATGAAACAATTGCATGAGGTTATTGATGAGTCAATAACCGTTGCATCCGGCAGAGGCAAAGAATCCAACAAACCATACGATATCAGCAAAATTGATTTTAACCGGTTACGGGCAGAATTTGAACACGCTAAAAATAGAAATACCACCGTGCAAAGCCTTAAAAGCGTGATCGAGAAAAAGCTGAAACGGCTTATTAAGAAAAATCCGATCCGGACAGACTTCCAGGAACATTTTGAAAAAATAGTTGATGAATACAATAAAGAAAAAGACCGCCAAAATATTGAGGCCATCTTTGAGGCATTATTGAAATTTGTGCAAGAGCTGGACGAGGAAGAAAGCCGAGCCGTGCGGGAAGGACTGGATGAGGAGACGCTGGCTATTTATGATCTTCTGGTAAAACCGGATTTGAAACCTCAGGAAATCCAAAAGATAAAAAAGGTAGCCAAAGCGCTGCTGGAAACACTGAAAGAAAAATTAAAGCATCTGTATAAGTGGCAAGATAAAGAGCCTACAAGAGATGATGTAAAAGTATTCATACAAAATTTCTTGTGGGATGAAAAAACCGGATTACCTGTCAATCGTTACACCCAAAACGATGTATATAAAAAAACCGAGGATGTTTTTTATCATGTCTATCGGGCATATCCGACAGTGCCATCGCCGATATATGGGATGTGATAACTGATTTTCATGCCAAGAAAAGCACGAATTGAAAGCAACATAGCGTGTGTTGCCTCATGCGCGTATAGACAAAGATAATTGTAATTGGCAATTCCTACGTGCTGGCTGAAAGCAAAAAGAAGAATGAACCCCAGGCACGCAATGAACGAAGCGAATGACGAACTCACATGACGCAATACTCGATACATCAATTACTGGTTAAGCACGCTACAGTAAACATTCTGAACGCGATCGAACACGCGTTTCCAGGTAAAGGCGGCCAGCTCATCCGCTATCAGGGAAAGATCGATATGGGGATGCTTGATGGCTCCTGCTATCTGCATTGTAAGGGCCTGGGCGATATTCTGTTCAAAAGCAGCCAAATCCTCGGGGTAAGGTTGGTCCATTTTTTTCAAACGCGGTGTCCGGACCAGGGTGATGTAATCGGCTTTTAGATGGCCGACAACTTCCATAACTCCAGGCAGGTCTGTAGCTACTACTCGGCAACCGCTTGCCAGAGCCTCCATCACGACCAGCGGCAGGCCCTCGAACAAGGATGGCAGGACAAAAATATGTGCATGATGAAATAGTGTGGCCAGACGAGCCTGCGGTATCTGACCGTGCACCACAACCCGTTTTCCAAGGTCTTGGGCCAGGCGCATGCATTCCTCCTTTTCTTTACCGCTTCCGCCTCCCACGATATGAATCCGCCATTCAGGGGCCGTAATTGTTTTCAGGGCTTTGAGCAACCAAGGCAAACCCTTGGCGTTCAATAGTTTGCCCGCGTAAACAAGCTGAACAGGCCGGGGTGAGGGCTTGGAGCCGGTAGTAAAGAGTAAATCATCGTAACCAGCCCCGATAACGAACAGTTTTTCCGGGGGCAGCCGGTAGTTGCTCACGATGTACTCCTTCTGATCCTTTGTCAGCACCATGGCCGCATCCAGGTGGCGGCACCCGCTCAACACTTTTTCGCGAAGGTGAGGGCAGTTCTGGAATTGACGAAGATCTGTTCCGTGACAGGTGGTCACTACCGGAATATTCGGAAAAAGACGCCGCGTCAGGGAACTGAGCAACCAGTTGTGGTGGCTGTGGATGATATCCGGTCTGAAACAGGCCACTGTTTCCGTCAGCACACGTGCAAAAACCGTTTCATATTTTTCGATATCCTGTGCGGACAGATCGATAAACCGCGTACTTGGGTAGGGCATGATATCCGTCATGCCGGGGATCAGGAATGGAATGTCGCCCCCATTGAAGCGGACAAAGCGGCACTGTTTCAAGGAAACACAGTGGAGTTCGACATCTCTGTCGGGCTGAATGCCGGCGATCATAAAATTATCATGACCGCATTTGGCTGCCTCACGCATGATTGATTGCAGATAAATACCGCTGCCGGTCGAGTCCGGACGCTGGCCAAGAACATGAAGAATTTTCAATTTCTGCTGTGTAACCATTGTAAAAACTCCGAGGCTCCAAATACGGATCCTATTCGCCGCTTCATGCACAATTAAGAATCATGCTGTCGTTGGGTATGTATGGTTTATATGGCTGAAAAGCCTCATCCGCCATATAACCAGGCACAACAATCCCGGAATCATACTGCGCATAGTTCGCGAATATCCTTCCATCAATTCTGACTTTCATTCCATTTACCGGATGTTTTAAAGGCACGATTGCGTAAACCCGGCCGTACTTTTCCTGTAACTTTGGATAGCCCAGCACTTCAGCGCGTTTTCCGATATCCACTTCAACATAATGTCTGGAGCCGTCAAGAATATTACCACCATATTCCTCGGCGATGTTTTCAAGCACTTCATTGAGATATTGTTTCATATCCGATCTCCTTTCTCAACTGATTTGATGCAACCTTTTTTTTATTTTTCCGATCGGGTGCACTTGATTCCTTCTTTATCCGTTCTTGGTTGCCCACACCATGTATACAGGGTCGGACAGCATCATGTTCAGCCCGAAATACTTGTCATCATAAGGACGCGGCTTTCCCCTCATTGACCAGGTATGAATGTCGCTGAACATTTTAGACTGAAGGAAGTATTCGGTTACCAGGCCCATGCGTTCGAACTCATGCAACTCTTTCCAGATTCTGATCGCCTTGGGCGGGAACCACCGGTTCGAAAAAGAGACAATAAACAATCCGCCCGGTTTCAATACCCTGGCTACATCGGCAAACACATCTGGGGATTGAATTACCTCAAGGTTTGTGATCAGGCCAGTGGAAAGGGTGCCGCGGTTGCGAATCGGGCGGCCCAGGGTATTCGGTCCGTGATGACGGGCAAGTCCGGGGAGTTCACCATGGAATATCTTTGTGATACCCCGGTACAGGATTTGTGGTTTTACATGCGCGTTACGCGCATGGACGGCCCGGAGCCTCATTTCGTAGTGATTTGTCATGAGAACATTACGCCCCTCAAGCTTGCCGAGGAAAAAATCCGGAAACGGGAGCAGGAGTTGGCCTTACAGACCCGCAACCTGGAAGAAGTCAACACAGCCCTCAGGGTGCTTGCGGAGCAACGGGAAAAGGACAAGCGGGAGCTGGAGGAACGGGTGGTATCGAACGTGCGCCGGCTTGTCACCCGGTATATCGACAAAATGAAGGAGACCCACTTGAATGAACATCAGCGGACGCTCCTCGGTATTATTGAATCTCATCTGAAAGATGTGATATCCCCTTTTCTGCAAAAGGCGTCCGCCCTGAACATTCAACTGACGCCCGGGGAGATCCAGGTGGCGGCCCTCGTAAGGGAAGGTCTTTCAACCAAGGAGATCGCCGGTACCCTGAACATTTCCGCTCATGCGGTTGATTTCCATCGGAAAAATATCCGAAGCAAACTGGGGTTGAACCGGAAAAAATCAAATCTTCGCTCATACCTGATATCATTGGGTTGATGGAGAGCACGCTCAATGTCGATGGCCTTCAGGGATAAGACCTTGCTTTTTTTGGGGAAGACTATATGTGAAATTGATTGTGCGTCAACAGCCTTTATACGCGATTTGCAGTGTGTTGTCTGAGAAGCTTGGAAAAGCACACTTGGATTTCAGGTGAAAAAGTTTACATCGCCACCACTGTGGGCAACGAATGTATCCTCGGTGCATCCATAGCAATGTTGGAACGTCTCAACTTTAATCACTTTTTTTATTTACTTTCTTTCGACAATGTCCTTCAGCTTGCAAAGTGAATGGTTCCACAGCACATCGTGCAAAAAGGCCGGAAACAAGAGTTTGAAGAGCACCCAGAATCCCAGGGAGAACCCATGCCGGCCCCTTGGTAGATTAAAGGCCACATAAATCGTCAAAAGGCTGGTTTGTTCATTCTTTTTTTCGATTTCAAACAGCAGAACCCCGCCTTTGGGAAAACCGCTGTCCACCCGGTACAGAATGAGCTTATGCGGTTCGATACGTTCCAGCACAGCAGTGAAATTCAAAAAGGGAAAAACCACTTCATAGCACAGAATACTGCCCTTAGTCAGGGGCTCGCCCTTGATCCTTTTCACCCGGATCATGTGGGGTTTGAAAAATTGCTGGTCCGGATCACCAAAGCGACCCAGTTCGCGGAAGATTTTGGTGCAATCGGCTTTGACGGCAATGGAATACATTTTCTCGAATTCAGGGCCCGGGTCAAAGACGATGTCCGCTTCTGATAGAATATCCTTGTATTTTCTACTTTTGACTTCGAATTCTTCCCGGTAGATACCGGTGGTGAAACGGCTGATGTCGCGCCAATCAAGGCCGAACAACAATTCGGCAAGATAATTGCGCAGGGTGATCAGTCCGCCGCCGGTGAAAATCAGCCAAAGGGCTTTGGGACTGATCATGCTGAAAAAGATCTCCTGGTAGCGATCATCGCCGCTGGCGATTTTCCATAGAATATTTTCCAGTTTGCGCCGGCTGTACCTCCTCATTTTCCGTTCGGTCAAAAGGGCCTGATAGAGAATTCGGCTCAGAACCGGGCTGCTGAACATGATCCTGTGCAGCAGAAAAACCAGTCTGCCGAAATGGTTGTCCTGAATGAAGCGATTAATGGCCGGTTCGTACGCCTTTTTTAAACTGGCACGGTCGATTCCGACTTCGGTTACCGCCTGGGCCAAGGCCGAGGCGGTATGGTAGGCTGACAGGATTCCGTCCTTATATAAACGTGAGGTTACCAGATCCCCGATGACCGCCACCTGCTCGCCATAGGGTTGCCGGGCCGCACCAATGGCCATATTCGGCCGACACATACAGGCCAGCTCGACTTTTTTGGGTAGAATTTTCTGGATATGGGCTAGTGCTAAAAATTGTTCGATTATTCTTGTGATATCAGCAGGGCCGGCGGCCGCGTCAATGCTTTTGCCGATGAGAACAACAGTGATAAACTGTTCTTTGGGAATGATGGAACACATTTCAAGATTCAATTCCCGTGAGCCGGATTCAATAAAATACATTTCACCGCTTTGATTGCGCAGATTGACAGGGTCTGCCTCTAATTCAAAAATCAAGGTTCTTCGCACCGGCGGGGGACGGAAGCCGGTTATCAGGTGCTGCAAGGAGCGGATCAGTTTATTTTGATCCAATTTCATTCCAGGCACTTGATTGATGCCACAGGCAAATACCACCATATCCGCTTCCAGAGAATAGAGGCCGGACTGGTTTTGGTAATCAATCCGGAGCCGGCCGGATCCTGTGTACTGGACGTTTTTCGCATCGCCGCTGATGAGCTCGCCGCCGCCCGCCAGGGCTTGTTCCAGCAGATAGGCGTCAAATCCATAAAAACGATCGATGCGGCTTACGGGGCGCGCGCCCCTGTAGACACTCAGCATGCGGCGTTTCGGGGGGATTTTCAATTCAATGTTTTTCCAGTGCCCATGAACCGTGAGAGAATGGATTTTGCTTTGAATGAGGTTTGGGGGCAATTCCAATTCCAGATCGGTCAAAACATCGCTCATGCGCGGTGAAATGCCCCCGGCGCAATAGTTGCATCCTTCACGATGGGCCATGGCATAGGAGTTTTGATAAAATCCGAGCTGGTTCTTTTTTTCCAGAATGACCACGCGGAAGCGCATTCCCAAGCGCCGCATTTGCCGCTGCAGGGAAATGGCAAAAAAAGATCCGGCCGGCCCCCCGCCGATGACGGCGACGGTGGCTCCTTTGGGCAGTGTCCTTTTTTCCATGGGAGTCATGATACAGCCACAATGTGATATTGTCAAGTTTGGGTGTGACAGATTGGGTATGACAGGGATAGCAGTCATTTCAGACTCTTTTTTATATTTTGCGTGACGAAAACATAGCTCTTATCCTACTAAAGTAAGCCATATGAACTATCTGACTTTCGTAAAACTCTATCTTGTCGCGGTGCCTGTTTTTTTCTTATAGACATGCTTTGGCTTGGCGTTATCGGCAAAGGTATCTATCAAAATTATATGGGGCACCTGATGCGACCCACGCCGAATTGGCCGGTGGCAATCATCTTTTATCTTTTGTATATAATCGGTCTTGTAATATTCGCGATCTATCCGGCGATAGCGAACAAGTCCTGGACGTATGCGCTTTGGTACGGGGCAATGTTCGAAGATCACCCCATTGATAACGGATTCAGTGGCCATATTTTGGGAAAAGACCGAACATGAAAAAACTCACATGGATCGAAAAACTGGCTTACGCTGCACCTGCGTTTGCGCTGGCGGTGGTGGGCATACCGGTTTATGTCTATATCCCGAAATTCTATACGGATGTCATCGGCGTCCACGTATCTGCAATGGGTGTCATCCTTTTGGTCGTCCGCCTGTTTGACGCAGTGACGGACCCGGCCATCGGCCTGATTTCAGACCGGCTCAGAACCCCCTTTGGCCGGAGGCGCCCCCTGATCATTCTGGGGGCAATGCTGACAGGACTTGCGATCATCCTGCTGTTCAATCCGCCTGATACCGATGCCGATACAGCCACTGCATGGTTCATGGTTCTGATTTTTTTCTGGTGATCTATTTTGTGACCGGGATCTTGTTTCTCCCTTTATGGGTGGCGGGGGCCAGGCGATTTGAAAAAAAATCCATGTGGCTGATATCCATGGCGGTCAATACCGGCGCATTTTCAGGGGTTTTTTTTCTCGGGCCTGGAGATGAACTTGCCTATGGTGCGCTGGTGTTTCTCTCCGGTATCGGATTTGGGGCTACCCTTGCGATACCCTCTGCCATTCAGGCCGATGTGATCGACTATGACGAACTCATCAGTGGTGAAAGAAGGGAAGGACTCTATATCGGACTCTGGTCTGTTGCCAAAAAAATGGCAGCCGCTGTTGGTGTCGGAGCCGGGCTTGCCTTGCTGGGGACTTCCGGCTATGTGCCCAATGTCCGGCAGTCTGAAACGGTTGTCCTTTATTTGCGGATTCTTTACGCGCTGGTGCCGTGTTTGTGCAATGCCGCTGCCATTGTCATCGCGTTTGCCTATCCCATCACCGGTGCTGTCCATCGCAATATCAGAGATGCCATAGATAAAAGGTCCGCCGGAGAGCCGGTTTCCGATCCGATTGAACCCTCCCGGATGCCAGGATCAGGATAACCCTGGTTATCGACCCGTCCCATCCGGAACATAATTTGTCGCTATGTTTGAATACAGCAGCGGCAACAAGCTGGTGAAACAGACACTCCCAATTAATTTCGGCTGTCTTACTTCAGTTTAATATACGGATTCAGCCTGTCAGCAGTGGATTTTGATAGTCTCAAGCACATTTTTAAAGCCGTCAGATTTTGAGCAGCAGTCGCAAAAGCCCATTGAAAGAATTTCCTTCTTTGTAAAATATTCTATCTTCCCACTACATAAGATTATTGGAATATTAGGGCGTATTTTTTGAATTTCTTCAGCAAGTTCATTACCCATCATAATCGGCATTTCTAAATCAGTAATAATTAAGTCAAATTTATCCGGTTCCTCTATAAATTTTTTAAGAGCAGCGACACTACTCAATACCCCTTCAACAAAATAACCAGCCTGTGTCAACCCATTGTGAAACATCTTAACAATAACCTCGTCATCATCAACAACGAGAATATATTTTTTGTTATCCATTCCCTCTTTTCACATCTTCATCAGGTTTAGTTGCATAATCGGTATCGTATTATTATGGTTTAGAAGTTTAATGATCTGGTTTACTATATTTAATTTGCATCTTCTTTTGATATTGGTTTGACAAAATAATTATAATAGCCGAGATACCTGTATGTGGCATTCGGCTATATCTTTTTCGCCAGAAAAATTACCGACTATACCATTATCACCCCCCTTTGTTATATAATGCCTGAACAGTTATATAGTGCCTGAACGAAAAATCATGCTTTTTGTTCAGACACTATATAGTGGAGATTGGCAATTCTCGTGGCAATTATTACAAAGCCCACTCGTAAACCACAAAATCATGAATGATTGAAAACAACAATGCTGAAATTTTACAGATTAAATGCTTAGCCAAACTAGGTATTATGAGAGAAAGGACAGGTGAGTTCCGAGGTTTATTTTTTTCCCAATGATTTTTAGCTTTTGCCTTATTTTATACCGATGCGTATCGACTGTTCGTTGTGATAGCCCTATTGATTCGGCGATCTCCTTTGAGGTAGCGCCTTGCTTTATAAAATTGGCCACTTGGATTTCTGTTGGTGTCAGTTTCATATAGCTTGAGTCAAAGTTATTCAGTAAAGGTGTAGTAATTTCATTTAAGTTTGATTCTAAAACATTCAAAATGGTTCGCTGGCTATTACTTAATGCACTTTTTTTTAACCGGGTTAAATTTGGCTTGATCAATTTCTCCACATTGGAGATTACTGACTCATCAAGTATTTTCTTATCATACCCACGTTGATCCAATAAAACTTTTAAAGCAATATTCTTTTCTAGTATCTCGGCGGTTCGTTCTTTTATTATTTTTTCCAAGTTTTCATTTGTTTTGTTCAGAGCCTCTTCAGCTTTAACGCGTGAGATTGATATGCCTATCTCTATTTCAGCAATCGATTTTAGAATGTTCATGCTATAATCTGAAATAGCGTCATGAGTCCGGGAAGCCAAGTTAATTGAACCGATTACTTTTTCTCGAAACTTGATTGGGAATACAGCTAAAGCAATTAGTCCATACTTTTCAAGCTTTTTTCTAATGGGTATAGGACATTCACAGGCCGGCAGGAAAAAAGGGTCGCCCTTCATAATCATTTGAACGCGGATATCATCCGGACCGAAACACTTTGCCTCATCCACAAATGTTTGTGGTAATCCTTTGGATAAAATTAAGATTAGCTCACCGGTTTTTTCATCAAAAAGATATATGCCACCAGAATCAAATTCATCTAACTGAAATAGATTTAAAAGGATTTCCGTTAAGGTTTCCTCTAAGGTTGATTTTTTGTTAAGTGTGATCACAAGGTTTTTCTGGAACAACTGTCGCTTCTCCATAATCTTGCGCGCTGTTATATCACGAACGATACCAATGAAACCTTCCGGCTGACCACTTGAATCATAAAGAAAATTTCCTTCAACTTCAGTCGTTTTTTTAGAACCGTCTTTACAGTTAAATTCAATTTCCACTGTTCTGGACCTGTCTTTTCTTTTTTGTCCTTTTTTGTGCATCTCCAGGTCTTTATCAATGGCTTTCATGGCATCATGAAAAGAAGAAGGGGTCATAGATTCCTTAAAAGACAAAGCCAATGCTTCTTCAACTGTGAAACCTGTCAATTTACTAACAGATGGGCTAAAGTAAGTGTAGTTCAAATCCATATCCATGGTCAAGATAACATCTGTGGCATTTTCTGCGAGAAGACGATATTTTTTCTCACTTTTCCCCAGCATATCTGTCGCCTGTTTGCGCTCGGTGATATCGATTGATGTAGAAGTTAGGGCAACAGGATTACCTTTACTGTCAAAAACTGTGGCAGCCGAAACCTCGACATCGAAAAATGTTCCATCTTTCCGTATGGCCTGGAGCTCACCGAACCAAACCCCTTTGTTTTTGAGTGCCTGCAGGACTTCATCTAATTTGGGCTTAACTTCCCAGAAATGCCAAAAATCCCTCCCTAAAATTTCTGATGGATCGACAAAACCCCATTTCTTGAGAAAGGTGGGATTGACATAGGACATTTTATTGTCGAGGTCACAGGCCGCTATTGAACTTGAAGAGGACTTGATGATATGTTCTCTGAATAGCAGTTGTTTTTCAGCTTTCTTTCGTCCATCTATGTCGTGGACTACTGCTACTCTAAATTTTTGACCTTTGATTTCAATCATTTTACCGCATATTTCTGAGTAGAAAGTCGATCCATCTTTTCTTTGCACGATCGCTTCATAAGGTTCTTCATATCCAGATAGCATATTATGTTTAACTAATTCTTTACATTCCGGTGCAATGAAATCAGTACCGCATGTTCCAATTATTTCTTCAAGTTCATATCCAAGCATTTCAGTAGCTTTTTGATTTGCATCGATACAAATACCATTTTCGGTAATGAATATTGCTTCAAACGAAGCATTAGACAATGCTTGATATCGCTCCTTGTTCTCCCGCAGCTCATCTTCTGCCTGCTTGCGCCTGGTGTTGTCTTGAACTTTGACCAAATAACCGACTGAAGATTTATTATTATGAAGTTGTAAGGCTATAATCATCACATCAAGATGAAGAATTCCTGACTTATTGGTCTTGTAGAGCTGAAGTTCATTTGTTTTATCAAAATCAAATGCCGTTTCAAATCTTACCGATTCACCATTTTGTAACTTTTTTTTCATTTCTTCGGTAACATTAGGGTCATTAAAAAGGTCAAAACCTTTAATTTCTTTTTCGTCAATTACACCAAATATTTCTAAACACGATTTATTTACCTTGAGCAATTTTCCATCAGGATCATGTAATACGATACCCATTGGCGACTGCTCAAACATCTCTCTGAACAATTCTTTATTCTCAGCCAATGACAGCTTTGTTTTTTTATTCTTTATAGCTTCATGTTCCAGGTCTTTAATTTTTTGTTCCAATTCTTCATAGGTTGGTTTTGTGACCATTTAAAGACCTCCAAGTCCGCTTGTATGATACTTGATGAAAAATGGTGCCCTCAAAATAAGCTGATCGTAATATCGTTAAGATTATAACTTATTCATTATTTTAGAAAGAATGCAACATATTTTATCACCTCTTTCAATGCGATAATTACGTCCGGTGATCCCGGTCCTGTATCCAAACTACATGTGCCAACTACGACTCTCAACTCATTTTATTTCCAGGAATGGATGATTCAGTCATTAGATAAAGAAGCCAAACGTCTTGGGGTTCCCCGTCAATCAATTAGTAAAATTTGAATTGCAGAAAGATTACAAAATCCTCCCGGATAGAAAATCCGAACAATCGCTGTCCGGGGACTGCGAGGAGCATACGGCCTTACAGCATCAACTATATCTCGACAGATGTGATCCCTTCCCGGATCGCAAACTTGGTCAGACCGGCAACACTGTCGATGTTCAGCTTTTCCATGATCTGCCGACGCCGGGCCTCCACGGTTTTTACGCTGACATGAATCCGGTCTGCGATCTCTTTTGTTTTGTAACCCTCGGCGATCATCTGCAGAACTTCCCGTTCCCGGTCCGTGAGAAGCTCTGTTGCAGAAGCGTCATCTGATTTCATCAGCTTCACGAACTCTTTCCGGACAATTTCGGATATTTTAGGGCTTAAGTAGGTCTGGTTGTTGTATACGGTCTCGATGGCTTTTGCCAGTTCATCAAAGGCGCAGTTTTTCAGGAGATATCCGGATGCGCCGGCCTGGAGCATTCCTTTTACATAGCTTCTGTCCGAGTACATGGACAAGGCAATGATCTTCACATCCGGAAGTTCCGCCAGAATCTGGCGGGTCGCGTCAATGCCGTTCAGATCCGGCATATTGATATCCATCACAATGACATCCGGTTTGTGCTCTCTGGCCAGTTTGAGGGCTGCGCGGCCGTTTTCCGCCAGCTTGATCACGGAAAAGTTCGGCTTTTTTTCCAGGAGAGCGTACAGCCCTTCGCGGGTTATGCTGTGGTCATCCACCAGGAGAATCTGAATGCTCATGATGCTGTCCTTTCATTTTCCATGTCTTTGGATTTTATGGGAAGCGTCATTGTTATTTTTGTTCCATGACCGGGTTTGGAAGAAATGTCAAGAGCGCCTCCCTGATATTTCAACCGTTCCTGAATGGAAAACAAACCGAATCCGCCTCCTTTCCGTGTCATATATCCAGCCTTTGAGATTTCAAATCCAATACCGTCATCCTCGATGACAACACGGACACTTTCCGGCCCGGCCTGGATGGAAACCCAGCTATGATGCGCCTGGGCATGCTTGACAATATTAAACAGCAGTTCACGGGCCGCCTGGAAAATCAGGATACGGACATCCTCTCCAAGTGGTTTGGGTTTGTGGTCATCTGAAAAGCGGATCTGGATGCCATGCTGTTCATTCATCTGGTAGACCAGCCACTCCATCGCTGCTTCCAGACCCAGGTCATACAGAACCGGCGGGCTTAATTCAAATGTCAATGACTGCGTATCGGTAATGGATTGATCGATCTGATCATGGATTGTCTGAAGGATTTTTGCTGCGCTTTTATCTCCTCCGGCTTCCTGAAGAAGGCCCAGTTGAATCCGGACGTTTGCAAGGGCATGGCCGATACGATCATGAAGATCAACGGCAATGCGTCTTCTTTCCCGCTCTTCCGTCAAGAGCAGTTCAGAGGAGAGGGATCGGAGTTTTTCCGATACAATTCTTAAATCTCTTTCCTTCTGGATCACATGGTCGTAAAGTTTTGCATTTTCAAAGGAGATGGCAGCCTGGGAAGCGATGAGTTGAAGAACTTCAATCCGGTCCGGTGTGAAGGCGCCTACAGCAATATCGTTTTCCAGATACAGAATCGCGATCAGCTCGGACTGCCGGAGAATGGGAAGACATAAAACCGATTTCGGCCTGGCTTGAATCATGTAAGGATCTGTCGGAAAATCACCTTGCCGGGCTGCATCATCCATAACCAGGGTTTTTCCGGTACGCTTGACATAGTTGATCGCCGACAGCAGCATGTCCGTCCTGTTTTCAACAGGGCTGCTTTGAAGCGTCACCCGGATGGGGTTGCCGATTTGACCGACCGCTTTGATCTCCAACTGGTTATCGGTTTTCAGAAGAAAAAACCCCTTTCTGGCTCCGGCGTTGCGAATGACGATCTGCATCAGCTTTTGCAGTAGGTTGTCCAGAACGATTTCCGTTGAAATGGCCTGAAGCGAATGAACCACGTCCGTATAATCCATGCGGTTTGGAATAGGAGGATGGACAGATGGTCCGGCTGTCTGGGCCATCAGGGCCGGATACTGTCTGGAAAGCATCTTTATTTTCGCATCTGCTCCC
Organism: Desulfosudis oleivorans; assembly: GCA_020723305.1. Lineage (GTDB taxonomy): Bacteria > Desulfobacterota > Desulfobacteria > Desulfobacterales > SURF-7 > QZKS01. The sequence goes on from DYJC01000003.1 coordinate 161,602, forward strand.
CATCTTTGATAGGCATCGATGGCTTCTGCTAAAAAAGTTTTGCCGACCTTTTCAAATCCCTGGGATAGATAAGATTTTGCGGCCAGCTCATTTGCAATGGCTTCCATATGGATAAAGCCATTCTGCCGGGCGGACTGGATCGCTTTTTGAAAAAATGCAGCTGCGGCTGAATTTTTTCCCTGGACCCTGGCTGTTTCCGCTTTTATCAGAAACAATTTATGTTCAAAATTATCCGGGCATGCCCTGTCCATTCCGGCAATGGCCTTTTCATTGCGTTTCAGCAGCCGCCATGTTTTGAGTTTTTGCAGGAAACCTTCATGATGGCTTTTCGCCAGCAATATCAGGCTATGAAAAAAATAATACTCTGTAATGATAATGGTTCCAAGGTGATACTGGAGAAGGCCTTCACACAGCATTGCCAGCCGGAGCGCTTCATCCAGATCTCCCATGATATAGAGCAGTCTCATTTTCAGAAGATAGTGGCGGAGAAGGATGATATGTATGTTTTCCCCGATGATCTGCCGGACATGGTTTTCTTCGCTGAAATCTTGATCGTCAAGGCTGAACTCATTTTGCGTATTCCCTTTCAGACATTGGATCACTTGTTTCAGGGAAATCAGATAGTTCAATGCTGCAGAATCTTTTGTGCTGGAAACGTAATCATAATAGGATTCACATTCTGAATAAATTTCCGATAAGGGCGTACCCTGGGCAAAAAGAAATATAAGAATCGATTGAATATGATAAACAGCCCAGTTGCAATCTCCTGTTTCCAGCGCATTGGCAAGACCGCTTCGGTTGCTTTTGACGGCAGTGTGAATCGGATGCTTCCAGGGACAGATTCCCATTCCATAGTAGAGAAAAATTTTGGAATTGGTTTCAGCACGGCCATGCTTTTTCTGGATCTGCAAGCTGAGATTGCCGAACCAATTCCCTCTTTCATATTGTTTAAAAATCGCGCAGAGGATGGCCCCATAGATCATATAACCGATGGATGAGGCGTGGGTATTGCCGTATTTTATGCTCCGCTCGATAATCTGCAAGGCAACAATCACAATCAGATATGGATTACACAGGTATGCGGAAAAGGAGATGTTCATCAGCAGTGTCATAATCAGTTTCTGTCTAGGATCGGTTGCCTCCGGCAGATTCACGAGTTTTGAAACTCTGCGTAGTTGCATTTTTATCCTGGCCATGAACAGCGGCAGCAGGACAGAGGCCATGCCTCCTGGTTCGGAAATGTTCACCCCGATGGAGCGAAGACCATCCAGACCGATTTGGACAGCTTCCTGATGGCGTGCCTGGCCGGCAAACATGATCATTTTGATGTTAAAGGCATATGCCTTATCCAGGCTGGAACGGGCGTTCCCGGTGATTGTCATGAAACTGTTGTTTGCCGCTTCAAACTCCTGGTTCAGATATTCGCATTCCATTTTTTCAAAAAAAAGATCCAGTGAAAGCGGATAATGGTCAATCCAGCTTGTTTTCGGCAATAGAGATACACCGGTAATCAGGTAGCTCAAGGCAAGGGGGTAGGCAGTTGATTCTTTGGCCTTCCTGCCGGCTGTCAGGTTCAGTTCCGCCAGTTCAATCTGATGGTGTGTTGTTGGGATCATATCCACGCCATAATTCAACTGATTGACAAGATTAAAAATGTTGTATTGAAAGTTTTCTTTTTTCATATGGTTCAGCATCAGTCTGCCGATATGAAAATGCACTGTCTTTCTCAGTTCTATCGGAACCAGTGAATAAACTGCCTGGCGTACGCGGTCGTGGAGAAATTCGAAAAAGAAAGAGTTTTCCGGATGGCTGCCTGACGGGTCTGGTTGAACGGCAACCGGTTTTCTGGAAGTCATGATTTCATTCAGGAATCGGTTGGATTCTCCTTTTGCCAGGATGAATCCTGCTTTGACCGATTCCGACAGCAAAGATGCGGTTTCAACAATATGGATTTCACTTACGGCAGCCAGTATCTGAAAATCAAAGCGGTTGCCGATGCAGGCGGCAAGCTTCATCATTTCCTGGGTGCCAAGGGGCAGTTTCTGGATTTCATCCAGCATGATATCGATCACGTTATCGGTGATGTTTTGGGATTGGATTGCGTTCTCATCCCATCGCCACATGCCGGAATCATAATCAAGGCAGAGCAGTTTTTTGGAAGACAAAGCCTGGATGAACTGCCCGATAAAAAAGGGATTCCCGCCTGTCTTCTGCTTGATGATTGCTGCCAGTGAATTGATTTTTTCAACATTTTTGGAAAGGGATGCAATGATGATCTGCCGGATGTGCTCTTCTTCAATCCCTTCCAGGTTCATCATGGTGACGGGGAAGTTGTTTTTCAGAATGGAAAGAAATGCCAGGGAGAGGTTTTTATTTTTGGCGAGTTCATTGTTGCGGAATGCGCCGATAAAAAAACAATGGTGGATCGCGGAAGTGGACAGAAAACGTTCGATCAGTTTCAAACTGGCTGAATCGATCCAATGGATATCATCCAGAAAAATGACCAGGGGATGTTCTTTCCGGGCAAAAGCCTGGATAAATCTTTCAAACATCTGGTGAAATCGGGTTTGTGCATCCGGCGGCGACATTTCCGGTGCAGGGGGTTGGGGGCCGATGATCAGTTCGACTTCCGGGATGACGTTGATCATGATCTGACCTTGACTGCCGAGTGCTTCACGCAATTTGATCTCCCAGGATTGAACGCGGTTTGCGCTTTCGGTCAGAATCTGCCGGATGATTTCCTGAAAAGCCTGAATGATAGCGCTGTATGGAAAATTTTTTTGAAATGGATCGTATTTCCCGATTCCGAAATACCCGGCTGCTTCCGCAATCTGTTTGTCCATTTCATGAACGAGCCTTGATTTCCCGATCCCCGGGGACCCGCTTATCAGAAGCAGTTCTGCGCTGCCGTTTCGAATCCGTTCAAAGATTTCAACCATCTGTGAAAATTCATTTTCCCTGCCGAACAGCTTTTGTGAAATATGAATCTGTTCCGGCAGATCCTCACTTCCCAGCGCAAATGAAGATATGCTTCCGGAGTTCTGATATTGCAGACGGCATTGATGAATATCCGAAAGAATACCGTAGGTGCTCTGATACCGGTCATTCGGAATTTTTTCCATCAATTTCATAGTGATATTGGACAAGGTGCCGGGGATATCGACCCAAATCCTGGAAGGGGGAACAGGATGCCGTGCCAGATGGGAGTGAATGATTTCAGAGGGGTTTTCAGAATCAAATGGAAGCTTTCCGGTGAGAAGTTCATAGAAAATGATGCCCAGCGAATAAAAATCAGTACGATAATCAACCGGACAATTCAACCTGCCGGTCTGTTCCGGAGAAATATAGGACAATCCAAAACATGTTGCCGCTGTTTCAAAATGCTTATCCAGGTGAATATCGCTGTCAGGATAAAGATTGTTGAATAAAATGCTTGATGCATCCAGCCTCAGGCTGTGGCCGGCCGGATGATAAAAGATCATGGAAGGGGACAGGGCTTTGATCGGAATCGCAAGCTGATGAATGCTTTTGACGGCGGTTGCCAGCTGGTTGGCGATGTGAAGGAAATCTGAAATGGGTAATCGCTGTCCGTTTTGACAGGCCTGAAGCGTTTTTTCCTCTGCTTTTTCGTAAATGACAATCAAATTTTTTGGAGAGGATGTTTCATATCTCAGATCCAGAAGTTTTGTAACATATTCCGGAGAGACGGTTTTCAGGTGTCTGTAGTTTTGGATGATCTGTTCATGGCTGGAAGGGGATACTTTAGTTGCATAGATATACCGAATGTAAACAGGGCGGGAATTTTGAATACGGATTCCAGTGAATAAGGCACTGACGGAGTCCTCGCAGCATTTCTTTAAACCTGAATATCCATCCGGTTCCAGCATATTCCCGCCCGAATAAAGGTGTTTTCATATCAGAAAGGTGGTTGGCGTTTTTCCCATTGTATGCTGAAAATCTTAGAAAATCCGATTGAATTTGGCAATGGTTATTTGTTGCAAATTTTCCGGATACATATAAGGTATTGTATCGATAACTGGTTTTCCTTGCCTATACCAGGATTATGTATTATATGCAGATCATGTCTCAGATCTGATTACCTACTACTGAAAAGGGATATAATTATGGACAGTGAAGTCAAAGTTTACTCACTCAGCACATGCAGCCACTGCAAATCTACCAAAAAATTGCTGAGCGAATGCAAGATCGCTTACGATTATGTCGATGTGGATACCCTTGTGGGGGATGAACGGAAGGCCATCCTTGAAGATGTGAAAAAAGTGAATTCAAGATGCTCTTTCCCCACGATTGTGATTGGAGATAAGGTGATTGTCGGATATAAGGAAAAAGAGATCAAGGAGGCTTTGGGTATTCATGGAAGCTGAAAAACTGTTTGAAATGCTGAAAAAAAGTCAGGAGGCAAAAGGCTACTATTTCAGCAATGACCGGGAAAGGGTTATGGAACTGATCGAAGCCCTTATTCAGAACAAGGAACGCTATGGATATATGGCCTGTCCCTGCCGGCTGGCATCCGGGAATCGTGATCAGGACAAGGATATCCTCTGCCCGTGTGTTTACCGGGAGCCGGACGTAAAGGAATATGGCAGTTGCTATTGCAATCTCTATGTTTCCATAGAGTGGAATGACAACAAGATCCGTCATGAGTATGTGCCTGAAAGAAGGCCTGCTGAAAAGATGATAATTTAAAGGCCCGACTTATTTTGACAATTCTCAATATTTTTGCGCTGGCCGTTGCGCTGGCCATGGATGCCTTTGCAGTCTCTATTGCCTCAGGGGTTGCCTTAAAAAATGTCAGCGTCCGTCAGTTTTTCCGGCTTTCCTGGCATTTTGGTCTTTTTCAGGCCATGATGCCGGTGATCGGATGGAGTGCAGGGCTTTCCATCCGAACCTTGATCGAGGATTATGACCACTGGGTTGCATTTGCGCTTTTGTTATTTGTCGGCGGTAACATGCTCCGTTCTGCATGTGGGAAACCGGATGAGGAAAATACCTGTAAAGACCCTACCCGAGGATCAAGCCTGGTGATGTTGTCGGTTGCCACAAGCATTGATGCTCTGGCTGTTGGTCTGAGCATGGCTGTACTCGATGTATCCATATGGTTCCCGGCTTTCATCATCGGAGTGGTGGCAGCTTTTTTCACGGCTTTTGGATTGTTTCTTGGAAGCAAAGCCTGCAAATTTATGATACTCCAGAGATATGCCGAAGGGGTTGGGGCTTTGGTTCTGATTGGCATTGGAGTGAATATCCTGTATGAACACAAAGCATTATCTTTTTTATAACCATCCTGTTGAACCATCCGGAATTTCGCAGATCATTTTCAGGCAGGATGGCCTTCATTATCGCTTGAATTAAAACGATAATCAATGCATAATTCCGATATACTTTGTTTCTTAAAAAAACTGTTTACCTATAATCCCAAAAGGGAAAATTAAAAACCGGAGGAAATATGACCAAAAAATTCAGACAGGTATGTAAATGTGAGACATGTGGAAATGAGGCGGAAATGGACCTGACCTGTTCACTGGAGGAGTATGAGGCTGCCAGTGAGGAGGCTGCCGGTGATGATGATCCAAAGAAAAAAAAAGGTGACAAAGCGCATAAAGGCCACAAACATCAGGTAAAGGCAACCGGGACATGCACCAGTTGCGGTAATGAGGCCGATATGTGGATTGATATATGATTTTAGGGGCAGGCCGCTGTGCCCGCCCTTTGTCTGCCAATACATCGGGCCAAAATGAAACCAAACCGGAATAAGGAGCTATCTATGGATGAATGCAGGCCGATTTTGAACACTGGATTACGGGGGCTAACGGTTGCAACCACCAGAATCAGTGATGTGGATGGTGCCATCGGGAAACTGGTATACAGGGGGTATCTGGCAAAGGATCTCGCAAGAACGGCAACCTTTGAGGAAGTTGCATATCTTCTTCTGTATGAGCGGTTGCCGCAAAAAAAGGAGCTGGAAGAATTTAAATCATTGCTGGCCAGGGAGTCAGCGGTTCCGGAACCGGTGTTGAAATCTCTGGCACTGAGTCCGCCGGGCGCTCTTCCCATGGATGTGCTTCAGGCGGGAGTTACCATGCTTGCTCAACATGATCCGGATATAAGGGAATATTCCAAGGAGGCGGCGACGCGAATGGGAGTTCATCTTATCGCCAGGATGCCCGTTATAGTCGCTGCATGGGACAGAATCCGGAAAGGAAAGCCGCCTATCCCTCCTTCTCCTTCAATGGGTCTTGCCGGGAATTTTTTGTATATGCTGACCGGAGAAAAGCCGGATGAGGAGATCACGTCTTTTTTCAATACCTGCCTGGTTCTGCATGCGGAACATTCATTCAATGCATCCACTTTTTCCGCACGGCAGGTAGCTTCTACAAAGGCTCATATCTATGCAGCCGTTGCCGCTGCCATTGGCTCGCTTTCCGGCCCACTTCATGGAGGAGCCAATACACGGGTCATGCAGATGCTTCAGGAGATCGGCTCCGTGGAAAGGGTTGAAGATTATGTGATCAGAACCCTGGAGTCCGGCGAATTGATTATGGGGCTGGGTCATGCTGTCTACCAAACCGATGATCCCAGAGCCCATATCCTTGCCCCCATGTCCAGAAAAATGGGAGAACGGAAAGGAGATACCAGGTGGTATGACTTGTCGAAACATCTGGAAAAGACGGGAAAAGAGATTTTTAAAAACAGAAAGGGCAGGGAGATTTATGTGAATGTTGATTTTTACAGCGCCTCTCTCTATTACTACATGGGGATACCCATAGACCTTTTTACGCCGGTATTTGCAATCGCGAGAATTGCCGGATGGGCTGCCCATGTGATTGAAGAGCAGTTTGCAGGTGCTTCACCCAAACCAGTTCTTTACCGGCCGGAAGCGGAATACATTGGAGATTACTGCGGCCCGGACGAATGCGCTTTTACCCCGATCGATCAACGATAACATCTCAACAGGAGGAGATCATGAAAAAATGGAAGTGTACGGTCTGCGGATATATCCACACAGGAGAAGAACCGCCGGAAACATGTCCTGTATGCGGCGCAGACAAAAGCAAGTTCGTGGAGCTGATGGAAGAGTCTGCTGAAGCTGTGAAAGCAGATGAAAAAGTGATACCCATACGACCTGGTGCGGCTCCTGAACCTGAGGCCGCATCCGGCATTTATGAAACAATTGCCCGTCTGATGGTTCAGCACCATGCGCATCCTGTTTCAACGCATATACCCAATGGTGTGCTGCCGGTATCATTTTTGTTCATTCTGATGGCGGCGATGTTTAATGTGGCAGGGCTTGCCCAGGCAGCGTTTTATAACCTGATATTTGTTCTGCTGTCTATGCCGATGGTTCTGTTTTCCGGGTACAATGAATGGAAACGGAAATATAATGGAATCATGACCGGTTCTTTTAAGATCAAAATGATCTGCGGCGCAGTTGTTACTTCACTGGCTTTTCTGGTGGTGATCTGGCAGATGCTCAACCCCGGGGTTGCCCTTCATGGATCACCCCACCGTGGATTGTTTGTTCTGTTGAACCTGGTGATGCTCGGCGCAGCAGGAGTTGCCGGTTTTCTCGGAGGCAAGCTTGTTTTTAAGGATTAGGAAACAGATTACAGCCAGATGAAAATGGGGAAGGAAGGCCGAAAATGAATTCTGCATCGGATCGAAATATTCAGGAGGCACAGCGTGAAATCACGAAGATATTTCAGGGATTGTCCAGGGAGATTCCCATTGTCCTGTTTTCAAAACCAGGTCTCAACGATATGTTTTGTGAGTATGCCAAACAATCGATCCGCTTTTTTCGTCAGACAACGGATAAGATTGTTTTACGGGAATTTGGTCTGGATCATGAAAAAGCCAAAGAACATAAGGTTACGCAATCCCCCACCATCCTTTTTGATCCGGACAACTATGCGATCCGCTGGCTAGGTGCTCCGCTGGGTGAGGAAGCCAGACTTTTTCTGGAAGCCATTCTTCTCCTGGGTGAACGTAAAAGCGGCTTGAGTGATGATTCAAAAAAAATCCTGAAACGGATTGATTCCCCCCGGCATATCAAGGTTTTCATCAGCAGCTCATGCCCCTATTGTCCGCAGCAGGCAATGAACGCCCTGAAAGCAGCCATTGAAAAACCAAAGTTGATATCGGTTGAACTGGTGGATATTCAGGCCAATCCGGAGCTTGCTGAAAAATATGCTGCGCAATCCGTACCCCAGACCTATGCCAACGAGATCCTGATTGCCAAAGGCGCTCAGCCCGAAGAGCTGTTCATGCTTTCTCTGGAAAAAATGGAGCAGCAGACTATTTTCATTCCGGAAAGTGATGCAAAAGAGGTTACAACGGATCTCCTGATCGTGGGCGGCGGGCCTGCGGGTCTGACAGCCGGAATTTACGCAGCCCGAAGCGGACTCAACACCGTGGTCGTCGAGAGGGGTGTACTTGGCGGGCAGGTGGCAACAACTCCTGTAGTGGAGAATTATCCGGGTTTGAAACAGGTCGGCGGAAAAACCCTGGTGGATATCATGGTGACCCACGCCATGGAGTATGTACAGATTTTTCCAGGCGAAGAAGTTCTTGAAATCAGTCCTGGAGAACCACTGATCGTCAAGACCAACAGGCGGAAGTTCATCACCCGCTCCCTGCTGCTGGCAACCGGCGCCACTCACCGGAAATTGGGAATCCGGGGAGAAGAAAGATTGTCCGGCCATGGAGTAAGTTATTGCAGCACCTGCGATGGGCCGCTTTTTAAGGACAAAAAAGTGATTCTTGTAGGTGGCGGGAACAGCGCGGTCACAGAAGCCCTTCATCTTCACAATATTGGTGTGGAGGTGACGCTGGTTCACCGGAGTAATGAATTTCGGGCTCAGCGTGTTCTGATCGAAAGGCTTTCCGAATATGGAATACCGGTGCGATTGAATACGGAAGTCAAAGATATTATCGGTGATCACCAGGTAGAGGAGGTTGTTCTGTATAATAACCAGACCAATGAAACCTCTGCTGTTCCTGCGGAAGGAGTGTTTATCGCCATTGGATATGATCCTGAGGTCGGGCTTGCCGGTAAGGCCGGACTGGTATTAACCCCGGACGGTTTTATCAGGAATGACAACTACCGTACTAACGTGCCCGGCATTTATGTGGCGGGAGATGTTGTGGGAGGATTCAAACAGATCGTGACCGCTGCAGGGCAGGGGGCGGGGGCTGCCATGGTGATTTTTGAAGATTTGATGAATCCTTTCTGGAAGCAGCAGAAAAAAGAGTAGCGATTTGCAGAGATAGACATGCAGGAAAAAACAGGAAAGTTCCTGTATGACTCCATCTTATGTTCGGAGTGAATTTCCATGAAACCTTCCTGTTATGAGAAGTCGATTTCCATAAACGGAAAGAATTATCAGATTATTGATATGAAAGCCTTCGGGACCGAGAAAGGTGTGGATCTTCATCGCCTCCCTTTTTCAATCCGGATTCTGCTTGAGAATCTGTTGCGAAAATTCGACGGACAGATTGTCCGTGCGGAAGATGTGATGAATATTGCATGCTGGCAAAAAGACAATAAAAATCCTGTTGAAATTCCTTATCATCCAACCCGTGTGCTGATGCAGGATTTCACTGGAGTTCCGGCTGTTGTTGATCTTGTCGCAATGAGGGACGCAATGAAGGAGTATGGCGGAGATCCTGAACGAATCAACCCAAGTGTCCCGGTTGATCTTATCGTGGATCATTCTATTCAGGTTGATTATTACGGAACCCGGGATTCCCTGACAAAAAATGTGCAGATGGAGTATCAACGGAACGGAGAACGGTATTCCCTGCTGAAATGGGCACAGAACAGTCTTTATAATTTCCGGGTAGTGCCACCCAATTCCGGAATATGCCACCAGGTCAATCTGGAGTACCTTGCAACGATCATCACGGTTCAGGATCGTAATGGAAAAAAAATCGCTTTTCCGGATACCCTGGTTGGAACAGACTCTCATACCACCATGATTAATGGTATCGGCGTGATGGGATGGGGGGTCGGCGGCATTGAGGCCGAGGCGGTCATGTTGGGCCAGCCTTATTATATGGCGATTCCGGAGGTGATTGGTGTGAAGCTGACTGGGCAATTGCAGCCGGATATTACAGCAACGGATCTGGTTCTGACTGTGACGGAGCTTCTTCGAAGCCATCGTGTGGTTGAAAAATTTGTGGAGTTTTTCGGTAATGGACTACAGAATTTGACGGTTCCGGATCGTGCAACCATTGCCAATATGTCTCCTGAATATGGGGCAACCATGGGATTTTTCCCCGTGGATCATAAAACAATTGAATACTTTGTTCAGACCAATCGAAAAGATCAGGCAGCTATCGTTGAAGCCTGTACCCGGGAACTGGGGTTGTTTTATACAGCTGATGATCATCCGGAGTACACCAAGGTGATTGAACTGGATCTATCTTCTGTTGAAAGGTCGGTTGCCGGACCGTCCCGTCCCCAGGAGCGGATCAGTATTCCGGATCTGAAGGAGCGTTTTTTGAACCGTGCCGGGGCATCAAGGAGAGAGAAAGGTTCAGGGAGCAGCGGATTTCAGATTCAGGATGGGAGTGTCGTGATTGCAGCGATCACATCCTGTACCAACACTTCCAATCCAGCCGTGATGATCGGAGCTGGATTGCTGGCCAGAAAAGCGGTTCAGGCAGGACTCCGTGTCCCATCTTATGTAAAGACCTCCCTTGCGCCCGGATCACGGGTTGTGATGGGATATCTGGAACGATCCGGGCTGATAGGTGATCTGGAAGATCTCGGGTTTCATCTTGCTGCATTTGGTTGTACTACCTGCATCGGCAACAGCGGCCCCCTTTATCCGGATATTGAAAAACAAATTATGGAGAAGAAGCTGACGGTTGCTTCGGTGTTGTCGGGCAATCGGAATTTTGAAGCCCGGATTCATCAAAGGGTAAAAGCCAATTATCTGATGTCTCCCATCCTGGTGGTTGCTTTTGCTCTGGCCGGCAGGATCGATATTGATTTTTCCACAGAACCGGTTGCTGAAAATTTAAATGGTGTTCCAATCTATCTGAAAGATATCTGGCCGGATCAGGCTGAGATGATCAAACTGGTTCAAGAACATGTTCAAACCGATCTATATGAAACAGAATACAAACGGATCTTTGATGGGGATTCCTTCTGGAATGATCTGGCTGTCCCAAAAGGAAAAACATTTGGATGGGAGGAGAATTCCACCTATATCCGGAAACCGCCATATTTTATGGATTTTAATCGTAACCCCAAGGCCCGGGCTGATATCAGAAAGGCAAGAGTCCTTCTGATGCTGGGGGATACGGTGACAACAGACCATATTTCTCCGGCAGGGTACATTCCGGATCACTATCCTGCCGGAAGATATCTCTTGGAGAAAGGCGTTCAGCCTCTGGATTTTAATTCCTATGGTTCACGTCGCGGGAATCATGAGGTGATGATGCGGGGGACGTTTGGGAATATCCGGATCAGGAACAATCTGGTCAGTCCAAAGGAAGGAGGCTTTACCCGAAAATTTCCGGAAGCAAAAGAGATGTCTGTATATGAAGCCGCAACTGCATACAATGAGGAAAATACGCCGGTGTTGATTCTTGCGGGCAAAGAATATGGAACAGGATCTTCCCGGGATTGGGCAGCCAAAGGTTCACTGCTTCTCGGTGTGCGTGCGGTTCTGGCTGAATCCTATGAACGGATTCACAGAAGTAATCTGATCGGGATGGGGATTCTGCCGCTTACCTTTCAGGAAGGTGATAATGCGGTCAGGCTCGGCCTGGATGGCAGGGAAAGTTATTTTATAGTCGGAATTGAAGGGATGTCTCCCCGGAAACAGCTGAGAGTGGAAGCCGTAAAAGAGGATGGCCAAAAGATCTCCTTCCATGTGATTGCCCGCCTGGACACAGGAATTGAGGTTGCTTATTTTGAACACGGAGGAATTCTCCCATATGTTCTGCGGAAGTTTTTGAATGAAGCCTGATCTGTCAGTTGTGATGGGAATCTCAACATATCCATTCGATTTTATCAAGATAAAAAACAGCCTGAAATTCAGTCTGAATACCTTTTTCAAGAAGCTGTGGATAGCTTATCTTCTCTGCCCGATCAGATATGATAAATGAAAAACACGAAATCGGAAAAATCATTTCTGGTCCAACCGAAACCTCTACAATTTAAATGTTTATTCTGATGGGCAGAATGACAGACGTCATGCCATGCCATTGAAGTCGCCGCTGAATCGCAAAAGCGGTCTCGTTGTGCAAAAATCTGTGGTAGAATTTTTCAAGCCGGAAGGTGATTTGACCGGAAAAAACAACGGATCTGGGAAAATCCCTCTCAATATCCCTGCACAAAATTGTTGCGCTCTCCACCACTTCTGTTCCCACCGTCATTCGGTAATCTGCGGCAAATCCCAGCCGCCTGGCCAGGTCTACATATTTTTGCAGATCATTTTGAATGGATTGGGTCAGAGCGTCCACTGCATCAGCGCCTTTGAATGAACCGGAGTCGATCACTGCCACGGAAACAAAAAGAATGTTTTTGTAGGTTTTTGGAAATGTTTTAATGATGGAAAGCAGTGTATGGATTCCGAAGCCGCTGAAGCTTGAAACAAGCAGAATCGCAGTCTGCTCCCTGGTGTCCACCGGAAACGGATTGGAAGCGGCGGTAACCGGTATTTTGAGGAGAATCTCATCAAGCTGTCCGATTCCTTTAAGTACTTTTTTATAATGACTGTGAATGAGATAACAACCTCCGATGACGCCGGATGTAATGAGAAAAGTAATCCAGCCGCCCTCGGCGAATTTTTCAAACGTTGTCACGGCCAGAATGGTAACGCAAAGGAGAAGTCCGGTCAGGTGCACGCTTAAATGCTGTTTCCACTCCTGGTGATCCTTGCGGTGCCGGATGTAAAAATAAGACATGCCCAGTTGCGACAGGGAAAAGGTAATGAAAACGTTGATGGAATACATGACCACAAGGGATGATACCGATCCATGGGTGTAGACAAGAAGCGCAATGGCGCCAATACCCATGATCATGATGCCGTTTTGCATGGTCAACCGATCTGAAAGCGCGGCGAACCGGCGGGGGAACCAGGAGTCGACTGCCATGTTCGCCATGACGCGCGGTCCATCCACAAAACCAGCCTGGGCCGCCAGCAGAAGCAGTGTGCCTTCTGAAAAAATCGTGATAAAGGCGATCCAGTGTCCCATAGGCCATCCGGTAAAAAGGCTGTCTGCCAGAACCGCATTAAGGGTTTTTCCTGCAACGGGTTTGACATCCAGCAGCGAGTAGCAGAGAAAGAGAATCCCGGCGGTAAAAGCTAATGAAACAGCCATATACAGCATGGTCCGTTTGCCGGTCTGCACTTTTGGGTCACGCATAATCTGAAGGCCGTTGGAAACCGCCTCAATCCCGGTGTATGTGCCGCCGCCTAAAGAATAAGCCCGCAGGAACAGCATTAATATGCCCATGATACCGATGGTAGAAATATCCTGCCGGATACCTGTGTTAAAATTATTGATCAGGGGAACAAATCGGTCGGTATGCGTCAACACTCCATCTATAAGCATGAGAAGATGGGTGGCGACAAAAACAATAAAAACCGGTGTCAGTATCGTAATGGACTCCTTTACCCCGCGGATATTCAGGAGGATAAGGAGCACGCAGAGAAAGCATGCAAAGAAAATTTTATATGGCTGAAAACCAAAGGGCAGGTAACTGAAGATGGCGTCTGCGCAGGCCGCAGTGGATATGGTGATGGTCAGCGTATAATCCACCATCAGGGCGCTGCCGGAAACAACCCCGGCCTTTTTCCCGAGCATGTGGGTGGCGACGACATATCCGCCTCCTCCGTGGGGAAAGTGTTCGATAATTCGGGAGTAGGCATAAGAAATGATCAATACAGTCAGCGCAGTGGCTATTCCGAGCAGAACAGCCAGATAGGTATGACTTCCCAGGGCTCTATATGCTTCCTCCGGGCCGTAGGACGAAGATGAAAGTCCGTCCGCTCCAAGGCCGATCCAGGCCAGCAGCGGTATCAGTGAAATTTTATGAAAGATATTCGGGTCGTTAATCTGTTTGGGCGCGCCGATGATGGCCCGCCGGATATTGCCAAACACAGTGCCTTTTTGCTCTTCCGTTGCGAAAGTCATACTCCCTCCAATAACTTTGTATTAACTTAACCCATTTGTGTGTATTCGCGGTTGCCGGGTAGTTAATGAAAACCGTCCCAATATACCAGAATACAATGCAAACCGTTATTTTCCAAAGCATTGGCGAGTGCACTAAAAACAGATTTTAACACAGCCGTTTAAAATAAAAAAACCGTCGGCACAGGACCGGCGGTTTTCAAAGCGCTGACCAATGCACTCCCACTTGTCTACGAGGTTAGCTGACGGGCTCGGGCTTGGAAGTGCCCTATCCATGAAAAGAATACGCCCCAAAAACTTGGGTCCCCCGCATCCGGTTTATTCACAAACCGGATTTCGACTGCAATATGTTTAATTCCGGCCAAGTATAGAATATTGTGTGGAGGTGTCAAGAGAAATCTGGGAATACGTATCATCAGACACGACTTCACCAGTGTTTCAGAATGATCCACTGCATATCGATGATAAAAGATTTTCTTTGGGTTCATTGGTTTATCAATACCAGTGTTGAAAATTCCTCAGGTATTATACCCAGTTGTTTTCTTCAGCCGACAGGTTGCGTTGCGGCCGGGTGGATTCGATAAGCCGGCGCTTTTGCCGCAAATGGAGCAGCCAAAGGGGTGGAATCAGCAGGATGGTGGTCACTCCGCTGATCCAGAGGGGATGGCCGTATCCGAAGGCCTCTCCGAAATTTCCGTATAGCATGGCTCCGGCAACGTATCCGATCATGGTGGCCAGATTGACGATTCCGGTGTTGCCGCCGAGGTGTTCTGTAGGAAACAGCTTGGCAATACCAAAATAAAAGATCAGCAGCATGCAACCGTCACCAATGCCGTGTAGCATCCGGAAAAGAACCGATAGCCAAACAAAGGGGACGACCATTCCGATATGTCCGATGCCGGAGGTTAAAAGACCCAAAAGGGCGATTTTCAGCAGGCCGCTTTCCTGATTCATGTGCTTGGGTGCTTTTAGCATGGTAAAAAGAATGACTACGAATTCGGAGCCGATATACCAGGCCATACCGATTGAGGATAGATTCAGGTTGTATTTAAGAAAAAGACCATAACAGGTCTGCTCGGCGCCCCAATGGGTAGCAAACAAAAGCATCCAGAGCGAAAAAAGCTGTGCAGTCCGGTTGCTGAAGTCCTTTTTATAGTCGGATAACCATATGCGTTTTACGCTGGTCGGCGGCAGGAAAAATGCCGGAAGCATCAGGAGAAAACAAAATCCGCCGGCCGCCATCAGGCTGATGGAAAAATCCAGGTAACGGATGGCATATCCGGCGATGAGTATGCCGATGGTCAAACCCATAAATCGCCAGGCCTGGAATATACCGATCTGATGGGCAGGAATCTCTTTGTCGATGGTTTTCAGAACGTGAACATCAATGCTCATCCGGAAAACCCAGCTGGACAAGGACCAGACCAGAAATACTCCGGCATATACGAAAAAGGATTGAACCAGGCCCATGAATACAAAACAGATACCCTGGATCAGAAGGCCGGCAACGGCAATGGTTCGACTGGAAATCCGGTCCAGTCCTATGCCTGCCGGAAGGGCTGCCAGCATTCCCGTGACAGCCTGGATGGAAAACAACATCCCGATCTGGTTTCCGGAAAATGCAAGGGTGTCTTTAAAATAAAGGGTCAGGAAGAAGCAGGTGATGGATATGACGATCATATAAAATCCAAGGATCATCATGGGTAATTGATTGATGACGGGTCCATCCCCAAATCGATATTTCAATTCAATTCATTCCTTTTGTCAATTGGTTCATCGAACCAAACAGTTGTTCTACAAAATATAATCCGTGTTCAGAAAATTTGATTTCCTTCCACGGGTTATATTCGTAAGGATTTCCTTGTTTACCTCTTCCGCTTTTGCTGCAACAATCGTCCGGATTGAAAAAACCCTCAGCGCATCGCTTATCGAGAGTGTTCCTTCGGCAGAATCTTTTTTCCCGGTAAATGGGAATGAATCCGGCCCGCGTTGACACTGACTGTTGATGTTCAATCTGCAAACCTGATTCACCAGCGGATCGATCAGTTTTCCGATCATATCCGGATTTTTTCCAAATATGCCGGCCTGCTGGCCGACATTGGAATGGATGATGTATTGAATGGGCGTTTCAATGCTTTCAAAAGGAACAATCGGAACGACCGGACCAAACTGTTCAACTGTATAGAGTTTCATTTTTTCCGTAACCGGGTATACAACAGCCGGAAACATGATGGTCTTGTTTGATCTGCTGCCGTTCGGGTTGATGATTTCCGCACCTTTTTGGATTGCATCCTGAATCAGTTCCTGCATGTGGTCGGTTTTATGGCTTTCCGGAAGAGGAGTAATGTCCACTCCGGATTCCCATGGCATCCCCATTTTCAGCTTTGATACAGCGGCACAATATTTTTCTAAAAATTGATCAGCGATCGTTTTTTGAACAAAAAGAATTTTCAACGCCGTACAGCGTTGGCCATTATAGGATAATGTGCCCAGAAGGCATTCTTTTACGGTAAGGTCAATATCCGCATCATCGAGTATGATACCGGGATTTTTGGCTCCCAGCCCCAGAACCCTTCGTAACCGGTTGGGTTTCGGGTGCTGCTTTTCAAGCGTATTGGCTACGGAAGCGGAGCCGATAAAAGCAAATACATCGATATGCCCGGATGACATGATAGGCGGTATCACCACCTTGCCTTCACCATAGAGTGTATTGACAACTCCTTTGGGAAAAGACTCCTGGAATGCCTGAAGCAGTGGCTGAAACAGGAGGGTTCCGAATTTTGCCGGCTTGAATATGGTTGTGTTTCCCATGATCAATGCCGGTATCAGTGTCGTGAATGTCTCATTCAACGGATAATTAAAAGGCCCCATGCATAAAACAACCCCCAGCGGAGCTCTGCGTATCTGTCCGATGATTCCCTGCTCAATAATAAAACGGGAAGAAGCACGGTCAAGTTCTTTGAGCGCGTTTACCGTGTCCAGGATATACTCCACTGTTCTGTCGAATTCCTTGCATGCGTCGGTATAATTTTTACAGATTTCCCACATCAGGAGGTTTACTACCTCATTGCGTTTTTCTTTTATTTTATGTGCGAAGGATTCAATACACTTTATACGTTTTTCTACCGACATGGTCGGCCATTCTCCGCACCCGTTGTTATATGCCTTGCGTGCTGAATCCAATGCTTCCATTGCTTCTCTCCCGGTAAGGAGCGGATAGCTTCCCAGGTTTTTGGGATATAAGCCTTTATCTCCCTGAAGGTATATGGGTGATAATACTTCCTGTTGAGGGCCGTTCCATATTCGGATCTCTCCATCCATCAGATATTCTTTCTGGAAAATCTCCTTTATCTTGTATTCCGCTGGTATGCTGTTTTCTTTCGGGTAAATTTGATTCATCTGTTCTTCAAATGACATATCTCCTCCTTGTTTACCGGTTGCTCTTTCTTTGTGGTTTCCTGTGCGCGGGACCGGCACTCTTCCAGAACTTGAGAGGGAATCAGTTTTTTTGCCAGGACGATACCCATAGGTATCAGGACGAGATCATCCAGATAGCCCAGTACAGGCACAAAATCCGGGATCAGATCAATCGGGCTGAGCGCATACGCAACGATGCCGGCAACGAGAATTTTCGCATACCACGGCGTTCGAGGATCACGGGCAGCATAGTAAAGGCAGTAAGCCTCTGACTTAAGCGTACGAGCGCGTTTTTTCAAGCAATTGAGTACTGTCATATTGTATTACCTGCTCGCAGAACTTCCCAACCCCAAATCCAATATATCCAAATGGGCCGGGAATCTCTTTTTTTCTAACCGCTTCCCTTCATAGAATCAATATAAATCTTTTTGATATCGATCCGATGCAGTCTGAATGAGTTTTTGAAGAAGCTGGTCATAGCTTATTCCCGCGGCCCTTGCAGCCATGGGAAAATAGGAGGTCATGGATATTTCAGGCGGAATGATTCCCGGAGGGGAATTGACATCCAGCACATACGGGTTTCCATTTTTGTCACATCGCATGTCCATCCTGCACCAGTCTCGGATCTGAAGGGCTTTCCAGGTCTTCAGCGCAATGGATTCGATTGTTTTCTTGGTTGAGTTATCCAGGATCGCCGGGCAGACCAGGTGATGGGTGTCCGACTGCTCTTCAAAAATCCATTTGATCTCAAGAGAGTCCAGACGGGCATATCCTTCCGGGATTTTTGAAAAGTCCGGCTCGATCACCGGCAGAATTACGGGCGGGTTTCCGATCATGGGGATTGAAAATTCACGGCCGTCCAGAAAGGGCTGTACCAGTGCGGGTTCATGGAAAACAGAGATAACGCTTTCAACCCGTTCCGATAATTCAAGTCTGTTTGTGACAATACTTTTGGAGGTGATACCGGCAGAAGATCCCTGACCCAGTGGTTTTACGATAAGGGGGAAATCCAGTTCCGCCGGCAGCGAATCGTCAGGGGAATGGAAAACCTGAGAGGGAAGAACCGGAACCCCGTTGGCGGATAATATCTCCTGCATTTTTGCCTTGTTCATAACCAGCGCCTGGGTTAATGGATTGGAGCCTGTGTACGGCAGCCGGAGCATTTCAAGCATGGCCGGGATCTGTGCGTATCTGGATTCTCCATAGATCCCCATGGAGTAGTTGAGAACCATGTCAATTTTTGATCGCTGTTCATGGAGTGCCGGGTATGCATCCTGGTTGGCTTCGATGGGGATCACATGGAAGCCGCACTGCTTTAGATGAGATATAATGTGCTCTATGGTTTCAGGATCATCAAAATCCGTTTCAATCTGCGATTGAGGGTCATCCGGATCCGGGTAGCGGTGGCGTACATTGTACAGAAAGGATAGATTTTTTACGGTCATTTTTTATGATTCCGGTAGTCGATTTTTTTTGTATTCACTTCCGTTTTTCAGGGGCCGACTATAGGTAAAAGAAACCAGTGTGTCAAGAATTTTGTGAATACAGTATGTTGAATTGATTTGACTGCGCTGAATCCGGTAAAAAATCATAATCCTCTATCAACCATATAGGCCGCCAAATCAGCTATGCGGCAGGAGTAACCCCACTCGTTATCATACCAGGTAACCACTTTGGCCATATTCCCCTGCAATACCTGAGTAAATTCGATATCGACAATCGATGAATTGGGATTGCCTTTAAAATCCATAGACACCAGTTGTTCCTGTTCACAGGCCATAATCCCTTTCAGCTGATTTTCTGAGGCCTTAATCAGCTCATTGCGCAGGGAATCGGTGTCGGAATTTTTTTCCAAAAGAGCGACAAAGTCGACCACCGACACGGTCGGGGTCGGCACCCGGAGCGAATAACCATCGAATTTACCTTTCAGATCCGGAATGACCAATGCCACGGCCTTGGCTGCTCCGGTCGATGTGGGAATAATATTCATGGCCGCCGCCCTGGCCCGGCGGGGATCTTTATGGGCCAGATCCATAAGGCGCTGATCTGCTGTATAGGAATGAACGGTCGTCATCAATCCCTTGGCAATGCCGAATTTCCGGTGGACTATCATGGCCGGCGGGGCCAGGCAATTGGTGGTGCACGAGGCATTGGACAGGATATGATGCTTGTCCGGTTCATACTTGTCGTGATTGACGCCCATCACAATGGTAATATCCTCTTCCTTGGCAGGGGCGGAAATAATCACTTTTTTGGCACCGGCTTCCAGGTGGGCGCCTGCTGTGGGCCCGGTTTTAAACAGACCGGTGCTTTCGATCACGATATCCACACCTTTGTCATCCCAGGGAATTTCACGCGGGTTACGGCAGGCAAAACTGGTGATCGGGTTGCCGTTGACGATCAGGCAGTCGTTTTCAACGCGAACGTCGCCGGGAAAGCGGCCATAATTGGAATCATATTTAAAAAGATTGGCATTGGTTTTCACGTCGAACAGATCGTTGATGGCAACGACATGCAGATTGTCCGGGTGCCTTTCCAGGATCGCTTTTAAAACCTGTCTCCCGATTCGTCCAAAACCATTGATGCCGATTCGAGCCATAGACCACCTCCTGTTTTAATTGTCATCGATGCGATATTTGTGTTCGACCAGAAGTTCGTAATCCCGTTTGAGCGCCTGATGCAACCTTGCATTTTCAAGCGATATCGCACTGAGATTGCCGACCGCTTCCATAAATTTAATTTCATCGGAATCAAATTCATGCTCTTCGGCTGTATAAACCCGAAGTACCCCGATGGCATTGTTTTCCACCATAAGCGGTATGACCAGCACGGATTTGATCCCTTCGGATTTGGCTCTGTCGTGATATTGCCAGTTCGGATCTGTCTGGACATTCTTTATCAGAGTGGTCACCCCGCTCAACGCTTTCTTGTCCAGCCCGCTTTCCTCCACCAGAACCGGGCCTTTATGAATGTATCCCTCTGACAATCCATGTTGTGCGCCCATTAACAACTTTTGATTTTTAGCGTCCAACAGTCTCAACGAGCAGGCTTTGACACCCATGGTATGAACCACAAGTTTTGCAATCTTATCCAGCACCTCGGTGTGTGAGAGCGAAGCGTTGATAACTTTGGCTACCTGGTAAAGCGCGGTAAAATAATCTTTTTCTGCCATACAGCAACCTCCTCTCTTTATAAGTTAGTGAAAAACAATGGATTTTATGAAAATTGTTTTACAAATCCTGTTTGGAAAGATAGCACAAAGAGGCCAGCAGCAACTGATCAAACTTCGGCAGTGGAATCGAATGAATGATATATCTATAAATCAAACCTTTGGATTGGTCAAATAAAAACCGATCGTTATTAATGGGATGTGATGTTTTTACGGTTGAATTATCTTAGATTTGGAGCTAACCTGAAAACCTGCTATCGGTAAACGGATTACCCGATATCTCCGGTAACGATTTGTAAATGATATCACTCTATGGAATAATGAATGAATCTCGGAATTCAACAGATGGAGACGACACTGATTATCATCACGGCTTCGACAACTGAGGATTTTTATGAAGCGCGAAAGCTTTTTGAGCAGTATCAGGTCTTCCTCGGGATAGACCTCTGCTTTCAAGGGTTTGAAGCGGAGTTGAATGCTCTGTCTGTTATGTATGGCCCACCCCGGGGAGCGCTGTTGCTTGCAAGATTTGAAGAAGTCTACGTTGGGTGTGTCGGATTACGTGACCTTGGTAACGGTATTGCCGAAATGAAACGCATGTATGTGCTTCCTTCATTTCAAGGCAAAGGAATCGGGAAAGCGCTTACTGTGCATCTCATTGAAAACGCCAAGAGCCTGGGCTACGCAGCAATACGGCTCGACACAATCCCCAGGCTTGAGAAGGCAGCAGTACTGTACAGGAACATGGGGTTCAGGGAGATAGAGGCGTACCGGTACAACCCTGATCCAGCAGCGCTATTTATGGAGAAAAGGCTGAAATGACAGGCGAACAAACCCATTCAACCCGGCACGGCGGTGTCGCGCGGCTGATGCTTGGTTTGACATAGAAGCACAATTTACTGAAAGAGTTCATGTTTTCCGGCGATCTTATTTGCTATGCCTCCGGAGATTCGCGATATTGGTGAAAACCCAATTACGAAATCCGATTAACATTCCGGTGCTTCGACGTTTTTTAAGGGGAAGTGCGGAATCCATTTCCGCCAATTGGTTGAACTCTTTGATCAGGTTGTCGATTTTTCTGCTGATAATTTTCAAAGATGTTTCTGAAAACTGGCCGGGACTGAAAATAAGACGTTCATTGGGACTGCCGAATTGGCTGGCCATGAAATCTTCTACAAATATATCACGGTAAGCCTGCCACAGGGGTCCATTGGTTTGCCAGAATACATTTTTTGAGATCAATAGACGAACATTATTGTTGAGGTGTCGTTCTATGACACCAAGTTTTTCCAAATTGCGCAATAACCGGCCGGCCTCGGTTTCTGAAAAATCATACTGCGCGATGATCTGTGGGACGTCCCATCCATTGATCAGGAAATATAAAAAAATTAACATTTTTTCATCATGTAATAAAACTTGTTCCTGCTCAATGCTTAATGTCTCAACAGAGTCCCGGCTCCTCTCTCTATCCATGACGGCCAGGGCATAGAAATCGATATCCAGAATCCGGCATACTTCTTCAAGACGGGCCAAAGAAAAAATCTTTTTTGAAAACATTCGTTTCAGGCTCGCTTCGCTGAGTTCCATTTTTTCAGCCAGCTGTTTGTATGTAATACCTTTGGCCTTGAGATACTTTTTGAGCGTTTCCAGCAGCGCGGTGGTTTGGTTCATTGGTTTATTTCCTTGATGGCTTAAAATAGTTATACCGTTGGTATAAAAAAATTATACTTTATAGTAAGGTCTTTATTTGTATGTTTAAATATATTATTTTTCAATCAATTTTTTTTATCTATACAAGTATAATATTTCGTCAATTACGGAGGAATTTATGAAACCCAATACCGTTCATTGGACAAAAGATGACAAAGAAAAAATCACACAAATGGCCCTTGGTTTAGGTGCTGATCAGGTATCGTTTTTGGCATTGAAAGATTATGTCAGTCCGGCTTCTCCGGACCCAAGGCGTTATCTGCCCCGGCTTCAATCTTTTGTGATCATGCTTTTTCGAGAACTCAGAGGCGCGTATATGGATCAGAGCTATATGCGAATGCAGGGATTGAAATTGCCGGATACCGCCTGGGAAAACACCAGCTACCGGGTTGGGAAATTTATTGAAGATACCTATCATGTTGAAGCCCATGCCATGCCCCAGCATCGGCCGTTTGAGGTCACTCCCGAAACCTGGAAAAGGATCATCGGGCCGGTATCTATCCGGCATTTGGCGGTTCAATCCGGCCTTGCAATTATGGGAAGAAACACACTGGCAGTGCATCCAAAATACGGTTCATTTGGGCGATACGGCGTTTTACTCACCACAGCCATGGTGGATTCCGACCCGCCATTGACAGATTTTGATCCGTGCAGCAATTGCAAGTACCCCTGTGTCGAGAACTGCCCTGTCAATGCCATTACCGAAGATGGCAAGGTGTTACAGAATCGTTGTACAGCGTACAGTCAGCCCTACGATGTGGGGAATTTCTACCGTTTTGCGATGAAAATGAATAAGATGAACGCTGATGAGCGAGAGGAACTGATTAAGACTCCCCACTTTTTCAATTTGTATATGGCAGGAATGGGAATCATGTTTTATCGCTGCATCGAGTGTACTCGCGGATGTGTTGCCAGTGAAATGCTTCCGGAATACTCCGATGACATACCCATAATGAAAAATGCAACAAATCTTTCCGAGCCATTTGGGTGGGACCTGTCCATCTATGATCAGGGCAAATGGGACCCAGCCAAACTTGAGGAGGGATATGCTGAAAAAAAGGAAGAGGAAGCATCATGAAATTGATATAACCGGAGCAGGTTGATAAAATGGGAGAACCTTCTTATAAATTACACGAATGTGAGCGGCTGCCTGACAACGGCATACAAATACTTTTTTCCCGGAAAAAGACTGAATGCTTTCAGAACTCTTGGAATTTGATTATCAGGAAAAAAGCAACAGAAGAAGATCTTGAGGAAAACCACCATTTAGAGGAAATAGGAGTAACAATATGGCAAACGATAATTGAAATCACCCATTGTCCCTATTGTGGTGTAGAATTGCCAATCGAACAATCAGATAAAACAAAGAGTGAAGGCAAATTTGTACACCATGATTTTTCAAGCTGGTAACAAAATAATATACACACGTTAACTATCCAAATAATTATCGTGTATAAACGTAATGCTTGAAAAAATCCCCAATCCGGGGCCAATTTTTAAAAAGCTTCTTTCCCCGGTAACAAAAGCTAATCTTCACCTTTTCCGGAATCGATATGTTGTGGTATGGATTGAAAAAGATTTTCTATAGTGAGAGTTGAATACCAACGATAGATCTCAAATTTCCAGAATATTAATTTTTAGGGATATTCGATTTGCCGATCTCAGGGATTATACTTCAGGAAATTCCAAATTGATTATTTCTATTGCTGAATCCCAGCATCGCCTGAGCTGATTTTTTCTTTTCAGGATCGGGAAAGGTTTTATGAACCAGTATTCTTTGCTTAAAGTGCTTTTTTTGATGCCAAAAACATCGCTTTAAGACAAAATATCTCCTACTTTTTAATCCTAAACCCTTGTCACTTGTCAGATGAATATTCGGCTTGGTCCGACAAGAAGTCGACAGAAGTCGACAAGAAGTCGAGCAAAATAAATTTAAAAGGGGAATCGATGAGGAAAATACGTTCTTCCTTGACGAAAAAAACGAAATCTGGGAATTAGAAAAAAACCAGCGTCGCTTCGCTCCGATGAAGTGTCCGGATTCACTGGAACAGGTGTCCGGAATGGAGCGGAATGAGTGTCCGGAATCCTCCGGATTGACTGTCCGGATTGAGCGGAATATGCACTTTTGGAGAATAAAAAATAAACAAAATCCCCCCTGGAGCCAATTTCAAAAGTCAGTTGTTGTATTTCCGGCGAAAAATAGACACGCAGTGAAGCGTAGCGCTATCCAGTATTTTCGACTCTTTTCTGGGCACCGACTTTCGCCGGTGTGACGCTTTTTAATTGTTTTGAAATTGGCTCCCTGAATTTTTAGAAATTTTCAAACCATGGAACAAAAAGAAGTCGCTTATTCTTTTGATCTGGATATCAGATATGTAACGGACGTTTTGGTTATTTCATATTCCGATGGCAGGAGTTTGGAAAAGTTGGAATATTGAGATTCTTCCAGACTCTATCTTCCTGAAAATTGAATCAAAAAGTTACCACACAATATATTGTGCATGGAAAATGAATCAAAAGTAAAGAATAGACGATTTAATCTTTCCTCAGTTTCATCCACAATTCACCCATCCGGAAATATCTTGTCACGATCCGTCAGATTCTTCCCAAGACCATGGAGTATCTTTCGCATGGTTTCCAGTCTGCAGGGCATCCCATCTTCGATACGACCAATTGTAATCGACGAAACTTTGGCCTTACGTGCAAGCTCAGCCTTACTCAGCATGATTTCTTCCCTGAATTTTTTCAAATTATTTTTACCCATTTTATCTCCGGAAAAAGATTTGAAGATAACTATCCAATATTTCTTGACAAAATTCAAGCAATAAAATAACCTCGGTCAAAAATTATTTCGAATAAACAACTCTTTATAAAACAGTATGGTTCATATACTGGACGGAATTCGAAAACCGGAGAGAAGGTTATAATTGCTCCGAAAAAATTGTCGTTTTTCAAATGTGGGAAAGAGTTGAAAGTGCGGGCGGATAAGGGGTAATAAGAATTCCCTGTTGAACAAATCACTTCCCTCCGTCCCATTTTGTTTATCCTGACGCTGCCCATAACGATTGTAACCTTGGGCCTTTTCACATTCATTCTGAATGCCATAATGCTGTTGATGGTTTCCGGTATGGTATCAGGTTTTCAAGTTGATGGTTTATGGTCTGCTGTCTGGGGTTCTCTTTTTATCAGCATCGTGAGCTGGTTGCTGACTTCCTTCATCAGCGAAAAAGGACGGGTTGAATATATTCATTTGAAACAAGTTGACTTCTTGAAATAAAATTGTTTATTCTGAACACAACGGCAAAGGAGGGCCGGATATGGAAATTACAGTTAATTTTAAAAATATTAAATCATCCGATAGCTTAAAAGATTATGTTGAAAAGAAACTAAGCAAGATCGACAAGTTGTTCGATAAACCCACAGAAGCACGCGTGGTTTTTTCCAAAGAAAAAGAGATCCGCATTGTTGAAATGAATCTGATTGGCAGCAAACTGAATATTCATGTAAAAGAGACCGGGGATAATATGCAGCCGGCAATTGATCTGGCCGTGGATAAATTAAAAAATCAGTTAAAAAAATCCAGGGAAAAGATAACCAGCCATCGGACACAGCGGAAACCACGGGGAGAAGCGGTTGAGAATGGAATTATCGAGGAGTAGACAACAGCTTGCCCATCAGGAAATAGTTGCGGCATTTGAAGCCGATACATTGGAGTATAAGTCAGGTGTTGCATGCAAAAAAGGATGCGTGTTTTGCTGCACGGATGCAGGGGCCATTGATATCACAACCCTGGAAGGAGTGATCATCAGGAGCAGAATCGAGAGCCTGCCGCGTCCCCGGAAGGTGGCATTGATTAAAGCCCTGGCAAAAGATAGGAGCAGAAGGGAGAAGGGGCAGGTTATGACCTGCCCCTTTTTACTGAAAAATAAATCCTGCATGATCTATGATATCCGTCCATTCTCCTGCCGGCGGATATATTCTCTCAACACCTGCGACCGGAATAGCCCGCCGACTTTGAACCGGAATTACATGGCAAAAGCAGGGCAGACCATAGCTGACTTTCAGAAATTGGATGATAACGGATACTCCGGCCACATCTCCTATATCCTGCACATGCTGGAGGCGCCAAAATTTCTATCAATTTATCTTGCCGGAGAATTCAAGCCGGAAGAGATCGCCGCCTTTGGGAAAAGTCATAAGATCGCCATTCATCGTTTTATCCACACTTCTAAAAAACAGAATTCAGGGTCATCAGACAATTCGAATATTTTCGAAAGTGAAAATCAATGTAAATGATGTTGATTCATGAAAGCCATTCTGCAAGCCGGAAGGAAGGCTGAATGCAGATGGTTATTCCAAATCCGCTTTGTCATCTGCCACATACAGTTCTGTATTGGCCAGGGAAAGCAGTTCGGTCATGGCGGCGGAAGGCTGCTGATCGGTAAAAAGAGCATCAATGTCATGGATACTGCCCAGACGGACCATGGCGTTACGGCCGAATTTGGTATGATCGGCTGCTAGAAATACTTTCCGGGAGTTTGCCACAATCGCTTTGGCCACATTGACCTCCCGATAATCAAAATCCAGAAGGGTGCCGTCCTCATCAATCCCGCTGATGCCGATGATTCCATAGTCCACTTTGAACTGACGGATGAAGTCAATGGTCGCTTCCCCGATTATGCCTCCATCCCGGCTCCGCACAAGACCGCCGGTGACGATGACTTCAAAGTTCCGGTTATTGCAGAGGATGGAGGCGACATTCAGGTTGTTTGTGATGACGCGCAGCCGGTCATGATTGTATAACGCTCTTGCAACCGCTTCATTGGTGGTCCCGATATTGATAAACAGGGAAGCCTGATTCGGAATGTGTCCGGCAACCATGTTCGCAATGCGCTGCTTTTCGGAAAAACACAAGGTCTGCCGTCGGGAGTAATCCACATTCTCCGTGCTGGAGGATAGACCGGCTCCGCCATGGTACCGGTGAAGAAGGCCTTTTTTGCTGAGTGTGTTGATGTCGCGCCGGATGGTTTGAGGGGTGACGTTAAACTGCCGGGCAAAGGTTTCGATGGTGACAAAACCCTGCTCACGGACCAGGTTGATAATCTGTTCATGACGGCGTCTGATGGTTTCCGCTTTTCCGTCTTCCATAAGGCTCTTTGTCTCTTTGGAACGGTTTGTTTTTTGGGTCATAGACCTTTACTCCTGGTTTCCATCCTGATTTTTCCGGACACCCCATGTGATATCTGAGCTGGGTACCAATTATTTTCGTTTTTGAAAATATAATATTAATATTTTGTTTTTTGAAAAATCAGATGACATTCAGGATTTTTCATGTTATATGAGTTTTTACAATAATAAACTCATATTTTTGAATATAGCAACGAAAAATAATTTTCTCAAGTGAATTTTTTTTATCGAATAATTGTTGGAATATGAAAATGAAAAATCAAACACAATCCACCCGGGTTTTGATCATCGGCGGAGGTGCAACCGGAACCGGACTGGCTCGGGATCTGGCATTGCGGGGTATTTTGTGCATCCTTGTCGAAAAGCAGGATATCAATGCCGGAGCATCGGGTGGAAATCACGGCCTTTTACACAGCGGTGCACGCTATGTGGCTTCCGATACCGAGGCTGCAAAGGAATGCAGGGTTGAAAGCGAAATCCTGAAAAAACTGGCTCCCCACTGCATTGAAGATTCAGGAGGGTTGTTTGTTGCTGTTTCCGGAGACAATGAGAACTATATTGCCGATTTTCCAAATTATTGTTCAAAATGCGGGATTTCAGCCACTTCCCTGGACATCAGGATGGCAAGGGAAATGGAACCGACTCTTTCGGACAAAATCATCGCAGCTTATCAGGTGCAGGATGCGTCCATCGATCCATTTCGGCTTTCTCTTGAAAACATATCCCATGCCCAGCGTCTTGGCTGTACATTTTTCAAAAATACGGAAGTAATTGATTTTCATATTCATGACGGCAGAATTCGGGCAACGGCTTTGCGCAATCCATTCACGGGTGAAGAATTCTTGATTGAGGCGGAACAGGTTGTCAGCGCTAGCGGCGCATGGGCGCAGAAAATCGGAAAACTGGCAGGGGTTCCCGTTGGTATGATCTATTCCAAAGGAACCCTGCTCGTTACTCCAAACCGGATTGCCCGCCGGGTGATCAATCGGTTACGACCTGCAACAGATGGTGATATTCTCGTTCCCGGCGGAACAGTATCGATTCTGGGAACCACATCGGTTCGCACTGAATCACCGGATATCGTCACACCTACGGTTGAAGAAGTGGATCGGATCATTGATGAGGGCGCAGCCATGGTTCCGGTGCTGGCCCATTCACGATACATCCGGTCATACTCCGGAATACGGCCGCTTTTGCAGCCGGCTTCGGCTGAAAATGACCGGCAGGTAAGCCGCGGGTTCGCGTTGATCGATCACCAGGAAGACGGCCTGGACAATTTTATCACCATTACCGGCGGCAAACTGACGACTTTCAGGTTGATGGCGGAAAAAACAGCCGATCTGCTCTGCCGGAAACTGCATGTTCCGGTTCCGTGCAAAACCGGAGTTGAACCGTTGCCGGCAACCCAAAGAGGAAAATGGACGGAGCCGGGGATTTCTCCCAGGCTGTGGATGGAAAAACAGGATCCAAAAGATTCTTTGCTTTGTGAATGTGAGATGGTGCCGGCCAGTGTGGTGGAAAAACTTCATACATCCATATTGGATGAAGGGTTGACCCCGGATATCCATGCAATTACCCTGCGAAGCCGCATAGGAAAAGGCCCATGCCAGGGCGCTTTTTGCAGCGTCCGGGTGGCTGCCCATTTATATAATCTTGGAAAACTGAACGCTGATGAAGGAATCAGGCAATTGAAACATTTTCTCTCTGAAAGATGGCGGGGACAGCAGCCCCTTCTGTGGGATATGGCTCTTGCCCAGTCGGAGCTGCTGGAGGCAATCCATTGCGGAACATTCTGTCTTGAACAATCGGAAAAGGAGGAAATTTTTTGATTGCTGCAGAAAAAAGATGTGATCTGATGGTGATCGGGAGCGGCATGGCAGGCATGGCAGCTTCTTTGTTTGCATCCAGACGAGGAATTTCCACAATCGTGATCGGCCATACCGGTAGTATCCGTTTTTTCAGCGGGCTGATCGATCTGATGTCGGTGTATCCCATATCAACGGGAAAGACCTGGGAAAATCCATGGGAAGCGATTCGAATTCTCTCAACAGACCAAGAGCATCCACATCCTTATTCACGTATCCAGCGGTACAGGATCGTAAAAGCCATGGATGAATTTTTGTCTTTTCTTTCAGAATCCGGTCTTCCCTATTATCGGGATTCAAACCGGAACCACGCTGTGATCACTTCCCAGGGAACCCTGAAGCAGACATTTGCCGTTCCGCACACTATGGTGGCAGGGGTTGAGGCATTTCATCAAAAAGAACCCTGTCTGCTGATACGGTTTCCGGAGTTAAAAGGGTTCAGCTCCCGGCAGATTCAGGAAACGATGAACGGAATATGGCCGTCAGTGCGATCCATTGATCTTCCTTTTCCCAATCATTTTCATGAGCTTTTTCCAGAGCAGATGGCAAGGGAGCTGGAGATCCCGTCGTGCCGGGAAGAGCTTGTCCGATCCATTCTGCCTCATCTGAAGGATGCAGCAGCGGTTGGTTTTCCGGCTGTCCTTGGGATTGAAAAAAGCATGGAAGTTCATGCAGATCTTGAAAAAAGGCTGGGTGTGAGGGTTTTTGAAATTCCATGCCTGCCTCCTTCCATACCAGGACTTCGCTTGCAGACAATTTTTCAACATCAACTGGTGCAACTGGGTGTTCAGACATATTTTCAACAACAGGTGGATAAGGTGACGGCGCTGGATACCGGAGGATTTTTGCTTTATGTCGGGGAAGGCTTGGATCAGATCCGGATTCATGCCAGAGGAGTGATACTGGCTACCGGACGCTTTTTCAGCAAAGGTCTGGCTGCGGAAAGAACCGGAATCCGGGAAACGGTTTTTAACCTCCCGGTTCATCAGCCTGAAAATCGGGCATACTGGCATAATCCGGATTTTCTGGCACGATCCGGGCACGCCATTAATACCGCCGGCCTTTCGATTGATGATTCCTTTCGTCCTCTGGATCAAAGCGGACAGCCGGCCTTTCCAACTCTTTTTGCAGCCGGATCGATTCTGGCCCATCAGGACTGGATACGGATGAAATGCGGCGCAGGACTTTCCATTGCGACTGCGTATGCGGCAGTAGAAGCTTTTGAGAAACAGGTGCATGGCCATGGTATATAACATCACCTTATATCTGTCCCTTTCCATCTGCGTCTTCGGGTTGATGTATCGGATTTTTCGATGGTTCAGCTTGTCCATCGGTCCGGATGTTGAAGGCGAATCCGCAGCCGGCCGGATGAGAACTGCCTGTAAAACCATGCTCCGATTTTTTTTCAGCCGAAGGATTCTGAATTTTCTTAAAATCTTTTTTGTGGATAGTCTGTTTCAAACGCGGCTTTTTCAAACCAGCAAAGCCAGATGGCTGTTTCATATCCTCCTTTTCCATGCGTTTGTCCTTCTGGTTTTCATGCATGCCATGGATGACCAGATTACACGGGTGTTGTTTTCCGAATATGAGTCTACCTTGAATCCGTTCATGTTTCTGCGGAACCTCTTTGGGATTCTGGTGCTTTTAGGGGTAGTGTTTTTTATCCTTCGCAGGATCCGGCAAAAACCGTTTCAGAAAGCCACCAACCGGACCGACCTTGCAGCAATTTTGATTCTGTCTTCCATTCTGCTTTCCGGATTTCTTCTGGAAGCGGTTCAGATTTTTTCTTCTCCCATTTTTGACGAGATGGTTCTGGAATATATGAGAACCGATGATCCGGAAGAAACGGCTCCACTTGAATCCTACTGGGCAAAGGAGTATGGAGTGGTTTTCCCGAAAGCGGTCGACATAGGGCAGCCTGAACGGATTTCAGCCGGGCAGATGATTCATGAGGAGAATTGCGCGTCCTGTCATTCCAGGCCGGAATCCGCTTTTGTATCCTATCCGCTATCCATTCATATGCGATCCTTTGCAAGGGCGCTCAATTCAATACGGGCGGACATCTGGTTGCACTATTTTCATTTTATCATCTGTTTTATCGGCCTTGCCTATCTCCCGTTCAGCAAATTCTTTCACATGATTTCCATACCGCTCAACCTGATGATCCGGAACGGAGAATCTCGGCCTGAAGAAGATGACCCGAACAACGCCGTGAAACGATCCATCGGCATGGATGCATGCACCCATTGCGGGGTTTGCAGCCTTCATTGCAGTGTCATGCCGATCTATCGTGTAACCGGGAATCCCAATGTCCTGCCGTCTGAAAAACTGCTTTCCGTAAAGAAAATCGCCTCCGGAAAACCGCCGGACAAAACCGGATGGACAGCTGTTTCAGATGGCAACTTCGCCTGCACGGATTGTTTCCGGTGTACAAAGGTCTGTCCTTCCGGAATTCATCTTCATGATCTGTGGCAGGCTTCGAAAAAGGAACTGGAAAGGCGGGATCATGGGAAATCCGATCAGTTAATACGGAAACGTTCCGCCAGTCAGTGGGAGGGGCTTTTTGAAAAATATGATATTCCGGGTAGTCCTGATCCGGATGATCTACTGCTGCGGAATATGGCTCCGGAAACCTTTTCAGCCTGTGTTCAGTGCACGGTTTGCTCAAACGTATGTCCGGTGGTTTCCCTGCCGGTTTCATTGTCCTCCCCGGAAATAACTCCGCAACAGGTCATGAATCTTCTCCGGCTGGACATGAAGGAACTGGCCATGGGAAGCCGCATGGTATGGGATTGTATGACCTGTTACATGTGTCAGGAACACTGTCCGCAGGGAATTCGGGTAGCGGATATTTTATATGAATTGAGGAATATGGGGGCAGACCGGCTGCAGAAAGTCCGGCTGATGGAATCCGTTTCGTCGGAAAAGAAGGCAGATTCGGATAGCGCCTCTGAGAGGAATAAGAAATGAAATTTTTATTCTTTGCCGGATGCAAGATCGAGAATTATCTGAAGCAATATGAAACCTCATCCCGTGCCGTACTCAACGAGCTGGGGGTTGAGCTGATCGATATGGAATTGAATTGCTGCGGGTATCCCATCCGCCATCAGAATATGGTGGCTTCCATATTGTCTGCGGCCCGGAATCTGGCAGTTGCTTCCAAACTTCATCTGGATATCCTGACTCCGTGCAAATGCTGTTTCGGGAATCTGAAATACGCGATATCGAGGCTTCGGGAAGATGCGGAAGTAAGAAAAAAAATCAATCTGTTTCTGGAGAAAGAGGGGCTTTTCTGGGAAGAAGGAGTCCAGGTCAAGCATCTTTTATCGGTTCTGTACCATGATATTGGGCTGAATGCCATCAGAACAAGGATAAAAAATCCAATTCAGGGTCTGAAAATCGCACCGCATTACGGGTGTCATGCCTTGCGGCCCAGCCGGGTGGTTCAATTTGACAATCCGCTTGCTCCCACTTTGTTTGAAGAATTGGTGGAAGTAACGGGTGCGGAAACCGTTTCGTGGTCAAGAAGACTGGAGTGCTGCGGGAATCCGTTGTGGGAGAGGAACAATTCCCTGTCGCTTTACATGATGCAGAAAAAACTGGAAAATGCACAGGATGCCGGGGCGGATTTTATCTGTGTTGCTTGCACCTATTGCCAGATCCAGTTTGATCAGGTTCGTGCAAGTCAACCACAGAATACCCATTATGGACTTCCTTCCATCCTGTATCCTCAATTGCTGGGCCTCAGCATGGGGCTGGAAAGAGATGTTCTCATGATTGAAAAGAATGTCATTGACAGTCAACACCTGACCCGCTATTGCCGGTCGTATCATCAAGGCGTGAATGAGCAACGATCAAAAGGAGGAAAAAATGGCTGATTATATCGGTGCTGTTGATCTTGGAACCACAAGCAATCGTTTTATCATTTTTGATCAAAAAGGAGAGATTGTCGGTCTCAGCCAGAAAGAGCATCGGCAGATATTCCCGAAACCCGGCTGGGTGGAACATGATCCCATGGAGATCTGGCTGAACACGCAGGAAGTGATGAAAGAAGCACTGGTCAGGGCAAAGGTTTCCGGAAATGAGATCGCGGCCATCGGCATTACCAATCAGCGTGAAACCACCGTGGTGTGGGACAGGAATACGGGAAAACCCTATCATCAAGCCATTGTGTGGCAGTGCACCCGGACAGATAAAATATGCAAGGAACTGGAAAGTCATGAAGGGCAGAACCGTTTCCGGGAAAAAACAGGGCTTCCCATTGCCACCTATTTTTCCGGGCCAAAGGTACGCTGGATACTCGCGAATGTTCCGGAAGCCCGAAAAGCCGCGGAATCAGGAGATGCTCTGTTCGGGACCATTGAAACCTGGATTATCTGGTGGCTCACCGGCGGACCGGATGGCGGCGCCCATGTGACCGATGTGACCAATGCCAGCCGGACCATGATGATGGATCTGCACACATTGAACTGGGATGAGGATATCCTCCGAACCCTGGGTGTTCCTGCACGGATTCTTCCCCGGATTGTTCCGTCCATTGACCGGGATGTCTGGGGATATACACGGGAAAACGGCCCGCTCAAGGCCAGGATACCGGTTTGCGGTGCGCTTGGGGATCAGCAGGCTGCTCTGGTGGGTCAGACCTGTTTTTCCATGGGGGAGGCAAAAAATACGTATGGAACAGGCTGCTTTCTGTTATTGAACACGGGCACCACGCCGGTACATTCCCATCATGGACTGCTGACAACCGTGGGCTATCAGGTACGGGGAGAAAAACCCGTGTATTGTCTGGAAGGCTCCATCGCCATTGCCGGAGCCCTGGTGCAGTGGCTTCGCGATAATCTGGGACTGATCCGGGAAGCAAGGGATGTTGAAGCTCTGGCAAAAACCGTTGATGATGCAGGCGGGATGTATATTGTCCCCGCTTTTTCCGGATTGTTTGCGCCATACTGGCGTTCCGATGCACGGGGCGTTATGGTCGGGCTGACACGGTATGTGAACAAGGGGCATATCGCAAGAGCGGTTCTGGAAGCCAACGCTTACCAGACAAGGGATATCGTCAATGCCATGAGTAAGGATTCCGGCGTGATGCTGAAGAACCTCAAGGTCGATGGGGGTATGGTGGCCAATGAACTGCTCATGCAGTTTCAATCCGATATTCTGGATGTCCCGGTGATCCGGCCAAAGATCACGGAAACCACTGCGCAGGGAGCTGCCTATGCAGCCGGTCTAGCAATAGGATTCTGGCCCAGTCTGGACAAGCTTCGTGAAAACTGGTCCATTGATAAAACATGGGAACCGAAAATGGGATCAAAACAGCGGGACCAGGGCTATCGAGGCTGGAAAAAAGCTGTGGAAAAATCGTTCGGCTGGATCGAATAGGTTATGGTATAAGTAATTCATTTATCTTATTTACATACTCTAAATTCGTGACTGGTTTTGATAAATGCCCAAGGTTCGGGTCTTTTTCCGTCAGTGCTTTCATCGACTCTAAGAACTCTATATTTCCTGAGATGAACATTACCGGGATATCTTTATCCTTTTCCCTGATATGGTTATAAACGTCTAAACCATTAATCTCTCCGGGAAGCATATAATCAAGGCTGACAATATCAAATTTGTTTCTGTCAAAAATATCAACTGCAATTTGCCCATTCGCAGCAATGGACACAATATGGTTAAAGGGTTCCTGGGTTAATATCTGATACTGCACATCCGCTATTGCAGGTTCATCTTCAACCAGCAGGACCCTTCTCTTGTCATGGATTTGACTTTTCACGGCCTCTTTTTTCTCATCTGAAGACAGGTGATCTTTGATTATTTGCAAAGCAATCGTAATCCGGGTGCCTTTCCCGACTTCACTTTCAAGGGAAATTTCTCCCTTATGTTTATCCACAATATATTTTTTTACATTTGACATGCCAAACCCTGTTCCTTTAATGTCCGATTTGTAAGATCCTGTTTTATCATGGCTGCCTTTTAATGTAAAAGATGGTGTATAAATTGATGCCTGATGTGCTTTTGGAATACCACAACCATTATCCTCAATCTCACAATAAATCTTGTCATCTTGAGAATATGCTTTCAAAGTTAATGTGGGATTTTCGACTTTGCTCATGGCATGGATTGAATTCAGTACAAGATTTACCAATACATCCTGGATCATTCCCGGATCAGCTAATAGCTTGGGTATTCCGGGTTTGTAATTTCTGCTTACCTGAATGCCGGTCAACTCTTTTTCCAACATTTTTAAGGCCAATTCCATTTTGTCTTCGATCTTGAAGTAGGTTTGTTTGGGCTCCTGATCTTTGGAAAAAGAGATTAAGGTATTTGTTATGTCTCTTCCTCTTTCAGCGAATTCATCAATACGTTCCAATTTTTTTTTGGTTTTTATATTATCGCAATCCATAATGGCAAGCTGTGCATTCCCCATTATTCCCATTAGCACATTATTAAAATCATGCGCCATCTTTCCTGCTACTTGTCCGATCAATGAGTGTTTGCTCTGTTCTGCAGCAAACTCCAATGCTTTTCTTTTTTCCTCTTCCGCCTGCTTACGGTTGGTGATATCCAGAGCGGTGAAGGTAACCCCTTTTGAGAGATCGTTTAAGTCCAAGGGCGTGGAGCTGAGCAGTATGTCCACAATATTCCCGTCCTTATGCTTCCAGCGTGTTTCTACTGTGCCGGTGCCGTAATTGCGGATCTGTTTGTACTTCTCGCAACCCACATACTCATAGTCCTCATTGCTCGGGTATAGAATTCTGGCGCTCTGACCGGTCAGTTCCTCTTCTGAGTAACCCGTCATCTCGCACAATCGAGCGTTGACCTTTGTAAATATACGGTCGATGACCACTCCGATACCGATTGGGGCTGCCCGGAACACGCTCAACAACTCCCCCTCACTTTCCCGCAACGCCTTCTCCGCCATCTTCCTTTGGGAAATATCCTGTACGTGAGAGATGAAGCATAAAGGATCTCCTTTTTCATCACAGACACCATCATTGGCATTTTCAAAAGCAAGACGGAACCGTTCTTCGCTCTCCTTCGGGTCTTCTTCGGCTTGTTTGAGTTTCGTGACTTCTTGCTCTAACTCTTTAACCCTTTTTTCCAATTCCTCATAGGTTGGTTTGCCGGTCATCATAAACTCCCTTTAAGCAATGGTGGTTCCGTCGGTATATGCCGGATGGGCCAGGTCTTTATAGACGTCGATTGCAACTTCCGAATGATGGATTGGTCTGTCCGGATAATTCAAATTTTTCGGCCACTGTTTTGGCCGGCTTGAAAAATTTTTCGCCATCCCAACCCTCCTCTCTCTTTGTAATTTGTTTTTCAGGAATTCTTCAGGTGTGAACGTATGATCGACTATTATCACTGATCTCACTATCAAACAATAAAAATTGACCGAATCGCTCCAAGGTAAAACGGATGTAGATATACAAGTATTTGTAAAATCGGAATAATTTCAGATAGTGTCCATTGCTGTATCCACAAATTTATTGACATATCAGCGTTCTTGGCATATGGTTGTTTTGAAAAAAATAAGTTTTTATTTCCCACATGCTTTTTTCGGTAGCATGGCAACATCTAATCCCGTTCAGATTCATCAGTTCAATATAAACCTCGTAAAATGACATGGAGATAACAAACAGTGGATTGGTTACATAAATTCAGACAGCAATACATCATCACTACAGAGTTGGGGCCGGTCAAGGGTGCTTTGTTTGAAGAAGCCCTTGACAAGGCCGGGATATACCTTACGTTGGACGGCATCAATATCCATGATTGTCCCATGGGAAATCTGCGAATCAATTCCATTGCCATGGCCGGTCTGATTCAATCCAGATTGAATATCACGGCGATTCCCCACTATACCTGCCGTGACCGCAGCCTGCTGGGCACCCAGGCTGATTTGCTGGGAGCGCATGCCTTGGGTATCCGGGCGCTTCTGGTAACCACGGGGGATCCTCCCAAGCATGGCCCATACCTGTCTAAACCGGTTTATGATTACAACACCTTTGATCTGATCCGGCTGATCAAAAAAATGAATAAAGGTCTGGATGTCAATGATAAGGAATTCGGCGGCAATACGGACTTCACCGTTGCCTGCACTGCCATGCCCACGGCCCGCGATCTTGACCGCGAATTGGAACGAATGCAGAGAAAAATTGATGCCGGCGCTGATTTTTTTCAGACCCAGGTAGTCTATGATGTGGAAAAGGCGATTCGTTTTGCCGAGGCTGCCCGCAAACTCGGCAAGCCGATTCTGATGGGCATTATGCCCTTGAAAAGCGTTAAAATGGCGCGATACATGCAGGAAAAGGTCGAAGGCATCGATGTGCCGGATGATATCATTGAGAGTATGGAAAAGCACGGTCAAACCGGTGTGGATATCACGTGCAGGATCATCCGCGAAATCCGTCCTTATGTGGAAGGCATTCACATCATGGCCCTGGGAGATGTAAAAGGAACCAATCAGATCATCGAATTCACGCGTGCTCTCCCGTGAGGATAATGGATGGGAAAACCGTCAAACAATCAAAGCCTATATTTTACCGTATAAATGTCGTATACAATGTCGTTGACACATAAACGGATTTTATATATACTCTTTTTCAAAAAAAGCGCGATCCTATCTTCGATTTTTTACCATCTCCAAACAATAAGCGGTATTCTTTCCTGAAAATTAAAAAAGCGAATGGAGGTCATTGTTGATATCCAAAAAACTGTTTTATTTATCCATTCTGATTGCCCTTATGTTGTCATTGCA
This sequence comes from Desulfosudis oleivorans, assembly GCA_020723305.1. Taxonomy (GTDB): domain Bacteria; phylum Desulfobacterota; class Desulfobacteria; order Desulfobacterales; family SURF-7; genus QZKS01. Next base: position 199,886 of record DYJC01000003.1, read on the forward strand.
TGTTGGAAATGTTTTCTGTACGGAAAAAACAATTCTTGTCATCGAAAGCTATCATGCTGAGTATCCCTGGGACGCCAGTTACAAAAGCGGCTTGGAAGAAGCTTTAGTCAAGAAATACAAACTGGTCTATTTCGAGATGGACACCAAGAGATTGCCGAAAGATCAGCATCAGAAGATGGCGGATCAGGCTTGGGAAAAATATCTTTCGGAAAAACCCGTTCTGGTCATTATCGGTGATGATGCCGGGTTGAAAATGCTGGGTCCCAAATTCGCAGAAACAAGCACACCGGTTGTTTATCTTGGAATCAACAATAACCCGAGAAATTATTTTTCCTTGCTGCCGACCAATATAACCGGAGTGCTTGAAAGGCCTTTATTAAAAAGATCTATTGCCGATATTCAAAAAATTCTCCCGGATACAAAGAGTGTACTGGTTCTTTTTGATTCGGACATTACCGCGCAAATTACAAAAAAAGAGGTTTTTGAAGATAAAGACAGTCAAAATATAAAAGATATCAAGATAGAAATTAAATTGATCGGCGATTTACAAACCTGGCAAAATACAATCCTATCTTCAAAAGGAAAATATGACGCCTGTGTGATTGGCTTATATCAATCCGTAAAGGATGTGGACGGCAAACCGGTCAATGCAGAGGATCTCATCACCTGGACGTCAAATAATACCCCTATTCCTCCTTTTGCCTTTTGGGATTTTGCAATCGGTGGGAATAAAACCATTGGCGGCTTGGTTCTGCATGGAAAGGAGATGGGTGTTTTGGCAAGCGGTTTGGTGCTAAAAATTCTTGAACAAGGCAAAACCCCAAAAGAGCTGTTTCCGATCACGAATGATCAGGGAATTTTGTTGTTCAGCAAATCACAACTGACGAAATGGGGTATCAAATTGCCGGAAAATATGGCTTCAACCGCTGGTTTTGTCGATTAATGAATAGTAAAAAGTACTCTAGATCAGATTCCGAAGGACCATGGATTTTAGGAGCATCCGCAAATAGAAACAAAAAGGGCAGATGGGAGCACATGCTATGAAAACAAGAAGAATCGGAATTGCCATTAAAATCGTTTTGGCTGCGGGAACCGCGATTTTACTTCTACTTTCCATCAATGGGGTAATTTTTCTCAATATGGAATCAAACCTTGTGGATAGTATCCTGGAAGAATATGTGAAAAAAGTGAATGGGGAAATTGAGGAACAAGGGAAAAATCAAACCAAAACACTTCAGGAGAATGTATCCATCCATGCAAAGGTTCTGGGAAATGCGGCCGCTACTTTTTTATATAACCTGGATAAGGCCTCCATGGAACGTATGCTGGATGCCTATATCCGGCTGCCGGAATTGAAAGCGGTCAAAGTGATTGATGAGGAAGGGGCAACATTCTTTTCCATCTGGAAAAATCCGGATGTTCAGGTGGGTAAGGAGATTCCCGGCAATGTTGTTCTGGATGAAAAACTGTCCGGCAAGGCAGATGCATTTGTCAAAGAGGAGAGAGTCGGCAAATTGTACATCTATTTTACGGATGAGATCATAAAGGCCCGGATGGATCGAAGTAAACAGAAAGCCAAGACCGACCTTGCGTCCTTTCAGTCGAGGATTGATGATGAATTCAATCGATCCATATGGATCCAGGCAGGTGTGATATTCGGGGTTGTGCTGATTCTTGCATTGGTGATTGTTTTTACAATGAAAACCATTGCGATTAAACCGATTCAGCTTGTTGCAGAAGGGGCAAGACGGTTTGCACTGGGAGATATTGCCCTGGAAGGAATGAATTGGAATGAGATCGAAAAGATCAATAAGCGTGGCGATGAACTGGGAGATACGGTAAGGGCGTTTTCTTCACTCACAAAATATATGCAGGAAAAGGTAAAGGCCGCCGGTGAGATCGCCAAGGGAAATCTTGGTATTGATGTGGATATGAAATCCAAAGAAGATCAGCTTGGGAAAGCACTGGTACAGATGCTGGAAAGCCTGAACCAGGTAGTGGGAGATCTGTATTCAGCGGCGGAGAAGGTGGATAGAGGATCCAGACAGGTTTCGGATTCCAGTCAGTCTCTTTCTCAGGGGGCTACGGAACAGGCAGCATCTCTCGAACAGATCACCAGCTCCATGGCGGAAATCAACAAGCAGACAAAAACCAATGCGGAGAATGCAACCCAGGCCAACAATCTGTCTGCATCTGCCCAGGCTGCCGGCAAGAGCGGTGTGGAAAAAATGGAAACCATGATGGCGGCCATTGGAAGCATCAGTGCTTCCGGTAAAGAGATTGAAAAAATCATTAAAGTGATCGATGATATTGCTTTTCAGACCAATCTACTGGCCTTGAATGCAGCGGTTGAGGCTGCCCGTGCAGGTAAACATGGAAAAGGGTTTGCGGTGGTTGCCCAGGAGGTTCGGTCTCTTGCAGCGCGGAGTGCAAAAGCAGCTCAGGAAACAGCCGTTATGATCGAGGGGTCTGTCCGGAAGGTTGAGGAAGGCAGCCGGATCGCAAAAGAGACATCACAGGCACTGAATGAGATTTCGGAAAGCATCACAAAAGCAACCGACCTGGTCGGAGAGATCGCTGCGGCATCCAATGAGCAGGCGCAAGGCATATCCCAGATCAATCAGGGATTGGCACAGATTGACGGCGTCACCCAGCAAAACACGGCCAATGCAGAGGAGACATCTTCCGCTGCTGAAGAACTGACGGCTCTGTCTGCGGAAGTTCGAACCCTGCTTTCCCGATTTCAATTAAAAGGAAGGGTTTTACACAGAGATCTTCCAGGCCCCAAAAAACCTTCTTCATCCGTTCCGGTCCGGGAAAAAGAGAAAATAGTAAAACCGATGCGCAAACCAGTTGAAATTCCCTGGGGGCAACAGCCTGAATCCACCGGATATGGTGAGGTGAAGCAGATTGAGCCTTCAAAGGTAATTGCATTAGACGACCATGAATTCGGGAAATATTAAAAAACGAACAAGTGGGGCAAAATGATTAAAAATGCTCTTACCACAGTATTCGTAATTGCACTTGTAATTAGCTTCAGATCCTGGTCATTTTCCGATGAATGTACGAAAGTTACTATCCATTATAATGAAAGACCTCCATATCAGATAACATCAGGCAATCAGGTCACTGGCATTACAATTGATCCTATTGCAAAAGCCTTTCAAAAGACGGGAATCCCCTTTCAATGGACTGTAACTCCAAGCAAACGCCAGATGGTTCTGTTTGAGGCAAATATAGGGTGTGACTGTGGAGTTGGCTGGTTTAAAAATCCTGACCGTGAAAAATTTGCTCTTTTTACTACCGTGATCTATAAAGATAAACCTCAGGTTGCCATTGTAAGAAGCAATGATATGCGGCTAAAAAACGGAACAACCATTGATGCCGCTTTTGCAAATAAAGAGCTGCATCTACTGGTTAAAGACGGTTATTCATATGGGGCATCACTTGATGAAAAAATAGCCAAAGGTAATCCACCCCTCATAAAAACCACTGTTGAAAATGTCAATATGATCTATATGCTTAAAAATGAGCGCGCAGATTACTATATCCTTGCTCCTGAAGAAGCCGAAAGCCTAGTCACATCAGCGGGCCTGAAAATGAACGAATTCAGACTGGTATCCTTTTCCGATATGCCTCCTGGAAATGAACGCTATTTGATGTGCAGCAAAAATGTTGGTGAAAATATTATTAAAAAAATCTCGGCGGCATTATCAGAAATCGTACACGTGTCAGAATAGCTATTTTTCATTTAGTTCAACAGATGTTGCATCGACAGTTTTTTATACAAGCTATCTCAAAAAAAAGATTTTGGTTCAAAATCAAGGCGGATTCAGATTTCGAACCGCAGGCATACACGGAGTATGTCGAGGATTTGAAATATGAATCCAACGCAGAGTTTGGGCCAATAGACTTTTTTGAGATAGCTTGTAGTAACAGGCCCTGCTCACATGAGCAGGGCTTTTTTTGTCGATTTTTTTCATAATCAAATATTTTTTTAAAATGAATCCAATCTGGTTTGAAAAATAATTGACATCCATCATATTTTATGAACATTAATTTTTAATTATCTGTTAATATATATAATATAATTTATCTTTTGTTCAGTTATCAACGGTATGGCGTCATGGAAAACAGAGAAAAGAAAACAAGGAAGAATGCCGGAATTCAAAAACCCAGGATCATCAGAAGCTTCTATGAGACGATACTGGAAGAAGGGTTTGAGGGTGCATCCATAGCAAAAGTATCAAAGCGGCTGGATATTCAGTCAACGCTGATCATCCATTATTTCGGCAACAAGGAGAATATGACGCTGGCTCTTGTGGATTATGTGGTTGAAGAGTATTCGAAAATTTTTAAAAAGATTCGAGCCCAGAGAAAAGAGAGTGATCCGAAAGAGAGGATGCAGTCTTTTTTCAACACCATCTGGAGCAAACCGTATTATGAAGCGATTCATATCGCAGCATCTTTATCGGTGATCAGCGTCAGCTTTCGAAACCATCGGGTCCGGAAAAAGATTGAGTGGCTGTATCAGCAGTTTAAAACACTGCTGATTCAGGAATTGGAAGCGTTTTTTGATCAAAAAGGGATGGAAACACAAAATGTCGAACGCACGGCAAATGTTCTGATTTCAATGGTGGAAGGTTCAAGGCATTTCCGACATTTTTTTATAAAGACCAAAGATATCAACCAATATAACCGGGATATGATGATGGCAGCGATCCGTATCGTTCATAACCAATCATGGCAGGAGGAATAATTGTAATGATTACCAAACAGGATATGATAGAATTGGCCGGCAAATACGGCTTTGAAGATATCGGGTTTACTACAGCCGAGCCGTTTTCGTCTCATAAAGCTTTTCTGGAAACCCGGCAGAAAGAATACGGCTGGGCGGAAACCATTGGGCTGGCATTGATGGATGGAACCGATCCAAAAACCATTCTGCCGGAAGCAAAAACGATTGTTGTTCTGATGGAGGTTTATTTCCGGCAATCCTATCCCCGGTACATGGAAGGCCATTTCGGCCGATGCTATCTGGATGATGACCGGGTGACCAAGGATGGCCTGGCTAGAAGAATAAAGGGTTTCAGGGGTGAATTACAGGAGCACGGCATAGCGTCAAAGGTTCCTTTCAATCTTCCCCATCGTGTTGCAGCAGCCAGGGCAGGTATGGGGACATTCGGGAAAAATTGCTTGTTTTATTCCAGCAGGGTTGCACGGAAAAGTTCATGGGTTCTGCCCATCGCGGTTGTGATCGACCATGAAATCGAGCCCGGTGAACCGACCATTGAAATGGGATGTCCGGACTGGTGCAGAAACGCCTGTATTGCTGCCTGTCCGACCCGGGCATTAAAAGGAAACGGAAAAATAGATCCCCAGCAGTGTATCTCCTATCTTTCTTATTTTGGTCAGGGATTGACGCCCGAACATATGCGGGAACCGATGGGACTGTATATATATGGATGTGACCGGTGCCAGAATGTCTGCCCACGAAATGCAGCATGGCTGGCAAAGGATCTTTCACCAAATCTGAAAGTAGCCGTCAAAGAAAAGGTTTTTCAACTTTCCAATCTGCTTCATATGGATGAGGTTTATTTTGAACAAAAGATCTGGCCCCATATGTTCTATATGTCATCTCAGGATATCTGGCGGTGGAAGATGAATGTCGCACGGGTTATGGGAAACACCAATGACCGTGAGCATGTGCCGGTTCTGATCAGGGCGTTTGAAGCAAATCAGGATTACCGGGTCAGGAGCATGATTGTCTGGGCACTGGGAAAGCTGGGAGGGGAAAAAGCCGGACAGGCACTGGAGCAGTTCCTGGTAAAAAGTGAGGGAATCGTACTTGAGGAAGTCCGCAGGGCGCTGGCGTGATTCCAGAAGATGGTTTTTAAAAATCAATAGGCTGGTCGGAAACGAAAAACGATCCAACAGAACAAGGAAGAAAAAATATGAAATCCATACATCCGACAGAGCAGCAGATCAGGGAATTTCTGGCCAAACCGGAGAGCGGTCCGATCGTCATGATCAATCTGCTGAAGTTTAAAAAAGAGATTGATTCTGATGGACAAACTGGTGAGGACCGATACGACCGCTACATGATCCGTGTCGCGTCGCTGCTGAAAAACCTGGGAGGTCGCCTGCTGTGGATGGGATCGGTCGATCAGGTGTTTATCGGGTCGGAAGAAGAAGACAAATGGGATCGGGTTCTTCTGGTGGAATATCCTTCGCGATCCAGTTTTTTCCAGATGATTTCCGATCCGGCCTATCTGGAGATACATAAGGATCGGGAGATCGCACTGGAGAGGTCTGCACTGCTTCCCAGTAAAACGATTATGAGTATGATTTCATGAAAGGGACTTATCCGCATCGGGATCAAAATCTACTGCACCAGTCGCTTGTTGCCCTCCCACATCTTGGCTGCCTTGGGTGTGACCGTGAGATACCGGAGCCATGGATGGCTGTTGACATGTTCCGGATCCATCTGTAGTTCCCGGCTGTGTTTTAGAATGGGAGGCACCAACTTCTTAATGTCTCCGTCAAGGTCTTTGGCAATGGCAAAGGACGCGGCCCGGACGGCGGTGTCCACCGCATTCCGGCTGTACTCCTTTGACTTGGCCAGGGTATGCAGGGCTTTTGTCGGATTGTGGAAGCCCACACTGTTTTCCGCGGAAACATAATCCCAGAAAAACTGCCCTTTGCGGCACCATTCCCGTGCCTCTATTATCATGTTCTCATAATCCACCGGTTTTTCTCCCTGGTATTCGGATGCCAGCCGGATGGCTTCGTGCGCTCTGACCGAGATTTCCTGGGCCGTCAGCAACTGCTCCCAAACCTTGTGCTGGGTGAAGAGCACCCGCTCTTTGAGAAAATCAGGCGTTTTATCCGTATGACACTGACGGCAAGCCTTGAGATCCGGATCCTTGAGCGGTGAGGTCCAGTGGTGGGTGGATATCTTTTTCTTCCCATCCAGCCGGATGTAACTCATATGACAATCGGCGCAGGTGACACCGGCAGCCCCATGTACACCATTAGACCACATTTCATATTCCGGATGCTGCGCTTTGAGCATAGGGGTCTTGGACACTGGATGGGTCCAATCCACGAAGTTACCCTCAAAACCTTTTGTGGCGTTATCGCCGTGGGTTTTGTAATAGGTGTAGATCTCTTCCGGATCAAGCCCCTTGGCCCATGGAAAGACCGGTTTTTTGGCCGGGCCGAAGCTCTTATCCTGGAAATAATATTCCACATGGCACTGTCCGCAAACCAGGGCACGCTGTTCATTGCGCTGCATGTTCTTGAAATCCTTGCCCTGCCCGGCCAGGTAGTCCTTCAACGGCGCGCTGTACAGTCGCAACTCCATATTCCGGGGATCGTGGCAATTGGCACACCCGATGGTGTCTTCATCCAGATCGACTTTCTCCCGGAACAGGTTGAAATCCTTTGCCCAGAAAGCATCCCCGTCATTTTTCAGGAACACGTTCATTCTGGCGGTTTTACAGTTCATGCAGGTGGCGGGGAGTCCCGCCTTCTCGTCATACCGGTTCAAACGGTCAATGTGCAGGATATCCTTCATTGCATAAGTATGTCCCCGCGCAGCCCGGTATTCGTAGCTGAAGGGATACCCCAACCAGAGATTTTTCAGATAAGGTTGTGCATGCTTATACCCTTCCGGAAGGGGATTGACATTGTCATGCTTGTTGTAAGCCACGGATCCGTTGTACTCGGTCATGATCTCCGATTCATTGTTCCGCTTATAGGTCTCGTAATGCAGGGGAAATTGTGATTGAAAGGCTGAGTTTCGGACCTCTTCTTCGGGCAGACCGGTCTGATATATCGGCGGTGTCGGTTCGGAAACATCCGAACATCCGGTAAACAGCGGAATGCATGCAAGGATCAGTACAAGAACGAATGAGTTTGCTGATTTATACATCTGCGGCGCTCCTTTTGGCTATGGAAATTTTCGGAGTATGGGGAACATGGCGGTGGCAGTCCGTGCAATGGGCCTTGGCGGTCATGTTTACACTTTCGATGACGGCGCCATGGCATCGCAGGCAGTTTGTCTGAACAACCTCTCGTGTTTCAGCACCGGCGTGAATCAGGTCCGGGATGTTTCCGGATACCGTTGAAAAAACATCACGAATACCTTCCTTGGTTTTAAACGGTATTTTGGCCTGCAGGGCATAGGGTGCGTGGCATTCATTGCAGGCCAGCTTGGCATGAAGCGATCTTGCATGAGTCAGGGCCGCCTCGGACATGGAATGGCATCGGCCGCAGAACCCGACCCTATCTGTTGCGGTCATGGCAAGGGATGACCCGATGGTGATTCCTGCACCGACGATCACTGCCAGGATGACAATAGGCAGAATTCCATTCCCTGGTTTTCCCTGTACAACCATAGCCTCTCCTTTTGTTTTCATTAGGCTTTTGCACTGCCGTCTCAGCTGGAATTGCTTCTGCTTTCAGACAACCGGCCGATTTCCAATGAATGGCCTTGGTTCATTACCGGTTTTACCTGAAAAACTTTGCATAACTCATACTCAAATACGATTTTCGTGTCAAGAAGATTGTGAATACAATATCTTAAACTTGTTTCCAGCGCCATAGACCGTTTTTCATGGCTTTGATAACCTCATTTTTTTTGTTGTAAATTATATTATAAAATGATACCGTATCAAATATCTTTTGTCAGATAAAATCTTCATTTCATGAACATATCTTAATTAATTTCTATCCAACAGAAATGGTCTGAGAACCAAAAGGCTGTAGAGTTGTTTTTATTCTACATTGTAATCCGGAGGGTGATATTTTGGAAAATAAATCAATTTTTAAAAACTGGGGGACATTTAAGAAAGGCGTAGATGCCCAGAGCATTCAACTCTCTTTTGCCAATCATCTTGAGTATTCGTTGTCTAAGGATAAATATACGGCAACATTGCGGGATCTATATCAGGCCATTGCACTGACAGTTCGGGACCGGATGATTGAGCGGTGGATCAAAACCCAGCAGATGTACCATGAGCATGATGTGAAACGGATTTATTATCTTTCTGCAGAATATCTGATGGGACGGGTATTGATCAACAATCTGATCAATTCGGGCATGTATGGAGAAAGCTGGAAAGCCATGGCTGAGCTTGGCATCGACATGACCCAGCTTGCGGAAATGGAGCCGGACATGGGTTTGGGAAATGGCGGCCTGGGAAGGCTTGCCGCCTGTTTTCTGGATTCTCTTGCCACGATGGAACTGCCCAGTCATGGGTACGGCATCCGTTACGAATTTGGTATTTTTGATCAAGTTATCCGGGACCTGGGCCAGACGGAACTTCCTGAAAACTGGCTCAAGTATAACAATCCATGGGAAGTTCCCAGACCGGAGTACAGTTTTACCGTACATTTCTACGGCTGGGTAAAGCAGACCCACATGCTGGACGGACGACTCAAGTCTGAGTGGACAGACACCAGCAACGTGATTGGTGTTGCCTATGACATCCCGATTGCCGGCTACAACAACCAGACAGTCAACACGCTCAGACTCTGGTCTGCAAGAGCATCCAACGAGTTTGAACTGAAGTATTTCCAGCATGGCGACTATCTGCGGGCCGTGGAGGAAAAAAACATTTCCGAAAATATTTCCAAAGTTTTGTACCCCAATGATGAAATTTATGAAGGGCGAGAACTCCGGCTCAAGCAGCAGTTCTTTTTTGTGTCCTGCTCTATTCAGGATATTATTCGTAGGTATTTTGCCGAGCATGACACCTTTGATGCATTTTCCGATAAGGTCGCCATCCAGATGAATGATACACATCCATCCCTTGCCGTGGTTGAGTTGATGAGGCTCCTTCTGGATATCTATGATTTGAATTGGGAGCGGGCATGGGAGATTACCACAAAAAGTTGTGCTTATACCAATCATACCCTTCTTGCCGAAGCAATGGAGAAATGGCCGATTTCTCTTTTCGGCAAATTGCTTCCCCGTCACCTGCAGATCATTTTTGAAATCAACCGGCGTTTTTTACGCGATGTCGCAACGATCTATATCGGTGACAAGGAACGTATCCGCCGTATGTCGATTGTTGAAGAGGAAGGTGAAAAAAAGATACGTATGGCCCATCTGGCAATTGTTGGCTCCCATGCAGTCAATGGAGTGGCGGCGCTGCATACAAGGCTCTTGAAGGAACGGGAACTTCGGGATTTTGATCAGATGTATCCGGGGAAAATTACAAATAAAACAAACGGAGTAACCCCGAGGCGCTGGCTTCTGTCCATTAATCCCGGACTATCCGACCTGATCAGCCAACATATCGGAAGCGAGTGGGTGAAGAATCTGGACCTGTTGCGCCAGTTGGAACCGTTGGCCGGGGACGCAGCCTTTCAGAAGGTTTTTCAGGAAGTGAAGCGTAACAATAAAATCAAATTGGCTGATTTGACCCTGAATTTGACGGGTATCAAGGTTGATCCGTTATCGATTTTTGATTTTCAGGTGAAACGCATCCATGAGTATAAACGGCAGTTGATGAACATTCTCCATGTGATTTATTGCTGGCTGAAACTGAAGACGGTGCCTGATTTTAACCCGGCCCCCCGGACTTTTTTCTTCGGGGGAAAAGCAGCTCCGGGATATTTGACAGCCAAGAGGATAATCAAACTTATCTGTCATGTCGCTGAAATGGTCAATCGTGATCCCTTTACCAGCCAGAAACTCAAGGTTGTATTTCTGCCCAATTATCGGGTATCCCTTGCTGAAAAAATTTTCCCGGCAGCCGATGTTTCCGAACAGATTTCGACCGCCGGCTTTGAGGCTTCCGGAACTTCCAACATGAAGTTTGCCTTGAACGGCGCGCTGACCATCGGCACCCTGGATGGTGCGAACATTGAAATCATGGAAGAAGTTGGAGCTGAAAACATCTTTATTTTCGGGTTGAACACGGAAGAGGTCGATGCGGTTCGCAACCAATACGATCCATATTCCTACTATCAGCGTGACCCGATTCTCAAAGAGACGATCGATCTGATCCAGAGCGGATTCTTCAATCCTGAGGAACGGGAACTTTTTCATCCATTGGTGGATCAGTTGATTCATCAGGATCATTATCTGATCCTGGCGGATTTTGAATCCTACCATCAAGGCCAGATGAAGATCAGTCAGCTCTATAATGATCCCGGCAATTGGACACATAAAGCCATTTTAAATATGATCCGTATGGGCAAGTTCTGCTCGGATCGAACCATCGCCGAATACAATCGGGATATCTGGCACGCCAAACCCCTGACCATCCTTCCAACCCGGATCGCAGAGGGATAGATGATCGGGTAAGGGATAGGAGTCTTTTATTGCAGCCTCTTATAGAAACAGCCTTCCTTCTTCAAGTCTGTTGTCTTTGAGGATATAAACTTTACTGCTTCTGGTGTTATTTGCTTTGAAAGCGGTTTGAAAAAACTCAAGCACGATTCAGTTAAAAATCATTTCAAAAGGAGGCGACACAATGAAGGTACAATTTTTCGCTTGGTTTCAGAAAAGATGTTTTGGTATCATAATGATGGCTGTACTCCTTGGTGTATTATCAGTGCATGGTGCAAATGCGGAGATCGCAAAAATCGGATTGAACTATCCGAAAACCGGGCCTTACTCGGTTGAGGGCCTGGATCAACTCCGCGCTGCGGAACTGGCTACCGAGGAGATCAATGCAGCCGGGGGAATTCTCGGACAAAAAATTGAGATTGTAGTTCGCGATTCCCAGTCCAAACCGGATGTGACGACGGTCAATGTAACCGAGCTGATCGACAAGGAAGGCGTCAAGATGGTTTTTGGCGGATCGGCCAGCAGTGTTGCCATTGCCGCCGGCAAGGTTTGTAAGGAAAAAGGTCGAATTTTTTTCGGGACCCTTACCTATTCCACGGAAACCACCGGCGAAGAGGGCCACCGGTATATTTTTAGGGAGTGCTACGATGCCTGGATGGGTGCCAAGGTACTCTCTTCCTATATGAAGGAGAAGTTTGCAGGTAAGAAGTATTTATATATAACAGCGGATTACACCTGGGGAAGGACCACCGAGGCTTCAGTGCGGAAATTCAGCGGTACTGAGGATAAATCCATGCATAAAGGGATGCTGACGCCGTTTCCTGCTGCCACGGAAGAAGATTTTAAAAAGGCCATCAGTTTCGCAAAAGTGGTTAAGCCGGATGTGCTGGTGCTGGTTCTTTTTGGAAAGGACATGACCACGGCGGTGAGAATCGCGACAACCATGGGATTGAAAAAGGATATGCAGATCATCGTACCGAATATCACCCTCGGGATGGCCGAAGGGGGAGGTGCCAAGGTGATGGAGGGCGTTATCGGTGCTCTGCCCTGGGATTGGAAGATTCCGTATAAATACAATTACGCCGGCGGCATTCAATTTGTTGAGAAATTCGCCGCCAAATACAACCGCTATCCCAGCACTTCCGGTGCTTCAGCATATGCCATCCTTTACGAATACAAGGCTGCTGTTGAAAGAGCCGGAACTTTTGACACACCGGCCGTGATCAAGGCACTGGAAGGGCATGAATATACCTTGCTGAAAGACAAGCAGATCTGGCGGGACTTTGATCATCAGTCCGTCCAGACGGTATATGCTGTCCGCTGCAACCCGGAAGAGGTTGTCAATAAGGATAAATACAAACTGGATTATTTTGAAGTTCTCAGTTCCATGCCAGGAGCGGAAGCTGTAAAGACCCGTGAAGAATGGAATGAGGCGCGCAAAGCAGCCGGTAAACCGATCGAGCTCGAAAAATTGCCGGGCGAATAACAGGATTACCTCAACGATGTTGATTGACCGCTGAGCCGGCCGACATAAAGTTTTCGAACGGCTCGGCGGTTTGAAACATAAACCGTAAAATGGGAGAAATCCAATGAACTGGCTCATCAAATTGATATCCGGCAGTTTAGGGCGGAAAATTCTATCCGGTTTTTTATTGTCTCTACTCCCCATGCTGGCCATTGTCGGGGCGACCTACTATCCTGTCCGCGAAAGAACAATCGATAACAACATGCGGATCATGAAACTGATCATCGAAAGCAGTGTTGATGAAATGAATGGATTTATGGGAACGCAGGAAAGCCAGTTTGTAAAATGGACAGCCGAAGATATCTTCGGGATGGCCATTGAATTCAATACGGTTCAGGAAATCGGCAACCATTTTAAATCCTTGCTGGATGGTCAAAACGGCTTTGCGTTGCTGCTGCTGACAGATGCGGCCGGTAAGGTAATCGAAGCAATGGCCGGCGGATCTGCAAAAGGAAAATCAACAGATGCTTTAAAAGGAAAAACCATTGAGGGTCTCTCCGGGCAGGAAAACATGCCTGATCGAAGTGCCGCGGCAGTAAAAACCGATTTCATGCAGCAGATAGGACAGAAAACGAATTTTACCTATGCTTTCAGATTTAAAACCAAGGATTCCAGCGGCAAGCCAAATGGCTTTTTCCTGGCTTATCTGGACTGGTCACAGATGCAATCTATTATCCATACTATAGAGAAAAAAATTAAAGCCAATGGTTACAATGAAAGCAGAATCGTTATCATGGACATGATTTCCGGAACAGCCGTTGCCCATTCAAATGAGGAGATGGTCGACAAGCAGTTGACTATTAAGAAGGATCTGGATGAATGGTTGCAAGAAAAAAGTACAGGTGATGTCCGCATATTCGATGAGGGAGCGGTGAGTGATTTTATCAGTTTTGCCCCACTTAAAAATATAGCCGGCTTTTTTACCGGCAAGATCGATCCCAAGGAACATGCGAAATTGATTTTAGCCATTTTCATTCCCACAGGCGAGGTAATGGGAATCATCCAAAAGATACTGTATACTTCGATCGGCATTGCCGTCGGTGGCTGTTTGCTGATTCTGCTGATCGGATTTTTCATCGCACGCTCCATCACCAAACCCATCGGCAAAGCTTTGAATCTGGCTAAGGCGATCAGCACCGGCGATCTTTCCTATCGGCTCCGCATGCAACAAACAGATGAAATCGGACATCTGGCCGGCGCGTTGGACATTATGGCTGACGGGCTGGAGGAAAAAGCCAAAATGGCGGATAAAATCGCATCCGGAGATCTTTCAAGCGAGGTGAAGATCCTTTCCGACAAAGATATCCTTGGTAAGGCACTTCAGACCATGGTGCGGAACTTGAGGGAGATTGTCTCGGAACTGCAAGTCGCCAGTGACCAGGTGGATAGCGGCGCCGGACAAGTGGCTGCTTCCAGTCAATCCCTGTCGCAAGGTGCGACACAACAGGCTTCGGCCATCGAAGAAATTACCAGCACCATGACCGAAATCGGCTCCCAAACCAAAACCAATGCAGAAAACGCCACCCAGGCCAATCAGCTTGCTACGGGTGTAAAAAGTGCAGGCAATAACGGGGCCGAACAAATGACCGGCATGATCAAGGCCATGGATGCCATCACCGATTCCAGCTCACAAATTTCAAAGATTATAAAAACCATTGATTCCATAGCATTCCAGACGAATTTGCTGGCCTTGAATGCAGCTGTTGAGGCGGCGCGTGCCGGTAAGCACGGCAAAGGATTCGCGGTCGTGGCCCAGGAGGTCCGTTCGCTGGCGTCACGCAGTGCCAAGGCAGCCCAAGAGACAACCGAGTTGATCGAGGGATCCAAGCAAAAGGTTGCAAACGGGAGTGCCATTGCCGAAAAAACGGCCAAAGCACTCGAAGAAATGAATATCGGCATCGGAAAAGTGGCTGATCTGATCGCAGAGATCTCTTCTGCCAGCAATGAGCAGGCCCAAGGTATTTCCCAGATTGCCCAGGGACTGAATCAGATTGATGATGTCACCCAGCGAAATACCGCCAATTCGGAAGAGACATCCTCGGCCGCCGAAGAGCTTTCTGCTCAAGCCAAGTCGGTGCGCAGACTGCTGGTTCGATTTACGCTTAAAGCGGGAACCGATCGTTCAACAGACAGCGAATCCATTCCGCAGACAAGGGCGGAAAGGACTGGATCAAACACCGGGCAAATATGGGGGTCAACAAAAATGATTGCCATGGATAATATCGAAAACAACTGAAATCTAAAGTTTTAACAGCTCTGCTGCATTTTCAAACAAAAGCCGTTTTTCAAGTCCTTTGTCGCCTTTGCAGGCCTTTTTCACGATCTTGATGGCCGGAATCCGGTTGCCATAGGGCCAATCCGAGGCATACATCACCCTCTCCGGACCAAAAGCGGTTATCAGTTCACGGACATGACCAGGAGACTGCACAGAGGTATCCACCATGACATTTTTAAACCGGCTCAGCAATTCAATGACATCCCGGTATTTGAACAGGCCGGCATGGCCTGCGATAAAGGTTACATCGGGAAACGCCGCGACAAGATCCCTTGCATAAATAATCTCTCCCAGTGCTGCATTTTCCAGGTGTTGTTTTTCCGGCGCAAGATAATACGATGAAACCCCGCAATGAAAAAGAACCGGAAGGTGGTGCCCTGAAAACGCCTCGACTGCTGAAAACGTCCGCCTGTCGTTTAACGAAACCCGCTGAATAATGGGATGCAGTTTCAGGCCTTTTGCACCCTGTTTCACGTCGTTGTTCAAGCCGGATGCGATCATGTCGTCATCCTTTGTATAATCAACGCCGGTAAACGGGATCACCCGGGGTTCCTGTTCATGGGCTTTTTTTAAATCATCAAACGTCAGATAGGGCGGAATCGGCAAACAAACGTTCATCGAAACTCCTGCCTCATCCATGGACCGGCGCATATTCTCCAGTGTGGCCGTCGCGTTTCTGGCCCTTGAAGCTCGAGTGACAAGGGAATACAGTTTATAGTAGAACCATTCTTCCGTTCTCCCAGGGAACCCACTGTGCAGCATCAGTTCGGAATGGGAAATCACATCGTAAAAAATTTTTTTCCGGACATTTTTTTTATCAATCAGAAGACCACCGTTTGGATGCAGAATATCTCCCAGATGGGTATGGACATCAATAATCATCATTCCCCCTTCATGATTCATTCATGTAATCGATCGGCATGCCGGATATTCCGGCTTATTTATAATACAGCATGTCCTCTACCTTCATAAATCCACGGATGGCATGGGAAACCCCGTAGGTCAGCAAGTCCGGCGGCCAGGGAAACGTTTTTCTGCCTACAAAAAACATCTCCGTGCGCTGGGTTTTCAAGCCGGTAATCATCTCGGCGATAGCGCGTCCGTTGTTGGTTGTCATGGACACGCCATGTCCAACACACCCCATTGAAAAAATACATTTTTTATCCTTACCCAGATAGCCGATGACCGGCGCCATATCAATGGTTACAGATACCGGCCCGCCCCACTGGTGGGTAAACCGGATTCCTTTCAACTGGGGAAACACTTCTGTTACATGATGCTCAAGATGTGTAAAAATTTTCCGGTTCAAGTCCTTGTTCAGATCCGTTCCATACCCGAACGATACATCCCCGCCGCCCATGACGATCCGATTATCACGAGTCAGACGGTAATAGTGAATCAGATCCCGCGCATCTTCGACACCTGCCCGGCAGCCCCAACCGATGCTTGCCATCTGCTTGTCGGACAGCGGCTCGGTCATGACAATATGGGTGAATGCGGGCCGCTGGATGGATTTGAGTTCCGGAAAAAGCACGGAATAAGCATTGGTGGCAAACACCAGGTACTCGCTTTGGATATCGCCGGTTTTTGTCCGGACGGTGAATCCTCCTCCACTGTTTCTGGAAAATCCAATCACCGGCGATTGTTCATAAATGGTCACGCCCTTGGATTCCGCAAAATCTTTCATACCGCGCGCCAGCCTGGCGGGATTCACAATGCCGCACCGGGGCTCGAACCATCCGAGTTTATAAAAATCCGTCCTGAACTCGGCAGCCAGACGATTTTTATCCCATCGCTCGACACCGCCCATGCCCCAGCGCTCCATGATTTCAAAATCGTGCTCAACCCGTTTGATCTGCCCCGGACTGGTGCCCACCAGCAGGTACCCGCTTCTTTCGTAATCGCAGTCAATTTTATGGGTGGTGATGAAATCATGCAGGTAATCCACCGCCTCTTCCATATACCGATGAGCGGATTTTGCCTTTTCATCGGAAAACCGGAACTTGGTAATGCCCTTGGTCAGCCCGAACAGGGTCATGGAAAATCCGCCGTTTCTGCCGGACGCCCCGTAACCGCAGATATCGGATTCAATTACCCGCACATCCATGCCGGGTTTCATCTGTTTGAGATGCCAGCCTGCGGACAGCCCGGTATACCCGCCGCCGATGATCACAACATCCGCTTTCTGTGCAGGTGGTAGACCGGGATTCGAGACAATGGTTTCCGGCAGGGATTCAAGCCACCAGCTTTTTGACTGGTAATCCGTTGACTGGTGATGGGTCATGGGAAATCCTCCTTACAATAAAAGGTTACAATTGCTGACCGGAAAACCGGGGCATCTTCTTTTAAGTTAGTCACCTAACCAAATAAAATTTCAAAGCGGACTTGTCAAGATTTAATTTCAGTCAGCTTTATGGGTTTTTAAGGAATGACCCAATAACCCTTAAAACCCAGATCAGTCATTTTGTCTGCCAGTCGGAAAGACCATATTTGGCAAGGATATTTTTCAGGATTCCGGATGTTCGAATCTCATCCATTCCTTTGGAAAGAAGGGTTGCGTATTCCTTTGATTTTAAATTTAAAGGCGAAAAAGCAATATATATTTTATTATCTCTCCCCGGACTGATTTCATCGCCGGCATGGCTGAAAAGATCAGTTTTCCCCATTTCCGAAGCTTTCAGCAGAAAAACATTTTTGTCCTCAAGGATAGCATCGATTCTTCCAGCTTCGATTTTTTTGAAATTGAGATCAAGAGCATTATCGCCGCTAACAAACTGTACCAGAGGGGTATTGCTGTTTTTTTTCAGATACTGGTTGATGAATTGACCATAATCATAGTCCTGAATAACCCCGAGTTTGATGCCGGCCAGAGAATCGATACCGGAATATTTCCATGTGGCTCCTTTTTTTAAAAAAAATGAACTTATTGTCACTCCCTGTTCTTGATCGGGAAAGATAAAATCAGGCGCGTCTCCCTTCGCAGCACCGACGATTGCTGTATATTTTCCCTTGCGTGTTTTATCAATGGCCCGTGACCAGTTTATGGTTTTATAATCCACTGTATGGCCTGATTTCTGAAAGACCGTTACGGCAATTTCAATCATATAGCCAGGTTTGTCGCTTTCCGGCACACAGTTATAGGGGCACCATTCATCGGCCACGATACTTATCGTATCTGCTGATGAGGTAACAGTAAAGAGGAGGATAATTGACAGGATCAGTGCGAATATTTTTTTCATGGCTTTTCTCCTATTATTAAATATCCGTTCATTATTCATAGTACGAGTTGATAAGATCATAATGCCATCCAAGGGTATACAGGTTGTTGGATCAGGTTTGCTTGACATCATCTGCTTTTTCATGCGGAAATTTTTTAATTTTATGTGAGAAATAAGGGTCTGAAAAATAATGAGATTATAGCAGATACGGCTAAAAATACAATCATTTTTTAATCATTTTTCTGTTTTTTATTCCATTTGTGTTTTGTTGTACATCATTGCAGTTTCGGAATAGTGGGAAGCCATGGAAAGAGCAGGAGATCTCCGATGCGGTTGGGCAATCCAATAAGAAACGGCTACTCATGGTTCATGGATCATGCATGAATGATCTGCAATGGAAACAAAAAGGGCATGATCATGGCAGACCCATGGCCAACGATCTGGAATTCCTGCCCCATCATTCTTTGCTGTATCCATTTTTCGCTTCGCCCATGCTGCTGCCAGTATTCACGGGCTCGGTCAAGGGAGCGGGCAGGGTCGCTCATATCCTGAAGGCGTTCATAGCCCACCTTGGCCAGCCATTGCTTTATAGGTTCCGCCTTGGGACTGGGGACTGATTGAATCAGCCGTAACAAGGTTTCCGGATCAGCCGCATCGGTCAGATATTGTTTCCCGTCAGCGGCTTCCATTTTCAGTCGGTGACAATTTGTCACCGACTCGCTGCCTTCCTTGTTTAGACGGTTTTTCAATACTTTCAAGTAGTTTCTTGCAGCCTGGTAGTCCGGCTGTTGAATCAGGACGGCTATGATGTCAACTACCGAGAAATACCATGTGTTGGTTTCTTGATTATAATGTCTTATGAATGGTTTGAGTGCATGACAGGAGATTGATATTCGATTACGTCTCCATACATTAAATGAATCATTGAATCAAGATATTGAGAAATAAAATTAAAAATTTACGCACGCAGAAGAATGATTTTATTGAATCGTTTTGATTCGATCCAACCTTGACACTACCACATAGTGGCACTATTATCTGGTCATGAACAATCATATACCCTTTTTGCGGTTTGAACGGTTATCGATGATGATCATACTGCTATAGTCATAAATTATAGGAGGAGAGCCATGAGAAATTCAATACCCATTACATCCAGAAGCTGCTGCAAGCGTGAGAAGGAGCGTGTTGTGAGTGAAATCCGGTTTTGCGAATTTGTGTCTTCAACGCCGGAACAGCGGTCTGCCTGTTACAGGCAGGTGGCCAAAAGCAGCGGGAGTCGTGCCAGAGATTGTATGTATCGGTAAACAGGATGATTTGTAAAGCAGAATAACTTTTAATTCGAGCGATGAGCGTAAATGATTCAATGAATCTACTGACCCGAAAAAGAGTGAAATTGACCCGTTCTGTTTTGAAAGATTTTTATGAGAACGCGGCAAAAGGCAGTCTGTCTGCGCTTTCAAAACAGACGGGGTTGGCCTATGGCCTGTTATATAATATCGCGCATCGCCGGGTGAAATCCATATCCATAAGGGATTACAGGAAGATTTTTAACAAAGATCCAATCGTAAAGCTCCCGGATCGAAAAGACGGCGCTTATTTCCGGGACATGGTTCGTCTCTGGCTGTATTTGAATGTGGGTCAGAGCGAGAACATTCTGTATCAGGAGTTTTTTCAAGGGAAGAAAGCATTCAAAAAAACAGATTATCGGATTTTTACCGGTGAAATAGATACAATCGAATGCCGGCTTGAGGACCAAATGGAGCAAAAATTTCTGGGTCTGGGGATTGAACGGCCGGTCATTCAAAGCTGGATCCGGGAGTTCAATGCCCAAAACCGGGGAAAACGGATCCCGTACCGGGAATTGAAACCTGTTCTTGAATTCATTCAGGATAAGGTTGGTATCCATCCCACGCGATTGCTTAAACAGAGTGTCAAACGATATGAAACAGGAACCCTGCATACAGTATCCAGCCAGGTGTTTGAGGATGCCATGCAGGTGAAAAAAGAGATTGAGCAGTATCTGGATTCAAATCAGACTATCCATAAGGAAAAACTGCTGGATCGGATATATGGAAAACGGCCGGGTTTTATTCCATTTTATGAAATAGAAGAGAAGTTGGAATTTCTGAGAGAATATGGCGGACACTATCCGAAAAAATATCTGGGCCGTGGGATCGGGTATTATCGGAAAAAGAAAATCAAACATATCGCATCATGGCGGGGGATCAGAATTGACCAGGACTGCCGGGATATCATCCGGAAAAAACCGGATCTCCGGCTTTCCTCTTTACCAAGAGTATTTCTGTATCAGGAGGTCGGCAAGCTGTTATCGGTCTTAAAAAAAATCTCCATTCAACAGATTTGTCATGATAATAATGTTGAATTTGAGGCCGATATCTTACGCCAGGTAACTCTTGATCCGGGACAATATCCAAATCAGGAACAGGTGCTGGTCCGGTTTGATGAGGCTGCCCGATATCTGAAAATGAAACAGAAAGCATTTGATTATCTTGTCGCCAGTCACAGCAGTCTGTTTAAAAAGATTGCTGTGCGGAAAGAAAACGGCTGGTATATCCCGGACACAAGTCTTGAGATGCTTAAAAAAATTGCCGGGTTTTCATTGATAAAGGGAAAATACGATTTTCTGGCTTCCCGGAAAGATGAGTGTTATGCATCCTGTTATGGTTCAATGTCCAGGGCAATCGGATCTTCCCGTTCATTGTAAATACAAATTCATTTTCTTAATGCGATGTCGATTGCTGATAATATAACCGATTCATGTTCATTCAGTCTGTTATTCAATCCTTAATAGATTTTTAGATTCTTTTTCCCGCCGTAATACCGCATAAATTGAACACGGTCATATACTGCCGGGTCCGCACTTTTGGCCTGGCTCAGCTTGCCCTTGAAATCAGACAGGCTTTTGTACCCTCTGGCTGTCATCCAGTTTTCCAGACGCTCCAATAATTTCTCAAGGTGTTCCACTCCGTTTTTGTATAGACATGAAACAACCTGAACTGCATCTGCACCTGCAAGAATTTGTTTGATGACTGCTTCTCCATCATGAACACCGGTAGAGGCTGCAAGGTCACAACCGACTTTTTTCGCCATAATTGCTATCCATCGTAAAGAAATAGACAGATCAGATGGAGTACTTAAGATGTATGATGGGATGATTTCTTGCTTATTAATATCAATGTCCGGGCTGAAAAAACGGTTAAAAAGCACCAGCCCATTAATACCGGTATTAGACAATTTCTGAATCATCAGCGCAAGATCTGTAAAATAATAACTAATTTTCAATGCAATGGGGATAGTGATATTTTTCCGGATATTATTGACGATCTGAAAATAAACGTTTTCTTTATCCTCCCGTGTTCGGCTGATATCCGTTGGCGGAAAAAACATGTTTAATTCAAGTGCATCCGCTCCGGCTTGTTCCAGGTTTCTGGCATATGGTATCCACTCAGCAGAGTCAAAATAGCAATTGATACTGGCTATCACAGGAATTGAAACTTTGCTTTTGCTGTCTTTGATAAGTGCAACGTATTTTTTCAGATTTTCTTCTCGAATAACATAATCATAATATTCAATGGGATTCTTTCGCCCCTCATAATCAAAGTATTTATCATTATAATTTGATGTTTCGGTTTTTATAAAATCAGCATACTCAAGGGCGATCTCTTCTTCAAAGATGGATTTTAATACAACAGCACCCGCACCTTTTTTTTCGAGATCCTGTATTTTCTCGACCGAGTTCGTCAGCCCTGAACTGCCAACGATAATTGGGTTTTTTAATGTAATTCCAAGATATTTTGTTGATAGATCCACCATATTATTTCTCCCATATTAAACATGATATTGTTCTTTCAGGTTGTGCATTAACCGGTGAAATGCTTCGTGCTTTCCAACCCCGATCCGCTCCTCCTCTATTTTTTCAAATCCTTCATAGAGTTCCTCATCTTTTTGACTTGAAAACCGCTGGTCACCCATTGGATAGAGGACATTATTTTTCATGTTTATGATGACCAGCTGCTGCGCCTTTTTGGGGGTGCGCTTCCTGATGATGCCCGCCGCCTTCGAGTTTGGCAGCATTATAAATCCCTTCCACATAATGTATAAAAATCACATAGGCTTCAATGAACTCACGACCCGCATCAATGCTTTTATCCGCATCCTTTTTCTTTTCCATGGCATGCTCAAACCGTTTTCGGATGCCGTCGGTGACTTCATTGGATATGTCTTTCACCAGTTCATCCACTGAGCCGGTTTCAAGGGATTTATCGGCATGGGTAATGGCAGGATCGACTTCTCCTGCGGGCTTAAGCCCTGTATACGGTTGCCCCTCCCCGGCCCGGTGGATTCGCACCAGAGTTTCAAGAAAATACATATCCGCCATTTCCTTGGCTTCAGGGCTCAATGCTCTTACGGACAGGGTTTTTTTAAACATGTCGCGGATTTGATTTTCATTTTCCTTTTTGACCCATTTCAGAACCGGAGTGATATCTTTGGTTTCAAGTGCCTTTTTTGCAGTGATCACTACCGGACCGTCCAATGTGTCGCAATGGGAATAGGCCAAACCGGAAAAGAAAAGGAAACCTGCCAGGCAAAACGTCACAATGTAAAATAATTTTTTTTTCATGTTGCACCTCTTTTTATGCGTGTTAAATGGTAAATATATATTGCCTCCTTGAAATGATACTAGAAATAAAAAACATTCCTTGATTTAGGTCAAGCCTGTAATCTTTTATTTTAACTGAAATGGATGAGCTAATTTCAAAAGTCTGTTGTTGTAATTCCGGCGAAAGCTTGAATCCACTATTCTTGGCCTTTTTTTTGGCACCGACTTTCGACAGTGTGACGCTTTTTAATAGTTTTGCAATTGGCTCGGATAGATAATAATCACTAAATAATTTAGCAAAAATTTAGTGAGATTTTATTTCGGTTTTTTATTTATTTCAAGTAATATTTGAAAACCAGGAGGTGCTGCCTTCGAATCCCTCCGGGCGTGTTAAATATCAGTGAGTTAAATGACGGAAATCATCATGCGTTTTTAAGGGACGCAGTCTCGCCTTGGCAGGATGATCCGGAGCCGGCGACACATCCATAGCAATGGTTGTTGACGACGATTTCACGGTTCTTCAGCCGTTCCATATCAAAATTCATGATATTGTCCGGAGCGCTGTGATTGACTTTAAGTTTGAGCATCTGGTTGAAGTCACAATCGTAGAGAGATCCGTCCCATCCGACGGAAAGGGTCGTCCGGCACATGACATGGGTAAGTGCGGCAGGGTTGAACGCATGGCAAAGCAGGTTGAAATAATCCTCGAAATTATCGGATTGAATCAGATACTCGAGGTAGCGTCCAACCGGGAGGTTGGTAATGCAAAAAAGATGGTTGAAATGGACGCCGTGTTCAGACAATAGTCGTTTGCGGTACTCATGTTCGAGCGACGCTTGGGAGCCCGGAAGATAAGCACCCACGGGATTATGTACAATGTTGATGAATAAATTAGTCCCGCTCATGCCATACCCGCATGCATTGAGTTCCCGCATGACTTCGATTACTTTTCGAAACACGCCTGTTCCGCGCTGCCGGTCTGACCTGGCCTCCACGAAGTCCGGAAGCGATGTGACAATTTCAACATTTTGTTTTTTGAAAATATCAATAAAACGCCGGTACGGTTCATCCTGAAGGAGTGTCAGGTTGGAACGGACAATCATACGTTTTTTTAGAGGAGCTGCTTCATGAATGAACCACTCCAGATGAGGATTCATTTCCGGCGAGCCGCCGGTAATGTCTATCGTGGAAATCGGGAAATTTTTGAGAATCTCCAGGCACTTTTCCAGAACCATCCTCGGCATGGTTTCAATCCGCTTCGGGCCGGCATTGACGTGACAGTGACGGCAGGTCAGATTGCAGATGGTGCCGACGTTGATCTGTAATATTTCAATCCCGCCGGCCCGGAGTGGATACCAGTCAAGTTCTTGAATTTTTCTGGATAGAGAGGGAAAGCCGGAAAGACTTCCCAGGATGCGAAGCTGTTCGGCGGTGTCCATTACATCTCCTTCTTTTTGACGATTTTGCGCATTTGTGTGGTATGCGCCAGCGTTACACCGGCCATCATGGCAGCACCGACATGCGCGGCTTCCATCATCTCCTCATTGGAGATTCCCAGGGATAGACATTTGATGGTGTAGGCGTCGATGCAGTACGGGCAGTTTTGCGTCATCGCGACTGTCAGGGCAATGAGTGATTTCTCCCGTTCGGTAAGTTTTCCGGCGTTTGTGGCAGCGCCATAATACTCAAAGAATTTATTGCCCTGATCGGTCGCCCATTCGGCAATATTCGGAAAATCAGCAAGGTCCTTTGGTTCGTAGTAATTCATACCCTCCTCCCTTACAATATTATTTATTATCTAAAACGCTGTAAATGACAATCACCGGTTTTGCGTTGCCGGGAAGAATCTCAGCGCGGCCCTTGAATTTTACATTGCGAGCCAATTTTTAAACGACTGAAAAGTCGTAACACCTGCGAAAGCCGATGTCCAGATAAAAAATTGAAAATACTGGATAGTGTTACGCTTTCCTCACAAAAAATCCTTTCATAAATCAACCTCCAATTCAAATAGATAATATCAATTGAATTGTATACTTGAATAGAAATTACGTATTGGACAGGAGAAATCTCGAAAAAGTATATTGCGATTCGCTTTCATCCTGTTATGGTGGAAAATCATCGGTCATGGCGGGATAAATATCGATCATATGAAAGCAGCGGTCGGAAAAGAATTGAAAACCTCGGGAGTTAAGGTGCTTATCCACCAAAAATTGAAGAGCGTTTCTGAAAATTGTAATGAATGCGGCCTTTGCGTGCAAGAGTGCGCTTTTCTCCAAAGATATGGAATCCCTAAGAAGATTGCAGACGCCTATGATCCCATGAACAGGCATCATCAGACAATGTCGTTTGAATGCAGCCTCTGTCAGTTATGCGTTGCAGTTTGTCCTCAAGGGATAAACCCATGTGAAATGTTCATGGAGATGCGGAGAGAGGCTGTTTCAAGAGGCAGCGGCCATTATCCGGAGCATGCCCCCATTCTCGGATATGAGCGCCGGGGGCACTCCAGGTGTTTTTCCTATTATACGCTTCCTTTTGGTTGTGATACGATATTTTTTCCCGGATGCACCCTTTGCGGAACGAGGCCGGATAAGGTAAGGAAGCTTTACGAATACTTGAAGACAAGCATCCCGAAAATCGGTATTGTGCTGGATTGCTGCATCAAGCCATCTCATGACCTGGGCCGCACAGAACATTTCAACGCTGTGTTCAATGAGATGAGGGATTATCTCCTGCATCACGGTGTTAAAAAAATTCTTGTGGCATGCCCCAACTGCCTGAAGATGTTCAAGAGATATGGAGAAGGTTTTTCAGTCAAGACAGTTTATGAAGTGCTTGATGAAATCGGGTTGCCGGATACGCCGCTTTTGAAGGGATCGGTAACCGTTCATGATCCGTGTCCGTTACGGTTTGAAGGGGCGGTTCATAACGCAATAAGAGGGCTTATTGAAAAAAAAGGTCTGTGCGTGGAAGAGATGGAGCACAGTAAAACAAAATCCTTGTGCTGCGGTGAAGGCGGAATGGTGGGGTTTGTCTCTCCTGAGCTTTCCAAGGAATGGGCTGCTCTGAGGGGCCGGGAGGCCGGTGGAAGGAAAATAATCACCTATTGCGCAGGCTGCGCTGATTTACTGAATCAGGTTGCTGCAACGAATCATATTCTCGACCTGGTGTTTGAGCCTCACGCCACCATGAAAGGAAAGGTGAAGGTTTCAAAAACGCCGGTAACCTACTGGAACCGGATCAGATTGAAACGCAGCCTTAAAAATATGGCAGGTACCGGGATTACAAGGGAGAGGACGTTACCATCCGTAACTGGGCAGAAAAAAAGCAGAATGATAAAGTTTATCTTTTCTCTGTTTTTCAACCCCTAAATCAACGATAAGGAGCTGCTATGGATATTTTATCATTCTATCTGGTATTCCTGGTTCCGTTCAGTGTTGTTGCAGGGTATATCATGGGGGGTGCGTATACCTTTTTAACACCGGTGTTTGTTTTCCTCATTGTTCCGATTCTGGACATGGTGATCGGGGAAAACACCCGGAACTTTCCGGAAGAGCAGGCCGGGGATATCGAAAAGATTTTCGGATACCGGCTTGCAACCTGGCTTTGCGCACCCATTCAGATCGGCCTGGTATTCTGGGGTGCCGGTATCATCACCCATGAAAAGCTTACTTTAATCGAGTACGCCGGGTTTGCTTTCTCCATGGGTACTTCTTCCGGGGTTCTGGGGATCAATGTAGCTCATGAACTGGCCCATCGCGTGAATACAAAACTGGAACCGGCCTTTTCCCGGATCATGCTATGGAGCGTGCTGTATATGCATTGGGGATTGGAGCATGTGGTAGGTCATCATCGCATGGTTGCCACTCCTGAAGATCCGGCCACTGCCAGATACGGGGAATCATTTTACCGTTTTCTGCCAAGGACGGTTCTGGGCGGACTCAACAGCGCCTGGGCATTTGAGGTCGACCGGCTGAACAGGGAGGGAAAGCCGGCCTGGAGCTCCGGCAACCGGGTTGTTATCGCTCTTCTTGCGCAGATATCTCTGCTGATCATGATCGCACTTGTCTTTGGCGGGCATGCGTTGATCTACTGGATTGCACAGGCGTCGATTGCCATTACCCTTTTGGAGATTGTCAATTATATTGAGCATTATGGTCTTGCACGGAAAAAAATTTCGGACAGCCGGTATGAACCGGTAAAGCCATGGCATTCCTGGAACTCAAGCAACTGGCTGACCAACCGGTTTCTGTTCAATCTTCAGCGGCATTCGGATCATCATTACAAACCCGGGCGACGGTATCAGATTCTGAGGCATCATGATGAAAGCCCGCAACTGCCGACCGGTTATGCAGGAATGATTCTGCTGGCTGCGATTCCTCCTCTGTGGCGATTCATCATGGATCCGAAGGTGGATGCCATAAACAGGAGATGACCTGTCGGATCGGCAGGATATGGTGAACCGTCAATGGGTTTTGCCATTTTCCCGTATCATGGGAACAAAGAGGACAGGGATCACCTCTTTTTCACGGATGACTCCGTTCTCTTTTACCAGCAGCACCAGTTTTTGGTCATGGGCCTCTCCTACCGGAATGATCATCTTACCCCCTTCTGCCAACTGCTCCTTCAGGGGTTCAGGGATATGGGAAGGGGCACAGGTTACAATGATCGCATCAAAAGGACTGTGTTCCTTCCATCCCTGATATCCGTCTCCGATCTTCACCTGAATATTTTTATATCCCAATTCTGATAACAGTTTTTTAGACCGCTTGCCCAGGATATCGATGATTTCGATGGTATACACTTCTTTATACAGTTCCGCCAGAACAGCTGCCTGATATCCGGAGCCGGTCCCGATTTCAAGAACGGTTTTTCCCGGATTCGGGTTCAGGATTTCCGTCATGAGTGCTACAATATAAGGCTGGGAAATGGTCTGGCCTTCTCCTATGGGAAGAGGATAATCATTATATGCCTGGGAGCGGTGCTTTTTTGGAACAAATAAATGGCGATGGACCTTTTCCATCGCATCCAATACGCGCTGATCGGTTACACCTCTTTTCCGGATCTGATACTCAACCATTACACTGCGGAGCAGGGTGTATTCTTTTTCTTCCAGTTCGGATGCGACACAATGGACAGTTAAAAAAGAATAAATGCAAAGACAGCAGATAATGTGGAATCGTTTTGTCATTGGATCACTCCTTTTTCTGTCACATTGTTTGTAAAGATTCATTGATGACCGGCGAATATAAAGATGAATCCGGCCATCCGGAAGCCATCTTGTCGAGTTCAAATCGGGAATGAGGAAAGTATAGGAGGATCCGGCTGATTTTTCAAGTTATTTAAATATGGGTGACGATGACCTAATTTTATGGTAACTATTAAAAATAATGAACAATGGATTCCATATGAAATTGCAATCTTTTTTGATGAAAAAACGCATATCCACAAAACCGGTTCTGAAATGGTTTGGCATGCTGACAATCATCGGTGCTGTACTGGTAACAGCCGGCTGCATGTCTGTTGGACCGGATTATGTGAAACCGGATACCAAGGCACCGGACCGATGGCACAGCAAGCTCAAGAACGGCCTGGTGTCCGGCTCAGATTCCCCGCAGGCTTTGACCGCCTGGTGGTCGGAACTGAAAGATCCGGCACTCACCGGACTTATAAACCGGGCTGTTACAAGCAACCTGGATGTGAAGGAAGCCCGTGCACGGATCCGGGAGGCGAGGGCCAGGAGAAACATCCGTCAAGCCGGGCAGTATCCTTCTGTCACAGCTGAAGGTTCGGCAATCAAAAGCAGAACCAGTGGGGCCAATGGAACCAGTACGGAAAGCGATCTTTTCTCCGTGGGCTTTGACGCAGGATGGGAACTGGATCTGTTCGGTGGCGTGCGGCGAAGCATTGAATCGGCAGAGGCGGATATCGATGCTGGCCAAGAATCGCTTCACCAGACAATGGTCAGCCTTCTGGCTGAGGTGGCCTTGAATTATGTAGAAGTCCGGACATTTCAGACAAGGATCGATGTGGCAAGGGCCAATCTCCGGTCTCAGGAGGAGACTTACCAGATCGTCGATTCAAAATACCGGGCCGGCCTCAGCAATGAATTGTCCGTGCAACAGGCGTTATACAATCTTTCCAGCACACAGTCCCAGATTCCGACCCTGGAAACCGGTCTGGACCAGGCCAAAAATCGTCTGGCTGTGCTTTTGGGCCTGATGCCGGGAAAGCTTCATAAGGAACTGGAATCTTATGGACAGATCCCGGTCACCCCGGTGACTCTGGCCATTGGAATACCGGCGGATGCGTTGCGTCAGCGGCCGGATGTCCGCCGGGCAGAACGGCTTCTGGCAGCCCAAACAGCAAGGATCGGGACAGCCAAGGCAGATCTCTATCCGAGAATCAGGCTTGGCGGCAGCATTGGACTGGAGTCCCTGTCTGCAGGCGACCTGTTCAATGATGCCACGCGTATCTGGCACCTGGGGCCCAGTATCAGTTGGCCGGTATTTGATGCCGGCGCCATCCGCAACAATATCACTGTCCAGACCGAGCTTCAGGAACAGGCTCTTTATCAATACGAGTCTGCGGTGATGACCGCTCTGGAAGAGGTGGAAAACAATCTGACCGCCTTCGTGAATGAGCAGATCCGGCGACAGTCTTTGATTGAGGCGGAACAGGCAGCCCGGAAAGCGGTCATGCTGGCGGAGTATCAGTACAAGGCCGGTCTGGTGGATTTCAGCATTGTGCTGGAAGCCCAGCGCTCCGCAAGTTCCTTTCAGGACAGTCTGGCCCAGAGTGAAGGCGCGGTGATCATCAACCTGATCCGCCTGTATAAATCCATGGGCGGTGGCTGGACTGCTTTTACCTCGGAAAACACTTCTCATAGCGAGTAATCTGTCATGGAATATCCAAAAATGAATCCAGAAAAAGCCGTACATCAAACCCTGAATATTGGAAAAGACAATAGAGTTGGAAAAAAAATCAGAGGCTGGATAGGGGTGGTTTTTCTGATTTTTGTTCTTCTCGCCGGAGCCTACTACTTTCGCTCAAAATCCAACGGCAAGGAACCACAGTTTAAAACCCAGGAAGTGACCCAAGGGGACTTGACCGTTACCGTGACAGCTACCGGCAATCTGGCGCCGACTAGTACCGTAGAGGTAGGCAGTGAGTTGTCCGGCATCATTAAGACAATTACCGTGGATTTCAACGATCAGGTTAAAATCGGCCAGCCCCTGGTATACCTGGATGACACCCTGTATCAGGCAGCGGTGAAGGGCGCAAGGGCTGCTCAGGCTTCAGCTGAAGCCAAACTGGCTCAGGCCCGGGCCACAGTGACCCAGAAACATCAGAATCTTAAACGATTACGTCAGGCCGGCAGCCTTTCAGGGGGCAAGGCGTTGAGCCCGTATGATCTGGAGGCGGCGGAAGCGGAGCTGGAGAGGGCCAGAGCAGATGAAGCCAGCGCACAGGCTGCCATTCAACAAGCAAAGGCCAATCTCATGCTGGATGAGGCCAACCTGGCCAAGACGGTGATCTACTCACCGGTGAACGGAATTGTGCTGGAGCGCAACATGGACCCCGGCCAGACCATGGCAGCTTCCATGCAGGCCCCGATTCTGTTCACCCTGGCAGAGGACCTGACCCAGATGGAGTTGCAGGTGGATGTGGACGAAGCGGACGTGGGGCAGGTCAGTGAAGGGCAGGATGCCACCTTCACCGTGGATGCTTATCCGGATCGGATCTTCCAGGCACGGATTATTCAGGTACGCTATGGAAGCCAGACAACCAATAATGTCGTTACCTATAAAACCCTGCTCAAGGTGGACAACCCCGATCTGGTTTTGCGGCCCGGAATGACCGCGACGGCGGATATCGTTGTTCAGAAAATCAAAAACGCCGTCCTGGTGCCCAATGCAGCGTTGCGGTACATACCGCCGGTGGCCGGCAAGCCGGAACAAAAAAGGGGCTTGGTAGGTATGCTTTTACCGCGTTTCCCGGTAAGAGGTTCGAAATCATCCGATACCCCGGATAAAGAAGCCAAGTCCAAAGTCTGGATATTGCGACAAGGGCAGCCCGCGCCGGTTAATTTGGTCACGGGCGCAACCGACGGGAACAATACGGTTGTTATCAAGGGTGACCTGAAACCCGGCACACCACTGGTCGTGGACACCTTGACGGAGGCCAAATGAACCCTCCTGCTGAATTTCAAAACCAGGGAAGGTCCCTGATTCAGCTACGTGAGGTGACCAAAATTTATGGTCATGGACAGGCTGCCATGCATGCCCTGGACGGCATTGATCTTGCGATTCAGCGGGGTGAATTCGTTGCGGTAATGGGCCCCAGCGGTTCGGGCAAGTCTACCTGCATGAACATCATCGGTTGCCTTGATACCCCTACCGATGGTCATTATTACTTTGAAGGAGTGGATGTGGGAAGCCTGTCCCGTGACCAGCGCGCCCTGCTGCGCCGTCATTATCTGGGATTTGTTTTTCAGGGATTCAACCTTCTCAACCGGACTTCGGCACTGGAAAATGTTGAATTGCCTCTGGTTTACCGCGGCATGCCTCTGCGAAAGAGACATGCCCGAGCCAGAGAAGCGCTGGATGCGGTGGGATTGTCCGGCTGGGAGAGTCATACCCCGGGGGAACTTTCCGGCGGCCAGCAGCAGCGGGTTGCCATTGCCCGTGCCATTGTCAGTGATCCTGAACTGCTGCTGGCGGATGAACCCACGGGGAACCTGGATTCAGCCCGAAGTGTGGAAATCATGGAACTCCTTACGGCCTTGAACCGGGAGCGCAATCTGACCGTTGTCATGGTGACCCATGAGCGGGAAATGGCGGCTTTTGCGGATCGTCGAATTCAATTCAGGGACGGTCTTATTGAAAAACCAGCGGATAAACAGCAGTAGTGAAACAAGGGGAAAGAGATATCGATCATGTTACTTGAAACCTATTTGCTGGCCCAGCGTGAAATCCGCCGCAATGTGCTGAGATCTTCCCTTACGGTTCTGGGAATCGTCATCGGCGTTGCAGCCGTGATCACCATGGTTACCCTGGGAAGCGGTGCAACAGCCCAGGTTACCGGAGATATAAAAAAACTGGGAAGCAATATGCTTTTTGTTTCACCGGGTCAGGGCTTCCGGGGACCTGGCGGGGCACGATCCGATGCCAGGCCTTTTGAAATTGCAGATGCCGTGGCCATGGAACGGGATCTGGCTGGTGTCAAGGCGATTGCACCTACCGTAAATCAGGCCACTCAGGTCATCTATGGGAATCGGAACCGTACCACAGGGGTCACCGGAAGCACCAATGGATATATCGAGGTGCGTGACTGGCCTCTGTCTGCCGGACGGAGGTTTACCAAGGGTGAAGACCGGGCCGGTAAATCCGTATGTATTCTGGGTACCACGGTTCGTGACGATCTGTTCGGAGGTCAGGATCCGATCGGAAAAAGCATCCGGGTGCATAAAATATCTTTTCGAGTCGTGGGGATTTTATCCAGCAAAGGCCAATCCAATTTCGGAACCGATCAGGATGATATTGTACTGATTCCTCTTCGGACATTTCAGCGGCGCATTGCAGGCAATACCGATATCAACACCATCATGGTCTCTGCACGGGAAGGTGTTTCCACAGCCAAGGTTCAGAAAGATATCGAATTGCTGATGCGGGAGCGCAGGCATATCGCCATTGACAAGGAGGATGATTTTCATGTACGCGACATGAAGGAGATCCTCAATACGCTGACTGCCACCACAAGAGTACTCACAGCCCTGTTGGGGGCAGTCGCTGCGGTCAGTCTGCTGGTGGGCGGCATCGGTATTATGAATATCATGCTGGTATCGGTCACGGAGCGAACGCGGGAGATCGGCACCCGGCTGGCCATCGGCGCCACGGAAAGACAGGTGCTGATGCAGTTTCTGGTGGAAGCGGTAGTACTGGCCGGATTCGGCGGTTTGTGCGGTATTGTACTCGGTCTGGTTGCAGGCGCACTGGGTTCCCAGGCCTTGCAGGTTCCTTTTGTATTCAATCCGGGCATCGTTGCTTTGGCATTTGTTTTTTCAGGAGCCGTAGGAATTGTATTCGGCTATTTTCCAGCCCGGAAGGCCGCTCGTCTGGACCCCATTGAAGCTCTGCGTCATGAATGAAACACTGCTTTTATGATCGCTGAAAAACGATGGGGTGGTAAGGACATCCTTGATAGTATTTTTGCAGTATCGCAAGAAAGGAAAAAAATTATGATTATGAAAAACAATCGGATAGAGAAGGTATTGCTTGGGGCAGTCGGAATGATAATCATTTTAATCCTGATTTTTTTTTTACAACCCGCCAACATTGACCCAGCGGCGTATACCCCTTTGAAACCACTGGAACTATCCGGAGTACTGGCATCAAACAGCCTTTTGCAGAAGGCCGAGCTTTTGGCTGTGGGGAGGATCAATGGTCCGGAAGAGGTGGCGGTGGACAGGCAGGGTCGTATCTATGGGGGAACACAAGATGGAAAAATAATGCGTCTTTTACCGGATGGGCAGCTGGAAATTTTCGCTGAAACCAATGGTCGCCCCTTGGGTATCCAGTTTGATCAGAATGAAAACCTGATTGTCTGTGATGCGTATAAGGGGCTTTTATCCATAAATCCCCAAGGCGAGAGCAGGGTTCTGACCACCTCAGCGGATGGAGTTCCCTTCAAGTTCACAGATGCTCTGGATATTTCCAGCAATGGTATAATCTATTTTACGGACGCAAGTTCCAAGTATGGGCAAAAAGAATATCTGTATGATCTTTTAGAATCAAAACCATATGGCAGATTTTTGAGCTACGATCCAGCCACCGGTAAAAGTAAGGTGCTATTGGATACCCTTTACTTTGCAAATGGTGTGGCGTTATCCAAGCATGAAGATTTTGTTTTGATCAATGAAACTTACCGTTACAGGATCATCCGGTATTGGCTGAAGGGGCCCAAGGCCGGAACAGATGAGATCTTTATCGATAATCTGCCGGGATTTCCGGATAATATTTCAAGTAACCATAACGGAGTATTCTGGCTGGCTCTTTTTACGGTTCGTAATGCAGCTGCGGACAAGCTCCATCCCTTTCCTTTTTTAAAAGCGCAACTGTCCAAACTGCCCAAAGCATTATGGCCCAAGCCAAAACCATATGGCCTTGTCCTGGCACTGAATGAACAGGGAAAAGTCATCAAAAGCCTGCATGATCCAGACGGAAAACACCTGAAGGAGATCACTTCCGCTCGGGAACATGACGGTTATCTCTACCTGGGTAGTTTGCATAATGATCGGATCGGAAAATATAAATTGGATTGGAATTGATGTTGAAAGATAATGAAACCGGCTCCAACATTATTCAAAGGGTATCGCTGCATCAAAGACCCGGCCTTTTTTTAACCGGCCAGGTCTTTGGGAACGAAGATAACCAAACTATTCTTTGTCTTTCAGACAAGGTGCGATCACATAAGCGCACTGCTCCCCTTGTGAAAAAGGCCCGCCTGTATTACCGGCATAGGTTACTTTTTCCACGATGCTGTTTTTTAGTGTAAAGGTGACCTCACAGTATCGGCCGCTGTGACAGAAGAATTCTCTGCTATTGCCGGTTGCATAGGTCAGAAATTCAAGATCATCGACTTTTTCCGAACGCACAGGCACTCCGGCGCACGATAACAGATCCGTCTTGGTCAGACCCACCAGCTCGGATGGGGCTCTTTCCGCCATTTTGACCCGTTGACGGATCGAACATCCGGTTGCGGCGATACATAAAGCCAGACCGGCCATCAAAAGTACAATCCATCGGTGTTTTTGCATGGTTCCTCCTTTTTAAGATAATGCAGTTAATTGATCTATTCCACATATTGTTCTGCACGCATCATATCATTCCATTTTCCTGAATTCATCTCTTACCTGTAACAATTTGTATCAAATTGTAACGATTAATCCATTTTACAATAAAGGAGGGGTTGTGATAAACAAAAAATTACAATTACCGTTCCGGTTGTTTTTCTATCGCTGGTAAACGGCTTTACAGGATGAAGACACTTTTTAAATGAAACCAACAATTCTGATCATTGACGATGATGAAAAATTGAATCAGCTGGTTGAACAGTATCTGGCGGATTTCGGCTTTCACACAATATCCGCCATCCACCCCAGGGAAGGATTGAAAAAAATGGAACAGGTATCTCCGGATCTGATTATCCTGGATATCATGCTTCCGGAGATGAACGGTTTTGAAGTCTGCAAGGCGATTCGGAAACAAAGCCGTATTCCCATCATCATGCTTACTGCCAGGGGTGAGTTGATGGATAAGGTGGTTGGATTGGAACTGGGTGCGGATGATTACCTTCCCAAGCCATTTGAACCCCGGGAACTGGTGGCAAGAATCCAGAGCATCCTGCGCAGGACAATGAGCGAAAAAGCAACAGATGTTTTACAGTTCGGAAAACTGTTTATCGATCTGAACCGCCAGTCAGCCAGACTGGATGGGGAACTCCTTCCGCTGACCACCCATGAATTTGCCGCTCTTTCCTTAATGACCCGGAACCCCGGCAAGGTGATGGATCGTGATACCATCTTGCAGGAGCTTCGCGGTATTGATTGTGAAGCGTTTAACCGGTCTGTGGATATCACCATGAGCCGGCTTCGTCAGAAGCTGAAGGATGACCCCAAGACGCCCTCCTTTATCAAAACAGTCTGGGGAACCGGATATGTGTTTATCGGCGGCAAGGAAAAAGATGGAGAATAAGAAGTCTGTCAAATCGATTGGTTCTTTGTTCGGAAAGCTTCTGATCATTATTGTTCTTACCGGTTTCTTTATTAATCTGCTGGTTGCCGGTTTCTTTTTTCATTTTTTGAAAACCAATTACAGAGATCCTTATATCCGCAACGCAGCCAATTATATCAACTACCTGGTACAGGACATCGGGACGCCTCCCCGTTTTGCGCGTGCAAAAGAGATTGCAGATTCCTTTCAATTGATCATTGCCTATAAAAACCCCGAACAATCATGGTCAACCTCAAAGTCCTCCATTGGGCTTCAGAATGATGATCATTGGCAAACCATTTATGCTGAAAAAGATCTGGTCATAAAAACAATGCATGGCCGAAAGCAGATTCATGTTTATCGCGACTCCGGACAATTCACATTCACGATGGAAAGCGATTATAAACATACGGTTCAAGGTTACATCCGAATGGCAGTTCTGATTATTCTTCTTACTCTTGTTTTATGCCTTTCCTATTTTTCGATCCGATGGGTGCTGCGGCCTGTGAAGTGGCTGCAGGAAGGAGTGAATCAGGTTGCCAAAGGCAATCTGGATCATGTTGTTCAAGCCGGGAGATCGGATGAACTGGGCAGATTGGCGGAAGCATTCAATGCGATGACGGAAAGGATACGAAGCATGCTCAGGGATCGGGATCAGCTGCTTCTGGATGTCAGCCATGAACTCCGCACTCCCCTGACACGAATGAAGGTTGCACTTGAATTTCTTCCAAAAGGTCAGGCAGAAAAAAATATCCGGGAAGATGCAGTGGAGATGGAAAGCATGATCACTGCAATTCTCGAAGAAGCCAGACTTCGCCATGTTTCGGAAAAACTGCAAAAAAAACAGGTCGACCTGAGGGATCTGATCCTGGATATTCTTCGGGAATACAGGGATCAACTACCTTCCATCACAGCCGATATCCCGGAAAAAGGAGCTGTTCTGGAAATCGACCCGGATCGGATCAAAATCGCAATTCGAAACCTGCTGAACAACGCCATCAAATACTCCGAGCCGGATGGTCCTCCGGTGAAGCTCAGGGTTATTCAAGAGGAAAAACAGGTGATGCTGCAAATTCAGGATGGTGGAATCGGAATACCGGCTGAAGATCTTCCCCATATTTTCGAACCTTTTTACAGGGTCGATAAGTCCAGATCCAGACGAACCGGCGGGTATGGCATTGGATTGAGTTTATGCAAAAGCATCATGGATGCTCATAACGGGAAAATCGAGGTCAAGAGTACATTTCAAAAAGGTTCGACATTCACGATGGTTTTTTATTCGAAATATTTTAAACCTACAATAAGCACACCGATTGTTTGATTGTTTTCCTTAACAGGCATAGAAATTTGAACGGACACTGTTTTGGAACTGGCATCAAATTCAATAGGCCCGATCCATTCTTGTCCGTTACCACCATTGTAACTTTTGATAAATTTATCTTCATCGCCTTGCCAATAATCCGACGTCGTTGGATATTCCCCTACAACCGAGCCTTTGTTGTCACATAAAAAGGCTTCGGTATATAAAATTTTATTGGAAGAAACCTTTTCTTTTAAATATTTCCCAACGTCATTTTGTTGCAGGCTCAACATCAAATCTGTTTGTTTTCCGCCAACCCATTCTTGATCTATTTTTTGAATTTGTTCCAGGCTGAAATTTTGGTTGTTTTGATTTTTCACCGATTCAATAACAATGGGATTGTTAGCCCACTCTTGTATCGCTTTTTGATGATTGCGAATAATATGACGCATTCTCTTGGATTGTTCACCCGTTGGTTGCGCAAACACCGTACAGCAAAAGAAAGTTACATAAAGAGTACAAAAAACCGGCATAATTTTTTTTTTATTGAGGATACAAGGAGCGAACACGGATCTGTTCATATTTCTTTTTCCTTAAAAGTTTTTTCAGATCGGGATAGTGGTGGGTAAGATATTCCTTTTGAAAATAAATATATTGGAAAAGCACTTGTATGTCAACGGATTATTGGGATAAATGTTGCATGGATATTGTGGTTGGCAAACAAATACCTTTCTTTTATGTTCAGGATCTGTCTTGCGAAAAATATGGGGACATCTATGATTTTATGCGTTTCCTGTCAATGCAGGTTCAATCGATGCTTCTCTTCCAGTTTTTTCCCTTCATGGACATCCGACGGCGCTACTCGACTTCGACAAATGAATCGTGTTATCCGGGAAAACGTTTTTCCCCGATCCCTCACTACAGGTTGTGAACAGAATCATTCAATGCTTTTTTCACTTTTGTGATCAAGTCGGTTTTTGTAAACGGCTTCTGGATGAAATGGACTTTTTCATCCATCATACCGTGGGGGGAGATGATGTCGTCCGTATAACCGGACATGAACAGACATTTCAGGTGAGGATTCGCTGATTTCAATTTTTTGGACAAATCAAGACCGTTCATATCCGGCATGATCACATCGGTCATGAGAAGATCGATTGTTCCGGCATGTTGCCGGGCTTTGATGATGGCTTCACCTGGATTCTCTGCGGTGAACACGGTGTATCCATGACTTTTAAGCATGGCCGAAGTCATTTTTAAAAGCTGTGGTTCATCTTCGACGACAAGAACGGTTTCAACACCCGGTTTAGTGGCCGGCAAGCTTTCATTTATCGATTTTTTTTCTTCCAAAACTTCACATACGGGAAAATACATCCGGAATTCCGTTCCATGACCGATGTCACTCAATACATGAATCAATCCGTTGTTTTGTTTGATAATCCCGTAAACCGTGGATAATCCCAATCCGGTTCCCTTACCCACACCCTTTGTTGTGTAAAAGGGTTCAAACAGATGGGCAAGGGTTTCCTCCGTCATTCCGGTTCCGTTGTCTTTCACGGTAAGCTGAACGTAATCTCCTGGAACAGCCCAGTTGTTTTTCTCACAAAATGAAGGATCTATGGATCTATTTTCCGTTTTGATGCTGATCCGGCCGACTCCGCTGATCGCATCCCTTGCGTTGACACAGAGGTTGGCGAGAATCTGGTCAATCTGACTGGAGTCCATCATCACCCCCTTCAGATGGTCGCCTGGAATCCAAACCAGATGGATATCCTCGCCGATAATCCGCCGCAGCATTTTGAGCATGCCCTCCACCGTTTGATTGAAATCCAGTATTTGGGGGGCAACGGTCTGCTTACGGGCAAACGCCAGAAGTTGACGGGTAAGGTCAGCGGACCGCCCGGCTGCTTCGCGTATTTCGCAAAGACCACCGTGGATCGCAGAAGAGGGGGCAACCTTTTCAAGGATCAGTTCAACATTACCGAGGATAGCTCCAAGCATATTGTTAAAATCATGAGCAATCCCACCTGCAAGGCGGCCCACGTACTCCATTTTCTGAGCCTGGTTCAACTGCTCGGTCAGTCTCAAGCGCTCTTCTTCAGCCCGCTTTCGCTCCGTGATATCCTGAACAGTCCCGATCAGGGAAACGACCTCTCCCTTGCCATCGTAATCCGTGCGGCCCAATCCATAAACCCAGCGGATTTCATTATCGGATTTGCGAATGATCCGGTATTCCTTGTCAAACGGTTTCCGATTCCGGATCACTTCCTCACGAAGAAAATGATCGATCATATTCCGGTCATCCGGATGAATGATATCAAGCCATCCATCGATGGACCGGACATACTCCCTGCCGATTCCGAAAATCCTGTCCAATACCTCGGATGACTCCCAGACTCCCTTGATTAAATCGGCCTTGTAAGAACCGATAAAAGCGGCATTCTGGGATTTCTTGAAAAAAAATTCGCTTTCCCGCAATGCCGCTTCTGTCAGACTCCGTTGCAGACACACGGAAGCCATGTCACCGATGGCACCAGCAATCCGTGCATCTTCTTCCGTAAAATCGGAAGGTTTATTGGCAATGCCGATGAGGCCCACTGCTTCATTGCCGACGATAAGGGGAATGAACAGAACATTCCGGAGGGCCACATGGCCTTTGGGCATGAGATCGACCCAGGGGCTGTTCATGAAATCATTTTCAAAAACAACACGCTTTTCAGAATAAACAATGGCCCTCAGGCCTTGAATCGGCATGGGCGAAGAGGGATCCACATCACAGGAAAGTCCTCCGGATTCAAGAAACAGAACCTTGTTGTTGTCCTTGTCAAGAAGAGCCACATATCCGGATACGGCGCCGGTCATACGGCAGCAGGTATCGAAAAGGCGGCGTGCCACCTCCTTGAATTCACCGTATTCCATTATGGCACGGGCTGCATCCAGAAGATCCCGTGTCTGCTGCTCCCGGTGGCTGATATGATCAAGGGTCAAATGGAGATTCTGCAAAACAGAATTGAACGAATCAGCCAGAAAATCGATTTCATCCCCTATGTTTTTCTTCATGAGGCCAAGCGGTGTAAATGGAGCGTCCATGGTTTTTGCGCGCAGGAAATTCGCTATGGTGATGATATGGGATATGGCCCTTCGCCTGAACAGATGGGAAACCATAGCCGCGATGAAAAGAATGATACCGGCCAGGAACAAAATGCCTGTTATGATGCTTATCTTCAGCTGATTGATGATCCGGGAGACATCTGCCTGAAGAAACAGCGATCCGACATTTACAGTACCATTTGGTGCTTGATAATGAAGCGTGACATTACGTTCGATCGTTTTGCCTTTTGCCCTTATGCCTGCGGATATTACCGTGCTGTTCTTCAGTGTGATCTCAGTGCAGGAAAAATATCGATTGTGCAATATGCCGGTCGCGAGCGCGGACAACGCCTTCTCATCGAATTGCCACATCGCTGTTGAAATGACATCGGTCTGGGTACGGATAATGTCATCCATGCTGCGTTCAATTGAGGTCAGCTCTTTCTTGTAATAGACATAGAAAACGAGAATAGACAATAAGGCAGTCATAAAAAGGCTTGTGAAGAAAACCTGAAGCACCAGATCGCGTCCGATGCTGTTTTTGAACACGGTTTTTGTTCCATTGTACATCATGAGCAGCTTCCCTTGAGCGGATTTTATCAACGCGGAACAACCATCGACGGCAACCAATTACTTTCTGTAGACATCAAACTCCTGATCCACTTGCCTGTGATAAAGCTCAATGAGTCCTTCCTCTTTCATCGCCTTGAGGATGGCGAGCATTCCGGGTGCCAGATCGGCATTCTTTTTGTGGATATATGGATACACAAATGCTGTTTCAAGGACTCCGGCTATGCGGATCGATTTATTGCTGAATTCAGGCTTTTTCAAAAGGGTGAGTATCCCGGACTCTTCGTCAATATAAATAGCAATGAAATTGACTGACAATTGCCGGATTCCCTGAATGGGGTCGGTCACCGAAGAGAGCTTGGCGGCTTCCACGACTCTGGGAAGATTGATCTCGCAGATCTTGATGCCGCGGTTGTACGACACATGATATGGCGAGCCCTTGAGGTCATTCCATGAATTGAGCCGGGGAATCGACGGGTTTGCAGCAAAAGCGGTGAAATTGAGAGCAAAAAGGGGTTCATCCACGCGGATCAGATTCGGATGAGAATGGATGTATTCCTTAATCCGGCCCGGCTCACCGTCCACTCGTCCCTCGTTGATTTCGGCAGCAGCTCTTTTCGACGGGTAATCCCTGAATTCCACTTTTACTCCGAGGCGCCGGAACATCTCGGTGTAAATCAGACGCCACCACTTCCCGAGATAATCATTTTCCGGTCTTATCATGGCCATGACAAAGAAGGGGGATGAACGGTCAGGGGTGGGTTTGTCATTGCAGTATCCGTACGAATTCAAAATCACGATTGCAAGTGTCATGAAAATGAAAATTTTCCTCATGAAAAGGCCTCCTTTACGTGATTTTCGCTGATTTCAAAAACATATACATCTGTTTGTAAGAATGGCCGGTTTGATGTAACGAACGGCATGAAAAAGATAAAAACAGTTACAAAATCCGGGGAAATAGAAAGCCAAATGTCTTTGGCCTGCCTGCAATGTGTTTGTCAAACTGAATTCGTTTATGGATCATTTTCAGCTGTTTGGAAGTTTCATTTTTCATTATTATTGCAGAATAAAAGATAGATAACAATCGAATTTTTCAATTGCGCCGAATTTTTCAAAATTTTGAGCCAATTTCAAAACGATTATAAAGCGTCACACCGGCAAAAGTCAGTGCTCAGACAAGAGCCGAAAATACCGGATTTTAGTTTTCGCCGAAACGACAACAAGAGACTTTTGAAATTGGCTCGATGAAAAACCGTCTCACCGGCGAAAGGCGGACACGCAGTGAAACCAATTGCTATCCAGTGGCTTTGATGGATCACCTGGATAGCGCTGATGCTTCATTGCTTGTCCGGGTCACTGTTTCGCTCCGCTGAATGACGGGGTTTATTCTTTCAGCCCTTCTTCGGTGGATTTTGCGTTGATCTTTTCCAGGCAATCCCACAACTCCTTGACTTCGGGTATCAGACTCCATTCTTCCGGCTGGTTGGTATACCGTATCCCGTCGTTAATCAACCGGTAAAAATGGATGGTGCATCCCCGGTATTCATTGTTGCCGCCTGCCCATCGGGTAAAATTTCCCGGAAAGATGCCTGCAATCTTCCATCCCAGCCTTTTGAACCAGATGTATTGCGTTATGTTATGCCAGGTTTCGCAAAATACAGTAACATACTCGGCACCGGATTCCTCCAGCCACTTATAAAAGGAGGCCAGATTGGACCAGATGCTGGAAGCAATCTTCCCCTTCCTGGCATCCGGATGAATGGCAATAAAGCTGGCTTCCACATGAAGATTCCGATTCCATTTGGTATAGATGCTTGACATTACGATTTTCCCGGCTTGAAGGTCTTCTCCCACAAACATTGCATTGGGCCGCGTTACAGAATGTTCTTTCCAGTTTTCGGCAAATGCGACACGCTTTTCATATTCTTGCGGATCTAAAATCCATTCATGGACCGATCCGTATACCTCCGGGTAGGAAGCCCGCCACAGTTCGGCAACCTCTTCCAAATCATTTCGGGTAACGGTCCGCAGCCTGAAGTTCGGATTATTGGGGTCGATTTGATTGATCAACGGCCAGATGACCCTTTTCTCCTTGATTTCCCGCAACTCACAAGACAGCCCCATTTTTCGGTATGGCTGATACGGATTCATGTCGATGTTTTTCATTGACGGGCTCCTTTCAATTCAAGTGATATACTATACTCTCTTTGTGAAAATCCATCTGTGTCATATTGTTTTCATGGTTCTTGCCTGCTGACCTACAGAGGTGTTTGGGGGATGATTTTTTTGACAATGGATCGGTCAAAGTCCATTTCCTGAAAATCGCCGTTCTCATCCGGCCAGATTTTATAGATATAGTTGAATACCTGTGTAACCAGTTTCGGCGTAAAATAGGTGAAGGTTTCCATCATTTTCCCAGTGCCGGTCATCTGCTTGCGGGGTTTGTTCAGGACCGCGTCCACGAACATCTGCGCTGCAAATTCAGGACTGGCAGCGGGTGCGTCATCATACTCTTTTGTCGGAGCGATCATCCCTGTCTTGACAAGCGGGAATTTAATCGATGAAAAATGAATCTATTTTTCTGATGGTAATGCAATTTTGCAATTGAGACAATAGGTAAATGATACATGGATATTGCCGTTGACACACAAGTGTCTTTCCTTTATGGTCGCGCTATAACTTGAATAATGTAAGGAGATCTCATGCCATTACACCTTGTGATGAAGCGGTTCCGGTTTTTCATGGTTGCCGTATTGCTGACCTGTCTATTTGCATGTGCCGGCACACTTCCGACGGAAAAGCAACCAAATCCGATATCTCTGACAATTCTTTTTTTTAATGACCTGCATGGCCATCTGATGCCTTTTGAAATCAAGGGTGAAAAAGGGGTGAAGGAGGAGGTGGGCGGAATCGCCCGCGTGGCCACCCTGATCCGTCAAATCCGGGAAGAAAACAACCGCGAACAGGTGCATACGCTTGTGCTGGTGGCCGGCGATATCCTCCAGGGCACTCCCATGTCCACGGTATTCAAAGGCGATCCTGACATCCGATGCCTCAATGCCATGAGAGTGGATGCCATGACAGTCGGCAATCACGAATTCGATTTCGGTCTGGATAACTTCCTGAAGCTCAAGGAGCAAGCGGCATTTCCTTTTCTCAGCGCCAATATCGTCCTGAAAGATAGCAGACGGTTGTTATGCCGGCCTTCATTGGCGGTGCCAGTAGAGCAGGGCGTGATCCTCACCATCATCGGCGCTACCACCCAGGAGTTGCTTACGACCACTCAGGCTGAAAATGTAACCACACTGGATGTGATCGATTCCGTATCAGCCGTTAGACAAATTTATGCCAAGGCCATTGAACATGGGCCGGTGCTGCTGCTCTCCCACAGTCGCCAGGAGACCGACCGCCGAATCGCCAGAGAACTTCCGGATCT
The DNA here is from genome assembly GCA_020723305.1 of Desulfosudis oleivorans. Lineage (GTDB taxonomy): Bacteria > Desulfobacterota > Desulfobacteria > Desulfobacterales > SURF-7 > QZKS01. Next base: position 243,999 of record DYJC01000003.1, read on the forward strand.
GACTGCCGTCATTGGCGGCCACGACCAGGTACTCTTGTCACCCTATGGTATAGAGGGCAGCGTTCCAATATTGCAGGCCTTTGAAAAAGGACGCTACCTGGGCCGCCTCGACCTGCGCATTGATCCGGTTTCCAGGCAGGCGAAACTGATCAATGCCGGCTACATCAAAGTAACCGCCGACATCGCAATGGACCCGGAGGTCGCCGCCATCGTGAGTGGCTACCATGAGCAGCTTGGAGAGCAATTTAAAGAAGTAATCGGCCGCAGCGATTCCTTCCTGGACGGAGAACGCGGGCACATCCGCTACCAGGAGACCAATTTAGGCGATTTCATCACCGATATCATGCGCGCCCACACCGGCGCCCAAATCGCCATGATCAACGCAGGGGCCTTGCGGGCGAGCATCAAGGAAGGCACTGTGACCGTGGAAGATGTTTTCAGGGCCATGCCCTATGACAACGAACTGGTGCGCATGGAACTGACCGGCGCTGAAATCCATCAGGCACTTCAACGGAGTGTCCGCGGCGCACGGGAAGAAGAAGACGGAGGTTTTCTGCATGTATCCGGCATTACCTTTGATGTACGCGGCCGAACAGCGGAAAATATCCGGGTAGGGGCGGAACAACAGCTCATAGAACCCGCTGCAATCTATTCCGTAGTGGTTCCGGATTTTCTTGCCTCAGGGGGCGATACCCATGTGGTTTTCAAGGGCAGACCGCAAATCAAGACCGGATCACCGCTGCGAGAACTGATCGTCGATACCATCCGGCAGAAAAAGGTTATCTCAGCCAAGACAGAGGGACGGATTCGCCGTATAGAATAACGGCTTTCATCAAACGGAACGCCCGAAGATCTGTAGTCTCCAAGACGATCATATTTTTTTTTCAATTCCTTTTGAAATCATTGGAAACGGTTCTTTCCCAAGATTTCACCAGGAAGGACTGAAAAGCTCGCGCTTTTAAAACGGGTATATTCAAATATAAAGCCTCATTTATCATTTTTGAGTTGCAGCCGTTTTTCGGAAATATCAACAAGCGGGTAATCAAGTCTCCTAAGATTTATTTCACTGATACTGGATTGGTATCTCATCTTCTGGGGATTGAAAACCCTGACCACGCCAAGCGTGATCCGCTCAGGGGAGGACTGTACGAAAAACTTTGTGATCCTCGAAATACTGAAATCCCGATACAAACAGCGGCTACCCGATTAGCCCTAAACTGTATATAACTTGATGGGTATTACCTTCTGATAATGTTTAAAATCATAATCAGTTGTAAAAATTGGAATGTCGATTCTGTTCGCAATAGCACAAATTAAAAAATCAATATGTGAGCCTTGAATTCCCTTTTTCCGACACTTGTTGCTAAACTCTGCGGCGAGTTCATAATCGGCGTCTAAGATAGGCGTGTTTTCAAAATAAGATAGTTTGTCTTTTATTATTCTATACTTGCGCATGTCACTATAGCCAGATAATATTTCTTGCCTAATGGGGCCAATTATTATGGCTTTCTGATCCCGTATAAGAGAGGTAAGTGCATCGATCTCAGGTTGATATTTTTTATCCTGCGAACGTAGTGCATAAGACCATATTGGTGTATCAACAAGGACTTTCAACGGGTTCTCCCCCTTTTATAGTCATAATCGGGATCAGGGTCCATTTTGCCAAAAATATTTATAATTTCCAACTGTTTTCGTCTATCTACAAACTCCTTGAGTGCAAGGTTGACTGTGTCCTTTTTTGTTTTTAGTCCGCTAATTTCTAGAGCTTCGTGTAATAAACTATCATCGATTGCCAAATTTGTAGCCATGAAGCACCTCCTTTTTTTACACATAATCGCACACAATTGAATGTGTGTCAACATGTGGGCTAGGCTAACACAAAGTTCACCGGACGCGTTAGCGATCCGGTGGAACGACACGTTGGGATTAATGCATTCAGTTGTTACCTTTACCGATTACTGTATCGCATTCAACCAAACCACCAAAATCAATACAGAAAGATGTTTCGCCGTGAACAGATGGTGAAGATAACGAATCGTTGGGGCCATACCACATGACACCCGCTCGTATGAATCCTTCTTCTATCTTTTTTATAGTAATTTCTCTGAAACCCCGTCCGCCGATCCTAAGCAACCCCACTTTTTTCAATTTACTACGTTTTAAAACAAGCAAATAATGATAATGGGCATTTCCTGCACCTGCACCAATCGTAAATTGTACAACTATGTGCGGTTTCCCGTTAAGATCACCTATCAAATATATATTCTATCGCCTTCCTCTGAAACGTTATCACCTTGGTGTCGTGGATCGAATTGGAGCATACTTTTAATAATTTTGTTTATATTGGAGTATTCCTTATGAGATAAGTGCACATCGGCTGTGGCACTCATTGCAGAAGTCGGCAACGTAAATAACAAGCCAAAAGAGATTATGTAATTAATAAAAATCTTCATCATGTTATCCCAACATTATTATTATACAGAAATTCTCGATTACACTCCAATTCTTCAACTTTTCATATAATATTAAATATGACGAAATAAACAACACTTAAATATTTTATATAATAACATATAGTTATAGAAATATCATAATTTTAACATCGTTAAAAGACTCGATTGCACGCTAAATATACCGCTTTAAGAGAAAAACTCGTTAATTTCAGAAAAAAATAATCACTCCTGATTTATATCTGTTTTTAGGCTGAAGGTTGGAAAAATAATTTTTCCAAATAAAAAAGGATCGGCCGATTAAAGCCAACCCTTTTTTATTAACTATATATTTTCAAGGCATTGCTGCCTTGTTTCCAACTGGCGTCCCCAAGGGGATTCGAACCCCTGTTGCCGGCGTGAAAGGCCGGTGTCCTGGACCGGGCTAGACGATGGGGACAAAGAACTGTCTCGTACGTGGTGGGCCGTGCGCGACTCGAACGCGCGACTCTCTGCTTAAAAGGCAGATACTCTACCGACTGAGTTAACGGCCCTATAAACAAAAGGCTTTTAGCGGTTTATTCCCCCCTTGTCAACCGAAAAAGGGTCGCGGTTTTAATTTTTTAAAAACAGTTTTTTAACCGGTTGAAATACCAAAACAAGTTGTTAAAAAAAATGCAGATTGTTCTTTTCTCCGGCCAGTCTACTGTGGTTGAATTTTTATCCATGAAAGCAATCCCCATAGATTACCTCTTTCAATGATCCATCTCCCTGCTCCAGAATCAGTGCGCCGTTTTCGTTGACATCCCGTGCAACACCTTCATAACTCTCCTTGATGGTAACAATTTTCACATGCCGCCCTATGGTCATGGTGTAGTGTTTCCATTGTGGAATGATATTTTCCAGAGTCGATCCGGACATTACGGCTTGAAAATCGTCCAGAAAGGAAGACAGCAGTTTTCGGCGATCAATACGGGTTCCGAGCAGTTTCTTCAGTGAAATTGCATTCGGCTCTTTTCCCATCGGGTCATTGTTCACATTAATGCCGATGCCGATATTCACGTATGATAGCTTATTTGCTTCAATCCCCATTTCAGACAGCATTCCGGACAGTTTCAGGTTATTCACCAGGATATCATTCGGCCATTTTACCTTTGCATCCAGATGGAACATCTGTTGCAGAACCTTTGCCAGAACAAGGGAAGCGGCAAAGTTGATGCGATGGCTATGCGCCGGAGCCAACCTGGGGCGCAGAACAATGGTAAAATAAAGACCGCCTGCATCTGAATGCCATGTGCGCTGCAAACGGCCACGCCCGGTGCTTTGAAATTCTGAAATAATAACCGTAAAGTCAGGGCATTCCTTCCTTGCCATTTCCCGGGCAAGATCCATCGTGGATGATAATTCCTTGAAATAATGAATGGTGGATTCCCGGCCTGGAAATTCCCAGGGGTAAGGATTATCCGGTTCATGGATGAGCTGTAGTCCGTTGCCGGCTGTCTGGATTTCATAACCGGATTCCCGAAGCTCAAGAATCTGATTCCGGATCAATTCAAGATCCATTTGCAATTCCTGGCAGATAAAAGTTTCTGTCGCGGCATTTGGATTCTGTCTGAGAATCTGGAGAATATTTCTCTTTATCTTATGGTTTGATATTTCAGTAATGCTCATCGTCCGTTCATCTGTTTGAGAAATATAAAAAAACAACTCCATACAGAAGTTGTCTGTTCAGTCACCAGGATGAAAGATTTTTTTCAGGTCAACCTGTTTTTGCAGTATACCGGGTTTCTGTTTGTACAGCTACTTATTTTTTGTCTGGTTCCAGTAATAAGGGTGTAATCAAAACTGTTGAATAATCGAATTATGTGGGAGCGGTTTCCAGCCGCGATATGGCTTTGTTTAAGTAAGATATCAATCAAGAAATTACTGTCGCGGCAAGATGCCGCTCCCACAATGGATGTAATCAAAACCCAACAGTTTTGATTACACCCCAGGGGTCAAGCAGAGAGAGCTTCTAGAAACGACGTTTTCTCAGGTTCCCTTCATTTTCCGGTTTTGGGGTTGCTTTCTCATTTTCAAGGTTGAACTGTTTCCGGATTCTTTCCAGAGAAACCAGCCGGCCTTGTCTGGAAGAGGGGGTAAGAAAGGATTTCAATTTTTGCTCCAGTATTCTCGGGTGCTGCTCATTGCTGATGGCAACCACACCTTCAATGATAATTTTGCCTAGAACCAGTTCGTGGTTGGTTCTTTCCTGGATATTGGCGGCAAAAGGAAGAAAGAAAAAGTTTGCAAGCACAGCCCCGTAAAGTGTGGATGTGAGCGCTACCGTAACTGTTTTCAAGATCACGGACGGATCATCAATACCGCCCAGCATCGCAATCAGACCGACAACGCTTCCAATCACGCCAAAGGAAGGACAGATTTCCGCCAGGATTCGCAATACACGTTCAATATCATCTCTTCGCAGTTTGAAAAAATTGATCTCCGTATTCAAGAGATCCCTGATCTGGTCTGCAGAATATCCATCCACCAGATATCCCAGCGCTCTTCGCAGCAGAAGCATGGATGCCTGCTGTTCATCTTCTTCAAGGGAAAGCAATCCTTTTAGTTTTCGTTTTACAGCCAGGTCAACCAGGATTTCGATGATCTCGCTCTCTTTTTTTAAGGGGCGATTGTAAGATCCGGATAAAACCTTATAAACCATTACAATCTTTTCCATCCGAAAACTGACCAGGGCAGCGCCGAAGGTTCCGCCCAATACAATCGCCATCCCGGAGAGGTTGAAAAACAGAGCTGTATTTCCATTCAGCAGAAAACCAAAGAGGAAAAGCGCAACACAGATTGCAAATCCTGTAAGGTTTCGGTGCGTCATTATCAGATCAAAATATTCGTTTCTTTTTCGTTTCATTTTGGGTTACCCTGTTTGTAAGATCAATATAAAGATGGCCCGGAATCCGCGGTTTGAGAAGATTCAAACGGTTCGGTCAATTGCCATTGCGTGACCTTTGGCAGTTCTTTGGTAATGACGATTTCAACTCTTCTGTTTCTGGATTTTCCTTCTAAAGTGCTGTTGTCCGCTATCGGCAGGTAGGAAGCATGCCCTGAGATGTAAAAACGATTGCCGGGAATCTTCATCTCTTCGATGAGGAAACGGGCGATTATACTGGCCCTGGCTACGGATAATTCCCAGTTTGTGGCATATATTTTTGAACGAATCGGATCATTATCCGTATGGCCGATGACATTCACGATGTACGGTGTTTTTTGAATGATATCCGCAATTTTTTCCAGAGATTGTTTTGCCGAGGGTTTGATCTCCGCCATTCCTTTGTCAAACAGCAGATCTCCCGGAAGGATGATCCGGACAGCCTGGTCAGATACAAGATCGATATTGTCGATATCCGTCAAAGATCCAGCCTTTAACATGATGCTTTTTTCGATATGTTTGATAACTTCCTGATTTTTTTCTACAAGGGTAGGGGAAGGAACAGGAATTGTCTGTATCTCTTTTGTTGTGGATTTACCTTTTACCAGAGGTGTTTCTGTCTTGGCAGAATAAAAAACATATAAGACCAGAAAGACAACGAACATGGTCATCATCAGATCCGACCAGACAATAGACCAATGGATGGTTTTGGGTTTATGGGATCGGGAAAAAAGATCCATGGAACCTTCGTTTGTATCAAAGGAGAAGGGTTTCTGATCAAATAGGATTTCATTGTTTTGATTATTTTTCATAATAAAATTGGGATGCAGTTTGATTCATTGTTTTGTTTTTTTGCCCTTTACTAATATCGGATTCAGAACCGATATCTTTATATTTCTCTTTGAAAAAGAATGTACTTTGGAATGGTAGCGAAAAATATGCCAAGTGTGTAATCAAAACTGTTGGGCTTTGATTGCCTGACAGTTTTGATTACACCCGATTTGATTCGGTGACTGGTTTTCGGACACGGTGAAGAACCCGGAAGATTTTTCCCACAATAGAAAAATTTTCTCTGCATCCGGCGTCTTTTTTTTGGAAAAAAGAAAGAACGGACAGATCAATCCTGCGGGGTGATTTCAGGAGCGGTTTTGTTCCGCAAATCATTTATGATTTCCAGAATTTCATCCTTATGCTCTGCGGGGGCACATACCTCACCCCAGCCTTTTTGAACCTGAAAAAGCCCATCATATGCAGTATCATGATAGGATCTTGCAAAATACGGGATACCTTGATCATCCAGGATCGAGCAGACAATCTGGGATTCAACATCGCTGTCAAGCACGGCAATTTTGACATATTCAATTGTGTGATCCGGTTCCATATTGGATAAATCCTTTCCTGCAAGCAAAGTAAACGGGCATGGTATCTGGAATCTTTTTTAGAATTATGATAATAATCCTCTAAAAAAACAAGTCAATTTTATCATCCAGGAGCGGATACCATAACACTCGATGTTCAAGTTTTTATCACTGAAAAGAAATAAACCCCGTCATTCCGGGCAGAGCGAAGCGGAGACCCGGAATCCAGGCAATTTATCAAAACTACTGGATTCCGGCTTTCGCCGGAATGACTTAATAAACTTGGACATCGAGTAACAGGTTCAAATCCCTGCGATCAAACATATAGGTCGACAATCATCCCCTTGAATTTCATGTATTGAGCAACGATATTTTTATCGGGTGTATAAATACTGTTTTCAAGATCCTGCCGGATGTAGTACCGGTAAGGCTGTTCTTCAGACCGGAGAGGGTGGGGCGAGGCTCGCCTGTTCAACTCCGGATGGTTTTCCCCATCCGGTTGATTGGCCGGCAATTCGTCACGGCGCGGCTGAAAATAAGGGATCAGGTTTTGATTTGCCGTAATTTTCATGAATGATTCAGGCAGGAAGATGCAATAATTACACCATTACGACCCGGGAGCTAATTTCAAAACGATTAAAAAGCGTCACACCGGCGAAAGCCGGTGCCCGGAAAAGAGATGAAAATACTAAATTCCAGTTTTTGCCGGAACGACAACAACAGACTTTTGAAATTGGCTCCCGGAATGGTGATTACTTCTGGAATATTTGAAATGGCATGGACATATGACAAATTTCCCGGTATGGGTTGCTTGGAAACAATTCACCAGAGGTATAAAAAAGTCCGGGAGGACATATGCAGATCGGAAATTTGCTGATTGCCAATCGGGGGGAAATTGCCATCCGGATTGCCCGTGCAGCATCTGAATTGGGAATCCGGACAACAGCAGTCTGTTCGGCTGACGATATAAAATCTCTTCATACAAGGATGGCGGATGAGTTGATCATGCTGGATGGAACCGGCGCAACCGCTTACCTTGATCCGGACGGAATCATCGAAGCTGCCAGGGCCGGAGGATGTGACGCCATTCATCCGGGGTACGGTTTTTTAAGCGAGAATGCTTCTTTTGCTGGACGCTGTGCCGAAGAAGAGATCACATTTGTCGGGCCGACACCTGCGATACTGGATCTTTTCGGTGACAAGGTCAGGGCCCGTGCGCTTGCCGGCCGGTGCAGTATCCCTTTATTACCGGGAACAACAGGAGCGGTCACACTGGAAGAGGCGGCCATTTTTTTGGAGCAGCTCGGGCCGGATGGGGCGGTCATGATCAAGGCTCTCGCAGGTGGTGGTGGGCGGGGGATGCGGCCGGTTTATCATATGAACCAGTTTAAAGAGGCTTACTCCCGATGCCGGTCCGAGTCACTCGCAGCCTTTGGCAATGATGAACTGTTTGTCGAACAGTTGATCCGCCATCCCCGTCATATTGAAATTCAGATTATCGGTGATGGAAAGCAGGTTATTCATTTGGGAGAGCGCGACTGTACCTTGCAGCGCCGAAATCAGAAAGTAATCGAGATCGCTCCCAGCGGGTATCTATCTTCGGCACTTCGCGAAAAATTGATGGAGGCTTCCCTTCGGATAGCCAGGAAGGTTTCCTATCTAAGCCTGGGGACTGTCGAATTCCTCATTGATACAGAGACCAAAACCAAAGAAGAGTTTTTCTTTATGGAAGTCAACCCCCGGCTTCAGGTAGAGCACACGGTTACGGAAGAGTTGACCGGGGTGGATCTTGTGAAAACCCAGCTTGAAATCGCCTGCGGAAAATCCCTTGCCGAGCTGGATCTCATGGATCGGGAAGCAGTTGCAAAAGGATATGCGGTTCAGCTGCGTATCAATATGGAAACCATGGATGAGAAAGGGGATACGGCTCCTTCCGGAGGAACCCTGAGTGCATATGAGATTCCATCGGGTAAAGATGTCCGGGTGGATGGGTATGGTTACAGCGGATATACCGTCAATCCGGCTTTTGATTCCCTTCTGGCAAAGCTGATTGTTTATTCAGCCTCTCCCCGATATGAAGATCTGGTGACAAAGGCGTATCGCACCTTATCTGAATTCAGAATTGAAGGCGTTTCGACCAACATTCCTTTTTTACAGAATCTGCTATGCCTGCCGGAAGTCATCCATAACAATTTTCATACCCGGCTGATCGAGGAAAAAGCAGCCGTACTGGCTTCTGCATCAAAAACCCATCCCAATTCCTATTTTCAGGCGCAGGAATCTTCTCCTTTTCCCTCTGCTGAAAAAGATGATCCGGATTTATTTCCGGGTACCTTTCCGGTCCGGTCCGTCATGCAGGGAAAGGTTGTGGAAATTTTTGTCAGAATCGGGGATGCGGTCACAGCCGGACAAAAGCTGGCGGTGATTGGGGCCATGAAAATGGAACATCTGGTCTGCTCGGAAAAAAGCGGATATGTAAATCATATCCTGATCTGTGTGAACGATACAATCCACAAAGGCGCTTCTCTTTTTTATATTCAGGAAGCGAAGGTGGAAGAAGGCTCCGCGATAAATTCAGAATTCATTGACCTTGATTCCGCTCGATCGGATCTATCCGAAATCAGGGATCGTCATGCTTTTACGCTGGATGAAAATCGATTGGATGCCGTAGAACGGCGGCGAATAAAGAATCAGCGGACTGCACGGGAAAATGTTGAAGATCTCTGCGATCCGGAGAGTTTTATCGAGTATGGTTCGCTTGTTGTTGCTGCACAGCGGCGCCGCCGGAGCCTGGATGATCTGATGCAAAAAACACCGGCAGATGGATTGATCACGGGTATCGGTACGGTTAACAGGGATTTTTTTGGTGAGGAAAAGACCCGGTGCATGGTAATGGCGTATGATTTTACCGTACTGGCCGGAACCCAGGGGCTCATGAACCATAAGAAAATGGATCGGATGCTCTATCTGGCCAATGAGTGGAAGCTGCCGGTGGTTCTTTTTGCCGAAGGCGGAGGCGGAAGACCCAGTGATACGGATATTGATATTGTGGCCGGCCTCTATCTGTCTACCTTTCATCGGTTTGCGGCCATGAGCGGTAGTGCGCCTTTGATCGGGATTGTGGAAGGACGGTGTTTTGCCGGAAATGCTGTTCTACTGGGCTGCTGTGATGTGATCATCGCGACCCGGCAATCCAATATCGGTATGGGCGGGCCTGCCATGATCGAAGGGGGCGGATTGGGTGTTGTGAAACCGGAAGAGATCGGACCCATCGATGTTCAGACACGAAACGGAGTGGTGGATCTTTGTGTGGCAGATGAGAAAGAGGCGGTTGCGGCAGCGAAAAAATATCTTTCCTATTTTCAGGGCAGGATAGGTACCTGGGAGGCATCGGACCAGCGTCATCTCCGCTGGCACATCCCGGAGAACCGGCTGCGGGTTTATGATGTACGCAAGGTGATCCGGACACTGGCGGATACAGATTCATTTCTGGAATTACGGCCTCATTTTGGCCGGGGTATCCTTACCGGGCTGGTGCGGATAGAAGGTCATCCATTCGGGTTGATGGCCAATGACAATGCCCATATGAGCGGGGCCATCCTGGCAGACGACGCGGACAAGGCCGCCCGTTTCATGCAGATGTGCAATGCGCACCGGTTGCCAATAATTTCCCTGTGCGACACACCGGGATTTATGGTCGGTCCGGAGATCGAAAAGAAGGCGCAGGTGAGACATGCCTGCCGGCTGTTTGTGGCTGGTGCAAAGATAACCGTTCCTTGTTTTACCATTGTCCTGAGGAAGGGATATGGCCTGGGTGCCATGGCAATGGCAGTAGGCGGGTTTCATGAACCTTTTTTCACAGTATCGTGGCCTGCCGGAGAGTTCGGCGGTATGGGACTGGAAGGAGCTGTCCGGCATGCATTAAAAAAAGAACTGGAGGCTATCCCGGACGAGGCAGAGCGGGAAGCAACCTTTCAGTTCTTTGTAAAAGAGGCATATACCAGAGGAAAAGCCATCAACATGGCTTCGTATATGGAGATTGACGCCGTGATTGACCCTGCGGAAACCCGGCGATGGCTGCTTCGCGGATTGAAGTCGGTTTCCATGGCTCACAAAGAAAACCAAAGCCGGCTGTTTATTGATACATGGTAAGTGATTCCAGTTTCCAGTTTCCAGTTTCCAGCTCCCGGTTACCCCTTTAGCAGTTTCAGGATCGAGTCGTTCTGCTCGTTGGCTTTTACTGCTGCATATGCCCTGGCCTGTGAGACTCTTTTCAGTCTGGAAAGGTTTATGGACTCCTCTGCCAGATCCACATCCCGGATAGCCGATTCAGCTGACAGGACATTGATATGGGTTGTGGACAGGTTGGAGATGGTTGAAGTCAATTGATTCTGAGTGGAACCGATTTCGGAACGGATGCTGTTTACTTCTTCCATGGCTGCATCCGTTATTTTTATCGCAGCCTGGGCGCCTTCAAAGGTTAATACATTGATATCCGATAGTCTCCCGACTTCCGGATTCCCCAGTTGACTGGATTCTGTTGAACCAATGGAAAGGGTGATGGTCTCCCCGGAATTTGCGCCCACCTGGAAGGACTGATTCACGAAATCACCGGATAACAGCTTCTGATTATTATAGGAGGTGTTCTGGGCAATGGTATCGAGCTGCTCCACCAGTTTCTGGATATCATTCTGGATAGCCTGTCTGGATTCCATGCTTTGGCTTCCATTGGAGGCTTGAACAGCCTTGGTGCGAATGGTATTGATGATGCCGGCGGATTCTTCCAGTGCGCCATCCGCTATCTGTGACATGGAAATGGCGTCATTGGCGTTTGAAATAGCTTGCCCGATGCTGCGTGCCTGGAGACCCAGATTGTCGGCAATGACCATTCCGGACGCATCATCGGCAGCTTTGTTGATCCGGTTTCCGGTAGCAATTCTTTCCAGTGATTCTGTAAAGGATTTTTGAATATCCCGCAACTGATTTACCGCAAATGATCCGCCTGCACTTGAATGGATGGAAAGCGCCATGATCCCTCCTTTTTAAGGTTGAACAAAATCCTCATGGTTCCGGTTTTTTTGAAGCCGGATAGCGGTTCAAGGATTGTTGCCGCTGAAAACGGGCTTCCGTCAGCTGTTGATTCTGTTTGAATTCAGCGGCATCCTGTTGTTGATTCCGATCAAACTCCGCTTGTTTCCGCTGTTCCTGCCTTTGAAAGTCTGCCCTGGCCCGCTGTTGTTCCTGATTAAAAACAGCTTCCTGTTGTTGTTCTTTCCGATTGAAATCCGCGGCCTCTCTCTGCTGTTCCCTTCTGAAATTGGCTTCCGCCAGTTGTTGCCCCTGAGGTGAAATGGAAACCGTATCCGATCTTTTATCTTCCCGGATTCCCGCTTCCCGGATATCGGACCCTTTTCGGCTTGAGGCAACATTCTCATAGATCGCCTGGGCAGCACGGAGATTTCCTGTAGGTATGCTCAGTGCACCGGCCGAGTTTTGAATTCCGATGATTTCCATGGATATCACCTTCTCTATCCCCCGATTTCACCGGAGGAATTGTATGTGGCTGTCTGTTGCTGTTGCTTTGACATCTGCTCCAGAGCTGCCTGATCTGCATTCTGTTTTGCCCTTGCTTCCGCCGAAAGTTCCACCTGGTACGCAGGGGTATCCGGTTGCTTTTCCGGCCGGCTTTCGGTTTCGGTCCGTTGAGCGGGTTCCCTGCTTACTGCTTCGGTTCTTGGCAGTGTTTCCACGGCATTTACATTTCCTGTTTCCATGATATCCTCCTTTACTTATTTTTTCTGATCATGCTCCTTACATCATGAGATCAACAGATGATCCAATGCGTATATTATGATTGCTGCTTTCATATACGGCAGCTGCTTTTGGAAAGGATATTTCCGGTTTTTTTTGATCCATATCAGAAGCCAATCTGTTTTTAACCTGCAACAGCGATAATTCCATTAATGCTTCGGCTCTTATCTGGCTTGCCATACCCGCAACCCTGCGGTCCTGGTTGGATGGATCAACAGGCGCCAGTGCAGCGGTTTTAATTTTTTCCATTTTTTCAGCGGTTGCCTTTGGATCACCGGGAATGGGTGAACTGTCGATACTTACTTCTCCGGCAACTGCATAACGATTTCCATCCGGCCCTGTCTGATATTGAAATCGGGCTCCTCCTTTTACAAATTGTCCACCCGCACTGATATGGGCCAGTTCATGAGAACGAACGGAAATATCGATGCTTTTAAGTTGTTCCACCTCTCTTTTTTCCTTCAGGGAAAGTTCATTATTGTTTCCTGCATATGGATTGCGTGTATCCTTTTGATCGTTTATTTCTGAACGGTCTTTTGATCCGGATTCAATATTCTTACCTGTCTGTTCCCGACCGGATTCCCTGTAGACAGGGTTGATATTGTTCAGGTTACGGATTGTTGAAACCGATTGTATTTCCATTCAAAAAAGTTCCTTATAATCAAAAGCATAACACTCCATCACTATCATCGGACATTCAAAAAAAAACTTTAATAAAATTTTTACATAAAATGAAAAAAAATGAAAATTGTAAAATCAGTCTTGTGAGCCAATTTCAAAACGATTAAAAAACGTCACACCGGCGAAGGCCGGTGTCCAGAAAAGTACTGAAAATACTGGATTCCGGCCTTCGCCGGAATGACAACAACAGACTTTTGAAATTGGCTCTTGTTTTTATCTATTAAATTGCGTATGAAATACAATTAGATAGAAAAACACTCCAATCCCCGATAACACCATAATAGAATATGGACAACTGATCCACATGCAAGGAGATATGCTCATGAAATTGATTATGACCATCCTGTTCATCGTTCTTTTTTTGTTTCCCGTGAAGGGAATGGCAGAAGTTGATGGCTACCCTGATGATCCGGTGAAGGAGAGCATTGCAGAAGATTCAACCAGTTCCCAGGAAGAAACGGCAGGTACGGAAGATCCAATGGACAGTATCCAGACCGAGGAGACGGTTGCTGATAATCCAATGGACAACACCCAGGGAAATGAGACAGTCGCTGATAATCCAATGGACAATACCCAGGGAAATGAGACGGTCGCTGATAATCCAATGGATAATACCCAGGGAAATGAGACGGTCGCTGATAATCCAATGGATAATATCCAGGGAAATGAGACAGTTGCTGATAATCCAATGGACAATACCCAGTCAGACGTAACGATTTCGGAAGAGGTCGGAACATTTGAAGACACGAAGGGCATCCATAAAGAAGTTCCGGATGCACAGGAAGGGACGGCAATGGACAATGGCGGTAAAACGCCTGCCCTTTCCAGGCCGGATCAAAGCGGTAACCTGGAAGTCGAGAAAATGAATAGCGAATATCAACAACTCAGCCAGAAAAGAGATGCATTGGATCAGGAATTTCAGCCCCTTGAAGAGGCAAGGAAAAAATTGATCGAAGAGAAGGATGGATTGAAGAATAAGAAGGAGATCCGGGATTATAATAAACGTGCTGAGGATCTGAACAAGAAGATTCAGCAATATGAAACCAAATGGAGTCAATATAATAATGAGGTTCAGGAATTTAACTCCCGTGTGAAGAAGGACGTTGAAAAACGAGTGGAAGCGGCAGAACAGGAAAAAATCAAAAACAATTATAATGAATTCAATACCCAGTATGAAGAATCGCTTGCCGACAAGGATGCGGATCAATATTTCTCAGTCGATGAAGAAATGCCGTTGGAGGAACATCGTGCGGCCATATTGAAATATAAAGATGAAATTGCAAAAGAAAATCAGGAGCTGATGAAAGAAAGAGAGACCATAAACAAAGAGAAAAAACTCGTAAAAACGCCGGAAGAAATTGAGGCGTTGAATAAAAAAACCTCGGTATTGAATGAAAAAATTATCCAGTATGGAAAGAAGCGGGAAGTGTTTGACATGCAACTGAAAAATTTTAACACGCGGCTCGGAAAAAAGGAATAATCATATATGCCCAATGGCGGGTCGGCCTATTGCCAACCCGGGTACTGAATGGTTGCGGGTTGATGATACGATAGACAACAGACCATACAAGGTATCATTTCAACCCTGCTGTCTGATTTGATTCAATCGGTAAAGATCGCTTGTGTTTTTGAGTCTTTCTGGTATAATATGCCCATCTTTTGAAATACATCTGAAATGCACCCGTAACATATTGAATTCCAGATATACACAATCTTAAAAAAGCAAATCATCCCATGATCACGGCTCACCGTGAACAGGTCGTGATCAGAGTGGTTTGCTGTAACCGGTGCGGTATGGGTTAGTCAATTTCAACAGATTTATATTATAGTAAAAAATAATATGAATCGATTTTACCTTGGAATGATAATCCCATTCTTGAAAGGATTGTGGATTGTAATCCATGAAGACCATGAAAAAAACAAGATCAATCTCTTTTGATCTCACCATACGGCTTTTGCTGGCCACGGCTGTTTTTGCGACCCTCACTATCGGATCGGCATTCTGGGTGATCCAGTGGTCAGATGCCCGGCATCATGAACGCAAGATTATGGAGTATCTGCATTTTCTTTCCAGAAATCTTTCACTGCCCATCTGGAATTATGACCTTAATTGGATCCGGGTGATCGGGGACACCTTTGCCCGGAATGAAATCATTTCAAAGGTGGAAATATTCGACGAAAACAGAAACGTTTTGTATCATCAGGCCCGTCCTTTGCAATCGGTTCTGATTGAAAAGGAAAAAAGTGTTGAGCATAACGGCAGCATCATTGGTTATGTCAGGATTGGATTTTCAAAGGGCTTTGGGAAAACCTACCGGCGAGAACTGCTGTTCAGCCTTCTGATACTTGTAATGACCCTTTTCGTGCTGGCAGGCATTACCGGATTTTTTTTACGGAAAATACTGAAAACGCCCCTGAACACGCTGATCAAAGGCATGGATCATATCGCCAGGGGTTCATACGTTTTTTCGGATCATTTGTCTGACTATGTGGAATTCAGGAAAATTCTGACCCAGTTCAATCAAATGGCCCAAAGCATACGGCAGCGGGAGCAAGAACTGGCGGATATGAATCAGGAATTATCGGCGAGTGAAAACCGTTTTCGCACTTTGGCCGAGTCCGTGCCGTGCGCCATCTTTCGCTGTAAACCGGATTCCTTATGGACCATGGAATTCATCGGCTCTCAGATTGAAACCATCAGCGGGTATCCCTCAACCGATTTTATCCACAATGCGGTTCGCAGTTATGCCGGCATTATCCATCCGGATGACATCGAAATGTCGGATAAAATGATTCGGCAGGCTATCGAAGCCGGACGCAAATGGGTTGTCGAACGTCGAATCATTCATCGGGACGGATCATTGCGATGGGTATATGAGGAGGGTGTGGCGATACGAAACAAACATGGTGATGTGTCCTTCCTGGATGGATTTATTCTGGATCGGACGGAGCATAAGCAGACTGAGCTGGAACTGAAGAAAAATGAAAGGCATTTGCGCACCCTGATTGAAACCATACCGGATTTGATATGGCTCAAGGATGCGGATGGGGTTTATCTTTCCTGCAACCCGGAGTTTGAGCGTTTTTTTGGAGCCAGGGAAGCTGAGATTGTGGGGAAAACCGATTATGATTTTGTCGACCGGGAACTGGCGGACTTTTTCCGTGAAAAGGACAAGGCTGCCATGGCTGCCGGAAAGCCAAGTATCAATGAAGAGGAGATCATATATGCGGATGACGGTCATCGGGCATTGCTTGAAACCATTAAAACCCCTTTGTATGATTCGGAAAGAAAACAGGTGGGGGTATTGGGAATCGCCCGTGACATCACGCAGCGCAAGCAGCAGGAAGAGGAGCTTCGCAGCCTGCGCAATTATCTGGCCAACATTATCGATTCCATGCCTTCTGCCATTATCGGTGTGGACAGAGACGGTAATGTGACCCAGTGGAACAGGGAAGCGGCAAGGATGACGGGCATTCTGCCGGAGAGTGCGGCAGGACAGAAACTTGTAACGGTTTTTCCGCGGCTGGCTGTTGAGATGGAGAAGGTGCATGAAGCCATGGAGATGCGTGAAGTCCGATCCGATCCCAGGCAGATCCTCAGGGAAGCCAATGAAATCCGTTATGAGGATGTGACCATCTATCCTTTGAAGGCCAATGGTATCGAAGGGGCGGTCATCCGCCTGGATGATGTAACCGGGCAGGTGCGATTAGAAGAAATGATGGTACAAAGCGAAAAAATGCTTTCCGTGGGAGGACTTGCCGCAGGCATGGCCCATGAGATCAACAATCCTCTGGCCGGCATGATGCAGAGCGCCAATGTGATCAGCAATCGTCTGACTATCCCGGAGCATCCGGCCAATCAGCAGGCTGCCGAAGAGGCCGGCACCTCCATGAAAGCCATTGGTCTCTATATGGAAGCCCGGGGAATTATTCGGATGTTGAACAATATCCGGGAGTCCGGGAGCCGTGCAGCGGAAATCGTATCCAACATGCTCAGCTTCGCCCGCAAGAGCGACAGCTCGATGTCATCACACAATATGGCCGAACTGCTGGACCGGACAATGGATCTGGCTGCAACCGATTACAATCTCAAGAAAAAGTTTGATTTTCGGCAGATCGAGATAACCCGTGAATATGAAAACAATTTACCGCTGGTGCCGTGTGAGGCAGGAAAGATCCAGCAGGTGCTGCTGAACATTCTGCGCAACGGAGCGGAAGCGATGCAGGAGGATCATGAAAAGGGATCGGAAAAAAGGCCTCGGTTCATCCTGCGTCTTATCTATGAACGTTCGGAGGAGATGTTTCGTATCGAGATCGAGGACAATGGCCCGGGCATGGACGAAGCGACCACCAGGCGTGTTTTTGAGCCTTTTTTTACAACAAAATCGACGAATAGCGGTACCGGCCTGGGATTAAGTGTTTCCTATTTCATTATTACGGAAAATCATGGCGGACAGATGAGCGTTGAGTCCACATCAGGGGCGGGAACGAAATTCATCGTCAAACTGCCTGTAAACCAAAAATCCCGGATGAATGCCCAATGAAAAACGCATCCACAACCATTCTCATTATCGATGATGAACCTGCTTTCCTTCAGAGCATGGCGGATTATCTGGAGGATCAGGGCTTTCAGGTCCGGATGGCTCAAAACGGTCGTGTCGGATTGGAGGTTATGGATAATGAGCATCAGTGAACAGCACCTCCGGGATCTGGCGGAAATGCTGCCGGAAGCAGTCTTTGAAACCGATCCGGACTTCAACCTGACCTTTGCCAACCGTAGAGCCTTTGAACTCTTCCGGTATTCCAGAGAGGATTTTTCTCAAGGGTTAAATGGTGTTGATATGTTAGCACCCGAAGAACGGAAACGGGCTTTGGAGAATTTCAAAAAACAGATCAGCTTCGAGGATTTTGAAGCATTTGAATATAAGGGCATCCGGAAAGACGGAAGCACCTTCCCAATGCTCTTTTGGCTGAATTCAATTATCGAGAAGAACAAACTGATCGGCTACAGAGGCGTCATTGTAGATATCACCGAGCGCAAGCGGGCTGAAGAAGCCTTGCAAAAGAGCGAAAATAAATATCGAACAATCATCAATGAGTCCCCGGTCGGCATTTTATATTTTGATCAGGAAGGCACAATTCTGGAATGCAACAAAAAATTTGTCACGATTATCGGATCTTCCTATGAATCGCTGATTGGTCTGAATATGCTGCGCCAACTCAAGGATGAAAAGATGATACAGGCGGTCAAGCAGGCACTTCGTGATGGTGAATCTTTCTATGAGGGACTTTATTCTTCAGTTACAGCAGAAAAGAAAACCTATGTGAAAGTTCTGTTCAAGGGCATCCGGCATGAAGGAAAAGAGGTGACTTCCTGTGTGGGGCTGGTGGAGGATATTTCGGAGCAGAGAATTGCGGAAGAAGAGCAGCGGATCAGCGAACGCCGGTACCGCACTCTCTTTGATCAGGCCACGGATGCGATTTTTTTGGTGGACAGGCGTACCGGTCGATATCTGGACGCCAACAAGGCTGCGGAAAAGATAACCGGGCGCTCTCTGATGGAACTGAAACAGTTGACGACGCATGATGTCACTCCTGCCGGGTCATCTGAGCGTCTTCGTCTGATCGCCGGATCTGAAAAATCCGAAAAATTGGGACAAGTGACCTATGTCCAGCCGGACGGACAGAAACGAATCGCTGTGCTCAACACAGCTCCGCTTGACGATGGAGTTGTTTTCGGTATTGCCAGGGACATCACCAATGAACTGGCCATGGAAAACCATTTGAGACAGGCTCAGAAGATGGAGGCCATCGGCACTCTGGCCGGTGGTATTGCCCATGATTTTAACAATATCCTATCCGCCATTATCGGATATTCGGAGTTACTTCTAACCGATATCTCACCCGGGGACCCTGCCCGGAACAAGGTCATGACCATATTCAGGGCAGGAGAGCGGGCTCGTGATCTGGTGTCCCGGATTCTAACCTTCAGCCGCAGCGAGGAGCCCATCCGTTCTCCGGTTCGCATGGATCAGGTTATTCATGAAGCGCTTACGCTGCTCCGGCCGGCCATTCCAACAACCATTGAGATCCGGAAACGTATCGAAACCAGCTGCCATGTGTATGGTGAACCGACCCGGCTCCAGCAGATTGTTATGAATTTGTGCACCAATGCCTACCATGCAATGGAGGATACCTTTGGTGTACTGGATATCTCCCTGGCAGAGGAGGAGATGTCGGAACAGATGGCAGCTATATATCATCTGGCTCCCGGAACCTACATGAAGCTGAGCATTTCCGATACGGGTTGCGGCATTCCGTCCGATCATCTGGAACGTATTTTCGATCCCTATTTTACAACCAAGGAGAAGGGCAAGGGAACCGGCCTCGGACTGTCCATGGTTTTAGGAATTGTCAAGAACCATGGTGGAGAAATCTCTGTGGAGAGCCAGGTAGGACAGGGAACCCGATTCGATGTCTATCTGCCAAAAGCCCGGTTTGAGGATGATCCGGCTGAAAAAAAGGAATATCGGGCATCCGGCGGCAGGGAAAGCATCCTTTTGGTGGATGATGAGAAGGATATCACGGATGTTCAGGCCGAGATGCTGAAACGGCTTGGCTATCATGTCACTGCAACCAACAGGGCAGATGATGCCGTTGCACAGTTTACCGAACATCCGGAACAATTCGACCTGGTGATCACCGATATGACCATGCCGAAAATGACCGGACTTCAACTCAGTGAAAAACTCAGGCAGATTCATCCGGAAATCGGAATCATCATCTGTTCCGGTTACCAGGAGAATGCTTCTGAAAAAAGCCTTCAGGCACTGAAAATCAATGCTTTTGTTCAAAAACCGGTGATCATGAGCGATCTTGCCAAAATGGTTCGAAAGGTCCTGGACAGAACATAGTTACATTTTTCGAATGTTCTTTATTTCAGATCGTACTCTTTTAAAAATTGGATTAGAAATGAATAAAAAAATTCTCATTATTGATGATGATCTCAGCACATGCCGAATCCTTGAACTTGTCCTTGGGAAAAAAGGATATGAGGTGCAATCGGTCAACAATGGAAATGCCGCTATCCTGTTGATCCGGGTACAGACTTTTGATATCGCTTTCATGGATGTCCATCTGCCGGATCGCAAGGGTATTGAGCTGTTGTCCCATTTTAAAAAAGTATGTCCTCAAACAGCCGTAATCATGATCACTGGAGATGCTTCGGGTGAAACCGCCATACAGGCATTGAATGAAGGAGCCGATGCATACATCACCAAACCGATGAACATTGACTATGTTCATCATATCCTGGAGCAGACAATTGAAAAACAGAAACTGCGTGAAGATAATTCACTGTTAAACCGGAAACTTCAGCAGGAACTGGGTGAAAAAATCCGGGCAGAGGCAACCCTTACCAATAATTTGAATTTTATTCAAAAACTGATCGATACGTTTCCAAGCCCTATTTTTTATAAGGATGCAGAAGGATGTTATCGTGGCTGTAATACGGCATTTGAAAAATATGCGGGAAAATCCAGAGAGGAGATTATCGGCAGAACCGATCAGGATGTTGCCCCCCGGCATCTGAAAAATCAGTATCTTTCAGCAACGGATATCATGAACCAGAATGGTAATGAACTGGAGCATGAAGCCTCCATGCAGTTTGCCGATGGTTCAATTCATCATATGATTCTGAAAAGGGCTTTTTATTCGGATTCAGGCGGCAAAGCAGCTGGACAGTTTTGCATCATGGTGGATATCACCGGACGAAAAAATGCGGAAAAAGAACGTCTCCGGTTATCGACCGCGATTGAGCAGGCTTCGGAGAGCATTGTCATCACCGATAAAAATTCCATCATGCAGTATGTCAACCCGGCCGTAGAAAGAGTGACCGGATATTCCCGGGAGGAATTGATCGGAAAAAATCCCAGCATACTCAAAAGCGGCCAGCACCCTGAATCGTTTTATGAGGAAATGTGGAAGACCCTTTCAGAAGGAAAGGTATGGACCGGCCATCTGGTCAATAAACGTAAAGACGGATCTTTGTATGAAGAAGATGCCTCCATCACACCCATGAAAGATAGTTCCGGTCATATTTCAAACTATGTGGCTGTAAAACGGGACGTGACCGATGAGGTTCGTCAACGAAGGCAGCTCCAGGTTGCCCAGAAGATGGAGGCCGTTGGTACGCTGGCCGGCGGGATTGCCCATGATTTTAACAATATTCTGGCCGCAATTATGGGATACTCTGAACTGGCGCAAGAGGAACTTCCGATGGGAAGTCGGGCCCGTTCTCATTTTGATGAAATCCATAAAGCCAGCATTCGTGCAAAGGAGCTTGTGCATCAGATTTTAACCATCAGCCGCCAGGATGCGTATGAAAAATATCCGGTGCAGATTCATCTGATTGTCAAAGAGGTGGCCAAGCTGATCCGGGCTACGTTGCCTGCATCCATTGAAATCAAAACACGGGTTTCAAAGTGCAAACCCGTATTGGCGGAAGCGACACAGATTCATCAGGTTCTGATGAATCTGTGTATCAATGCATATCACGCCATGTCGGATACCGGAGGCACCCTTGAGGTGTCACTTGCGGAAACCCGGTTTGAGTTTCCCATCATGATTGGAGAACTTACACTTTCTCCGGGAGAATATGTGACGATTACGGTTCAGGACTCAGGCCATGGCATTGACGAGGAAAATATCGTGAGGATTTTTGATCCCTATTTTACCACAAAACCCAAGGAAAAAGGCACCGGACTGGGGTTGTCGATTGTTTACAGTATTGTTCAGCAGCATGGTGGTGCGATTCGAGTCCAGAGCAAAGCAGGAGAAGGTGCATGCTTTCAGATTTATCTTCCGGTTCATGTTGATCCGGTGAAACGGAAAAAATCGGAAGAGAAAAAGATTCCCAGAGGAAATGAGAAAATCCTGTTTGTTGACGATGAGCCGGAACTGGCAGATCTTGGGAGAAAAATACTTTCTACGCTGGGATATACGGTTGAAATTTTTACATTGGGCGAAGAGGCTCTGAAGGCATTTCAGGTCAGACCGGAGTACTTTGATCTGGTCATCACCGATATGTCGATGCCCAAAATGAGCGGTATTCAACTGGCAACCGCCCTTCGAAACGTGAGAAACAGTATTCCGATTATCCTCTGTACCGGTTTTTCAGAACAGATTACAGAAAATATCCTGGAGTGTTCGGGAATCCGGAAAATGATGTTGAAGCCGGTTACCAAAAGAGAACTGGCTGATGTTGTTCGTACAGTCCTCGATACCGGTCCGGATTCCATTTCAGTCAACAACCCTTGGCCGGCAGCAGAATAAGTTAATCCCATCCTTTTTTTCCTCCGGATACAAAAACCGGATTTTTTTTCCTATTTAATATTTCCTGCCTGAAAGACAATAATTTTTTAATTCATTGTTATAATAATGATTATTTAAATGACGACCTTGTGGCATATGTTTTGCTCTATGAAGTTAATGAAAAAGTTTCATTAAACTTTTATGCGATATGCGCCGATTGAATTACTAACAGGTTTCAACGCATCTTCTACTCTCAGATAAAAATGTAACCCAAAGAAAAGGCGGTCATTATGAACTATCGAATCCAGGAGGTCGGCAAAAGGATTGATGTCCCTGTATCCACTATTCGATATTGGCAGAAGGAGTTTTCCGAATTCGTCAGCCCATTGAAAACAGACGGCGGGCAACGACGGTATTCAGAACAGGATCTCTTCACCCTGACCCGGATCAAGGAGATGCTGCATCTGAATAACAAAACCATCGAACAGGCAAGGATTCTTCTCTGCAACGGGAATTCAGATATCGGAAAGATTGACTGGACAACACAGACGATTCTGGTAACCGGCGGTACAGGTTCTTTTGGAAAACATTTCTGCCGGATCATGAACGACAAATATAAGCCAAAAGTCGTCCGGGTTTACAGTCGTGATGAGCTGAAGCAGCATGAGATGCGCCAGGAGTTCGGCGATGAGCGGCTTCGGTATTTTCTCGGTGATGTTCGGGATCTTGAACGGTTGAAAAGAGCCATGGTGGGGGTTGATATTGTCATCCACGCCGCAGCTTTGAAACAGGTTCCTGCATGTGAGTATAATCCATTTGAAGCGGTAAAAACCAATATTCTCGGTGCTCAGAATATCATCAATGCGGCCATTGATTCCGGTGTAAAAAAAGTGGTTGCCCTGAGTACGGATAAAGCCGTGAATCCGGTGAATCTGTATGGAGCGACAAAGCTCTGTTCCGATAAGATCTTCATTAACGGAAACTCCTATGCCGGAGAAAAAGGGACCCGGTTCAGTTGTGTCCGTTATGGCAATGTAATTGGAAGCCGGGGCAGTGTGATTCCTCTTTTCCGGGAACAGCAGAAAAAAGGTGAAATCACAATCACCGATGAGCGGATGACCCGTTTCTGGATCTCTCTGGATGAGGCGGTCAAGCTGGTTATGGACGGTTTATCCCACATGCAGGGAGGAGAGATTTTTGTGCCCCGGATTCCCAGCATGAAAATTATCGATCTGGCCAGGGCGGTTGCTCCGGAGTGCAGAATCAGAACCATCGGGATACGACCGGGTGAGAAACTGCATGAAGCCCTGATCACGGAAGAAGATGGAAGAAACACAGTCAAATACAATGGGATGTACATCGTTATGCCCCAGCATGAGTGGTGGGAACGCAAGAACTACAACAATGCAACCAAACTTCCCGAAGGTTTTTCCTATACCAGTGACAATAACAATGAGTGGATGAGCGTAGATGATCTCAGAATGGTGATCAGCGCAAATTAGCGTAACCAGGAACCGGATGCGGTTTGACGTCATTCTGTTTTTTTCAAAACCTTGGTTGAACCAGAGGTATCGAATCTATGAAAAATCAACTTCAAAATCGATTGGACCGCAGGATGGTTATCCCCTATGGCCGTCAAACCATCACCGAACAGGACATTCATGCAGTCCTTAACGTATTGCAGGCAGATTATCTTACCACGGGTCCGACAATCGAAGCATTTGAAACACAATTTTCAGAATATGTGGGTTCATCTTATGCAGTTGCGGTTTCGAGTGGTACGGCCGCACTTCACGCAGCCATGTTCGCGATTGGAATCGGACCGGGAGATGAGGTGATTGTTCCTCCGATTACCTTTGCAGCAACGGCCAATGCGGTTGTTTATCAGGGAGCGACTCCGGTGTTTGCGGATGTGAGTCCGGATACTCTTCTGATCGATCCGTTCAAGGTGATTAAAAAGATCACGCCAAAAACAAAAGCGATTATTGCCGTTGATTATGCCGGTCAGCCTTGCGATTATCTTTCTTTGCGGCTGATCGCAGAGCAGAACAACCTTTTCTTGATATCCGATGCGTGCCATGCACTCGGGGCCGAGTACCGGGGAAGGAGAACCGGCAGTTTGGCGGACATCACGGTTTTCAGTTTTCATCCGGTAAAGCACATCACTACCGGTGAGGGAGGAATGATCACAACCGATCAAAAATCCCTTGCAGAAAAAATGAGGCTGTTCCGCAATCATGGAATCAATTCAGATCATCGCAGCAGGCAAAAGACCGGAACCTGGTACTATGAGATGGTGGAGCTGGGCTATAATTACCGGATTTCCGATATTCAGTGCGCCCTCGGGATCAGCCAGCTCCGGCAGTTGCCGGATTTCCTTGACATCCGGAGAAAAATAGCCCGGCATTATGATACCGCATTTTCCGGGGAAACTTTGATTCAGCCGTTGTCCTCCGGTTCCGATATCCTGCACGCCTATCATCTGTATGTTGTCCGGATTGATTTTTCAAAACTGAAAGTCAACCGGAAAACGATTTTTACGATTCTTCATGAGAACGGGATTGGAACCAATGTTCATTATATTCCGGTACATCTTCATCCTTTTTACCGGGAAAAGTTCCATACCCGGAAAGGACTCTGCCCTGTTGCGGAAAAAGCGTATGATCAGATTTTGTCCTTACCGATTTTTTCATCCATGACAAGCGCGGAAGCGGATTATTGTTCCAATACGCTCATGGAGGTGGTTGAATCCGCACTGCCGGAAAGACCGGGTGATAACGAATTCTATGAATCATTTCATCACATACCATTAGGAGAGAGCCATGCCTGAAACAGCATATTCGGAAGTATCACGACTTGAGCATTTGTGGGGAGGGGAGTTCGGAAATGATTATGTGGATCGGAACCGGGATGCCCAGAACGGGCGTGAACCGTTCTGGAAGAATCTGACTGCCCGATATGAGATTGAAAATGTCCTGGAAGTCGGATGCAACGTAGGCGCAAACCTTTACTGGCTGAATCGATACATGGAAAGCAGAAGCGTCTTTGGTGTGGATATCAACGAAAAGGCCCTGAAGGAATTGAAAAAGCGGAATCCGGAAGTCAATGCCATATGGTCTCCGGCAAAAGAGCTGCCTTTCCGGGATCGGTATTTTGATCTGGTATTCACGACCGGAGTGCTGATTCACCAGACTCCTGCTTCGCTGCCCATGGTGCTGTCCGAAATTGTAAGGTGTTCCCGGAAATATGTTCTGTGTGCAGAGTATTTTGCAGAAGAGCTCACCGAGATACCCTATCGAAATCAGCGGGGCGCTTTGTTTAAACAGAATTACGGCAAAATTTATCAGGATCTTTTTCCAAAATTAAGTCTGGTGGAAAAAGGATTTTTATCGAAAGAAACAGGCGGATGGGATGATGTGACATACTGGTTGTTCCGGAAATATTAGCAAAACAAGGAGAAAAAAATGAACATCGCGATCATCGTACCCTGTGTCAGACCATATATGAAGAAGGCGTATTTCCCGACCGGAATTGCATATGTAGCAACAGCTATGAAAAAAGCGGGATATGAATTTGATATCATCGATATTGAAGCACACCGGTATACGGATGATGAACTGGCAATGCTTCTTCGGAAAAAAACCTATGATGTTATTGCTCTGGGAACACTGGTGTCCGGATACAAGTATGTCAAGACGATTGTATCCATAGCCCGATCCGCCAATCCGGAAAGCGTTATTATCGCCGGTAACTCCGTTGCATCATCCATTCCCGAATTTCTCCTGCAAAACACCGAAGTCGATATTGCGGTCAAGGGAGAAGGGGAAAACACCATGGTCCAGCTCCTTGCCGCTCTTGAAAACGGACAGCCGCTGGATCAGGTAAAAGGGATCGTATTTTTGAAGAATGGCCGTATCGTTGATACCGGGCATGCAGATCCCATCCCGGATATCAGTCTGATCGATCATCCGGACTGGGAACTCTTTGATATGAACCTGTATCTTGAAAAATCCTTTCAGGATGTTCCGGAGCCATATCCCATTCCAAAAGAGGAGATACGGGCATTTGTCGTCAATACAGCAAGAGGGTGTCCGTTCCGGTGCACATTCTGCTATCATGTTTTTCAATATACACCATACCGCCGGCGTTCGGTAGACTCCATTCTGTCCGAAATCAAAACGCTTCAGGAAAGATACGGCATCAACTATATCAACTTTTTTGATGAACTGACCTTTTCCCATAAAAACCAGGTTCGGGAATTTGTAGAAGGAGTAAAGAAAAGCAAACTCCGGTTTTTCTGGAATGCAGATATCCGATCCGATCTTTTTACGGAAAAGGATCTTCCTCTTCTTCATGAGGTAAAGCTCTCCGGCTGTATGAGTTTCGGGTATTCACTCGAATCCGGAAGTCCGGCGATCTTGAAGACCATGAATAAAAAATTAAAGGTGGAAGATTTCAAACGGCAGAAGCTTGCACTGGATCAGGCAAAGATCACCTCTTTTACCAGCATTGTGCTGGGGTATCCTCAGGAAACCCTTGAAACCCTGAAACAGACCTTTGATGTATGCCATGACCTGGATATATTCCCCAGCACCGGATATCTGCTGCCCCAGCCTGGAACACCCATGTTCGAGGTCGCCCGGCAGAAAGGGGTGGCCGATGATTTGGAAACCTATCTTCTGGGCATGGGGGATCGTCAGGACCTTCGTTTTAATCTGACGGATATTCCCGATGATCTGTTTCAGAATGAAGTAGCCGGACACCTGAAGCGGATCAATCAGAAAATCGGTCTGGGCCTGCATGATGATCAACTTGTCAAAACCTTTACTTTTGTGACATCCAAAGAAACATCCCGGCATGCGGATTCGCAAGCTGCTGCCGCATCCTGATCCGAAGGAGAAAAATATGATTCGATATTGTATAAAATGCGTCATGCCGGAAACCAAGCCGGATCTTTATATTGATGATGAAGGGGTTTGCAGTGCCTGCCGGAATTTTGAGAAGCGGGATGAAGTGGACTGGGCGAATCGTCGGAAACAGCTCCTTTCCATTCTGGAACGTTACCGCTCAAAAGACGGTTCCAACTGGGACTGCATCATACCGGTGAGTGGCGGAAAGGACAGCACCTACCAGGTTATCCGGATGCTCCAGCTTGGCATGAATCCGCTTTGTGTGACGGCAACCACCTGCCATCTATCGGATATTGGAAGAAAGAATATTGAGAATATCCAGAATCTGGGAGTGGATTACATTGAACTCACCACCAATCGAGCAGTTCGAAGAAAGCTCAACAGGCTGGGGCTGATGCAGGTCGGGGATATTTCGTGGCCGGAGCATGTGGGCATTTTCACGGTTCCGGTCCGGGCTGCGGTGCAGTATAAGGTTCCCCTGATTGTATGGGGGGAGAATCCCCAGAACGAGTATGGAGGCCCGGGTGCAGCCAGCAAGGATCATGTATTGACCCGAAGATGGCTGGAGGAGTTCGGCGGGCTTCTGGGCCTGAGGGTGACCGATCTGATCGGCCAGGAAGGAATTGAACGCCGTCATCTGATTCCCTTCTCCTATCCAACCGATGAAGAACTGAAATCATCCAATGTAACCGGAATATTCCTTGGGTATTATATTCCATGGGATGGATATTCCAATGCATTGCTTTCTCAGGCGCATGGGCTTACTACCTTTAACCGGACAGTAGAGGGATCAGTCGTGAGCTATGAAAATCTGGACAACTATCAGACCGGAATTCATGATTATTTCAAGTTCCTGAAATTCGGTTTTGGCCGGGCTACCGATATCGCCTGCCTTCATATCCGGAGGGGAAGGATTACAAGGGAAGACGGGCTGTCATTGGTTCAGAAACATGATGGGAAATTCCCCTGGACCTACCTTGGAAAACCCATTGACGAGATTCTGGAGCCTTTGGATATTTCCGTTGACCAGTTCATCCAGATCTGTGATCGGTTTACAAACAAGAAGCTGTTCAAGATTGATTCCCGGAACAACCTGATCAAGGATCGTCACGGTAATCTGACCAAGATCAATGATGACAATCCTGAGGAGGAAACGAAAAGTGCCGACAGCGCTGATCATCGATTACGGCATGGGAAACTTGCATTCGGTTAGACGGGCATTTGAAGAGTGCGGGGCAAATGTTCTGATATCCGATGACCCGAAAGATATAAGGAAGGCAACCCATATTGTCCTTCCCGGCGTGGGGTCTTTCCATGATGGAATGGAGAGTCTTTTCAAATCCGGATGGTGTGAAGCCATCCGGACGGAGGCAGGGAACAAGGGTATTCCCATGATAGGCATCTGTCTTGGCATGCAGCTTCTTGCTGAAAAAGGGTATGAAGGAGGAGAAATCCAAGGGCTGGGTCTGATACCCGGTGTGGTTGAAAAACTGATTCCATCCTCCTCCCTAATACGGCTTCCCCATGTGGGATGGAATGAAATTTACCATACAAAAGAATCTCCTGTATTGGAAGAGATCCCGGATGGAACGGATTTTTATTTTGTGCACAGTTACCATTTTATTCCGTCGAAACAGGAAAATGCAATCTCCATGACACCCTATTGCGGAGAGTTTGTTTCAGCCGTGATGAATGGAAATGTATTTGGTGTTCAGTTTCATCCGGAAAAAAGTCAGAAATATGGATTCCAGGTGATCCGGAATTTTCTGGCGTTGAATTAAATATCGAAAGATCCGGTTTTTCCGTCATGCCGGACTTGATCCGGCATCCAGGGATCACCCAAGGGGGCCGAAGATCATTGGATATTGGCTTTTACTGGAAAGACCCAAAAAAGAAGGATCTGAAATTGCTGAAAGTACGCATCATTCCTACCCTGCTCTGGAAAGACTCCGGTCTGGTGAAAGGAGTCTCGTTTGACAGCTGGAGACGGGTCGGAACCGTGCTTCCGGCTGTGAAGGTATATAATATGAGGGAAGTGGATGAACTGATCGTTCTCGATATAACAGCCACACGGGAAAATCGGGAACCGGATTACGAATCGGTTGCGGAATTTTCCGGGGATTGCTTTGTACCCCTTACAATCGGTGGAGGAATCCGGACAATCGACCATATCAAAAAGCTTCTTCGATCCGGTGCTGATAAGATCGCCATTAACAGCGCAGCCTATGATGATCCGGATCTGATTGCCAGGGCGGCCATGCATTTTGGATCGCAGTGTGTGGTGGCCAGTATCGATGCCGGAAGGATGGATGACGGAAACCATTATTGCTATGCCCATTGTGGTTCCGCTCGCACCGGAAAAGAGGTCGTAGCCTGGGCAAAGGAGCTGGAAAAGCTGGGGGCCGGTGAAATCCTGATCACCTCCGTGGAAAAGGATGGAACCATGGAGGGATATGACCTGGATCTGATCCGGAAGGTTTCCGAAAATGTCGGCATTCCGGTGATCGCATCGGGCGGTGCCGGGAATTATCAGCATTTTCATGACGCCCTTTCCATTGGAAAATCTTCGGCTGTTGCGGCTGCCAGCATGTTTCATTTTACCGAGCAGACACCGCTCGGGGCCAAACAGTTTCTTCAGGAAAGAGGCATCTGTGTGCGAAATGCCAACATGAGGCAGTGATATGGAAAAAACAGTTGCGATCATTCAGGCACGTATGGGATCCACCCGTCTTCCAGGCAAAATTTTGAAAAACCTTTGCGGCAGATCGGTGCTGGAACATGTGATCGACAGGGTCGGACAGATGAAAGAGATTGATGAGATCGTGATCGCTACTACCAGTCTGCTCCAGGATGATATTATTGCGGAACTGTCTCAAAAACTGTCTGTGAAATATTTCAGGGGTAGTGAAAAAGATGTGCTTTCCCGTTATTATTTCACAGCAATGGAAAACCGGGCGGATCACATTGTACGCATTACTTCCGACTGCCCGCTGTTTGATCCCATTGTCGGGGACGCGGTGGTCCGGTTTTATCAGGAACATGGATATGATATTGTATCCAATGCCGGCGCGCTGGATTCAAAACGCACTTTTCCGCCCGGCTTGGATACGGAGGTGTTTTCCATCGCTGTACTTGCGACAGCCTTCCGGAATGCAAAAGAGAAATACCAACGTGAGCACGTAACGCCCTATATTTATGAACATCCGGACCATCGGGTGTTTCATTTCAACTGTATGGATGACTACTCCCATTTCCGATGGACCCTGGATACGGAAGAAGATTTTCAACTCATTCAGGCAATATATCAAGAGTTATTTCACGGGGGGCATGATTTTTATATGAATGATATTATTGAGCTGATGAATCGAAAACCATACCTGGCTTTTCTTAATGCAACTGTTTCTCAGAAGAAATACAGAGATGTCGGCTGAGGAAAAAAAGTGCAGATGAATGGTTCCATAGAAAAAACGATTCTTTTCAGGGTGGATGCAAATTCTGAAATCGGCTGCGGCCATCTCATGCGATGTCTGGCCCTGGCCCAGGCCTGTCCGGGCAAGCAATTGAAAACGGTTTTTGTGCTCTCCTCCTCATCCTCCAAAGGAATTACAGAGAACAGATCTTTAGATGAGCTGGATATCCGCTTTATTTCCTCGGAACCCGGAAGTTTGCAGGATTCCAGAGAGACAGTACAACTGGCGGTTCAAAACAATGCCTCTTGGATTGTTATTGACGGATACCATTTTGATGAAACCTATCATCAAAAAGTAAAGGAATCCGGGATAAGAACCCTCTGTATGGATGATTGCGGCCGGTTGGCCTATTATCATGCAGATATTATTCTGAATCAGAATTTTCATGCAGAGGAAGGAGAGTATCAGAATCGATCCCCGTATACACAGCTTCTTCTCGGCAGCCGGTATGTTCTTCTTCGGAACGAATTTTTGGATCTGCCGGGCCGGACGAGAAATATCCCGGATCAGGCAAGAAGAATCCTCATCACCATGGGGGGGAGTGATCCTCAGAATATTACCCTTAGGGTAGTAAAGTGGATATCGGAGCTTTGCCTTCCGGATTTGATTGCGGATGTTGTTTTGGGCCCTTCCAATCTTCATTTTCCGGAGATCAGGAATTACCTGAATCAACAGAGTGGTTTGTTCCGGATTCATCGAAACGTGAACAACATCTCCGGACTGATGGCCAATGCCGACCTTGCGATTTCTTCTGCCGGAACCACTTCCTGGGAGATGGCGTTCATGGGGGTTCCGAGCCTGCTGATTGTCATTGCGGAAAATCAGCGTCCAATTGCTGAAAAACTTAACTCATTGGGTGCAGCCATATCCCTTGGATGGCATGGAGAAATCACTTCCGGAAAGGTTCAGCGGAAATTTCTGGAATTGATAGGTTCACCGGAACAACGGAAAAAAATGATGCAGATCGGGCAGGGAATCGTAGACGGGAAGGGAAGGGAAAGGGTGGTTGAGGAAATCACCAAAAGCCGGATTGAGTTGCGACCGGCAGATGAGAGCGACTGCAGGATGATCTATAATTGGGCCAATGACGAAATTGTCCGGGAAGCCTCATTTTCAACTGAAACCATATCCTGGGACAATCATGTGGAATGGTTTCAGACCAAACTGAAAGATTCAGGATGTGAAATTTATATTGCTCACAATGAAGACGGTATACAACTGGGACAGGTTCGTTTTGAGATGGATCACAACGATGCGATTATTTCCATCAGCCTGGACCCTGCCTGCCGAAACAAAGGATATGGCAGACAGATCATTGCCATGGGGACCCGGAAGATAATGGAAAGAAGAAATGTCGAACAGGTCCGCGCAATGGTCAAAAAAAGCAACATCGCTTCCTTGCGGGCTTTTAAAAATGCATCATTTGAAAAAGAAGGAGTGGACGAATTCCTGGGGGAACCGTCTATTCGTCTGGTATATCGAAAAAAGGACAGGGAAAAACATGCATATCACCATTAACAACCGGAAGATCGGTCAGGATTGCCCTGTTTATATCATTGCCGAAATGTCGGCCAATCACAACCAGGATTTCCATCAGGCCATATCGATTCTGGAGGAAGCGGCAAAAGCCGGTGCGGATGCGGTGAAGCTGCAAACCTACACTCCGGATACCCTGACCATCCCGTGTGATAAGGATTTTTTCCGGATTGACCAGGGACGGATATGGGGCGGCAAAAAGCTGTACGATCTGTATCAGGAAGCCTATACACCGTGGGAATGGCAGCCCAGGCTGAAACAGACGGCGGACAAGCTGGGCATTGATCTGTTTTCTTCTCCTTTTGATCCCACAGCGGTTGATTTTCTGGAGCAGATGAATGTGCCGGCCTATAAGATTGCCTCTTTTGAGATTGTCGATATTCCGCTGATTCAATATATCGCCCGTACCGGGAAACCCATGATTCTGTCTACCGGGATGGCCGGTCAGAATGAAATTCAGGAAGCCCTGGATACCATTCACCGGGCCGGGAATTCACAGGTCGCCTTGTTGAAATGCACCAGCGCTTATCCGGCAATGGTTGAGGAGATGAACCTTCGAACCATTGTCCATATGGCCGATCATTTCAAGACACCGGTCGGTCTTTCCGACCACACCCTGGACGATACATCTGCCATTGCTGCTGTTGCCCTTGGCGCCTGTATTGTTGAAAAACATATTACGCTTTCAAGGAACAGTTCAGGACCGGACAGTTCCTTTTCCATGGAGATCCATGAGTTTGAAAGGATGGTGAAATCCATCCGGCTGGCGGAGAAATCTCTCGGGACGATCAGCTACCAGCCGAGCCGGAAAGAGCAGACAAACCGGATGTTCCGGAGGTCTCTGTTCGCAGTAGCGGAAATCAGGGAAAATGAAGCGTTTACCCATGAAAATGTCCGTTCGATCCGTCCTGCTCATGGTCTGCATACCCGGCATCTGCCGGAGATCATCGGTAGAAAAGCCTCCCGGGATATCGAATATGGGACGCCGATTTCCTGGGAACTCATTCAAGAAGGTTGACCAGCAAATCTATTTTGCAGCGTTGATCACCGAATTACCCCAAAAAGCAAGCCTGGAGGGTTATCATTCCGTATGTGAGTTTGATACGGAGTCCCCCTATGCTGCGGGTTTGTCATTGCCTGCCATGCCGCCTTGCTCCGTGCTCTTCATAACCGTGAGCGCAGTTGAAATCATGGTTGAAATATCCGTAAGATTGGAAGGAACGATCATGGTGTTATTGGTTTTCGCCAGATTACCAAACTGCTGAAGATACAGTTCCGCAACCCGCAGGTTAACTGCCTGTGGGCCATTGTTCAAACCAATGGCTTTGGCAATCTCCGCGATACCGGAAGCAGTGGCCTCGGCCACAAGCGTAATCTCTTTGGCACGCCCTTCAGCCTCGTTGATGCGGCGCTGCTTTTCACCCTCGGACCTGAGGATAAACTCCTGCTTATCTCCTTCAGACCGGTTGATCTTGGACTGCCGTTCGCCTTCGGATTCAAGAATCAGCGCCCGTTTCTCCCGCTCGGCGCGCATTTGCTTTTCCATGGCCTCACGGATTGTCTGCGGCGGAACAATATTTTTTACTTCGTAGCGCATTACCTTCACGCCCCAAGGCTCGGAAGCCTTGTCAACTGCCGACACAATGGAGCTGTTGATGGTTTCGCGCTCTTCAAATGTTTTGTCAAGAGGAAGCCTGCCGATAACGGATCGCATCGTGGTCTGGGAAAGCTGGACAGATGCAAACTCATAGTTGCTGATGCCGTAACTCGCATTTTTCGGGTCAATAACCTGAAGATACAGAATACCATCAACCTCTACAGGTATATTATCATTTGTTATACAGGTTTGGGGCGGCACATCAACTGCCTGCTCTTTGAGCGTGTGTTTGTAGGATACCCGGTCGATGAATGGTATGAGTATATGGAAACCGGCTTCAAGTGTGGAAGAGTATTTGCCCAGGCGCTCGACAATGAATGCACTTTTCTGCGGCACGATCCTGACTGTCTTGAGAAATGCCACCACGATCAGGATGATCAGACCCGTTAAAATGATAGTAGAAATTTCCATGCTGGATTACCTCCTGTTATAATTTGTTTGTTTTCTGTGAACACAGTCACGGCAGGAGCGGAACTGTCTTGTCCGCCCGATACAGCCTCTATCCGTTTACAGAGGCACAACCTTCAGCTTCAGACCAACCCTGTCGATAATCTTGACGCGGGCATCCACATCCAGGATGACCTCTGACGCAGCATCCCAATCAACCCCGTTAAATACGACTTTTCCGGGTTTGCCTGGCTCGATGCGAACCGACACGACAGCCTCTTTCCCGAAGTAGTCATCGATGTTCTGACCGGAACTTTGTCTGGACGAAACATACCCGAAAAACACGGGTTTCAGTTTTTTTCGCATAATGGCGAGCAGCACAAGGGAGGAAATCGCAAAGACCATGAGCTGAGCAGAAAGATGAATATCAAAGAGCAGATAGAGCAACGTCACAATCCAGGCGCCAAACCCGAAAAACATCAGGATCAGGGATGGTGCAAACAGTTCCGTAAGCAGCAGCACAAGGCCTGCAATAAACCATAATAACCCGGGGTTGCTCAGCATTTGGAAAGACATA
Source organism: Desulfosudis oleivorans (assembly GCA_020723305.1). GTDB lineage: Bacteria > Desulfobacterota > Desulfobacteria > Desulfobacterales > SURF-7 > QZKS01. The sequence goes on from DYJC01000003.1 coordinate 279,053, forward strand.
TGCCGCCTCCTTAATGACAATCCTTCATTTTTTTTGAAGCTGAATATATGTGAAAGTTGGTTTTGCGTCAACAGCATTGTTTGTGCACTTTGTTTATGCAATATGTAGAGATGTCCGTCAGCCCTGTCTCCATCCCTTTTATTTTTATTCCCTCCATAGTTCAGCATTCCATCCGGCATATAGAGAGCGGTTGCAATCAGATCCGGTTCAAAAATTCATTGGTATAATCCGCCGGACATATCGTATTTGCGTTTCATAAACGGTTCCAACATTCCGGCAATGCCGAGGAAATCCACCTCCCATTTTATACCGACATTTTCCAGCATGGACATTACTGCTTTTGTGAAAAAACCGGAATGGTGAGCCAATTTCAAAACAATGAAAAATCGTCACACCGGCGAAGGCCGGTGTCCAGAAAAGAATTGAAAATACTGGATAGCACTTTAATTCTCTGGATTCCGGCCTTCGCCGGAATGACAACAGCAGACTTTTGAAATTGGTTCTGGTGACAAAAAAAAGGATCAACAGCGTATATGCAATCCTGTTGATGATATAATTTTTCATGAGTCAGCTTTTCCTGTTTTGAGATCACTTCCAGAATCGTTCATTTATCTCTCAAAATATGTAATTTATAACATAATTTTCTATAAATCACATAACCAATGACTTGTCTATCCCTGAGAAATTTTACTAACAACATGATATTTATCATAATTGTCTGTTCAATATTCTGGGCATGTTATTTGCAACAAACATATAATGAATACGATATCTTATATACCTTTAAAAAAAAGGATGGAGATTATGATACACTTTTTACTCATCATATCCGGAATCGGTGTAATGTTCTGCCTGTATCTGGCGATTGTCTGTCTTCTGGCTGCATCCCAGGAGAATGTGTTGCCGGATATTGAGGATATCGAAATCAGCTAAATCAGGGTGCAGTCATCAGCACAACGATATCTTATAGCAATGAAATGTATTGGTTAATAAAATTGGATTGGAATTATTCTCAACCCGCCGGAGGTCTCGGCAATTGGACAGCGGATTCCAGTCCCAAGACCACTTCCGATAGGATACCTTTTTCAACATATATGGGACGAATGACGGCGCGAAGGGCCGGTAGCTTTCGCATGAAGATAATGGCGCATACCAGACAGAAGCTCCCGCCGATCACCAGTGTTTCGGGCGTCCCAATTCGATCGGCAACAGCTCCGGCCAGAAAGCTCCCGAGGGGGGTCGTACCCATGACGCACATGACGTACAAACTCATTATCCGTCCGCGTTTGTCTTCGTCCACGATTGTCTGCAAGATGGTATTGCTGGAAGCCATCTGAACCATCATGCCGAATCCTGTAATGATCAGCAGCAATATGGAAAGCCATAGGTGGCGGGATAGCGCAAATCCGATCAGCCCTAGACTGAACAGAATAGCAGTCAAGGGAAGGATACGTACCAGGCCGACCACTGTTTTTCGTGAGGCGAGATAAATCGCTCCGCACAGAGCACCTCCGCCTGTCGCACTCATGAGCAAGCCCATTGTGTGTGCGCCACCATGCAAAATGTCTTTGGCAAAAATCGGCATCAAAACAATATAAGGCGTTCCCAGTATGCTCATCACGATCAGCAGAGACAGCACAATCCGGATAGGAGCAAAACCAAAAGCATAGGAAAACCCCTCCTGCAGGCCATGAAGCATGTTTTGCTGTTTTGTTTTTCTTTCTACCTTGGGAATCCGCATCAGCAGCAGAGCGGAAATAACGAACAGATAACTGAGCCCGTTCAGCAGAAAGCATGGGCCTTCTCCAAAAACGGTGATCAGAGCCCCGGCGATGGCCGGGCCCACCAGCCGGGCGCTGTTGAACATAGCGGAATTCAAGGCAATAGCGTTGCTCAGATCTTCTTTTTTTTCGATCATTTCCAGAGTAAATGCTTGCCGTACCGGCGTATCAAAGGCATTGATCAGTCCGAGAAAAACAGCCAGAATCATGATATGTTCGATCCGGATCGATCCGGTTATGATCAAACCGGCCAGTATCAAGGCCTGGAGCATGGCCAGCACCTGGGTTGTGACCAGCAGTCGTCGCCGATTTATCCTGTCGGCCAACACACCGGCAAAAGGAGAAAGCACAAAAACCGGGATCAGCCCAAGAAAGGAAACCGTACCCAAAAGCACTTCCGAGGAAGTCAGCCGGTAAACCAGCCAGCTCATGGCCACCCGCTGGATCCAGGTACCGAGAAGGGAGATACTCTGGCCGGCGAAAAAGAGACGATAGTTCCGGGATGCCAGGGTCCGGAAAAGGTTTTTCAGTCCACTGGAGATTGCCGGATGATTAGGACCCTGATTCATTATGGCGAACCCTATTGGGATTAGTCTTTTGTACCTTGTTGCGGTTGGGTGAAGAAATCGCCGGCGCAATCCGGTTGACGGGGCTGTTCGTAATCAAAGACCTGTTGAATCCCGTATGATTGGGCTCGATTGCCCGGTCGGACTCGGCTTTTCTCTGTGAATGGGTTACCGGCTTTTTGATGATCTGGATTTTCCGTTCCTTATGATCGTCACGATAGGTGCGGACGGCATTTCCAATCTGATTGATTTTGGTTCGCTTTTTTTGATCCATCGGGTTGAGTCGAACCGGAGAATCAATACTTCTCCTCACAGGGCTGAATCTGTTCGTCACACTATCTGTCCTGGGTGAATTGTGCCGGTTCAGGCCCTCTCCTACTCCAAAATCCGGTCTGCGCGATGGCCTTTCTGCTTCGTGTTCACGGCGTTTCTGAAATCGCGATTGCAGATGATCTACCCAATATTTGTCATTTCGATGGTGCCAGCGCTGATGTGCATAAATTGGATCATAACCGGACTGTCTGCCATGGTGTGAAAACCAGGGATAGAATCCTTTCCGGTAGTATTTCGGGGCAAAATAGTCTCCAAAATAATAATGGCGATAGACGGGGCGCAGAAAAAGGCAATCGGAAAACACGTTCAGGTTCACCACATGTCCGGGTGAGTATGAAAACACTCCTCCTCTATATATATTTGGAGAGACATACACCGGCGCATACAGAACACCCCGTTTGTCCGTGATTAAATCCCAATATCCGCTCACAAAAACATAGCCCCGGGGAGTCCAGGAATAATGGGCCGGAATCCATATCCAGTCCCTGTGCATTTTCGTCCAGAACCCAGGCCGCCAGGCGTAACGGCCTTGGTGCCGGATCCAGCATCCGGGAATCCAGCCATAATCAGACGAAGGGGCGTGAGTATCGGGACCCAATTCAATCGAGTCCGGCGGTTCCGGCAGGTATGTTGTCTCATTCGTCTGGATCGTAATCCAGTAACCGGAAATCCACTGAAAACCCTCACCGGATTTGTCCCAATTACCCGGGACCCATTGCCGGCCAGGAGGCGGGATGCGCCAGATGCCGCTCACCCAGATATATTCGCTACGTTCATCATCCCAGGCCCAATACCCGGAAATCCATTGAACGTCTCCATCCGGTTTTTCCTCCGGCGGCACCTCCTCGATTAAAGGGGGAGGTTCTTCGGGAGCAGTCGTTCCTGGCTGAGGATCATGGACTACGGTTTCGGCAAAAGCCTCATGAATGGGCCCATGGGAAAGTACTTGCACCTCCCCATCTTCCCCGGATTCCTCCTGATCAGCCATGGCCGGATGCAAACCAAACCCCATTCCGATTGCTGCCGAAACGGCCAATATAAATGCAAACCGAACAAGGCGCAGGTTCATGATTTTTATCTCCTTATCTTTGAGCCGATGCGGATGCTGATTGTAAAAAAGCATCCGGCTGTTTGAAGATCAGTTGTAATTATAGCAAATTGGCAATGGCAGGCAACCATTATGTTGCAGAAACACGGTTATTGACTCAGAGGGGTCTTGCATATATATTTGCACAACAGAAAATCAAGGCATTATCCATTCTTTGCCGACAAACGGTGCAGCAGCGGGGCCGCTTTTTCTGATAGGGGTATCGGTTTATCATTCAATTGGGAGGTATAATGGGACACACAGCTGGAAAAGATGTTTATCGCCGTCTATGGAAAAAAGTGGACGGTTTGACAATGCGAACCCCTTGGAATAAAGCGTTTTATGATATTCTGAAGGAGCTCTACAGCCCGGATGAGGCAGATTTGATTGTTAAAATGCCCTACGGCGCATCCACCTTCGAACGTGTGGCCAGGATAACAAAATATTCCGATGTCAAATTGAAAAAGATACTGGATCAACTGTGTAAAAAAGGGCTTGTCATCGACTTTTTTACCAACAATCATTACCATTATATGCCGTCGCCTATTGTAATCGGTATATTCGAATTCACCATGATGCGGACAGGTGAAGGTCTGAACTCAGAAGGGTGGGCGAAACTTTTCAGTCAATATTTTCCAGGCGCATTCTATGCCGGCAATCTAAGCCATGGTGAGATCACATCACTCATGCGCACCGTGCCTCATGATGAAATGATTCGTCCGTCATCACATGTGGAAGTCCTTGATTATGAAAAAGCAACATCGATTATTGAGTCGCACGACAAATTTTCCATCGGTTATTGCTCCTGCCGCCATGAAAAGTCGCACATGAATGAAAAGGAGTGTGATGTGCCCATGGAAAGCTGCACGGCCTTCAGCTATGCAGCTGATTATCTGATCCGGAATCGTCTGGCCAGAGAGGTCTCCAAATCCGAAATGCTGGAACATCTGGCAAGATCAAAAGAGATGGGGCTGGTACTGAATGCCGACAATGTGCAAAAAAATGTCAGCTATATGTGTCATTGCTGCGGATGCTGCTGCAATGTCCTTTTGGGAATTCGCAAGTACGGATATGATAATGTTGTGATTACTTCCAACTATATTGCAAAGACGCATGAACAGGATTGTATTGGATGCGGGAAATGCGCCAAGGCTTGCCCGATTCATGCCATTGAAATGAAGCCGCTTACGCCTCCCATTGGAAAGAAGAAAAAGCAGGCTGTTGTGGATACCTCTATCTGTATTGGATGCGGGGTATGCGCCTTGAGCTGTAAAATAAAGGCCATGTCGCTTGTTCCACGCAAACAAAGAGTCTTGCATCCTGAAACAACATTTCAGCGGGTGATCCTGCAATGCCTGGATAGGGGGACGCTTCAGAACCAGATTTTCGACAACCCCCAAAGTATCAGTCAGTCCGTCATGCGTGCGATAGTAGGTGCATTTTTTAAACTGCCGCCGGTTAAAAGAGCTCTTTTGGGCGACACACTTCGTTCCACTTTTTTAAAGGCGATGGAGTCAGGAGTCAAACTCCAGGGCAAGGGCTGGGTGATGGATATGTAAAAGAGAATTACAGAAAAAAGGGATCATAATACATGTTAAATTTTTTAAGTCGATTCATATCATTCCTGCCATTATCATGGGCAATGGCCTTTGGTCGCTTTCTCGGGGGAGTTTGGTACCATATTATTCCGATCCGAAGAGGGGTGGCGATGCATAATATCAACCGGGCACTCGGGAAAGAACTATCCTTAAAGGAACAGCGGAAAAATATTCGGGAACTTTTTTCCAATTTTGGTATGTATATTGTCGAAATACTGCGTATACCTTATATGACTCTCACCGAAAATGAAAAATTGGTTCAGATTGACGGGTGGGAACATGTTGACGCTTCCCTTGAACGCGGGAAAGGCGTTATCCTGGTTGCTACTCATGTTGATAATGTCGACCTTGGCGGCTGTTCAATGGCTATGAGGGGTGCGCCTATTGCGGTTGTAGCTAAAAAAATGAGTAAGACCGCAGAACGATTTATCTCCAAGGTTCGTGAGAATACCGGTGTTATTATTATTTCCGGTAAAGGTACCAAAAATTATATTAAAGAATTGCTATCTGAAAATAAAATTGTAACGATCGTTATCGATCAGCACCTCGCAAAGCATCGTTCTATTGTTTGCAATTTTTTTGGTCAATGGGCTTCCACCACACCGGCTCCAGCTCGTTTTGCCCTTGAAACCGGTGCCACGATCATACCGGCGGTTATTACGCGGAAAGAAAAAGCCGGGTATCATCATGTAAAGGTGTCTCCACCCTTTTGCCTGGAAACACCCTATCCCGATAACGATATGAATATTCGACATAATACGGAAAGACTGAACCGGATCGCTGAACAATGGATTCGCGAAACTCCAAACCAATGGTGGTGGTTTCACAAGCGATGGAAAGTTCAAGACAATCCGGATGGGTGGGAAATTCCGGAATCTCTGATTCAGGATAGTACCGAAAAACTGAATAGTTGAACCTTTTCAATAACAACTATATTTTTTTTGACTCAGGTCAAGGTTTTTCTTTTCAACATACCCTATATGGCATTCAACAACCGGGCAGAGAATGCCGGATAAAGGAATGACAAGGTTGCATGAGAAAAGAAAAATCATGATCATACTGTTACCAATAACCATATTATGTAATCAAGGAGGTTGATCATGTTTTGTTTTCAATGCCAGGAGACAGCCAAAGGAACCGGCTGCACAATAAAGGGTGTTTGCGGAAAAGAGGAGACCACTGCCAATCTTCAGGATCTGCTTATCTTTAACCTGAAAGGCATTGCCGTTCTGGCTGTAAAAGGGAAGGTCGCAGGAGTGGATGTAATCAAGGAAGCCGGACAGTTTGTCACGCAGGGTCTTTTTACCACCATCACCAACGTCAATTTTAATGATCCCAATTTGATTCAGTGGATCAAAAAAGCGCAGGAATACAAAAAAAATCTGAAGAATAAAATGGAAGGAAAAGTAACCGGTGCGCTTGATGATGCCGTCCTTTGGTTTTCCGATGATGAGGCAGCCTTTCAGGCAAAGGCAAAAACAGTCGGCGTGCTGGCAACAGAAAATGAGGATGTCCGGTCATTACGTCAGCTTCTGATCATCGGGTTGAAAGGAATTTCTGCGTATGCGGATCATGCGGCAATTCTCGGCGTTGAAAAAGATGAAATCTATGCGTTTATCCTTAGTGCCCTTGCATCCACCACAGAAAACCTCACTGTGGATCAGATGGTCGGTTGGGTGCTGAAAGCCGGAGAGTGTTCTGTGACAACGATGGCGGCTTTAGATCAGGCAAACACGACAGCTTATGGCAACCCTGAAATTACAGAGGTTAATATCGGTGTCGGCAAAAATCCGGGAATCCTGATCAGCGGACATGATCTGAAAGATATGGACGAACTCCTGAAGCAGACAGAGGGAAAAGGAGTGGATGTTTATACACACGGCGAAATGCTGCCTGCAAACTACTATCCTGCTTTTAAAAAATATTCACACCTGAAAGGAAATTACGGAAGTTCATGGTGGAAACAGAATGAGGATTTTGAAACGTTTAATGGTGCGATTCTGATGACCACAAACTGCATTATCCCGATCAAGAGTAAAAACACCTATCAGAACAGAATTTTTACAACCGGTGTGGTCTCCTATCCGGGCTTGACACACATTGCAGAAAGAGAATCCGGAAAAGCCAAGGATTTCTCACCAATCATCGAGGTTGCAAAAAAATGTGCCCCGCCCCAGGAGATTGAGACCGGAAAGATTGTCGGTGGATTCGCCCATCATCAGGTGCTTGCTCTTGCGGATAAGGTGATCGGAGCGGTCAAGTCCGGCGCAATCAAGCGGTTTATCGTCATGGCCGGCTGCGATGGAAGACAGAAAGGCCGGGCCTATTTCACAGAAGTTGCGGAAAAACTACCCAAAGACACGATTATTCTGACAGCCGGTTGCGCAAAATACCGCTATAACAAACTCAACCTTGGCGATATCGGCGGTATTCCAAGGGTTCTGGATGCCGGACAGTGTAATGACTGTTATTCACTTGCAGTGATTGCAATGAAACTCCGGGATGCCTTTGGCCTTGGACATATCAACGATCTTCCGCTTTCATTTGATATTGCATGGTATGAGCAGAAGGCAGTTGCGGTTCTTCTGGCGCTGCTCCATCTTCAGATCAAGGGAATCCGTCTTGGTCCGACACTGCCGGGATCCGTATCTCCGGGCGTTCTCAAGGTTCTGGTTGAAAATTTTGATATCAAACTCATCGGAGAGGCAGAGGCGGATATCCAGGCGATGATGGCAGGGAAATAAATTGAGAATCGTGATCATGCAGCATCAATTGACGTAATTAATTGTGTGCTGCCCTGAAACAGTGGAAATCAGGATTGCCCGGATACATTACATCCTGAACTATTATTCATCCCTAAAGTGAAAGGAGATAAATCATGATTAGTTCACGGCTTAAAATGTTTTTTGTGGTTTCATTTACAGGTGCAGTCCTGATTGCACTGATCGGGTATTATTTCACAGCACAGGATTTACCGCCATATCCAAAGCAGGTTGTTTCGGAAGGTGGAAACCTTTTAACAGGAAAAGACCGGATCATGGCCGGTCAGCAGGTATGGCAGAAATATGGTCTGATGGACTTAGGGAGCGTGTGGGGACATGGAACATACAGGGGGCCGGATTTTACAGCTCAGGCACTTCACGCCATGGTTAAAAATATGCGGGAAAAACTGGCCGGGGAAAGATATGGGGCTTCTTATTCCACACTGGATACCCAATCCAGAGGTTCTGTGGATTCCGTGGTAATCGAACAGATCAAAACCAACCGTTATGATAAGAATACCGACACCCTGGTGCTGAGTCCTCTTCAGGAATATTCACTTCTTGAAAATCGAAAATTCTACAGCAATTTATTCACATCCGGAAATCCGGAAGGTCCGATCCGGGCGGAAACCATACGGAATCCGGAAGAGCTGAGTCAGTTGGCGGATTTTTTCTTCTGGACAGCTTGGTGCGCAGGGACTACCCGCCCTTCGGATACGCACACTTACACCAACAACTGGCCGCATGACCCTGAAGCAGGAAATGTGCTTTCCGGAAAATCACTGGTATGGTCTGCCATCTCTCTGGTTGTTTTTGGTTTTTTTCTGGGGGTGATCATTTTTATCTACCATAAATACCGTTTCAATCAGGGGTCGCTTGCCTATAAGCCTGAGCTTGCAATCGAACTTGCAAACGGAAAGATCTCTTCCAGCCAACGGAAAACAGCCAAATATTTTTTTGTCGTATCCGCGTTATTTTTTGTTCAGATCAACATGGGCGGCCTGATGGCACATTATACCATCCATCCGGATTCGTTCTATGGATTTGATTATATCGCCAGATGGATTCCCTATAACTGGGTGAAATCATGGCATCTGCAACTGGCGGTATTCTGGATTGCCACCGCATGGATCGGCATGACCCTTTTTGTTTCTCCGCGGGTAGGCGGAACCGAACCAAAACTTCAGGGATTTCTGGTTGATGTACTTTTTGTCGCAGTTGTGATCGTGGTTGTCGGAAGTCTGACCGGTGAAGTGCTCGGGTTGAAAGGTTTACTCGGCAAATACTGGTTCTGGCTGGGGCATCAGGGCTGGGAATATCTGGAACTGGGTCGTTTGTGGCAGATTCTGCTGCTTGCAGGTCTTGTTATCTGGCTGGTTCTGGTCGTTCGCGCTTTACGTTCTGCAATGAGTCAGGATAGATGGGGTCTCCCATCGTTTCTGGCATATTCCGGAATTGCCGTTGTCGGCTTTTTCTGTTTCGGACTGTTTTATGATGCTCATTCCCATTTAACGATTGCTGATTTCTGGCGTTGGTGGGTGGTTCACACATGGGTGGAAGGCTCTTTTGAGTTTTTTGCTTCGGCAGCCATTGTGTTTGTATTGGTCAACCTGGGACTAACAGATCTGACGTCAGGACTTCGCACGGTATATTTTACAGTCAGCATTGCGATGTTTTCCGGAATCATCGGCGTGGGGCACCATTATTACTGGTTTGGTGAGCCTTCTTTATGGCTTGCACTGGGGTCGACAATTTCCGCCCTTGAACCCATACCGATTCTGCTGCTTCTCTCAGAGGTGTGGCATGGTCAGAGAGCGCTGGTTAAAGCAGGAAGCAGTTTCCCCTACCGCTATCCCCTGATGTTTCTGATGGCGTCCGTGACATGGGAATTTATCGGAGCCGGTGTTATGGGGCTTTCAATCACCACACCGGTAGTCAACTACTATGAACACGGAACATATTTGACGGTTAATCATGGTCATACGGCTCTGTTCGGCACATACGGGATTCTTGCTGTCGGGCTGCTGCTGTTCTCCATGCGAGGATTGGTAAATAAGGATGGATGGAGTGAGGGATACCTGAAAATGGCGTTCTGGGGAACCAACATCGGTTTGCTGGGCATGTTCATTCTGACGCTGCTGCCGGTCGGTATCCTTCAGGTGCTGGATAACATACAATATGGTTTCTGGCATGCCCGCTCCGATGGTTTCTGGAATCAGGAGATCATTAAAACCCTGGGCGTTATCCGAATGATTCCTGATTTGATTCTCATACTGGGATCTTTTGGATTGCTGATGTTCATGTTGAAAGCCATTACAAAACTGAAACCGGTTGAAATCAGTGAAGGCGGTCGCTTTTAAAATTCAGGAGGATTATGAAAATCAACACATTGAATCAATGTACAATCGGTTTTACCGATGATGATATTGTTGAGGCCATGAGAGATATTACCGGATATCTGGATATAACTCCGTCGGATTTCAAGGAGGTTTATCAGATTGCATCCAGACATGCCATGGAACGGCTGAAAAAATCCATCAAGGCTGCGCATGTAATGACAACGCCTGTAATAACGGTATCCGAAGAAGAGCCTCTTCTTTATGCAGCAAAACTGATGGCGCACAATACTATTTCAGGCCTTCCGGTACTGAATCACAAGCAACGTGTTTCAGGTATCCTTTCCGAAAAGGATTTTTTGAAAAAAATAATGCAGGATCATAACGGGTCATTCATGAGTCTCATCGCCCAATGCCTTGAAGTCAGCGGGTGCCTGGCAACAGATTTAAGAAATCTTCATGTAAAGGATATAATGTCCTCTCCTCCCATATGTGTAAAAGAGTCTGTACCCATTATGGAGGTAGCAATAATACTGGAATCCCGCAAGATAAACAGGGTACCGGTTTTGGATGAAAATTCAAACCTCGCCGGAATCATAGCCAGATCCGATATTGTTCAGGTACTGTGTTGATTTTTTAAAAAAATACCAGGAGTGCATTGTGATTCATTATTTCAATAAGATGAAAGGGGGAAAACAGAGCCCTCCGGCTGTAAGCCTGTCTGAAATTGTATGGTCGTGGATAGGGGCATTCTTCGGAATTACACCAATTGGTTTCCTTCACTACAATCTTTTTTCAGGTGCGGATATGGTTCTCATTATCGGCTCTTTTGGTGCTTCCGCAGTGTTGATCTATGGTGCAGTCAGAAGCCCTCTGGCACAACCCCGGAACCTTGTGGGAGGGCATCTGATTTCAGCCGTTATCGGAGTCGCCTCATACAAACTTTTCCCTGATTCTATCTGGCTTGCGTCGTCATTGTCTGTTGCAACTGCCATTGCAGCAATGCACGCGACAAAAACGCTTCATCCTCCTGGCGGAGCGACTGCATTGATTGCAGTCATCGGAGGCGATCCGATTCATAGGCTGGGTTTTTTTTACGCTTTGGTGCCTGTGGGGTCAGGAGTCCTCATCATGCTTCTGGTGGCCCTTGTCGTGAATAACCTTTCCAAGGACAGGAGATATCCGGAATTCTGGTTTTAAATCCGCACTGCTATTAAAATTTTTGATTTCCTGAATCTGACTGCATCTTTGTCTTTGACTTAAAAAGAATGAAGAAGAATGATTTTTAATGAAAAAAAGACTAAAGGTTAGATATTTCCAATTCTGAATCAAGGCTGAGAACGTGATCAACCTCGTTGTTATGGAGGCAGCAGATTATGTCAGCTTTATTTGCCGGGATTACGGCAATGTTGATTGCCTTTTATATCATAATGAGAATCCAGGGGAAATCCAAAGCCTCTGAATTGCAGGCTATCAACAGCAAGTTGCAAAAGGAGATAGCAGATCACAAACGGAACGAAGACGACCTGCAATATGAAAAGGAAATTTTGGAAAATCTGATCCAGACGGTGAATGTTCTGTTCGTGCAATTGGATATCGCCGGTAATGTCGTGAGAATCAACCAGAGGGCGGAAAAGACCACCGGCTACAGTCTGGCGGATATTCAGGGCAGAAACTGGTTCGAGGTACTCGTGCCAAAGGGTCGCTACCCGAATGTGTGGGATGAATTTAATCGGCTGACCCGTAATGGTGAAGTACCTGAAATTTTTGAAAATCCCATTCTCACCCGGTCGGGGGAAGAACGTCAGATCATCTGGGAAAACAAAGTGTTGACCAGGGATGACAGCCCGGTTGGAACCATCTCTTTTGGTATGGATATTACCGATCGCAAACGTGCAGAGGAGGCGATGCGTGCAAGCGAGTCCCGCATGCGGAACCTGTTTGAACAGGCAGCCGATGGCATCTTCCTGCTGACGCCCGATCACAGGTATCTGGATGCCAATGCAGAAGGACTGAGAATGCTGGGTTACAGCCGCGATGAACTCCTTGGAATGCAAATTTTTGATGTTCTGGCAGAGCACGAGCGGCACCGGCTGAACAAGGAAGTGCCGGTGATGATGGCGGGTACGCCGCACCTGGCGGAATGGGATCATCTGCGAAAAGATGGAACCATTTTTCCGGCGGAAGTGAGTGCGCGGGCGCATTCCCGTGAGCAATATATAGCCATTGTGCGCGACTTGACCCAACGCAAGCTAACGGAAAACGAATTAAAAAAACATCATGATCACCTTGAAGAGCTTGTGAAAGAGCGTACGTTATCACTGGAGGAAAAGGTGGCCAAGATTGAGCAGATGAACCGGGTCTTTGTCGGACGCGAGATGAGGATGATGGAATTGAAAGCGAAAATCAGAGAGCTGGAACAACAGGCAAAAGGTGTCGGTAGATTGAAGGAGGAAGCATGAAAACCCGAATTCATGGCAGAGTGGATATTGTTTTTGGATTGCTGTTTTTATTTTTGCTTGCAGGTTGTTTTTTCTGTTCTAAATCATCGGCGGAACCGGAAGATCTGTTTAAACACCCGCTTTATTCCAAATACAATTTCGGCAAAGAAGAAAGCATCATCGATTTTGCAACCCAGCCTCTGGCCGCACCGCTCGGCGTTGTGGTCGAAGTGATGAAACGGGATAACATTCTTGCGGAACAACTTAAAAGCAAAGGAAGGGAAATACGTTTTCACTCTTTTTTCAAAGGTGCGGATGCCAATTTTTTTATTAAACAAGGGTTAGTAGAGGTTGCCATAACCGGGGATACGCCGACAATAACACTTTCCGCCACATATGATATTGTGGTTGCAGCTCTTGTAAAGCAGGGACATTCTTCCCTGATCGCGAAAAAACAGATGGAGATAAAGCAGCTAAAAGGAAAACGGATCGGCTATTCTTTTGGTTCGACCGCCCATTATGGGTTGCTGTTGGGTCTCTATGCCGCGGGAATGAGTGAATCGGATGTAACTATGGTTCCCATGGAGATCGATATGCTTGCGGAGGCAATCGAAACCGACAAGGTGGACGCCATTTCCGCATGGGAACCCATTCCCATGTCCCTGTTGGCCAGACACCCGGACTATGTTGTTTTGCAGCAGTTTATGAATTCCAGCTATATGTGTTTTACCAAAGCGTTTATAAATCGAAATCCGGAAGAGACATCATGGATTCTTGCATCGTTTCTCCGATCTTTACGATGGATGAAGATGAATGAAAAGAATACGGTTCAGGCAGCAGAGTGGAACTGGAAAGCAAGGTCGGAATTTCAGAACAAGCCCTCCGAGGTTACCGTTGAGCAGCTCACGGTAATCACAAGAAACCAGGCTCTGTCGATTGCCGAAGCACCGTATATTCCGATTAAGGATTTTAAGGAGGAGGGAATGTTTTATAAGTCGTTGAACTTTCTGAAATCCCAAAAACTGATCCAGGCATCCGTGCCCTGGAAAAAGGTAAAAGACAGCCTGGATCGTGACTTGATGGCAAGCGTTCTCTCCAATCCGGTAAAATACAGACTCGATGAATTTGATTATAAACCGGGAAAATGATCTGAAATGAGATTTCGGGGAAAATCTACAACCTTTCACATGGGTATCCGGGGAAAGATGCTGCTTTCTTTTGGTGGAGGAGCGGCAATCATTTTAGTCGGTGTCGGCCTTTTTTCACTTCTGGGCATCCCATTTTTGGAAATGCAGGGGAATTATCAGTATCACCGGTCTGAAATAATACGGAAAATTGATATCCTGGCACAGATGAAAAAGGGGGAGCTGGTGTCCTGGTTTCAGGAACAGATCAACCATGCAAGAATATTTTCCGAAATTACCGGTTTTGACCAAAGCAGGGAGCGATTTTACAAAGGCATTGAGCAGGATAAACAGAAAAGTATTCTGCTGGAGGAAATCAGACATATTGAGGAATATGAGAAAGCCTTGCTGATCGCCCGATCCATTCTCAAGGAGTATACCGGGGATAATGAAATCCGGGTTGTCGAAACAAAAACCGGGATGGTGATTTTTTCAACAAATGAAAAGAGCCGGGGACTTGATCTGAGTTGGGATGAAGGTATCAGAAATGCTAAGCAGCCTGGTATTCGCGAACAGGTTTATTTCAGGAAGAAAAGATCCACCGGAAGAGGGTCTCTGTATATCCTTTATCCCATTGCAGCCCAAGGACCCATCCCCTCTTTGGTGGTAATGTTCGTACTGGATACGGAAAAACTGATGGCATCCATGCTTCACGAAGGCGAGGAATCGGAGAGATCAAGGGAGACGATACTGGTTGATATGAACAGGACGATCCTTTCGCCGTTAAAATATCCGCTTCCCGGAAACAGGACGGCGGAAATCCTGGAATACAAGCTCCATACAAAATCGGCCGAAATGGCTGCCTGGGGAATAGATGGAACAATTTTTTACCAGGATTATAGAGGATTACCTGCTATAGCTGCGGTAAGACATCTGCGAATCACCCCTGAATTCGGAATAGGATTAATCATCAAGATCGATGAGGAAGAGGTGATGGCTTCTACCCGAAGAAGTCTACAAAATACGATAATCATTTCAGGCATGGGACTTATGTTTCTGATGGCAATTGTGTATCTGCTTTCCGTAAGGATCACCCGTCCCATAACCCAGTTAAGCAAAACAGTAGAAAAGATAGGGGAAGGTGATCTGAGCCAGCGCTCTTTGGTCACAACAAGGGATGAAGTGGGCTTGTTAGCAGATTCTTTTAATGAGATGGTTGCAAAAACCCAGGAATGGCATCAGGATCTGGAAAAAAAGATCAGAGAGAGGACGGCGCTTCTTTCGGAAAGCGAAGCGCGGCTACGTTTGACCTTGGATGCTACGCAAATCGGACTTTGGGACTGGAATATGCGCGATGATATCTGGTATTCCACCCCGATTTACTTTAAAATGTTGGGATATGACCCCACAACCGAGGAGCAGAAGCGGGAAGTATGGGGCGAACGAACCCATCCGGATGACCGGGATTTTGTCGTAAACAAGATGACAGAGGTTCGTGACAGCGGACTGAATGAATTTGATATTGAATTCCGTTTTCGCCATGCAGACGGGTCTTACCGATGGATTAATAGTATCGGCCGTGCTGTGGAGTTTGATGAAAGCCACAAGCCGATCCGCATGCTGGGGCTGCAGATCGATATTACACGGCGTAAACAGGATGAGGAAGAACTCAGGATAATCAACAGGGAACAGCATGCTGTCAACCGTATCATCTCAGCAACAGCGACTTCCACCGGGGTTCATGAAGTTCTTGAGCGTGCGCTGGATGAGGTGCTTTTTCTCACCGGCCTTGAAGGCGGAACAGTCTGTCTGGTCACACCGGACAATACATTATCGCTGGCGGCACACCGGGGCACCTCTGAAGAAACAATACAGGATCTTACAATGAACGTCATCAGGATCGGAGACTGCCTTTGCGGAGAGTGTGCCATGGATCACAAACCCCTCATTCTCCCTGACCGGGAAGCAGTGTTGAAGTTCGCCACCCGCGAGGCGAGCCGCGGTGAAGACATCCGTTTCCATGCTGCGTTTCCTCTGTTGGTCGCGGACAGATGCCTCGGAGTTCTCTGCATTTTTACACGGACAGATATAAAGCCGATGGAGCGGAGCCTGAAGATGCTGGAGACCGTATCTTTGCAGATTGCACTGTCCTTGGAGGCGGCACAACTGTATGAAAAAACCCTTGAGCATGCAGCGACACTGGAAATCAAGATCAAGGATAGAACCTATGCGCTTGAGGAGAACCAGAAAGCGCTGATGAATGTTGTGGAAGATCTGAATGTGAAGACCGAGGAACTGAAATCGGCAAATATCAAACTTCAGGATCTGGACCGTCTGAAAAATATTTTTCTGGCCAGCATGAGCCACGAACTTCGAACACCGTTGAATTCCATTATCGGATTTACCGGCATTCTGTTGATGGGTTTGACCGGAAAATTAAACAAGGAGCAGGAAAATCAGCTCGGCATGGTCAAGAACAGCGCCCACCATTTGTTGAGTTTGATCAATGATATCCTGGATATTTCCAAGATTGAGGCTGGGATGATGGAGCCGATGCCGGAAGAATTCCGTTTTCATGATCTTGTTCAGGATGCAACCAGGAGCGTTATGGTGACAGCGGAAGAAAAAGGCATAGATCTTTCCTATACATGTCCTTCCGACATTATTCTGTTTAGTGATCCAAAACGAATCCGTCAGATCATCATCAACCTGTTGAGCAATGCCGTCAAATTCACCGAAAAAGGTTCGGTTCATCTCCTGGTGCAATCCGTAACTCTTAACCGGAAATCTCATATCCGGGTTTTGGTAACCGACACAGGCATCGGCATAAAAAAGGAAGACATATACCGGCTTTTTTCCCCTTTTCAGCAGGTGAACGAATCGCTTGTTAAAAAATTTGAAGGAACCGGGTTGGGACTGTATCTCTGTAAAAAACTGGCGAATATGCTGGGCGGCGATATCACGGTAAACAGCGAATACGGCAAGGGGAGTGAGTTTGTCATGGAACTTCCTTTGCTGCTGGATCAAAAGGATCAGACATGAAACGGATACTGGTAATTGAAGACAATGCAAACAATCTCTATCTGATGAGATTTCTGTTGGAAAAAAAAGGCTATGTTGTGATAGAAGCAAAAACAGGCCTTCAGGGAGTACAACTGGCGGAAAAAGAAACACTGGATCTGATTCTGATGGATATTCAGCTTCCGGATATCGACGGTCTTGAGGCGACCCGGATGATCCGGGCGTCTATTGCAGATAGCACGCTTCCTATTTTAGCGGTAACTTCCTATGCAATGGTCGGGGACAGGCAGAAGGCGATATCAGCCGGGTGTACAGGATATATTGAAAAACCGATTGATCCGGTTACATTCATCTCTGAAGTTGAGAAATATCTTCTAAAGGATTGTTGATAAGCGGATACACACGCGGGTACATTAAAGTTATACGGGAGACAATCATGAAAATCCTCATTGTGGATGACAATAAGGAAAATCGCATCCTGCTGGATGCCCTGCTCAGAGGGCACGGTTTTGAAACAGCAATAGCGGAAAACGGAAAAGATGCTTTGCAAGAGCTTAAGGAAAAATCCATTGACCTGGTTATTTCCGATATCCTTATGCCGGTCATGGACGGATTTCAACTGTGCTGGACAATCAAGAGTGATGAGGAACTGCGTCTGATCCCGATCATTATTTATACGGCAACCTATACCGGTCCACAGGATGAGGCGTTTGCCATGAAAATCGGTGCTGACCGGTTCATCCTTAAACCATGCGACCCGGAGATTTTCATCAAGGTGGTCAGGGACGTAATGGAAGCGGATCGGCAGCAAGATGGTACCGTAAAACCATTACCTGCCGGGGAAGAGGAAGTCCTCAAGCTTTACAACGAACGACTGGTGAGAAAGCTTGAGCAGAAAATGTTGCGGGCGGAGTTTGAAATCAAGAAACGGCAAGAGGCGGAAGAAGCGTTAAAAGAAAGTGAAGAAAAGCTGCGCCGGATTACGGCATCTGCACAGGATGCGATAATCATGATTGATGATCAGGGAAAGGTATCCTTCTGGAACGAGGCCGCGGAACGCATTTTCGGCTATTCAGGTCCGGAAATTATGAAAAAAGATCTGCATGCTGTTTTGGCGTCTCAGCAGAATTATGAAGCGTATCATAAAAATTATCCCCGTTTCAAAGAAACAGGTCAAGGCCCTTTTCTGGATAAAATTTCCGAACTGACCGGCAAAAAAAAGGATGGTACGGAGTTTCCCATCGAGCTTTCCCTGTCAGGAGTCGAAATCCGTGGAAAATGGCATGGCATCGGGATTGTCCGGGATATTACTTATCGAAAACGGATTGAAGCCGAACAAAAAGCGATGGAAAAAAAAATACAGCAAAACCAGAGGATAGAGGCTATTGGAACCCTTGCCGGTGGCATTGCCCATGATTTTAACAACCTGTTATCCGCCATCATTGGGTTTACCGAGTTGTCTTTGGATACTGTTGAAAAAGGCTCCGTCATGGACGATAATTTAAATGAGGTGCATATCGCCGCAAATCGGGCCAAAGAGCTGGTGAAGCAGATCCTCACGGTTTCCCGGCAATCAGACGAGGCGGTCAAACCCACCCGGATTGATATCATTGCAGAAGAAGTGTTGAAACTGATCAGATCATCCATTCCCGCAACAATAGAAATCAGGCAGAATATCGAAAGCGATTCCCTCATTATGGGTAATGCATCCCGGGTCCACCAGATATTGATGAATCTCTGTACAAACGCCGCATATGCAATGGAAAAGGAAGGCGGTGTTCTGAAAGTCGGTTTAAAGGATGTTACAATCCAGGATGCCGGGCCATTGTCGGATTTTGAATTAAAACCGGGAGAGTATGTTGAATTGACGGTGTCGGATACAGGTGCCGGCATACCACCTGAAGTAATGGGGTCGATTTTTGAGCCATATTTTACCACAAAGCCTCCTGGCGAAGGAACCGGTATGGGCCTTGCACTGGTTCACGGTATTGTTAAAAGCTACGGCGGTAAGATTGCTGTGGAAAGCGAACTGGAAAAGGGCACTGTCTTTACAATTCATTTACCCATCACCCAAAAATGTAATGAAGTCAGCCCCTATATCTCTGAAGAATTACCTTCAGGGAGGGAACGGATATTGTTTGTTGATGATGAAACCTCAATCGTCAGGATGAGCAGCAAAATTCTTGAAAAATTGGGTTATTCCGTCACAATAAAAACCAGCAGCAAAGAGGCCCTGGAATTGTTTCGCGTCAAACCGGATGAATTTGATCTGGTTATTACGGATATGAACATGCCGCATATAACGGGAGATGCTCTTTCGGCTGAGTTGATGAAAATCCGGCCGGATATTCCGGTGATTCTGTGCACAGGTTACAGTAAAAAAATATCCGATCAGGTAGTAAGAGAGGTGGGCATCAAGGCCCTTGTTTATAAACCTGTTGTAAGATCTGATCTGGCAAAAACAGTCCGAAAGATTCTGGATGAGGCGAGAGTTTTTGCTCAGAGTAACTTGAAATAGAAGAGCCAGTTTCAAAAGTCTGTAGTTGTTATTCCGCTGGTTAATACAGTCAACTGTGTCAGGGTGATGGGCAAGGGGATTGCCCTGCAGTTCAAGAAGGCGTTTCCGGAAAATTTTAAAGCCTATGAGGCTGCTTGTCGACAGGAAGAGGTCAAACCCGGTCGAATGTTCGTGTTCGAAACCGGTCAGATATTCAATCCGCGCTATATTGTCAATTTTCCCACCAAGCGCCACTGGCGCGGTAAAAGCTGTTATGAGGATATTGAATCAGGTCTACAGGCGTTGGTAGAGGAGGTGCGGGCGCGCAAAATTCTTTCTATTGCCATCCCTCCATTGGGTTCTGGTTTGGGTGGGCTGCAATGGGGCAAGGTTAAAAAGATGATCGAGGCGGCGTTTGAACAGCTACCGGAAGTTCAGGTAAAACTCTATGAACCCAAAGGAAGTCCCGATGCCGTGGATATGCCGGTAGGCACTTCCAAACCGAAAATGACGGTTGCCCGGGCCTTATTGATAAAGCTGATGAAGCAGTATGCTCGTTTTGCATATCGGCTGACGCTCCTGGAAATACAAAAACTTGCCTATTTCCTGCAAGAGTCGGGCATGGAGCTGAAACTGCGGTATGTCAAACACCTGTATGGGCCGTATGCTCACAATCTCAACAAAGTATTGGAAATTCTGGAAGGCCATCATATCCGGGGATATGGCGATACCCAGAAGCCGGATGTGGAAATTACGCTGCTGCCGGATGCTGATAAAGCCGCTGAACTTTTCCTTCAACAAGACCCGCGTGCCGCATGGCACCTTGAAAGAGTAGCGGATCTTGTAGACGGATTTGAAACGCCTTATGGCATGGAATTGCTTGCATCTGTTCACTGGACAGCCGTTCATGATGGTGATGCTTCTGATGCCGAAAGCGCCGTTGTTGCAATGGCAAGTTGGAATGACCGGAAACAGCACCTTTTCAAACCGGCACATATCCGACTGGCCTGGGAAAGACTCCGGGCTGAGGGATGGATAACCGCTTGTTGTAAAAGTGGAGAAAGGTTATAACCCCCTCAATGCCGGAGCGATAGGAGTGTGTGCAGCTCGGATCGCCGGGAACAGTCCACCGAAAAATCCCAGCAAGAGTGAAAACAGAATCCCCTGGATCAGGATGTCCGGGGTTATGGCAAAGGCAAAACTCATGTGGGAAAAAGTCTGCCAGTTGATGGTGGATGCGGTATAGCCGTTAATCGGCAGGATGATGAGGGAGCCGAGCAGACCGCCCAGAAAAGCAATCAAAAGTGATTCCAGAAGGAATGAGATTACGACATCCCTTTCGTGAAACCCGATGGCCCGCAGGGTGGCGATTTCCCGGTTACGTGTTGAAACCGCAGAATACATGGTGTTGAGCGCTCCAAAAATGGCGCCGATGCCCATGGCTCCGGCCACGAGGAAACCAAGAACGTTGATCAGTGTGGAGACCATGACGGATTGATCCGCATAATAGTCAATTTCGCTTTTCAGCGAAATTGTAAGACGCGGATCTGTGTTCAATGCATCCTTGAGGCTTTTCAGGGATTCGGGGGAGATCAGCCGCGCAGTCATGGATTGAAACAGGTTCTCCGGTCTTTTGTAAGCCTGATTGAGCACATTGGCGTCACACCAGCTTTCCGAGTCAAATGCACTGCCGCCGGCGTCGAATATGCCGACAATGGTCCAATCGATGCCGCCGAAATGAATGGTTTTATTGAGATCAAAACCTCGATAGGTTTCATGGGCATATTTACCAACGACGATTTCAGCCAGGCCGGGTGTAAAGAATCGGCCTTTGAGCAGCTTGACCGTATCACGGATCACGAAAGCGTTTTGGGAAACACCACGGATCTGAACGTTCGCATCGGTTCCGGTAGTACTGAGGGGCAGGGAGGCGATGACGACGACTTCGGCTGAGATCAGGGGACGGCCCGAAGCGTCGCGGGCAACACGCGGATCATCCCCGATGATTTTAATCTGTTCCAGCTCCAGGCTGCTTTCCATCTCGGATGTGGCACCACCCCGCAGGATGATGGCATTTTGTGAAGAACCGGAAGCCACCAGTGTTTTTTTGAATCCTTTGGCCATGGCCATCGTGGCCACCAGTACTGCAACGACTCCTGCAATGGAAAGCAGCGCCACCAGTGTGGAAGAGAAACGTCCCTGAATGCTGCGTACATTGTAAATCATTGGAATAGCCATAATTATACACTCCTCAGGGCTTGGACGATGTTTAAACGCATGGCGATCAGGGCGGGAATGAAACCGGAAATCAGGCCGACCATGAAGGTGATACCGACACCCAGAATAACGGTTATATTGGAAAGGAAGAAAACCGGCAATAAACCATTGGTTGGATCACCTGCGAGTGTAAAGAGATTGCATAGGCTCAACCCCAGGAAACCGCCAATGACCGCATATCCAATGGACTCCGCCAGGATCAGGGTGAGAATATGTGTGGGGCTGAAACCCATGGCCTTGAGTATGGCGATTTCATTGGTTCTTTCCCGGATGGAAAGGGACATGTTGCTGCCGGTGATCAAAAGCAGTGTGAACATGACGACGCTTCCGACGATCAGTATGATTAATTTGATATTGCCGAATTGTTTTACAAATCCCGCCATGAAGGCTTTTTCCGTTTCCGTGGTGGTTTCAAAGGAGGAGTTGGCAAAACGCTCATCGATAATTTTCGTGACTTGGGCAGCATTGTCCGGGTTATGGACGCGAACCGTATACCAGCCGACGTAATCTTTGATAAAGGGCGTCCGTTCGTTCAGATAATTGAAATGAAACCAGAACTGGGTGGTATCGTCTGCTTCGCGCTTTGCATCATAAACGCCCCGGATGTTAAATTCCCATAGCCCCCTGTAAATGGTGGCCTGAATGGGAATCCGGTCTCCGATTTTCCAGCCGAAACGATCCAGCGTCTTTCGCCCTACGATGCAGCCTTGCCGGTCACGGACAAATGCATCCCACTGGTCTTCCGGAATCTCGAATTCCGGAAACATGTTCCGATAGGTATCGACATCGATGGCAAACTGGGCGAAGAAGTTTTTCGGTTCCTGATATACACCGCCGAACCAGGATGCAAAGGTAACGTCCTTGACACCCTTGATTTGACTCAGCCTTTCCTTGTAAGCGATGGGAAGGGGCATGATCAGGGAGGTTTTATTCCGCACAATCAGACGATCCACTCCGGCCACTTCCAGGCCTTGATTAAAAGACATGTCGATAACGCCAAGCAGGCCGAACAGAAACAGGGCCACGGTATACGATCCAACGGTAAGAATCGTCCGCATTTTTTTCCGGCTGATATTGGCAAGCAGGAGGGGAAGGAATTTCATGCGGTTTCCCCCTGTGAATTGGCGGTCAGAACCCCCTTTTCAAGGTGGAATCGGGTCCCGGCATTTTTGGCGGCAAGCGGGTCATGGGTCACCATCAACAGGGTTTTTTCATGTTCATTCACAAGACGGGTGAGAAGATCGAGAATCTCATTGGCACTTTTTCGATCCAGGTCACCGGTGGGCTCATCGCAAAGAAGGAAAGCGGGGTCCGTGACAATGGCCCGTGCAATGGCAACGCGCTGCTCCTGGCCGCCGGACAACTGGCGGGGATAATGACTCATCCGATCCGACAATCCGACAATGGCAAGGGCGGTTTCCACATGTCGGCGGCGCTCCTTTTTGGAAAGCCGGGTCAACAAGAGCGGGAGTTCGACATTCTGGAATGCAGTCATCACCGGAATGAGATTATACAACTGAAAAATAAACCCCACGTGTTGCGCACGCCATGCGGTCAGCTTTTTCGATGACATGCCGGCGATGTCCCGGCCGTCGATGAGAATATGACCGGAAGTCGGAAAATCAAGTCCGCCTAATAGATTCAGCAGCGTTGTCTTGCCGGAACCGCTCGGACCCATGAAGGCGACAAAATCGCCTTTATGGATATTCAGGTTTACATCTTTCAGCACCTCAATGGTTTCGCTGCCGCGGGTGTAGTTTTTATGAATGTTTTTTACGGTAATCAGAGAATCTTGCGTTTGCCGGTTATTGGCCATAATCAATCCGCCTTGTTTTTAGGGTTGTATCTGAAAATGAAAGCCAGGAGCAAAATGAATTGGAGCTTACTGATTTGCTGCCAATCTTGCTTTCTGTCCATCGTGAAGATTGACAATGTCTCCGATGACCACCTGTTCACCGGGCATAATTCCGGCGAGAATCTCAATGAATTTTCCATTGGACGGTCCTGTTTTAACGGGTCGGCTTTCAACGGTTCCGTTTTTGAATATAAAGGTAACTGTATTATCCTTATCCTGCCGGATAGATTCAAGGGGTACACGAACCCGGTTTGCATTGGTTTCCGGTACGGCTGCTGCTTCCATAAAAGAGACTTTAACGCCCATGTCCGGTAAGATTTTCGGGTCAAGATCGTCAAAGGAGATGCGCACCTTAACCGTTGCTTTTTGACGATCTGCCGTGGGAATGACAGTTCGAACACGGGCAGGTATTTTCCACTCCGGATAGGCGTCCAGAGTCGCTGTGACTTTCTGACCGATTTTGACCTTGGCAATGAAGGATTCATTGATATCGACCTCGATTTCAAGAGACTGCATATCCACGATGGTGGCGATTCCCGTACGGGTATATCCGCCGCCGGCTGAAATGGGCGATACGATTTCACCCACCTGGGCGTCTTTTGAGACCACGATACCGGCAAAAGGGGCTCTGATCGTGTAATTGTCGAGTTCCTGTTTCATCTCCGAAAGGCGGGCTCGTGAAACATCGATCTGCTTTTGAGCGAGTTCAAGTCTGGCAGCGGTCCCGTCAAATAACGTTTCGGAATCATCCAGTTCTTTGACCGTGATGACTCCGGTCTTATACAGACTCCGGTTTCGGGCAAGATTTTTTTTCATGTTTTTCAAATTAACGCTGATTTCGGCAATCGTAGCTTCTGCAGCGTCCGTTTCCGCCTCAAGCGTTTTCATCATGGCTTTTATATTCGCATCATCCAGACGGGCCAGAACATCCTCTTTTTGAACAAGCATCCCTTCTTCAACAAGCATTTCCATGATCTGTCCGGTGATTTTTGAGGCAATGGTGGCCCGTCTTCTCGGGGTTACATATCCGCTGGCATTCAATATCGTATGCTCCTGATCGGATACGATCTGTTCAGCGTCGGCTACCGTGACCGTCACAGCCTGTTCCCGGAAAAAATAGAAAAAAATGGATGCAGCAACCGTCAGAACTGCAATAACGGTTATAATAAGGAACCATCTTCCGATGGGCCGCTCTTCTTTATCTTGAGGTGCAATCCGGAGATGGGATATATCGGGACGAGTCGTATTGTTATCCTGGGTTAACATGGTCAATCCATACTATTTTTAGAGATAATTTGGAATAATGATATGACATGGGCGGCGGATTTTCGCAATCAAAAACAGCGTCTGAACCCGAACCGTCTTTTTTCGCCATATCTGCTTCAGTCGATACTCACTTGTCTTTTTGCATGTGTAGTGTATTGTAGTGAAACAGGAGGTGATTGTTATGAGAACAGTTCTTTCCGTAAGCCTGCCGGAAAAAATAGCGAAAGATTTAAATGCCTTTGCCAGGGAAATGGGCCGGAATAAAAGCGATATTGTAAAGGAATCTTTGAGTCTCTATCTTTGGGAAGCAAAGCTGCGCAAAGCACAGAAGATTTTTTATACAAAAGCCAAGGTGAAAGGCATAGTTACTGAAGAAGACATGTTGAGAGAAATCTCGTGAGAGTGATTCCGGATACGAATATTTTGTTGTCTGCTTTTCTCACAAACGGCATTTGTGCCAACATATTGAAAAGGGCGCGCCATAAATATTTTTCATTCATTCTCTGCACACCGGTTTTAAATGAAACAAAAAGGTTGTTAAAAAATAAGTTTTTACTATCTGCCCAGGAAATTGCCTTTTTTGTTTCCGTTCTTTCAGAAGCGGCGGATGAGGAGTACCATCCTGTCGGTGTTCTTTCCGGTGTATGTCGTGATCCTGATGATGATCTTATTCTTCTTTGTGTCGCTGAAACCAAAACCGCCTATCTTGTAACAGGTGACAAGGATCTGCTGGTGCTGAAACAGTATGAAGATACAAAGATAATCACTCCACGAGATTTCGAATTACTTTTCGGTGATTGAGGACGGTCACTGAAAAAATATTTTGAAAGATCCTCTCCACCCTGCGGGCCGATGGGCAGACGGTTTCCTCATGATGTGATTTCAGAATGGAGTCAAATCAACCAATAGCATGGATTGGAATATTGCCGATCAGCAGGCAATCTTTCAGATTGACTTTTTTTTTAAATTTCTCTATTATTCAGCATATTATGAAAAATTACTTTCATGCACTCCTTCGCGGACGTTTTTCCCAAGCCCGAACCGGTTTTACATTGATTGAAATGGCAGTGGTGATGGTCCTTGCCGGTATTGTGATTTCCATCATCGCCACTGTTGTTCCGACGCTGATCCGGTCTGCCAAAATCAAGCAGGCACAAGCCATTCTTGAGAAGGTGGATTATGCCATCCAGGGATATGTTACGGCAAACGGGCGTCTTCCATTTGCCGACAATGGTGTATCCGGCGTGGAGGATTCCGCGACACCCACCTATTTCGGTAATTTGCCTTTTGTGACACTGGGGCTCTCTTCCGGCGATGATGTCTGGGGCAATCGCATGAAATACGGCGTGAATAGCGATCTGACCACAACCAACAAAACTACCATGGGCACAGCATTGGGAACTGCCTGTCCTGATCCGGTCGATCCTGCAAAACTGAATGTTGAACGCACGGTCGGCGGCAGCGCGAACATGGCCTATGTCATTGTCAGTGGGGGGCCTCAGGATCTGGATGCGGCTGGTGGTTTTTTTGACGGACTGAACGGTGGTTCCGACAATTCCAGTTATGATAATCCGGATCGTTTTGTAACAGCAACCTACGATGACCTCATGATCGCCCGTTCCTGTTTCACGGTTTCCGGCCAGCAGGGTTATGGGATCGGGACGGGAACAGGAGGGGGCGGCAGCAGCGGTGTCGAGAACACCAACGTACTGTGCAGTGATGGAATTGATAATGACAGTGACGGCCGCATTGACTGCCATGATCAGGACTGCTGCGGCGCAAGTGTGACTGTTTGTCCGGATGGTTGTCCGCCGCCTACTTCCGTTTCGATTGTCACCACCCCGGCTGTTCTTACGGCGACGATTGGCCAGCTGGGTTTCAGCCATTCTTTTCAGGCCACCGGCGGTTCCGGTTATTATTACTGGTACCTGGATGCAGCCACACCTGCCATATCCGGATTGGACATTGGCCTGGCTTCGGGCACCCTCAGCGGAAATGTTACCGTATGTGATGGAAATTACAGTCTGGATGTCAGGGTGGAAGATCGATATGATTCCGCGAAAACCGATTCACATACCTTTCAATTAACGGTTGCCAGAGGGTCTCTGGCAATTTCACCGGCTCCCTCGGGATTGGGAACTCCGGCTGATTTTATTGTCAACACATCCAATTTCACACAGGATTTTTCCGTCAGCGGCGCTTATGTGGGGCCTTTTACATCTACTTCTCCTTCCGCCTGGTCGATCCAGTGGACGGAAGTGGATCCGGGAGGGTTTCAGATCGATCCTGTTTCAGATACCGTTGCCCGGTTGCGGAAAAGCGGCAACGCAACCTCGCGTGTCAATCCCTATCCTTTTAAACTTACGGCCATGGATGATTCCTGTCTGACCAATACAATTACCAGCGGTACGTATACGATTGAAATCACGTCCGCCGGCGCAGGTGCACCATATAGTGCCAATCTTGTGGCGGAATGGCGTCTGGATGAATGTTTATGGAACGGTACTTCCGGAGAAGTGAAGGATGAAGGCTCACTTGTATTAGATGGAACAGCCATGAACGGCGCAACCACTATCGGTTCCGGCAAGAATTGCCGTGCCGGGCTGTTTGACGGCACAAATGATTATGTGACCGTGGCGAACAATGCTGAACTCCAGCGCACCACTGCTTTTTCAGTCGCCGCATGGGTCAAGGTTCATGCAAATGCTGCGGATTGGGTCAGGCTTGTGGGAAAAGGCAATTCTACCAATCGAAATTATGGCTTGTGGCTGGCCACCAACGGAACGGTTCTTTTTCAGATTTATTCCGACGGCGGCAATGGGAATTCCCAGACAGCCGTGACAATCAATGACGGAAACTGGCATCATGTGGTCGGCGTGTATGACCTTTCCACCATGAAAGTATACATTGACAATACGGAAAGGGCATCTGTCAATTATAGCCAGACGCCGCGGACATCCACTGATCCGTTTACCATGGGATATGCGGGTTTTCATACCTATTTAAGAGGCCTGCTGGATGAGGTGATGCTTTTTCATAAAGCCCTGACCTTGGCGGAAATTACGGAAATCTACCAGATCACCCGTACTGCATGCAGCGGAAATTGCTATGATGGTCCGATTGCGGAATACCGCATGGAAAATTTTCCCTGGAACGGCAGTGCAAATGAAGTAGAGGATTCAGGAACCGGCCTTAGCCATGGTCGCGCGCTTGCCCGGGGGACCGGCGTCAGGCCTTCCCAAACAACGCCTTCCGGCGGCAAGATCTGCCGATCGGGTATTTTTACTCGAACGGACGCAAACAATGGCGGCTATCTTGACCTGGGTGATCCTGCCGACGGTGATCTGGATCCGAACACGGCACCATTTACCATTTCCGCCTGGATCAAATGGAATGGATTAAACGGTGAGAACATCATCTATAACAAGGAAAATTTATACGAAGCCCGCGTGAATGGCGGATATGTACAGTATGCCTGGCAGCCTCACTGGGTATGGGACGGCGGGAATACGTTTCCGATAACCGCCAACACCTGGACCTATGCAACCCTGGTGTATGATGGTAATCAGCAGAGTCTTTATAAAAACGGCAGCCTTGTCTATTCCCGTTCACAGACCGGCGCCATCGGAGTCAACTCCGCGAAACTGCTCATCGGTGCACGGGGAAACAGCAATCCTATTAATTTTTTCGGCGGGCAGATTGACGAAATAAAGATTTACAAACGCGCCCTGGCGGAAAATGAAATCGGAATCGATTATGCAGTAACCCGTGACTGTGCCGCAGATTCGGTCATCATAACCAGCACAACTCTTCCCGCTGCTTTGATCGGCCAGACCGGCTGGACCAGCGGCAGCGAGCCGACAGCCACCGGTGGTGCCACACCCTATGTTTGGCAGATCATCTCTCAGGAAGGGGGCTTGAATCTCGGCATGCCTGATGTTGGTACCGGCGCACTGTCCGGCAACATTACCGTGTGTGCCGGAGTCTACCTTGTTACATTGCGGGTTACGGACAACAACGGGCGAATGGATGAAACAGCCCTGCCGCTTACCGTTTCCAACGGCACACTTGCGGTTTCAGGCCTGACTTCACCCCTCGACTGTACAGTCAGTACCTGTGAATGGCCATTTTCCATTACCGGACCCATTCGGGGGCAGATGGACAATTGGGTCATTACCTGGCAAGGTGCAAATCCAGGTGGTTTTGTAGTCGTCACCACCGGTTCCAATACCGCAACATTACGTAAAACCGGAGCTTCGACCCCGGCCAACGGCTACCGTTTTTCTCTTACCGCATCGGACACTTCCTGCGCCAGTAATATTCTGACAAGTCCATCCTATACCCTTAACATATCAGCGGCGGCTGCTCCGTCACCATAAGAGCATCTGAAAGCTGAATTTTTTTCCTATTTCCTTTTCCTGCCTGAAAGACGATAATTTTTCAATCCATTGTTATTATGATGATTATTTAAAAAATGACCTTGTGGCATATGTTTTGCTCCATGAAGTTGATGAAAAAGTTTCATTTAACTTTTCTGCGATATGCGCCGATTGAAATACTAACAGGTTTCAACGCAAAGGGAAAAAAGATCATATGACGCTTCAAAACAATTTAACCTTTACGCTTCAGGTCAACAATCAGGCAATAGCCATCCCCGCCGACCGGATCGTTGAAATGTTCCATCAGCTGTATTATGCCATCAAGGATCAGACTTGGGAGAATACCTATTACCTGGGAAGACATATTATCAAATGTCCTCTGGATCTATGGGTCTGTCAGGAAATCTTTCATGAGGTTAAACCGGATCTGATCATCGAGACCGGGACGTTTCACGGCGGCGCTGCTTTATACTATGCCAATGTATGCGATACCTTGCAGCACGGCCGGATTCTCACCATCGATATTGACCGGTATTCCGGAGTCACCGAGCATCCCCGGATCACCTATATCAACGGATCTTCCACCTCGGAATCGGTTGTCCGGGAGGTGGAAGCGGTTGTGAAAAACAAAAAAACAATCCTTGTCATCCTGGATTCGGACCATGGGTATGATCATGTGCTTCAGGAGCTTCAAATTTACAGCCGATTTGTCACACCGGGAAGTTATCTGATTGTCGAAGACACCAATGTCAACGGTCATCCCGTAAGGCCGGAATGGGGGCCCGGACCCATGGAGGCATTGGAGGAGTTTTTGCGGAATGACAACTGTTTTAAAATCGATATTGGACGTGAAAAATTCATGTTGACCATGAATCCGAAAGGCTACTTGAAAAAAATCCTGTCCGATGGATCGGCCTGAAGGCTGGAGGTATATCGTGGAGCCCTATGAGGATATCTATTTTGAAGTATCCGGAAGGTGCAACGCCCGGTGCCGGTGGTGTGCCACCGGCCGGAAAAACAGGGCCGGCCGGAAAACCGGGGCGTTTATCGATCCGGATCTGTTTGCAAGGGGCATCCGGTATCTGAGAGAATACGGCATGATCGGTCCCAAAACGGTCGTCAAGCTGTTCAGCTGGGGTGAACCCCTGCTTCATCCGAAATTTACGGATCTGGTGGATATCCTCAATCAGGAGGATGTTCCTTTCGGCATCAGCACCAATGCCTCCAAGCCGGTCTTTTTTCAGGCCCCTGACGCTCTCCGGAATCTGAGACAGGTTATTCTCTCCCTGCCGGGATTCAGTCAGAAATCCTATGACCGGATTCAGATGCTGGACTTTGAAAAAATGAAGACCAATATCGCCAAAATGCTCGTGAATTTCCGGGAGTGCGGTTATACGGGCAGCACCATCGGCAGCTATCATGTCTATCAATCCAATATGGATGAGCTGGAAGCGGCGGCAGCCTTTGCCCAAGAGCATGATATCGGCCTCCTGCCCTCTTTTGCTTATATTGCGGACTGGATGGAATACCGCCGGTATCTGCGTCTTGAAATGACAGCGGAAAGGCTGAAGGAGGCCACCCAATCCCTGTTTCTGTTTCATGTAGAGGACAGGCTTCGGGAATTGCGCGCCTTCGGCAAGTGCATATGTCCCCAGTTCGACCATCTTGTCCTGGATGAACATTGCAATGTGCTCACCTGCTGTCTGGTGGACCGTGACTATCCGGATTACAGCATCGGCAACCTGTTCGATCTGTCCCCGGAGAAAATCCAAACCCTGAAAAGAGCCCAGTCGATATGCCGGGAATGTCACGAGCTGGGGATCTGGTATTTAATCCAGGGACCGCTGCCGATCAAGCGGCTTCTGACACTGAACTGATATCCGATGCATGCGGCTGCCGCCGGCTGTCCTATGCTGAATAAAAAAGGAGGCAATTGAATGGGTACAAAAACAGAGAATTTTTTCAATGCCAATATGGCTGTTTTGAAGGAGACTCACCCGCATGTCTGGACCCTTTTTCAGGAAAACCGTTTTGAGCATATGGGGGAAATTCGCCGATCTCCATCCGGCAAACTCAATCTGGTTGTAACAGACAAGGAAGGCCGACAAACCTTTCTTCATGATCAGAATGATCCGGAAGCGGAAGTGCCGCAGTTTCTGGCAATGGTACCGGAAGAATCCACCGGCTTTATCGCCATGGTCGGGATGGGGCTGGCATATGCCCCCATGACCATTTTAAAAAAGAGGCCGTATATCCGTCATCTTGCGGTTTTTGACCGGCACCCGGGTATTCTCTTTCAGGCCATGCACCATCTGGATCTGACTCCTATGCTGTCCGACCCGCGTCTGCTTCTGGGAATCGGACCGGAGCCCGACATCCACGGGATTCTCATGCCGGCAACCCGGGCACTGCTGGTCGAGGCCATTCATACCCTCAAGCATGTACCCTCTTTTCGTCTGGATCCGGCCGGCTATGATGAACTCTATGACAAGGTATTTTCGTTTGTCAACGATTGCAATGTGGGCGGTGGGACTCTGTTTGCATTTGGCGGCGACTTTCTGTCAAACCGTCTGGCCCATCTCACCGCCATGCCCCATAACCGGCTGATCGATCATGTAAAGGGTGCCTTCACCGGCAAGCCTGCCATTCTTGTGGCCGGCGGCCCTTCTCTGGACAAAAACATCCATGTGCTTGCACAGGCGAAGGACAAGGCGGTGATCATCGCCGCGGACACGGTGCTGACCAAACTGATCAAACACGGGGTGCGGCCGGACTTTGTCACCTCCATTGATATGGAGGAGTTTACGTTCGAGAAGATCGCCGGTGCCATTCCGATGCTGAACCATACGGACAAAATCGGGCTGATCTGTTCCTCCTGGGTGACCCCCAGGATGCCCAAGACCTTTCCCGCGTCACAGGTGTACTGGACCTTTACCGGCCGTCCTCTGGAAAACCGCATCAACATGCTCCTGGGTGGTTCCGTTTCCATGCCGGGGGCTAAAACCGTGGCCCATTTAAGTCTCCAGGCAGCCGTGGTCATGGGCTGCTCGCCGATTATTTTTATTGGACAGGATCTGGCCTTTTCGGACGACAAGGATCATGCCGATGGAACGGTTTTAACCAACCAGACGGCCATTACCTCCTTTCTTCAATCCAGCGACGTTATCTGGGTGGACGGCGTTCTGGGAAAGAAAGTGCCGACCAACCGTGGTTTTTTCAGTATGAAAGCCTACTTTGAACAGTTTATCGCCGGAACGCCGGGACATTACATCAATGCTACCGAAGGAGGCGCCCATATCGACGGAACGGAAGTTTTTACGCTGCAACAAGCCCTTGATCAATTTTGCATGGAGGATCAAAACATTGCCGCCATCACTGCCCGCAGCGCCGTTGTTGATCGGAATCCGGGCAGGGAGCTGACTTCCAGTCTGCGCAACATACTTTCCAAGGTCAACCATCTCCGGAAGCTGATCAAAAAAGCCGATGCCCGATCGATTACAATTACGCGGGAGATTGGAAAACTTCAGCAGCGCGGCGGCATGTATACTTCCTTGAGGATGCTGCCCAAAAATCTTCAGCAGATGATTATTGAACTTAACAAGCTTCATGACGAAGTGGATGCAGCCAATCAGATATGGGAGTACCTGGATGAAATCACCCTGGAAGGTGTCCGTCGGAGCGAGCGTCATCTGCATATCATTAAAATGCTGGAAGGAAAACCGGACAGATATATCGAGTGGCTGCTGAAAAGCATGGAACGGCTCGACGAGATCAACGGGGTTAGAAAAAATGTTCTGGACTTTTTCCATCAGCACCTTTCAAAGGCAATGCATCATTTTTTACAGGAAGCCAAAATACGCGGGGAAATGGAAAAACAGGGCGACAGCATCACCTCCTGCTTGAAACTGGCAAAGCTGTATTTGGAATCAGACGATATTGTGCTGGCCCAATCCGTGTTGAAGCCTTTTGATGGTGTTTCCGGCGGTCCGGCTGAGATTTCTCTGTTCCTCGGGATGATCGCTGCCTGTCAGACCGAATTTGACAAGGCGGAATTCCATTTCCGGGAAGCATGTCAAAAAGACTCCTCCTGCCATGAACAAATTAAAACCTTCCGGAAAAAGATGGGAGACACCTATATCCGGTATGCGGAGCGCCTCCGGTCGGAAGGCTATGATATCGGCACCATTCTGCTGAGAGGACTGCAATATTGTGAATCCAGCGACATCATCCGGACTTCGTTGAAAACCCTTTTCGAAGAGGAGATGCAGCGTATGGAAGCGAAAGCCGGGGATGGAAATCCGCTCTCTGCCGAACGCGAGATCCGCTTCTGGTATGATGCCCTGAAACAGAACAAACCTTTTGCCGCCTTGCTGACCGAAGATCTCAAAAAACGGTTGTGCTGCCTGAACGGTTTTATGCATGTCCGGCAAAACCATCCGGAAGAAGCGGCGGAGAGTTATGAGAGAGCATTGGATCTTTCAGCAGATGATCCGGAGCTCCATCTGCTTCTGGCGGATGTCCATTTTGCCGCACACGATTTTACCAAGGGCATTGTCAGTCTCGACAGAGCCGTGGCATTGGACCGGAATTACGCCCGGTACTGGGAGAACATGGGTGATAACCTGTCAGCGGCCGGACAGCCGCTGGATGCTATCGCGGCTTATGAAAGATGCATCCTGGCATTGCCGGAACATCTCCTGATACTGAAAAAAATCGGGGATTGCCACATGGCTGCGGATCAGCTCCCGGCAGCTCTGGAAGCGTATCAACAATTCAAGGTCAAATCCGGAATTGCGGTCAACGGATGTTCTAAGATCGGTCCGCAGAAAGAACTGGAATATGGGCAACCCTGTAGCTGATGGAATGGAAACCGACGCCATGCTGAAAACGGCGGTGAAATGCCATCAGGATGGGAATCTTTCCGAAGCAGACCGGAGTTATTCGGCCATTTTGGTCGAGGAGCCGGATCATGCCGATGCATTACACCTGAAAGGACTCATCGCCTACCAGTCCGGGTGTTTTGAAGATGCGGCCCGGCTGATCCAAAGGGCCATTTCCGTCAATCCCGGTTCACCTGAATTCCATAACAGCCTGGGCGCAGTTCAGGAAGCATTGGGTGATCCGGTTTTATCCATCGGCAGTTATGTAAAGGCGATTGAAAACCATCCGGATTACATTGACGCCTATGTCAATCTGGCGCGTCTGCGTCCGGATGTGGCGGAAGTCCGTTTTAATCTGGCGAGTATCCTCCACCGGCAGGGAAATATCGGGTCTGCCGTTGAGAATTACAAGGCAGCGGTCCGGCTTCAGCCCGAAAACGTCATTGCGCTCAACAATCTGGGCCTGACCCTTCAGGAAATGGGTAAAACAAGTGAAGCTGTCGATTGCTATATCCGTGCGGTGAATCTGATGCCGGATTTTTCCGAGGCCCGTTATAATCTAGGCCGCGTGTACCAGCTTCAGGGGGATTTGGAAAAGGCCGTCGAAGAATACCGCCGGGCAATCCGGACGACCCGCGGGCCATCTTCCCGGATTTTTTATAACTGGGCCTTGGCCTTGCAGAAACTCGGCCAATATGATGAGGCTATCCAGCGGTATGCGGATGCTGTCCATGATGATCCGGGATATGCGGAAGCCCATGTGAACCGGTCGCTCCTGTTGCTGCTGACCGGCCGTTACCGGGAAGCCTGGCCCGAATATGAATGGCGGCGGAGGCGTCCGGACTGGCTCTCGGCTAATCCAATCTATCCGGATCTGCCGTCCTGGGACGGAAGCCCTATGTCTGGAAAACGCATTCTGGTTCAGGCGGAGCAAGGTTTCGGCGATACGATTCAGTTTGTCCGATATCTGCCCCTGGTCAAAAATCGCTGCGGGCGGATTATTCTCGAAGCACCTCCGGCCCTGCACCCTTTGTTGAAATCCCTGTCCGCCATTGATGAGATGGCGGCACCGAATCCGGAAAACGCTAAAAAGGCCGATGCCGGTGTGCATCTGTTGAGCCTTCCCGGGATCTTTCAGACCACCGTAAATACGATTCCCATGGTGGTTCCCTATCTGCATGCTCCGGCCGGAAAAATAGAAAACTGGCAAGACCGGATTTCCGGAAACGGGTTCAACATCGGTGTGGTTTGGTCCGGCAATCCAGCCCATCCGGAAAATACTTTTCGCTCCTGTGATCCAGGTCATTTTGTTTCCCTGGTATCCCTGCCGTCCGTGAACCTGTACAGCCTGCAAAAAGGCCCGGCCGCGGACAGGCTTCGGGAAACGCCCGGCTGCGCCGGTATTGTGGATCTCGGACCGGAACTCCATGATTTTTCCGATACGGCCGCCGTCATAATGAACCTGGACCTGGTCATTTCCGTGGATACGGCGCTGGTTCATCTGGCCGGTGCTTTGGGAAAGCCTGTCTGGACCCTGCGCTATCATCAGCCTTACTGGGTATGGGGAACACACGAAAACAAATCACCCTGGTATCCCACCATGCGGATTTTCCGGCAATCGCCTGCGGAGAGCTGGAGTCAATTTTTCCAGCATATTATAGAGACACTGCACCAATATGTTTATTCGCCATATGGCATGCGGGAAAAGGAAATTTGAATATGCAGGCAAATGAAAAGGAATATGAATTTACAGTTCCCGGTGCGGTAGCGCTGGCCCCGGACGGCATGGAGCATGCGCTGGATGTGGGTTGCGCCGGAGGCGCCTTGGGATCTTATCTGAAATCCCAAAAAAAATATAAAACAGTTGTCGGCATCGAGTACAGCAAATCCTCAGCAGCCAAAGCACGCCTTCTCCTGGACGAGGTCTACGTCGGAGATGCCTGCATCATCGATCTGCCGACAAAATACCGAAATTATTTTGATTTGATTGTCTACACCAATGTCCTTGAGCATCTGTATGACCCCTGGTCCGTCATCACCAGGCATAAAGCCTATCTGAGGGAAGGCGGCTATATGCTTGCGAGCATACCGAATATGCGAAATCTTTTCATCCTGCTGCATTTATTGATCGGGCGGTTTGACTATACCGAACTCGGTTTGCTGGATAAAACCCATATCCGATTTTTCACGGCAGACACGGCATTGGAGATGTTTATAAACGCAGGTTTTATTCTTGATCGCATGGCAAGAACCATCTGCGATGCCAAATGGCATGCAGACTTAAACGACCGGCCCATTCAGCCGGCGATTCTGGAATTTTATGATAAAATTTATCAGAAGCATATGCGTGGAGAGGATTGTTCGTCGGATTTGCAGCAATGTTTCGGGCTGTTTTCGTTCACTATAGAGGCTACCGTAGAATTTCTTACCAGCCAATATCATCTGCTGCTCAGGAAACCCGTAACAGGTTAAAAAATAAGGAATTTTTAATTGGATCAGCGTAAAACCAGATATCATGTTGTTGTTGTCATTGAAAAAGGTATTGCCGCCCCCAACATTATGCTGGATTTTGCATCAGCGTTTGAAGAGCTGGGTCATTCCGTTTTCCTGATTGATTTCCGTCTTCTGGAAACCATGGCATCCGATGAGGAAAAAATCACCTATTTTGAAAATATCCGAAAAGAATTAAAGCAGTTCGAGCCGGATTTTGCCGTCGGATATGGCAACAGCGTGTTTATTTCACTGCCCCCTAATGATCCGGAACGCCATTTTTTCGAGGAATTGAACCTGGATTATGTCTCTCTGTTTTTCGACAACCCGCTCCTGACCGGTTTTATCAGTTCCATGCTGACCTTGCATTCCCCCCGGTATACGGTTTTTATCTGGGATCGGAACCACCTTGCCGAATTCCGCAAGCAGCATAAAAAGGAAGCCTTTTATCTGCCACTGGCCACCAATCCAAAGATATTTCAGCCCCTTGCCTCGGAACCGGAATTTGAGGCAGATGTCGGTTTTATCGGGTCGGTCAGCACGACAGCGGATTATGATCTGGAGCGGACTCAGAATGGCTGGCACGAATGGCTCATCAGTTTTGCCCGGAATATTGTAGATGAGGTCCGCCGGCACCCGGGTGTTACCGTGACGGAAATCATTCATACCTTTCGGGATGGTTTCCCGGATGAAACCCGAAAGGCCCTGGACGATTTTTCCAGGCGGGATGATTACACCTCCTTTATCCTTTCCATATATGATGAAATCGGAGCCCGTGACCGCATGGATGCCATCCGCCTGTTGCCGGACGACCTGCGGGTGCACGTCTACGGAGGTCCCGGCTGGAACCGTCTGAGCAAACCCGGCTTGCATCTGAAAGGCCCGGTCGATTATCATCGGACGGCGCCCCTGGTATATAATTCGGCCCGGATCAATCTGAATGTCACCGGCAGCCAGTTGTCCGCAGCCGTGAATCAGCGGGTGTTTGATGTGGCTGCATGCGGGGCTTTCCTGCTTACGGATTATCGAACCGCCCTGGATGAACTGTTTGATGTGGGCCGGGAAGTGGCCTGCTATCGCAACCTGAATGAATTAAACCAGTTGACGGATTATTACCGGAGCCATCCGGATCTGCGGCTGGAAATCGCAGCCCGGGGCAGGGAACGGGTGCTTGCCGAGCACACCTATTGCCACCGGGCCCAGCGCATCATCGACCTTTTTCAATACCGCGCATCCTATTGATTCTCTCCTTTTATATCTAACCCTGGAATAAATAACATAGGGAACCGGAAAAACACTCAAGAAATTTCCCAATTTGTCGATTTATCTTGTGTAGAGTCAAATATTTCTGCTCAGCAATTATCTGTCAAAATCCAAAGGAGGTGATCGAAACGAATTAAGTTTCTACCTTAAAACAATAAGTTATCTTTTCTATCAATGATTTCACAAAATGGGGAAAGGAATCCCCGTCACCCACACATGGAGGTTAGATCATGGCATTACGAATCAATACCAACGTATCGGCGTTGAACGCCCACAAAAACATGCTTAAGAATGATGGCTTGCTGTCATCTTCACTGGAGAAGCTGTCTTCCGGTCTGCGCATCAACAAGGCAGCCGATGATGCTTCGGGCATGGCCATCGCTGATTCCCTCAAATCCCAGGCAATGAGTCTGGGCCAGGCCATCCGGAACGCCAATGACGGAATAAACATTGTGCAGACCGCTGATGCCGCCCTGGAAGAATCCATTAACATTGTCAACACGATTAAAACCAAGGCCATCCAGGCAGCCCAGGACGGTCAGACGACCGATTCCCGGAAAGCCATTCAGGCGGATATCACCAAACTGATGGAAGAATTGGATATCATTGCCAAGACGACGGCTTTTAACAACCAGAAACTGCTGTTCGGTAATTTTACCAACAAGAAGTTTCAGGTGGGCGCCTATTCCGGAGAGACGGTCAATATTTCCATCGCCTCTTCCCAGTCCACCAAAATCGGTCATGTCACCACCGGTAAGCTGGCGCTAACCGGCGACCAGGCCGGTTCCGTGGAGCTGGCCATTTACAGCAACCTGCAGAACAGAAGTTTCCTGGTCGAGTCCACCAACGTTCAGTACAACAACTCCCGGGAAAACAGCCTGGGTGCGTTGGCGGACGCCATCAACAAACTGAGTGATGTTCTGGGTATTTCCGCATCGGCCAAGGTGGAAAGCAAGACCGTTCTCAATATTGCCGGCGGCACCACGGATACGGATTTTGCTATCAACGGCGTCAACATCGGACAGTTGAATGTTGTGGCCAATGACGCGGATGGCGCCCTGGTCAAGGCCATCAACCAGAAAACCTCCCAGCACGGTGTCGTTGCCAGCGTGGACAACGCCGGCTTTATGACCATGACATCCACCGACCAGAGAGCCCTGGAGGTCAGTTACAGCAGTGCGGTCGGCAGCGGTCTTGGTACCGATGCCATTTTCAGGGGAACCAACATGAGTACCTTTGGTTATATAACCCTCAATCAGGAAGGTTCGGCTGAAATTCAGGTCCTTGATGTAGGCGACGGCGGGGTTGTGGCCATTTCCAGTGATCTGGAAACCTCCGGCACTACCACCACCACCATCGACTCCACCCTGGGCACCGGGTCCACACTAGCCCAGAACTCTATCCTGGGTGCCGGTTGGACAGCCGATCAGAACATCACCGGAGGGACTTTTTCTTCTGCCATCACCACCACCCAGACATCCACCCTGGTCAGCGGTTCAGCCCTTGGTCAGAATTCGGTTCTGGGTGCGGGTACGGTTATCGGCGCCAGTTCGACATTCGGCGGCAATGGCCGGGTTGAGGAAGTGGCCAACACCACCGGTTCCAGTACCATCGTCACCAGTTCCATCCTCCAGGCCGGTACGGTGCTGAATATTTCCTCCAGTGAGCAAATTCAGTCGGATATGACCATTGCCGCTTCCAGTACGGCGACTTCCGCGAGTACCCTTGTCAGCGGCTCGATTTTGGCCATTGGCACGGTCCTGGCCTCCGGGCAAGGGCTCACCAGCGGACTTTCCGGCGTGGCCCTGACTATCGGCGCCACGGGCGTGGCTGCCGGCGCATCCGTACTTGGCTCCGGTGCTACATTGGCGTTGGGAACGGTACTGGCTTCCGGGCAATCTCTCACCAGCGGTCTTTCCGGCGTGGCGTTGACCATCGGCGCCACCGGCATAGCGGAAGGGCTATCTGTCTTAGGTTCCGGCGCAACACTGGCATTGGGTACGGTTCTGGCTTCCGGGCAAGGGCTCACCAGCGGTCTCTCCGGCGTGGCCTTGACCATCGCCGCAACAGGAGTGGCTGCGGGCGTTTCCGTTGTCGGTTCCGGCGCCACCCTGGCTATCGGCACGGTTCTGGCTGCCGGCGCTACCCTGACCAGCGGTCTGGCTCAGACCGTCCAGATTGACACCACAACCACCAGCCTGTCCACTTCCGGTTCGACCGGCAGCGTACTGGCCGTGGGCACCAGGTTGATCGCAGGTCACACGACCCAGTATAATACAACCATTAGTGATACCGCCGCCACCACCAGCAGCAGCACTGTGGCCGCTAACAGTACTCTGGCCAACGGTACGGTGATCGGATCGGGCACGATATTCACGCAGGATATCAATACCACCAGCGGTGTTCTCACCGCCGGTACGGCTGTTGTAGGAACAGCCACCCTATCCGGTGCCCAGACCCTGACGGCAGACAACACACTGCAAGGCGGCAGCCGCTTCATCAACGGTACGGTTCTCGCCAGCGGTTCCTCCGTAGATACGGCCATCACCCTGACCTCGGCCATCACTACTACAGCGGCCTATGTTTTGGAAGCTGGGACCGTGATCGGTAGAGGTACTGATTTCACCGCCGGCTCCTCCATTGGCGGGGCAGCCACCCTCTTGACAGCGGAAACCCTTGCTGTTGCATCGGCCTACACCATGGCCTCCGGCCATAGCTTCGGCAGCGGGTCCATCATTGGTGTGGCCACCACAGAAGGCGGCTCCGGATATCTGGGCGTGGATGCTACCCTCATTGCCGCAGCCACCATCAGCACCGCCGGTGCTGTAACCCTGGTGTCAGGCCATAGCTTCGGCAGCGGGTCCATCATTGGTACGGCCACCACAGCAGGCGGCTCCGGATATCTGGGTGTGGATGCTACCCTCATTGCCGCAGCCACCATCAGTACCGCCGGTGCTGTAACCTTGGTGACCGGCCACAGCTTCGGCAGCGGTTCCATCGTTGGTACAGCTACCACCGCCGGCGGTTCCGGGTACTTTGGTGTGGATGTTACCCTCATTGCCGCAGCCACGATTGGCGAAGACACGTTGGTGATCGGTCATGTCTTTGGCGCCGGCACTTTCCTGGAAAGCGGCACAACGGTCGGTACAGCCATCACCCTGCAGAACACCGCCACCCTTGGCGGCGATATGACCCTGAGTGCCGGGTCAACGATTGCCGACGGCAGCGTGCTGCAGACCGGTTCCATCCTGTCCAATGACGCTACACTGTCATCCGGCATGACCCTGGTCAACGCCATGACCCTGAACAGTGACATGGATCTGGCATCCGGAAGTGTAATCCAGAACAATATTGGTACCTTGATTGCAGCAGGTTCGCTTGTCGGCGGTGATGCCACCCTGGCGTCCGATCTGGAACTGGTAGGAGATCTGGACCTTGCAACCGGTTCCACCATCGGCAGCGGTTCGGTTCTGGTGAATGGATCGACTCTTGGCGGTGCTATCACCCTGGCCAACGCTGAAACCGTAAGCGGAGACGGCGGCATGAACCTGGCTGGGGGATCTTCCCTGGCCGCAGGCAGCGTGATCGCTAAAGGCACCTACCTGAC
This sequence comes from Desulfosudis oleivorans, assembly GCA_020723305.1. Lineage (GTDB taxonomy): Bacteria > Desulfobacterota > Desulfobacteria > Desulfobacterales > SURF-7 > QZKS01. The sequence goes on from DYJC01000003.1 coordinate 320,616, forward strand.
CAATAACATTGTTGCCTCAGATGGTAAGACATACACCACCGGTACGGTGCTGACCGACAATATCACCACATCGGGTGTTAACAGCATTACCGTGGAGATGAGTCTGCAGGAAGGTTCGGTTCTGGCGGCAGGCAGTGTTCTGGGTGCCAACCAGAGCTCCGGATCGGTCACGACCGATATAACCGACACTGAGTTGAATCGGCTCTCAAATGTGAGTGTACTCACTCAGGAATCGGCACAGAAAACCATTGCCATTGCAGATGCAGCGTTGAAAGATCTGGACAAGGTCAGGGCGGATCTTGGTTCTACTCAGAATCAATTGAATTCGACCATTGCCAATATCACAACCACAACCGTCAATGTAAAGGCTGCGGAATCCAGTATCCGTGAGGTGGATTTTGCAGATGAAGCATCAAACTTTACAAAGATGCAGGTTTTGATGCAGGCCAGCACATTCGCACTGGCCCAGGCCAATGCAACCTCTCAGCAGATACTGAGTCTTCTTCAATAACTCGCTGATTAATTGAAACCTTTAACCAGGGCCCTGGAAATTTTCCAGGGCCCTTTTTTTATTCAAGTTTTTTTCATATTCTGCCGATGGTACTTAATAGGGGGTGGCCGGTTTGCCCGTTGGCCCGTTGGCCGGTTGGCCGGTTGGCTCGTTGGCTGGTTGGTTGGGTTCCGCAGAGGTTAAAATCAGGAGATCTGTATGGCTTCTTTAGGCAGTGTGACAAGTCTCGGTGTGGGTTCAGGATTTGAACTTCAGCAGATGCTGGAGGATTTTCGAAAAATCGATGAAAAGCCCATTGATGCCATGAAAGATGAGATCAAGGTTATCGAAGAGCGGCTGACCAAATATGATGAAGTGCAAGCAAAGCTGATTGCGGTAAAGTCACATGCCCTGACCTTGTCTCTAGAATCCAATTTTCTGGAGCGGACCGTTGCCAGTTCCGATGAAGATATTGCTTCGGCTACTGTTCTTTCCGGAGCCACGGTGACCTCGAATGCGATTGAGATACTTCGTATGGCAACCAAGAGTTCCTGGCAGACGGCAGGGGTGGCTAGTACGGACACATCAACCTATATCCCCACCAGTCAGGAGTCGACAACCGGATTCAGCAGCGCAGATTCATCCTCGGTTTTAGATGAAGAAGAAGTCATGAGCATTACTTACGGCTCAGGCGATTCGGTTCGAACGATCAGCATGATCCTTCCCCAGGGCTCAACGCTGAACGATATCGTGGATTCGATCAATTCGGATTCAAGCAATCAGGATGGGCTTGGCGGAAAGTATGTAACCGCTTCCACCTTTCAGGGAGAGGATGACCTGTATTATCTTAGGATTGCGTCTTCTGCCGAAGGCAGCACCGAGGCGAACCGCGTCATGGTTACCGTGCAGCCGGAAGATTTTCAATTCAAGGCACCGGCTGTTGAATTTTCCTATACGCTGGGTGACGGTGAGGCGGTTGCTGTTTCCGTTGAGGCAGACACCACGTTTAATGAACTCGCAGATCTCATCAACAGTGATGTAAAAAATGCCGGGATTACGGCAAAGGTGATCAACGACGGCAGCAAGGATAATCCGTACCGGCTGGTTCTGACCGCCAATCAGACCGGCGAGGACAACCGGATAACCATCAGCGGCATGCAGATGATCGAAGTCCAGGGTGCGGAAGGTGCCTCTCTGAATGCCGAGATCAGCGTTGACGGTGTTCTTTATCAGCGTCAGGTGAATACGGAAATCAGTGATATCATCCAGGGCGTCAAACTGACACTGGAGGGTGTGGGAGAGGTGAACATCACAACATCGGCAGATGATGAACTGGTGAGAACCGAGATCATAGAAATGATTAAAGCCTACAATGAAGCGATCCAGGAGATCCGAAACCACAGCGGGTATGATGCGGAAACGGAAGAATGGGGACTTCTTGCAACTTCTTATGGCATCAAAGGACTGCCGACCGAGTTGAACAGCATTATAAGTACAATGATCCAAACCAATACGGGTATTCAAAGTCTGTTTGATCTGGGTGTGGAGATCAACCGGGATGGAACCATCACAATTGATGAAGAAGCCCTGGACATCGCGATCGCAGCAAACCGTGAGGATCTGGCAGGCTTTTTTGTTACAGATGAGGATACCGGCCGTCTTGGATTGGGGGATATTCTAAATGAAAAGTTACGGAATCTGACCAGTTCCACCGGTGTGATACAAACGGAAACGGATTTTTCCGAAAATGAACTATCCCAGTTGGAGAAAGATATCGAGGATTCCACAGCCCGTCTGGATAAGCGATATGATCTTCTTGCCCGGCGTTTTGTGGAACTGGATATGTATATCGGGCAGATGAATGCACAGGCAACTTATCTCACGAGTGTTTTCAGCAGCGCTGAATCCTCGGGCAATAAAAACTGATCCTAATCAATGATTAAATAAGGTAAAAAAGGAGACCACGAATGACATCATGTACCGGATATGATACGTATCGAAGTACCCATTTTGAAGGCATGGATCCGAAGAGGCTTATCCTGATGTTGTATGATGGGGCCTTAAAATATATTCGGATCGCAAAAGAGGGGATTGAGCAGGGGGATGTTCAGAAAAGAGGAGAAAATATAGGCAGGGTTATCGCCATTGTTGCGGAACTGAACGCCTGCCTGGATATCAGTATTCAGGATGATTCCGTTGAATTTCTGAGAGGGTTGTATACCGCCATCCTGGTGGAGCTGCCAAAGGTATCTATCCATAATGATGTAAAAATACTGGATCGGTCATATTCTTATATCGCCAGGCTGAAGGAGATCTGGGAAAAAAATGTGATGGGAATTCAAGACAAAAAAGAGGTCACCATACCTTATGTGGAGGACAAACCAAAGGAAGAACCGGTATCCAGTATAAGGTACTCAGGCAGATCAATTAACAACTATGGTTCGTATAATGGAAAAAGCACATCGATTTCTGTTTAAAAGGAAATGGTTATGATATTTTCGCCTAAAAAATTGTCGCTGGCTCTGGATCAGTATGAAGCCATGCAGTCCCTTCATCTGCAAGCAATTTCAGATTCCGGGAATCAGAGCCCGGATATGAGAATCCTGAATTTTGAAAGATCCAGGGCTTTTGAGGAACTTAAGAATCAGCTCAGATTTCATATCAAAGACTGGAATACAGATAACGATAATCTGGAAAACAAGGAATGCAGGTCAAGGCTGGAAAAGATCATCTGTAAGGAAAAATGCATCGCCGGACTGACCGCGGAATACCGGCAAAAATTGACACATCGGAAAAGACTGATCCAGCAGGGAATGAAAGCGCTCAGGGGGTATGGGAGAGCTTGCATTTCCGGATCTCCCTGACAGGCATAAAATCAATGAAAAGAAAGGCAATTTGTAAAGGAGGTAGTTATGGATGTGAATGGAGTAGAAGTAAAAAGGACATCAATCCCAAACATCTCAGAAGTGGATTCAAAAAGACAAGCCAATATCTATGAGGGAAAATCCGGGACACAACCGGTTTCAGTCCGTGAAACCGAGGCGATCATAAAGTCACTGGAAAAATACATGGATGTATTGAAAACAAGCATCGGATTTCGTGTGGATACAAAGACGGATCGGGTGGTGGTCACCATTACCAATCAGGAAACCAATGAGGTGATCCGGCAGCTTCCTCCTGAGGAACTGATTTCTCTTCAGGAAAGAATGAAAGAATTGACCGGTATTATTTTCTCCGAGACGGTATAGCAAAGGAGATGATTGCAGATTTTTTTAAGGAAGCATATACCAGAAGGAGTGGTATGCCTTTTTTGATGCCGGAATGGTAATCCGTATCCGATTTCCATCACAACGCTTTGTTTTTTGCATCCAGCACATTCCGGATCATCGCCGCAAGTTCATTGATACCAAAGGGTTTCATCAACAGCCCCTTGGCTCCGATCTTTTTTGAAACCGCTTCTGTAATCGTATCTTTATAACCCGTACTGATAATGACAGGTAGTCCGGGTTTTATTTTAAAGATTTCCCGGATCAGGTCTTCTCCGGTCAGTTGCGGCATGGTCATATCGGTGATCACCAGATCAAAAAGATCCGGTTCAGCCTTTAATTTGTCCAGAGCCCTGAGTGGATTGGTTTCCGCTTGCACACGATACCCCAGTCTCTCAAGCTGTTTTTGTGTAATCTGCGCGATTAATTCTTCATCATCCACAAACAGGATTGTGCTGTTCCCTTCGGGTATTTCACAGGATATTTTTTTCTCTTCCTCACATTCAACATTCACCATCGGGAACAGGATACGAAAACTGGTTCCCTCATTGATCCGGCTTGTCACCTTGATATCCCCGCCATAATTTTTGACAATGCCGTGTACCACGGAAAGTCCCATTCCGCAACCTTTACCAACCTCTTTGGTAGTAAAATAGGGGTCGAAAATTTTCTCGATCACACCTTCATCAATTCCTTCTCCATTATCGCGAACCTCAAGTTGGACATAATTCCCGGCAGAAAGACAATGATTGCTGTTCAAATCAGGCTTATCAATAAAGGTATTGGACAGTTCGATATCCAGCATCCCTTTTCTGTTTTCCATGGCATGAACAGCGTTTGTAAATAGATTCAGAATGATCTGGTGTATCTGTGTGGGATTGGCCATGACGATGCCAATTGGATCATGAACCGTTTTCCGGATCGTGATATTGGGTGGGGCAGAGGCTCGCAAAAGTTTTAGGGAATCCTCAATAACCATATCGAGCTTTATGGGTTTCAACTGGTCTTCGGCTTTCCAGCTGAAAATTAAAAGTTGCTGTATCACATCTTTGGCCCGGAGGGTTGCATTTCGAATCTCCGCCAGATTTTTCCGGGCCGGATTCCATTCCGGCACGTCATCCATGGCGATTTCCGTATTACCGAGGATGATACTCAGGATATTGTTAAAATTGTGCGCGATTCCGCCGGAAAGTGTACCCATGGATTCCATTTTCTGGGAATACCGCAGTTGTTTTTCAAGTGCTTCCTTTTCCTGTGCAGCGATTTTTCTTTCCGAGATGTCGCGGACAAAGCCCCGAAAACCTGCCGGTTGGTTATCCGAATCATATAGAAGGGTCACGGATGTTTCAATCCATCTACTTGTACCATCCGGCCGGGAAATCTTCCAGTCAATTCCTTTATTCGGTTTCCCGGTTCTGAATACCTCATTAAAAGTTTTGTAGACCTTATAGGCTGTTTCATCATCCATATATTTACGGTTATTCATTCCTATGAGTTCTTCTTTTCGATTGCCGGCAATTTTGCTCATGGAATCGTTACAGAAAACCATATTACCGGCCAGATCCACTTCAAAATATCCATCCTCGAAAATATTCAGGATGGTCCGGTATCGCTCCTCACTGATTTTCAGGGTGTTTTCGGCAATGGTTTTTTTCTTTTCATTTTGTCTGGCATGCCAGATTGTGTATAAGGAAAGAAGAATGATGAAAAAAAGTATGACGGAAAAGAGATATTGAAGATTTAGGCTGAGCTGATGGATTCTTGTCTGTACATCTTCCAGGTAAATTCCGGTTCCAATGATCCATCCCCAGGGTTTAAATTCTCTTACATAGGAAAGCTTGGGAACAATCCGGTCAGGATCATCCTTCCATTGCCACATATATTGGACATAACCCTGCCCGTCTGCTTTTACGATTTTTACAAATTCGACAAAAAGATGTTTTCCCTCCGGATCGCTATAATTGGTCAGATCTGAACCGTTTAACTCAGGCCGATAAGGATGCACCACCATAGAGGGATGCATATCAATGATCCAGAAATAATCCTTTCTTTCCGGTCCGTACCGCAGATCACGGATGTATTCTCTGGCCAGTTGCTGCGCCTGAGACCGGCTCATCTCCTTGGTTTGAACTTTTTTTTCGAAATTGTTCAGGATCTCCCAGGTCAGGGATGTCAATTCCTTGATGGTTTCACGTTTTGTAGACATCAGATTGGATTCAAATGAGGGCAGGGTCAGGAAAAAAACAGCGCCGATAAACAGAATAACTGTAATACCTACGGGTAATGCGACATTGGTCACCGTAGGTGCGGCAATGAATTGCAACATGCGTTTCAGTATGGTGTATGTCTGCCTGTTCTCAGCTATCATAATAGGAGCAATCCTGAATTCGTCTTTCCAGCCCGTCAACATTTATGCTTTTTTAAACAATCTCAATTGGTTTTGCAAGCACAATTCTATCTTTTTTTCCGCGATATCAAAATCCGGGAAAACCTGGATTACAGGGGAGTATGATCCCATGGACTTTTGAAATCGGCTCAATTGATGAAATAAGGGAACAGTGACGATATTTCGCATGCAGCCGTGAAATATAGAAAGTTCAATGAAGCATAATATAGTGGAAGGAGGAACGAAAACATAAAAATATGTAATTAATATGGAATGTTGCCATGCTATTTCGGTAGTGGCATACAAATTGAAACTGCGAACAGTCATGAATAAAATGGTTTTGGAGAGTCGAAAATATACGGCAACAATCATCAAGGAGAGGTTTTATGTTTGCACTATTTCATAGCGGCGGAATGTTTATGTATGTCATTCTGGTGGTTTCAATTGTGGCGTTTGCCTTGTTCTGTGAAAGGGTGAGCTTCCTTTATTTCCGTCTGAAACTGAACATGGACAGTCCGTTTCAAAAAATTTTGAGAAGACTTCATGAAACCAATTTCCGGGGAGCAATGGAGGAGTGTGCAAGGATTGAAAAACATCCTTTGGGAAGGATTTTAAAGGCGGGTCTTTTGAAGTCGGACAAGCGGGATAAGGATATTGAACGGGCTTTGGAAGAAAAAATACTGGAAGAGATACCCTTTGTAAAAGCCCGCATCAATCTGCTTACCATGTTTGCAAACATCTCAACACTTCTTGGCCTGCTGGGAACGATTGCCGGTCTGATCAGCGCTTTTGAAGGTTTAAGTACGGCAACAGGAGCCATGAAGCAGGAGGTACTTGCAAGTGGTATATCGGTTGCAATGTTGACCACGGCTTTTGGATTGATTGTGGCGATTCCTTGTCTGGTCGGTTTCTATTTCCTCAACAACCGGGGGGAATTTATCATTGAGCAACTGGAGACAAAAGCACTCAGCCTGTTCAACGTCCTTTCATCCATCAAGAGGGAAAAGGAGCTGCAATGTCAATCCTGAGAAAACAGCGCAAAGCCAATAGGGAAGAGGATGATCCGGATATGGTTCCGGTCATGAATCTGTTTCTCGTATTGATTCCATTCCTGCTGATGTCTGCAAGCTTTTACCATCTGAAGGCGATCAACACTTCCGTACCGGTTCTTTCCCAGCAGAGTGAAGATATGGAAGAGGAAGCGAAAAAGGAAATCAAATTGACTGTCATTGTGGAAATCAAGGAAAAGCAGATCGACGTATCTGCCCTTTCAGGGGAGGTTGGAGTAGAACTGCTGAAGGGTCTGGAGAGAACGATTGATCGAAAGGGCAGTGATGAACAGACCATGAAAGCATTATCGGATTGTCTGGAGAAGATCAAGTCCGGTTTTCCTGCCAGTGATACGGTGATTATTATACCGGAGGAAGATGTCGTGTATGAGACAATCATTCAGACAATGGATGTAGCAAGGTATTATAATGAAAGCCCCCTGTTTCCGAAAGTAGTTCTTTCCGGGAAAGTAGGTTGATCGGGTATATTGATAATCTGAGGAAATCATCAATGGCACTTGGCAGACGAAATAAACGAAACCGGCAGTTTGTTCCACCCAAATTGCAATTAACTTCCATGATGGACATGTTTACCATTATTCTGATTTTCCTGCTTGTATCATTTTCGGATAAACCGGAAACCATGAACCTGGAGAAAAATCTGGAATTGCCGGTGTCCGATGCAAAACTGGATTACAATGACAATATCAAACTGGTTCTGTCCCGGGACAGCCTGTATCTGGGGGATGAGCGGATTGCCGGGATTCAGGATGGAAAGATCGAAGGGCTGAATCCAACCAGGCTGGAAGATTCAGTGCTGTATAAGGAGTTGATGGCATACCATAAAGAGGAAATAGATGGTGATCCAAAAGCGGATAAAGAGGTTTCGATTCTTTTTTTATGCGACAAACGGCTCTCTTTTAAAACAGTCAACAGCATCATTAAAACTGCCGGAATGGCAGGATACCCCAATTTTCAGTTCGGGGTATTAAAAAAATAAGAAGGAATAGGAACTGTACCCATGAAAAAAGGCATCAAAAAATCAATTCAGACTGTGCTTATTGCTCTATTACTGGTGGTGGGTTCCGGTTTTGGAAGTTCCCTTGCTGGAACCTCCAGCGAAACAGGAACTTCCGGCAAACAGGATCCGGAAAAAACAGCTCTGACGAATCGAATCGATTTCGGGAACTCATATATCATGGGGCAGTCCATCAAGTCAGGGGCTGTGTACCTGTTGCAGCGAAAAAAAACAGACATCAGCAGCATGCTGAAGTGCCGGTCCGATTACCGTGATGAAATTCTGGAAGATTTTCAATTTGAAGAAGTGGAAAAGGATCGGAAAACAGGTTCGAAAAAACCGTAACTTTATACCATAAGAACGATCCGGGGAAGGAAAAATGAACTACCAGAATACACATCTTGAGAAAAAAAGATTTGAAACCATTCCAACCGATAAAAAAGAGTCCGGCGCAGGATGCTTGATTTCTCAGTTTTTCATTTTCAAAAAAGATGTTCATGTCGGATGGGACTGCTTTTACAAAGAGAAAATCATCATCGGCAGCAGTGAAAAGGCGGATCTTGTCCTGAAGGGAAATGATATTTCAGCTATCCACGCGATTGTTTATCTGAAAAACAATCAGATTGTGGTGATGTCCCAGAACAAGGAGGGGAAGGTTCTGGTCAACAATCAATCAGCAGAGATGGCGATTCTTGGAAAATTCGATTATCTGGATATCGGGCCCTATACAATTAAAATCAAGCTTCTGGAGAGTGGCAATCCGGTTTCAGATAAACAGAATATACTGAAAAAAAGAAAGAATGTTGTATTACCGAAAAGACCTGAAGGGATATCAATTAAAGATGATTCAAAAAAAGAAAGAACAAGTCGATCCATGGCTGATCAACAACATTCGGCAAAATCCGACCCATTGGAAACTGAAATATTTGACTCGATCCAGAGAGACAGCAAGAATACGATTCAAATTCCGGAAAACAAACCGGATATCGGACGGGAAAAAATAGAAAACCCTCGTCTTCATGCTCCGGATACGGATGAAGACGAAGATGAAGATGATGACCGTGAAGCGCTGTTTGGGCTTAAAGAGATGATCCTGAATGATGGCCGGAATATGAAAGCCTCTGCGGACAGCCGGGAAATCAATGTGGAGGTGACAAAATTCAAGAACAACACAATGGTGGATATCTTTTTTTTAAAGCCGAAGAATCAATACCATATCCGATCCAAAGACCGGAAATTTCTCTTGGCTGAACATTCAGAAAAAAATACCTGTTTTTTTTACTTCAGCGATCATGTCTGGGGCACCATCCTGAAAAACGGCTCTGATGCGGTAAAGACCGACCATTTGAAGAAAACAGCAAATCTACAGAATGAAAATAAAGGAATTTATCAATATCCCATTCAAATTGGGGATACCGTTACAGTTACCGATGGCATCTTTGATTATATCATACGATCAATTTTTGTAGAAGAGAGTCCGGCGATCAACTTGCCGGAACAAGAGGAAAAAGTATTTCATAAGTACATGATAAAATCCTCAATCTTTCATATGTTTCTTCTTGTATTCCTCGGCTTTTTCAATTCCGTGAAGCAACCTGAACCCTTGCCCCCTGAAACACATTTCGTAAAAATCGATACATCCGAGCTTTCAAAAATCATAACCATGAAAAGACCGGTAGAGAAGCCGGTAGTTAAACCAAAGATCATGGAACCCATGGTTGAAAAAAAGCAGATTGTCATGGAAAGCAAGAAAAAAGCACCTGAAGTAGTGGAAAACAAGAAAATGATATCCAAAGCAATGGAAAACAGAAAACAGATGTCCCAACCAGGCAAGGGAAACAGTAAAAAAAGCGGCAACCAGGTAGTTTCCCGATCACCGCAGGCAGGCGGTGGTTTTGGACAGGGAAATATTTCGAATCGAAATATCAATCAGCAGGGGTTGCTAAGCATGCTTGGGAACAGTGTGGGTATCCAACCTCAGGCCGCGATGGCAGCGGTCACAAATCTGGATGCGGTTTCTACTGTTCATTCCGGTAATGCAAACTTCAAGGTTGGCGGAATTGCCGGAAACCTTGGGAATGCCAAGATTGAAATTCCAAAGATTTCCAATACCGGGATTGTCGGTACCAAGGGTTCTTCTCAGGTTTTGCGAAGTTATGGAGCAGAAGGAGCGGGAACGGTTGCAGCACTTGAAAAAGGAAGGATCGGACAAAAACAGGTTCAGGGAATGGTATCTGCGCAGTTGAGTGCTCAATTGCGTATGGCTGTCGGGGTAAGTGGCGGTATGAGCCGCGAGGCAGTGAAAAAGGTAATTGATCAGCATCTGGACGAGATCAGTTACTGCTATGAAACAGCGCTGATTTCAAATCCATCCATCATGGGAAAAGTGATTTTCGAGTGGAAAATTCTGACATCCGGAAAGGTCGGGATGGTTCAGATCAAATCTTCTACCATTAATTCAAATGAAATCCACTCCTGCATAAAAGCTGCGATTCAAACCTGGCAGTTTCCACAGCCAAAAGGCAGTGAAGTGATTGTATCGTATCCATTTGTTTTTGATATTGTCGGGTTCTGACCCGTAATCATAATCCTGTTTAGGAGAGAGAAAACATGAAGAAAAGAGTAACGATTTTTGCCCTGATCCTGATGGCGGTTTTTAACCCGATCTGGGGAATCTGTGAAGACAATGACCCCAAAGATCCGGTTTCAGCCATTCAAAAACGAATTTTTCATAAGAGTCATGAATTGGGCCTGCCATTCGGCTATATCCCGGATGATGATTTTTATGAAGTCCTTCCTGTCGGTGTCAGCTATACCTATAACTTTAATGAAAACTGGGCATGGGAAGTGGCAAGAGGGCTGTATTTTGTCAATCAGGAAAAGGATCTCAAGGGTAAACTTGAAATTGAATTCGGTGTCACGCCTTCTGAATTCAGTGAACCAAAGTATATGATCCATTCCAGCATCATGATGAAGCCATTTTATGGAAAAGAATCCATATGGAATAAAGGGATTGTCAACAAGGAAAGCTATTTCCTGATTGGAGGTGGGGTTGTCAATTACGAGAGGCAATTCAGTTACGGTGAACCTTCAACCGAAAATGCCCTGTCCATCAATCTTGGATATGGAAGCCGGTATTTTATTACAGAGACCCTGTGTCTGAACATTGAAATACGGGACATGATTACATTCAAAGAAGAAGAAACGGTAAACAACATATTTATCGGATGTACGGTTGGCTTCCGGTTTAATCTTTCTCCCCGGGAAACAGAGAAGGATCAGACAGTGGATATGATGAAAACCTACTTAAAGAAAAATGATGAAAATGAATAAAAAACTATTTTTTTTGATTCTAATCCTTTTTGTATTGTTTTTCAGGAGCAATGCGTTTTCTGTTGGGAATGAAAACAATTCAGAGAAGAGTGGTGTGTCCGACAGCAGTATGGATACTTCGGAAAATACGAATCGTGAAATGGCTCGGAAAGCCTTTCAGGAGGGATATGATCTGTTTGAAGATAAGGATTACAAGGATGCATGCCCCTTGTTTTATCAGTATTTGAGCAACAGTACTCCGGATGATGCGGATTATGAATGGGCTGAGTTTTTTTTCGGGATCTGCCTCAAAAAATCAGGATTCTCTCATGCTGCAGTGGATACGCTTTCCGAACTGGTTATCCGGAAACCGAATCCGAAAATTGTTTCATACTGCTTAGAGTTTTTTGAAAATACAATCCGGACTTCCCCTTTTGATCACGATCTGGTTATCAACAAGGTGATCTGTGACCAGGAGTATGGCTTTGTAGGAGAAGAGCTTGCTGATTTCATCCATTATCATCAGGGGGTTTATGATTGGAAGCATGGCTTTGTGTCATGGGGCGATGACCATTTTAAAAAAATCAAGCCCGGTACCTACTATTTTCATCAGTTCCAATACCATCAGGCAATGATGCGGATTCACACCGGCAGGATTGACGAGGCGATTGTCCTCTTGAAAAAGATCATGGAAAGCCCTCTTCAGGATAATCAGTTAAAAAATGAAGTCCGAAAAACCATTGCCCGTCTTCTGTATGAAAAAGGTGAATATAAAGAAGCTGACAGGCTGTATGGTGAAATCACAAAAAATATCCTTGAGCAATCCCAGAATCTGCTGGAAAGAGCATGGGCTCATTACCGGATCGGTAATCCTGAAAAGGCCATGGGCTTCTTATATGCGTTTGAGGCACCGAGCTTTCAGAATTACTTCACACCGGAATACTATATTTTGAAATCATTTATTTTCAAGGATGTTTGTCATTATCAAAGTGCCCTGCAGGTGGTTACGGATTTTAAGGATCGATACGGTGTGGCGCTTGAAGATATTTACCAGAGAGGAAAACCGGAAGATAACTATCCATTGATGCTGGTTCTGATGAATAAAAAGAGAGTCAATGAAACCTGGAAATTTTTAGAACTTCTGGAATCGGAAAAAAAGGAGATCGAATCGATTCAGGACAAACCCTTGGGAGATTATCTGGAAAAAATGTATGTCCTGCAAATTGAGGAAAGCACAAACGAACTTCGCCTGACCATCCAGGAAGAGTATGAAGTAATGGCCAATCAACTCCTGCGGTATGAAGAGGAATCCCATCTGATGGAATATGAGATTGGAATGGATATGTATCAGCGGATTTCTGAAAGCCATTATCAGGATGAAAAGTCCGGTGAAAAGCAATCTGAAGATGGCATGGTTGTTTATCCTTTCCAGGGCGAATTCTGGAATGATGAACTGGCGGACTACCATGTAAAATTGCCGAATAAATGCAACAACAATGAAGAATGGGATATTTTTTTCAAATGAAGCAATTCAATTACAAAAAATCAAATGTCATGCTGTTTGCAGCTTCTGTGCTGTTCCTGATCTGTTATTGGGGAACCGCCTCTGGAGAGGAAAACCTTGATTTTCAGAAACAGAGTAAGGAAGAGGAGCATCAAAAGTATGTTGAAAAGCTGTCGCAGGATATGGGAAAAGTTGAAAAAGCGATTGCGACTACCAGGGTTCTGATCGACCAATCGAGCAACCGGCCCTATCTGCCGGAATTGTATCTGCGGCTGGCGGAATTATATATCGAAAAGTCCAGAATCGTCTATTTTATCCGTAAAGACAGAACCAAGGTGTCTGAATCCTCCCTCGAGAATCTGGAATCCAACTCTCTTAAAAACCAGGCCATTGAAATCTATCAGAGGATTCTAAACAACTTTCCGGATTTTCCGGATCGGGATAAGGTTCATTTTTTCATGGCCCATGAATACAGGGAACTGGGACTGTTTGACAACATGATCGTTCAATACCGGGAGATAATCAAGAAATATAAAGATAGCGGATATGTTCCGGAAGCATATCTTCTTTTGGGCGATTATTTCATTAATAAAGAAGATCTGGATCTGGCCAAACGTCACTACCACTCGGTATTGAACTATCCGGACAGTCCGGCAGTCGGAATTGCACGGTATAAACTTGCCTGGTGTCATATCAACAAGGCGGAATATCCGGAAGCGATCAAGCTTTTTGAAGAAGCCGTCGCTCATACCGGGTCCGGGAAAAATCCGGATGTGGACACATATAAGCGGGTGGATATCCGGCTGGAGTCACTGATCGATATGGCCTACTGTTATGGTGAATGCTACAAAACAAACACTCCGGATCAGGCCCTTGATTATTTCCGCAACTATGCATGGTCAAGACAGGCATATATGACGGTTCTTGAAAAGCTCGCCAACCGGTATCTCTTGAAAAAAAAGTGGCAGCATGCAGCAGCCGTTTACCGGGAACTGGCCGGACTTCAGCATGATGCAGAGAAGCTTCTGGATTATTCAAAAAATATCTTTGAGTGCGTGCAGGCCATGGAATCTTTTGAAGATACGGACCAGGATATTGAGATTATTGTAAAGGCGTTGAAACAACAGAAATATTCCATTCATATTCCGGACGATAAAAAGAAAAAAAGCCTTCATGATTTTGAACTGTATGCAAGGGATCTGGTTACCCATGCTCACCAGAAAGCAAGAAGCCGTAAATCCAAACCGGATTTTCAGCATGCTGCGGATTCATACAAACTATATCTGGACTTTTTTGAGGACAGCCCTGTCTATCTGGAAATGGCCAATAATTATGCGGAAACGCTGTTTTCATCCGAACAGTACTTTGAGGCCGGAAAACAGTATGAAAAGCTGATGAAAAAACTTCCGGAAAACAGTCCGAAAAAGGGAGAGATGTTATACAGTTCAGTAATCTCATACTACAGCGCACTGAAAAACCGGGAAGAGCTGGATTATTTTCAGGTGGCTTATGCACGCACCGGGTTGAGAACTACAGGAAAGCAATATGCTTCGGCATTCCCAAAATCAAAAAATGTTTCAAATGTATTGTTTAATGTCGCATGGGTTTCCTATGATGCCGGCAAATATGATGATGCAATCCGTGAGTTTTCGAGTTTCGTGGAAGCCTATCCCTTCGGAGAACCTGCCAAGGCTGCCGTACATCTGGTTCTGGATTGCTACCATCTCAAAGAGGATTATGACAATCTGATACAATACGGGAAGCATATCCTGAGCCAATCCAAAATCAATGATCCGAAGTTCAGGAAAGAGGTTGCCGGAATTATTCATGGTACGGAAACAAAAATCGTGTCTTCACTTACAGTTGCAGCGATTGACGATTGGGAAAAAGGCAAGGGTGACCTGATCGATTTTGCGAACCAGACCAGCAGCAGTCCTTCTGGAATGGGTGAAGAAGCCCTGAATGTTCTCATGGTCTCCAGTAAGGAAAAAGGGGATCTGGAAACCATGTTGACTGCCGGAGAAGATCTGGTGAGGCAGTACCCGACCTCCGGAAAGGTGGAGACAACCCTGGGTGTGATGATCGATACATCCCTCAAGACAGCAAGATTCAGGCTGGTTGCAGATTATCTTGAATCGTTTGCAAAACAGCTTCCAAACCACGCCAATACCGGTAATTTTCTGACCCAGGCTGGATGGATCCGAAAAAATCTTGGACAGTTTGACCGTTCAACAGATAATTTCGAGCAACTGTTGAAGTCCCATGGAAATGAGGTTTCTCAAAAAGACGAGATTATTTTCGCTATGGCCGACAATGCAGTTCAAATGGGAAAACCGGATATGGCACTCGGTATCCTTTCATCCAACCGGAACAGTCTGAGCAAAATCGCTAGAATACGATCCGATGCACAGGTTTCGGATCTGTATCTCCAGATGGGTAATATTCAAACAGCCGGAACATATCGGAAAATGGCCTGTCAGCAGTATAATGAAACAATGGGTCAAAATGACAGTGATCTCAGGAACGATATGGCAAAAATGATTTATCATACTGTCCATCAGCAGAATCAGGAGTACATGGCACTCCAGTTGAATAACAGTCTGGACAACCAGATTGCTGCCAGGAAAGCCAAACTCCTGGATGATCTGGAAAAGGGGTATCAATCTGTAATGCAGCTCAAGTCCCCGGATTGGGCGCTTGTTGCATGTTACCGAAGCTATGAAATCAACCGGGAATTCTCAAAATTTTTGGCCGGATCTCCTCTACCGGAGCTGAGTCCGGAGGAGAAAAAACAATATGCAGACCTGATCCGTCAAAAAGCAGATGAATATAACCAAAAGTCAGACCAGTATATGAAAACCTGTGTTGAACTTGCCCATAAGTGGGAGATCTGCGATCCCAAGCTGGCAGCATTTTTTGCCTCATCATCAAGATCAGCTTCCGGGAAAACCGATTTTCATAGTTTTTCCAATTCAGGGTCTGGTGTTGAAATCAGTTCAAGAAATCTTACGGATCAAAATTTGAAAAAACTTCATGAGCAGCTTTCTCAGCATCCGGAAGATCAAAAACTACTTGCTACGCTTTCCGAAGCCTATATTCAAAAAGGAGATTTCAGGCAGGCCATGCTGATTACGGAAAAGACATTGAGCGAGATCAAGGACAAGAACAGTCCGATTGCCGCCCGGTTCTATAACAATCTGGGACTGTCCCATCTTTATATCGGAAATGACCAGCAGGCAAAGGATGCCTTTAAAAAAGCACTGGATATCGATTCCAGTATTACTAGCGCAAAGATCAATCTGGCTGGATTGTTTTCCTATTACGGCCATTATATCGAGGCTGATAAAATTTACTGTACGCTTCCGGAATCCGGCAAGCTGGACAAATCGGAAGAAATCATTCATCCGCGAGCAAGGGAGTTTTATTATGTTCAGAATAAAAATTCAAAAAGCTGAAAACAGGTGGTCTTTTTTCATCTGTATGTTGATCTGTCTGGGTCTCAGTCTGACCGGATGCGGTGGCGGAGGTTCCGACAGCAGTACGGAAGCTCAGAATTCCGGCAGTACATCTCAGAACAAGGAAGCGACATCGGATGGATGGGAGAAACGGGAAATTCTGAAACTTGAGGCATCCGGTATGCTTATCCCAAATATCCAGACCGCATATGATGGTGAGTCTACTGTTCATATGGCTTATTTTACGGACAGTCAGAATACCAATTCCGGATTTACGGCAAATCACACCTCTTTCACACTTCCGGATATGATCGCTGGAACTCCGGGTGAGATCGTCGATATAGACAATTGCAGAACCCTGGGGCTGACGCTGGGACCCGGAAAAGCACCTGTTGTTGTCTACCAGGGAGGTCAGATCCGGGAGTGCGGCGCGGAACAGCAGTCGGATGTGATGATGAGTATCGGTTCGGCAAACATATGGACTGAGGCCACAGCCGGAATTGGTTATGTGGAACGGAATCCGGTTTTTCAGGATGGGCTGGCAGGCCGGAGGGTAACCGCAGCCTCGGATTCAAATGGAGATGTTCATATGGCATACCAGTTTTTTTATGAAGGTTGCGATGCCATGAACTTCAATTATCCTGATCTTTTGTATGTCCGGAAACAGGGATCGAATCCGGAAGCTGATGCAGCAGAAGAAACCGTGGAAGGCAATATTTATAACGCAAACGGAACGGCCAGTGCCCAGAACAATGTGGGTGAACATGCGCAATTGATCCTGGATCAGGACGAGGACCCGGCCATTTTTTACTATGCAGATCTCTCCCCCAACAATTCCGATCCCGACCGGAAAGGACTTCGCGTTGCCCGGAAAAAGGGAGGAACCTGGACTCATGAATGGATCGAAATCGGAATCCAGGTGGGGTATATCAGCGCAGCCCTTGACCGGAATGGCAATCCGGCTGTTACCTATTATGTTGAAAGCAAATACACGGATTCTATGGGTTCCCACGAAAAATTGTTAAAATATGCGGTTCTGAATAACTCAACCTGGAAAAAGATGATTGTGGATGAAAGTGTTCAATGCGGAAATTTTTGCAGTCTTTCTTTTACTGCGGATGGAAATCCGGCAGTTGCCTATTACGCGATCCAGAACCACAGTGGAAGTACTTCACTCGCGGATCTGAAGTTCGCTGAGTATAACGGTTCTGCCTGGGATTCCGAAACCGTATCCACAGAAGGAGATATCGGGCATGATAACAGTCTCTGGTTCGACAAAACCGGAACAGCGTATATCTGCTCCTACTCGGAAACATTGGATACGATTTTTCTGTTCTATCGATAGAGGAGGTAAAAATGAGATACCTGAAATTCATCGGCATACATATATTGTTGCTACTGATGTTGTGTTCAACGGCTGGTTCGGTAACCGATCCCAATGACTGGTATGATGAGTGTCCGGATCAGAGCTGCGGAGCTCCTCCTGCCGGTGGTGTGGGCGGAGGCGGTGCAGGCGGTGGTCCGATTCTGGTGAGTTACGACCTTGGCCCTTTATGGTCGCTTCAGGAAGATGCCGACGCTGACGGAGTCCTGGATACACGGGACAATTGCGCATATTTCCCGAATGATCAATCCAACTCGGACGGCGATGACTATGGCGACGGTTGTGACAACTGCCCGGGCATAGCAAACAATGATCAGACCGATACGGATAACGACGGCATCGGAGATCTTTGTGATACGGATAGTGATGGTGATGGCATCGAGAACACCGGGGATAATTGCCCGATGGTTGCCAATCCGATGCAGACAGATACGGATGGCGATGGTATCGGAGATCTTTGCGATGAAGATGATGATAATGACGGAATTCCGGATAGTGTGGACAATTGCAGCCTGGATCCGAATGTCGGACAGGAGAATGGTGATTTTTTCATGAATGGTGACGCTGCCGGAGATGAATGTGATCAAGATTGGGATAATGACGGATTCACGGATGATGTGGATCTGTGCCCGCGATGCCGGACAGATGAAAATACGGATATGGACATGGATGGAATCGGAGATGCGTGTGACAACTGCCCGCGGGTTTCCAATCCGGATCAATCGGATTCTGATCGAAACGGGAGAGGAGATGCTTGCAATGGATAAGCGAATGACAACCATATTTTCTTTACTGATGCTTTTTCTGTCTATGATTGGTTGTTCCAAAAGCCCTCCACTTGAAAGGACGCAGGTGCGCACACAGGCTTCGCTGAATGGTTCTTTTCTGACCGAAAGCCCGGATGAGATCAATTTTCCGGTAAAGGTGCTGTTTGCCATCGACTGCTCCCTGAGCATGGGCGATGAGGAGATGGGGATAGTGGATGGATCAGATCCTTATTTTTTAAGGATTGAGGCGGTCCGGAATTTTATCAGTCAGTACAACAGCAATGAGAATACCTCGTTTGCGATCATGCTGTGGAGCAATACCGTATTTGAAACAACCGGCGGATTTACAAAAGACCCGGCGGTTCTGGATGGAATTCTTTCAGATGTTCAGAATGACACGACAACCGATTACTTAGGGACCCTGGACGAAATTTTTATTGATCTTCGGAATGATATCATCGGTTCCAATGAGGAAAACCGCGTCCGTTCAAAGTATATCGTAATTTTTTTGAGTGACGGCGTGCCCAATGCTCAGGGTGAAAGCCAGGCAGATGCAGATATCTGGGAGCGCGTCGAGGATATCAACAGCATGGTGACTGAATACGGTATCGGGTCATTCAACTTTCATACTTTTCTGCTGCTCGGTAATTTTGGAAATGACGCCTATGGTCAGGCCAGACGAGCGGAGGCGGAAACCACGCTGGCTGGAATGGCGGAAAGAGGGAACGGTCAGTTCAGTCTGTTTGAGAGTGCGGAGGCCGTTGACTTTATCAATATTGTGGATATGCGGCTAACCGTTGAGTATGATGTCAAATATATGGTTGTCTATAATTACAATGTCAGACCCGGTGTCGAACTGATATACGCGGACAGCGATGGCGACGGATTGTCCGATGATGATGAAACCCTGTATGGAACCGATCCTACGCTTACCGACACGGACGGAGACGGATTCAGTGACTTTTTTGAGATCAAGGTCAGTTCTCCAGGCCATGAATTGAATCCTTTAGATCCAACCGACAGCAATTGCGATGCACCGGCAGTAGGTGTGGATTCAGATAAGGACGGTCTCATGGATTGTGAGGAACTGGTCAAGGGAACCAACCGGCTTGTCCCGGATACCGACCTTGACGGTATCCCGGATGGAATTGAATTTTTGACCAACACAAATCCTCTGGAGTCTCAGCAATCCACGGATACGGATTTTGACGGTGTTGTGGACTGGCTGGAGGTTCAGCGGCATACCAACGTCACTTCCAATGATGAGAAAATTCGTGAACGGTACAGTTATCAGTATGATATCCAGGATAGCGGGCTGGTTCAGATCAATCAGGGAACGGAAATGGAGTCCCATGTCCGGCAGTTTAATTTTACGATCTCCAATATCGATGTTGTGGAGACAAGAGGATATACGACAGCGGATGGTAAAGTCCGTCAGGATGGAGACAACCTGATCCGCTTTTATCTTGCAGAGGTTCCGGAAGATACTCCGGACAGCCCGCCGGTTTTCAGGATGGCGGAAGTGGTCATTAATATCAATGACGACAATAAGACGATTAACCTGACTCCCGCAGACTTTACCCTGCTGCAATAAAAAGGAGAATAAACATGAGACCCTATAAAATTTGTTTTTGGATGATCCTCCTGCTTCTCGTCTCCTGTTCCGGATCGGAAAATCAATCAGAGAATGGTTCAGGACTTCCGGAACTGGTTTTGAGACAGAGGATGCAAGGTACGATTTCAACCGTCGGCGAGGTGGACTGGTATTATTTCCGTGCAGCCGAAGCCAATACGGTCATGCAGGTGCGTTGCTCAAGCGAAACCATCCGTCCGGATGTGGATCTGCTGGTCACCATATTTCAGCAGGATGAACAAGGAAACCGGACAAGGTTGTATGCGGATCATGCACCGGATAATGGGGTTAGCCCAGCGGATTTGACACTGAATGTCTATATCGACCAGCCAAAGGATATTGTCATATCGGTCCGGGATCTGATGGATGATGATTCATCGGATCAGCCATATTATCTTTATGTGGATTTTTCCACTGCTTCCGAAGGGAACGACAGCTTTGCCCAGGCCCTTCCGCTTACCATCAATAGTGAAACCTGTCCGACGGACAGTATCAGCGCCATTGGAGATATCGATTGTTTCAGCTTTACTTCCCAGGGAGGGATATATGACCTGAGTGTGGTTTTTTCTCCCCTTTCCGGCAGTCCGGTTCAACTTTCCGTTGATCTGTACAATGCTGAAGGGCAAAGGATCGACCAGCAGACCGGTCTGAATCTGTGCAATTTCCAACTGACCCATTTTCTGCCGGCCGGTGTTTACTATGTGGAGGTGGATGATGATGGCCGGGATGATTTTGATAGTGGTTCCACCTATTCTGTGTGTGTAAATCAAATGACCAATGTGGAAGCAAATGAAAATGACCGGCAGGAGGATGCGGATCCCATTACACTGGCGGCATTTGGTATGGAAAATGAAATCACAGGATCTCTGGATTATATCACGGATTCGGACTGGTACCGGATCTCTCTGCCGGATCCTGCAAGCGGCTTTCGTGTTCTGGATCTCAGGTTTACCGGAACCGCAGCAAAGGAATATCTAATCGGTGTAATGGACCAGGAAGGCAATACAATCCTGTCCCATACCTTTAACGGAGGATCGCCGGAATATCATACACTGATCAAACTGGATGATAGGGCTTGTTACCTGGTAATAACACCCACAGCAGGGCAGGTCGAGTTTCAGACCATGCCCTATACAGTGACAGCAAGAGCGCTGAATATCCTGGATGATGCGGAAGTTGCCCCTAGCAGCAACGATACCATCCAGACAGCTGACCCATTAACACTGACATCAGATCCGGCATCTGCAACTATCGGAAAGATCGGATTCCGGGGAGATGTGGACTGGTATTCCGTAACCGTACCGGCCCATGCAAATCCTCAGATTCTGGAGGTGTTTCTCGAAGCCCCCATATCGCTGGTGGAATATTCCCTGAGTGTCATGAACAATACCCTGATGGAGAGGCTTTTTAACAACAATTCTGAAACCATAGCCACATCGCTTAAGACCGGATTGCTGATTCCAGCCAATGCCCAGAATGCGGTCTATTCCTTTCTGGTTCATGATGTTCAGGATGATGATGGAGATGATATCACCTATACGATCCGGACGGATATCAAGGACATTCCATTAGCCCTTCCTGCTGCTGCCGCAGGTTCGCCTCCATTCGGGGAAGTGGTTCAATACTATAATGAAGCCCTGGAGCCTGTTGTGGACACCGTATCGCTGTATATCAATCCGGACTCCACCAGGAGATTCAATCTGGATGGAGCATTTCTGGATACCGCCGCTGCTGTTCAGCAGGCCAACACCCCGAGCGCCGGTCTGACAACCCTGACCTTTCCGTGGGTTGCTGGTTATGTCGATTATAAAGGCGATCAGGACTGGTTTAAGATAGATCTTTCTGCTTTGGATGCTTCGGAAGAGTGGTATTATGAAATCCAGGTAGAGTTCTACGCTCCGGCAACCAGCGTAGAATATGTCTGGAAGTTTTTCCCGGATGTTCCCAATGACCGGACCCTTTCCAACAGCCGGGGCAGCTACAGCGGTTTCATCGCCAGTGCCGGAGACACAACGGTCACGGAATCCCAGGTCAGCATGGTAACTCCTTCCGGTGATGACAGCGCCTTCTGGATAAACGATTCATGGTCAGGGGATGCATATTTCAGCATCAGTGATTTCAACTATGTAGAACTTCCGTCCGGCGGGGATAATCCCATACCCGACGATGATTGGGGTGGGTATGGTACAGCGCCATACTATTTTCAGGTAACCCTTGTGTATCATCCGGGTGAATCCGGGCCGGAATAAAAATCCAAGTCCGGGAATATTCTGGAACGAACCAGCAGTAGAGAAAGGAGGATAATCTATGGTGCTCGGCTCCGTCCGTTTTTCTGAAACCCCAGCCTGGAATGAGAGGACCGGGTCTGACGGGAAGGAAATTACGGCGGAGCCTTTTTTTATCGTTCCCTGCTACCGTTAGTCGGATCAAAATGATCATCGCTCCGGCGCCCCAACTTACGGGTTTATCTCTCTGAATATATCCCTGCACCCAAATCCTGTATTCCTGTCTGATCCGGTTCAATAGTGCCTCAAAGTGAAGGATATTATTGACAAAGATCGGTTAAAATGAAATAAGTCAAAATTTATTTCAGGTTGAATTGTATTTTCAGGTTTGGTGATTTCGACAATAAACGAAGGAGTATAAGGTAAACCTATGGGAACAAAACCATTAATTGAAAAGCTCAGAGAAAAAAACAGGCAGGCTTTGGAAGGCGGCGGTGAAGACCGGATCAATAAGCAGCATGAAGCCGGAAAGATGACAGCCAGAGAACGCATCGACAAGCTTCTCGACAAAGGTTCTTTTGTTGAAATGGATCGATTCAAGGCGCACCGCTGCACGGATTTCGGCATGGCCGATGAAAAAATACTCGGGGATGGCGTTGTCACCGGATACGGTCGTGTAAATGGTCGTCAGATTTTTGTATTTGCTCAGGATTTTACGGTTTTCGGTGGATCTTTGTCCCTTGCCCATGCGGAAAAAATATGCAAGGTCATGGAAAACGCCATGAAGGTCGGCGCACCGGTCGTCGGCCTCTGTGATTCCGGCGGCGCCCGCATTCAGGAAGGGGTTATGAGTTTAGCGGGTTACGCGGATATTTTTCTGAGAAACGTCATGGCTTCCGGTGTCGTGCCGCAGATTACAGCCATTATGGGCCCCTGCGCCGGCGGTTCGGTTTACTCACCGGCATTGACGGACTGGATCTTCATGGTTCAGAACACCAGCAACATGTTCATCACCGGTCCGGAAGTCATCAAAGCGGTTACAGGCGAAACCGTGTCCAAAGAGGATCTGGGCGGCGCGATGGCCCATAATTCCGTCAGCGGCGTGGCCCATTTTGCCACGGTCAACGATGAGGAATGTCTGCTGAAAATCCGGGAACTGCTCGCATTTCTGCCTTGCAACAACATGGAGGACCCTCCCCGCGTTGAATGCACGGATGATCCGAAACGCAGAGATGAGAAACTGAGGGATATCGTTCCGGAAGATCCTAACAAGCCCTATGACATCCGCAATATCATCCGCTCGAATGTGGATAATGGATATTTCTTCGAAATTCAGGAACACTGGGGTGCAAACATCGTCATCGGTCTTGCCCGCATGGACGGTGCCACCGTGGGCATCATCGCCAATCAGCCATCGGTCATGGCGGGATGTCTCGACATCAATGCATCCCTCAAGGGTGCCCGGTTTGTCCGCTTCTGCGACGCCTTCAACATTCCGATCATTATCTATGAGGATGTTCCCGGCTTCCTTCCCGGCACCAACCAGGAACACGGCGGTATCATCAAACACGGCGCAAAACTGATCTATGCGTTTTGTGAAGCCACTGTTCCCCGAATCACCCTCATCACCCGGAAAGCTTATGGCGGTGCATATTGCGTAATGAGTTCCAAACATATCCGCGGTGATATCAACATCGCATATCCCACGGCTGAAATCGCCGTTATGGGGGCCGATGGCGCGGTCAATATTGTTTTTCGAAATGAAATCAAGAAAGCCGAGGATGCAGTGGCGGAGAAAAAACGATTGGTCGAGGAGTACCGGGATAAATTCGCCAATCCATACAAGGCCGCAGAACTCGGGTATATTGATGATGTCATCGATCCGGCCGACACCCGTCCGAAAATCATCGAAGCGCTACGGATGCTGCGTACCAAACAGGCGACCAATCCGCCCAAAAAACATGGGAATATCCCGTTATAGAAAGGAGAAACACTTATGTCTTGGGCACATGTTCTTGAATTAATACAACAGATCCTTATTTCACAAACCGGGATACCGCATATCACCGGGGGCGCCCTCCTGATGATCGGTGTCGGGTGCCTCTTTATGTATCTGGCCATTGCGAAGGATTTCGAGCCCCTGCTGCTTCTGCCCATCGGGTTTGGAATTTTTCTTGTCAACTTCCCCCTGACTCCCCTCATGGGCGAAACAGAACTGGGATATCCGGAACTGATCCGCGCCTTTTATCATTACGGCGTGGAATGGGAGATCATCCCCTGCGTGATCTTTCTGGGGCTGGGTGCTATGACGGACTTCGGGCCCCTCATCGCCAATCCCAAAACCCTGATCATCGGCGCAGGCGCTCAGCTGGGGGTGTTTGTCACCTACATCGGTGTTCTTTTTTTCGGCTTCACCCTGAAAGAGGCGGCTTCGGTCGGCATCATCGGCGGCGCCGACGGGCCGACGACGATTTATCTCACCACCAAGCTCGCTCCGCATCTTCTGGGCGCTAATGCCGTTGCAGCCTATTCCTATATGGCTCTGGTGCCCCTTATTCAGCCGCCCATCATGCGGCTTCTGACCACCAAGGAACAGCGTTTGATCAAGATGCGCCAGCTCCGGGATGTTTCCAAAAAGGAAAAAATCCTCTTTCCCCTGATCGGCGCAACCCTCATCGTCTTATTGATTCCGGCAGTGGCGCCCTTGATGGGTCTTTTCATGCTGGGAAATCTCATGCGGGAGTCCGGCGTGGTGAAGCGGCTTGCGGATACGGCTGAAAACGACCTGATGAACATTGTGGTGATTTTTCTCGGTGTATCTGTTGGGGCCACCATGAAGGCGGAAACCTTCCTCACGTGGAAGCCTTTGATTATCTGTGTTTTTGGTCTCATCGACTTTATCATCTGCACTGCCGGAGGGATTCTCACTGTGCATATCATGAATTTTTTCCTCAAGGAGAAGATGAATCCCCTGATCGGTTCCGCCGGTGTTTCCGCCGTTCCCATGTCGGCCCGTGTGAGCAATATGGAG
The DNA here is from genome assembly GCA_020723305.1 of Desulfosudis oleivorans. Classification (GTDB taxonomy): domain Bacteria; phylum Desulfobacterota; class Desulfobacteria; order Desulfobacterales; family SURF-7; genus QZKS01. The sequence goes on from DYJC01000003.1 coordinate 346,136, forward strand.
GGACTCAGGGAAGATCCCACGAACTTTTTGATCATGCACGCCATGGGGCCCAATCTGGCCGGTGTTATAGGGTCAGCGGCAGCAGCAGGCATGTTCATTGCGATGTTTCAATAGGAGGCCGGAATGAAAAACATATGCAGGAAATACCTTACATCTTTTGTCAGAGCGTTTTCATTCATGGTTCTGACCATATTGTTAAGTCTTCATTTCGGCGCGGGCAATTGCCTGGCTGCTTTTGGTGAAGATGTTGAAAAACCCAAACCTGTTTTTTCCAAAGAGGGGTCAGCTATTTTCGTCAAACTCCTTCCGCGTGGAAAAAGCAAATCCATCCGGATACGGTTTGAAGTGACCGGAGGCGACCTGGCGGATATCCAGGCCATGGATCTTCCCAAGACCGAAAATTCCGATATAGATAAAAAGGACTTCCGGTCGGATCTTTTCACGGTTCATGTGGCGAATGTGCCCGTGGGAGGAGAAGTTACCATCCTGTCCAGTTGCGATTACTACACCAGTGCAACACGGTTTTACGTATTCAACGAAAAGGCCGCCTCTCCGTGGAGCGATACCAATGCGACCAATAAGTCGCTTCCGGATCGGGTTCAGGATCTGACCTTTTCCGTAAAGGACGGAGGCCCCTATGATGCTGACGGCACTGCTGACGGCAAGATCACCGTAAACTGCGGCCCTTGGGATTCCTTCTGGGGATATGCCGTGGGTACCCTCTTCATCCGATTTTTTGGGGTTTTTCTGGTTCTCGGAGTATTACAGACCGGAATGATCATTTGTGGAAAACTCTTTGAACGCGCTGATAAAAGACGAAAAATAGAGAAGGAAGCTTTGGTCAAAGTCCAGGTTTTAGAGGCTTCCCGTGATGCGGTTGAAACCGTTTCAGCGACGGTAATGGAGCCGGAGATGGTTGCAGCCATTTCTCTTGCCCTTCATCTCGAAGTGATCCGGGAGATGGAAAGCGGAAAAGCCCTGGACAGCGATCAGAGCGCCTGGAACCTGTATGGACGACAGAAGATCATGAGCGACCGGCTTCTGGTATTCAACCGACATACGAAATGATAATCTTTTTAACATAACGGAACATATATGAAATATTCAATTAATATCGATCAGAAAAAATATGAGGTAGAGGTCGATGCGATCAGCGGTGGCATTGCTCAGGTAACCGTCAATGGCGCATCATACGAGATTCAGTTTGAAAGAGAAGGCGGCCGGACAGCGGCGCCTGTCATAAAAGCCGCTGCCCCTAAACCCGTATCCATACCCAAACCCAAGGCGTCTTCAGCGCCGGCCGTATCCGGGTCGGGAGTTATTACAGCGCCCATTCCCGGACTCATCAAAGACATTACCGTTCGGGTTGGCGATACGATAAAGAATGGCCAAGTGGTTGTGATTATGGAAGCCATGAAAATGGAAAACCGTCTGATTTCAACCGTTGATGGAACCGTCAAGGAGATCCGCGTCCATGCCGGTAGTCAGGTGGCAACCAACGATGTGATTATGGTTATCGGGTAATGATAAAAGCAAAACCGTGCGAACAAAAGTATGATTCGCACGGTTTTACAGACTTCCAGAACCTGAGGGGGAATCAGTCTGATGGTCAGAACGATTCCCAAAGGTATCAGGACAAGATCATCCAGATAACCCAACACAGGCACAAAATCCGGGATCAGATCGATCGGGCTGAGTGCATAGGCAGCAACGAAAGAAACGAGAATCTTCGCATACCAGGGCGTCCGGGGATGGCGTGCAGCAAAGTAAAGGCAGTAGATTTCTGCTTTAAGAGATCGAACTTTTTCTTTCAGTCTTTGAGGCATATTGTTTGGGAGTCTTGTTTATTTTTATATATTTCATTCCAGACAGAGCAGTAGAATATAGGAATCATTTATTCCAAATGTAAAAATGTAAAGGGTTTCATGTTCGTTCCTCATGCCCCACATGTCTCTAACTTCGTTATCTGTTATCATAAGTTTTAATTTCTGAATGGCTATATAAACGATTCAAATGAGTCAAGAGCAGATTTGACCATTTTACCATTTTAGAAACCCGACATGGAAAGTAAATTATAACATCATAGAATATCCCCATTATTTCCGGTGCGGACCCGGCATGCCTTGGTGATGTAGGGGCCGGAGGGAAAACCCCCCGGCTAACCGATTAGCCTCCGGCTGATTGTCTGGAAGTCCGGCTGCTTTCCCTACCAAATTATACCCGGCCATGTTTCAGCGTTTATAGGTTTTGGATAATCGGGATCAGCCTTATCGGCTTTTATGTCATAGCGGATATATTGGTTTCCTTTAAAAAAATAGACCTTGCCATTTCCCCAGTTAACCGCACCATCAATGCCGTCCGTCCAGATAACACCCGGCCATGTTTCAGCGTTTATTGGTTTTGGATAATCTGGATCAGCCTTATCAGCTTTTATGTCATAGCGGATATATTGGTTTCCTTTAAAAAAATAGGCCTTGCCATTTCCCCAGTTAACCACGGCATCAATGCCGTCCGTCCAGACAACACCCGGCCATGTTTCAGCGTTTATAGGTTTTGGATAATCTGGATCAGCCTTATCGGCTTTTATGTCATAGCGGATATACTGGTTTCCTTTAAAAAAATAGGCCTTGCCGTTTCCCCAGTTAACCACATCGTCAACGCCATCCGTCCAGATAACACCCGGCCATGTTTCAGCGTTTATAGGTTTCGGATAACCGGGATCAGCCTTATCGGTGGTCATGTCGTAACGGATATATCGATTGCCGTTTAAGAAGTACGCCTTGCCATTCCCCCAGTTCACAATTCCTGTCAAGCTTTTACCGGGAAGATACGTTTCTGCCATTACCATCGTCCAAGCAGCCAGAAAAAATAAAATGGTGGAAACAACTATCAGAACATTTTTCTTCATACCTAAATCCTTTCAATTTTATTTATGTTAACATGCCGATCACCTTTGATGCATTTGCCCACATTATGGCGGACTGATTACTATTCACAGGTCAATTTTCCCTGGGCTTTTCATACACTTTTGTGCTGGTGGCATCAATGCCTTTGATTTTCTGATGGAAAAACCGTTCCGATTACCGAATTACCCGGATTTTTTCCTGGAGTTCATTGAAATAGTTCATTGACTGTCCGGTTTTGAACCGTCTCAAACCTCACATCGATTTTGATACCGCCGGAGGGAGCACGATATATTGAGGATTTGTGAATGGCTGTTTTCTTATCCATTTGCCTCCTTGCATATTTCAGGGGCATGGGTACGTCCTTTGTATTTTTATATTTTTTGTTCCAGACAGCAATAGAATATAGGAATCATTTATTCCAAATAAAAAAATATAAAGGGCGCGAATTTCCTCCTATATTTTCATTGCGGCTTTGCTGATTTCCTCTATGCCTTGGTCTTCCCACAAAGTTCTTTGCCATTTTGTATAGTCAAATGGTTCTCGCTGGATAATGGCGATAAACCTTTCTGCATCAATACTTCCCAGAGATTTTGTTAGTGCTTTTATGGCATTAGGTTATAATTGTTCAAAATTCTTTTTATAAATCCATTTTGGAAAATCATAGAGTGTTTTCTTGATACAATAAAACGGCAATCCAACCGCGTGACTAATAGGCATTGACACCAGATGTGATGCGATAAAGCCAGGCATTACCACAAATGAGGTTAAGTAATTTTTGCTTTCTATAAAAGGTAACGCCGGTAAACCAACAATTCCACCAGTCACTCCAACGCACACACCAAAAATCAATGCGGGAGGTAGTATTGCAATAGCAGCAGCAGTAGACGGAACAATAACAAATGGTCCCTCGTCAGTGAAATATGAGGCTTCAAACAATGCTGCCCCTGGACTGGTTGCATGTGAAATTTGAATATTTAATGCAAATACATTTATTAAAATGGTTGCTATGACAAGACTTTTATTTATGCACATGATAATTGCTTATAATTGTACCTGGTAATTATAGTTAATTATTTTATAGATTCAAACTTGTTTTAAGGGGCGGGGTGTTCTTTCGCATCCCTATAAGTAAATGGTTTCTTCATCCCTCAACACTTGCCAGAGTCTATTGTGTAATTCCATGTTTTTTCAAAATAGCCTGATATGTCCCATCGGCTTTTATCTGTGCCAATCCTTTGTTGAAGCGTTCGATAATTGTTGCAAAAGACGTTTTCTTTTTCGAAATCGTCAAATACACTTTCTGTATCATGTAAGGAGGTTCGATGACAACTATTTGATCTTGTACATCTTGAGAAAAATTTGCGCGTAAGTCGTCTAAAATCCACTCTGTTGTTCCCACAAACACGTCAATTCTTTCTGCCAAGAGCTTTTTGAGATTATTGACATTCCCAGGCGCCTCGTCCACCTTAAGCCCATCATGGTGAAGGGCTTCAATTAACGAAGTTCCCAATATGACGCCAATCGTATAGGGTGCCATATCCACCGGTCTCGAGTATGATATATTTCGATCTTTTCGCCTGAAGAAGTTGACCCGGATATCTCCCATAGGATTCGAATACTCAAGATATGACGTTCGTTCTTCAGCGTAATAAGCCCCAAGAACGCCATCCATATCTCCCACTTGAGAAAGGACTAACGCTCGTTTCAAAGGAACAAAGTGATACTTGACGTCATATCCTGCTCGCAGTAACGCGGCTGTCGCAATTTCTGCAATATAGCCATGTCCATCAACATCTTGGTTGACAAACGGTTTATAATCGAACGCCGCAATCCTTAAGGACTTTTCTGAAGCCTCTACAGAATATGCACCCCATAAAAGCATAGAAACCGCCAAACAACTCGCAATCAATCTCTTCATTCGCTGTTTCAAGATCAATTCCCCTTGTATTTTTGAAACAATAATATCACAATGCCGTTATCGGGTGATCAGGTATTAAGTTTCTATGCCATATAATCCTGCTAAAGGCATGTCTCGCAAGTCCTCAGGTCCAGGCGGTTTAAGTATCTTTCGATTTTCTTTTACGGATCTTGGGTAAATGCTTTTTCAACTTGCCGATGTCAGCCTCCAGTTCTTTCAGGTTTTTTTCCCGTTCAAGTAATTTTTGCGATTCCCTGTATTTCTGAAATTCAATATTTGATTGTTCGAGCGCCATCTCATGGCTGATTTTTCCGGCATGATCGAGGAGTTCCCGGCCATTGAGCTGAATGATTGCATCAAGGCGCGTGATCCAGTCCTTCATATACATGGGAATTCGCTGTTGTGCCATTGTTTCTGCAAAGGTAAGGTATTGTTCAACAAGCAGGCCGAGCAGTTTTATTTCATCTTCATCCAGGTAATTCTTTGCAATGCTCACATCACTCTTGCGAATGACTTCATCAGATTTTTTATCATAGGACTGCATCCCCATAAGCGGAAGTGTTGCGTCGGCTCTGCGATACACCAATTCCGAGGCTGTTTGCCGGCTGATCGCCCAGAGCAATTTGTTTTGAACAATTTTGAAAAATTCTATCGTCTTTTTATCGTTCGCATCATAGTCGATGCTGGTGGCATAAATATCCTTAATCTTCTGGTAAAAAAAGCGCTCTGAAAGACGAATCTCCCTGATCTTTTCCTGGAGTTCATCGAAATAGTTCATCGACTGTCCGGTTTTGAACCGTTCGGAATTGAGCGCAAAGCCCTTGATGATATATTCCTTGAGCCGCTGTGTAGCCCAGATGCGGAATTGTGTGCCCTGCGGTGACTTGACCCTGTAGCCGACCGAGATAATGACATCCAGATTGTAGTACTTTACTTCCTTTGACTGGGTTTTCCCGGCAATGGCTCCGTGTTGAGTGGTGTGTCGGAAGTTCCGACATACCACTGTTTCTTCCAACTCCCCCTCCTTGAAGATATTCAGAATATGTTCGGTAATCGTACTTCTTCCTTTACCGAAAAGCTCTGCCATGTGCTCCTGCGTCAGCCACACGGTTTCATCTTCCAGACGCACATCGATTTTGATATCGCCGGAAGGTGAGCGGTAAATGAGGAACTCGGAATTGTTTTTCATACTATCCATTCAGGGTCTCCTTGGGACGGGTATGTGGCCCTTTATATTTTTCATTCCAGGCAGCAGTAGAATATAGGAACCATTTATTCCAAATGTAAAAATGTAAAGGGCGTCCTTTATGTTCCCCATCATGAAAAGTAAATCATAAAATGGATGTCCCCATTATTTCCACGGCAACCCGATTGGGCCGCTTTTATCCTTTATGATCAGTATTCATTCAGGAATCAAATCAAGAATTTTTTTTCTTAACTGTCTTCTAAAGATTCCTTTGGAGAGGCAATTTATTATTTGGATGACTCCTGTCAATCCGCGCTGTACTTTTGCTTTATACTCAGGAACTGTTGTTTCGTCTTCATTTTGTCTTGGATGGACCAAAGAATCCCTAAAATCTTTAAATTCCATAAGCCATGACCAATCAGTACTCGAAAAATTGAAGTCGGGTATAAACTTGTTAATAAGTACCTTCAATTTTTCATCTAATTTGTGGTAATCAACTCTTTCTTTGATATCTCCTTTTTTGGGATCAAATATGAGAGATTTGTCATTCAGAAATGCTATTTCATGTGGGGTAAGACTTTTAGCTTTAGCAAAAGAGTCTGCAATGTAATTTGTAAAGGCTTCGATTGCTCCGGCGGCATAAAAGATAGCGGCTCTGTAATACCGTCTAGCCTCTCTATCATTTTTAGCATTGCTTGCGATTTCAAAAAATGCGTAGGCGTCTTGAAGATATTCTTCAAACATCTTAGAGTTTCCCCAAAGCTTTATCTGCTAGATGCGTGGCTCTTTTAGCTTCATAAGATTGGATAGCTGCATTGGCTAATTGCTTTGTGATTCTTTTTTTAGTAGTCCTTGTAGCTAATACGATGAAAACTTCAAGCATTCTTCCTAATTCATTTGGATCACTCCGGGTTCCTAACCCTCGATATGTATCTTTATCAACTCCTTTTAGACGTGCCTCGGAAAGAGCTTTGGCATTAAGTGGATCGGCTGGGGGAGAAACAGAGTCAGGCAAAGAATAATGATAACTGAGATACTCTCGGTTTTTTTGGAAAAGACCCACAGCATAAGCCCAACTACCAACTACAGATAAAGATAATGCTTTGCGAGCGAATTCTGCATAACTCTCTTGTTCCCGTTCATTCACCCTCTCTCGTTGTAGCTGGTGCAATCGGGCAAATTGCCTCCCCATCTCCAATAAGTTTGCATCTGACCAATTCGCTCGTCCTCGGACTCGATCATAATCTTCATCTATTCCACCTGATTTACAAACTATCGGTTGGTGAAAATCTTCATCCGAAGAATCCAACCCTTTGTAGTAATTTACGATAAGGGTTCGCGCTATTCGTACAGTAGGAACCACATGACTTCGCTTATCAGAAAAATCTTCACCTGATTCAAGTAAACCAACTGCATGACACCAATCTCTAAGTTCGGTACCAAGTAATTGCTCTCGCATTCGATCTATAAGATCATTTGGAACTGCGATTGAAGTGTTATTTACCGTGGCTATTTCGACTTTTTGTTCACGAGAAAGACTAAAATATACTCTAATTCCATGAAATGAAGACCCACTATTGCTTAGGGTGTTTCTAATTGCCTGAATTCGATGTTGCCCTCCGTAGATTTTTAGAGGTTTCTGCTCACGATAAGAGGTATCATACTCTATCACCAAATCCTCAAAACTTCGTCCTGCCAAAGCATCTTTTTCCATCAATTTATATGCGGACTTATCCTCGGTAATATCACGATTTAATTTATAAATCTCGTCTTCATCATCATTGTCCAAACTCGCTTCCAGATCGCATTTTGTAACAAGGGTTTGACCATCAAGATGACAAATAAAGTAATAAGCCCCACTTTTTTTATCGAAATGCAACACCAACTTGGCCCCAGTCGATATTTCAAAGGGCATAAAATTCTTAAGAAAATCTTCAATTATGCGCATTATTTCGCCACTGGGGTTTAATTGTGGAGACACTATATAAAAGTCACTCATGTAATTTGCTCCAAATGAAGATAGTTTCATAAAAGACTACGGCCCAATCATTATATTATTATCAGGTCAAATATTTCCCTGATAAGTCCAAATTAAGGGGGTTTTCGGGCACTTTTCCCCTGATATTAGGTCATTCATTTTTTCGCAATAGATCGATTTAAAAAATTTGAAATATTTTGTTTATAACCATAACCAACTGACAAAACTCAACCCATATAACTATCAAGATTTTCAACAGAATCATTTTATTGATCTTATGTCAACACAAAATGATTGAAAATTGCTGGATGAAGTTCTTGAAATCATGCGGTTTCACCATCATTCCCTCCAGACGGAACAAACTTGCTTCAAATGGATTTTTTTTTAATCTCTTTTCAAAAAACAAGGTCCGGGGTTGATCTTCAATGTAGCCGGGTCATTGTCTCATAAATCCATATTCATTGAAATCGGTGTATTGAATAAGACAGTTTTTACCTCCGCGATCTATTCCCCAGGCCCGGTTTTTTGATAGACCACTTCCAGAACCGGAAGCTCCCATTGATCCGTCCGGATGCGCTCCTGAAAATTTTCTTTCGGATCATTTCTATCTCGATGCAGCAAGGCAAGGACTCTCACTTCCATGATCCGGTTTAATTTTTCGCGCCATTTTTTTGCTCCTTGGTTGGACATCCTGGCCACACAGTTTCCCTTGAAATCAAGAATATCCACTCTGGAATTGTTTTGACAAAAAGATACACATTGCCCGGTTTGCAGTTCAGCGAGGTGTTTATGAACCGGATGATCCGGCGGAAAGCAGCCGGCAAAGTCCATATAGATTTCATCCAGATCCAGCAGTTCATATTTTGGAACCTCCATATGGCTGGTATCTGTTGTGCTTTGATACGGCATCGGCATTGCAAAGTTGCCGCTGATCTCTTTTAGAAACGGGTTGTTTGCCTTTCCCTTGATTTTCAACAGGCTGAGGGTTTCTTCAGCCCGTGTCATGCCGACGTACATGATCCGCCTTTCTTCTTCCTGCTGCGCTTTATCCATGGATTGTTTCCAGTCCCCGTCCAGAATAAACACATGGGGAAACTCCATTCCTTTGGCACTGTGGATGGTGCTCATGAATATGCCTTTTCCTACTACTTTTTCCCTTCGTTGTTCCGTGAGGAAATCATGGAAATGGTCGATCATCCAGGTGACGGGTTGCAGGCTGTCGCCGGTTTCTTCCTGAAATGCATCCAGATAGGTATGGATCATGTGCCACCAGATATTGGTTTCTTTTTCCCCTTGAATCTCCTGAAAGCCTTTCTGCAAATCACTGACCCGGCAATTGTCTTTTTCTTTTTCCTTCATCCATTGGAAAGCGGCCCGGATTTCCCGTACACGGTGAAGGGGAAGGGCTTTATCCAGGGTGGTCTGTAATGGATATCCGGTTTTCTCCAGCACGGAACGGACAGCGGAAAGCGGGGCTTTGGTCCGTGACAGGATGGAAAAGTCATCCCATGCCGCTGCCGGATCCAGACTTTTGATCCGGTCGATTTCATTTTTGATATAGTCGGCCTGATGAAACAGGCTGTTGACGGAGATGATCCGGACGCGTCCTCTGGATAACGGATCGATCTCTTCCCATCTTCCTCCCGGCAGGCCGGCGGCCCGGTCCTGGTTGATGCGGATGGGATGAATGCCTTTCATCCGGTCCCGGTTGTTCCGGATCAGGCTGTTGGATGCGGAAATGATATGTCCGCTGGAACGGTAGTTCTCAACCAGGTAGATCACTTTTGCAGGGTAGTCTTCCTGGAATTGCCGGATAAAGCGGACATTGGCTCCCCTAAAGGTGTAGATATTCTGGTCATCATCCCCGACTGCCAGTATGGTCAGTTGACCATCTTCCTCTCCAAGGGAACGTCCGGCAATGGCAGATACCAGGTTGTACTGGTCTTCGTCAATGTCCTGGTATTCATCCACCAGGATGTGGCTGTATCCGGCCAGCAGCCGGTCCCGTGCCTCATCCGGCTCGATGCCGGGAATATCTTTTTCACCTTTCAGCATGGTCACGGCTTCCCGGATCATCTGATCAAAATCGATGCTGTCTTTTTGGGGAGATTTTGCCATGTCCCGGATCGAGATACCGGCCAGACGCATGGCAGCGCCATGATAGGTGGCGATGGTTACTCCTTTTGCCGCATTCCCGGCCAGTTTCCGGAGCCGTTTCCGCAGCAGCATGGCCGAGCTGTGATTAAAACAGAGCACCAGAATCCGGCGGGCCGGTATCCGTTCGACCTCCAGCAGGTAAGCGCAGCGGTGAACGATCACGGTGGTTTTCCCGGAACCCGGCCCGGCAAGAATGAGCATGTTCTCTCCCGGCGGCTTTCCTACAGCCGATATCTGCACAGGATTCCGGAGGTTCTCTACGATCATGCGGTAGGATTCGGCAGTGGTGGCCTTTTCCAGCAGATCCTTGTCATCCCGGAAGTACCGGTTGATGAATTTTATCCGGCCAAGGGTAAAATAGTCCAGCACCAGCTTGATCGCTGTGGCGATTTTTTCAAGTGACAGGGTGGCATAGCGCATCATCACATGAACCTGGAAACGTTTTTCCAGGTAGTGAACCGCCAGAGGCTTGAAATCCCCTTTGTTGTAATACCTTCCTCTAGCAGTCCTGGCCATGCGGATGGTCATGGCCTGCCGGAGGACGGCCAGTCCATTCTGAAGGGTGATCACCTTCTGCTCATGAAGGAACATGATGGCCCGTTCAATGGCAGGCAGAATTTTTTTCACTTCCACACTCAGGGTGATATCCGCCCGGATGGCTGCGGAAAGCTGGTCACTGGTAAAGGAAACCCTTGCTTCACCTGTGGTTTCCATATCGGTTTCCAGCGTGTGATTCCCCGACATCTGAATCAGCTTCTGCAAGATCACATGGGCGACATTCTGTCTTAGAAAAATGGTTTTCCGGATGGTCTCCCAGGTTCGTTGAAGCCGTATCCGGTAGTGATTGCGATCCATGTAGCTGAGTTCAAAACTGCCCTGGGATGCGGCAAACCCTTTGCCGTCATAGGATATGCCTTTGATCAACTGCCGCAGGATATCCGGATCGGTCTTGTATTCTTCGTTTTGAAGCTTCTGGTTCAGTCGCCGGATGTCCAGATTCACCCAGTTGCCGCTGTCCGCATCCGGGTCTTCTTCCTGAAGAATAGCGATCATCCGGTTCTCAAGAGCGCAGATATCCTGGAAATGAACGGAGGCCTTGTTTTTCCCTCTGTTCCGGAAAATGGCGGACAAGGTGATTCCCTGGTCTATCAACCCGGCATCCGCCATGTCATGCAGGGCCATGATCACGGTCTGTGCAGCGGTCAGCCCTGTCTTTTTTTCCATCTCCTGCAAGGTTTTCATTTCCGGAAACAGCGCTTCGGCAATGGAATCCGCCCGGATTCCCCGGCTGTCTTCATTGTTGATGATGAACCGCAGGATGTTGAGCCACAGGTTTCTGGTATATGGGCTCAGATGAAACTGCTCGATCATTTTTTCCGCCTGTTCAAGGGATTCCACCAGGGGGCTGCCTTGAAAGGCATCGGTCAGGTTTTCATTACGTTGCAGGAAACCGGCCCTCTCCAGCCAGGCAACCGCAGCTTTGACTTTGGTATCCCTGAATTCCGGTTTTAGGCTGTGCATGTCGGTCAGATCCTCATCCCGGAGCAGTTCATCGCTGGTGACAACAATTTCACCGTTCTGGTTCTGTTTTTTACGCCGCAGAGCGCGAAGAATCCGGGCAATTTCATCCTGTTTGATTTCCGAGAGCGCTCCCAGTCCGAACTGCCTGTTGACATCCTGGGAGTCATATAAAAGGATGCACCGGGCAGGCTTCAGATCCCGGCCTGCGCGTCCGGCTTCCTGAATGTAGTTTTCCAGGGAACCGGGCATTTCGTAATGCAGCACCAGCCGGATGTTTTCCTTGTCGATCCCCATGCCAAACGCATTGGTGGCGCAGATGACAGGAATTTGACCGGTCACAAAAGCATCGATGATCTCTGTTTTGACCCCGGCATTCAGTTTGCCGTGAAATGCTTCTGCAAGCAGGCCCTGATGATGGAGAAAGTCTCTGATCTCCTCTGTTTTCCCTGTGGTGGCTGCATAGACGATGATGCCTGCGGGTTCATCTGTTTCCTGGAGTTGTTCATGGATGATTTCATGGATCTTCTCAAGCTTCCGGGATTCCGGAACCGGGATCACTTCAAAGGAGAGATTTTCCCGTTCCACCCCGCCTGCAAAGAGGTGCAGCTCCTGGTCGAGCTCTTCCCGGAAATGGGTTTCGATCTCCTCAATGACACTTGTTTTTGCCGTAGCGGTAAAGCAGCAGACCGGCGGCAGGATCTGATTCTGTTCCCTGGCAAACTCGCGGATAAAGCGGGCGGCATACAGGTAGTCCGGCCTGAAATCGTGCCCCCACTTGGACAGGCAGTGGGCTTCATCAAATACCCAGCATCCGATTTCGCGCTGACGCAGAATATTTCGGACACCGGTGCTGCGGAGCTGCTCCGGGGAGATATATAAAATGGCGGTATTGCCCAGTCTGATCCGTTCCAGCACTTCCCCGCGTTCAGGCGGGGTCTGAAGTCCGGAGATGGATTCGGCAAAAAGAGTCCCGGTTTTTTTGATGAGATTATCCACCTGATCTTTCATCAGGGCCTGGAGAGGAGAGATCACAACCGTAAGGGTTCCGCGCCGCCAGTATCGGACCAGCGCCGGTAATTGAAAGCAGAGAGATTTTCCGCCGCCCGTGGGCAGAATTCCCAGAACCGGCTTGTCACCCATGCAGTCCTGAACAATCGCTTTTTGCAGGCTTTGTCCCTGCTGGTCCAGCGGCTTTTCACGAAATGACGGGTAGCCGAAAAACCGGGTTAACTGTTTTTCCGGGTCATGGTTCTGCGAACAGTAGTTGCAGTCTGAACGGCCGCAGGGAGTTTCCCGAAGCGACCTGATGGCCTCTGGTATTCCAATGAACCGGTATCGAACCCAGGGAGGAAGTACCGAGTTTCCGCCGGCCACCTGAAGCCAGGACAGGCAATAGGCCGCAGCCGGACGCCCTTCAGGATGGGACAGCAGCCGGGGGATTGTTTTCTGAATAGCGCTGCTGCATGCGATTCCTATGGAATGATCCATAAAACATTGCAAGGCTTCTTCTTCCGAATGGATCGTTTCCGGTGCGATCATGGAAAAAACAGTTGAAAGCCCTGTTCCAGGGAAGGAGTTGAACAGGCTTTTATGGAAACAGAAACGGTAAAAATCGATGAGTGAGGGGTTTTCCGCTGCCATTGCAGCAAAGCTATTCCATTGATCGGCAAAAACAGATGCTGCCAGTCTGGCGTCTTCAACCGGTTTGTTGATGGAAGAACGGACCAGTTTATAATTCTTGACCAGCCGGTGATATGGATTTTGAGGAAAGGCAAGGGGAGACAGATAAAGCGTATCAATTACAGGCTTCCGTAGAAGATCAAGCCCTGGTGATGTGGCTTTGAGGATCGGGAAATCATGGCCCAGCAGATTGTGGCCCAGGATAAAATCTGCATTCCGGGCAAGATCATCAAGCTGCTCCAGTACCACCTTTGAACCGGGATTTCCGGTTTTTTCAAATATGCGATTATTCAAAACAGCGCCGACATGCCGGATTTTTCCTGTGCGTGTCGTTTCTAGATCCAGCAGCAGTGTTCGATCGATAAAATCGGAAAAGTTCATTTTTTTTACAATGTCCGGATCGAATAGATTTTATACCAGTCATAAGGGCTGTTTTATCGATGAGTTGACTATATTTTTGCTGCCCATATGTGTCAAGAACTTTTCAAATCCAACAAGTTGGAAATTTTTCCTATCCAACCGGCCAACGGGCCAACCGGCCAACCGGCCAACCGGCTAACCGGCCAACCGGCCAACGGGCAAACGGGCGAACCGGCCAACCGGCCAACGGGCCAACCGGCCAACCGGCCAACGGGCCAACCGGCCAACGGGCAAACCGGCCAACCGGCCAACCGGCTAACCGGCCAACGGGCCAACCGGCTAACCGGCCAACGGGCCAACCGGCTAACCGGCCAACCGTTCTATTCCTGCAAATACCGCCATAAAGTCGGAACACTGACCCCCATAAGCTTTGCAGCTTTTGTTTTGTTTCCTTCCGTATGGTTCACTACCTGTTTCGCGTATCTTTTGATCAGATCCTTTGGTGTAGGAAAATCACTGATCATGCCGGCAAAAGATTCGTCTGTGTCCAGGTTGATGGAGACCGGAAGATGTTCCAGTTGTATGGGCAGATTTCTGGATAAAATAAAGGCATACTCCACACAGTTTTCAAGCTCCCGGACATTGCCCGGCCAGTCATACTTTTGCAGCCTTCTCACCGCTTCCGGCGTAAAACCAGGATGACTGTCATTAAGGCGGGACAGGAAATGACGGGCCAGAACCAGAATATCCTCCCGTCTCTGCCGGAGAGGTGTGATAAAGAGAGGAAACACCGATACCCGGTAAAAGAGATCTTTTCTGAATTTCCCATCCGTCACCATCTGGGTCAGATCCTGATTGGTTGCCGCAATCGTTCTGGCGGATACGGTTTTTTTCCGGGTGCTTCCAAGCGGCATGACCTCTTTCTGTTGAAGAACACGCAGCAGTTTTGCCTGAACCTCAAAAGGCAGCTCACCGATCTCGTCCAGAAAGATCGTCCCGTTGCCGGCCTCGATAAAAAGGCCGGGCTTGCTTTTTTCCGCACCGGTAAAAGCACCTTTTTCATGCCCGAACAATTCGGATTCGATCAGGGTGCCTGGAATGGCAGCACAATTGATAGCCAAAAAAGGGTAATCACACCGCTTGGAACATTCATGAATATATCGCGCAATCAGTTCCTTGCCGGTTCCGCTCTCCCCCTGAATCAGGATGGTTGAATCATTGGGAGCCGCAATTTCAGCCAGCTCGATCAGTTTCGCCATCTGGGGGCTCCGGTATATCAGGCCGTGTTCAACTGTTCCCGGCCGGCAAGTCCGCTGTTTTAACCGTTGAATCTCCTGCTGCTGCTTTTTCAGGAATTCCTGGGAGCGGTTGAGTTCACTTCTCAGGAACTCCAGTTCTTGATCCAGGGAATCGGCCCGGATAATTTCATGGAAGAAATCCTTTTCCTCATCCCACTCTTCAATCGGGCGGGCTTCAAACCGGCAGCACTCGTTTCCCTGGGCCCGGCATGACAGTTCTTTGACCAGAACATCCCGGCCGGTAACGGCACTGAAATAGCCGCCGGCCAGCCCGCACAGCATGTGACAAAGGGGCGTGCTGCTGTTGCCGGTCTGATGCAGATTCCAGATCAGGGATTCAAAGGAATGCATCCATTCTCCGGTATAGAAAAAAATATTTTTTTCCGGATGATATTCAAACCGGCTGTTCACCTCCCTTGCCATGCCGACCATCGGGGTTACAATCTGAAGCGCCTTGATCAGTTGCACGGGACTCTCGAATTCATACATGTTCTTAAGGGCAAGTCCTCCGGCCAGCCCGTTATCATACCCCATCCGGGTAAAGAGGATGGCGGATCTTTCCGGCCCGATGATATTATAAAGATCTTCATAAAACCGTTTCAGGGTGGCCACGCCGGTGATCAGCAGACGCTGGCCACCGTATTGGGGAAAACCGGTTTTAGGGTCTCTTTGTATCAGTTCATTGATTCGCAGGTCTTTGGCTAGCATTCCTTTCTGTTCTCCTGTTTGTCGGCTCTGAGATAATTTTCATTCAGTAATTCCCCCCTTGAGGGGGGATAAAGGGGGGTGTAAAATTTTTTTTGAAAAATTCTTTTTTCTGAACAGAACCACACCCCCCTGCACCCCCCTCAAGGGGGGAATAATAAATTTGGTTTTCCTGTCAGATGGAGACAGCAGAAACAATACTTTCAAAATTGAAATCCTATTTTCAGAACTGAAAAGTATTTGATTTTTCCGGATAAGGCAAGCTTTTTTTAACAATCTGATTATAAATGGTATATCGTTCGATAATCAAGGTGGTACATTTTTTGATATACTGACATCAGCGCACAGTTCAGTTGTGTGAAGATATGGATTCCAGGGTTGTAAAACGATGGAGAAAGGAATGATCATGAAAATTAATGAATACTACAAGGGTAAAAGAATTTTGATTACCGGAACAACCGGGTTCCTGGGAAAGGTTGTATTGGAAAAGCTGTTATGGGAGTCTCCGGATGTGGAAAAGGTCATTCTGCTTGTGCGACCTTCGAAGGGCGAAGGGCTCACACGGGAAGGGGCTTTATCCAGGGTCGAAAAAAATATCCTTTCATCCAGAATTTTTGACCGGCTGCGGCAGCGGCATGAAGATTTTCAATCCTTCACAAATAGAAAGATCCTTGCTTTTCCATGCGACCTGTTTCAGGAAGACCTCGGCATATCGGATTCCGACAGGCAGACCGTATTTACCGGGCTGGATGCCATCATTCATGTGGCTGCACAGGTTTCCTGGGATGAACGTCTGGATTATTCCATAAAAGTAAATGCCCTGGCCACCAAACGACTGCTGGAATATGGAAAGGCAGTCACTCCAACTCCACGGTTTGTCTATATCTCTTCGGCCTATGTAAATGGAAAACGTACCGGAAAAGTGGCGGAACGTCCATTTGATCCAAACCAGAGTATTGCCAATGAGCTTGGGGAAAAAGTGCCTTTTGCCATAGAGAACGAGATCAATGCAGCGTTTGCCTATGCCAAAAAAGTTGAGATGGAAACCCAGTCTGAGAGGATGAAGCAGAATTTCAGAAAAGAGGCGGCGCTGCAGCTCAGTTATCGTGATGATATCGGTTATTCAGTGGAAGAGCTGGCGGAAATTCTTCGGAATAAATATGTTCATTCCAGGCTGTCGGATTATGGTATTCAGCAGGCGAATCTTCATGGCTGGACCGATTCATACTGCCTCAGCAAGGCCATGGGTGAAATGCTTCTGGTAAAATATCAGGAAAATATTCCCCTTGCCATTATCCGGCCTCCGGGAATCACCAGTGCGGTAAAGGATCCCTCACCAGGATGGCTGGAAGGATATCACCTGGTAGAACCTCTGATCGTCGGTATGGGTAAAGGGTTGATCAAGGCATTCCCCGGATCTGAAAAATCCCTGATCGATACGGTTCCGGTGGACTATGTGGTCAGCCTGATTCTGACCGCATGTGCGACATTGACCGACGCGGATAAGCCCTATGTATACCAGATCGGGACCAGCCACACCAATCCCATCACCTTGTCTGAAATCAGCAAAATATGGAGATCCTATTTTCAGAGTCACCCCATGACGACGGATCAGGGGAAACCAGTAGAAGTCAAGCCGATTAAATTTTACAAAAGTCCGGAGTCCTTTAATCAGAAGATACAGTGGCAGTATTTATATCCATTGACGATCGCAGAAAAAATACTGATGCGGCTTCAGTTTGCAAAGGGATCAAAATGGTATCGAAATATGATCGGCTGGGTAATCAAAAGCCGGAAAAAAGCGGAACGGGTCTGTCGTTTTTCCGACCTCTATTCTGCCTATACCATGAACAGTTGGATTTTTATGACCGACAATTCCATGGCACTCTTTCAGAAACTGTCTTTGTCCGATCAGGTGACATTTGATTTTGATACCTCAAAGCTGGACTGGAAAAAATTCTGGAATGAGATCCATATCCCTGGTATGAAGAAATTTGTTTTAAAGTAGATGCGATGGGGAAGGTCTGTACTTTTTTAAAACTTTTGATTCATCGAAAGTGAGGGGACAAATCATGGAATTAAGCGGGAAAAGAATTATTGTTACTGGTGCATCATCTGGCATTGGTCTGGATCTTGTGAAAGAACTTCTGAAACACAATTGTCAGATTATTGCTGTTGCCAGATCCATTGAGAAAATTGATTTTCATCATGAGAATGTGATCAAGTATCCGTGTGATATCTCAAAACCGGAAAACATTGATGCCTTGTTTGATTTTGCCCAAAAAAAGTTCAAGACCATCGATCTGTTTATCTGTAATGCCGGCTTTGCCTATTACGGAGAGATTGCAGGGCCGAATTGGGAAGAGATTGCAAAAATTTATCAGACCAACGTGTTTTCCGCCATTTATGTTGCGGAAAAAATGAAGGCGCTCCATGGAAAAAATCCATTTCAGGTAGCCATTACAGCGAGCGCCATGAGTTTTCTCTCCTATCCGGGATATACACTGTATGCATCCACTAAAGCCGCGCTTCACGGATTTGCAACCGGATACCGCTGTGAACTGTCAAGCGGGCAGAAGATTCAGATGATCTATCCCATTGCGACCCGGACCAAATTTTTTGAGCAGGCTGGAGAAAAAACACCCATTCCCTGGCCGAGTCAAACCCCGGAAAAGGTGGCAGACACAATTGTAAAAGGCCTGATCAAAGGGAAGAATTCCATTTTCCCTTCAAAGCTGTTTCAGAGTCTGAATATCATTAACGGATATCTGCCTTTTCTGTTCAAGATCATCATTGTCTTTGAAACATTTAAATTCAAACAATGGTTGAAAAAAAAATAATTCGAAATTAAGTTTGCACAAAGTTTATTGAACGATTGATCGGAGGAAAGCTTGTGAGTATAGAAAAGGCGGAAAACAGTTCGTTGCAGGAGTATTTCGGGAAAGAACATCAGTTGATCCGGAAAGCAGTCCGGGAGTTTGTGAAAAAGGAGATCCTCCCCAATATCAATGAATGGGAGGAGGCTTGTGCGTTTCCCAGAGAGTTGTATCCAAAAATGGCGGAACTTGGATTTCTGGGAATCGGATATCCGGAAGAGCTTGGCGGGACTCCCGGAGACCTTTTTATGAAGATTGTGTATACCGAAGAGATGATGCGATCCGGGTCTGCCGGACTGGTTGCCGGTATCGGTTCCCTGGATATCGCTCTTCCTCCGCTGGTTCGACACGGGACACCGGAGCAGAAGGAGCGGTTTGTCAAACCGGTTCTGGCCGGTAAAAGAATTGCAGCGCTGGGTATCACCGAGCCCGGAAGTGGTTCCGATGTGGCCAATATCAAGACAACGGCGGTTCCGGATGGAAATGACTATATTGTAAACGGAAGTAAAACTTTTATCACCAGCGGTGTCCGAGCAGACCAGCTTACTACGGCTGTCCGGACCGGAGGGGAAGGCTATGGCGGCATCAGTTTTCTAGTCATTGAATCCAGCACACCGGGTTATGCGGTCGGGAAAAAGCTTCAGAAAACCGGGTGGTGGGTTTCGGATACAGCGGAAATCTTTTTTGACAATTGCAGGGTTCCGAAAACAAACCTGATCGGCAAGGAAAATCATGGATTTTATATGATCATGGAGAATTTCCAGAGCGAAAGGCTTGCCATCTGCATCATGGCCAACATGACGTCCAGGATCGCCCTGGAAGAAGCCATTAAGTATGCAAAACAGAGAGAGGCGTTCGGGAAAAAACTGTCCGGTTTCCAGGTGACCCGGCATAAGCTGGCGGAGATGGCGACTCTGGTTGAGGCAAGCAGTGAGTTCACTTACCGGGTGGCAGCAAAGATGAATGCAGGAGTGGATCAGGTCAAGGAAGTATCCATGGCCAAAAACTTTGCTACAAGTGTAAGCGACAGGGTCACCTTTGATGCAGTTCAGATTTTTGGAGGGTATGGATTTACAAGAGAATATGTAGTAGAGAGATTATACCGGGACAACCGGATTCTATCCATTGGCGGAGGAACATCGGAGATTATGAAGGAAGTGATTTCCAAAATGATTCTATAAAAGAAGGAGGATAAATGGCAGCAGTATCGAATAAACAGGGGCTTGTAACATTCGGAAGTCTGATTCCGGGAATTGTTTCCAAACTCGTCCGATTGCCGTCCGTAGTCAATGCAATCAAGTCAGCACTTCATGTATCGGATGATGATTATCTCTCTCTTGGCTGGAAGCTTGAAGAAAATGCCAGGTTGTATCCGGACAGGCCCGCCATTCTTTGTGATAATCAACGTATCACCCATGGGGAATTCAATAAAGCTGTTAATCAGTACTGCCATTATTTTTTATCCATGGGTATACAAAAAGGCGAATCCGTAGTCGTTATGTTGGAGAATCGTCCTGAGTTTTTAATGGTAGCCGGTGCGCTTGCAAAAATCGGTGCTATCTCTTCCCTGATCAATACTAACCAGCGGGATCGGGTATTGCTTCATAGCGTCAGCCTGATAAAAGGATTGCGATTTATCATTGGTGAAGAACTGATTGACGCCTTTGAAGCAGTAAAGAATGATCTGAAACTGAGTGGAGAAGAAACTTTTTATTTTGTGCCGGATAGTGGTAAATGCCCCGCACCTGAAGGCTATATTGATTTGACACATGCTGCTTCAGGTATGCCTACCCAAAATCCTTCAACTACCGGTACGATACAGGCAAAAGACCCCATCTGTTATATTTTTACATCCGGTACAACCGGGATGCCCAAAGCTGCCATCATGGGAAACCGGCGCTGGGTTGCGGCCATGTTTGGTCTCGGAAGATTACTGATGAATATGAAAACCGATGATGTCTTGTACTGCCCGCTTCCTCTTTTTCATACAACCGGTTTTTGTGTGGGCTGGACCGTAGCATCTTCCATGGGGTCGGCGTTTGCCATTCGCCGGAAATTTTCCGCCCGTGAATTCTGGAAGGATGCAGCAAAATATCATGCCACGGCTTTTGTTTATATCGGGGAGTTGTGCCGTTATCTGCTGAACCAGCCCCAGAGTTCTGATGACAGCCTTAATCCCATGAAAAAATGTATCGGGAACGGACTTCGTCCGGATATATGGAAGGAGTTCAAATCCCGGTTTGCCATCCGGCAGATTTCCGAACTATATGGTGCCACCGAGTTTGGCTTTGCTTTTGTCAATCTGTTTAATATCGATAATACGGTCGGCATGTGTCTGACGCCCTATGCCATTGTAAAGTACGATATCGATAATGAAAAACCGATCCTGGATGAGAACGGTGTGATGCAGCGGGTAAAAAAGGGGGAATCCGGAATTTTGCTGGGAGAGATATCGGAAAAAGTTCCTTTTCAAGGATATACGGATCCAAAAGCATCGGAACAGAAAATCTGGAGGAATGTGTTCAAGCAAGGGGATGCCTGGCTGAATACAGGAGATTTCGTTCGCGATCTGGGATACAAACACATTCAGTTCAGTGATCGGTTGGGAGATACTTTCCGATGGAAGGGCGAAAATGTTTCTACGACAGAAGTAGAGGAGACAATCAATTCGCTGGATCATGTCGAGCAAGCAGCGGTCTACGGTGTGCAGATTCCGGGTACGGATGGCAGGGCGGGAATGGCCGCGATTATTCCTTCTGTTCCAGAGGAATCGTTCGATCTGGAAAAACTGGCTGATACACTGCACAAGGTTTTGCCGGCCTATGCCATTCCCAAATTTATCCGCTTTAAAAAAGAGATCGAGATAACACCGACTTTTAAGGTTAAGAAGGCCTTGCTTCACAAAGAAGGATTTGATCCCAGTATGCTTGTTGATCCAATTTTTGTTCTGCTTCCGGGTGAAAAGCAATACACTCAGCTGAACAAGGGACTTTACCAGGAAATCGCTACAGGAAAATATCGATTTTAGCGATTCCAAATATTAGGATTGACAGAAAATATTTCTTATGGCACTATTTTAATTGAAAAAAATGTACCCCCTCAATTAAAAAAAACAAGCACCTTACATATCTTTCATTGGATTCCGGGAAGTCAGCGGCAAACAGATAAGGGAGCAAGCCATGCATGGTAACGTCTCTTCGCATATTATTCAAAAAATAGTATTCGCAAGTTGGGCCTTGTTTCTGATTATGTTAACAGATGACTTGGCCTGTGCAGCTCAACCCATTCGAATTGGAGCGATTTTTTCAAAATCCGGAATTGCTGCCACTCATAATGAACCGTTAATTGTCATGACACAGCTTGCGATTGATGAACTCAATCAAAAAGGTGGTATTATCGGGCGGAAAGTCGAACTTTTGCTATATGATAATCAGAGTACTGCAATTGGTTCGGTTGTTGCCGCACAAGAAGCAATTAAAGATGATGTAACGGCGGTAATCGGCGCTCATTGGAGTTCCCACTCACTTGCAATGGCACCCTTGCTTCAGGAGGCCGGCATTCCGATGATAAGCCCTGGCTCCACCAATCCGGCAGTAACCCTGGTGGGGAATTATATTTTCCGCGCCTGCTTTTTGGATTCCTTTCAAGGTCAGGCCATGGCCAAATTCGCCTGTGAATCACTGGGGGCGCGCACAGCGGTTGTTATGAAAAATATTAATGAAACTTATAGCATAACGCTGACTGAATTCTTTGTAAAAGCTTTTACAGCCAACGGCGGCCGGATTCTGGCCAATAACGATTATCGTGGCAAGGCAGTTGATTTTTCAGAAATACTGAAATCCGCCAAAGCCTTGCAACCGGATGTCATATATGTGCCGGGATATACCATTGACAGCGGTTTGCTGATCAAGCAGGCCGTGGCCATGGGCATCCGCTCCACCTTTTTGGGCGGTGATGCCTGGGATGAAATTGATAAGGTTGCCGGCAACGCATTAGAAGGGAGTTATCAGAGCGCCCCCTGGCATCCGGAAGTACCTTTTAAAAATAGTGTGCATCTTAAAGAGGTTTATCGGCGGAATTTAAAGAAGGATATTGAAAACAACAGCGCGCCATTGGCTTATGATGCCGTAATGCTGCTGGCAGACGCCATCAGGCGGTGTGCATGCATGGATAAAAGTAAAATCCGGGATCAACTGGCCACGACATCCGATTTCGAAGGAGCCACAGGATTGATCAGTTTTGATCGCAATGGTGATCCGCAACAGAAAAAAATTATTATCTTAAAGTATAAAGATGGTGCTTTTCAGTATTTGAAATCAATTCAACCTTGACAAACTCTTAACAAGTCAAAATTCAAGATCAAGAAGTCACAATTCCCTATGGAGGATGTGTTATGAAAATCATTTTATGGATTATGGCGATGTTGATAGCATTCTCAACTACTTCCACTGCCCAGGAAGAGGATGTGATCAATGTTGCCGCCATCTACGCCTTATCGGGTCTCGCAGCTGAAGCGCACGCCGGACCTGTAAACGGCGTGAAGTGGGCCGTGGATGAAATCAACGCAGAGGGTGGATTGATCGGACGGAAAATTAATCTGATTCTCATTGATAATTTGAGTACACCGATCGGGTCGAGTGTTGCTGCTGAAAAAGCTGAGAAAGAAAAAGTAGTTGCTATCATAGGTTCTGCATGGAGTTCGCACTCCATTTCGATTGCAAAAGTTGCCCAAAATTCGGGTATACCCATGATATCCTGTCAGTCAACAAATCCTGAAGTGACGCTCATCGGATCATACATATTTCGAGTATGCTTTACCGACCGATTCCAGGGTGAAGTGATGGCACGATTTGCAAGGCAGCAACTGAAAGCCAAAACAGCAATCGTATTTACCAAGCTGGATGACGATTACAGCACTGGCCTGTCGGAAATCTTCATTCGCAATTTTAAAATATCAAATGGTGTTATGATCAAAGAGATTGAATATAAATCCAATGTTCAGAATCTGGATGGACAAATTGAAGCCGCCCGCAAGGCTAACGCGGATGTGGCTTTTTTTACAGGACATGATGAAACCGGTTATATTGCCAAACTCATGCAGAATAGTGGTATCCGGGCTATCCCTTTGGGGGGGGATGGCTGGATCGTAGACAGTTTTTTTACAAAAGGCGGCAATCAATTGAAAAGAGGATATTTTTGTTCCCACTGGTCCGCTGACAGCACGGAAAAAGAATCCAGACAATTTGTCAGTCGCTATAAAGACCGTGAAGGTTTCGGTGTGGGGTCGGCCCTGTCTTATGATGCAGTGATGGTTCTGGCCCATGCAATAAGGAGCGCCGGAGTGTCGGATCGCATCCAGATCAGAAATGCCCTGGCACAAGCCAAGAATTTTCAGGGGGTAACCGGTAAGATCAGCTTTAATGCCGATGGTGATCCTGTTAAAAGTGCAGTGATCATGGAAATCAAGAACGGCCGTCCATATTATTTACAAACCCTCAGTCCGGAGCCGTAATCTTTTATCTCAACATAAAAAAACATGAAACAATTCAACACCCAACGGCTGCAATTTAAAATCAATCTGGCTCTACTTTTGACAGCAGTTCTATTCGTTTTTATCACCATATCGGTTTTGTATCCCTTGGAACGTCGACGCCAGGCAGGAATTTTGAAAAAGGTTCATCTGCTGCTGGACAGCGTGTATCAACAACAAAGGGAAACGCTTGCAAACGAATTGTTCGCCAAACAACAAAGAGCCTTAAGGGCAACCCTTGGAGAGTTAATCAAGGTTGATGGAATTATCGGCGTCAGTGTACTCGGTCCGGAGGGCAAATTGGTACTGGCAAATGATGATCAGTTCTCCCATGACTTGACCACCGGTGAAATGGAGAGGCTGTCAACTTCTGCTCAGTTCAGACGCCTTGATCTGAAAGGACGATCCGTCGGTGAGTATGCCACCATGATCCAGGTGATCGGAGAGAAGATCGGTTTTATTCGTATTTTTTATGATTTAACAGAATTGGATAAAGAAAGGCGCACCTTGAATTTCATCCTGTTTGGTTTTGTGACCGCGACATTGGTTCTCATGCTGGGCCTGTTGAATTTTATCCTGTCACGTTCGGTAATCCGTCCGATTGGTTTGCTTCATAAAGCGATCGAAGGATTACAGCGGGGACATCTGGGACAAACCGTAGAGATGGATGCAAAAGATGAAATCGGAGAAGTAGGACATGCCTTTAACCAGATGTCACGACAGCTTAATCTGAGTCAGATGGCATTAAAAAAGGCCGAGGAAACCTTCAGGGGAATTTTTGAAAATGCATTTGAAGGACTGTTTCAGATTGATCCGGTCACCGAACGTTTTATAACTGTCAATCCATCATTGGTCAGGCTTTTGGGGTATTCTTCCGAACAAGAACTTCTATCTGCAAATGTGCATGCATTAAGAGAGTCTATCGTCCACATTGATGATGTACGGGAAAAATATCAACAATTGAAAAGCCTCGGCCATATCGCCGGTTTTGA
Source organism: Desulfosudis oleivorans (assembly GCA_020723305.1). Classification (GTDB taxonomy): domain Bacteria; phylum Desulfobacterota; class Desulfobacteria; order Desulfobacterales; family SURF-7; genus QZKS01. Next base: position 371,243 of record DYJC01000003.1, read on the forward strand.
AACTCAGATTCGGCAGAAAGACTGCCGGATATTGGATGTCTCCACCTCTATCCGGGCGATTAATGATGAGAAGGGAAAGCTGCTTTACTATGAAGGATCAATTGTTGATATCAGTGAACATATTAAACGCGAACGCGCGGAGAGGGCTCGTGAGGCCGCAGAAGCAGCCAATCATGCCAAAAGTGAATTTTTAGCCAAGATGAGCCATGAAATTCGTACGCCCATCAATGCAATCATGGGTTTTTCCAATCTATTGGCAGCATCGGTCAATGATGCAACACAGCTTCATTATTTGAAGTCCATTAAAATCAGTGGTAAAAACCTAGTTACGTTGATTGACGATATTCTGGATATATCCAAAATCGAAGCCGGAAAAATGAATCTGCATTACGAACCTGTTAATCTGAAAAGCTTTTTTAATGATATTTATCAGACTTTTTACCTGCAGGCCAATGAGAAAAAGTTGAGACTGATTGTACGGTTACCGGAGGAGAAGGAAGTCAGCGGAGTTGTAATTGACGGGAACCGTTTACGGCAAGTGCTTTATAACCTTATCAGCAATGCAATAAAATTTACGGAACACGGTGAGATCACAATTGATGTCAATCTAATTGGTCATCATTTCCCGAATCAGATTGATCTGGGAATTACCGTTACCGATACGGGTATCGGTATCCCGGAGGATGCTATAGAGCATATTTTTGAACATTTTACCCAGATACCGGGTCAAGATGAAAAGCGTTATGGAGGTACCGGCCTGGGTTTGGCGATATGCAGAAGTTTGACCGAAATGATGGGAGGTCGGATCACCGTTCAAAGCATTGTCGGGCAAGGTAGTTGTTTTAAGGTTACGCTTACGGATTTGACAATTATCGACTCCGTCGGTACTGATAATGACAGTGAAGTTATTGATACCACACAGCCGGATTTTGTACATTCACCTTTGCGGGCTTCACTAGATAAAAAAGACCATGCAGCCTTTACAAAATCGATGTTAACTAAATTACCTTTGGAGGTGATTGCAGGGCTTTCAGAAATAATACCGCAATTGGAAGGACATCTGATGGACCAATGGCAGCAAATAAAGAGAAATCATGATATTGACACTATTGAGGAGTTTGCAGGAGAGATTGAACAGCTGGGGGAGGAGACGGGTATCTTACCCTTACTGGAATTTGGTGAGAGACTTACCTCCTTCAGTAGGGCATTTGACGTGGATCAAATTCAAATTCAACTGCAAGCATATCCGTCTTTGGTAGAACAGCTGAAACAGGCGGTAATCAACGGATGACAATCATGGAACCTTTTAAAATTCTGATCGTCGATGATATCGCAATAAATATACAGGTCTTGGGTAACTTACTGCGTAAGGAAGGTTATGCTATTTCTTATGCCAAAAGTGGTGGTCAGGCATTATCCATTCTGGAAGAAGAACTGTTTGACTTGATTTTGCTGGATGTAATGATGCCGAATATGGATGGTTTCCAATTATGTGCAAACATCAAAAAAGAAACAAAATGGCAGGAAATCCCCATCATATTTCTAACCGCCAAGGCTCAGCTTGAAGATGTGATTGAAGGTTTTCATCTAGGAGCAGTAGATTACGTTACCAAACCGTTTAATTCAGAAGAGTTGTTGGCAAGGGTAAGAACCCATCTTGAATTGAAGGCTGTAAAAAAACAGTTGGAAAATCAAAACAGTATTCTTTCCCAAAAAAATGAAGCACTGACAAAACTCAATCAGGATTTGGAAAATGCGCTGAATGAAATTAAAGCACTGCGCGGCATCCTGCCGATCTGTGCGAATTGCAAAAAGATTCGGAGGGCAGATAGTGATCCCAGAAAAGAAGATTCATGGATGGTTTTGGAGAACTACCTCATGGAATACACCAGTGTTAAAGCCAGCCACGGTATTTGTCCGGAATGCATGGCTGAGCTTTATCCTGATTTTGTCAAAAAATGACATAATAAAATTTTTCTCCCATATTCTGATAAAAAGAAGATATGAATAGAAAAGGACACACCTGTTTGTACAAAAAGATTACTCCCACCACTTTCATTATCGACCTCCTTTGCAGATAACACACTGTAATAAAAATCAAAAATTGTCAATTCGTTGCTCTGGAATGCTTCTTGCTGACTTTTTGCTTTCGATCAATAGCTGTTATTGTGCATTTGACGGCAAAAAGCTTTAACCAAAGAAGGAGATTGATGATATGAAAGGCACTTTCAAATTTGTTGTAATGGCAATTTTTGTTTTTGTGTCCACCCAACCTGTTTATGCGAATCATTCCGGAGTCTGTCAGAAAAACGATACCATCCCTCCTGTCAGTTGCAGCACTGAATTACCGCTTGTATACAGTGATGATTTTGACACTTTCAATAAAGAATACTGGTCCACGGAAAACGGAAGGGTTCGGATGATGAAGGAAAAAGGATGGGTTCACATGAAATACGATACCATTACTTCCATGGATTATATTGATCAGAACCTGACGGATTTTCGGATCATCCTTCGTTTTCATGCATGGCAACATCACTCTCCTGTATTTACAATTCAATTTACAAATGGTGAAGAACTGGAATTCTCCTATCAAAAGGTTATTATTCAAAAACGGAAATGGAAGTTCACCAAAAATCAATTTTCCGCAACAGCCTGGCCGGAAATCGCAGATAAACCCATTCCTCTGCATTTTTCCGGAAGATGGGATACCCTTCTTATAGATTACAACAGCACCACAGGAGTCGTTTCACTGGACACGGATAATGATTGTGATTTTGATCATGTTCTTACGTGGAAACCAGGCCTGCAATTCAGTCATGTAACCGGTTCCAACCAGAAATGGGATCTGTTTGAGCTGTATGCTGCCAAAAAGCAGGTAACGGAAGAACCATCCGGTATTCCGGACTATCAATTGGAATGGAACGGTGTTGGTGAAGGCGCAAAAGGCCTTGCCGTTGACAGCAGCAGCAATGTCTATGTTTCATCTCCTTCGGATAGCAGTGTAAAGAAATTTGATGAAAATGGAAATCTTCTGGCAGAATGGTTTGGTTTTAATAATCCTCAAGGGATTTCGGTCAGCCCGGACAACTATCTCTATATAGTAGATTCAGGCTCAAGCAGCATTAAAAAATATGATGCCAATGGTGCCTTGATATCAGAGTTACCGAGATATGGCGGAGGGTATGAATCGCTCAGTTCTGTACAGGATGTTGCAGTGGACGATCAGGGTATTGTGTATGTGTCCAGTTTCAACATCTGGTTTGATGGAGGAATTGTGTTTGGTTCAAAAATATTTAAATTTACCCCGGACTGGGTTTTTATCGGCGAAGTCATACCCGGAATTAATTCCATTATTACCGGGATAGATACTGACAACCAGGGCAACATCTACCTGACCACTGCTGACGGCATCCGTAAATACGATTCAAATGGGAACTTTCTGATGAATATCGGAACGGTTTCCGGCGGAAATGGTACAGGCGAATTTTCCAGGGGCAGCCATGATGTTCATGTCAGTGACACCGGCCTTTTGTATGCAACAGATGGCAATGGAAATAATCGGATTCAGGTTTTTAACTTGAATGGTGAATATCAACACGAGTGGGGAATAACCGGTTCCGGAAACGGTGAATTCATGGAGCCCTCAAGGATATCGGTAACCTCCAAGGGGGTGTTCATATTGGATACCGGAAACAACCGGGTTCAGAAGTTCAAATAGTATTCAAAACAGCAGTCGATTGATGTCATAGGAAAAAAAGATTGTTGGATGTCTGTTCGGAGAGTTAACATTTTTATTGAACAAGAGAGGTATAGGAAATGATCGAATCCACCTACCTGGAAGGCAATCAGAAGATTATGAGCGAACTGAAGGGCATTCGGACACTTGTTCCTTTTAAGGAAAGAGATCTTCGCAAGTTGCTGACCTATAGCAAGATTCGACAATATAAAAATGGTGAACAGATTATTTCAGAAGGAAGTTTTGACGGCCATGTTTACATATTGATTTACGGACGGACAAAAATTGTTAAAAAAAAGAAGGAACTGGCTGTTCTGGATAAACGGGGAGATATTTTTGGTGAGATGAGTCTTCTCGGAGATTGCTCCAGAACAGCCAGTGTATTTGCCGACAATGACGTTGTCTGCCTGGCAATCGATACAACCCATATCAATAAATTACCTGACGGAGATAAATCACCAATCTATCATATGCTCTATCGTATCTTTGCAGAAACACTAGCGTATAGGTTGAAAGTTACTAGTGAAGAACTGATCAGTATGAAAAGAAAAGGATTGAAATTCTGGCAGTATTATTAAAAGGCAGTAGTATTAAAACAGATCCTATAGCCAATTTCAAAACGATTATAAAGCATCACACCGGCGAAAGTCAGTGCTCAGAAAAGAGCCGAAAATACTGGATTTTTGTTTTCGCCGGAACTACAACAAGAGACTTTGAAATGGGCTCCCTATTTTGAAAAAAAATATTTCAGCAGGGCAAGCTTTTGAAAAAACTTTTTGCGGGTATTCCGATTGCATAAGCCTTCTTCTTATTCAACATTATTGTTCTGATTGGATCATCATATCGTGAAGAATTCTTGACAGTGTCGCGTCTAGTAATTTATGGTTTTGTGTACTATTTACGACAACGTAAAATAAAGTCCTAATCATAAACGGACAGGGGGCGCAATGAAAAGTCTAAGAACACCCGACCAACGCTTTCAGAACCTTCCAGGCTACCCTTACCAGCCGAACTATTTATTCATACCCGATGGCAAGGGCGGAGAACTCCGGGTTCATTATGTGGATGAAGGGCCGAGAGATGGAGATCCGGTATTGCTGATGCATGGAGAGCCAAGCTGGTCTTATCTGTACCGGAAGATGATCCCGGTATTTCTCGATGCCGGGTATCGGGCGGTTGCGCCGGACCTGGTTGGATTCGGCCGTTCGGACAAACTGCCGGATCGAAAAGAGTACACATATCAGCGGAATGTGGACTGGATGCAGGCTTGGCTGGATGGGATGGGACTGGAGAAAATTACGCTGGTCTGCCAGGACTGGGGCGGGTTGATCGGTTTGCGGCTGGTGGCAAACCATCCGGACCGGTTTTCAAGGGTTGTGGCCGCCAATACTGGTTTGCCGACAGGCGAAACCCGGATCACCGATGCATTCCTGAAATGGCGGAAATTTTCTCTGGAAGTGCCGGATTTCGATGCCGGGTTCATTGTTGCCATGGGATGCCGGAAACCCCTGACCAATGAAGTGATTGCAGCCTATAACGCCCCTTTCCCCGAAGACGCCTATAAAGAGGGGGCACGAATCCTTCCCTCCCTTGTCACGATCAGCCCGGATGATCCGTCTGCATCGGCAAATCAGGAGGCATGGAAGGTGTTGAGCCAATTCGACAAACCGTTTATCACCATGTTCAGTGATGGAGATCCGATCACACGCGGAGGGGATCAGGTTTTTCAGAAAAAAGTGGCAGGCGCCAAAGATCAACCCCATACCACCATTAAGGGCGGCGGCCATTTTCTTCAGGAAGACTGCGGAGAAGAATTTGCCGGAGAGATTGTTGAGTGGATGGCGAAATTTTAATCCCCCCTTGAGGGGGGAATTATTTATTGCGATCAACATGAGGGGGGAGTTATTAAATAATGATCAACTCAAGATGGGGAACTTTCATTGCAATCAATCCCAATGAGAAGCTTTTCTTTTTTGCGCGGAAAGAACTATTTTCCTTAGCCGAATGGATTTTGGAGTGATTTCAACAACCTCGTCATTCCGGATAAAGTTCAGGGCACTTTCAATGGTCATGGGTTTGATCGGAGACAGAACAACCGCATCATCTTTACCGGATGCGCGCATATTGGTCAGTTTCTTTGTTTTCGCCTGATTCACGTTGATGTCGGTTTCCCGGTTGTGTTCTCCAATAATCATTCCTTCATAGCACGAAGTTCCGGGGGTGACAAACAGGGTTCCCCTGGGCTCCAGATTGAACAGAGCATAAGGGATTGCATCCCCTTTCCGGTCTGCCACAATGGAACCGGTGTATCTGGTGGGAAAGTCTCCCCTGTAAACATCATATCCTGAAAAACTGGAATTCATGATTCCGGTTCCCTTGGTATCAGTGAGGAACTCATCCCGGTATCCGATTAAAGACCGGGATGGAACGGAAAATTCCATTCTGACCCTTCCGGTTCCGTTGTTTACCAGATTGGTCATTTTCCCTTTTCGAATGGACAGTTTTTCCGTAACAATCCCCAGGTAGCTTTCTTCGCAATCCACGAAAAATTGCTCGATGGGCTCCAGTTTCTGTCCGTTATCATATTTATAGATCACTTCCGGCCGGCCAACGCAGAATTCAAATCCTTCCCGTCTCATGGTTTCGATCAGGATGGCGAGCTGGAATTCCCCCCTTCCTTTGACAATAAAGCTGTCCCTTTGTTCCAGATCTTCAACCTGGATTGCAACATTCATCAGGGTTTCTTTATGAAGCCGTTCCCGGATTTTGGCGGATTGAACATATTTGCCCTCCATCCCGCTGAACGGACCGTCGTTGATGGTAAACTTCATGGAGATGGTGGGTTCGTCCACATGGATTCGTTCCAGGGCTTTTGGATGATTGCTGGTGCAGATGGTATCCCCGATTTTCACATCCTCAATTCCGGAAAGGACAATGATATCGCCGGGCTCTGCTGATTCGATTGGTTGAAAGGCCAATCCCTGATAGGTCTGGATTTTGGTCACGCGAAGGGGAAGCTGTTCCTGTTTTTCATTGATACAGGTCAGATTTTCCTTTGATTTCACGGAACCGTTGATAATTTTTCCGATTGCAAGCCTTCCCAGATAATCGGAATACCCAAGGTCTGAAACCAGCATCTGAAATGGTTCTTCAGGGTCATGGGATGGTGATGGAATTTCTTCCAGGATGGTATCAAAGAGAAGGTGTAGATTGTCTGTCGTATCGGTCAGTTGTTTTTTGACAATCCCTTCACGGCCGATTGCATACAGGTACGTGAAATCAAGTTGCTGGTCTGTTGCTTCCAGGTCGATGAACAGGTCATAGATTTCATCCAGAACCTCAGCAGCCCTGGCATCTTTCCGGTCTATTTTATTGATCACGACAATGACCTTCAGTCCGGCTTGCAGGGTTTTTTTCAGTACAAATCTTGTCTGGGGAAGAGGGCCTTCAGACGCATCCACAAGGAGGATTGCTCCATCGGCCATGGATAGCGCCCGCTCTACTTCACCGCCAAAGTCGGCATGTCCGGGAGTGTCGATAATATTGATTCTGGTCTTTTTCCAGATTACGGAGCAGTTTTTCGCGGCAATGGTAATGCCTCTTTCCCGTTCCAGATCCAGACGGTCCATGATTCGGTCATCAACATCCTGATTGGCCCGGAAAAGACCGCTTTGTTTAAACATGGCATCAACAAGTGTGGTTTTGCCATGATCAACATGGGCAATAATTGCGATATTCCGAATATTCGGATTATTGATTTGACTCATTTTTTCCCCTAAATATAAAATTCATTAATCAAGCAAAGATATAAAGGCAAGCGTCAATATAACCATGAAAGACTGGATTGCAAGGGGGGCATCCGGAATTGGAATCATCCTGTTTTTTTGTTTTCAATTGTACAAAAAAAGCATATAAGCTATTCTCTCTTTACGATATCAAAGTGGGCAACCAGGGGAAAAAAGATGATAACCTTATTGGATTATGGGGCCGGGAATGTCCGGAGCGTGGTGAATGCAATCAAACGGCTGGGCGAAACCGTAAAACCGGTTTCCTGTGCAGAGGATATTCAACGAGCTGAAAAACTGGTGTTTCCCGGGGTCGGAAATTTCAGAAGCATGATGCAGATCCTGGACAGGAAAAAATATATCCAGGCTTTAATCGACTATCTTGCGGCAGACCGGCCTTTTCTGGGCATATGCCTGGGATTGCAGGCCTTGTTTGATTCAAGTCAGGAGGCCGAAGGCGTTCAGGGGCTGGGGATCATTCCGGGAATTGTGAAACGGTTTACAGTGGATCTTTCCGTACCCCATATCGGATGGAATGGGATCAATATCAAACAGCCATCCCGGATTTTTCAGGGTCTTCGGGGGGATGAACGCTTTTATTTTGTTCATTCCTATCACGTTGTTCCGGATGACAATGCCGTGGTGTTGACGACAACCAACTATGGTTATGAATTTGTCAGTGCTGTTCAGAAAGGAAACATTATCGCAACCCAGTTTCATCCGGAAAAAAGCGGTTCAGCAGGGCTTTCTGTATTGAAAAACTTCCTGAACCTGGAGATTCCGGCTTTATTTCCTGAAAAGGTTACCCGGAAAACAACGCTTTCCAAAAGGATTATCGCCTGTCTGGATGTCCGTTCCAATGATCAGGGAGACCTGGTGGTCACCAAAGGAGATCAGTATGATGTAAGAGAAGACGGTGATGTCCGGAATCTGGGCAAGCCGGTTGAACTGGCAAAGCGGTATTATGAGGAAGGGGCGGATGAGGTCACTTTTTTGAATATCACCGGTTTTCGGGATTTTCCCCTCGAGGATATGCCGATGTTGGAGGTTTTGCAGAAAACATCGGAAAAGGTATTCGTACCCCTTACGATTGGTGGCGGAATCCGTGATTATACGGACAAGGATGGCCGGGTCTATACCGCTCTTGAGGTTGCATCGGAATATTTTCGATCCGGAGCAGATAAAATTTCCATCGGCAGTGACGCCGTCCTCATTGTCGAGGCGTATTTGAAAACCGGAAAGAAAACCGGATCCAGTGCAATCGAAGAGATTGCAAGGGTTTATGGCAACCAGGCGGTTGTTATTTCCATTGATCCCAGGCGGGTATATGTTAACTCCCCTGATGAAGCTGCACATCCTGTCGTTAAAACCCGGTTTCCCGGTCCGGACGGGGAACAATATTGCTGGTATCAATGCACGATCAAAGGCGGAAGGGAAGGACGGGATCTGGATGCGTCAACGCTTGCCAGGGTTTGTGAAGAGCTTGGAGCAGGGGAGATATTGCTGAATTGTATTGATCAGGATGGCACCAACTCCGGATTTGACATTGAGCTGATCAATCTGGTTCGCAATACCGTAACCATTCCGGTAATTGCATCCAGCGGAGCTGGATGTGTTGAACATTTTTATGAGGTATTTTCCCAGACCAAAGCAGAGGCCGCGCTTGCAGCAGGAATTTTTCATCGACGAGAGGTTCCGGTCGGGGATGTAAAGAGATACCTGAACGGGAAAGTGGATGTCAGGATGTAGAGGCTTCTAAGGTTTTTATGAATGGTATAGCAAAGGGTGATGAAACGGATGATTCATAAACAGCGAAATCGTAAAAGTATCCTGACCGTTTATGTTGGACTGGGGGCCAATTTTTTTCTTGCCACCCTGAAAACAATGGTCGGCATCACAAGCCATAGTTCGGCCCTGCTTGCCGATGGCATCAATTCGACCTCAGATGTTGCATACGGTATTGTGATGAGCATATTCATGAGGCTTTCGAGCAAGCCTCCGGATGAAGATCACCCTTATGGACACAGTCAGATGGAAAGCATTGCGGCGGTTGTCGTGGGCGCGTTCGTAATCACTACAGCCATTGCCATTTTTTGGGATTCGATTAACAGCGCATATGACATCTATTCCGGAAAAGCGGATATCAGTGTCGCTTCTGAAATTGCCCTGTGGGTTGCATTATCTACCGTGGTAATTAAACTATTGTTAACGGTCTGGACGCTGGGTATCGGCCGTCAGACTCAGAACGCCGCTGTGCTGGCTTTGGGGTTTGATCATAGAAATGACGTTTTCTCGGCCCTGGCCGCGACCATCGGCATTTTTTTTAGCCGATTCGGTTATCCCTGGATTGATCCACTGGCCGGGGCGATTGTCTCATTGATTATTCTTCATACAGGGATTGAAATATTACGCGAATCCACGTCGGATTTGATGGACACATTGCCAGGAAAAAGTTTGGCAAAACAGATCACCGGTTTTGTGAAATCGATTCAGGGTGTAGGTGAAATCGAGGAAATACATGCACACCGGTTCGGCCCATACCTGGTTGCCAACTTGACGATATGCGTGGATGGGAATCTTTCTGTTACCGAAGGGGATAAAATTGCCACCAGGGTGGAAAGTATTCTGATTGACAACATTGAATTCATGCGCAAGGTTCATGTTCATTATCATCCTTTTAGTTCCGATGCCTTGAACGGCAATCATACATGTATTTCGAGGATTAAAATTTAAGCCCAACGCCGAGATTGGCCAAAATGGGACGTTTTGAAACTGGCTCTGAAGAGAAACATCTGGTTGGGGATGTAGAAATACTTGAATGGAAAAATGAATACTTGAATGGAAAAATGGGTGTCAGGATTCGGGTTGTTACAGACTTCTAATGGATGGTATAGGTTGTTTTATCCGGGAGAATGCTGGCCTCAAGATATTCAACAAAAAGGGTTAGACCTTTTTCCATTGTGCTGAAATTGGAGATCAGTTCCTGTTCGGTATATTTGCTTGCATCTTCAATGATAAACATGGCAATGGCCGCATTGATTGATTCCTGGGTGGCTGGATCGATGTTCATGCAGAGTATGGACCGTAACCCCTCCTCTAGGTATTTGAGTAAATTCTGTTTCTCCATCTAGTGTTCCTTTCTATATTGGTTGTTCGATCTGAATACGGTTTCCGGCTTTTCCGATCGAACCGGATCATTTAATGCCATACACTGTTGGCTTTACATACGATTCTTTTAAACACATCCCTTACATCCGAGAGATCGCTGTCTGCATAGGCAAGGTAACGGGGACGCAATGAATGGGCCTTGGTCACAATTTTTTGTTCCTGATCCGGCAGAATGAGGATAAAGGGAATTCGTTGGAGCTGATCCTGGAGAGCAATCAATTCATGCAGCTCTTTTTCATTCTTGGCAAAAATAATTGCCGCAACAACACCGTTCAGGGGTTGACGAAGGATTTTAACCAACTGGTCCATATGCCGGGCAATGATGATATTTTCACGCAGGACAACTGTCTCCACCAGAGACTGAAGATATGTGCCTGTATTTTCGATTGGATGAGAATATAATAATATACTGGGTGTAACTAACATATTATTTTTCCTTAGGGGAGATTATTCAGGTCAGCTTGATTTTAATGAAACAGTAATACAAAAATCAGGCCAATGTGTAATGCAAATGATCAAAAAGAAAGAAAGTTAAATAAAACAATGTGTTGGTTTTCAATATGACAAAAGGGGGCAGATTAAGTGCCTTGAAAAATAGAAAAATCGTATTGCGCAACAGGACATACGTCCCACTGGGATAGACATGGACGCCAATTGGTTTTATTGTCAATATGATATGGCATATTTACACCATATCATATTGACAATCTGGTTTGATTCTTGATCGCAGGAAATACGAAAAAGATGAAAAAACTTGTCCGTTACATGTTATTGTTTGCCACATGTTTCCAGGACAAGCCATATGGAAATGATCTGATTTGAATCGTTTTTCATATATCCCACAAGGCTGTTCGGCGTGATCAGTTCAACCGGCATGTTATTGCCTTCCGGAGTATGATAGGTCAGTTCCGGTGACAGGGGTTTCTGGGAATCATCAATAACGACTTTCTCTTTATCAATGCTCATCAAGCAGCCATACCCGTCAAACCCATCCGGGTAATGGGGAGGCAGTTTCCATTCTCCCTTTTTCCCGCGGGCATCGCAGATACCCGCTGTAACCAGGAACGCACAGGCAATGATCATGAGTATTGAAATGTTTCGTTTTATCTGTTGGTGTTTCATCTTATAGACCTCCTTGTTCAATGTGGTCAGTCGGTCAGTCTTCCCTGCAAAAAGTTTGTTTTTTTTTGCAGGGAAGTTCTGATTCATATTGTTATTGTTGTTTTTCAAACCAATACCGGATACCAAAAGTCGGGCCTTTTTCCAATAATGTTGTGATATTCTGGGTTGCTGCATTGGCTGTGGAAGAACTCATGATTTTCAATTCTCCTTCCGGCAGGCTCGCAATGGCCGGAGACATCAGCCTTCCAGCTTTTTTGATTCTGGATGGTGCGACAATCTTATAATCGTCTGGATTGGCATTATGCGCTGCGACCGAACCTCTGGCTGTGGTTGAATCCGGAGCTGTGGAATCAAAGATTAGGTAATCCCCTTCACTGACCAGGTTGCCATCCGTGTCATATTCCGGTTTATCAAATGTACCGTTTTCATCGATATCCCATGGCGATTCATCCAATCTGGCGCCGGAAGCTGCATTGATTTCGTTGATGACCGACTCGCCACTAGCGCTGCATGGGGTAATATCGGGAATATAAGAAATTACAATGGCATTGCCACCCCGTACAAGGGGATCGGTGACAACCCGTTCACCGGAGATCGGAAGATCAAAATACCAGCCCACATGATGGGTCGGGTTGGGTTTATAGTCGTCTGCTGTGATCGGCGTGATCGGATTGCTAAACATATTATAATTGTTGGTGGTTCCTGCCACATCATCTACCGTATCCACTTCTGTAGCGTAGTCAATCTCATGTTGCGTGGTTGATCCGACCGTATACGTATCCACGTTGATGATTTCGGTTTGTTCCAAAAGACTTACGGTTGAGGGTTGGTTGCTCAAGGGTGTTGCACCCCGGGTAAAGGAACCGAGATATTCCTGGTCATCCGAGTCATCTCCATAATCCCAGATCCCGTATATGGTCTGGGCATTGTTATTGGTGGTATCACTGTCGCCGAGGTATTTACCGGTGGCAAACAGGATCAGATATCCGTCCTTATTGACCTGTTTCATGCTCATGACATCCGGTCTTGTAGTGATGGGCTGTACGGTCGTTCCATCCGGACCAATGGCCTGAAACAACGGTTTGGGTGTTCCGGAAGTATCCTTGTAAGCAGAATCCCAATCAGAAGGACTGGAACTGGTCAGGTCAAATTTCCAGAGATTTCCCTGGAGGTCTCCAGCATATACATAATCAACCCTGAAGTCATTGTTAATGTCAATGGCTACCGGTGTGGAAAGGCCATTGCACTTCGGGGAACCGGCATTGGCTGCACCGGTATCGATTTTCCGGATCACGGAACCGTCTGCAGGATCAAGAATGAACAGAGCTGCATGGCCAACCTTGCTGTTGTATCCATTTCCAAAGAGTACGATATAGTTGCCGGAATTGTTGGATCGCAGGATATTGGGTATGCTGTAAGTGTATCCAAGATAATCGCTTTCCGAATAGGTTGCTGTTCCTCCGGATGTATAGGCTGCATTTCCGGTTGAACCGTCCAGACTGAATGATCCGGCATCGATGACGGTAATGACCCATTGTCCATTGGCTGCCGTGTTTCCAAGCACACCTGAGATCTCGATGGCATCATCGGTTGAAAAACCATGGGATGCGGCAGAAATCACAATCGGGCTGGTGTTGGTTGCATTGGTGATGGTTTTGGTGATGACGCTTGTGCTTGAATCCGGGTATTCCCACAGCACTTTTCCAGCCAGAGTGGTTTCATCCGTAATGGTAGGCGCATGATTTGGATCATCCGGATCCGGTGCGGAAACGTTCAGGGCATAATATCCCTTGCCGCCGCCTCCAAGACCACCGACCAGCAGGGTTGTAATCCGGGTTGCACCTACCAGAAAATCCACATCCGTTACTTTGGGTGTAAGATCAACATAATATTCATGCGAGTATGTGGTACTTGTCAGCTTGTAAAGGTTTTCAAACACCAGATTGGGAACATAGGCAAAGTATTCTGTTCCGCCTGCGATTCCGTTGGTTGTATCATCTTCTGCGTAAAGAGCGTGCAGCATTCCGTCATTTCCGCCAACATACAGGATTCCATGCTTGTAGGAAGGGGATGAATGAACAATATCACCGAGATTGTAAATGCGATCCCGGAAGGTTCCGCCACCTTCGACCTCATTGGTATGATCGCCCCGGATATAATTGAGGGTATTCTGGGCAACGGTTGCATTTGCATTCAGCATGGTTTTCATCGCTGCGGGAAGACTGGCGTACCGGAACGGGATTCCGGATGAGCCGTTGTAAGTGCTGATGATTCGCCCTGTATCCCAGTTTTGACTCTGCATCTCATCACGGGCCTGCCAGAATGGGTTGCCGGTGTCCACTACAGCGGTTAAGGTGTTGATTCCAAAGGATTGAACATTGCCGGACCAGTTTTCACTGTCATAACTGGACTGGAAGATCCGAAGGTTTGTGCTGACCTCTTCATACAACTCATCACCGTTTACGGAAACCGATGAGGCTGATCCGATCCTGAGTTCAACGTCTTCCAGGATTTCCAGCAAAGAATCGATCAACTCATCCGGATTGGAGGCACTCAGGAACAGACCGCGGCCGTTAAATGCTGCATGCATGAGATCGTCAATTTTTTCCTGGTCTCCGTTGGTTGGATTGGGCCAGGTTGGATAAACCGGATTAGCCGGGTCCAGAGGGTCGTTATAATCATAGTCAAAGTCTGCCGGGTTTTCCGCTCTGGAAACCAGGTTTCCTCTAACCCCGAAAGATACCCCGTAGGTGACCATGTGCTGGTGAGTGGCTGAATCCATCTCATTGCCCTGGATGCTGTTGTCCAGGCCATTGCAAAGGTCTTCCTTGTAAAATTTCATAGCCACATCCGCAAGGGTATTGGAATAGGCGTCTTCATAGGGTACACCGGCATAGGTTGGTGTCAGACTGTCTGCTATGTCCTGGTTTCCCACACTGGGACTGCCTCCATTATAATATCCATCTGTCATGGCAATGGCAAATGCCTGCTGGCATGCACCGCCATCTGCTGCAGGGGCAAATGGCGAATCATTTCCGGCACTGCCGTTCAGCTTGAGGTTGTCATCCTGATCATAATACCGTCCAACATCCCTAAGGCCGGTCGTTAATGGGGTTCCCTGTGCGCTGATATTCAGGTTGTAGAGCAGGTTCAGCAGAGTGGATGTCTCATCCACGCCGCCAGCCTTGATACCCAGAACCGGCTGCTGGATCTTGTGGTTAATGGTGTTGATGCCCACGTACACCCCCTGCATCTGGGAGATGGTTCTGGAAATCGCGGCCGTAGCGGTCAGTTCCCGTTTCCGGTAAAAGGAATACCAGTTTGCAAAATTCTGACGTTCCTGAACATATGTTCTGCTGGTGGCTACATCAGCAGGAGGAGAACCAGCCACAAGATTGAGTTCCCCGGGTTCCACGACCCCGGCTGTTCCGGTTACCAGTTCATTGATTGCATAGTATTTGATTGTGCTGGTACTGCCATCCAGTATTACCAGATAGGGTTTGTTTTCGGATTCCGACCAGACATAGTAATGAGCATTTTTAATGGTGATGGTTGTGGTGGCCGCAGGTACCAGCCTGATGGCATCGGCGACAGCCACCGTATTGTTTACTGCACTCTGGGTGTGGGAAAGAGCGATAAAAGAGGCGGCATCCAGGGTGAATGCTCCGGCTCCAAGCTGCCGCCAGGTTCCTCCATTTATGGTCTGATCAACTATAAACGGTGTCAACCCGCCTGCATGTTTGACTACATAATTGACAGCATTGGAACGGTCTGCTCCCGATACCCATCTGGCATAGATGGTATAGCTGCCGGAAAGGTTGGGTACCCAGGCTGCTGCATAAGTAGGATAGGTGCCGGTTGTATCCAGAGGCGTCCAGTAATAATCATCATCATAGGCATTTGAATTTGAGGCAGTTTCCCAATGATTACCTGTGGGTATGAACTGGACGGCATCGGCAACCGCCCGGTCGGTGCTGCTGGTCCGGTTATGGCTCATGGTTACGGTTCCGGAGCCCGCCAGTATGGGAATATTCGTGGCGATTAGTATCCATTCGCCTCCATTATTCGTCTGATCAACGGTTTCAGTGGTTGTTACGGAACCACCTTGATCAACCGTATAGGTTACTGCTGTCGAGTTGTTACTGTCCGCATGCCACCTTGCATACACATCATATGTTCCGGCTGCCAGTGCCGGCGCCCAGGTTGTGATATATTGGCCATTGACGTTGGTGTAACGGTAGGTGCTGTTCCAGGCCTCTGTAGAATATTCTCCGAGCCTCATAGCGCCGGATGACGGTTGCTGTACGATGGCAAATCTTGTATCCTCGTTATCAATCGTAATGGGTTCATTGTTGGGTGTCTTGGTGAACTGGGCTATATTCTTATCATCAATGACGACCGCCCCGGTGTCTATGGTGTCGAAAGTGTTATCCAGGTTTAAGGTGTTCCCTGCAATTTTGGGATGGGATTGAGGGGTATTCGGGTCTGCATTGGAAAGGGTGGGCCAGGGAATATAATCCACATCCGGATTATAGTACAGCTTGTTATATCCGGCCCATTGGGTTTTCCATGTTTTCCGGTCGGTTCCAGTACTCAGGGTCTGGCCACTGTACACATTGTCTCCCGGGTTATCAAAAATATAATAGTGGCTGTAGCCGCCAACCCAGAATATCCCGTCATTTTCGGTGGTTATAAACTCCCAGTCCATGCTTCCGGAGTCATCCAGTACAAACATGATATTGGCCGGAGCTGCACGGAATCGGGTATCCAGGGGTACATCACTGATGTCTGTGCACAAATAGGCCGGTACCTGAAAGGTAACCTCAATGGAGTGATCGGCAGATACGCCGGAGAAGGTATAACTGGATATTGGACCCACGGAAACCCCGTCCACCTTGACATCGTAGATCACGTTTCCGGGACTGGGGGTCATGGTAAAGGAGGGTGAGTCAAAACCATCGGTGACTGTGACGGTTCCGGCCGGAGAGATTGTACCGCCAGTGCCTCCGGTCACGCCGGCAGTGATGGACCAGGTCAGGGTGCTGACGAATTCGACATGAAGAGTATAAGCGCCGGTGCTGTTGTTGCCGTTTTCCTCCACAGAGTAATAGTAGGTTCCGGCAGTGACATCTCTCTGAATTCGAAAATTCCTATTGCCGGAGCTGATATCATTATGTTCTACTACTTGATTACATGAAGTATTGTAGTACCGGCCACGAGTATCTGTGGTTCCGGTTGTGTATACCGTAAGTTGACCCTGCTGAGGACTGGGTATAATGATTTTAAAATAATCTAAATCTCCATTTGTTTCGATATTTCCTGCAGTGACCGATGTTCTTGCCACCTCTGTTGAATTTGTACAGTTGTTTCCATGATCATCACTGGTGAAAGCCACAACCAGGGTGTAGTTGCCGGTTCCAGTGCTAGTGCTATGTTCCACATTGATATAATACGTTCCTGCTGTATTGGTATAATAGGATATCTGAAAATTCCTGTTGCCTCCTGAAATATTATCATGTTCAGCCAGTTTGGCGCAGCTTGCGTCCCGAAGATAACCATAGGTATTTGTACTTCCGGTTGTATAAACGGTTAGCATACCTCTGCCCGGAACATTGATCGCATAATACTTTGTTGTACCGGCAGGAGATATTGAGCCCGCGGTTGAGCTGGGTACAGCCAGAGTGGTTGTTGAGGAGCAGGCTATCCCACCTCTCTCATCCCGTGCGTGTGCATTGGGGGAAAGAAGGCATACCATCAAACACACTGTGATTATCGTTGAAAAAATATATTTACGTTTCATTGTCATACCTCCGGTATTAACCGTTGCTGTTCATATTTCAAAAAACCTAAAAAGGTTTGGTGTAGCCGATGCCCACGATAACATCCCCTCCGCGATTGTTCCACTCCCTTCCATAGACAACGTAGGAATGCACCTGGGCTTCTCCCATGGCCATGGAACTTCCGGCCTGTATCCCCCGTGTAACCGCAAGATATTGCAGATCGGTGTTCGGTGTCGTCACTGTAATCAGGGAATCCTGGCCATTGGTTCCCCATAAGGCTTCTGCCGGCAGCTCATTATCAGCCGAAACCGTACCAATGGGAAGCAGATAGATTGGAGGAAAAGAGTCAAGGTTGATCTCATCTTCCAGAAGTTGTATCGCCTCAATGGCGGCTGCCTCTGCACGGAAAAAGCTTGTTTTGTAACCGATTTCATTTCGGACAATCTGGGACTCGGTGATGGACGTATTGCTGGCGGAAATCCCGATCACGGTGAGTACTGCCATCAACAGCAGGACAATCGCAATCAGGGAACCTTCTTCGTTTTTAATTATGGGCAATCTGTTTTTCATAATTTTTCCCTTTACCATAATACTGGGTTTTTATGAGTTATAAATTCATATCTGCCTTGACGGATGTTAATGTAATTGTCTGTCTTCCGCCTCCGGAAGAAGGATCCCAGGAGACATTTACCGTTATGGTCACGGTATTCGGTGCCGGGGTTGCGGCTGCCGGAGCCGTAACGGACCAGTCAATATCGAACCGGCCTCCTGAACCTTGATCGGGTCTAGTTCCCGGGTTGGGAACAACCGCCGGGTCGTTCAGATTTGTATAGGAATAGGTCATGAGCTCTTCCAGTACTGCGGTTCCAAGGCTGATCGCTTCTGTTGTATCTCCTGATTTTCTTGCATTGGAATTGGACGAGAGCTGCATGGAAATAATGGCAAGGATTCCAATGGACAAGATTCCAAGGGCGATCATTGCCTCAATAATCGAATACCCATGGTTATTTTTTTCCTGGATTTGGATGGTTTGCTTCATGTGCATGATCTGCTCCTTCTGATTGTTAAAGATTCAGGTTCCGGCAATACACCCTTGTTTGTATGGTCCGGCTGATCGTGCCATATTTTCCGGCTGCTTCGGAGAGTGTTATGCTGATATTGACGGAGCGGATGTTTTCCAGGCTTGCAGCCGGTATAGGGTTACCTGCAATCTGACCGTTATTGTTATCAAAATAGGTAAAAACAAGAGCGGAAATATTTCCAAGAATATTCTGATTCCCGGCCAGATTGGTCCTGGTAAGCGTTCTTGAAACGGCATTGTATGTGTATGTAATCTGCTCATCCGGACTGGTTACCGTTTCATCAACGCCGGCAGTGCTCAGGTCATCTACTGCAACCAGACCGTTAAAATCGTTATCCGAGGTAAAGGTGAAGGCTGTGCTGCTTGCAGCCGTAAATCCTACACCAGAGGTCAGCTCCCGCGGATTCAATCCTGCGTTACGGATATCCTGTTCCATAAAGGAAATTCCAGCACGGATATCCTGTTGAATATCTGTAGAAACGGTTTGAATGGTATTGGTTCGGGTATAATTGGCAAATATGGTGAATGCTGCCGCAAGGATAAAAGATGAAATGACCATGGTAATCAGAATTTCAACCAGCGTGAAACCATTCTGGCTTTTTGCAGCTTCGGCTTGTTTGCGATATTGAGTCATATGATGCTTTTTCATGATTCCGTTTCCTTCTTTATCCTCTAATTGATTCGAACTGTTCCGATCATGTTCACAACTACCTGAGTGTTTCCAGTATCGTTGGAAAGGGTTACAATTCCTGAGTTGCTGGAGCGTCCTCTGGAGTCAAATGTGGTTGAATCTCCGGCAAGGGTGGTTCCATTGATGGATGTATTGGTTAAATTTCTGGATAGAATGATGTCAACACCGTTTGTGATTGAATAGCTGTTGTTTCCTGTATTGAATGAAATCGTCATATTGGTGTTATCCCGGATGGCCCTGGATCTGGCGAGTTCAAAATCGGCCTTAAGGGTTCTGGTGTCGCCGCCAAGAGATGATTTCGCACGCCATGAGATAATGTTCGGTACAGCAACTGCAGCCAGTATGGCCATAATTACGATCACAATGACCATTTCTATTATAGTGAAACCCTTGTTGTTTTTCATTATTTCCTGTCTCCCGTCATTCAAACTTTATTTGATACTCTTTATCATCAAGCGCTTAAATCAGAAAAATATGGTTTGCGGGTATTCAATGCAATGGAGGTGCCAGTCTGAAGGGGAAGGTTTGAACGGGGGAATTATATATTCTATTTATTTGATATTAAAGAAAAATCATTCTGTATCGAAAACAAAACAGACTGGATGTGGGATAAAGGAAATGCAGAAAATCAGTCGGAGGTATTAAAAAGATTGATAGGACTATTAAATGATTTAATACCTGAATGAGGAGGGATTTTAAAATTGACTCAGCCTGCGCACTGTGCATAGACTAAAATCATACAAAACAATATCTTGTCTGAAGTATGCAGATCAATTTCGTGTGGAGATTTTCATCATGAAAAATTGGAAGGACAAAACAGTTTATATTACAGGCGGTTCCAGCGGTATTGGTCTTTCCGCAGGGCGGCTTCTTGCGGAAAAAGGGGCCAATATCCTTATTTTTGCACGGGGCATGAACCAGCTTGAACAGGCAGTGGATGAAATCAGGAGCCATTCAGCTTCCGGAAATCAGCGGATTGCCTGTTTGCAGCTTGACGTATCCGATCATCCGGCGGTTCAAGATGTTATGGCCAGAGCGGTGAATGAATTCGGATGTCCGGATCTTCTCATCAATTCCGCCGGCAGAGCCAGGCCAGGTTATTTTCATGAAATCTCCTATGAGCAGATGGATGAAACCATGCGAATCAATTTTTATGGTGTATGGAATCCAATTTCAGCCTTGCTGCCCCATATGAAGCAAAAGGGCGGTTATATTGTAAATGTGTCGTCCATCGCCGGATTTCTGGGCGTGTTCGGTTATACGGATTACAGCGCCTCTAAATTTGCAATGATCGGTTTTTCCGAGGCGCTGAGGAGTGAGGTCAAGCCTTTTAACATTCAGGTATCGGTTCTGTGCCCGCCTGATACCAGCACACCAGGGTTTGAAATCGAAAACAGAACCAAACCCGAAGAAACAAAGGCGATTTCCGCAAATGCAAGATTGATGCACCCGGATGCCGTTGCAAAGGCACTGGTAAAGGGGATTGAGGGTCGTAGGTTTATGATTTTACCCGGATTAGACGGTAAATTGACATGGATTTTGAAGCGGCTGCTTCCAGGCCTTGTCGACGCTGTGATGGATGCGAAAATTAAAAAAATTCAAAATCAAAAATTGTAGGGGCGGTTCGCGAACCGCCCCTACGGGAATTCTGTCACGAAAAAAAATTCACGGCATTTTGAAACAGAGCCAGTCCCATGGTGGTTTCCGGAGGCCATGGTTTCTGGTTTCGTCTGGAGATCTCTTTCAATCGTGTCCAGTCCGGATGGTTGGTCGGGTGGTGATAGGCTTCCGGATGAGGCATCAGACCAAAAACCCGGCCGGTTGGATCGCATATTCCGGCAATATCAAGTACTGATCCATTGGGGTTGTCCGGGAAAGCCTTGTTGGCAGGCTGGTTATCACGGGTTGCGTACTGGAGTACGATCTGATTGTTTTCCTGTAATCGAAGCAGGGTTTTTTCATCGGCAAAAAATTTCCCTTCCCCATGCCGTACCGGTAGTTCAATGGTATGGATGCCTTTTGTGAAGATGCAGGGAGATTTGGGATTCACCCTCATGTTGACCCACTGATTCCTGAAATTTCCGCAGTCATTATAGGTAAGGGCAACGCTTCGGGTCGCGTAATCATGGTCAAATCCCGGCAACAGGCCCAGATTGACAAGGGTCTGGAAGCCATTGCAGATTCCAATCACAAGATTTCCCTTGTTGATAAAATCGATGATTTTCTCGCCGATGTTGGTTTTCATCCGTACAGCCTGCACAACACCGGCACCGTGATCGTCCCCCCAGCTGAATCCGCCGCCGAAAACCAGAATCTGGAATGCATCCAGGGAAATGCTTTCATCAATGATGGAATTGATATGAACCCGGGATGGAACACCCCCTGCAAGCTCAAAGGTGTGCGCTGTCTCATGGTCGCAATTGAGTCCATATCCGGTCAGAACAAGAACATTTACATTGGCTTTCATATCAGATCTCCAAACGGGCGTTTCCAGGCAGCTTTCAGATCCTGAACCGATGCGGATAAAATCTGTCTGGCATCCATTCCATGAATGACGAGGTTTCCGGTATCGGTAACTTTCCCGATCATTGCACAGGGAAAGTCGAGAAACATTTTTTCAAAGGTTTCCTGATGGCTGGGATCGATGGTTACGATAAACCGTCCACCGGACTCAGAGAACAGCAGGGTGTCATTCCGGTTTACACCATCTGACGGAACTTGGAACAGGTCGATTTCCATTCCAAGGTTTCCTCCCATGGCAATCATCGCAAGATGCACACCCAAACCTCCCCGGTAAATTCCATGAGCTGATGCGACGATATTTTGAGCGATCGCCTGGTTCAGGGTTTTGTATACGGGGAAAAACTGTTCCGGAAGGATATGGGGAACATGGGAACCGGTATATCCCAGATGTTCATAATATTCCGATGCACCCAGTTCATTTTTTGTGACTCCGACAATATAAATCAGGTCGCCCGGAATTTTTGCATCCATGGTAACGCAGTGTTGAACATCCGGCACAATACTGGTGGCCGAGAACTGCATGGTCGGGAGTCCGGATACCTTGCGAGTTTCGCCATAGGGCCCGGTCAGATGGCCATCCACATACATGCTGTCTTTTCCGGATAACAGCGGGATTCCATAGGAAAGACAGGTTTCTTTCAGGGCTTTGCAGGAGCGGACAAGCTGGGCGGCCTTGAATTTTCCGTCTGGATTTTTTTTCGGGTGAAACTGGATATCCGGCCAGCAGAAATTATCCACGCCTCCGATCTGATCCGGGTCAGCGCCGACCGATACAAGACGTCTGACAGCTTCGTCAATGGTGCAGCTTGTCATATGGTATGCATCGATGGCTGAGTATGCCGGCAGCAGACTCTGGGCAAAGGCAAGGCCTTTTTCAGATGTAAGTACCGGCCGGATCACGGAAGCATCGCTGTTCATATCCCTTTCCGCACCCACAAGCGGTTTGATCACGCTGGTTCCTTGAACTTCATGGTCATACTGTCTGGTAATCCATTCCCGGGAACAGATATTGGGTCTTCCCAGAATATCCAGAAGAAGGGCGGTGTAATCCCGGGGTTCGCCGATTACCGGTTCCGTAAGACCGCGGGTTTCCGGGGAGATCCACTCTGCATCAAACTGCCATTGGGGAAATCCGGATGACATGAGATTCAGGTTGATGTAAGCGCAGGTTTTATCATTGTATGTGATGTGAAGTTTGCCTGAGTCCGTGTAGCTTCCAATCACCGTACTTTCGACAGCATGTTTATAAGACAGCGCCATGAAGCGGTCCAGGTGTTCCGGTTTTACGGCTACGGTCATCCGTTCCTGGGATTCGGAGATCCAGATCTCCCACTGATTCAGGCCTTCATATTTCAGGGGTACTTTTTCCAGCTGCACCTGACATCCGCCTGCATATTCAGCTGATTCGCCCACAGAAGAAGACAGGCCGCCGCCGCCATTATCGGTGATAAACGAAATCAGACCTTCATCACGGGCTTCCAGAAGGAAGTCATGCATTTTTTTCTGTGTATATGGATCACCGATCTGAACATGACCTGCCGGTGTGTTTGCGGAAAAGGTTTCAGATGATGCGGTTACTCCGTGAATCCCGTCTTTCCCGACCCGGCCCCCACACATGATGATCAGTTCGCCGGGAGAGGTTTTTTTCTGTTCAGCCGGCATTCCCTTTACTTTTGCAGGCATGATACCCAAAGCAGTAACAAATACCAGGCATTTACCCATGTAGCCGTCATGAAACAGAACCTGGCCAAAGGTTGTCGGGATACCACTTTTGTTGCCGCCGTCCTTGACCCCTTCGATTACACCGTCCAGAAGGCGCCTTGGATGAAGATGCGGTTTCAATTCACCTTGATAATCGCGATGCCCTACGCAATATCCATAGCTTCCCATAATGAGTTTGGAGCCTATGCCTGTTCCCAGCGGATCACGATAGACACCGACAATCCCGGTGATGGCTCCGCCATAGGCTTCCATGTTGGACGGGGAGTTGTGGGTTTCTCCGGTGATGACATAATAATGGTCGGAATCAAACCGCCCGGCGCCGGCATTGTCCCATAAGACAGAGACCACCCATGGTTTTTTTTCTTTCAGCGTCAGGGTCGGGGCTTCAATACAGGTTTTAAACAGGTTGTTGATCACCTCTTTTTCCCCTGTTGTCCTGTCCGAATAATGAAAACACCCCCGAAAGGTGTTATGGTTGCAATGATCGCTTCTGGCCTGGGAGATGTATTCAAGCTCGATATCCGTGGGATCGGAAAGGCCGACTTCTGCTCGCCCTGCACTCACATCCGGATCCAGAAAATAGGATCGGATGGTCGGGATATCATTGGGGTTGAGGGCAAGATTCCGCTCAGCACTTATTTTTTGAAGGGTCTGGTCACTGTCAATGGGAATGGTGGTAACGGCTGGAATGTAATCCAGTTTTACACTGGGAATGATGATACCGGTTCCAATGAGCTTATCCCACTCCTGTACTGAAATAACACGCCATTGCTGGATGATATCGTTTGCCAGCAGTTCTCCGGCGATTTTATCCACATCGGCATAGGTTAGGTTTTCCGCTTTGATGCAATACCGTTTGGATGTATAAACCGCCTCGTTTGGCGCAAGTTCGATACCCAGCTGGTCTTCGATTGCCTCAACAGCAGTGCTTCCGGGATTGTCCTTTACACCCGGACGGTAACCGACCCAGATGGTCCAGTCGAAATCAACAGGGAGCGGAGAATAGGAAGAGATCTGGGTTACCGGGTTGGTGAAGACTTCAGATCGGATGGCTGCGAGCTGTTCCTGGGTCAAATGGGCATCAATGGTAATGACATGGATGGTTCGAACAGAAGTCAGTTCAAAACCAAAATAATTTTTTGCCTTTTGACGGATTTTTTGACCTTCCGCATCTGCAAGATCTGGATTCAGTGTAATTTCAAGTTGATTTGGCATGGGTTTGACCCGTTTTATTAAAAGAAGTTTAAGGCATTACCGATATAGTTCATCACATTGTACCGCATGACATCATTATAAAAAACAAATATCATGAGCAAAAGCAATACAAACATTCCACCCTGCTGCGCAATTTCCCGAACCCGGATGCTGACCGGCCGGCCTCGGATAGCTTCAATCGTGAAAAACAGGAGATGCCCGCCATCCAGGACAGGGATCGGAAGAAAATTGAGAATGGCCAGATTGATACTGATAAATGCAATAAAGTATAAGAGATTTGCAATTCCTTCTTTTGCCTGGTCTCCAGCCATCTGGGCGATCATGATCGGCCCGCCTAGGTTGTCTGCTGAAATCGAACCCAGGATTAATTTGCCGATACCGACGAACATGAGTACCGTAACATTGTACGTGTGGGAAAGGCTCTCGGTGAAAGCCTGGATCGGGTTCAGTTTTTTGGAATACACATCCCCGGATGCGGTAATTCCGACAATATATCGTTCAATATCCTCGCCGAACATGTTCTTGTCCTGTTTTAAAACCGGTTGAACCTGAAGAATTTTGACCTCACCGTCTCGTTTAATGGAAAGTGCAAGGATTTCTCCCTTGCTCTGCCCGATCCGTTCAGCCATCTCTTCCCAGGTGGATACACGGGTATCGTTGATTGCAAGCACCAGATCCCCTTCCTGAATCCCTGCTTTTTCTGCGGGTGATCCCTCCTGGATCTTTCCGACAACCGGTTTCAACGTCTGGGTTCCGTAAATCTGAAAAAAACCAAAGAAAATAACAATGGCCAGGAGGAAATTGAACAAAGGGCCGGCAGCGACAATACCGATTCTTTTGAAAACATGTTTATGGGTAAACGACAAGGGGATGTCCATGGGATCCAGTTCCGCATCCGGTTCTTCGCCAACCATTTTTACATATCCGCCAAGAGGGATAGCGGAAATTCTGTAATCCGTGATTCCGATCTTTTTTCCAAAAATTTTTGGTCCAAAGCCGAGAGAAAATTTTTCAACGCCGACTCCGAACAGACGGGCAACCAGAAAATGTCCCAACTCATGAACAAAAATTAAAACCCCCAGGACAATGACAAAGGAAAAAAAATAACTCATATTGAGACCACTTCCTATACAGGACTTTCTCCTGTGTTTTGAATGTTTGAGATGATCTCATGGGCTTGATGCCTGGCCCATTGATCCGCTTCCGTAATATCAGACAGGTTCGGTTGTTTGTCAATCTGATGGCGGTTCATGGTTAGGTCAATGACATCCGGAATTTGAATAAAGGATAGTTTTTGATCCAGAAACGCCTGAACCGCAATTTCATTGGCCGCGTTCAAAACCGCCGGAAGAGTTCCTCCCATCCTGCACGCCTTAAAAGCATGGGCAAGGCAGGGAAATTTTCCCAGATCCGGGCGTTCGAAATCCAGTCTGCCGATAGCGGCAAAATCCGGCACCGGCTGGTTGATGGGGAGTCGTTCCGGCCAGGACAGGGCATAGGAAATAGCCCCTTTCATATCCGGGATACCCAGTTGTGCAATTACGGAACCATCCTGGAATGAAACCATGGAATGGATAATGCTTTGGGGATGGATAACCACTTCAATATGCTGTTCGGATATATCAAAAAGGTGCTTGGCTTCAATCACTTCCAGACCTTTGTTCATCAGCGTGGCAGAATCAATGGTGATTTTTTTTCCCATTTCCCAGTTGGGATGATTCAGGGCGTCTTTGATCTGAATGGAATCAAATGTGTTCCTGGGGCGATGCAAAAAAGGCCCACCGGATGCGGTTAACAGGATTTTGGTAATATCGGATTTCCGCTGACCGGAAATACACTGAAAGACTGCACTGTGTTCACTGTCAACCGGCAGGATTCGGACATTGTGCTTTTTTGCCTCCTGCATGATGATTTCTCCGGCCATGACAAGGGTTTCCTTGTTGGCCAGGGCAATCTCTTTTCCAGCCTGGATGGCTGCCAGCGTTGGCAGAAGTCCGGCAGATCCCACCATGGATGAAACCACCATATCGACGCTGCTGTGGGTTGCAACAGCATGGTAACCTTCTTCCCCGAACAGGATTTGAACAGAGATATCTTTTGGCAGTCGTTTTTTCAGTTGATTGACACTGGACTCATCGAAAAGGGAAACCAGTTTTGGACGAAACTGCAGGATCTGTTGAGCAAGCAGCTCAACATTATTTTTTACCGCAAGCGCTTCAATGATGTACCGGTCCGGAAACATTGCAGCGATTTGCAGGACATTCTTACCGATCGATCCGGTTGAACCTAATATTGAAAGATGTTTGATGGGACTGGTCCGATCCATTGTCAGACAATATGCTCCTTAAAAAAATAGAGAACCGGAAGAACAAACAGGATTGCATCAATACGATCCAGTATCCCACCATGCCCGGGAAGAATGGAACCGGAATCTTTGATATTTCCGACTCGCTTCAGGATTGATTCAAAAAGGTCTCCGATGGGACCGATGATCCCGACACAGATGCAGAGACAGAATGTAATCCAGGTTGAAATGTCCGGTAGAAAATAGGATTGAAATGCTATGCCGACAATGATGGTCAGAATAATGCCGCCTATGCCGCCCTCAATGGTTTTGCCTGGACTCACCGATGGGCAAAGTTTATGTTTTCCAAAAAAAGAACCAGCGTAAAATGCTCCAATGTCCGCTGAAAAAACAAGAAAAAACAAAAAATAAATCCAGGTCGCACCCTCCGGGCTGTTACGGATCAGTATGATATAGGTCAGCAGAAGAGGGGCATAAATGATTCCAAGGGCTTGTTTGAAAACACCCTGGAGTATGGACGGATCATTCTTAAAAAGTAGAATTGCTGCAAAAGCAGTAATGATCAGGTTGATTATGATCATACCTGGAATCGCATGTACATGGTTTCCATGAGCGGCGTAAATCATCAGTGGAGCAGTTATAAAACCGGCAATGGTTATCGGTGTGATCAGAGATTTCTGTTCCGGATTGAAAACAATCCGGTAATATTCCCATAATGCGATAACCGACACAATCCCGATAACTATTGTAAATGCCATGCCCCCCATATAAATAAGTCCAGCCAGCAGGGGTACTGCAATTAGCCCTGTGATCCATCTTTTTAAATGCATAATGTAACTGTTGTTGTTCACTGCATGAGAATTCTCATGCGTTGTGAACCAAAATAAAGTTAAGTTGTTAGCGCCAATTTCAAAAATCTGTTGTTGTCATTCCGGCAAAGGCCGGAATCCAGAGAAGTGAAGCGCTTCCCGTATTTTTAATTCTTTTCTGGACACCGGCCTTCGCCGGTGTGACGGTTTTTCATCGTTTTGAAATTAGCTCGTTATTTTACCGAACCTACGATCACGACTCTGGTATTCTTTTAAAATATGAAAATACTCTTCCTTACTGAAATCCGGCCAGAGTGTTTTTGTAATAAAAATTTCAGAATAAGCGATCTGCCAGAGAAGGAAGTTGCTGATTCTCATCTCTCCGCTGGTGCGGATCAGGAGGTCCGGGTCTGGCATGTTGCGGGTATAAAGATGACTGGAGATAAGTTCTTCCGTGATCAATTCTGCTGATATTTTCCCCTGGCAGGCCTCCCGTGCAATATCCCTTACCATATCCAGAAGTTCCGTACGACTGCCATAACTCAGAGACAATGTAAGCTGCATACCGGTATTGTTTTGGGTCAGGGCGATGGTTTCTTTCAGCGTAGTGCTGACGGGTTCCGGCAGGCGATCCAGTTGACCAATGGCAAAAAGGCGAATGCCGTTATCCTGCATCTCCTGGAGTTCATTTTTTAAAAAACGGTTCAGAAGCATCATAAGGGCAGACACTTCCGATTTTGGTCGCTCCCAGTTTTCAGTGGAAAAAGCATACAGGGTCAAATACCGGATGCCGATCTCACGGCTTGTTCGGACAATGGTACGAACGGTTTCAGATCCTTGTTCATGACCTTTGACCCGGTTCAACAGCCGTTTTTTTGCCCATCGGCCGTTGCCATCCATGATGATGGCAACATGAGCAGGCAATCGGGCAGGGTCAAGATCATCATTCCCCTGCTTCATTGTATCAGAATTCAAGGATCTCTTTCTCTTTTTTATTGTAGGCGTCATCAACGAGCTTGATGAATTCGTCGGTTATTTTCTGGATCTGATCCTGAGCCTTGAAATTATCGTCTTCTGAAATCTCCCCGTCTTTTTTCAGTTCTTTTGCCATTTCATTGGAATCACGCCGGACATTTCGAATAACAACCTTCCGATCTTCACACATTTTATGAACCTGTTTGACAATCTCTTTTCGTCTCTGTTCAGTCAGGGGCGGAATTGCGATTCGAATTATTTTGCCGTCGCTGGAAGGAGTCAGTCCCAGGTTTGATTTTAAAAGAGCTTTCTCAATCTCTTTGATGACCGTTGCATCCCAGGGCTGTATTGTAATCATCCGGCTCTCCGGAACAGCAAGGGATGCCATTTGGTTTAAGGGCGTTAGCGTTCCATAGTAATCGACCCGCACACCATCAAGGATATTCAGGGATGCCCGCCCGGTCCTGACTTTTTTCAGTTCACTGTCAAGGGAAGCAAGCGCTTTTCCCATTTTTTCTCTGGTCTCTTCAAAAATTGAATCAATCATAGCGGTTCACCATCCGATTATTGTAGGTTTCGTTTGTCTACTAGTGATTGTCAACGTTTATCCAGTAATTTTGGTTCCGATATTTTCACCGCAAACAACCTTGCGCATATTCCCTTTATCCGTAAGTTTGAAAACAGAAAGCGGAAGCTTATTATCCATGGCAAGAGAGATAGCGGTCATATCCATTATATGCAGCTGCTTTTCCAGAACATTCATGTATGTAGTTTCCTTGATGAACTTTGCATTCGGGTTTTTCACCGGATCAGAATCATATATCCCGTTTACCTTGGTTGCTTTTAGAAAAATTTCAGCGTGGATTTCCTGAGCCCTGAGAACGGCTGCCGTATCGGTCGTAAAATAAGGGTTCCCGGTTCCTGCTCCAAATATGACAACGCGCCCTTTATCCAGATGCCGGACAGCCCTTCGTAGAATATAAGGTTCGGCAACTTCATGCATGGAGATTGCGGACTGAACCCGAGTCTGAATCCCTTTTTTTTCAAGAGCATCCTGGAGTGCAATGCTGTTGATAACGGTTGCCAGCATCCCCATATGGTCTGCTGATGTTCGGTCCATTCCATATGAACTTGCCGCAATACCTCTGAAAATATTGCCGCCGCCCACGACAATTGCAACCTGAACACCAAGGTCGTATATAGACCGGATTTCATCTGCAACAAATTTGATCATATCCGGGCTGATTCCAAAGCCCTGATCTCCCATCAGGGCTTCTCCACTCAGCTTCAGCAGAATCCTTTTGTAATTTGGGGTCGCCAAAAAGCCTCCTATCCTCCGATCTGGAATCGGGAAAAACGAGCGATTTTTATATTTTCACCTATCTTTGCAATTACTTCATTCAGAAGATCTGAAATGGTAATATCCGGATTTCGCACATAAGCCTGATTCATCAGGCATGATTCTTTATAAAACTTGTTCAGTTTGCCATCCACGATTTTGTCGACCATATTTTCAGGTTTTCCCATCTCAAGGGCCTGCTCCCGGTAAATTGCTTTTTCCCGGTCAAGAACTTCTGTGGGAACATCTTCGGGCAGAATCCCAGCGGGGTTGGTTGCGGCAATGTGCATGGCGATGTTTTTTGCGAATTCAATAAAATCATTATTTTTTGCCACAAAATCAGATTCGCAGTTCACTTCGACAATAACACCTATTTTCCCACCCAGGTGGATATAGGATTGAATGGTTCCTTCCGATGTCCCGCGGCCGGCTCTTTTCAAAGCGGTTGCCATACCTTTCTTTCTGAGAAAGTCAACTGCTTTTTCAATATCCCCGTTGCATTCGGTAAGTGCTTCCTTGCAATCCATCATCCCAGCTCCGGTTTTATCCCGAAGCTCTTTTACTATTTTTGCACTGATTGTTGACATGAAAATTCTCCTGTAATTTAAACATCAGCCGATTCTGATTCACCAAAGGTATCGGTTTCGTCGATATAGTCTGCTGTTGATTTTCTGATGATTTCTATCACCGGGCCTTTTGATCCATCTGAAATAACCTTTCGTTCACCGGGTTGCAGAGTGGAAGATTTCGCTTTAGGTACCGCTGTTTCTTTTTTATCTGTAACAGCCTGCTGTTTCTCTTCGTAACGCTGACTTCCTTCAATACACGCATCTGCAATTCGAGATGTGATCAGGCGGATGGAGCGGATCGCATCGTCATTACCCGGAATGAGATGGTCAATATCATCCGGGTCACAATTGGTATCGGCAATTGCGATGATCGGAATGCCAAGTCTGCGGCCTTCACGGACGGCAATGGTTTCATTCTTGGGATCAATAACGAAAATTGCTCCGGGAATTCCGCGCATGTTTCGGATCCCGCCAAGACTGTTGTCAAGTTTCTCTCTTTCTTTCCCGAGTTTCAGTCTTTCCTTTTTGGGGAACAGGTTTATGGAGCCATCATTTTCAAGATCATTCAGATGGTTCAAACGATCGATGCTTTTTTTGATGGTCTGAAAATTGGTAAGCATTCCTCCAAGCCACCGATTGTGGACATAATACATCTCACATCGATTTGCTTCTTCATATATGGATTCCCGCGCCTGTTTTTTGGTACCCACAAACAGAATGGGCTTTCCTTTTGCGGTTGTTTCGACAACAAAATCATAGATCCCTTTAAACATGCGGACGGTTTTCTGCAGATCGATGATGTAGATTCCATTTCGTGCCCCAAAAATGTATGGTTTCATTTTTGGGTTCCACCGTTTTGTCTGATGTCCAAAATGAACACCAGCTTCGAGAAGCTCTTTCATTGTTAAGTAGGCCATTGTTTTCTCCCTTTTCATGTTGGTTGTTTCCTCCGCTTCCGTCAACTCAGTTCCCGACTTTTTTCTGATCTGAAAAAAAGCACCGGGGAACGGATCAAGAAACGTGTGGATGATATGTAAACCTGAAATGAATATCAGATAATCAGATGTTGTGCAATCGTTTTTTGTTTCTTTTTCAGCTTAAGGACACGGTGATGACCTGCATCATCCTTAATGAATTCTATGCAGTTGTAAAGGTTGGAATTCCCCGCGATTTCAAATACTGAATTCATTTGATCAAAGCCGATTTCCAGAAGCAGATATCCTTCATTAATTAAATAATCGGGAGCGGCGTGGAGGATTTTTCGAATGTCTGAAAGTCCGTCGTGATCTCCGTCAAGAGCGATGAGTGGTTCATATTGGTTGATTTCCGGAGCAAGTGTAGGGATGATCCCCGTTGGAATGTATGGCGGATTGGAGACGATGATATCAAAAGGCTGTTTATTCGGGTTGATCGCATCAAACCAGTTGCTGCATAAAAAATGAACGGTATCGGAAAGCCCGTGCTTTGCTGCGTTTTTTTGGGCAAGTATGGCTGCTGCGGGAGAGCAGTCGGTCGCAATGTAAACATTATGGGGACGTTCGGAAGCCAGGGAAATGATGATAGCGCCTGATCCGGTACCCAGATCAAGGATCTTTTTGGGTTGGTCTGAGTTCTGGTTTGGCAAGAGGGCGAGAGCGGCCTCTACAATACATTCCGTATCGGGTCGGGGAATCAGGACATCTTTTGTTACTGTAAAATCTAATGACCAGAATTCTTTTGAACCAGTGATGTAGGCTACCGGTTCCCGATTGATTCGTCTTTGAATCAGGGTTTTAAATTGCGCTAACTCTGAGCGGGAAAGGGGTTTGTCATGTTGAATGTACAGATTGATCCGTGTTGTCTTAAGTGTGTGAGCTAACAGGATTTCCGCTGTCATTCGCGGACTGTCGATTCCGTGTGAATCAAAGTAGGATTCGGTCCATTTCAGCAGGCTGATAATAGTCCACTCAGGCTCCATATGAATTGGCTGAGCCTTCATTCTGCATTGCCTGGGTCTGATAATAGGTTGCCAGTCCTTCGACCAGCTCCATGATGTTTCCCTCTAAAATATGCTCCAGCTTGTAAAGTGTGAGGCCGATCCGGTGATCAGTCACACGTCCCTGTGGAAAATTATAGGTCCGGATTCTGCCGCTTCTATCACCGGTGCCGACCTGGCTTTTTCGCTCTTCAGATCGTTCGTCATGCTGTTCCTGCATCATTTTGTCCAACAGGCGGGCTCGAAGTACTTTCATGGCTTTCACTTTGTTTTTATGTTGGGATTTTTCATCCTGGCAGGTAACAACAAGTCCGGTGGGCAGATGGGTGAGTCGAACGGCTGAATCGGTCGTGTTGACGCTCTGTCCTCCGGGACCGGATGACCGGAAAACATCGTATTTGATTTCACTCAGGTCGATATTGAGTTCAACCTCTTCCACTTCGGGCAGAACAGCAACCGTTACCGCAGATGTATGAATCCTGCCCTGAGCCTCTGTGGCCGGTACACGCTGAACCCTGTGGGTGCCGCTTTCATATTTAAAAACACTGTAAGCCCCTTTACCATGAATCATCGCAATCACTTCTTTGAAACCACCCGCGCCGGAGAAGTTTTGATTCATGATTTCGACTTTCCAGCCCCGGTTTTCCGAATATCGATTATACATCCGGAATAGATCAGCGGCAAATAAGCCAGCCTCATCTCCGCCGGTTCCTGCACGGATTTCAAGGATGATGTTTTTTTCATCATTGGGGTCTTTGGGGGTTAAAAGTTTTTTTAATTCAGTTTCAAGTTTTTCCTTTTCATTGGTTAAAGAGTCGATTTCCTCTTTTGCCAATGCCTTCATATCCGGGTCACTGTCCTTGAGAAGTTCCATGCTGTCTTCGAGGTCTGCCAATATTTTTTTATAGGATCTAAAGGTTGTGACAACCTCACTGAGATCCGCATGTTCCCGGCTGTATTTTTGATACGCTGATCTGTCCTGGAGTACATCCGGATCACTCAGCAGTTGTTCAACCTTTAAAAACCTTTCTTCCACCCCTAATAATTTATCAAACATTTTGATTTCTCTGTAACTTCAGCGTTACATTCCTATAAAAAAAACAAATAATTTCGCAAGGTGTTATTGATTTTTGGTTCTGCTGGAGAAAACATCAAAACAAAGCCACCTGGTTTTCAGGTGGCTGTATTGTGTGATCATATCTTTATCTGGTTTCAGATTATTTTTTATTATATTTTTCATATTTTTTGTGAAATCGTTCAATTCTGCCGGCAGTATCTACCAGTTTTTGTTTTCCGGTAAAAAAAGGATGGCATTTTGAGCAGATTTCCACGCTGATATCTGTTTTTGTGGATCCAACCTCAAGTGTGTTCCCACAGGCGCATTTAATGACTGTTTCCGAATATTTTGGATGTATTTCGTTTTTCATTTTTATTTCAACTCCCTACGTAAAAATTATGTATTCATGGCATCTAAAAATTGTTGATTATCTTTCGTTCCGCTCATTTTATCAAGTAAAAATTCCAAACTGTCAACAGGATTTAATGTCGCAAGCAATTTTCTTAATATCCAGACCCGATTCAGAACCGCTTCATCCAGCAGCAATTCTTCTTTTCGAGTACCGGATTTTTTAATATCAATTGCCGGGTAAAGACGTCTGTCCGATATTTTGCGATCCAGAACAAGTTCCATGTTGCCGGTACCTTTAAATTCTTCAAAAATCACTTCATCCATGCGGCTTCCTGTATCAATCAATGCTGTGGCAATGATTGTGAGGCTTCCCCCCTCTTCAATGTTACGTGCTGCTCCAAAAAATCTTTTGGGCCTGTGGAGTGCATTCGAATCCACACCACCGGAGAGGATTTTTCCACTGGGCGGCATAACTGAATTATAGGCCCGGGCAAGCCTTGTGATGCTATCAAGGAGAATAACAACATTTTTTTTATGCTCAACCAGTCGCTTGGCTTTTTCGATTACCATCTCTGCGACCTGAACGTGACGCTCTGCCGGTTCGTCAAAGGTTGAACTGATGACTTCGGCATTTACGGTTCGCGCCATATCGGTAACTTCCTCAGGACGTTCATCAATGAGCAGAACAAAGGGGACAACATCTTTATGGCTGGATATGATTGCATTTGCAATGGCTTGAAGCAGCATTGTTTTGCCGGAACGGGGTGGCGACACAATCAGCCCTCGTTGGCCAAAACCAATGGGAGTCATCAAGTCCATGATCCGGGTTGAAAAATTATTGCTATCGGTTTCAATTTTCATTTTTGTTTCCGGATACAAAGGGGTCAAATTGTCAAAAAGAATTTTTTCTCTTGCAATTTCAGGATCTTCGAAGTTAATGGCTTCCACTTTCAGGAGTGCAAAATACCGTTCGGTTTCTTTGGGTTGTCTGATCTGGCCGGATACGGTGTCTCCTGTGCGCAGATTAAAGCGGCGGATTTGGGAAGGGGAAACATAAATATCATCCGGACCTGGGAGATAGTTATAATCCGGAGCCCGCAGAAATCCAAAACCATCTGGGAGGATTTCGAGTGTGCCTTCACCATAAATAAAACCATTTTTTTCAATTTGAGCCTGGAGAAGTGCAAACATCAGCTCCTGTTTTCGTAATCCTGCAGCTCCTTCAATCTTGAAATCTTTGGCCATCTTGGTGAGTTCGCTGATGCTTTTTTCCTTTAACTCGACGATGTTCATTAATTCTTACCCCGTTAATAGTTTTTATGTATTATGTAAAGTAACCGGTTTCTCTGTTCCGTCAGACATTCAGTCATCATCCCCAATGCATCAAAGCCCGCTGTCCTATATGCTCCTTCGTCTTCTGAAAAAAATTTCAAGTGTTATGTGCAATGGTGAAATTGATTTTTCTTTTAAGTGGTCAATAATGAATCCAAGATTTTTAGAAGAAGTGTGCGTGTTTTGTGATTTTTATTCTATGATTGTAGAATGTTAATTATTATCTCCAAGCACGGCAGGCGCCTTAAATTACTAATAGACGCTATAACATGAATATTTTTGTGTCAAGGGGTTTTTTTGATTGAGCACAAAAATTCAGCAGGCAAAAGGTGGCAGTCAGGAAAAGGTTTCGAGCAGGGTAAATTTGTCCTATTAGCAATGATTTTTTATTACAATATGTTAAATTAA
>DYJC01000017.1 GCA_020723305.1 Desulfosudis oleivorans
GATTGACATGTTCATTCCGGAAGGGTTACTGCATTTTTAGGACGGCCATGACATCCATTGTCTGTGTCAAAAACTTTAGACAACGGAACCTTCTTCGCAGTATTCCAAACAAACTTCAAGTGGTCTTCCATTAACAGATATGGACTTCTTTCAAAAGAGAGGTTAATCAATCCTTTTAGCGGATGATCATTTAATGACCTGAACTCCATTAGAGGCATATCTCGACTTAGAATTTCTCGATTCACCATGGTATTTCCGTATTGATACTGTTCTACCAAAATTGTCTCGTCAATCCGAAGAACAAAAGCAACTGGTGCTGAATTATACTTGCGGACTTCAATAGGGGGACTCCAGTCCTTAGGCTTTACTCTGATAAAGTCTGCTATTACCTTTTTAATGGCTGCTATAGTCTTTTCTGTGTCACTGAAAAGACGCGACATTTTGTGCATCTCTTTTGTGTATTCACCAAGTGGTATGCTGTCATGTGTTAGAAGGTATTCTCTGTATGACCGAAAGCGGGCTTGGTCGGACTCGTAGGCATGATCTAACAGCAAAACCTTTATTTTTACCTTATCATCATCTATCAATTTTCTTATTGGGTGATCAGGTGCGATAATCTTATCTAACTGAAAAAAGGAATTAAGCGTAATTCCTTGAATGTCGACACATTTTTTTGCATTGCGCAAGAGGTGGATAATGCGTTTCCAGGCTTTATCAGGATCTATATAAACGTTTACAGCACCACAACGGTTCATTCTTGTATCAAAACCTACCACGTGGTTTTTTAGAAAATCCTTAACTGGAATGGATGCCCACTGCCAAACCCAATCGAAATGTTTGAGCATTTCAGCATGCATATCGTAGACCTTAGTTTCTGCAGATTGAGAAATACGGCGATATCGAAGAATAGGTATAGGAGTTGCGTCATAACGTCGATGCCAGAAATGGTAAGGTTGAACATAGCAAGCATTGTCAGTACGAAGCAGAAATGATTGCGGGGCGACCCGGTACATTCTGCACTCGAAATTAACCGACGGATTGCTCTCAGCACACTTCATTAAATCATACATTTTGTGTGCCGCCATAGTGACATGGTCATACAATCGGTCTGGCGGAGCGTCTCCGTCGACATGCTCGGCCATTGATCGGAGTTCCGCACCAATGCACTCTGGATCAATTATAAGTATTTTAATGTCTATCACCTCATTATTCTTCCGAGGGATTTTGATATAATCCTCTATGGCCAGCCAAGCTTTATGTAATGGCTTGTTTCTAGGGCCACGTACAAAATCATTCAACGAGATGCCTATGAACCTAATATGTCTTACATCAGAGGCTATTAGATCATTGCACATGTCATCCTCAGCACTAGCTCGATCAGCGTAGAGATGGACGATGCCAGCTTGATTCATGGCTTCAAGCGATTGTGATGCATTCGTGAGGCCTTCGATACGGCTATCAACGCGCTCAGCCATGCGATCAAGTTCCTCTTGTACATCTGAGAATAGCCATATGCGATCAAGTAGGTGTACAACCGCGATAACTGCAAGGGTTGTTACAGCATGTTCGACGATAGTCGCCCATTCTCCCAAAAGTTCCCGGAATCTGAGAGCAAGGATGAAAACTACCAATCCAGAAATAAAAAAAATGACAGCTCGAATTAGGCGAGGCTGTTTTTTACCCAGTCCAGTGTGAAGACTAGTCATGACATCCCCTTTAATTGTTTAAGATACAGCCCAACACAACACTCACCTGCCCCGATGGCCTCAAGCGTCCCTTCGGATCAGGTGGAGCAACTGGTTAAAATTTCGTGATTCTCAGAATAAAAGTTTCTGTTCCGGCACCGACAATGGTAGAATATTAAGAATTTCTACAATTTCATAATGAGATTGGATAACTTCATTATTAAAGCCATATGAAACCTCCTCTCTCACTATTGCACGAACTGAATCACCCGGTAATACTTGGACATCTCTTTTGTGGAACGAACTCAACCATTTTTCATCTAAAATTTTCGCCTCAATAGATTTGCCCTGATATTTAAAGGCCCACATTGAAAATCCAAGATAGTCAGGTTTTTTTACCTTGAATATTTTCTCACCTGTACTAACTATTTTTTCACGCGTTAGATACTCTTGTATTATTTCAGCAGAAATTTTCATTTCCTTATTGAATTTTGAAATTCCTTCTTTGCTTTCAAATGTTGCATAGTCATCTGCTTCGAGTATCGCAAGAGAATTGCGCACAGAGTTAATATCAATTAATAGCGATTCAGTGTCTGGTTCAACATAGGCCGGAATTTGTTTAATATCTGTTTTTTCAGCAAGTTGTTTTATATCGTTTTGGAGTTGTTTGATCTCTGTTTTATTGGTTATTTCATTTTTATTTGAACACCAATCGATGACCATATGTTTTGCTTTTACTAAAAAATGTCCAATTAATGGTCTGAATTCAGCCTGCTTTAAGGCCTCGTCCGGAAGATCTTCAACGATGTTTCTTAACTTGGCCTTTAATGAACCCGTCTGTATATCATGCAAAACGACGGTAGTTTTTACGTTCGAGGAAATAGAATATGAAAGGTGTTTATCTAACGATTGAACAGCCTCGATAAGACCAGTCATGCTCTTAAAAACTCGGGAAGGGTCGCCAAAGTCTTTTTTGAATCCAACAACAAGCTCAAAAACTCCATAATCTTGTTTTTCGTTTGTCATGAGGATTCCATCTCGATAACATTGATTATCAAATCACATTTATCCTGATATTGAATATCAGGGTAAATGTTTATTCTTTCCCCCGCCTTTATACTACCTGATCCTTTATATTTTCATGATATCCCACCGGGTCTGTTTCTTGATACCAAAACGATCCCTATTGGTAATATCGTGTAAAATCTCCTGATGCTATAAGACATCTCTTTCATTAAGATTGATAAATGTCAATCAAAATTGATAAGTTAATCCAGAGAGGCTTTTGTTGCATGGTTTGAATGGATGAAGTTGATGGTTTGCGATATTTTGGGGTTGTTGGTCAGTGGAAAGATGCGCTTTTCGGTTGATGTTTTTTAATTTGTGGGATGGGGGTGGGAGTTACAACACCCCCCTGGCCCCCCTCGAGGGGGGATTAGTATGAAACTTCGATGGGTTAAATAGAATCTTTTGAAAATCATTCAACCTTTTTTTTCAGGATCCGTGAAAGCAAAAAGAGGAATATCAGGATTCCGGCAGCAATGGCAAACCAAATTCCTTTTCCGGAGTCTGTGGTTTTCTCCTGATTCCCGGATATCCATTTGTGCATGTCCTGTGCGACCTGATCCGGAATTTCGAGTTGCGGCACATGGCCGGTGTTTTCGTATAAAATCGTGTGGATGTTTGGAACATCCTGCTTCCATCGGGTTACATGGGAAACCGGAATCCAGGTGTCTTTTTTGCCCCAGAGCAGGAGTGTCGGCGTCTGTATTTTGGCGATGGATTGGCTGAACATGGGATCCTGATTCAGTTTTTTCAGGGAATCCATGATCTGGATAAGTGCGTCCCGGTTGCCGGGGCGGAGATTGAGTTCGTAAAATCGATCCACGAGCTTGTCGGTAACTTTGGATGGATCTCCAAAGACCTGACGGAGGCTCATCTGAAAAATCCATCGGGGCGTGATAAATCGTGCGATATGCCGGATGCCGGGTGTTTCAGCAAGATTGAGCGGCCAGGGGACGACTTCCATGGGATATCCGGCCGGATCGATCAGGATCAGTTGGCTTACCTTTTCGGGGTATTGGACGGCAAAATTCCAGGCAATGGCGCCTCCTAAAGAGTTTCCGGTAAGGATGCATTTTTCAATCTTTAATTCGTTGAGAAACGCATGCAGAAAACCGGTAAACATCTCTTTTGAGTATCCCCCTTCCCTGACCGGGCCGGTCAGCCCGAATCCGGGGATGTCCATCCGCACGATCCGGTAATGCGGGGTCATTTTTTTGGCCCATTCATCCCAGGTATGCAGGGAATCGACCGTGCCGTGCAGGGCAACGATAACGGGTCCTTTTCCCTGGTCCAGATAGTGGACAGGCGTTCCGTTGATCGAAACATACCGGGATTCCGGAGTTTCATATTTCTGCTGTAATATCAGTAATGGAATTTCCTGTATTCCCAGTTTATCCCAACTGGATATGGTTGTGATGAAAACCAGGGTAATGATGCATAACAACACTAGCCATTTTGTTTTTATATTTTTCATTGCAGATCTCATGGCATCGGGAACTGCGCCTGCCGGCTGTGTTTTTTCCATGCGGCGGAATATAGCCATCCGCTTTTTCTTGTCACATCCTGCTTTTGAAGCTGCATGATCCATTTTTTTTCGCTTTCAGCCGAACGGCGATAACAATCCGCGACAAACTGTTTCCGGGAACCCTTATCTTTTTCCGTTTCCGGTATGGCGTTCGTGAAAAAATCGTTTTCCAGGCTATCCCGTTCTTTGCTGTAGTTGGAGAGCATGGGTTGAAAATCATTCAGCAGCGCCCTATGGAGAAGTTCGTGATTCCAGAACAGGACTTCCGCATCAAAATACCGGGTAGGCACCTTGTATTCCAAAGGGAATTCCGTGTCCACCCAGATGGGTTTGAAGATGCTGGTGCATGGAGCTGCCGTTCCCGTGACAAAATGCACAGCGTTCTCTTTTGTCAGACGGGAAATCATGGAGCCGGTGGTCTGGCTGATTCGGATAGGTCCAAAACCTGCGTGGTTGCAGATATGGGATCGAGCCAGCTCCCTGTCCGGTCTCCATTCCGGGCCGGAATCCCCGTGATCGCGCAAAATTTCTGCAATGTCTTCAATCGTGATCCGGTTTAACCTGGAACCGAGCAGATGAAGCGCACGGTGCTGACGGTATCTGCTGAAGCTGAACCCGGTAAACAGGATATCGGAATAACACCTTGCAAAGGAAAAATTTGATTCGGATTTGCACCATTTTTGTTGAACTGCATAGGAAACCAGATCTTTGGATGCGATATCCCATTTGTCATGGATGGTCAGCCGGTTTGAAATCGCATAGATACCGGTAATTTTTTTTGCAGCCCAGTGTCTGTCCGCTGTTTCAAGCAGCCAGACCTCTTCCGGGTCTGCCAGAATAAAACTGTTGTGATAGAACATTTTATTCTGATACCCGCAATTGCCGCCCTGCCCGTGGGTTTCAATGAGTTCCGTGATCAAGGTGACTGCCTGCCCGGCGGTTTCACATCTTTCCAGTGCCAGACGGATCAGATCCATGCCGGTAAGGCCGGATGTCTTGTTGCAGGGTATTCGGGTGAAAACCGCTTCATTTCCAATGGTAAGTCCAAATTCATTGGCCCCCATCTCGGCGCCCCACATCCAGAAGGGCCTGGACAGCAGCACGGCATGGGTTTTCCTTGCCTGGGGGATGGATAGATACGTGCACTGAACCTGGCTGCCTGCCGGGTATTCCATGGCAGGCATTTGGCAGATATATTGCGCTTCGTTGGGTTCCCGGTCTGAATTTTTTCCAAACAGCGTTATCCCGTCTTTTGTGACGCTTTTGGTTGCAACAATGGTATCACACATGGTTCCCCCCTTTTTATCTTTTGATCTTTCCGGGCAGGATAAACTCATATCGTTTCCGGAGGAGCCTGGTGGTCAGAAAACGATCCACTTTCCGGAAGGCCAGAAAAAGTGTCCAGATCATCTTGTCTTCCCTGTAATATCCGTCCACCTCTTTTTGGGTAAGAGGCTGATCATTTTTAGATAAAAAGCGGTTCACCAGACCAATGGCCGGTTCGACCAGGTCGGGTTTCTGCTCTTTATAAAGGTTGGCCACCAGGTCGGTGTATACCAGTCTGGGGTGATAATACCGCGTCATGACATCTTTTAAAAAAAACATCCGGATGATCCATCTCAGGAAAGAGGGAGCGCTTTGCAGCAACAGTTCAGGGTTTTGCTGCTCGATACCGGCCTTTTGATACAACGGCGTGCTGGTATCAATATACAGCAGTCTGCTGTTTTGTTCCGGCGGAAGATAGATCCAGTTGGAGAGCTGACCGTCAATGGCCAGTTCGATTTTTTGGTTATTCTGCTGGTTGTACGTCCATACCTTATGGGTATCTGTCAGAATCCGTTCTATCAGGGAAAGACTGGAGGATTCGCTGGAAACCTGAACCTGATAGTTGCAGAGCCGGTCTCCTGTGAATTTTTCCTGAATAATGTAAAGCGCGGTGGGTCTTCCCTGGATGGAAACGATGCGGGTATCATGTTTTGGCAGGCACAACCCTGCCTGGACCAGCAGTTCGCTGTATTCATGATACATTTTTTCGTAGGCTGCGGCTGAGGCCTGGTCCTGAAACAATGGCAGCCGTTTGTATACGCAGGTTTCATTTCCGTTGATCTGGAAAATAGCCGATATCTCGCCGTACCCGACAATGGTCGCCGGGATGGCTGATTTTTCGATATGCTGAGGGTCCAGGCCGGACTCAAATTCGTATAAGAGCGAATCATCTATTTTCATCAGCAATCCCCTGTTCTGAATATTCCGGAAGACTACAGACCCAGAAACTTTTTCGCGTCCGCAAGGCCTTTGTCCACCCGTTCCAAAATTTCCATTGCGATGTCCGAATCTATGGTCAGCGGCGGCAGCAACTGGCTCACGCAGGTATTGTTGTTTGCATATACGCTCAGGATACCGTTGTCAAACAAAGTTTTGGACAGGATGGGTCCGCAGTTTTCATTCTTCATTTCAATTCCCATCATCAGGCCGAGCTGACGAAGGGAAACCAGGATCTCCGGATGTTTTTCTTTCAACCGCTCAAAACCGGATCGAAAAATGTCAGACATCCGCAGGACATTGTCCAGGAATTCAGGACGGGATGTATACTCCAGAACAACCTGTGCAACCGGGCATCCAATCTCCGCGCCGCCAAAAGTGGAGACGTGGATAAAAGGATTGTCATGGAAAAAAACCTCCAGCTCTTTCCGGAAACAGGTGGCGGACATGGGATATATCCCGCCGGAAAGCCCTTTCCCGATCACCATGATATCCGGAACCACATTGAAATGTTCGATGCCCCACATGCGCCCGGTTCGTCCAAGGCCGGTCTGAACTTCATCGGCAATGAACAGGGCACCATGTTTCCGGCAAAGGTTATGTGCATATTGAAAATAATCCGGTTGGGGAATCGGAATGCCGTAGGTTGCTGGTATGGTTTCGAAAATCACGGCTGCCGTGTTTTCGTCTATGGCCGAGGACAAGGCATCTTTGTTATCAAAAGGAATTTGAATAAAGCCCGGCGGGTTGGGCCCGAATGGTTTGCGGTATTTCTCATCTCCGGTTGCCAGGGCCAGACCGGTGTGTCCATGGTATCCGCCATTTACGGATAGGATATTCACACGGTTGGTAAAACCTCTGGCCAGCTTGATGGCCAGATCAATGGCCTCTCCCCCGCCCACTCCGAAAACCGTGTATGTCAGGTCGCCCGGTGTCAGGTCCGCGAGTTTTTTACCCAATGCAGCTCGTGCTTCGCTGACCAGATGGTGATTCCCGACATCCAGTTCCTCCATGGCCAGTTTCAGCGCATTCAGGACGATTGGATGGCGGTGCCCAAGGTTGAAGACGCCTCCATTGCAGTGACAATTGATTACCCTTTTACCGGTATGCGTATCCCAGACATACGGCCCTTCTCTGCGGC
Source organism: Desulfosudis oleivorans (assembly GCA_020723305.1). Taxonomy (GTDB): domain Bacteria; phylum Desulfobacterota; class Desulfobacteria; order Desulfobacterales; family SURF-7; genus QZKS01. The sequence goes on from DYJC01000017.1 coordinate 7,679, forward strand.
CAAATACAAATTCAATTCCAACACTTTTAAAAAAAACCGCTTTGCCGGAAGAAACGTGATTTCGAAAGTTTGTGAAAATATCCTCTTTACTGGATTGACCGATGTGATTCATCTCTCTTCTCCATAGGTTGCGGGGGTCGTGCTTTGATCAAACCGGTCTCAATCATCAACATGACAGGATTTTTCTGTTCCGCTGCCAGGTTGTTTTTACAGGAAAGACTGAATAAGGCTGAGCAGTTCCCTGGCCTGAAACGGTTTGTTCAGGAAAGCATCCGCACCCAATTTTCTGACCGGCAATTCATTATCCGGATCTCCGGACATCATGATGCAGATCTTGGAGGGATACTTTTGTTTGATCTGAGATAAGAGCTGCAATCCATCCATTCCAGGCATGTTGATATCCGAAAGAATGATATTTGCACTGCCATGGCCTTCCACATATTCCCATGCAGCCTTGCTGCTTTGGAAGGAAATCACGTTTTCATCAATGTCATGTGAAACAATCATTCTCGTCATTTCCAGAAACATATTATCATCATCAACGACTGCAATTTTTACCGGGTGGGTTGCTTTGTTCATTGCTCGTTTACCTGTCTTGCAGAGGAAAATTTTATTGGATGGTGTTTCTTTAAAAAACGCTGCAAGATTTAATGCATCCCGGTTGGGAAGTCAAGCTGAAAATCCATGGTTTTCCGATAACGAAGTGCCGGTTTATGAACATTTATTTCTTTTCATTTCTTATTGGAATGATAAAAAAAATTGTCCGTGAAAACCTATAGGTTCCATTTGACATAAATAAAAATATATCGTAAATAAAAAATATTATATCAATATGTTATAAAGTTATGAACATCTTATTAACAATTTATCAACATTATCATGAACCGCTCTATTTCTCCAAATTGCTTTGATTTTCATAAAATTTATATTTTTTTTCGACCCTGGTTGATATAGTGCTGTCATGTTTTTTATTGTATGGGATAACTACCGGAACGATTGAAGTTTTTAAACGACCCCTTTGAGAATGATGAACCATGGATATTTATTATGTTGACGGACAATACGTCCCGGCTGATCAAGCCGTGATTCCGGTAAATGATCTTGCACTCTTCCGCGGGTACGGTGTTTTCGACTTTCTGCGAACACATGACGGATCACCCTTTCTTCTTCAGGAACATCTGTCCCGTTTGAAACGCTCTGCAAAAGAAATCGGTCTGCGTTTTCCCTGGACCCTGAATGAATTAAAAAAAATTGTAATGAATACGGTTGTAAAAAACAAATATAAGAATGCCAATGTCCGGATTATTGTAACAGGCGGTCCAAGCAGAGACTTCATCACTCCGGATGGAAAACCCCGTCTTCTGGTGATTGTATCTCCTGTATCCGCCCTTCCGGAGTCATGGTATTCCGAGGGTATCAAAGCGATCATCATACCGATTGAAAGGAGTATGCCCGGAGCCAAAAGCATCAACTATCTGGATGCAACCATGGCACTAAAAAAAGCAAAACAGCATGGGGCTGTTGAAGCCGTGTATATGGATTCTTCCAATTACATCAAGGAAGGAACAACCTCAAACCTTTTTGCATTTTATAAAGATTGTCTGGTCACTCCCGGGAAAAATATTCTGAACGGAATCACCCGCAAGGTAATTCTGAAAATCGCCAAGCCTCTTTTTACAGTAAAAATCAATGAAATCAAAAAAAACAAGTTGTATGAAGCTGATGAAATTTTTATCACCGGTTCCGGCAAGGGTCTGGTTCCGGTCATTCAGGTGGATGAGGTGATGATCGGCAACGGCAGGCCCGGCGAGCGTACCAAAATCCTGATGCAGCAGTTAAAAGAGTACATAAGAGAAACAACATTATCTCCGGGCAGAGGTTAGGGAATATTTCATTGAATAATGTTCAAAGTTTTGATAGGGTCGTGCTTCGATTCAGCAATATCTGATAATTCATTCAACCCAACAGCACACAATTTATATTTCATAAAGCTTTTGGAGATGCAGTTCTATCACTTTTTAAAAAAACAGAGGAGGAATGCAATATGGCAAGCTTAAAAGGAACTCAAACGGAAAAAAATCTTCTGACCGCTTTTGCCGGTGAATCCCAGGCCCGAAACCGATACACCTACTTTGCAAGTAAGGCCAGGAAAGATGGCTTTGTACAGATAGCCGATATTTTTGAAGAGACTGCAAATCAGGAAAAAGAGCATGCCAAACGGTTTTTTAGTTTTCTGGAAGGCGGCGATGTTGAAATCAGTGGCTGTTTTCCTGCAGGTGTGATCGGGACAACCCTTGACAATCTAAAAGCGGCCGCTGCCGGGGAACATTATGAGTGGACGGATATGTATCCGGGGTTTGCCAAAGTTGCCCGTAAAGAAGGATTCGAGGCGGTTGCAATGGCTTTTGAGATGATTTCGGTTGCCGAGAAACAGCATGAAAAGCGGTATAAAGATCTTGCCGCCAACATTAGCGACAAAAAGGTTTTCAAGAGAGCCGGCAGTGAAAAATGGCGTTGCCGCAACTGCGGTTACGTACATGAAGGGAATGAAGCGCCTGGCATGTGTCCGGCATGTGCTCATCCCCAGGCCCATTTTGAACTTCTGGGAGAAAACTGGTAATTAATGGAGCCGGTTTTATTTGAAATTGGCTCAATGGTTAATTGTTACGTTATCGTTTATAGGGCAGGCCCCTCTCGCCTGCCCTTTGTTATCCCGCAGCACCATATCCATTTTTGGTTGATTTTTTCACGGAATACATGATCTGATCCGCTTTGATCAGGATATCCTTGGGCGTAACCGCATCTTCAGGGTACATGGCGATTCCAAAGCTGGCAGTAAGGTGAACCGGAGTTGCTTCTTGGGAAAGATAAGAGGATTCCCGGATTCTTTCCAATATCTTTTCAACGCTTACGATCGCCTGCTGCCGGTTGACATCCGGAAAAATCAGAACATACTCATCCCCGCCGTATTTAACCAGAATATCCTTTTTCCCGATACAGGAGGACATGGTTTGGCCGACCTCTCTCAATACCTGTGATCCGCTGATATGACCATAGGTATCCACAATCTCTTTGAAATTATCGATATCCACAAAAATGACGGCGAACTTTTTTTCAAGATCCGGATCATTTTTAATCCGGTTCTCGAGGTATTGATAGAGAAACCGGGCATTATACAATCCGGTATATTCATCTATAACGCTCAATCTTCGAACCCGGTCGCAGTGATAGGAATTCTGGATGGCAATAGCTGCATAATCAGACAAGGCCGTAAGAATGGGAAGATATCTGGATTGGAAATCCGATGTATCTTTTACATTGATAACCTCCAGTACACCAAGTACTTTTCCCTGTGTCTTCAGCGGAACGCAGATAATGGAACGAGTGCGAAATCCTGTAATCTCGTCCACCCTTCTGAAAAAATTCCGATCATCTTCAATATGTTGAAGTATGATTGGCTCACCGGTTTCAACCACACGACCTGCAATTCCTTCTCCTTTCGGCAAACGGATTCCCATGACCAGCTTTTCTTCAACCCCCACAACAATATCAAAGGAAAGCTCGCCGGTTTCCTCATCCTTCAGCAGCAAAGACCAGTTCTCAGCATGAATCAACTGGCTTACCTTCAAGACGATTAATCTTAAAATCTCTTTCAGATCCAGTGTGGATGTCAGCAGTTTTCCAACTTCCATACAGGCTTCAAAAGCCTGGATTCCATGAACACCGATATCCTGATTTTTCATTGCACCCTCTCTGAGATATGACCCGGGAAAAAGTATATACTTTATTTAGGCTCAAATACCAGAAAATTTCAAGCGCAGGAAGGAACAATCCAGGGTAATCGCATTTGGTAATAATATCCTTGTCCAACCTATTTCCCCCTTGAGGGGGGATTAAGGGGGGTGTAACAAAACACCAATATTTCTAATATATAGTTTTCATCGATAAACCAAAACACCCCCCAGGCCCCCCTCAAGGGGGGAATTTAAAAGGTGATATTTCAAATACGATTATCCTTGGAACAAAACTGTATCAATACCCCGCAACTTTTTTTTATTGGCAACCTTTGTCAATTTATCCTAACTATTTGAAAAATTATTCAATTTTAAATAACCATTCCCATGGAGGCAACAAAAGTTTCCAGTTGGTGAACTTCTGTTTTTTTTTATCCATGATTTTTTTCCCTGATGCTTCTGGGTGTTATCAACTTGATGAAATACTGGCACACGGTTTGCTTTTAAATAAGCTAAAAATCACGAAACAAACCAATCATGAGTACCAAAAAAAAATACTAACAGAAAAGGGAGAAACCAAATGAAAACCATCAAACGACAAAAGAAAAATTTCAGGGTGATCGCAGCTTGTTGCCTAATTGTAATCTGTTTTGGATTACCTGGTATTTCTCTGGCAGAACTGAAACCAATGACCGACACAGAGATGAAAACCACCCGGTTGAATGACTTTATCCGTCCATTGGGCCGTCCGATCATTGTGAGTTCTCAGCTGGTTGACACAAAAGATATTGAAAAAGAACTGCGGGAGGTTCAGGCACCCATTGTTGTCACCCAGGAAGTATTTGAACCGGAAGAAATTGTGAAGGATATGCAGGCGCAACTGGATCGGATCAACAATGGAGAAGCTCCTGTAATCGGACTGTTCCCGTTTATTCAAAATCAGGCAGACAAACAGCATCTGTTAAAACAATAGGAGGTCTTTTCTTTTCCGGTCAGAGTGTGTATAAAGAGTGAAAAAGACCAGCCTAGATCAACCAATAACAGGAGAATTGCAGTGGCCTTTCAACTCCCCAGATATACACCACCTGATTTTTCAGCGGATAAGTTCAAAAACGCGCCAAAGATCACAACTCTCCCCGCACCCCGGAATGGCGTAGCTCCAAAACAGTTTCATGCCACATCCAATCATCCGGAATATATTCACCTCGGCAAAGGAAAATGGATACTTGCCGGGGAAAACAGGATGGATTGCGTCATGGTCTTGAAAAACAACCGGATCGAAGTGGTTGAGGCCAGGAGGCTGAAAAAAGGGGATGCGGTTGTCATGGGCAGAACCGAAAACGGAGAAGACGGCATCCTTGTTTACACAACCGGTTTTGATGAAAAAACAGAACAAAGCAAAGACAAATTTTCTTTCCGTACACGCGGCACAAGAGAAACCCCTTTTTCCAGAAGTTATGATCAGCTTTACGAGCTGCTAAAACATGACAAAAAGAACGGTTTCATCGTATGGGTTCTCGGACCGGCTGTGGCCTTTGACAAAGACAGCCGGGATGCAATGCAGGGGTTGATCGAGGGTGGCTTTTGTCACGCCTTGCTGGCTGGAAACGCTCTGGCAACTCATGATCTTGAAGCAGCCTATTTTAAAACCGGCCTTGGCCAGGATATCTACACCCAGGAGTTGCAGCCGCTGGGTCATTATAATCATCTGGATATTTTAAACGCGGTCCGGGATGCAGGTTCCATCAGACAGGCCATTGATACATTGAATCTGAAAGACGGAATCATCTATGCCTGTGAAAAAAAGGGTGTGCCCTATGTGCTGGCCGGTTCCATCCGGGATGACGGCCCTCTTCCGGAAGTCCTTCCGGATGTTTATGCCTCACAGGATATGATGCGGAGATATGCAAAAAAAGCAACGACGGTGATCACACTGGCAACACAGCTTCATTCCATAGCCTTTGGGAACATGACCCCGAGTTATCATGTAATGGAGGATGAATCCATCCGGCCGGTGTATTTTTATATTGTGGATATGACGGAATTCAGCGCAGACAAGCTTGCCAACAGGGGTTCAGCCCAGGCGGTTGCCATTTTGACAAATGTTCAGGATTTTATGATCAACCTCTGGAATAACCTTGCCAGAAAAAAGAAGAAATCATTATGAAAGGATCTGTCCGAATCATCGGCATCCCGGTTGACCTGGGGCAATCTCATCGCGGTGTGGATATGGGGCCTAGTGCAATCCGTTATGCCGGTCTTCTTTCCCGCCTTCGTGAATTGGGATACACGGTTACGGATGAGGGAAATATTCAAGTGCCTGTACGGGATTCCCTCTCGGAAGATACTCTGGTTAAGGAAATCTGTAAGGTGTGTGAAATCGCTTATCAGAAAGCCCGCCTTGCAATCGAGGAAAACTGCAAACCTGTTTTTCTGGGAGGTGACCACTCCATATCCATCGGAACCATCGGCGGCGTATCTCATCATTCCACGGTCGGGGTAATCTGGATAGATGCGCACGGCGACTTTAATACACCTGCGACATCCAATTCCGGAAATGTTCATGGTATGGCCTTGTCTGTGCTGACCGGCCAGGGACTGCCTGAGCTGGTCAATATCGGCAGAGAAGGCGCAAAGGTCAAACCCGGCAATGTCGTTCTCATCGGTGTGCGGGAACTGGATCAGAATGAACGGGAAAATCTGAAAAAAAGCGGCATCACTGTTTACACCATGAGAGAGATTGATGAAGAAGGCATGAATGTTATTGCCAGAAAAGCCCTGATGAGGCTGAATCATCTTTCCCGCATCCATGTGAGCCTGGATATTGACAGCCTGGACCCGATTGCAGTTCCGGGAGTCGGAACCCCGGTATCCGGAGGATTGACCTACCGTGAAGCGCATCTGCTGATGGAAGTGATCTCCGATTCCGGACTGGTATGTTCCATGGATATTGTTGAAATCAATCCGATCATCGACCATTGCAACCAGACCGCCAAAACAGCGGTTGACCTTGCCGTATCCTTGTTCGGCAAACGTATTCTCTGAAAAAACTACTTTCTTTGCAACTGGTTTGTACAGATTTTCTGCCAGATCCGGTGCAAAGCACTTTTCCACTTTTGATTCTCAAAAGCCTGGCCGCGCCATTTACTCCCTTCCCGGACGGAACGCTCCAGTTCCCGCCATCCGTTTTCATAATCAAACTGATTCCACATGGCTCCGGCCTTATAAATAAACGGAAGATCTTTCAGTTGGATCAAAGCCTTTCCGCCTTTTACCGTGTCAAATGTTTTCCAGTGGACACCTGCATAGAACAGGAATTCGCTGTTTTGCAGATGAATCAGGGCATCCAATCCTTTTGAAAAGTCAAACTGTTTCCATTCCAGGCCGGAGTAGTAAATGAATCGGGCGCTTTTCATGGAGATGAGTGTATCAAGTCCTTTCCGGCTGTCAAAGCGATTCCAGAATTTTCCGGCCCGATAGATATATTCAGGATTATTCCATTCAATCAACGCATCCAGACCTTTGAGATGATTAAACTCCGGCCAGTAGATACCGGAACGATAGATTGTTTCGTAAGCCTTGAGCCGGATCAAGGTATCCAGACCGGTTTCGAGATGAAAAGATTTTTCCTTGCAGCCTTTGATAAAAATCTTTTCAGCCTCTTTTGTTGGAGTGTTCTTATCCATGAATCATTACTACTTTCCCGAATGGGGGCTGAAATGGTTTTTCTCTGCTTCCGGTGAGTACCCAGAGTGTTTTCGGGTAGTATCGCAACTGATCCAGATCGTAAATTTCGCCGTCTGTGATGATAATCAGGGGTTCACGATGTTTCTTCATGAATATGTCAAAAAGCGGCGAAAAAAAAGTTGTGCCGGAGCTGCCGGTTTGAATATACCGCCAGTCTCCTTTTTTATAGATAAAGGATGCATTCGGATTTTTGGAATTTTTCAGTATATTATCTTGTTTATACGGGACAAACACCTCTTCATCAATGCACAGCAGGTAGACCTTGTGATGCTTCAGAAGGCTTTCAATCACACCAAAGGCCGTTTCGATATCTTCCGGCTTTGCTACCATGGACCCGGAAACATCCACTGCAACTGTTACAATTTTTTCTCTGCTGTAGGCTCTTCCAGGGGCGTATAACCCGGAAGCAAAGTACCGACGGTCAAATCTGGCTGTAGAATATTTCCATTCCTCAGACATGGCAGCGCTTTCGACAAATGCTTTGATCAACTCCTTCCAGGAAGGTTTTTGGATTGGTTGAATTTTCTGGATCATGGCGGAAATATGCTGAAAAAAACGTTCATTCCGGCAGGTTTCATCCTGGATTGAATAGTGGATGATCCTTGTTTTCAAAGCTTCCACAGCGGTTTGATGATCGTTTGTCCGGAACAGATGGATTCCGGCAGGCAGCATGACGGAAGCTTTATCATGAAAGGATAGTCCCTGATGAATGGATTGCAGGTCATCATTTGGATCATGTCCGGGTAATAAAAAATTATTCAGTTGAAACTCTTCCGGATGGTTTTGGATATCTTCTGTTTTGTCTGATTGTTTTTGTTTCTGCCTGCTGACCAGCCATTGATACAAAACCTCCCAGGTGACATCCTCTTTTTTCATGGAAGCATGTTCATCAAAAAATGCCCTGGGTATTTCCGGCAGGCCGGGAGGCAGGACAAGAGATGAAATATCGCGTGCTCCTTTATGTTTCCGGGAAAAAAAAGAATCTTTGCTGTCGATCAGGAAACTGTTGACCACCATGTCCTGTGCGAGGTTCTGAAGGATCGTGTCCTGGTGTTGAAAAGTTCGATGATGATGGTTGAGTATGATGTGCATCATTTCATGCACAAGCAGACCGATCAGTTCCTCTGTTTGAATGGTTTTGAAAAAATCATCGTTATACAGCAAGGATACCCGATGGTTGGTCACTTGAAAGGCAAGCGTGGGGATATGCTTCTCTTCGATAAACTGCACAGAGTGGTAAAAATAGGAAGTAAACCGGCTCCTTTTCCACAACTCCTGAAGGGCTGTTTCCAATCTATCAAATCCCCCCTTGAGAGAGGTTTTTTGATTCGCCAATCCCCCCTTGAGGGGGGCGAAGGGGGGTGTAATGTGTTTCAGAATCAATTTACCCCACCCTCTTCCGGCCGGATCAACTCCTCAAATCCGGCAAAAAGATAATCCGAATCCGCTTTATCCTCAATCGTCGCCAAAGCAGACGGAATAGAAGTGAACAAGCCACAGTCTCTCAGCAGCAGGTAGAAGAAAGACATCGAAATATCCGCCCTGGAATATCCAATAAATTGTAATATTCTTCCCAGCATACTGAGATCGATTGAACGGCCGGATTCCTGTGCATCCGCAGTTTGTTCCCGAAGATATGTGATCGCTCCTGAAAGAGCCCATAGTAGATCTTCCGCCGGTATCTGGTTGTTTTTCAATCGTTGAAGTTTTTCAGGACTCCCGTCAAGGATTTCGGAAGTTGTTAGCTCCCGTGGTGTTGTGATCTGAAGGAGGAAATCCCTTCCAACCTCAAGACCCAGTAGGGAATAAATCACTTTTTTCAGGGATGAATCCGGATGGTCTGTCAAATACCGGGACAACTCCTCTGCGCTGTTGATTTTATAGGATATCCGAAGTGCCTGTGAAACCTGATGCCATCCCCTTGGATTGGGATTGATATTCTGTTCATCCCATAATCTGTCCGGGAACAGGGAGATGTAGGAGATTACAGCCGGGTGAACTTTTTCCTGATCTGCCCATTTTATCCAGTCCCGTGCATTGGGTTTGAGATGAAATATGGCCAGTCTTCCATCCAGAGCTGCGTCATCAAACTCGGTAATGGTTGTCCTGTCTATTTCACCCAGATTTCCGGAAAGGACAATGGCGGTTTTCTCCGGCAGATCATGCTCGCCGCAGCGTTTTTCCGTAATAATCTGGAAAAGGGTTTGAATCACGGTCGGATGGGCCCGGTTGGCCTCATCCAGAAACCACAATATCCCATTGTAACCTTCGGGCACTTCTTTGGGCGGAATAAATTTGGGCCGGTAGTAGATCATTTTCCGGTCTGTGTGATCCGGAACCGGATAACCGCCCAGATCGATATTTTCTTTAAATGCAAGCCGGGTATCGATAAAAAAATATTTTTTTTTCAGCGCTGTCTGCCGGACGATTTCCGATTTTCCGATACCGGGATGACCGACAATTTTTATTGCGTAATTAAGACGGGAGTCTGCATCCAGATATTTTTCAAGTATGTCTGCAAGATCCCGGATCGTGACCTCAATGGGTTGTTTCATGGATGGTATCCAAATTAAACTGTATTCCGCTTGATTTCAATAAAGAAGGCGGAGCAATGATCGACGCTGCCCCGCCTTTTTTTACTCATTCATATGTTACCTGAATCAATCACCTCTCATGGGTTCATATGATAGGTGTCCACCAGTGAATAAACATGCTCCTTCAGCACCTTCTCAAATCTCTCCATGTTTTTCACCGGTTTTTTAATCATCTTCAGACAGATCGCCTGCTGTTTTTCCGTTGCGGAATTTTTCGAATAAATATCCAGTGCGTATCTTGAAAAGTCCCGTACCATGAAATCAAATATCTGATCCAGGAGGTCATCATCGACTTTTTCGATTGCAGCACTTTCTACAATCAATTGACCATAGGCTACCAAGGTGAAGATCTCTCCTACTGCCAGAAGGAAATCAAAATCCTTGAGCATCTGATCCCCCAATTCCATGCCGGAAGCCATCAGGAACTCTTCGTAAGCCTTGATCTGCTCTTTGAAAACTTCGAGATTCGGCAGATTTTTTGTAGCAAATGTTTTACGGAAATCATGGAATTGAATTTTGGCATATCCTTTTGTGGGTCCCTGTGCAAAAAGATAGTCATCATTTTCCGCTCCATTGAGCCGTGGAACCTCATCAAATTTTTTGGGGTTGAAAAAATAGCTTGGAATCAGCTTGGCAATCAATGCCATGTTGACATGGCGGGTGCCTTCCAGTTTCGGGAATCCCCGTAATTCAACCACAGCCTGTTCAAAATAGATATCTTTTTCAAAACCGCGGGCTGCAATGATATCCCACAACATCTCATGAACCTCTTCCCCCTGGATGGCGACTTTCATTTTCATGATGGGATTGAACAGTAGATACCGTTTGTCATCGGCTGATGCACAGCGCATATAATCGGTTGCGCGGAGCCCGAACAGCTTCATGGCAGCAAGACGGCAGTAGGAGTCCAGAAATAGTCTTTTGACATGGGGAAATTCCGTAACATATTTGCCGTACAGATTCCGATGAGCGGCATGATTCAGTGCTTCATAAAAGGAATGGGTGACAATACCGATTGCCCCGGACCCGATATTGAATTTGCAGATATTGATAGTGTTCAGCATGTCATCCCATGCTTTTTTGCCTCGTGAGGTGATCTCTGCATCGGTAATGGGATAATCATGAAGGGCAAATTCCGAAACAAAATTCTGGGCATTGATGACATTCTGGATGCACTCATATTTTTCATGCTTTGAATCAACGATAAAAAATACATACTCATCCGTATCCGCTATTTTCCCGAAAACCGATACCATGCCGGCCTCATTACCGTTTCCAATATAATATTTGGAACCGTTTGCCAGATAAGTCCCATCCTTCTGTGGGTATAATTTCATATCAGACGAATAGATATCTGCGCCATGTTGTTTTTCAGACAGGCCAAACGCACAAAGTGGATTTTTCCTCAATTTCTGCACAGCCTTGTGTTTGAATTCCTCATTATCTCCCAGAAAAACCGGGTCCAGCCCAAGGGTGGAAACATGATACATGTACCAATAGGCAGTTCCATAAAAACCGCAGATTTCAGAAAACTCAAACATTCTGTAAGTGCTGTAATACTGATCCTTTTCACCATATCCCTTGGGCAGGAAAAGGGTTTCGAAAATTCTTTCCTTTTTAATGAACTCGGCAAAATCATAGGTGAATTCACGGGACCGATAATCTTCTTTCATTTTTTTCATGCCCTTGTTTTCAAACCATGCAATGGTTTTCAGCATAATCTCTTTGGAGCGTTCATCCGGATATTTTCTATCCTGATATTTTTTGGGATTTAACAGAATCATTTTCTCTCCTCATCTCATTTTTTTTTGATATTGTCCCATCTTGTTTCAAATTGAGCTTTTTATATATTGCCGCATCCATATTTCTGTCAAGCTGATTCTTCCCATGGCTATTTCGGCAACTCTCTTTTAACCTGCAAATATGCAAAGGGAAACTGATAATAATTAAAGATTTTTGAACTCTTCCTGAATGACAGATCGGAAAATAGCTTGGACAGATTTATACCGATGCCGACATATAAATTGCGACGTTTCTCTTTTTCATCATCTGAATATCCACGGGCATAATATCCAATATGATATTCCAGAAATTGCAGATATTGGTTTTCGATTGCATCAAACCCACTCGTTTTTATGGCCAGAAGAAATTTCATATTTTCATAATCGGTTGACATGTCTTTTACGGAAAAATGCGGTATGTATTCGACCCGGAAATCGATTTTCCGGCTGTATTCCGGATAGCGGTACAAAAAATATCCTGCAAAACATCCAAGGGTATTCATGGAAAAGTCCTCAAAGGACAAGCCATAATGGCTGAAGGAATCTCCGACTTCAATAAAACTCATCAGGCCGAATGATGACAGTGCTCCGTATAAAGATGATTTTTCAACCGAATACCCCCAGGACTCACAAAGCGCTGAAATTCCATGAGAGGCCAGATAGCTTGCATAAAAATGAGCAAACTTGTCCGCACCACCTTCCGGTGCATCCTGTTCAAACCAGCCTTCTGACCGGGTATGGGAGCTTCTTTCGCCATAATCCCAGCTCATGATCCCCCATGTCGTTAAAATTGCAATACCGCCGGCATTGGTGATCAGCAGTTTTTCCTCTTTGGAAAACCATTCATTCTGGTCAGAGGGTTCACCAGCCTCAGCCGGGATATGGATCAACAACAAACCTAGTATCAGAATAATTATGAACCATCTGAAATAATTCATGACATCAAACAATAAATTATGGTTTGCAGCAGGGCGATGATCAAAGCCTGCAGATATCAAAAAGTGAAGTATGACTGGTCAAATGAAAGTCAATAATATCCTTAAAATGATCGGAACCGTCCTTTATTTGTCAGCAGGAATAAACATCGGCTTAATTTCATTCTCATACCAAATTCGAACCGTTTATGCAAAATAAGTTCTGTAGGTTGGGTTGAGCGGAGCGAAACCCAACAAACAAAAAGAGCAAAAATGTTGGGTTTCATTTCATTCAACCCAACCTACGAGGTTGATGAACCAATCAGCAGACCGACCATCAGGAAAAAAAATATAAATGATTGAACGTTTTTTTCATCCAGTTGAAATCCAATTTTCAATACGCAGTGCCTCTACCCTCTCAAATTCCCGTTTGTTATTGGTAACAAGAATAAGCCCCTCGCTGCGAGCATGCCCGGCAATGTGCAAGTCATTTACACCAAAAGATTTGCCTGACTTTTCAAGATGGGCTCTGATTCCACCATAATGGGCAGCAGCCTTCATACCGTATTCAAGGATTTCTAGACGGGAGATAAAATCTTCTACCACCATCAAGTTGTGCTCCGGTCTGCTGCTTTTTTCAGCACCATGGAATAATTCCGCGAGCGTGATGGAAGATATGGACATCTGACCAGCATGCTGATTGAATGTTTGCAGAAGATCCAATGGCTTCCTTTTTAAAACATAAATCACGATATTGGTATCCAGCATGTATTTCAACATCAAAACATTTCTCTTTCCGGTTGTGATTGAGATGCCCGATCTGTCATGAAATCATCACTTACGCTTTGATCCGAAAGGAAAAAACTATCCCAGGTATTTTCAGCAGGTACAATAATCCGTTCTTTGCCGATGGCTCGAACGATTACTTTTTTAACATGATCCGGAAATCGCATTTCAGCAGGTAATCGCACCGCCTGCGTACGGTTATTTTTAAATACGGAACCTTGAGCCATATCTTGTCTCCTGGTAAATGATGATGTTCATCATATAAAAAACGAGACGTATATGTCAAGTGTATATAGCTTTCTATACAATCAGTTTCCTGTTTTCAGTTTTTCCCAGAATTTTTCATAGACCAGTATGGCCTCGCCCACGTCGATCTGGAATTCGCCGGTTTCAATGTCTTTGGTATCCGGAAAAACGGTTTTGTTGGTTTTCAGTGCTTCATCATAAAGTTTCATAGCCGAAGCGTTAGCCGGTGCATACCCGACAAATTCACAGATCTGTTTGGCCATGTCCGGACGAAGGATGTAATCGATGAAGCGGTGGGCGTTTTCCTTGTTCGGAGCATTGACCGGGATGATCATGTTATCCACCCAGAAGATGGCGCCTTCTTTTGGATAGGAGTACGAGATAGCCGGATTTTCTGCAGAAGCCATGTAGATTTCCCCGTTCCATATCATTCCTGCGATAACCTCCTGATTGAGAAACGCCTGTTTGGGAGAGTCGGACGCGAACAGGCGGATGTTGGGCATCAGGGTCTTGAGCTTATTGTAAGCTGCCTCGATATGCGCCGGGTCGGTGTCATTGACCGAATAGCCCAGCACCTTTAATCCTACACCAAACACCTCCCGGATATCATCGTTGAACACCAGCTTGCCCTTGAATCGGGGATGGAACAGATCGGCCCAGGAGGAAACTTCTTCCTTTTTTACCTTATCCGCATTGTAGCCGATTGCGGTTGAGCCCCATACATAAGGAATGCTGTATGTGTTTTTGGGGTCATAGGCTTTATCGAGCAGGCGCTTATCCAGATGTTTGAAATTGGGAAGCCGGGTTTTATCCACAGGGCTCAACAGCCCTTCCTTTCTCATCTTGTGCACAAAATAAGTAGAAGGGAAAACCACATCATACCCCCCGCCCTTGAGAATCTTCAACCGGGCGTACATGGATTCGTTGCTTTCGTAAGTGGCATACACCACCTTGATGCCGGTGTCTTTCTGAAAGGAGGCTATTACCTCGTCCGGAAGATACTCAGTCCAGTTGTACACATAAACCTCGGATTTGTCTGCGGCATAAACCGGAACAGCCAGCACGATCAGCATGATCAAAAAGATCCATTTTTTCATTTTCGTTTCTCCTTCACCAGAAGATGGGAACAGAACACACTCACCAGAGTGAATGCGAACAACAGCGTGGACAGGGCGTTCACCTCGGGCTTCACACCCAGGCGAACCATGGAATAGATCTTCAGGGGCAGAATATCGTAATTCGGCCCGGTCACAAAAAAACTCACAATCACGTCATCCAGAGACAGGGTAAAACTCACCAGCCATCCTGCCATCACCGCAGGAAGAATCAACGGAAAAATCACATGGGTTAAAATCCGAAGCTCCCCTGCCCCCAGATCGCGGGCCGCATCGATGATGGAATGGTCAAAACCTTGCAGCCTGGCAAAGACAATGGTCACCACAAAGGGAAAGCTGAAAGTGATATGCGCCAGAAGCAGGGTCAGAAAACCCGGCTGCATGCCGATCAGGATAAAAAAGCTGAGCAGGGAGATTCCCATCACGATATCCGGGCTCATCATTACGCAGAAAATCAGGGTGTGCAGCACTTTGCGGCCGATAAAACGGTACCAGTAGAATACCACGGCGGCCAGGGTTCCCAGCACACAGGACAGCACGCTCGAAATCAGGGCTACGATGATGGAATGCACAAAGGCTTCCATCAGCAGGCTGTTGTTGAAAAGATGACTGTACCATTGCAGGGAAAATCCCTTCCACACCGTGGAATAGCGGGAGTCGTTAAAGGAAAAAACAATCAGGATCAGAACCGGCACATACAGAAACAGATAAACCAGGGTCAGGTAGGAGGCTTTGAAAAATCGTTTCATAGCCCCTTCTCCATTGATGCGTTTTCCATGCGTTTGCGGACTCCAAAATACAGAAGCAGGAGAGCCAGCATGGAGAGGGTTAGAAATACGCTGGCTGCTGATCCAAAAGGCCAGTTTCCGGCTGTCAGAAACTGATTTTTGATAAAATTGCCGATAAGCATGGACTTGGCCCCACCTAAGAGGTCGGGAATATAAAACAACCCCATGGCCGGGAGGAAAACCATGATACACCCGGCCACCACACCCGGCAGGGACAAGGGCCAGATAATTTTATTGAAAATCTGAAAGGAACCGGCGCCCAGATCACGGGCCGCCTCGATCAATCGCCTGTCCATCTTCTCCATGGATGCATAGAGAGGAAGAATCATGAACGGCAGGAGAGAATATACGAGCCCAGCGTACACAGCCTTGTCCGTGTACATCAGCATGATTGGTTCATGGATAACGCCCAGAGCAGTCAGAAGCGCGTTGATCACCCCGTTGGTTTTGAACAAAATGACCAGGGCATAGGTCCGGATCAGGGAGCTGGTCCAGAAGGGAATGATCACCAGAATCAGAAGAACGGAACGGTAGGCTTTTTCAACGCGGCTGATCAGCCAGGCAAAAGGATAACCCATGACCAGGCAGATCAGGGTGGTGAAAAACGAATAGGTTACGGATTTGGTAAAAATCTTGAAATACACCGGTTCAAACAGGGAGGTATAGTTCGAAAACGTCATCGGACGGGCAACGAAGCGGGTTTCGTCACGGGAAAGGAAGCTGATGAATACAACCAGAAGGTTGGGCACCAGGATAAACACCAGAATCCAGGCGACGATAATCAGAATCGCGGTGTATTTGAACGAGATCTTCCTATTCATCCGGCAGAACCGCCTCCCAGCCGTCTATCCAGCTCAGGCAGACCTCCTCGCCTGGCGCATAGTAGATATCGGCAGCATCCTCGTTGAAAAATTCGGTAGCGAAAACCATCTGACCGTTCTCAAGCTGAATGATCAGATCCACGGTGGTTCCCTTGTAAATCAGATCCTGCACCTTTCCGGCCAGAAGAGGCGGTTCACACGGCTCCTGACCCCGGCGTTCCACTTTCATGTCTTCGGGCCGGAGCAGAATTTTCACCCGCTCGCCTTTTGAAAACCCCCGGCTGTTCGTAAGGTTCATGCTCACTCCGGAGATGGTCACATCCATGCGCCCCTGGCCGGTGGCCGTAACCGTTCCATCCAAAATATTACTTTCCCCAACAAAATTGGCCACGAACATGTTCATTGGTTTTTCGTAAATATCCTTGGGTGTGCCGTCCTGCTCGATGCGTCCGTGATTCATCACTACCACCCGGTCCGACATAGTCAGGGCTTCTTCCTGGTCATGGGTCACAAAGATGAAAGTGATACCCAGTTTGCGGTGAAGCTGTTTGAGTTCGATGCGCATATCTTTGCGCAGACGGTAGTCCAGGGCGGAGAGCGGCTCGTCCAGGAGAAGGATCAGGGGTTCATTCACAATGGCGCGGGCAATGGCCACCCGCTGCTGCTGTCCCCCGGAAAGCTGAAAAATTCTGCGGTGCTCCAATCCGGAAAGTTTGACCATGGCAAGAGCTTCGGCCACTTTTTCCCGGATCACGGCTTTTCCCATTTTCCGGATGGTCAGGCCAAAGGCAATATTTTCAAAAACAGTCATGTGCGGGAACAGGGCATAACTCTGGAACACCGTGTTCACATCCCGTTGGCTTGCCGGGACATGGGTGTGATTTACTCCGTTGATCATCACCTCCCCGCTGTCGCAGGTTTCGAGGCCGGAAATAAGGCGCAGAATGGTTGTCTTCCCGCATCCGGACGGCCCCAGAATGGTCAGAAACTCACCGGACTGGATATCCAGATGGATATCCTTCACAGCCCAGACATCATGGAACTGTTTGCCGACACCTTGTAACTGAATCACCGCCTGTTTCATGCACGACCTTTCTTTAATGAAGTGTGAATTTTGATAATAATTGAACAGAATGTCAACATTTGATTCAATTTTTTAAAAAAATCCGGAAACTGCCTGAATCCTGTCTCATGCCAAGGGATTATGCTTTATCAGAGATCGCCGACAGATCATGATTTTCGGATGGGTAAAATCAAAACTGTTGGGTTTAGATTACCCAATTGTTTTGATTATACCCATTGTGGGAGCAGCATCTTGCCGCGACAGTAATGCCTTGATTGATATTTTGAACAAAGCCATATCGCGGCTGGAAGCCGCTCCCACATAATTCGATTATTCAACAGTTTTGATAACATCCTGCTCTGATTTCCATTTTGACAAATTAAAATAGAATACATACAGTTAAACCAAGTAAAATAGCATCCGATCGCAATACATTTTATCATCATTGTTTTAAAGAATTGGGTCACCCATGAATAACGTAAAAAAAATATCCCCTGATTTAGGGTCTACCACTGAAAATGAAAAACAGGAGGCCTTTGAATATCTTTGCCAGGTCAGCGAAACTGTTTCCTGCGGGGCGTGCTGCGGGCTGTACAACATTTCGGGACTCTCAAAACAATCGCTTGAAAAACTCCTGCGCCGGAGAACCGAAGCATTCAAGCAGGTTCCACGGACCATTGACGGTATCGATGAATTCCGGATGCAAAATGAAGGATGGACCCCGCCGGAAAGACCGTTTCCCGACTTTCACCATTGTGTCTTTCTGGGCCTGGTCGGTGAATCGGAGCAGCGCGTCGGATGTCTGCTTCATCCGGCAGCTTCCGGAAACAACGGTATAGACTGGCGGGGACTCAGCTACTACGGCGGCATGGCCTGCCGGACCTATTTCTGCCCCGGCAATAAACAACTGCCACAGCGCTATCTGAAAATCCTGAAACAGACCGTGAATCACTGGTTTCTTTTTGGCCTGGTGGTTACGGAGTTCCGGCTGTTGACGGCATTTTTCGAGGCGATAGAAAATAAAGCAGGCCGACCGGTAACACCGGACGATTTCCGGAAGTCATCTGAAGCGACCAACCGTTTCCGGGATCTTCTGGAAATCAAAACAAACTGGCCTTTTCGATCTGTTTCATCTCCCGGACCATGTCATTATATGTTTGAAAACGGACAATATAAAAGGCAGCCGGTTCAAAGGAAGCATCCCGATATCCCGGTATCCGCATATGAAACGATTTTTACGGAACTGGATTCTGCGTTTGATTCAGAACAGGATCTCCGGATGGCTGAGGCCGTGTTGGATAAACTGTTTTCAGAAATAGCAGAGGCTGTCAATCACTGCTGAACAATCCCCGGGCTACGTAATGTTGGGTTTCATTTCATTCAACCCAACCTACATGGCTTCATCAGAAATTGCTGCTGCCCTTTTCAGGCTATTGACACACAAATGCCTTTGCTATATAGCTTTCAATAGCAAGGTGTCGGTTTCTTTTTATCCTTCCTTGTCCTAAAAAAATCCTTCAAACAAAAAGGAGATGCAATGAAATATCATATCCCAAAGCCCTTTATGGTCAGAGCTATCATCCTTTTTTTCGCTATGACCCTTTTTATTGGAAGCACTCCTGCTGCATCGGAAGAGGAATTGTACCTGAAAAAACCGGAAAGAGCGGTATCCGTTCCCAGCCGGGAGTTGATGAAAATAAATCAAATGGATCAGGACATCCAGATTTCATTGACCTATCCGGCAGGCGATAGTCCGAAAGTTTTTACAAAGGGATGGGTTTTTGGAGCCCGCTGCCTGGTCGGTCCGATCACCAGGAAACAGACGGACATCTCCGCAGATGTCCGCTGGAAAGGAACAGGCACCTTCACCCCGGACCGAGGGCCTCTGAGCAGGCCTGTTTTTAACGGACCTGGTACAAATCACATAACACTTTACGTGGAAAGGGATGGACGAACTGTTTCTGAAAAGACCTTTACCGTGGAGGCTGTTGACCCCAAGGGATATGCAAGCATAGGAAGCATCGCTCACTGCCCGAATGACACACATGGCTGTCCTGCCTGCCCCCATTCCGTCAAAGGGCCGATCCAGTCAGGAAGCCCGAACGTGCTTATCGATGGGAAGCCGGCTGCGCGTGTAGGCGACCCCGGAATTCATGCCGCGTGCTGCGGATCAAACACCTTTGTAATCACGACAGGTGACCCGAATGTACTTATCGACGGAAAACCGGCTGCAAGAATGGGCGACCAGACAAAACATTGCGGCGGTGCAGGAAGTATCATCAGTATGCAGTAGGTAATAGCGTTCATGAAACCGAAGATAAGCTCTACGTTTTTGTTCCATAACAACCTGATACCCTGAAAGGAAAGATTATGTTCAAGAAAATGTTTGGATTCTTATTGATCGTTCTGTTGACTGTTCCCATAAGTCAGGCACTGGCTGCCGGAGACCCTAAAGACTTCGAAGGCCGGAAGGATCCGGCGTTGTTCAGCCGCATGCCCGGATTCCATATTTTCAACTATGAAGAACTGGACTTTGATCAGTATAAGTTTCCAGTCGGCCCGGATCAATTCCAAAGTATAGAAGGCCGTCACCTTTATCTGGACTACTATGCCAATGACGAGATCACACTACCCAGCGCAATGCAGATCGTCCGCAACTACACCAACGCGATCAAAGGCATAGGCGGTGAAACCGTATATCAATTTGAAGACGGCGGCATGGAATATGTTACGATGAAAGTAACCAAGGATAAAACCGAAATCTGGGCTGCGCTGTCGGCAGCCGGAAACGGGATGTACAAGCTGCACATCATCGAGAAGCAGCAGATGAACCAGGATGTGGTCGCAAATGCGGAAAGCCTGGCCGGTACAATCCGCACAACCGGGAAAGCGGCTGTTTACGGAATCTATTTTGATACGGACAAATCCGAAATCAAACCGGAATCCGAACCGGCCATCAATGAAATTGCCAAACTGCTCAAGTCCGATACGGATCTCAAGCTCTATGTGGTCGGCCATACCGACAACGCCGGAACCTTTGATTACAACATTCGGCTCTCAAAATCACGGGCGGATGCTGTTGTGATCACCTTGACCGGAAAGCATTCGATCAGTGCTTCCCGTCTGATTCCTTTTGGTGCGGGTCCCACCTCGCCGGTGGCTTCCAATGCGAGCGAGGAAGGACGGGCAAAAAACCGGCGGGTTGAGCTGGTGGCTCAGTAAAAGGCAAAAAGCCGTCAACCCATGCTGAACAATACGGGATATCGAAAAAATCGGAGGGCGGATTCACGTCAAGGTCTTCCCTCCTCCCTCTTCCAGTATCGCAGCATTGTTGGGTAGAGCGAAGCGAAACCCAACAATTAAGAGCAGCAATAATCAAGAACCGCCGCATCCATATAGTTTATTCATTCTTCCATAGATCCACATTTTTATCTCCGCAAACTTCCATCTGAAGCCCGCCAAAAAAATATCGAATAAGTCAATTCAGATTTCAATATCTTTTATGGCTTTTTGATGTCATATATGATATTAAGACGTTAAGCGCTATTTATTGAGATATTCTTCTTACAGCACTGATAATAAAAGATCTGTATTATATGTGAAAAAAAAATAACCATAACACGGATATCAAAGGGGGTATTTATATGTCTTTTGGAAAAAACCTTGCAAAGTTTAGAAAAGAGAAAGGGTTAACACAAAACGACCTTGTAAAATTAAGCGGCGTTGGCATTTCTCAAATCAGACGATATGAAGCGGACAAATCCATGCCATCTCTTGATGCCATTGTTAAATTGGTTAAAGTACTCGGGATTTCAATTGATGAAATGGTTTTTGACAAAACAACCGCAATTGCATCAAATAAAATTGTCGACCGGGAACTTTTGGAACAGTTCGAGATGGTGTCCGGCATGGATGAAGAAGAAAGGAAATTTATTAAAAAATTCCTGGAGGGGGTGATTGTAAAAAATCAGGTGGAAAAACTGGTAAAGCCGAAAAATGAAAAATCATGGTCACAAAGATTTAGAGAAATTACAGACCGGCTTGCCGATGGAGTAGAAGAAGATTCTCAAGGTGATATTGACAGTATCATTGATAAAGCGGTGGAGGCGGTAAGGACAAAAAAATATGCCCATTCTTAAAGCGGTGATCGATACCAACGTGATGATCAGCATGGCTTTTGCCAAGGAAGGTGTGGCAAAAACACTGAAAAATCTGATTGCGGATAACGCGTTCACAATGGTTACATCCAAAGCAATTTTAAAGGAATTATACGAAGTCCTTCACTATCCGCATATTCTCAAACGGTTTAAACCGAAAAAATCCGATATCAACGAGTTCATCGGGGTGATCATTGAAAATGCCTTAATCACAAAAGGCACATACAGCGCACAGGGTATCACGGAAGATCCGAGAGATGATATGTTCATTGCCTGTGCACTGGAAGGCGATGCCGAATATATCGTATCCAGAGATCCGCATCTCCGGAATATCAAACATTTTCAACGCATCCAGATTATTGATGCAACAACATTCGTAGAAAAAGTTACCGGCAAAAAGACGTGATAAATCACACTTATTTCAACATCCACCTTGTTTTCAGGATGTAGTTATATATTCTGTCCCCGGAATTCCGAAATAACTGCGTTGCTCCCGGCGTCCGCACAAGTCGATGGTTATCCTTCACTTACTTTTAAACGAAACACAATAGAACTATCGTAACAATTGTGAATATGCCACATGCAAAAAGGTATTGCCTTCCTTCCTTATGTCCATTCCAATTTTCAATTACTCGATAAATCATGGTGAAGAAAGAATTGAAAAGTAATCCATCGGCTAATTCCGCTATAGAGATTTTCTTTCTTTCGGAAAGGTCGCATTTTTGAAAAGCCATTACACCCCCAATGAGTAAAGAGAGTGCAATTGAACCTGTCAAAACAGATATGACCAAACATATGATATTGTTAACGTTCATTTGAGGATAACGGCCATGCTTACCAGCTTGTGTGGAGCGGAGCGTAACATAAATCCGCGTAAAGCATGTGGTTATGCGAAAATTTACATTGTAAGAACTAGTCCCATTTCCATATTAAAGATTTATGCAAAATCGGATATCTTCAACTTTGACACCTGTCATACAGCTACATTTGCCCACCAAGTGGCTCGCCCTTTTTGCTCAGCCATACTAATTCTTTCTTCACAATTTTTTCAAGATCATCATCATCTTGGACCAAAGCGAGTAACCACGTTCCAAATAAATGAATTCCAATGGATAAGCCAAAATCTTTCTCTTTAACACCTTTTTTGAATTTAACAAATTTTTCGAAATACTCAAATTTTTCCTTATATGACCTGCCTCGAAAATCATCTGGCGATGAATATGTTTTTAGGAAAATTGAATTTGCCATATTGACTCCATGACCGATCACCATCTGTGCATCTTCTCTTCCAGTTTTTGTTTGATTTATAATTGAGTTGAATTCTTCTATGACCCCATCACGCTCATTGCTTTTTTTCTTTTTTAAAAATCCAAACATAATGATACCCCTTTACCATCTGATGCGCGAGTTAACAGTCAGGCTGTTCAAGGTATAACGCGATTTTTAGGGACTTTTGCTTAGCGGCAGCGGAGCAAAAGTCCCTCTCGAAAAAATTGTTAGGTCTTTAATCTATCACATTGCCCACAAGGACAATCAAGCAAGTGGAAAATAACTATAAAAGTGTAGCTATCCCACAAACTCATAAAAAAACAATGGGCATGGTCTACAACGATATACTTGTAATCGAACACCGCCGGGTAGTCGCCTTTACCCGGCAATTCTCGAATTGCATTTTTAATTGGATCGGGAAGAATATCATCCTCAGTATAAAATTCAATAACCTTATCAAAAGACTGATTAATATGCAGCCCTGATTCTTTAAAGTAAAGCCCTCGTGCGATTTTCCATATTACTCTAAAAATTCTATCCTTATTTAGTGGGACGTATGTTACACCTTGACTTGGATCTCGGATAGCATCTTCGAACTGACCTAAAACTTTTGCTATGAGTAGCTTTTGTTCACCCTTCTTCGCCCTTTCTTCAACGTCGAATGAGACATATTCTCCAGTCTTTTTGCATCTTGCTGCTGGTACCAAAGAATATACAAAATAATCCTCATCAAATTGGTACTCACGGTTACACTTTGCATGTGTGGGTAGACAGAATAAATTTGGATTGGATATTTTCCTAAACTCTTTTCCATACAGTTGTTTCATAGGGACGTGATCTCTGTCAATTTCACCAGAGAGTGTATTGCCGCATAAGTAACATAGAGAGATTTCTTTTTTCTGATCTTGTACCATAGGATTCCGATTCTCGACCTATATTATTATCAGGTCAAATATTTCCCTGATATTAAAATTATTATTTCCCTGATAAATCCCAAATCAAGGGGTTTTCAGGCATATTTTCCCTGATAATTGTACCTGATATTTTCGCATCAAATCGTCTGGAAAAACAGGTGCTGTTCAATATAAACAACGCCCGGTCGCCTGAACCCAAATCTTTCCGATGGTAACATTTTTTTCCACAGAACCATTTTATTGAATCGATGTCAACACAAAACAGTCTGATCATGATGAATGAACTCATTGAAATCATGCTGTTTCGCCATTATCCAGCTCAGCCGGAATAATTCCGCAGGCAGATGGATTTGATGACTTATCCGTTCCAGAAATTAATTTCCGAAATGACCTGCTGTAACGCGAGCCGGAATCCGGACCGAGTAAAATGCATCCGGCTGTCAATAACGATTTCGCGCCTATGTAGCAGCACTAAAGAAGAGTCGCGACAACAACCCGATTGTGGAAAAGAAACACTATGAAAAAAAGCACATCCCCCTGCCCCCTTCAAAGGGGGAATTTTTCAGGGCCTTTTCGAAGCTGAAATTATGCAGGGCTCCATCTGCGCGAATTCCGGGGGCATCCATGCCTATCCTTTGCCATGCACTCCGTCCCTGGTTTTCGGGGATTGAATCTCTGACTTTAAAACATCATAAAATTGCGGAATGATAAGATATGAACCTTTCGAATGGTCATCCATATGGTCGGCAATGAGATAACCAGATTCAAACCCGTTCGCGGTTGATGGATGCCAGGATAATCGAAGAATCGGACGGCAAATCCAGAATTTCAATTTTTTTCACTTCCATCTCCTGCAGCCAGGAAACAACAAGAGAGGAGTCGTGGCAGACACCTTCACAGGTATTCAGCATCATGTTGATATCATAAAACAGTCCCTTATGCGGGAACAATCCAGGCCGATCCGGGAAATAGTCGTGGATCAATATCTGCCCTTCTTTATGAAGATGATCGACCGACTTCTGTATGATGAATTTTGCATCCTTCTGATCATAAATGTGCAGGAAATTGCTGATGAGGATGGTGCCGAACCGTTCACCGGGCTGAAATTCATGAGTCAGAAAATTTCCTTCAACTGTTTGGATTCCAGTCCAGTACTCCGGGTTTGGATACAGGATTTTGGCAGCACGGATGACTTCAGGTAATTCCAGGAGAACAGCCTTTCCTGGAATGGTATGCTGAAGCAGTCTTCTGCAAAGAGCTCCGGCACCTCCACCGATATCCAGTATCGGCGAATTCCTGACCTTTGTATTACATAGTCTGACGATCTCTTCTGCCTTTTGACGGGCCAATTCATCCATGGCCCGGACATAGTTAAAATTACGGGTCTCGTAGTCGTCCGGGGTAGATGATGGAATCGTGCTTTTCCTGCCTGTATCGCCGGAAAGCTTTTTGGTGATGTTCTGCCAGTTATTTTGGATGTACTTCCGGTACAGCAGAAAATTTCCCATATACTGCGGGCTATCCGGTAGCAGATGCCGGCGGGCTGCCGGAAGATTTTTCCAGCAGCCCTTCTCCTGTTCAATCAGCCCGATGCCTGAAAGCGCTTTCATGATGCGATGAAGATGATCTTCCTTGCAGCCTGTTGCAGATGCAAGAGATTTTGGATTATGATTCCTTTGTTCGATCAGACTGAAAAGATTCAGCTCCAGAGCTGCAAACAATATTTCGGAATACCAGTAAGCTGTGGAAAGATCTTCCAGGAACTGGAATCCGATATCGCTGGGGTCTCTTTTTTTTATAAGATCCTGGACTCCGGTTTTCACCGGAGTGACGGAATCCAGGTTCTTCTTTAATTTTTTACAGCACTCATTATGCTTCATCGTCCATCCATTATGCCTTTACGCTTCCGGCAAGTGTTCCTTCAAATATCGCATTGGAAGCCCGGTTAGCACAGAATTCACCGCACATGGTGCAGACCTTGTCGTCACAGGATGGTGAACGGTCGTTCCGGATTTTCAGGGCATCTGCCGGAAACAGGGCATTTTTAAACTGGCCTTCCCAGTCCAGGTCCCGTCTGGCTTTGCTCATGGCAATATCCCTTGGTTTTGTCCGCTCCGGATATTTTCCAAGATCCCCGATATGAGCCGCTAGCTTGGCCACCTTGACGCCTTCAATCACATCCGCCTTATTGGGCAAGGCCAGATGCTCGGCCGGTGTGATGTAGCAGACCAGATCCGCTCCATACCGGGCGGACTGGGCCGCTCCGATAGCAGCCACCACATGATCATATGCCGCTCCGATATCCGTGGGCAGAGGCCCCAGCATGTAATACGGGGCATAATTGCTCATCCGTTTTTGCAAAATAATATTGGCCTCGATTTCATCCATGGGCACATGCCCTGGCCCTTCCACCATCATCTGACAGCCCATTTTCCGGCCTTCTTCGGCCAGTTCGCAGTTGATCAGCAGTTCCTGGATCATGGCCCGGTCAAAGGAATCGGCGATCGATCCCGCACGCAGGCCGTTTCCGAGCGACAAAACCACATCGTATTTTTTCAGGATGGAAACCACCCGGTCAAATTTTTCATACAGGGGATTCTCTTTCCGGTTTTTCTTCATCCAGGCAACCATGGATGCGCCGCCTTTGCTCACAAGGCCGCCGTAACGATAGCCCTGCTTTTCCAGACGCTCGATGGTATATAGATTGATGCCGCAGTGAATGGCCATGAAGCTCATGCCGTCCTCGCACTGGCGTTCGATCAGATCAAACAGCATCTCTTCATCAAGCTTGTTCGGGTCACCATATTTCCGTCCGGCCTCACTGAATGCCTGATACAGCGGAACATTGCCTACCGGAAGCGATACCGCAGCCAGCACCTCTTTCCGGATTTTATCCAGATCGCCTCCTACCGACAGTTCCATCAAAGTGTCTGCGCCCGCCTCTTCCGCAGCAATCGCTTTTTCCACTTCCGCATCAATATCTGCAATATCGGTCGAGGTTCCGATAGAGGCATTGATCTTTGTAGTCAGGCCCATGCCAATTCCAACCGCGGAACAAGTCCGATTGATATTCAAAGGCACAACGATCCGGCCTTCGGAGATACGTTTCTGCACTAATTGGGGATCAATGCCCTCTTTTTCCCCGATTTCGATCATCTGCCGGGTTACGATTCCTTCCATTGCATATTCTACCTGTGTTTTTGCCATTTTTCCATTCTCCTTGAAAAGCCAAAAAAAAATCCCCAAGCCGATATATATCAGCCTGGGGATTTACCATTTCCGCCAAGTGTTCTTTCAACTGTCCGGCAGGTCTTCTGACTCGTGAATCAATCTATTCCCTGCGCCTTCCCGTATTGCTTCGAATCGTTCCGGTCAATACAGTGGCTATTGCAGGTTTCGTCCTCACTTACAGCGGCGGGTCCGCGCCGGGTTTTCACCGGCTTCCCTTTTCAGCTCCAAAGGAGCAACCATACAGTTTTCTTTTTTCTGAGGGTGGATAGCACACGACAATTTTACTTGTCAAGAAAAGATTCGAGCGACCATTTCCCTATTAATGTGGATTTTTTAAGAGAATTTCCAATTTCCTTTAAAAACCGTTTCCGGGGAATTTCCCGTGCACCGGAACGAAGCAGATGATCTGTTGTGACCTGGCAATCGATCAGATCAAACGATCTTTGCCGTAAATATTCGACCAGAAAAACAAACGTGACTTTGGATGCATTGCTTTGATTGGAAAACATCGATTCACCAAAAAAACATCTTCCCAGGGACACGCCATAGAGTCCTCCGACAAGCTTGTCATCCTGCCATGCCTCAAAGGAATGGGCATATCCGGTTTTATGCAGATGACAATAAGCTGTGATCATATCCTCCACAATCCAGGTGCCATCCTGTTTTTTCCTCTGCGCATGAGCGCAGCTAAGAACAACCTGATCAAAAGCCGTATCGATTCTGATGGAAAAAATATTTTTACGGATTATTTTTTGCAGGCTTCCGGATATTTTCAGTTCATGAGGATACAGCACAAGGCGGGGATCCGGCGTCCACCACATGATGGGCTCATCCTTTGAGTACCAGGGAAATATTCCCATCTGGTAGGCAAGCAGCAGCCGCTTTTCGGACAGGTCGCCGCCAATGGCGATAAGTCCCTCTTTTTCGGCAAGATGCGGTGGCGGGAAGGCAATTTTATCGGAAAGCAGAAAAATAGTCATGAAAAAACAACAAAAAGTTTCAATTTCGTCACTCCAGTGTAACCCGGATGATATGAAGAAAACTGGATGCCGGATCAAGTCCGGCATGACAAAAAAAGAATTCTGCCGGTTTCAGGAGCATCCGGAATAGAAAAATGCCAGCTTTTCCTGTTCAAGATCAATGGTAACCTGTCCGCCTTTTTCAAGCTTTCCAAACAGGATTTCATCCGACAGCTTGTCCTTGATTTCAACCTGGATCAGCCTTGCAAGAGGTCTTGCTCCATAATCGGGATTATATCCCTTGTTTGCAAGCCATATCCTTGCAGCTTCAGAGAGATTCAGTTCGATTTTTTTAACGGATAACTGTTCTTTCAGCTCGGCGATGAACTTATCCACAACCTTCTCCATGATAGTTTGTGTCAATGGATTGAAATTAATGATCGCATCCAGTCGGTTCCGGAACTCCGGGCTGAAAAATTTCTCGATCGCTTTCTTTCCCTTGCTTTCCGAATCCCCGCGGAGATCGCCAAAGCCGATGGCATTTGCACTCATCTCCCGGCTGCCGGCATTGGAGGTCATGATCAGAATGACATTCCGGAAATCCGCCTTTTTGCCGTTGTTGTCGGTAAGGGTGGCATGATCCATGATCTGAAGAAGAATATTGTAGAGATCCGGGTGGGCTTTTTCGATTTCATCCAGCAGAAGAACGCTGTATGGATGTTTCCGGATGCCGTCGGTAAGCAGCCCTGCCTGATCAAATCCGATATAACCTGGCGGCGCACCGATCAGTCTGGCAACCGCATGCTTTTCCATATACTCGCTCATGTCAAAGCGAAGAAACTGAACGCCCAACACCTGCGCAATCTGTTTGGAAACCTCTGTTTTTCCGACACCTGTCGGGCCGGTAAACAAAAATGACCCGATGGGCTTTTCCGGGATTCCAAGGCCGGCTCTTGACCGTTTTATAGACATGACCAAGGATGAAATCGCAGAGTCCTGGCCATACACTTTTTCACGCACTTTTTCATCTAGGAATTCAAGTTTGGACCGGTCATTGGTGGATACACTCTGTGTGGGAATACGGGCCATCTTTGCGACAATTTTTTCAATATCCGAAGCATGGATTTTACTTCTCTGGGTTGAACCTTTTAATCTCACAAATGCTCCGGCCTCATCAATCACATCGATTGCCTTGTCCGGCAGAAAACGGTCGTTGAGATATTTGGCAGACAGTTCTGCAGCTGCTTTCAATGCTTTTTCCGTATACAGGATATTATGATGCTCCTCGTACCTGGATTTCAGGCCTTTGAGTATCTTGATGGTTTCCGGGATGTCCGGCTCCATGATTTCAATCTTTTCAAATCTTCTGGACAGTGCCCTGTCTTTTTCAAAGTGGGAACTGTATTCTTCATAAGTGCTTGAACCAATACAGCGGAGCTCACCGGATGTAAGGACCGGTTTCAGGATATTGGAAGCGTCCATGGAGCCGCTGCTGGTTGCTCCGGCACCGACAATGGTATGGATCTCATCGATGAACAGAATGGCATCTTCCTTTTTTTTCAACGCAGAGATGATTTTTTTCAATCTCTGTTCAAAATCCCCCCGGAATTTTGTTCCCGCCAGAATGCCGCCCAGATCCAGCGCAAAAATATGGGTGTTTTTCAGCAGATCCGGAATATCCCCCTGAACAATCCGGAGGGCCAGGCCTTCTGCCATGGCGGTTTTTCCGACCCCCGGCTCTCCGACAAATACCGGATTGTGTTTTCTTCTGCGGCAAAGCACCTGAATGGTACGTTCCAGTTCATTTTCCCGTCCGATCAAAGGGTCCAGTTTACCCAATCTGGCCTGTTCCACCAGATCGGTTGTAAACAGTTCCAGGATATCTGACTTTTTCTTTTTATCCTCTTTTGAATCCTCTTTATCCAGTGAATCTTCTTTGTCCGGTTTTTCCAGATTACTTCGCGTATCCGTTATATTGGTGTTCTGGTGGGAGATATATCGGAGCACATCCAGCCGGGTGAGTCCTTCGGATTGAAGGAAATAGGCTGCATGGGAATCTTTTTCCTGGAAAATAGATGCAATAATATCTCCTAAGGAAACGGTTTGCTTTTCAGCAGAACGGGCATGGTTTACCGCACGTTGGATAACCCTTTGGAATCCAATGGTCTGCTGCAAGACATATTCACCATCTTCCGGAACACTCTCAATCTGTTCATTCAAAAATTTGTCCAGATTAATTTTTAAATTTTCAGGGCTGCCACCACAATTTTCAATTATTTCTACGCCACGGCTGTCATGGATTACAGCAAAAAGAACATGTTCCAGGCATACATATTCATGTCTTCTTTTTTTGGCTTCACGGACAGCAAACCCTAATGCAGCACTGAGTTCTTTGCTTATCATATCTTATTCCTTTTCCATGGTACATTTTAAGGGATATCCATTTTCGGCTGCCAATGCGTGTACGGTTTCAACTTTGGTTTCTGCAACCTCATATGGATATACGCCACAGATACCGACCCCGTTTTTATGAACATTCATCATGATCCGGGTCGCCTCCCCCTCTGGTTTCCGAAAAACCATAACCAGAATATTTACAACAAAATCCATGGAAGTGTAATCATCATTATGCAGTATAACACGGTATAGGGGAGGTTCAGCAATGATTTTTCGAGTTTCAATGGACACCCCGGTTTGTGAACCAGGTACTTGCTTACTCATGTTTCCACCTCCAACAGGTGCCATAATTGAAGGTTTTCACACAGACTTTATGAAGGAAAATCATATGTATCATGTCTTTTTTATTGTTTTTTCACTCAAGCCTTTTTCAGTACGAAAAGGCCATAACAATAAAAATCGGGTGCAATATTCAAAATGATCATTCATTTCTTAGCCTAAATAGTAAGATTTATGACAGGAAAAATCAAGAGCCAGTTTCAAAAGTCTGTTGTTGTAGTTCCGACGAAAACTAGACACGCAGTGCAGTTTTCCAAGCCGCCAGGCGCAACCGAAGCGCTATCCAGTATTTCCGGCTCTTTTTTGGGCACCGACTTTCGCCGGTGTGACGCTTTTCAATTGTTTTGAAATTGGCTCATATATTTTCTTTTTTCAGGCACCGCAGCATTTTTTATATTTTTTCCCGCTTCCGCATGGACAGGGAGAATTCCGACCAACTTTCTCGCTTTCCCGTTTCCGGGGTTCTTTTTTTTGTGGTTCCTGACCATGAGAAAAAACAAGATTTTCCGCCTTGGTTTCTCTTAGCTCATCAAGCTTTTCTTCTTTGACAATCTGAATCCGGAACATGATTTTGAGGGTTTCTTCTTTGACCCTTGCGATCATGTCATTGAACATTTCAAACCCCTCTTTTTTATAAACAAGCAGGGGGTTCTGCTGCGCATAACCTCTCAGGCCGATTCCTTCTTTCAGGTGATCCATTGCAAGCAGATGCTCTTTCCAGAGATTGTCGACGGTTTGCAGCATAAAAAATCTTTCCATCTGCCTGAAAGTTCCTTCTCCAATATTGGTCTCTTTTTCATCATATTTCCTCATTGCATTTTCGGAAATCAATTTTGCAAGATCCTCATAAGTCAAGCCTTCCAGATCAACCTGCTGAAAGTCAATTCGAAAGTTGAACTGGTCATAAATCGCATCATTTATGGATTTATAGTCCCAGTCAGCGGGCGATAACTTACTGTCTACAAAACGTCCGGCAATCACTTCGGACAGATCTTCGATAATATCGATAAATTCGGGTTTCAGGTCTTCACCACTCAGGGCTTCCCGTCTCTGACGATAGATGACCTCTCTCTGCTGATTCATGACATCATCATATTCAATCAGTTGTTTACGGATATCGAAATTGTGCCCTTCCACTTTTCCCTGGGCGTTTTCAATTGCTTTGCTGATAAGCCTGTGTTCAATCGGTTCTCCATCCTCCATTCCGAGTCGTTCCATGATACTGGATATCCGTTCACCGCCGAAAATCCTTAACAGATCATCTTCAAGTGAAAGATAAAATCTGGATGAGCCAGGATCACCCTGTCTGCCGGAACGGCCTCGAAGCTGGTTGTCGATTCGGCGGCTTTCATGTCTGCTAGTCCCGAGAATATGAAGCCCGCCAAGATCAATAACACTCTCGCCTAGTACAATATCCGTACCACGCCCTGCCATATTGGTTGAGATGGTTACCGAGCCTTTCTGACCTGCCAGCGAAACGATCTCCGCTTCCTGGCTGTGGTGTTTGGCATTTAAGACAGAGTGCTTGATTCCCCGTTTCTTCAGTTTTTCACTCAGGCTTTCGGAAATATCAATGGATATGGTGCCGACCAGTACCGGCTGGCCTTTTTCATGAAGCTCAACAATTTCATCCAGAACCGCTTCATATTTTTCTTTTTTGGTTTTATAGATTACATCTGGGAAGTCCACACGTATCATGGGTTGATTGGTCGGGATAACGACAACATCCAGATTGTATATTTTTTTAAATTCCGCTGCTTCCGTATCCGCCGTTCCCGTCATTCCAGACAATTTGTCATACATCCTGAAGTAATTCTGGAATGTTATTGTCGCAAGCGTTTGATTTTCATTTTCAATCTTCACGTTTTCTTTGGCTTCAAGCGCCTGATGCAAGCCATCGCTGTATCTTCTTCCCGGCATCAGACGGCCTGTGAATTCATCAACAATGATCACTTCACCGTTTTTTACGATATAATCCACATCCCGCTTAAACAGGGTATGCGCTTTTAATGCCTGGTTTGTATGATGAAGAAGCTCGATATGTTTGGGATCGAACAGATTGGTCACCTGCAATTTTTTTTCAGCTTTTGCAACCCCCGCTTCCGTCAGCACTGCTGATCTTGCTTTCTCATCAATAGTATAGTCCACGTCTTTTGAAAATGAGGGTATGATACTGTTGACCTGATAGTACAGGCTTGTCGATTTTTCCGCTGGACCGGAAATAATCAGCGGAGTCCGGGCTTCGTCAATAAGGATACTGTCAACTTCATCCACAATCGCAAAGGATAAGTCTCCTTGTACAAGGGACTCTTTGTGGAATTTCATGTTATCACGGAGATAATCAAAACCGAATTCATTGTTGGTGCCATATGTGATATCACATCCATATGCAGCCTGACGCTCCTTGTCATTTAAATCATGCACAATGGTGCCGCAGGATAACCCCAGAAAGCGATATATCTGTCCCATCCACTCAGAGTCACGCTTTGCCAGATAATCATTCACCGTGATGATGTGAACCCCCTTTCCGTTCAATGAATTCAAATAAGCCGGGAGTGTTGCAACAAGCGTTTTTCCTTCCCCTGTTTTCATCTCAGCAATCTTGCCCTGATGAAGGATAATGCCACCAATCAGCTGACAATCAAAATGCCTCATATTCAAAACACGTTTTGAGGCCTCTCTCACGACTGAAAAGGCTTCTGGGAGAATATCATCCAGGGTTTCGCCCTCTTTCAATCGGTTCTTGAACAAGGCAGTCTGATCCTGAAGCTCTTGATCACTCATTTTTGAAACAACAGGTTCTTTTTGATTGATCAGATCAATCATTGGGGATATGCTTTTAATAACCCGATCATTTTTACTACCAAATATTTTTGTCAATATCATCGAGATCATGGATCATTTTTCCTTTATGGGTTTCGCTATCTGAAAACATACAGATGAGACCATGCAGTTAATATGCTTTTATAATTCTGCTAACGCATTCGCAAACTCCAGAGCCAATTTCAAAACTATTAAAAAGCGTCACACCGGCGAAAGTCTGTGCCCAGAAAAGAGCCGAAAATACTGGATTCTAGTTTTCACCGGAACTACAACAACAGACTTTTGAAATTGGCTCTCCATTATCATAATTGGCCAAGAGTCAAAAGAGAATTCATCAGATCAACAAGAATTAAAAAATTGCGGAGATTGGATTCTATATTGTATGAGGAAAATTTAATCCGTAAAGAGAAATGAACAGATGCGGATGAGTTGAGTATAAATCTGAATGGTTAACGTGCGGTGTTTGTATTAATTCAGAATGTATGTTTCCGGATTCACGGAAATGCCATTCATCCTGATATCGTAGTGCAAATGAGGTCCTGTGCTTCTTCCGGTATTTCCAACCTGGGCAATTACATCTCCTCGCTTTACAGCTTCTCCTTGTTTTTTCAGGAACTGATGAAGGTGAGCATACCGGGTAACGATTCCATGCCCATGATCGATCGTCATGGCATTTCCCAAAAAGCCATCAATTCCCATGAAGGCCACCACACCATCACCTGTAGCAATCACCGGGGTTCCCGTCTTGGATGCGATATCCAAACCTTTATGGAACTCTTTCAGGCCGGTGAATGGAGATTTTCGATAGCCAAATCTTGATGTCACCCATCCATAAGTAGGTGTAACTGCTGGTGTGGATGCGAGTAAATTCTTCTGATCATCCAGATATTCCAGCAAAGACTCAAAGCCTTTTTTCTGCTTGACGGAGATCTCTTTAAATTGGGTGACCTGTTCATGCATCTCGCGGAGCAAACTGCTGTGATTTTTTTCAAGGGCAATATTCAGATCAAGATCTTCCGGTGCAGCACCTCCCACACCGAAAATACTGCTCTGCTCCAAGGTGTTTTCAATATTGGCAATAATTCTTATTTTTTGCTCAAAATTATTGAGATCAACCAATTTGGTTTTCAATAAGTTGATTTCATTTGCATACATCTGAATCTGCTTTCTCTGATTCTGAATCTCCGTATCTTGGTCGAAAATTTTCTGTTTTATTCCGCCGGTAATGAAAAAAGTTTTTTTAAACTGGAAATAATCAAAAAAGAGAACACTGAAAAAAAGAAGCCCAAATGATAGTGCGCCAACTCCCAGCCACAGCGTAATAGTGGAAACCGTTATTCTCTTAAGGGAGGACCCGGTGTTACTGGCAATGAGAAAGGTGATTGTTTTTGTCATGGCTTTTAAAAAATCCAGTATCAATCGTTGGTTTTCAGGCTTTTTTGTTGAGGGGCCGGTATATCTTTTTTATGAAAGTGTTCTGAATGATTTGTTTTTTAGCACGAATTGCCGGAATCTGTCAAGAAAGGAAAGCGCGCCTGGATAATAATTCAAAGGGGATAGATGGATCTATCCCCTCTTGTTTATCTGCTATACGATTATCCGTTACGATTCCGATCAGTTGATACCCAGTTTGAACTTAAGTGATTTCAGGGTGTTCAACATCAGCATGGTAATGGTCATCGGGCCGACACCGCCTGGAACCGGAGTAATGGAACCGGCTATCTCTTTGGCTGCTTCGAAATCCACATCACCTTTCAGGATCGCAATTTTTTTACCGGTTTTTTCGCTTATTTTTTCGCCGACACGGTTGACACCGACATCGATAACACAAGCTCCGGGTTTAATCCATTCCGGTTTGACAAGGTCCGGAACACCTGCGGCAACAATCAATATGTCGGCACGTTTGCAATGAAATGCAAGATCTTTTGTTCCTGTGTGTACAATCGTAACCGTTGCATTTGCGCCTTTTCCTTTTTGAAGCATCATATTTGCAATCGGTTTCCCAACGATATTGGATCGTCCGACAACAACAACCTCTGCCCCGCTTGTTTTCACGCCGGCCCGGATAATCATTTCCTGGATACCTGCAGGAGTACAGGGTGGAAACTTTACCTCATCTCCACCAATCATCAGGCGTCCGACATTTACCGGATGGAATCCATCCACATCCTTGTCCGGATCAATTGCATTCAAAACTTTTTTCTCATCAATATGTTTGGGTAAAGGAAGTTGAACCAGAATACCATTAATGGAATCATCTTTATTGTATTTAGCAATCAGGGCAAGCAGGTCTTCTTCCGAGATATCAATCGGTTGTGAATCCTGAACTTCATGAAATCCAACCCGGTGGGCGGTTTGAATTTTCAGGGTTACATAAGAAATGGATGCGGGATTTTCACCCACAAGAATCGTAACAAGACCAGGCACCTTTCCATACTTTGCTTTGATTTGAGAAACTTCAGCGGTAATTTCTTCGAGAATTTCCTCTCGAATTTCAGTTCCTAGAATTAGTTTTGCGGACATTGCAAATCTCCTTTTGAAAAAGTTAATGTTGTTATTAAAAATATTTTGTTTCTGTAATATTTATTTTTCAGATTTATATAAGAGCTGATTCCCTCAGGGGAGAGGTATAATCCACAATGAGTTCATATCTGAAATTAAAGTGAATACAAATCAACATGAAATCTGTCAAGAATTTATTTTTTTTCATTTATTCGCTCATCAACTCTTCCATGGAGATAAGCGTAATGCTTTCTTCCGACAAAACCCGCACAGCCTTGTCCATATCATCAAAACCGAAAATGAGCACAGCATGGTGCTTGTTGCTCTCTGTAAGCCCATACACATATTCAATATTAATACTCTGTTTTTCAAGAGTTTGAAGCAGCCTGCCCAATTCTCCCGGTTTATCCGGTATCTTGACAGCGAGTACTTCTGTCAGGCTGACGTTAAAACCTCGATCCCGCAAAACTTTTTTTGCCCGTTGCGGATCAGAAACAACCAGTCTCAATATGCCGAATTCCGATGTGTCTGTTAAAGAAATCGCTTTGATATTGATGTTGATTTCTCCCAGATTGGTTGTAATGTTTGCCAGCCTGCCGGCCTTGTTTTCAATAAAAACAGAAAGCTGTTCGATTTTCATGATTCTTCTCCCATTTCAAATATAGCAACAATGCCAAGGATCACTATCATTTTTTATTCAAACCCGAAAGTTGATTACGATACTTATAAAGGAAGCGGAATCAATTTCAGCCCGGTTTTCTCATCCAATCCCATCATCAGATTCATATTCTGGACAGCCTGTCCTGCAGCACCTTTCATCAGATTATCGATTACAGAAACAAGGATGATTCTATTGTTCCGGGAATCAACCTTCAGGCCGATGTCACAAAAATTGGTTGTTCTAACATTCGATACATTTGGAAATGTCCCCTCTTTACAGATTCGGACAAAATATCGGTTTTGATAATAGGATTCCAGGCAATCCCGAATATCCGCTTCACTAACATTTCGGACGATATCTGCATATATCGTCGTCAGCATCCCCCTGGTTATGGGAACAAGATGCGGAACAAAAGTGATCTGTACAGGCTCTCCGGCTGCAATACTCAGGTTTTCTTCCATTTCAGGTGTATGTCGATGACCCGATACCTTATAGGCTTTAAAGGCCTCGTTCACTTCACAAAAATGGGTATCCAGGGAAACTGAACGGCCGGCGCCGCTCACCCCTGACTTTGCATCTGCAATGATCGAATGGGTCATCACCATCTTGTTTTTTACCAATGGAATAAGCGGCAACAGCAGACTTGTCGGGTAGCAGCCTGGGTTTCCAATCAAAGAAGATTTCCGAATCATCTCTGAGTTTATTTCGGAAAGGCCATAAACAGCCGATTCGGATAACCTTCCGGCAGTGTGCTGCTGATAGTGTTTTTCATACACAGCAACATTTCGAAATCGAAAGTCGGCTGAAAGATCGATAACTTTTATGTTGTTCTCGATCAACTCAGGAACAAATGACATCGGGAGTTTGTGGGGCAGTGCGGTGAACACCACATCTGCATTGTTAATCAAGCGACCAATGTTATACTCTTCGCAGGGTATATCCAAGATACCTCTCAAGGAAGGATAAACCTCACTGAAAGAAACACCTGAATACTGTCTGGAAGTTACAACTGTTATTTTTGCGTCCGGATGTCCCAGGAGTATTCTGACCAGCTCTGCGCCGGCATATCCTGTTGAACCCAGAATTCCAACTCGAATCATAGTTTTTCCTCACTCAATCTTTTGTTGAATTTCGGCCTGTTTTCAATACTGTGTAAAAGGGAACACGGATTTCTAACCCATATCGATCATCTGCGCCGGCAGTTGAATTTCTTGACATTAGCATAAATTTGGGGTAATGTGAACCAACTCTGCATTAAAACGGATAAACTGCCGATTGTAACTGCAGAAGCGCCCCGATGATATAGATAATCCGTTACAATATACACCATATTATCAACCGTTAAAAAAAAGGAACACCTCATGATTGATGCCTTGGATCTACTGGCATTAGAGGACAACAGAGACAGAAGATCCGGTCTTGACCGCCGCTTTCTCAGCTATGATATCTATCTTCCGGATAGAAGAAAAGTGAGTGAGCGCAGAAATGGAATCGACAGGCGTAAAAGAACGCTTACCACCCGAAAACAGACAAGCTCACAGATCTCAACATAATCAGTGAAATCTCTTGGGTTACCCTTTCTTCCACTTCTCTACATCCTCTTTTCCACATGTTTGAAAAAAAGTTTTTGCAATATTGGATGAGTATACAATGATCTGTTTCATTAGATCCATCAGTTCCATATGAACCTCATGGGTTGTTACGGATTCTTTTTTTTCATATATAATCCGTTCAAGATGGTGAGCTCGAAACTGTGATTCCAGATCAAGATACTTTCGTTCTCCGGACATGATTTCAATGGCCTTTTTTGGATTTCTTTCTGCAAAGGCTTCTCGCAACAGCGCTATCTGCCGGCAGACCTTTTCATGATATATCATTAATTCTTCCCTGCCTTCTTTTGAAAAATCCTTTTGCAGCGCCTGTTTTTTCTTAATGAGCGGTATCATATTCCGATGGATAATATCGCCGATACTTTCCATATCCTTTATAATGGAGATCATGCCATAAACTTCACTTGCCTGAGAGTCTGAAATATCCTGTCTGGCTATTTTAATGAGATACTCCCCTATCTTTTCCTCCAGAAAATCTATTTTTTCCTCCCGCAAGTCGATCCCTTCCAGCAGTGTAAGCTGAGGGAATATCTCATCCTGTGTTGGAATTTCCCGGACAAGAAGATCCAGTTCGTCTTTTTCCTCTATTTCCTGAGACAATAACCTCGGATCAGATAAAAACGGAATGATAATCGCCCGAAGCATCCTTCCCAGGAGTTTCGCCATTCGTGATATTTCCGTCCTAGCCAGATCGATTGCCAAGGCCGGAGTGGATATACAGTTCTCATCAATATGCCATGTAACCAGTTTCAGATCCTTATCCATCTCCCTGTCCGGAAGTATCTTCATAATAATATGAACAAAAACCATTGAGAATGGAAGAAAAATGAGGGCTGTTCCCACATTAAAGAGAGAATGCGCATTTGCAATCTGTCGGGAGATATCAGAATCGAAGCGTTCCGCCATCATCCTGATGATCAAGCTGAATTGGGGTATCCAGAGGATAAACAATAACACCCCGGCAATACGGAACAGGACATGGGCCATGGTCACTCTTTTGGCATCTCTGGACGTTCCGATACTGGCAAACACAGCCGTAACGCATGTGCCGATATGCGCACCAAAAAGAAGCGGTATCCCGGCTTCTAAGTTTAATAACCCCTGTTGCGACATAACGATAACAATACCGATTAAAGCGCTGCTGCTTTGTATAATTGCGGTAACAAACGCTCCGATCAGAATACCGTAGATCGGCTCTTCCAGTCCCTTCATAAGATTGATAAAAGTCGGATAATCCTTGAGCGGTTTCATGGAATCGCTCATCAGTTTCATCCCATAGAAAAGAATTCCAAATCCAAGAAACATACTGCCGATATTCTGAATCAATTCTTTTTTGGAAAACATCTGCATTAAAAACCCGATAATAATCATGACCAGCGCATAATCGGTTAATTTAAAAGCAATCAATTGGGCTGTGATCGTAACCCCGATTCCAGCACCAAAAATCACTCCGATTGTCTGGGCAAAAGTCATGAGTTCCGCATTTACAAAACTGATCAGCATGACAGTCGTCGCTGAACTAGATTGGATGATCATGGTAAAAACAGCACCGGCGATGAGACCGATAAATGAATTTTTTGTCAGAGCCGTAAGAATATTTCTGATCTTGTCGGCAGCGCTTTTTTTCATTCCGGCGCTCATTTTTTCCATACCGTATAGGAAAAACGCTAATCCACCGAGCAAAGAGATAATCAACATAGACCAGGAAATCGGATTTGTATCATGCTGAGCGGCAATAACCTGAGAAGGAACCATCATAATCAGCAGGGCAGATACTACAAAAACCATACATTTTGTTGAATCTCTGTTCTGGTTTTGGATGCGGCAAATGGTATCCATGATTGTCATATGTCCTCTTTTTTTGGATCTATATCGTGTTGAAGGAGAAAAAAGGGGGTTTGCCCTGCGAATCATTCCATCCGGATTGTAAAACAGAAGGAATCAATCGGGAAAGAAAGCAAGGTTCTATTACTTTACTTGATTTGATAAACTTTTTTTAAATAATTTATGAATTCAGTATCTTTACATAGACTTCGATTTTCCGTATCACAAATTTTTGCAACCGGTTGCCCATTGCACTCCACCATTTCGATAACAACATTCGGCGGTTCAATACCAACATCATTTGTCAGATAGGTTTTTAAACCAAAAGCGACATTGATTAATTCCCTGAATGTTTGATGGAGTTCAACTGCTTTTTCAAAATCGATCCCATCTGTGAAAACTGCAGTCTTGGATAAGGGATCAATACCCAGTTTATCATAGTGTTCAATCAATTTGACACACCATGAAACACTATCGCCGCTGTCATGCTGACATCCATCAAACAATTTTGCAAAATACAGATCAAAATCTCTTAAAAATGCCTGAAAGCCGACGACATCGGTGAGCGCGATTCCGAGTTCACCCCGGTATTCCTGAGCCCAGCTTTCAAAGGCCGCTTTTTGACTGTCTGAAATTCGTGTGCCCAATTGCTGATGCCCCTGAAGCCATTCATAAGTCATTGTGCCGATTGGTTTCACCTTGAACTGTTTTGCAAGTGCAATATTACTGGTTCCGACAAAAATATGGGGTCTGAACTTGGCTTTCAGGGTCTCGATAATTTTGGTATGCCAGGCCAGCGAATATCGGTATTTCGTGCCGATATCTGCAAATTTAAATCTGGGAATCTGGCCGGTTTTTAAAAGTTCCGTCAAATAATTAATTTTTTCAGACAATATCTCCTCACCGACTTTCATCGCCTTTTCCGGATCATGATTACCGGAATCATTGTTGCATTCATTTTTGGAATAGACTTCACTGACAATGGCCAGAACAGGGGTTTCATACAATATTGTGGATATCCATGG
The DNA here is from genome assembly GCA_020723305.1 of Desulfosudis oleivorans. Lineage (GTDB taxonomy): Bacteria > Desulfobacterota > Desulfobacteria > Desulfobacterales > SURF-7 > QZKS01. The sequence continues at coordinate 48,979 of DYJC01000017.1, forward strand.
CCCTTCGATATCGATCTGGAGTCCCCCCTCTTTGTCCAGATAGGCGTTCAGATATCTTCGATTATGTTGAAACAGTCGGAGATACTCTATAAAATCTTTCTTTAAAAAAGGGATCGATGACAAGTAGCTGATTTCATCCTCTGTAAACCGCAAAGAACAGAGATTATCAATTTCCGACTTAATCTCATCAAGGAACGAAATTTTTTTATTTTGACAAGCAAATTTATATTTTACCGTAACCGCCGGGTAGGTATGCAGAACTGCCTGAGCCATGGTAAGCTTGTTAAAATCCGTATCAAGTAAACTCTTGATAATTGCCATATTGATCTTCTCCAGAGCAAAATTGTAATGATCGTTAACAGTCAGTATTAATTACATTTTATCCCAAAATACAGGACTTCGGTTCAACCCATTTATTAGAACAGCATGAACAGGTTGCATTTGCATAAAATTTTTCCTATCAACATTTATCGAAGAAATCAACAGGATAGGGATATTAAAATCACAGTTCCCTTTTCAACAATATCCCCTTGCATGAGAATCAGGAATTTTCGCCGGATTGGTTTTCTGTTTTCGATAATAACTCTCGAACAAGAAGATCGATATTGGATTCAAGGTTTACCTGGGATATATAGGTCTTCCGCTGGGATGAAATCACTTTCTTTTCTGTAAAATCCAGCATTTTTAAAGATACATCAATATTGCCTTCAAAAATATTGATATCCACTTCCATGTATACTGAAGTGTTGTAGTTGGATAAAATCTTTTGAATCTGCTGGTTGTCAAATCCCTCCTCACCGTCGATTTTCATTTTCTGGGTCTGAATGCCGAGAAATGAATAGATGTCTTCCATGGATACGATGCGGATCTTTTTATATTTGCGCAGTTCTGAGTCGATGCAACCCAGAATCGCACGATATTTCGGCTTTTCCCGATTGTCTTTTAAAAAGACAACCAGGGTATGCTCCTCCTTCGGGAGTGTATAAGATAAATAAAATTGACTGAAATCCACCTGCTTTAGAACTTTGTTTTCATCCGTTGTTTTCTGATATGACTGAATACAGATATTGTTCAGGCATCTCGCACCTGGAGGGCAATCCGTATCGGAAAAACAATCTGAAATCGGCTTGACGTAGTTTCTCTGTTGACTGCATCCTGTAAAAAAAACCAGAACATGTAAAAAACAGAACATGAAGAGTATTAGAGGTTTCATCTATTTTTCATCCACCAGGTTTGTCATGATGTTGGTAATAAGCTCCTTGATCTGGACATCCATTGTTTTCAGGGAAACATACTTCTGGATTTGAAAATTTTCTTTTATTTTTCTGCACGTATCGCTTTCCACAGCAGCCTGATAATCATCGGGCATTACATTCCGTGTAGAAAGGAGGGCGGAACCTTTGGCAAGGATATTTCCGGTTTCAATATCATTGATTTCCACATCAATAACAAATTCAAGCAGATTCTCTTCATTTAAACAATATGGTATTGAATTCTCATATAAATATTCTTTTTCTTTTTCCCAGGAGGCCTTGTCGGCCATCTCCTCCCATTTATCATCGTCGATATAATAAATATAGTAAATTACATCCTGTTTTGCTTTCAGCTTGTTAATTTTCAGTATCGCATCTGCACCGCTTTCTTTTCCGAATTTTGTCGCCAGTTCACTCTGTGTCAGCACCACGTTTTTCTCAACAATACGCTCACCGGACTGCAGACGGTAGGGTTCAAGATTCTTGTTTTTAGCCAGAATATCGTCACTGATTACCGTATAGCCTTTTTTCAGAAGAATGGATTCGATATAACTGACATATTCATCTTTGCCTGATGCAAGAATGGTCTTCTGCGCGCCGGCTGCATTTTCCTTGTTTTTTTCAAATGTAAGATCTTTTTCAGGCTGGATTACCAGGAGGGAACTGATTTTTGACGGGTCATACCTTCTGGTCCGAACCACTTCCGGTTTCTGGTAATCGATTCGTTTTATGACCAGCGGTGTTGTTGAGGAACAGCCCATCAGCAGTGTTCCGGCAAAAAACAAGGAATGTACGAGATTCAAAACACGAAATTTCATTTATCACCTCAATATTCCGGGAAATAAGGATTTTTCAATATGGGTCATTTTGATTGGATGGCACTGATAATAACATAGGGTGCTTGTAAAATCAATTTTTTATTGAGAATTCAGCGTATAGATGAATCAGCCAGGTTTTCGAGAAGTGCATCAAAAAAGACAATCTGTTTTTCCCACGCAAAATCCATCATGCTTTCAGAAAGCTGTTTTCTGCTTGCGGAAAAATCTTTTAGATGAAGAACCATGGCCAAAAGCTTTTCAAAAAAACCATTTTGATCTTTATATAAAAAAGAACCATGGAATGAATCCGGTATGATTTCCGGATACGAAAGGCGGCTGGGGACGAGGGGGAGGCATCCATGACGAATTGCCTCGATGATGGATATGCCGAAATTTTCCTGATCTGCTGTACTGATCACGATATCTCCTTTTGAGAGCCATTGATAGTAATCCGATCTTGAATCCACATATCCATATTGGACAATCCGGTTGCCGAATTTTTCCTTTGCTTTTAAAAACACGGCTGGAATGCGCTGATAACTTTCTCCGAGAATCGCAACCCTGAAATCAATACCCTTCTCTGCCAAAAATTCAAGCGCGTGAAAAAAAACTTCCGGTCTTTTATCAAATTCCCACCGGTGATTCCATATGATCAGCGGTGGTTTGTCATATTTCCGGTCTGAGTAGCCGATAGTAGACGGAAAGTGACATCCAGGATAGATGACCTGGGATTTTTCCCGTATTTGACGAATAACCCATTTGGGTCTGAAATCGGGCAGCATATTGATAAATTTGGGAAGATGAGAAAAAAAATCGTGATAATGGGTGTTGGAATTAAATACGATCCGGTCTGCAGCAAGAGCGCTCGTGATATCCGTAAAGCCGAACTGATAATCCATCTGTTCTCCAGGAGCAAGAGGATAGCTGAATTGATTTTCATGAAAATAAATAAGTGCGGGCGGCAGGTTTCCCCTGCAAAGGGCTTTCAAATCCGACAGACTCATCAAATCGCTTGTGATCAATCCATCATATTTTTGAAATGAATCGACTTTTTGAAAAAAATATAATGCAGCCCCTCTCATCCTCCATTTCCAAAACCTGGCCGGCAACGTAACCAGATCGATCGGATAACGGGAGTGAGCAATCAGACCATCGGCAAAATCCTGATGAGACCCTCCGTAAAAGGATTCGAGAAACAGAAATTTTGCCATTTCTTCCTTTCAGAAAACGCTATCCCGGAGATATTGTATCTGTTGTCTCAAGACAAACCCGTATCATCATGATGACAGTACGAGCCCGGTGGGCAAAGACTCCCCGAACATATCTGTTTGTTCTTTTTTCTGAATCGGGATAACTTCTTGTAACAAATGCAACCGGGAATGAAACATTTCATATTGTGACAGCCACACAAGCGTTTGATCGAGCATTTCCGATTCAATATCTCTTGCCCGGTCACCGGTTTTCCGAGCAAGCTGAATCAAGGCCATCCCGACAGGTTTTGGATCCGGCCACTCCTGTTCCAGGATTTTTTTTATCCATATTGTAATTTCTCCGGAAGGAACAACTCTGTCGGAAGATCCATACAACATTACCCGTGAGCCGATTCGCGATAATGCCCAGAAAAGCTGAGGAGAAGTTGTTTTGGGTGTTAATTCAAAAAGAAGCTGCCGGCCCAGTTTGATCTTATCCTTGAATAGAAGCTTTTCCATATTGGCAATCGCCATCCAGATTTCAGCAAGTTGTTGAGGAGAGACTTTTACACCCGCACCTTTTTTTTGAAAAAGCAAAGGTGTAACATCTTGCAGGAATTGACGTTGCTGACCGGGTTTGAATCCTCCGGCAATTCTTCTCCATAAAACCCACCACTCTGATCCCACTTGCTGATTATTGGAAAAAATCCGTCCTTTGTTGTAGATCTTCCATATGGATTTGATACGCTGTTCATCGAATCCATCGCCAAACCCAGGCCGCATGGTAAAGCCGGCCAGATTCAGCCATCTGTGTTCGTGCAGCGGCGACAATTTTCGCAAGGATCTGTGTGCAATCAATTCATCTGAAATCCTCCGGATAAAGGAAAGCGGCCACTCCTCTCTGGGCCTGTCGACCAGCAAGGAAATCATTTTCGATAAGCCTTCAAGACCTTTTTTTTCCTTTTGACTGGAAAAGGCTTTTTTCACCTCCATGCAGACTGTTTCCGTTATCTCTGAATCAAAAACCTCGGTATCGGCAACATCTGCTTCCAATTCCCCGGATCGCAGCTGAAATTGAAGCTGCCACCGATGCATGCTGATCTGAGAACTGCACCACAGGGAAAGCGTTCCGATTTCGGTGTAATCCGCTTCAATGTTCACCGGAAGTGTGGTTTTGACTCCCTTTTTGCCAAATTGAACTATGGTTTGAATGGGAGGAAGCGTTGAGAATGAATCATCGATCTGAACGATATCCCCTGTTTTATCACCGGATCGATAACTGGAGCTGTATATATCAAAGGTGACCGGCTGATTGGTAAGTACTTCAAACTGTTTGTCCGGAAGCTGGATATGGGTTCCTTCATCCAGGCCCCTTTCCACCAGACAGACTGCATGCTTTCCCATGCCCTCTTCCTGCTTTGCCACACCAATATAATATCCGCGGGGACTTCCGCTTCCCACACGCACCCCTTTTCCGGTTTTTACCATCCCATAGTAGGAAGCTCCAAGGGCAACGGCAAGATCCGGTTCCGGATTTTCAAGTATCCTCGGAATCGATTCATCTTCCACTCCGAACCAGTATCGAATGGCATGACGGATCCTCTCCTGGATAACCGGGGATTTTAAAGAGCCTCCGTTAAAGAGAATCAAATCCGGAATCGGTTTTCTGTCAAGTCCGTTCCTTTTCACATCCTCCTGATGGCGTTCAAGGAATTCACCAAGATGACGGGTGACTGCCGGATCATGTTCATAGGGAAGGCCGAATTCCGTGATTCCTTTTTTGGTTTTTACGGACGTTCCGGTATGATTTTTCACCAGCGGGAAAAACCCGTCTACTATAGTTTTTTCAAGTGTTTCTCGATTCAGCTCAGCGGAAAGGGTTCCGGCAATCAAACTGCTCCCCTCCCCCATAACCGTTATTCTTATGGAGTCTGTCAGATTATTCAGTATGTTTTCTTTGGCTTGACGACATTGATGACAAAGGGTTTTCCACCTGTCCTGGTTCAGGGATAGTTTTTTTTTACCGGAAGCGATCTCGACCTGATGCGCAAGCGCAAGATCGATATTGTCTCCTCCAAGAATCAGATGATCGCCCACGGCAATCCGCTCAAATCGCGGAGAGCCATCGACTTCTTTCAGAAATATGAGAGTAAAGTCTGTTGTGCCTCCTCCGACATCGCATATTAATATCAGTTCATTGGGTTTCACAAACTGATCCCAGTTCTTCTCATGTTTAATGAGCCAGTTGTAAAAAGCTGCCAGCGGTTCTTCGATCAGGGTGATCTGATTCAGTCCGGACAGCCTGGCTGCCTCTACGGTAAGGTCCCTGGCCACTTCATCAAAAGATGCAGGTACTGTCAGGATGATCAGTTGATTTTCCAGATATCGTTCCTCATCATCGCCACATTTTGAATTCCAGGCCTTTTTAATGTGGGAAAGATACGCGCTGGTTGCTTCAACAGGAGACACTTTGCGGATTTCCTCTCCGGAACCCCAGGGCAGAATTTTTGCATGACGGTCAACATCTCCATGGCAGAGCCAGCTCTTGGCTGATGCCACCAGTCTGGCCGGAACCTTTGCTCCATGATCCCGTGCGAACACGCCCGCAAAAGAGGTGACTTCGGACTCCCAGGGAATGGAAACGGCAGAACTGGAAATATCATAGGCACCAGGTATATAGAGAAAAGATGGTAAAACAGGATGCCCTTTGAACTCGCCGGGCCCAACCAGCTGGGGAACGTTGAAAAGGCTGATTGCTTTACTGCCGTCGCTCTCCTGCATTTCAAGATCAACGTAGGAAACTGCGGAATTGGTTGTGCCAAGATCAATTCCGATAATGTATCTTTTGCCGTCAAACTGCAATGTTCTCTTTCTCCCTTGAGCCAATTTCAAAAGTCTGTTGTTGTAGTTCCGGCGAAAACTTAAATACAGTATTTTCGGCTCTTTTCCGGGCACTGAATTTCGCCGGTGTGACGCTTTATAATAGTTTTGAAATTGGCTCCCTTACATTGAATTCAAAATTCCATTTCCGGCCGTTTTCCCGTGAGACACACCGAAATGACAATATACCTGTTTCTGTTATCTCAATCTCTATGAATACAGGAATGGTTTTTCCATGATTTCCCTCTAGACGGGTCTCAATGGTTGCAACCGGTTCGATCTCTCCTTCATTCCACTCTTCAATCACCATGCCGGGTTGATCATCTGTTCTCACAGATGATCCCAGAAGATCAAACTGAACCGGTTCTCCTACCCAGACCACAAATTCCGGGTCCTCGATTCGGATAAATGACCCTTCCTCCATTCCAAAAGGTGCAACACACAATGCTTTCATTGGTGCCGGCATTCCGGGAATTGCAGGCATGGAGGCTGCAATTCCAATGTAGTAGGAACGGCCGAGTCCACTTCTGATCCTTATTCCCTCACCTCTTCTGACAAGACCGTAATATGCAGCACCTTTTGCTACAGAAAGATGCAGATCATCAGATTGAAGTTCCCGTGTGTTTCTTCTGTCATCCGTTTCGGCGTGTTCTGCTGTCTGCCTCCATGCAGAAAGGATATCCAGAACCCTTCTCCGGATTGAATCCGCTTTCATGATCCCGCCATTAAACAGCACTGCCGTTGGAAACCGGACTTGATCCGGATCATCGATCATTCGGGAAAGAAATTTGGCCAGATGCCTGGTTACTCCCGGATCAGCTTCAAAAGAAAGCCCTTGTTCCTGAAGGCCGATCTTTCGACTGCCGGCAGGCTTGTCTGATCTGTCACAGAACGGAAAAAATCCATCCACAAGAACGTTTATCACTTCTTCTTTTTCCAATGAAGTTTTAATGGTTCCGCCGATCAGACTGCTTCCCCTACCCAATATATTGATGGAACAGGATGCCGGGCCGTTTTCAGTAAGCAGTTTTTCCTTGGCGATCCGGCAACTGTGAGTCAGACTCCGCATCTGCCAGGAATCGATCTTTGTCCCTTTTTTTGCCAGTTTGTTTGCAATTGTATAGGCGAGGGTCAGATCCATGTTGTCCCCTCCGACAAGAAGATGGTCACCTACGGCAATCCGTTCAAGAACAAGCTCCCCTTCCTGCTCGGAAACCTTAATCAGGCTGAAGTCACTGGTCCCGCCGCCGATATCACAGACCAGAATCAGATCGCCTCTGGTTATGGTTTCACGCCACTTGTCTCCATTGCTTTCTATCCATGCATAAAAGGCAGCCTGCGGTTCTTCAAGGAGTGTAATATTAGAAAGACCCGCCATTTGTGCAGCCTTTACAGTCAGGTCTCTTGCCACTGCATCAAAAGACGCGGGCACAGTAAGGAAAATTTCCTGCTCCTCGATCCCGTGCCTTTGATCGTTTGCGGCCATGATGTGATTCCATGCATCCCGGATATGGCATAGAATCCGGGAAGAAGCCTCCACAGGAGACATTTTGAGTTGATCTTTTCTGGAATTCCAGGGCAGAATCGGCTTGTTCCGGTCTACCATTTCATGGCAGAGCCATGATTTTGCCGAAGAGACCAGATAATCCGGCAATTCTTCTCCTCGATCCTGTGCAAACTCCCCAAGACAGAACAACTCCTCCTTATTCCATGACATGTGTAAGGATTCTTTCGAAACCTGATATTCCCCGGGAATGAGAATAAAGGAGGGTAGATGATCCCTCTCCTCAATCACGCCGTTGCCAACAATCTGCGGGATGTTAAATATTCGTATTTCAGGCCTATGGCCTTTTTGTACATCTGTTGAGGTATAAGCAACCACTGTATTGGTGGTGCCTAGGTCAATTCCGACAATATAAGCAGGGTCAGACAAGCGACAACTCCTTTATCAAAAAATCATTGAATTTCAACTTCTGCCGGAGATATGGCTTGTAACTTACCGGTATCCGTCAATTTGGGGAGATCCAGTTTTGAAACCCGCCAACCCCGGTGCCGTAATACTCCTTTAAACGGAGGCTCTCCGGATACGTTACCGGTCAGTTTAATGCTGCCGGGGTCAAATCCAGACTCAATCGTGACATTTTCCCCTTCATTCTGCTCCAGTACCGGTTGCAGGGTTATATATTTGGCCATGGTTTTTTTACAGTTTTCTTGAATGCTTCTCACTGCGGCACCAATTTGGGAATCTTCGTACAGATCCAGATTTTCAGAGAGAAAATCAACCAGTCTGCCTTCACGTTGAAACACGGTCAAAAAATGAAGAAACAATCTCTGCTGATTGAGCTCATTTTTTTTTCTTTCCGCAGCTTTTTGTTCTTCATCATCCGGTTTTGACCGATTTTTCTGAGGTTGGGTATGGGCTTCGAGTTTTTGGACAAAGGTTTTCAGATACAGCCAGAGGATCAGTCCAAATAGAAGAAAAATAGCGGTTGAAACCGGTATAAAATAGAATCGTAACAGATTCTCCATATAGACTATTTTTCCCATCAAACCAGGCAGATCGGATTTGGCTGATCCGACTTTTATGGATATGGTCAATTTTGAAAAAATAATATTCATGCCATAATAAAAGGCTACGTCCACCAATGCCAGAAGAAGCACGATTGCCAGAAAGATACTGATGAAGGATGCTCGTGAATATGCCTTGCCGATATTCATCTTTTGTTTCTCCTTACCCGGGATACCGGAGCAAAATTTCTAAAATAATTATGTTTTTATTGAAACATCATCTTGAATCGCACCTGCTGATGTTGTCTGTTTAAAAATTTATTTTTGGATTGAATCAATTGCCGAAATTGGAATCTAAAAGCTACAGTCAAAACTGTCAAGTAACAATTGGGTTGCCATTGTTGAAATCGTTTTATAGTCTCATCACATTCAAATCCGCCTTTCGATTTTACCTTGTTTACAATAAAATGATATGATAATCTCTCTATCCAAGAAGTGAGATTTGAATACGGTTTGAAACCATTTTGTGATGATCTGCTGCATACGATTGATTATCTTAAAGATATCAATCATCCCAAGAGTTGGAAAAGATGATACAAAATCGAGATAAATTTGATTTTGAAATCGGATTGTTGATTCAAAGTCCTTGCAAATATTGTGAACAAAGAGATCAATTCCCCAAATGTTTTGATACTTGTCGTGTTCTTGATAATATCCGGGGTATACTGGCAAGCGGTATATCCTGCACCTATTCCGTGGCTGATTAATCCAAATTCAACCAATCAAGTCAAGTGCTGATTGAAAATCGGAGGCTCAGTCGCACTTTGGTGGTTTGGCCAAAATTTCATGGATATTGCCCCGTAAATCAAATGGAAACGGATGATAATTTGTTCGATTTTACGATGCAACCGACTGATTTAGCATCGTAATTGTGGCAAAATAATATTTTGACCATGCAGGCATAACAACGGAAGAACCTTTTCCAATCAACACATATGATACGTAAAGGTATTCGAAAACCATGGAGAACATCATATCCAGTGAAATATGCATGAGATGTGCGGAATGCTGTAAAAATTACCCTTTTGTTGAATTATCTCAAAATGAAATTTATGAGTTAGAAAAACACACCGGATTGTCTTTTGATATGTTTACAAACCCAAAAGGCGAAGAAGCGGAAGAATATTTTTTGCAATTTAAAGAAAATGGAAATTGTTTTTTCTTAAATGAGAATAATGGTGACTATTCTTGTGGTGTATATGAAGCCAGATCAGAAATTTGTAAAAATTATCCATCAAAACCCTGCCAGAATGAAGTCTGTAGTACAAACAGGGAAATGGTTCTGCGTAATCGTTCCAACCGGCGGAATGGCAACAATTACCGAGAGGTTATTTAATCCATAAAAAAAAAGAATTTCAGGCTGTTTCATTCTATCCTGATTTTCACCAGCAGGATTCTTAAAAAACATGAATCGTTTATTTATGACATTATTCTATCTGCTGCTCTCAGTATCCATCAGTCAGGCCCGGAACATTGATGAACTGTATCTGATGAGCGAAGAATTTCCACCATACAATTTCACAGAAAATGGTGAAATAAAAGGAACCTCCATTGACCTTATGGATCTGATCCTCCAGAGGCTGCATTCAAAACAAAATAAAAACAACATCCATATCCTGCCCTGGGCAAGAGCTTACAACTATCTGCTGAAAAGAGAAAATACGGTTTTGTTCGCTATGACAAGAACGCAGAAGCGGGAGAAGTTCTTCAAATGGGTCGGCCCAATATCAACTGCTCGAAATGTCCTGATCGCCCGAAAAGCAAGACTAATCAGAATCAGCTCCACTGAAGATATCAAAAGGTATACCGTAGGTGCGGTGCGCAATGATGCCGGTGCCCAACTCCTTGTCACAGAAGCCGGAATCCCGGAAAAATCGATTCATCTGGTATCGAGTGTCATTCAAAGCATTAAAATGCTGAGTCAGGACCGTATCGATCTGTTCGCCTTTGACGAAAATGTAACTGCCTGGTTGATTAAAAAGAACCGGTTGAACCCGAAAGAGTATGAAACTGTTTTTATTTTACAGGAAGGGTTTCATTATTTTGCCTTTCATCAGAATACCCCGGATCGGATGATCAAAAGCTTTCAAAAAACCCTTGACGAGATCAAAGCCCAGGGAGACTATGACAAGATTTTAGATCGATATCTGAAATGAACACGGCAAAAAAGCCCCCTCTTTTCTCCATCTATCCCACGTTAAATCTTTCGGATTCAATATAGATAACGTCCTCTATCTCCAACGCATGAATAATATCTTTATACAACCGGTGCCTCATTTCCTTGATATAGGCACGGTTTTTATTCAGACTTGCGGCAAAAAGCATGGTTTTCTTCATCAGCTGATCATTCAGGCAGGCTTCCTTGACTATGCGATGTTCAACGCATTGTGCAGCAGTCAGACGGATGCCGGTGTAAATCATCTCTTCCATAATCTGGCGTGGAATGGCTTTTCGAAGGAGACCGATCATCCCAGGAAGAAAAGGAATATTCAGATTGGCTTCCGGGAAACAAAAATAGCCGCGATCCGACCGCATGAACCGGAAATCAAACGCACACGACCAGATTGCGCCGCCGGCAAACGTATGGCCGTTCATTGCCGCAATTGTAATGAGCGGAAAAGTAAGCGTGCGCTTGAACATCCTGTTCAACAGATAAAAAAACGATTTGGACAGATGAACATCCTTTTGTTGAATAATTGGAAGCAGCCAGTCCAGGTCGATCCCGTTTGAAAAAATTTTTTCATGGCCGGAGGTTACCACCATGGTTACCGCATCGGTTTTGTTTTCAATCTCATCCAGAACATTCAGATAATCGTTCAGAAAATCCGGATTAAATCGATTTTCTCCGCCCTGCAATGTAACCACTGCGACGTTACCTTCTAGTTTGTATTCAACCTGTGACATGTCTGCCTCCATTTTCTGATGTTTTAATTCTTTCGATACATGGTAACAACTGCTGCTCCACCCAGCCCGATATTGTGCTGAAGGCCGATCCTGGCGCCTTCCACCTGCCGGACACCGCATTTCCCTCGCAACTGCCAAACCAGTTCGGCACATTGGGCCAGCCCTGTAGCTCCCAGGGGATGTCCCTTGGAAAGAAGTCCCCCTGAAGGGTTGGTCACCACTTTTCCGCCATAGGTGTTATTCCCGTCATGGATAAATTGTTCTGCAGTTCCTTCGGGCGTCAGACCAAGTCCTTCATACGTGATCAGCTCGTTTGCGGTAAAACAATCATGAAGCTCCACCACATCAACCTCTTCCGGACCGATTCCGGCCTGCTCATAAACCGATTTTGCTGCTGCCGCAGTCATGTCATACCCGACGATTTTCATGGCGCTCCTGTCCTCAAAAGAGCTTGAAAAATCCGATACCATGGATTGACCTGCCATATAAACCGGATTGACGATATTATGTTTTTTGGCAAAATCATCGGAACAGACAACTGCGGCTGCAGCGCCACAGGTCGGCGGGCAGCACTGAAACCGGGTAAGCGGGCCGAACTGATGGGGAGACCCCATAACCTCTTCAAGCGTCAAAAGATTTCGAAAAACGGCCCGCTCGTTATGTTCCGCATGTTTTCTGGCCTTGACGGAAATTTTTCCAAATGTTTCCGGTTTGGTTCCATATTTTTCCATATATTCCACGCCAGCTCCTCCGAACAGCATGGCTGCGGGCGGTGCATTTTCTTTGGGCTGCTGGAACTCGAAAAGCTTTACAAAAAACGTTTCCATCGGGTTCGGGCGGTCTGTGAATGTGGCTCCGAGAGCGCCCGGAGTCATTTGCTCAAATCCCAGTGCAAGCGCGCATTCGACCACTCCGCCGGCAACCGCCTGTCTGGCAAGATACAGTGCATTTGATCCGGTTGAACAGTTGTTGTTGACATTGAATATCGGTATCCCTGTCATGCCGATACTGTACAAAACTTTTTCTCCGGCACAACTGTCCGCATATACCCAGCCAGTATATGCCTGTTCGATTTCACTGTATTGGATCCCGGCATCTTGAATGGCAGCCCTTGCTGCTTCTCCACCCATGGTTGTGTAAGGAATCATGGCTTTGGGAGTGGTGAATTTTGTCATTCCTACACCGATCACGTTTACGTTACGCATGAATTTTTTCTCCTTTGTTGGGGTCTTCTGTTTTTCTCGACCATCATGATTGATCTTGACATTTTTCTTGCAAATCTTCTGAATATCGTTAAAAATTTATCCTTCTTTACCTGTGTTCTTCTTTCACATTCAGGCTGTTTAAAATAAAATCCGTGGTCAATTCCACAATTCGCTCAAATGAATATTGATCCCTGAAATTCCAGCCGCGAAGAGGATAAAACGGTATCATGTAGGAGATAATATTCGCTGCCATAAACGAGTCTTGTACCTGGAAATAACCCAAATCAATACCCTTGCGGATCAGGGCTTCAATAAGCTGAACCGTCTTGCTTTCTTCTGCCAGGACGATACGCAGTGAGTCTTTTTCCAGATGTCTGCATTCCGTATACATGGTAAGGGCTTCCCCCTTGATGCTCCGGATGCCTTCGAACACCCCTCGGATAAAAGACTTCAATTCCTCCACCGGATTTTCAAATTCCGGATCATCCGGTTTATGAAAAAAACTGGTAAGTTTTTTAGAAATATACTGATAAAAAAGATAGAGGATATCATCTTTTTTAGAAATGTATTTATAGATATAAGAAAGATTTATGCCGGATTCCCGTGAAATGTCCCGCAGGCTTGTCTTGTGATATCCTTTTTCAGAGAACAGCCTGCAGGCCGCTTGTACGATCTGCTGATGTTTCTGCTCAACCAGGTCTGTGTTTTTTACCTGGGTGATAATTTTCTTGGTATCGTAGCTTTTTCCTTTTCTGACCACGGATTCTCTTTCTTGTAAAATAAGAATAAACGTTTGTTCTCTATTTATTGCAGATCCGATTTTTTGTCAAACATAATTTTTCATTTTATCTCAAAAGGCTCACCTAGGACAGATCTCATGCCGCCCTTTTGGCATCGATTGCCTCCAGAAGCGCTTCAATGCGGAGAAAGCTGTTTTCCTCGTTGTATTTCCGGGCATCTGCGTGATCCACTTCAATCATCACGGTCGGGATACCTTCCTGATTGAAAAAATGTTTCTGCTGATCCATTTGAGTGATGGAATAGGGTTTACAGCTTCGATTGCAGGCAAAGATAATGCCGTCAATCTTCAATTTTCGGACAACGCCTGCCATTGCCTGTTTTCTGAGTTCCAGCCCATGAGGACAGATGTAGGCATTCTGTGTTCTGGCAAGGAAATGCATGGGATCTGTGCCATCAAATGGGAACAGATCAAAGCTGCCCTCCTTTGTACCGATACAGGAAGTGTACGTGGCGCCCACGATGTTTGCATTCAGCTCTGCCAGGCGTGAAGACATTTTCCGAAGCTGATGCCATGGTGCAATGTTGTCCCAGAACAGCCGGTATTTTTCCTCTGGAACCGGAAAAACGCAATCCGCTATCCGCTGTTCCGTCTCCTCGACAAGAAGCCTGTAGTGCTCCTCAAATGCCGGAACCCCTCTGAGAATCAGAAACGGAGCCATATGGACAAAGGAATCAAAGGCAGTGATGCCGGATGGCTTGTGATCGGCAAATTCCAGAAATTTTTTCCAAAGGGCAACCCCTTGAATGGAATAATCCACTGCCTGGCAGAACCGATCCATATGGAATTTCTGTCCGGACATCTCTTCAATGACCCGGATCAGATCCTTGAATTGACGGACAATATATTCACGATCTTTTTCCTTCTGAGGCTGGTAACAGAACGGAACATCGATCAGAAAATGGGGAACCCCCATCTGCCGATGATGAACATCAAACCACTTGGTCAGCAAAGAACAGTTGTTGTTGTTGGATACAATCAGATCCGGCTTTGGAAGCCCGAAACTGGGTGAATCCTTTCCATGGTCTGAAACACACCCGATATCAATCCGGGCATAGGAACAAAGATCCATGGAATATCCAAGCTGTTCCGCCTTAACGCACTGGGTTACACCAACACCTTTTGCCGCATTCATTGCAGCATGGCTTTCCGGTACGCCATAGACGACATTTTCAAATCCCAAAAAAATTTCCGCAGGAACATTGATGGCGATCCATACCACAAAGGCGCCATTAGCAGCTCTTTCATGTAGATCCATATATGCTTTGGTGATGATTCTGGTCAGATGCTTGCCTGCTCCGATCTTTCCGGTTTCCATTATTACCTCCCTTCATTCTGCCCGACTGCTTCCGCAAACGCATCAATACGATTTTTCATGGCTGCGATATTATCCTCATCATCCACAGCGATTTCAATCAATACCGATGGAATCCCTTCTTCCTTCAGTCTTTTTTCCATATAGGGAAACTCAAAATATTCATATTCACAGAATTTCTCCCCGACAAATATCACGCCTTCTGCTGATGTATCGTGCAGCAAGGAAAGCAGATACCCCAGACGGTTATCCGCAGAGTACAGCAGCGTCGGACAGGGAATGTGGTTTTCATAAAAATCGACATAGTATTGTTCGACAGATGAATTCAGATCCGGAGAATACCCGTAAAAACGGCCAAGGGATGCAATGTCATTGCAGACAATTCTCAAACCAGCCGCCCCGATTGCCTGAATCACCGGAAGAGGAGGCGGCAGAATACCGCTGATCATGACCGGATGTTTTACCTGCTTCGGATCTTTTTTCAAGAAGCGGGACACCTCCCCTGATAAAAACCGGATCTGATCTTCCACTGCCAGGAAACCGCTGTCACGAAAAGCAACCATAAAATCCTGAAAGGCCATTTTCCCGGAAGCCGCCAGGTTTTCCATCCGGCGATACAGATTTCTGACCTCATTATATTTTGTAACACTGTCCTGAAAGCGGTCTATCGAAAAGGAAATATGAAATGTCTCTTCCAGCCGCCGGATCAAGGAAAAAATCTCGTTGCGAAAATAATCTCCTGCATCGGTCTGGCTGCGGGGAGCCATGGGAATATGGATTTGAAACAGGGGCAGCGGGCGGCCTGCATCCTGCAATCCATTGGACAGTATTTCCGGAAGATTCCGCAAGGTATCGCAGGCATTATAGGCAAAAATTCCGTCCAGCATGCTCCCGCTTTCGGAAAGAATGAATTCTGCCGCTCTGCGGGCGACAGAACAGGAATAGTTCTGCAAATGCCGGTCGCTTTCATCCAGGCTCCGGATCATATCTCTCAACCCCCACAAGGTAATCGGGACAAGACCCATTGAATGAAAAATTTCCATCGGTGGATAAAGGGGAAGACACCCCACGATCTTCTTCCGGGTTTCCCGGAGTTTCAACAAGTTGGTTATTATTGAAGTCATAAGGACTTTCCTGTTTCTTTCAATAAAGGATGATCATGTCCTGAAAGATAAACTTTTATTACATTTTTATTTACGAATCGTATTTTTTGTAATATTGCAGAAGCAACTTCAAGTCAAGGAGATTGTAACATCGATGCCAAGCCACAAAATTACGCCGAAAAATTTCATTCTAAGTATGTTGCAGGTTTCAAACAAACAGGCAATACCGATCAAAACCCTGGTTGAATGTGGAGAGATCTTCGGCTTTACGGGAAACACGATTCGTGTAACCATAACGAGGCTGATTCGTGAAGGAACCATTGAAAGTGACGAACGCGGTCTCTACCGATTGAGTGAAAAAAAAGATCCTATCCGAAAATTGATTGACAGTTGGCGATTAGGTGAAGCACGGATCATCCCGTGGGATGGCACCTGGATTTCATGCCTGATGCCAAAACAAAAGGCTTCACATTTTCTCCGGAAGGGGAAAAAAGGCTTACAGCTTTTGGGTTTTCAGGAAGGAATACCCGGTTTCTGGATACGCCCGAATAATCTGAAACTGAGACTGTCCGATATTGATGAAATTTTACGATTAATCGGAAACGATACTGAATATGAAATTTTTCTATCCAAAGACTTCCGGGAAAAACGAATCCTGCAATGGAAAACCTTCTTATGGCCTGTCCAGGAATTAATCCGATCCCTTCAGATAATCCATCAAAAATTACAGGCAAGTGCCAATCGGCTCCATAAAATGCCTGTCGAAAATGCCATAGTCGAATCTTATCTTCTTGGGAGCGAGGCTGTATACTGCCTGAATACCGACCCCCTCTTGCCTGAAGAGATGATGTCAGGCAAATACCGGATTACGCTGACCCAAACCATGTTGGTGTATGATGATTTGGGTAAAAAAGCATGGAAAAAAAAATTCAGGGAGTTTCAGATTCAGGAGGTGCCATCCCATCTGAGACTGATTACAGGTGTATAATATCCTGTGATTTCAAAAATCCGGTTCAGGAGTCCATTGCATAGTCATATTGAAAAACTACTTTTATATATTTTAAAAAACATTTTCCGCTGTGTATTCTGTAATTGATTTCTTATCCGGAGGATATTTATATGAGATATATTTTATATCCTGTTTTACATCCGTAATGGATTGAAGTATACTCCTAACAAAACCATCGACCCCCGCAGTGGAAGTATACGGAAGAATAATTCCGATATTGTTTTTATCATACCAGCCGATATGATCGATATCTCGGATACGGCTATAGAGGTTTTGAATCATCTTCTCTTTTGTTTTATCATTTAGCTTTAATGGTTTCAGTTTTAACACAATAAGCGAAAATTCATGTGAGTTCCGATGTGTGCGGCTCCGTTCAATTTTTAATTTTTTCCGGAATTCACTTTCAGAGCAACAGATATAATTCAAAGGTTTTTCTTTTATCCCAAATAAGCGATGCAATGGGCTCATTTTTCATTCTCCAGTATAATTCATTAAAAAGTTTTTTCCATTTACTTCCTTTTAACAGCTCCATCTCAATCCTATTGTTCGGGATAATATGGAGCCAACTCTTCTATGCTCTTCTGAAGAGCTAACGCATATTTTTCATCCGCATTCTGTTTGGCTTCCACCGCTGCTATTATAACGGAATGATGTTTTTTCAGCCGTTCCATATAATCTTTTTGACTGGTTTTTACACGTTGCGTTAGAAAGTAGTCGCTGATAATAAAAATTACATTCTGAGCATGTTTTTCTTTATTCATTATCCAACGAATTATCTGGTTTTGTGATTGCGCGTCCGCTTTACCGGATAGATCCGCAATCGATTTGATAGCTTTCATAATCGTTGCACTATCTTGCAGCATCAGTTGTAAGTTTGCATGATCGTCATAAATGCCGCAGGGTATCTGACAATGGGCATTAACGATATTTGAAAATACAAACACAATACTGAAAAGAAACAATACTGCTGACAAGATAACTTTCAAAGATGCTTTTTCCATTATACACCCCCTATTTTAAAGACAGCCTTCAGTTTTTAACCTAGTCTGAGAGTTGCTGTTCAGACTTCGTAGGGCGATTGCACAGGACGTGCCGAGGTAGACTTCAAAATATTACACATGTAATCAGATTGTTATAAATTTATAGAATGTCCGGATGTGAATACATTAAAAAAAGTTATGCCATTATGGCATATAGCTGCATTTAATATATGCCATATTTGGGGTTTTCAGTTTAATATGCTATTTTGGGATAGTCCAAATTGGTTGTCAGTTCATCAAGCAAATTATGTTCACCGTCGGCAATGATAACGCTCTTATCCATTCACATTCTTTCCCTGATTTCCATTCAACTATTTTCAACTTTTCAAACATCTCTCTGCTTGTTACATAGCTATTGCATAGCTATTACCGTTGACACACAAATGCCCTTCTTATATGTTGACTCAGGGGAGGAAACCTATGATAACGGACAAGTTATTTCAACGTGTTTTGGACGCCCATGGCGGAACAGATGCCTGGAACAGTGTCGATACCATTAAAATATCCGTACGCTGCGGCGGGATGGCACTTGCTATGCGGTTTCAGGCTGGTGCATACGCTCAGTATGAGGCCGTGATCCGAACAAAGGAGCCCTGGGTTTCATTTACACCGTTTAAAGGGCAGACCGGAATTTTTACACCAAACCGGGTCTGGATTCAGGACAAAGCCGGAAACATTATCAAGGAGCGTTTAAACCCAAGGCATTTTTTCCCTAGTCTCCGACGGAGCTTGATCTGGGATAGCCTGGATGTCCTTTATTTTGGCGGATATGCCATATGGAATTATTTATGCGCTCCCTTCTTTTTTACCCAGCCCGGTTTTGAGGTGACTGAAATTTCGCCCTGGCTGGAAAAAAATGAGCATCGGGAAAGGTTTCAAGTCCGGTTTCCGGAATCTTTTCACACCCACTGCGCGACCCAGACATTTCATGTTGACGCAAAGGGATACATCCGCCGGCATGACTATACAGCCGAAGTCATTGGGAACTATGCCATGGCCGCTCACTATTGCGATGACCACAAAACCGTTGAGGGAATCGTTTTTCCAGGGAGGAGGCGGGTTTATCCCCGGCGGCCCGATGGCACGGCCAGACCCTTTCCAACCCTTATCTGGATAGATATTGACCGCATTGATCTGGAAAAGAAAAAGTGTTAATCGGGGTCAAACGGGCGGTAACCAATATATTTAATAAAGATAAAAAAGCAAATGATTACATCTAGGGTAGTGAAGAGTATCTCAACCTGAAAGATACACAAAGGGGTGAGGGCATGGCGTCCAAAATTGAAAAGATGTTTCCGGAAGAGCTTGAAGCATATATAGCCGATCGTCACGAAAAGGAATTCCTAATCGTGGATGTGCGTCAACCCAGGGAATATGAAGGCGGCCATATTCCGGGAGCACGCCTGATCCCCCTGGGTGATTTGGCGGAAAACCCCCATCAACTGCCTGAGGACAGGGAGATCGTTTTTTATTGTGCCGGCGGAAGTCGTTCCGGAGCCGCAGCAAAATTGACAGCCGAAAGCGGCGTAGTCCGGAAAACGATATACAATATGGCGGGCGGCATGTATGCTTGGGAAGGCCGGGAGTTGTCCGGAATTCCTCAGTTGCGGATATTTGATTTAAAAAGCCCGATTGAGAATCTGTTATCCACAGCCATGAAGCTGGAAAAGGGCGCTCTGACCTTCTATACCGAAGCCCGGAAGCGATACCCTGATACTGAACTTGCAACTCTCTTTTCACGTCTCGGGGAAGCGGAAATGCAGCATGCACTTGCTGTATATGGATATTTACAACTACGTCATGAAGATACAAATAATTTTTATCCCTATTTTCATCGCCTTTCCGCCGATATCATAGAGGGCGGTATTCCTCTTGAAGATGCGGTTCACACCCTTGCGGAGATGGATGGTAACAGTTGTATCGCTGTTCTGGAGTTTGCCCTTCATATCGAACTGTCCGCCTATGACCTATATCGAACCGTGGCGAACCAGATAGAACCCGTGGAAGCACAACGCATTTTTTTATCTCTGTCACAGGCGGAAAAAGGACATATACAAACCCTCGCGGCTGCTTTTGCTCTGTGTCCTTAAATGGTGATTGAAAAAAACTTTTGGGATTATTCCCCAGGCTTTTCCGCGGAAAGGTCATCGCTCAATTCAACTTCCGGAATATCGAACTTAACACTGAAGTCTAGCTTCGACAAGAAGTCTGAATAAAGCGCCACAATATTCTCCACGTCCATAGCTGAGGGATGTTGCCCCTCCTTTTAGTTGCCTTACTTCTTGTCCGCCGAACAGCCAGGGTGAGGCGCACGAGTTGCGCGTCGCCTCCACCCTGTTCGGCAGCCTCTTTCTTTGGAACCTTAGCGATCAGATACCGCTATACTGCAGCCGGCGGCGATGAGGGATCATACTTGCTCATCAGGAAGATGGCCTTGGTCGGGCAGGCTACCATACACGCGCCGTCGCCGATGCAGTTTTCCGGGTGAACAGGCTTAGCTACTCCATCCACGATGTCCAGCACGTTTGGGCCGAGTTTCTTGCACAAGTTGACGCAATGCCTGCACCCCATGCAACGAACTGGGTGGATTTCTGGAATGTTCCCTTTTACAAATGTCCTTCCGAAAGCTTCAGCCGTTTCTACTTCGATCTTCTTACTCATGGCTTTTTTTCTCCTTGTCCGTACGTTTTTTGACATTCATACTGCCATAACATGCATGTAGTCGTTCAGATTAAATTCCGTTTTTGGACAATAGTATATTTTTTTATCTTTTAATATATCCCATATCAATCAGTTTCCGTATAACAATCTCTGTCTCACCCATACTATTATAAATTACTTCTGAACTGATTGTAGCCGATGATATGGCATCAACCTTTGGGTTAAAATGCCTCTCTGTTAAAAGCGACTTTCCTTCAAAATTATTTTTCATTTTATTACTATCTTTTTCATCCCATTTTTCATTGTCCAGTTTTGAAATTGAGATCGGTATAAATTCTATAAATTGACCCATATCATCAAAGCTGTATACAAAAAATACATCATGGCAATCTACACATGGTATTTTACGTGCAACAATACGGGCAAATATTCGTCTCTTTGATTTCTTCAGGGCTAGCGTGTAAATATCTCCCAATTCTTTCAGATTTATTTTTTCTATTTTATCATTATGTTCTCCATTTACAGCCAAACTCTGGCTTATCATCTTTACCAGTTTGCTGTCTTCAACGGGAATAACAAGCTCGTCTGACTCTTGATCATTCTGATTCTTCTTCAGTGTTACAGGTGAGCCGGATAAACTCTTTTTCATTGCGGCTTTAACCATTGCAAAGAGTTTGTCCGTATCTTCGAGTTTTCCCAAAAATGAATCCAAAACAAGCAGGCGTCCGTTTCCATAAGGTCGCGCAAAAATAAAAAAAGGGGTTGGAGGCTGACCGACCAACTGATGAAATTCATATTTCTCATCCGGTACAATTGGATAATCGTACTTCTTTTCCTCAAAAGCAACATCACCCTTATTATTTCCCGCGGCTATTCCAATTATTTTCACACTGTTTTTAAGTTCACTATCTTTCTCAATTCTGGCAAATAATTCATTTATATATGACCTCATATATTGACAGGACGCTCAGTAAACATTTAGAACCTCGATAAATAACAACTTTACATCCATTTCAGCGGGTTGAAAAATGCCATCCTCTTCGAGCATCAGGTATGATATAAATGTTTTATTATCTGGAACCGGAACTGAAAAGGCAGAGATAATATCCCCTTCCCGTGGTAACCCTTTTGGAATATCAGCCGCCTCCACGGTCAGGTTAAAAAGGCTCATTCCCAACAAAATAAATGTAAAAAGAATATGAACCTTTTTGATCATTGTAGATAAAGCTCCCTTATAAAAAAAACAAACCCCCGGAAATGGCTGGGGGTTTGTTTTTAATCCGTTCATAATTACATCCCTGGGCCGCCATATATGTCTTTATTAATTTCATTCTGCATTGCTATAGACCATACTTTTTTCCCGGCTTTTGTGATGTCTGTCGCATTGATTGCTTTCCATTTGCTGTTCACATCTCCATCAACCGTTACTTGTGTGTTGAGATGGCGTGCAAGGACTGCCCTGTCAACGTTGGAGATAAAATAGTAATCACCTTTAGAAGCATCCACAAGCAAAACAAACACGTTCTCACTGGCTGCAACCGGATCTTCTTTTCCGATTGGGCAGACTTTGCCAAGAGTTACACAGTTAAATCCCTGAATGGAGCCCGTTATGCTCCCTGCCATGGAAAAAACCGGCACCAACAGAAACAATATTCCAACAATGATTATCTTACATGCTTTTCTCATGGTATCCTCCTCTTGATGTATACTTAGGTTGAGTAAGTTTTCCTTCATGAAATCCGTTTTATTATTTTGTATCTTTTACCTCCTTTACATTTTGCGAATTATTTAAGCAGATAGTACAGCATTACTCCTTGTTGCAACCTGATGTAAGCAATCGAAACACAATAACTTCTCAACGGTTTGCTTTAAAGACTCAATTTTAAATGGTTTGTAGATTATCGAATCGACATGTGCATGTTTGGCAGCTATTGTTTTTACCGTCGATCTATCACCGGTTACCATGAGAACCGGCATATTGGGAGCTTTCTGTTTTATACGTCCGGCCAGAATCCAACCGTCCATCACAGGCATATCCAAGTCTGTAATTACAAGGTCAAAATGAGTTTCGTCAAACAGCTTTAACGCTTCGAATCCATTAGCGGCTGCAACGGTTTTATATCTCATCTGACAAAGCATTTTAGACAGGATATCACGCACCTCTTTTTCATCATCCGTGATTAGAATGTTCGCCATTGATTTCTCCTTCTCCTATCATTCTGCACTGATTTGATCTGGTTTTATTGGAAGAGCCAATTTCAAAAGTCTGTTGTTGTAGTTCCGGCGAAAGCCGGACTCGCAGTAAAACGCACCGCTATCTAATATTTTCACTTCTTTTCTGGACATCGGCTTTCGCCGGTGTGGTGCTTTTAAATCGTTTTGAAATTGGCTCTAATGACAAACCCAATATTTCACCTGGAGGCTCTGAAAAATGAATTTCACATTCAGGAAAAAGCAATGATAGCATCTCAACCAGCAAATGATCCTTGTGTTTACCTTGCGACATCAGTACTATTTTTTTCATAGCATCTCCATGAGGTATACTGTTCGGTTTCCATGTTTTTCACATTCCGATTTCTGCTCTATCAATAGGGTTTTTCATCAATATATGTATATAATTGTATGGATCAGCAGATCCGATTATCCATACTGTTTTTGAAAATGAGATATATTTCGATCTTTTACAGCTTGAATCTTCTCAATAAGTCTTATTGCTCCAAAGATTTTTTCATAGGGCAAGATCCCAAAATGTATACCTCTTTTGATCATAATGATCCTGCTGAAGAAACCGTGTTCTATAATTTCATATTCTGATATTTGCTTTGCAGTAACTTCCTCAAACCAGTACCCACAGCCAGTGGAAAATACGCTGATTGTATCTGTTTTATCAGGTTGATCAAAATCTTTCATGTAAACAAATGAAAGGCCTTCTTCGCTGATATCAACAACCTGGCCCATGAAATATGATGATGTGTTATGACTTTTTGAAACCGCAAAGCAATTTTCCAAAGCTTCGTATCGCGGATGTCTTCTTTTTTCCAACGATTTGTCAATTTGGCTGATATTGCTCATCAATAATTCCTCATTTTTCCGATCATAAAAACAGATGAATGAGTCTTTTTTCCCGGCTGCATTTAGGTTATAAGAAATCAAACTCATTACAATCCATTAAAGTAAAAAAACACTCATTTTCGAGCACTGATTCAAATATAATTCGCAAATTATCCAAGAGCAGCTCCAAACTTCCT
Organism: Desulfosudis oleivorans; assembly: GCA_020723305.1. GTDB lineage: Bacteria > Desulfobacterota > Desulfobacteria > Desulfobacterales > SURF-7 > QZKS01. Next base: position 72,972 of record DYJC01000017.1, read on the forward strand.
GCCTGCGTTTTCGTAAGCTTATTAAATTTCACACCTCGTCGTCTATTTATCTCACCACTGAACCGTTGGCCTACGGATAGGACTAAATAGTCGAATATCACGCTGCATGGAATACCGGACAGTTCATTTTTTTTACAGTTCCTACCCACAATATCGATTACCTCGGATTTGATTTTCACGCCGTGGATTGGATTATATTCAAACGACAGACCTCCCATACTGATCTCTTTGACCTCCCACGGTGTCGTGGAATTTTGACAATATATATACAGTACATCGGGTACCAAAACGTATCGATCATCCTGTTTTCGCAAGATTTCCATTTACCTCCGAATGATTAATTGATCCGTTGCTTTATCTCTTGGTTTGTAGCTTATTCTTTGAGAACCCATCGACCTCAAGAGGAAATCCGAAGGATATTTCCTTGAGCTTTATGACCCCCATGAAGGCTACCAGTGCCATCCCGGCAATAATGGCAAAAACCAAAAGCATGATACTCTGAAAGAAAGCTCTACTGTTTTTCAAATACATGTTTTCACCTCCTTGTTTCTCATTTGCGCATTTCATAGAATGTACTGACTGGTAAAATGCGGACAAACGGCCTCACACCTTTCCTTATCAAAGAATGTGCCGTATAAGCATATTCAGTCGATATTTAAATAAAGTTTAATAAATATAGGATGTTGAATATGAATGGAATAATTAGACTTTCTCTTTGAGTCGTTTCAGTTCGAATTCCGGATTGTCCTGATTTGGAACGTCGATGCAAATTAATATTTATGAATATAGATTGTTAATTGAATACAACCCAATTTGGGATGGACTATATTGGAACATATCATTCATCATAGGATTCCAGTTTTCTTCTGAGGGTATTGATACCAATCCCGAGGAGCCTGGCGGTTTCGGACTTATTCCGATTGGTTTTAATGTAAACATTTAGAATATGATCTTTTTCAACTTCCTTGAGCGAAATAATCGGAGCATGGAAAGGTCGTTGCGGAACCGGTGATGGATTTTTCCTATTTTTTATATTTCGGGATAGGGATTCTGCCGTAATAGGTTTTCCCTGGGAAAGTCTCTCCGCGGACAGAATAACATGCCGAAGCTCCCGGATGTTTCCCGGATAATCATAGTTCATGAGCAATTCCATGGCATTTTCTTCAAGAACCACCTTTTCGGTAAGGCCGGTAATTTCTTTCAGGAACTTCCTGATCAATAATGGTATGTCGTCCTTCCGTTCCCGGAGAGGCGGCAAATGAATCCACCCCCCTCTAAGGCGATAGTAAAGATCTTTACGAAATATTTTTTTAGCCATCATAACTTCCAGATCTGAATTGGTGGCCGCGATAAAACGTACATCAACTTTCCGGGTGATGCTGGTACCCAACTTCATCATCTCACCATTCTGTAGGGTTCGCAGCAACTTTCCCTGAATTGCGGAAGGCAGCGAACCAATTTCATCCAGAAACATGGTTCCCTGGTTTGTTTGTTCCAGATAGCCTGTCCGATCTTTTTCCGCACCTGTATAGGCGCCTTTGGTGTGACCATAAAACTCTGCATCAAATAGATTTTCGGTGAGAGACGCCATGTTGATAGGAGTGAAGGGAAACTTCGCCCGTGGACCGGCTTTATGAATGGCTTGGGCCAGAAGGTCTTTTCCGGTTCCGCTTTCTCCGGTTATCAGAATAGGTGCATCGCATTGAGCATGAATTTCCGCCTCCTTCATCGCTCTCAGGACAGTTGGGGTTTTCGTGATAATCTGTTCAAAGGCCTCCGCATGTTGCAGTTTCGGTATGGACTTTGTTTTTCCAAGATCCAGAATCTCGATCAACTTTTTTCTTTCAAGTGCACGATCGATGGAGGCTGTTAAATCTTCTCTTGAAAAAGGTTTTACCAGATAATCATACGCTCCCTTTTTCAGACAGCTCACTGCGACTTTTGCCTCGTCAATCGCGGTAACCATGATACATTCGGTGGTAGAACTTATTTTTTTCAGTATTTCAAGCAGTTCCACACCGTTGATATCCGGCATAGTGATATCGATCAAAGCGATATCAAAAACCGCCCCGTTTTCACATAATGAGACCGCTTTCCGGGGGTGATCCTCAATGGTGACTTTTTTATAACCATAAGTTACCAGGCCTCTTTTCACACTTTCAAGAAAATCTCGTTCATCGTCGACGATGAGAATACTGTTATCCATTCCACACCCTTTCCCAACCGGAATTCAGAGTAAAACAGCTTAATACTCAACATATTGTATTTAAATATAATAATTTGTATTCGCAGAGAAGAAAAACTATATCCTCAGTTCTTTTCTTCTATCAAGGTCGGGAATCAACACCCGAAAAGCACTGAATTCTCCGACTTTGGTTTCAACCTCGATACGGCCACCTAAACTGGTAATCAGGTTATGACAGATAAATAATCCAAGACCCGTTCCCTCGTCTTGTGTTTTTGTAGAAAAAAAAGGATCATGGATACGGTCTATATTTTTTTCATCAATACCACATCCATTGTCTTTCACTTCAATAATTGTATGATCCAACCACTTGTTCCCCATCGCAGCACTCAGCCGGATCCAGGAATCCTCTTTATCCGCAGACTGGGCGGCATTTATCAGCAGGTTGATCAGTATCTGCTCCAAGGCAATGGGATCGGTGTTGATCTGCTGAAAATCCTCCGGAATATCAACGATCAGCGATTTAACCATTTTTTTTACCTTTGCCCTGCAAATGGAAACAGCCTTTTCCACAACTGAAGTCAAGTCGATCCGGGTTTCCTTTCCTCTATATTTTATCCGGGAAAACTCCTTCAGATTGGTAACAAAACCGCTGATTCGTTCAGAACCGTGTTCGATATTTGAAACCAGATTAAAAATATCTTTACGGAATTCCGGATAAGACATGTTAAACAATTCCAGTTCAGGATGCATCTTGCCATACTTATCGATAATCTCAATCATATGCTCGATATATTCTTTTAAAATGGGAATATTAAAATTAATAAAGGCATTGGGGTTATTGATTTCGTGGGCGATACTGGACACCAGGACGCCAAGGGATGCCATTTTTTCGTTCTGAATCAATCGTTTTTCTAATACCTTCCTCTCGGTGATGTCGCTGATCCGATAAATCATCTCATTGGGTTTTCCATTTTTCAGATTTAACGGATACAGAAAAACCCTTTCCTCCCGGAGTTCATCCATGTAGCCTTTTCTCTCAAATTCCATATCCTCTGCCTTTTTGAATGCGATAGAAATTTTACACCCCTTGCAGAGATTCGATTCTCCTTTGAATACCTTGTAACAGAATTCACCGATAGCTTTCCGAGGTTCCGTTAAACAAAAATATTGACCGGCACTTTTATTCAAAAACCGCACCCTCATATCCCTGCCCAATAACACAAGGGGGTCCGAAATCCCATCAAAAATTGTCTGTAGCATCTCCTTACTTTTTCGCAACTGCTCTTCGGCTTGTTTACGTTCCTTGATCTCCTTGGAAAGTTGTTGATTGGATAAGGTCAGAGCCCGGGTCCGTTCCTCTACCCGAACCTCCAACTCATCATGCATTTTCTGCAAGGCCTCTGCGGCCTGCATCCGTGAAAGAGCGATGGCCAAATTATCGGCCATTCTTTCCAGATGAGCAATCAGAACGGGAGTGAAACGCCCTGGACGGTGATCATTGAATTGCAACAATCCAAAAACCTGATGATTGTTTCGCAAGGGGATAAGCGCTACCGATTCATACCCTTCGCTATTGCACCGGTTACGGGTTCTTGCCTGGCGGTCGGTTTCAGTGGTGGTGACGAGCAGGGAGGAGGTATTGTTGGACCAGAAACTCCCATGGGTAGTGAAGAATGGTTTGTTGGGATCGAACCGTCCGCTCAGAATATTGCCACACATGCACTCCAGAACGGGGTTGCCTGCGCGATCACGCAGGAGTTCACCATCCCGGTCGAACGCGCAAAGGTGATTTTCTTCATGTACAAAAGCCGGAGGGAACCCTCTGGTCTCATAATAGGGATAATCTGCCCCGTCGCGAAGACGGATCCCAACCGCTTCACATCCCGACCAACGTTGCAGGGAGGCGGTCAGGGTAGCCATGCGTTCAGGGAAATAATCCGGCTTATCAAACGATAGAACCAAAATTGCCTTCAACTCTCGCTCATCCTCCTGAAACTTGAGTTCGGTGATGTCGCTCAACACAACATGGCTTATGATAGAGCCGTCTGCATCTTTCGAAACACTGGTTTCCAGATGAGCCCAGAAGATCGTCCCGTCCGTTTTTACCATCCGCAGATTACACTCCTGCGGCTGACCGGTCTTAAAAAGATTTAAGCGGTTATGGTAGCTGATGTCCTGGTCTTCCCTGAGGATGAACCGGGTCAGCGTATTCTGAATCAGAGCACTTCGGGCTATACCCAGCATCTTTGCCACGGTAAGGTTGGCTTCCAGAATCACACCTTTCTCGTTTAGGGTACAATAACCCACAGGTGAGAAATCGAAAAGATCGATATACCGGTCCCGGGAAGCTTCCAGTTTGCGCTGTGTTTTACGGAGTTCATTATTCTGCATTTCAAGCTCGATCTGATGGACATGCAACTCATGGATCAATTTCCGGGATTCCTCCGAGGTCGGATTCTCCGGTATCCGGGCTGCTTTTTTTTGAGCTATCTGTTCCGCTTGCCTTCGCAGTGCGATTGAGTCATCAAATCCGGTATGGTTAGTGCTCATTGTGATTCTCCTGAAAATTTCAGTGACGTGTCATTCGGCACTTGCTATTTCATTTGATCAATTCCGGTAATATAATTGCACAGCTTCAATTACATCTTGTTACGGTAAGGATGCGCTGCCAAACTGTGTCGGTAAAATGGGTAACATAACGTAGCTTGCCATTAGGATGTAGTCAAGCAAAAAGTCTTACGCTTTCAGGGCATATTGATTCAAAAATCGACTGCAATCCTTCCAGAATCCAAGTGTGTTTTTTCGCCAGGACATGAAATGAAATACATGAGGTTCGTTTGGATAGTAATGGGTCTCTGCCAGATCGGTTTTTGAACGGAGTGCTTTTTCCAGCCGTACTGTATCCTCGTACAGGATATCTGCCGTGCCGACAGCGGCAAAGATCGGCGGAAGAGGATGATCCGGCTGTCCTGCTTTTTCCATAATGACAAGGGGATCACTCAGGGCATTTTCCGTTTCATGTTTTTTGAACTTCTTCCCAAGATAGGCGTTTGCCACATCCCGGACAATGTCATAGGATATATCGTTCATCTGTTTCAATCTCGCCCTCCGTACACGGGAATACCTTTCCGGATTGCTGACCTGAAGGAGACCCGCGATAATCTGGACGGAAACCGGCTTGATATTGGTTTCCCAGACCAGTTTTGCAAAGGGCTCAGGACGTTGATAGCCGGCTGCGATCGTCAGCCCCAGCACAAGATTGGCACCAGCGGATTCTCCGGCCAGGGATAGCCTGTTTTTATCTCCTCCATAGGATTCAGCATTTTCAACCGCCCATCTGTATGCATGGCAGGCATCCTCCAGGGCAGCAGGATACGGATATTTGGGAGCCAGACGATAGTTGATATTCAAAACCAGAAAACCAAAACGCGCAAACAGAAGTGCAACACTCCGATGGGTTTCCTTGGAACAGAGAGTAAACCCTCCGCCATGAATATAGATCATCACCGGCAAAAGACCGGTTCGATTTTTAGGCCGATACACATCCAATACATGAGCCTCGCTTCCATCCGATTGATAAGGTACATTCCGGATCACATCCGTCTGTTTACGAATCCCTCTGATGAAAGGCGTCAGATCCGCCATATTGGCAAACTGTTGAAACAGATTGGTCAAAACCCATTTTCGGGCCTTTCTGCCTGTAAAGTGTCGTTGCATATGAATCCATATCCTTTATTTAGATAGTAAACTGTATGACACCCCCCAAACCCCTCCTCAAGGGGGAATAAAAAACCTGATTTCAATTTTCATCGGTTCCTGCCGAATTTTTCATGACTGGAAACCCATTCACCGGCCATGACTGCACTGGCAAGAGATATCTCACCAGCCACGACTGTGGCAGCGACAATCTCGGCCAGCTTTTTAACTTTTCCGGAGCCGTAGCATCCCAGAATTTCCAGGCACTCTTTTTGTGTGGCGAGACCGGTCCCGCCTCCATAGGTGGCCACAATCAAAGACGGCAGTGTGATGGAGTAGTAATAGTCATTTTCCTTTGTCTTTTCCACATAAACCAGGGCCGCAGAGGATTCCGCCACATTGGCCACATCCTGCCCGGTTGCAATGAATAATGCCGTAATCCCGTTTGCCGAATGCGCGCCATTGTTATTCGCTCCGGCCATGAAACTGCCGAGATTACTGACATGCCGCTGCCGGATCAGAACATCAATGGGTGCGCCTGCCAGATCTTCCAGAACCTTTGCCGGTATGACCATCTCTGCGACAACCCGCTTTCCCCTGGTCCTCAGTGTGTTGATATAGGATGTTTTTTTGTCCGTGTCCATATTCCCGGAAAGAAGATAGCGCTGAATTCCTGGATAGCGGTGCTTGATCCATTCGCAGGCGGCAAATGTCGCCATGCTGACCATATTCTGACCCGCAGCATCGCCGGTTGTGAAGTTGAAACGGAGGAACATCATCTTGCCGGCAGGATACTGTTCGATATTCCTCAGTTTCCCGGATGAAGTCGTGCTCTCCGCCGCTGCCTTTATGCTTTCAAAATTTTCCGTTACCCAGATTCCAAAATCCCTTGCCTCCCGTGCATCCGTAAAATGGAATACCGGCGCACGCTGCATGGCATCATCCACAACGGTTGTTTTCACTCCCCCGCTCTCCTTGATTACTTTCATGCCTCTGTTGTAACTGGCCACCAGGGTTCCCTCGCTGGTGGCCAGCGGCACATAGAATTCTCCTTGTGCATGCTCCCCGTTGACCAGCAAAGGGCCTGCAAGCCCAATGGGAACCTGCGCAACCCCTGCAAAATTTTCGATATTTCCCTGAAGTCTTGCAGGGTCAAACGAATACTTGCGGATGTGCCCGGCTTCAACACCGGTCTTTTCCCTGATAAAGGCAAGCCGCTTATCCGCCATCTCGTCTGTATAATCATCAGGGCCATTCACACGAGGTATGGAATTTTTCATTTTTTTGCTCTCCTGTCCGAATTCCGGTTTTCACTCCACATACAAATGGTAAAACAATAATCAATTGTTAATTACGAATAATCAATTTCAGTTAGCGCTTATGGGGGCAAGTTTGGTGTACCGGACACGGAAACCGCCCGCTCCAAAACCTCAATCACATGATTGATCTCGCTTGTCTTATCGATCCGGGAATTCCGATCCACAAAAAGCCAGCGCAGGGCCATATGACTGAATGCACCGATAAACAGGTTTTTAAATATCCGGTTATTTACAGAAGGCCGGACATGTCCTTCCCTCTTCCCCTGGTCCAGAATCGGATCCAGGAAATTCATATACTTCTGAAAATCAGCATACGCCGGTGTCTGATAAAAGCGGCGGTTAAAGATTCCGTTCAGAATAAAGGTCTTGGCAAAATCCGGCTGGTTCAGATAGATGGAAAAATGGTAACGCATGAACCGCCTGAGTTTGCGCAAGGGCGTTTTGATTTCAAAAAGTTCACCTAAAGAAGCCAGATGTTCCTGAAACCGGTATTGAAACACAGAGTGCAGCAGATCCTCCTTATTTTGAAAATATTCATATACCGTGCCTTCGGCCACATTGGCGATCTTCGATATTTCCGAAATCGTGGCCTTGTCATATCCTTTTTGTGCAAACAGGGCCTCTGCTGCAATGACCATCCGGTGTGCTTTTTCATTTTGTGCATGGGGCCTTGATGTCAGCATGGGGAGCAGTAATTCAAGAATGCCGTCGAGATCGGTCTGCGCTTTTTCTCCGAGCCGGCTTGTAAAAAACATGATGTTCTCCACATCCAGCAGTCCCAGTACCATATCCCGAAGCACAAAGGTGTTGAGATCTTTTGAGAACAGTCCTTCATGGATGCCGTCGACAAAAATCTCTCTGAGAATCCTGGTCCATTGGCGAAAGGGATCAAACGCCTCATGGTGAAAAAAATCCTTTTTGGACCTGCATTCAAAAATGGTGAAATAGGCATACTGGGGATTGGAGTCATGATAATCAAGCTGAAACCAGATGAACTTCCGGAGGCGGCTGATCGGATCGGAAATCCCCTGAAGGTACTGCTTCAGTTCCTCTATTCCGGTTTTCAGATACGCTCCTGCTGAATGGAACAGCAGATCCTCCTTATTTTTAAAATGATGATACAGAACCGAATCCGTGATGCCTGAAGCGGTTGCGATCTCCGCAACCGTTGCGTCTTTTCCTTTCCGGGACATGATGGATACGGCTGCATCCAGAATGTGCTGTTTTTTGGTTGTCACTTCACGACCCTTTCCCGGATTATCTTGGGTGTAATCAAAACCGTTGAATAATCGAAATCCAACACTTTTAATTGCACCCGATTATCTCTGACTGGTTTTGTACCATAAACAAAAAAGCCGTTTGATTCAATAAAATTTGAACAATATTCTATAAAAAAATAATTAAAGAAATCAGTTCACCATTCACAATAATTTTTGTTAACTATATATTATTATAATATTAAAACTTATTTTTTGGAAATGACTTGACCTCCCACACTGCTTTTTACTATATAGAATATCATTCATTCAGGTTGTTTTGATTTCACACAGGATTGCTTGTTCCACCTTGAAATCCGTTTCTGAAATAAAAGCAGCAAAGATGCATGTTTTGATGATGCAAGGAGATTGTCCCATGATGACGGCAGCACAATATGAAGAGAGCCTTCGAAAGCTGAACCTGGTTGTCTATATGTTCGGCAAAAGAATCGAAAACCCGGTGGATCATCCCATGATCCGTCCATCCATGAATGCAGTGGCCAAAACATATGAGATGGCAGGTCTGCCGGAATTCCAGGATACCATGACCGCCATCTCCCATCTGACCGGAAAAAGAATCAACCGCTTCACCCACATCCACCAGAGCCGGGAAGACCTGATTCAGAAAACCAAAATGGGACGGCTGATGGGAGCGCACACTGCCTGCTGTTTTCAGCGCTGTGTCGGCATGGATTCACTGAATGCGCTTTCCATCGTCACCTACGATATCGATGCCCGGTATGGAACCTCCTACAACAAACGCTTTCTGAAATATCTATCCTTTGTGCAGGAAAACGATCTTATCTGCGATGGCGCTATGACCGACCCAAAAGGAGACCGATCCCTGCCCCCCTCCGGACAACCGGACCCGGACATGTACCTGCATGTGGTGGAAGAAAGAAAGGATGGAATCGTTGTCCGGGGAGCCAAGGCACACCAGACCGGTGCGGTCAATTCCCATGAGATCATCGTCATGCCCACCATCTCCATGAAAAAAGAGGATCGGGACTATGCGATCTCCTTTGCCTTGCAAAGCGATACAAAGGGAATCACCTATATCGTCGGACGTCAGTCCTGCGACACCCGCAAACTTGAAGACAATCCCATGGATACCGGGAACCAGACATACGGGGGCCATGAAGCGCTGGTCGTTTTCGATGATGTGTTCGTACCCTGGGAACGGGTGTTCATGTATAAGGAATATGATTTTGCAGGATCACTGGTTGAAAAATTCGCATCCTATCACCGGCAGAGTTATGCCTGCAAAACCGGTGTGGGAGATGTCCTGATCGGGGCTTCCCAGACCATTGCCGAATACAACGGCACGCTCAAGGCTTCCCATATCAAGGATAAAATCATTGAAATGAACCAGTTGAACGAAACCCTGTATTGCGGTTCCTTGTCCTGCGCGGCGGAAGGGCATAAAGAGCCCAGCGGAACCTATAGTGTCAATACGCTTCTGGCCAATGTCTCCAAACAGAATGTCACCCGTTTCCCCTATGAGATTGCACGCCTGGCCCAGGATATTGCGGGCGGCCTGATGGTCACACTTCCCTCGGAAGCGGATTTCCGTTCTCCGGAAATCGGGAAATGGCTGGAAAAATATTGTCAGGGGTCAAAAGACGTGCCAGTGGAAAACCGCATGCGGATCCTTCGCCTGATTGAAAACCTGACACTCGGAACAGCTGCAGTCGGTTATCTCACCGAATCCATGCACGGAGCCGGATCACCCCAGGCTCAGCGGATCATGATTTCACGCCAGGTGAACATGAAAGAAAAACAAGCGTATGCCAAAAAATTATGCAATATAAAAGAGTGAAGGAATCAACCCATGGATCTGAAAAACATCTTATTCAAAAAAGAAAACCATATCGGGATCATCACCATCAACCGGCCACCGGCCAACACCTGGAACTATGAAGCCATGCTGGATCTGGAAACGGTTCTGGACGAAGTGGAAAAAGATAAAGACCTGCGGGTCATCATCCTGACCGGCGCAGGAGAGAAGTGCTTTTCTGCGGGATTTGATGTCAATGACAGTGTCAATGGCCATAAAACCGGTCCAAAAGGATGGGAGCTGTGGACCAGGGTGGATAAAATCGCAAGACCGTTGATCGCCGCTATAAACGGTCATGTGCTTGGCGGAGGACTGGAACTGGCCCTGTGCTGCCATTTCAGGATCATGGCTGACTCGCCCAAATCATTCATCGGCCTTACGGAACTGAATCTGGGCATCATTCCCGGATGGGGAGGAACGCAAAGGCTCATGAGATGTATCGGACAGGCGAAAGCGCTGGATATGATCCTGTTCAGCAAACGGCTTACCGCTGCCCAGGCTCTTGAAATCGGATTGGTCAACCAGATCTGCCTGCCTGAAAAACTCATGGATGAGGCTATGGCTTTTGCTGAAAAACTCGTAAAAAGGCCGCCGGTTGCCGTAAGCTGCGTTCTAAAAGCAATGAGCGCCGGTGTATACCAGGGGCTTGAAAAAGGTCTTGATGTTGAGGCCGAGGGGAGCGCTGTTGTCCGGGAATCAAAAGATGTTATCGAAGGATTCACCGCCTTTATGGAAAAACGGGAGCCTGTTTTTCAAGGCGAGTAGAAACGATATTGTTTATATTTACAAGGTTATTTTATCGAAATTAATTTAAAAAAGAAAGGATAAACTCAAACAGCAGATCAAGATATGGAAAATCAATGATGCCATAATCGAAAATATCCTGTCCCGTTTTTCTGGCATAAATACTCTTGACATTAATAAACAAATTGTTTATATTTTTATTATGATTCAAACTTTTGCTTCATCCGAAACGGAACGCTTCTTTGCTACCGGAAAATCACGCCGCTTGCCGCAGGACATACTCAAACGTGCAGCAATGCGTTTGACACAGTTGGATGGAGCCTTACGCCTCGAAGACTTGCGGTTCCCTCCTTCTAACAGACTTGAGGCTCTGATTCATGATCGTTCCGGTCAATGGAGTATTCGCATTAACGACCAATGGCGCGTCTGCTTCCGCTTTAAAAATGGAGACGCTTATGACGTTGAAATTGTCGATTATCATTAGAGGAGAAAATAGCATGGTCAAGAATGGTCTACCTGCAATTCATCCAGGAGAATTTCTGGCTGAAATCATAGGAGAGATGAGTATATCGCAAGCCGAGTTCGCGCGAGCCATCGGGGTATCGCCCATGCGGATTTCGCATGTTATCAAGGGCGATCGTCCGGTGACGGCGGAGCTGGCATTGCTGATTGGACGTGCATTCAACCAGTCACCGCAATACTGGCTCAATCTTCAGACGTCTTACGATCTAAAAATCGCGGAGATCCACATCGGAAAACGCCTCACTAATGTGCATTCATTTACGCACGCTTAATTGCCCATCGGGCAATATCTGCGAATTTTACCAATCGGGAAATAATTGGGACATTCCATGATTTCATGAAATTCCGGCCTTATTATACCCACTATTATACCCAGGGCTCAAAAGATGTCATCGAAAGATTCACTGCTTTTCTTGAAAAACGGGAACCTGTTTTTCAAGGCGAGTAAAAAAACCAGAGGTGACTCTCCGATTTTCATTCAACTGTTTTCAACTTTTCAAACACCTCTCTACATGTTGCATAGATATTGCTGTTGACACCATCCGACTCTTGAAGATCAGTTTATCGTCCATGTTGAACCGCCTTATTTGTTAATACCTGAATTTTGCACCACTTTGGTCAAATTCCGTGCAAGAAATTTTTTGCACGGATAATATTTCATTTAATATCAAATTGTTTGTTAAGACATAAAAATGCATTTCTTGTGAATCCTTGATTTTACTGGTATCGGATTCAGCCCCGTGAGGCCGCCATTAAAAGGCACTTGCACATACCAAACAAACTGAATTTTACCAACTGGGTAAAAAATGGTGATTTATTCTAATGCTGCAAACCCTTCATCAATATGCTTTCATGGGTTGTATGCCCATTTGCAAGGCGTTTGGTGCAAAATTCAGGTAATAATATAAGAGGTTATCTTAAAAAACAGATAGAAGCCTATATTTATTTATGATTTCATTAATTTATTTTCATACAAAATATTATATATCATAACAGGAAATTACGATACTTGGGTGCATGCGAAAAAGAAAAATATCAGCGAATACTGTTCCTTATAGATGTGCGATTGCCTTGATACAGCGCTTTTTTTATCTTGACATTCGAGCCGATTTTTTGATAGCTCAAGTGAAGTAGTGTGGTTTCTTATTTCTCTTTTTCGGGATTGTCAAATAAAACCATAAAATCATACTATTGCCATATCAACCATGAAGCGAGGATGAAAAAAAATCCTTACGCATCTAGGACTGTGGGAATGAAGCAAATCAACCCGCGAAATCAGGTATGATTCAATAACAATCTCAATAAGCGAAAAGTTACTGGAGGAGTATATATGAAAATAAGGGGATTATTTTTGGGTTTCTCGTTGGTGATAGCAGCTGCCTTCATAGGACTTGCCTTGCCAGGAACAGCAGGTGCTGCTACTCATTGGAATGTAGGAGATGGCAATTGGTCGGACGTTAGCAAGTGGACGAACGGTCTGCCGGTCGAAGGCGATCAGGCATTTTTAGATAGCTACGGAACTGTCACGTATGACAACGAGGCAACTCCGACCCTGTCGGAGTTGCGGATCAGCGCAAACGGACTTGGGACCAGCATGGTTCTGGAACATTCCGCAAATACCCTGACGCTCAGTAGTTACCTCTCCATCAACGGGACAAACGGGGGTTTGGCTGAATACCACCTTTCCGGAACGGGAACCCTCGTCAAGGAAAGTTATGAAGTGAAGATCGGCACCGACGGAGAAGGATATTTCTATCAGGACGGCGGGGAATTTCAGTTCAGTGGTGCCCTGTACCTGGGGGACCAGTCCAACGGTCATGGCGTCTATGATATGACTGGCGGCAGTATCGTCGTTGGTCCAAACGGACCCGGCGGGATCGTTCTCGGCGAATGGGGAGGCTTGGGGAAGTTTTACCAATCAGGCGGTACAGTGGATATCGTTGACCTCACCTTAGCTCGCCAGGAAAATAGCACAGGAAATTATAGTCTGTCCGGCGATTCATCGGTGACTCTTACTGTGGATGGTCCTGTTGTGGTAGGCCATAAAGGTAACGGAACCTTCACCCAGGAAGGCGGCATTCACACCGTAAAGAACAATGATCTCACGGTTGGATATTACTCAGGTTCGAGTGGAACCTATAATCTGATTGATGGTGAATTGAATGTCCAGGGCAATGAGTATATCGGTCGTGAAACAGGCAGCTCAGGCATCTTCAACCAGTCAGGCGGTTCCCATACAGTTACACAGAATCTCTATGTTGACGCTTTCGCGGGCAGCAAAGGCGTTTATAACCTGAGCAGCGGGAGCCTTACGGTTGATGGAGACAGGGCGGTTGTGGGAAGTTTTGGAAATGGCGAATTCAATCAGGGACCTGACACCATCTACCCCTATTACGGGGGTGATGGCGGCATTTTCAAGACCGCGGGTCACCTGATTCTCGGGGAACTGGAGGAAGGCACCGGCACCTATAACCTGTACGGTGGAATTTTGGATGTGGGGGGGTGGACCGATGTCGGACAGTATGGCACAGGTGTTTTTAACCAGAACGGCGGAACACACACCACCAATGGCCTTGTGCTTGGGCAGTCGGAAGGAAGCAGCGGTTATTATGAACTGAATAATGACGGGATGTTATCCGTCGGCGGAGCGGAGCGGATCGGTGTCTCCGGTGAAGGCTCTTTCAAACAGACCAACGGCACGCACGAAATCGGCAGTGATCTTGTTCTGGCCAATGACGTGGGAAGCACAGGTAGCTATGACTTACAGGGCGGTGATCTCTCCGTTACAGGATACACATTTGTGGGCATGAACGGTGAAGGGAGCTTCACCCAGACAGGCGGTACGCATCAGGCTCTCGGCCTCACCCTCGGCCAAGAAGCTGATGGTGATGGAAAATACGATTTGAATGACGGAAGTTTGGCCGTGGGTCAACATGAACATATCGGTCTTACAGGTAATGGCACTATCACCCAGGGTGAAGGCTCCCACACTATCGGCAGTGACCTGGTTCTCGGCAACGAGACGACCGGCAATGGCACCTTCAACCTGAAAAGCGGTACACTGGAGGTAGGTGGCAACACCTATGTCGGCATGAATGGCAATGGCACCTTCGATCAAACCGGCGGGATGCATACGGTCAGCGGCGATATTACAATCGCGGCCAATGCCGGCAGCACGGGAACATATAACTTCTCGGGCGGGACGCTTACCGCAGACAATATCATCATAAACTCCGGCGGTCTTTTCCAAGGTGCAGGCGTGGTGGACGCGAGCTTTAACATACAGGGCGGAACTTTGGCGCCGGGCAGCTCACCGGGCTCATTGACCATCAACGGCAGCTTTGATCAGACCAGCGGGATCCTGGCTATCGAATTGGGAGGGTATGATCAGGGTACGGACTACGACTTCCTGAAAATCCTCGGTGGCGATGCATCCCTTGCTGGAAAGCTTGAGGTGAGCCTTTGGGAAGGTTTCCTTCCAGAAGTAGGAGACACTTTCGATATCCTCTATGCAAAAAGCGGCATTAATGGCATATTCGGAAGCTATCTGTTGCCCGAAGGATGGAATTGGGATGTGGCATATCTGAACTTGGACGGATTGGAGGGGCTGGATACGGTCCGACTGACGGCCAATGCCGTCCCCATTCCCGACGCAATCTGGCTCTTAGGCTCTGGTCTAATCGGTCTTGTGGGAATTAGAAGGAGAATAAACAAATAACGTGAAATCAGCAAAAAAAAGGGGCTCCCTATGAAAATGCTTTTTACATTTTTCCTTCTTATTTTTCTGGTCTTTCTATCCCCTACCGAGGTCAAAGCCTTATCCATCAACTTTGATTTTTCCGGCAACAGGCAAGTTGCAGATTCTATATCTTTTGAAGATGACATTTCGGTTACCGCAACCGCCCAATCCTTTTGGTTCGGGACATGGTATAACAGTCTGGTCACCCAGTCAGAATCAGGGTTGGGTGTTAAATCCGGCTTATTGGATTCAGGCCAAATTGATGGACTTGGGGCTGATGAAAGGCTGATCCTTACATTTTCTGAGGATGTGATCATCAATAAGGCATGGTTCACAATGGTGGGGTGGAACGACGAATTTAGCCTTTCCGTCAATGGAGTTCTGTTGATTGAAGCGGATATTCCCGGCAATGGTCAATTTGATTTTACTGATCTTTATGCTGAGAATCGGACTGGGAAAATATTTGCATTTTCTGTAACAGACTGGAATGATGACTACAAGGTCATGGGTGTCGAAATCGAATCTGAACCTGTCCCCTTACCCGGCGCAGTCTGGCTTTTTGCATCAGGCCTAATTGGTTTTGCAGGAATCAGGAGAAAAAAGATTATGGCATGAAGGAGTAAGAATCACTATCTGTTGCTCATTCCGATTGCAAAACCCGTTGAAATTCCTGAATAGTGATTTTTGGGTCTCCAAATGGCAGCAATTCTCGGAGAAACTATATAGAAACAAGTCAATCGGATAGCCAAAAAACCCCAGATCAATCAATACCCAGATAGGCCTTTTGTACCATTTCATTTTGTTTCAGACTGGCTGCTGTGTCGCTGACCACAATCTTACCGTTCTGGAGCACATAGCCCCGGTGCGCAATGGAAAGGGCCATCAGCGCATTCTGTTCCACCAGCAGGATTGTGGTGCCCTTCTCATTCAAAGCTTTGATGATATCAAAAATCAGCTCCACCAGAACCGGAGAAAGGCCCATGGAAGGCTCGTCGAGCATCAGAAGACGCGGATTCAACATCAGTCCGCGGGCAATGGCGAGCATCTGTTGTTCGCCGCCCGAAAGAGTGCCGCCATACTGGTTGATCCGTTCTTTCAGTCGCGGAAACATCTCAAACCCGTATTCCATCCGGCGCTCGATCTCCTCCGGATCATCCAGCGTGAATGCACCCATCTCCAGATTCTCCTTGACGGTCAGTTTCGGAAAAATTCCCCGGCCCTCAGGCACGTGGCCGAGACCGGCGAGGACGATGGAATGCGGTTTCATCTGGGAGATATCCTTGCCGCCCAGCAGGATCGTTCCCTGCTTGGGGTGTAGTAAGCCGGAGATGGTGCGCAGTGTGGTGCTCTTGCCGGCGCCGTTCGAGCCGATCAACGTCACGATCTCGCCCTCGTTGACCTCGACCGAGATACCTTTCAGGGCATGGATATGGCCATAGAAGCTGTGAATGTCATGAAGGGATAAGAGGCTCATGCGTTCTTCTCCTCATGCTGGCCGGCGGCAGCGCCGCGCCCGAGATACGCCTCAATCACCTGGGTGTTGGAACGGATCTCATCCGGGGTCCCTTCGGCAATCTTTTCACCGTGATCCATCACGCATATCTGCTCCGAAATATTCATGACCACACGCATATCGTGTTCGATGAGAAGAATCGTGATACCCTTTTCATCCCGGATGCGCCGGAACAGACGGATGATATCCTCGGTTTCCTGCGGGTTCATGCCGGCAGCCGGTTCATCCAGAAGCAGCATGAGCGGATCGGCGGCCAGGGCGCGGGCAATCTCCAGCCGCCGCTGGCCGCCATAGGGCAAATTCTTGGCAAGCTCATTGCCTACCCCTTGAAGACCCACGTACGTCATCAGTTCTTCCGCTTTTTGTTCCGATTCTCTTTCTTCTTTTTTAAAAAAAGGCAGATGAAAAAGGGTATCAATGGACGATTGCTTCAGGTGGACATGCATACCCACCAGAATATTTTCAATAACCGACATATTGCCGAAAAGACGAATATTCTGAAAAGTACGAGCAATCCCGCGTGATGCGATCTGGTCGGGCCTCAGTCCATTTAACGGTCTTCCGTTGAAGGTGATCCGACCTTGGTCTGGTTTGTAAATTCCGGTCAAGGTATTGAAAAATGTAGTCTTGCCGGCTCCGTTCGGGCCAATGATACTGACAATCCGGCCTGATTCAAGCTTGAAATTGACCTTGTTGACGGCGATAAGACCGCCGAAATTTTTAACGATGTTATTTGTTTCCAGCAGTGCCATGGTTCTCCTTGCCTTATTCCCCGCCCTCGGCTTCGTCGGAAGCAAGCTCGCGTTTACGGCGCTGTGACGGGATCAGACCCGCCGGACGAAAGATCATCATCAGGATCAGAATCAGCCCGAACAGCAGGCGCTGATATTTGGCCGGATCCAGCTGGGTGGACAGGTCGGCCCAGGCAAAGTTGATGATTGGAATAACCGCATCACTCTGGCGAAGCTGACTCAAATGTAAAGAAAGGCCCTGGAGTACCTGCAAGTTCAGGATGGTGACCGTGGCTGCACCCAAAATTACGCCGGGGATGCTGCCCGATCCCCCCAGGATAACCATCGACAGAACGCCGATAGACTGCATGAATGAAAACGATTCCGGACTGATGAAGGTACGGCTTCCCGCAAGAAGGACACCCATAACCCCGGCAAATGAGGCGCCGACCGCAAACGCAGCCAGCTTCATTTTGACCAGCGGAATACCCATGGCAATCGCCGCAGTCTCATCTTCCCGGATCGCTGTCCAGGCCCGGCCGATTTTCGAGTCGTCAAGACGCCGGGTCACAAAAACAATGACGATGATAACCGCCAGTGCCAGCAGGTAGAACATGACGTTATACATATCAGCGGGGCTGACTTCATGCCCGACGACGCCCCCGAACAGTTTGTTGAAGACATCAACAGCGGCCTGAGGCATGGTTGGCCGCTGAATCGGGGTGATCCCTTGAGGTCCGTTGGTGAAATTGAGCGGCTTGTCAAGGTTGTTTGCCAGAACGCGGATGACTTCCCCAAAGCCCAGGGTCACGATGGCCAGGTAGTCGCCGCGCAGCCGCAGTACCGGTGTACCGAGCAGAATACCGGTCAGCGCCGCAACGAATATCGCTGCGAACATGAACAGATAAAAGGCATCTCCAGGCAGCAGGAAAGGCAGATTGGACGGCTGGGTCCCCGGTGCAAAGGGTAGAACATAATATTGCTGGGAACCGAAAAACGCCCACAGATAGGCCCCGACAGCATAAAATGCCACGTATCCCAGATCAAGCAGACCGGCAAAACCGACCACGATATTCAAGCCCAGCGCAAGGGCCGCAAACACGCTGATCTGAAAGATAACCTCCAGGTAGAAGATGTTGCGGACACCCACCACCGGTAAAATAAACAGCGTCAGGACCACACCGACAATCAGTTTAAAGCGCTGATCCGCCTTGAAATAATACAGTGTAAAAAAAGAGGTAATCAACACCAGAAAAGCCAGATTCGAGCGTGGGCTGATATAGACAAGGCCGGTACCCAGAATCATATGGGCAAGTATGATGATGTGCGGATATATCCCCTGTTCCGGTTTTTTGATGATGTCTGTCCAAAATGTCGGGACCATCTGCTCCTCCTTAGGCCTTCTGGGCCACATTTGCACCCATGAGCCCTTGCGGGCGGAAGATGAGCACCAGAATCAGGATGCTGAAAGCAAAGATATCCTTGTATTCGGAGCCAGCCGCACCCATGGTGAAAACACCCATATAGGAACCTGCAAAGGTTTCCAGCATACCGAGAACAATACCGCCTAGCAGTGCCCCTGTCATGTTACCGATCCCCCCCAGGACAGCGGCGGTGAATGCTTTCAAGCCGGGGAAAAAACCGACAAACGGGTCGATCCGGGTAAATTTCAGCGCATATAAAACACCCGCGGCCCCGCCCAGCATACCGCCGACCAGAAAGGTCAGCGAGATGATCCGGTTCACATCGATACCCATCAGGCTGGCGGTGGGATGATCCTGAGCCACGGCTCGGATGGCCTTGCCGATCTTGGTGGCGTTTACCAGGTAGTTCAATGCCACCAGCATCAGCACTGCCGAGACAATAACAATAATCGATTTGATGGACATGCCCAGCGTTATCGGGGTTGTCCCCATGGTCATTTTGGCAAGAATCACGCGACTGTCGAAATTTCCAAAGGTTGGAAAGATCCTGTTGAACTGTCCGGTTGTCAGGCTTTCCACGAGGCGGATGACATCCTGCAGCAGAAAAGAGACACCGATTGCCGAAATCAGCGGTACCAGGCGTGATGCATGACGCAGGGGCCGATACGCCACACGTTCCACGGCAACGGCCAGCCCTCCGGCTGCCAACATGCCCCCCAGGATGGCCAGGATCAGATAAATATAGGCCATCAGAATAGAGGCATCCGCCAGAATTCCGAATGTATCAAGCGCAATCAGGATTTCAACGCCGACAAACGCACCGACAGCGAAGATTTCACTGTGCGCGAAATTAATAAATTCCAGAACGCCATAGACCATGGTATAGCCAAGGGCGATGGCGGCATAGACAAAGCCGATCGTCAGTCCATCAATCGCCACCTGGGGCAGATTGACAAGGGTATAGGTATAGAGAGACACGTTCAGCCGTTCGAAAAGTGTCTGTCCGACCACGGTCCTATCCAGAATCAATGCGAGAACCAATGCAATGGCTGACAGAAAGATCGTGCTGCCCAGTGAGAAAAATATCAGCTGACCTAGTGGACGCAACAGCTCAGGTACGTTGATTGATTTAAGGAACCGTTTCATATGTAAACCCGATAAAAAATCTTCCGGGCCCGGAAAGAGCCCGGAAGAAATGTGTCTAGGACAGATTATTTCGGAGGAGCGATGTCAAGAGTCTCGACAACCGGGTTATCACTCCATTTTGCAGGAGAAGGAGAAGCGACCTGAATCACGAAATATTTTGCGATTGTTGGATCGCCGATACTGTTAAAAGTGAATTTGCCGGTGATGCCCTCGTAATCCTTCATATCGCGGATCGCCTTGGTGACAGCCGCACGGGCCGGGAACTTGTTGCCGTTGGCCTTTACGGCAGCTTCGATGGCTTTCAGGCAGATACCCATGCAATCATAACCCTGGGCGGCAAAAGGCTGCGGTGCTGCATTGTATTTGGCTTTGAAGTCAGCGACAAATTTGGCGGTGCCGGGGTAAATGGAGGCAGGGCCGGATACGGTGGAGTAAAATGTCCCGCCACCATCGAGCAGGGTCTGACCACCGATCTTGACGGCATCGGAGGAATCAAAACCATCATCACTCAGGAAGATGCCCATATACCCTTTCTCGCGGGCCTGTTTGAACAGGACCGCAGCCTGGGAATACATGCCGCCGAAGTATACCAAATCGGGATTGCCGGCAAGGATCGGTGAGAGAAGGGAATCAAAGTTCGCCTTCTCTTCGGTTCCTTCAAAACCAAGCATTTTCATTCCCTTTTCCTCGGCTCGTTTTTTGAAGAACTCGGCAATGCCCTGTCCGTAAGCAGTCTTGTCATGGACAACAAAGACGCTTTTGACTTTTTTTCCAGCGGCAAAGTCTGCACCGACAACACCCTGAACATCGTCACGGCCGACGATCCGGTTGACTTCCATATAGCCACGGGTGGTGACTTTCGGGTTGGTGTTTGCAGGAGAAACGTTGGCCAGACCGGAAGTGTGATAGACTTCGGATGACGGGATCTGGACGCCGGAATTATAGTGACCGACAACGGATAGGATTGCCGGATCGGAAACAATCCGTTTGGCGTTGGCAACACCGGTATCGGGATTGGCCTGGTCATCGAACGGAGCCAGCTCAACCTTGAATCCCATCTTGACCAATGGTGCGCTCATCTGTTCAAGAGCCAGCTCGGCGCCGCGTTTGATATCAACTCCAACGGCGGACTGATCGCCGGAAAGCGGTGACTGGGTGGCGATCTTGATCGTCTGATCGGCGGCCGCGACAGGACCGCTGATGGTTATAACTGCTGCGATTAGTAACAAAGAAACAACCAATAAGCGTTTAGTCATACTCATTCCTCCTTTGAAATCAGTTAGTCGGTTCGTGCACAAACATCCCAATAATACTTGGAGCAAATAATTTTCCTGGATAGAGATGCTTACCCATTCGCCTCTAAAAAGTCAAGTGTCGTATATATTTTTAATCACCCGTAATTATCTTATATTTCGGATTTTCCTCTAATAATTTCAGGGGATAAATTGTCCGGTTGATGGCATAATTGAATAATTATGATTGCTGCGATAACCATAATCCCTCCCATAATCTGAAGAATCTCCATTTTTTCGTGTAGAATTAAAAAAGCGATTACTCCTGCTATTATTGGTTCAAGAGTTGCGGTGATACTGGCATGAGTCGAACGAATATAATTTACCCCTACAAAATATAATCCAAAAGGAAGTATGGTTCCTGCAACTGCAATGTAAGTAATCCACCACCATTGACGTAACGTAAATCCGGCAGTCAGGTAATGAAAAGGAGCATAAAAAACATGCCATGGTATGGTTGCAAAAGCCAAAGCGTAAAATAAAACAGTAAAAGGTTTGTAGCGATGCATCCCTCTTTCACCAAGGAGCGTGTATGCAGCAAATATTACTGCTGAAATCAGCCCTGCTGCGATTCCAATCCTGTTCATCGATAAAAGATCAAGATTATATCCGCCAACCACAAGATAACATCCTCCAAAAGCCAATAGAAGTGATACTCCTTTTGAAAGGGAAAATTTTTCTTTCCAGAAAAGCATTGAATAGATGGCAACAAATATGGGTGCCATATATTGAATAAGAATGGCTGCAGCAACCTGAATTTTACTGATTGCATAAAAATAGCTGCCTTGAAGAATCGACATTCCAATGCTTCCAAGCAGGAGAAAATACCCAATATCTTTTATGCGTATTTTTAGAAGTTCTCTTTTAAAAACCGCAAGTGCCAGTCCTAAAATAGATGCTGCCAAAGTGATTCTGATTTGAACCAGTTCAAAAGCATCCATGCCGTCATTAAAAAGCGCTTTTCCTGCATTCCCTGATGAGGCCCATAAAAAAGCGGCTGTAATTACAAAGGCATATCCTTTGAAAGAGTTCCCCCTGCTTATGCTCAAAAATTTATTTCCTCCTGATCAATCTTTCGGGAATCACATCCCGCCGGAACACATCTTCAATGGTCTCTGCCCTGCGGACGATCTCCGCATCCTTTCCGTTTACCAGAATGGTTGCCGGCCTGGGGAGAGCATTGAAGTTACAGGCAGAGACCTCCTGATAAGCACCCATATCCAGCATTGCGATCAGATCGCCGGTCTGGACATCCGGAACCTCAACAATGGGAAGGATGCGGTCTCCGTAACAGGAGTGCCCCACAATATCCGCTACATATTTTGGTTTGTCATCCGTGCGGTTGGCAAAAATATAATGGTTGAACTGATACTCATACATTCCGCCGGCCAGAAAAAAATAGGTGGTATCGGTCAGAACCCAGTTCCAGGGCATGGGCAGAGTCTGCTGTTTGAACTTTTTCACGCGGGTCAGATGAATGCCGGTATTGCCGTACAGACAGCGACCGGGTTCGATCTGAAGTTTCACACCCTTGGTGTTGATTCCCAGCCGGGATAATTCCCGATGCAAGGTTCCGGCCGCAGCCTGACCATACTCTGGAATGGTAGGGGCCATTTTCCGGTTGGGTTTTTTGGAAAACAGGGGAAGTACTTTGCCCATGATTTTATAATGTAATTCCGGTTTGAAAAATCCCAGAAGTTTCACCAGAGGCCAGGTCAGCCAGGTCTCAACAACATCCTTACGCAATCCCAGTTTGTTATGAGGATCGCGATAAATGGCAAAACCTCCGCCGATATCAATCTCCTGTGGCTGCCACCCTCCCCATGCGGATGAAAGTTCCGCAATCAGCGCTGCGTATCCTCTCATCAGATTTTCCCAATACCAGAGGCTGGGATCATGCCGTCCGCCATGAAAATGCAGTCCCACCAGTTCCAGGTTGGACATCTGCAGCACCTTTTTCCCGAGTTCCGGCAGGTACTGGGCAGGAATACCGGATTTATAGACCTGAATACCGATATCGATTGTCACTTTTTCCTGTGCAAAATCAGTAGGCTTCCGAAGCTCAGGAAAATTGGGTTTTACCCGGAACCGGATCTTGGCTTTTTTCCCAAGCCGCGCGGCAACCTGGTTGATCAGATCCGGTTCATCCAGATCTTCTACGGTAATGCGGACATTGTTCTGGATACATTTTTCAATCAGATCTTCCTGTTTTCCGCCTCCGTTTACGGAAATGATTTGCGGATTGACCCCTGCAGTAAGCGCTGCATGCAGTTCGCCATACGAATAGATGTCCGCACCTGCCCCTTCTTCGCTGAGTATCCTTCTTGTCGCCAGAATCCAGTTGGCCTTGATGGCCGGCAGCACCTCCACCTCCCCTCCCGGCCAGAAAGCGGAAAATCCTTTCCGGAAGCTTCGGACGTTTTCCCGGAGTTGTTTTTCGGAAAATACAAATAAAGGGGAACCGAACTTTTTCACCAGTTCCACTGTATCGCATTCTTCAATAAACAGATGTCCGTTACGGGTACTCAGACAATCATCAATTTTTGTAAAGGATGTCATTGATTTCTCCTTTCCGTGCGACCAAATGTCTCTTTTATGAAAAATGAGGCCAGAAGAGCCGCCAGGGCGGATATGAACAGGAAAAAAAGCAGCGCCGAATACCCTTCCTGCGAATGTCCTCCGGTCGCATTCTTGGGATATGCATCCAGGATTTTTCCCATAAGAGGCATGAAAACCGCACCCCCCAGAAATGGAAACAGATTGACGGCACCGACGGATGTACCGGCGATTTCCACTGGAAACAGCTCTTTGGCCGATGTAAAACCAATGGCCACAATGGCAGAAGAACTCACCGAAAACAGAAAAAATACATAATACAGAGCGGTTCTCGACAATCCATCCGGGAAAACGAAAAGCAGCGCAAACAGCAGGCTTAATACGGATGAGGAAAGGATAAACAGTTTTTTCCGGCTTTTCAGAATACGGTCGGAAAGCACTCCAAGAAAAGGACTTCCAAAGATCATTCCCCAGGCAATCATGCTCAATATGGAGCCTGCTTCCGCACGGGACATTCCAATCCCATGCATGAGATAAGGGCCGCTCCATAAGCCTCCGAAACCAAAAAGGATACCACAGTTAAGAAAAAACCAGATCGCCAGCGGCCAGAAATTCCGCTCCGAGATAACCTGCCATGCTCCGCCCAGCAGTGAACTCTTTGCTGAGGAGGATGAATTTCCAATCGGCTCCATTTTCGGATCAATACTCATCTTTTGAGTATCAGCGGGCTGATCCCGTACCAGCAGCCATGCGAAAATTGCAATGAAAAAAGTCAAAAGACCAATGACCTCAAAGGACAATCGCCATCCCAGACTTGCGGCCATGGATGCCAGAACCCAGGTAGCCATCAGAACCCCGGCTCCGCCGACGGCATTCAATATCCCGGCCATCAGGGCGAATTCATCTTCCCGATACCATTGGGACAATATTTTCATCGTCGGGATAAACACCATGGAAGTGCCGAAACCAACCATTACCCGGCCCAGAAAAGCGACTCCGATTGTCGGAGCCAGGCCAAACAACAGGCTCCCGATCGCTGCAATGACCAGAAAAAAAGTAACGGTTTTCCGGGGGCCGATGGAATCGGAAAGAAGACCGGCAGGCAACTGCATGGCAGCATAGCAATAAAAATAAACAGAGCCCAGCATCCCCAAGATGCTTGCGGTTGTCTTAAATTCCGCTATCAGAACATCCGCCACAACCGACAAAGAGAGCCGGTGGAAATAAACAAACAGATACGCCATGGCAAGGATTGAAAAAATTATCCAGCGGTACCCTGCCCTTGTTTCCAACAATTGATCCGGTTGTATTTTTTGCACTGCATATCTCCTTGTATTGAGAATGGTATATAATACGTACCGGATAAAAAACAAAAGAAAAAATTCTTTTTTTTGACATTCCGGCAATCCGGGTGATCCAAAAGAGCCCCATCCCATTTTCTTTCCCTTGACAGCCGGAACCAAACAGAATAGAAAATGAATAGCATATAATTAACTATACGAAAAAAAGCTGATGAATCAGATAGTCAACGCTGAAAAAAAATTTTCTGGGCCGGTTTCAAGGCCACATGTTGTCATTCCGGCGAAAGCCGGACACACAGTGAAGCGAAGCGCTATCCAGTATTTCAATTCTTTTCTGGTCACCGGCTTTCGCCGGTGTGACGGTTTTTAATCGTTTTGAAATTGGTTCTTCTGATTGATCAGCGCACATACACTTTCAGAAAAGGAGCAATAAAAAAAATGGCGCAATTATTAGCAGATCGTCGGGATATTGATTTTGTCATCTGGGAACAGTTCAACGGAGAAGCGATGTTGAATCATGATTTATTTTCCGAATACAGCCGCAAAACCTGTGAACTGATGCTTACCGAAGCCCGTAAACTCGCGATTAATGAAGTCCTGCCGACCATGGTGGATGGTGACAGACAGGGTGTGCATCTGGAGAACGGCATTGTCAAGGTTCCCGAGTCCTACCATCGCGTCTACCAGTTGATGAAAGAAGGCGAATGGGGAAATCTTATGGTTTCCGAAGAGATGGGCGGACAGGGAGCGCCTCCCCATGTGGGTCTTGCCACCATTGAATACTTCATGGCTGCAAACTGGTCTCTCTATTCCTACCTTTCCATGGGAAACGGAGCAGCGGAAATGATTCAGCTTTATGGTACGGAGGAACAGAAAACAAAATACATCAAAAAAATGACCTCAGGAACATGGGGCGGCACCATGCTGTTGACCGAATCCAATGCCGGAAGTGACGTGGGAGCATTGACCACATCGGCTGTAAAAAATGAAGCCGGCACCTATTCTCTGACCGGAGAAAAAATCTTTATCACCAATGGAGATCATGATCTGGTCGAAAACATTATCCACCCGGTTCTGGCCCGGATCGAAGGCGCGCCCGCCGGAACCAAAGGGATTTCCATCTTTATTGTCCCCAAATTTCTCGTCAATGATGATGGTTCACTTGGGGAAAGGAATGACATTATCTGCACCGGCGTGGAAGAGAAGATGGGAATACACGGTTCCGCTACATGCACCATGACCCTTGGCGCAAAGGGGAAATGCGTGGGCTATCTTCTGGGCGAGGAAAACAAGGGGATAAAAGTGATGTTTCACATGATGAATCATGCCCGGATGGCTACCGGCCTACAAGGTCTGGCATATGCTTCGGCAGCCTATATGCTGGCCGTGAATTATGCCCGCCGGCGGATTCAGGGACGGGATCTGGCTGACTTTTTCAATCACAGCGCCCCTTCCGTTCCCATCATCAAACATCCGGATGTCCGAAGAAATCTTCTGAAAATGAAATCCTATGTGGACGGGATGCGCAGTTTTTTCTACTACACCACCACGATCGGCATGAAGGAAAAACTGGGTGAAACCGAGGAGGATCGATCTTTTCATGGCGACCTTTTTGGTTTGTTTACGCCCATTATCAAAGACTATCTTTCCGTCAAGGGACACGATGTCTGTATCCAGGCTATTCAGGTATACGGTGGAGCCGGATATACACAGGATTACCCGGTGGAGCAATATGCCCGTGACTGCAAGATCGCTTCCATCTATGAGGGTACCAGCGGAATTCAGGCCATGGATTTTCTGGCCCGTAAAATCGGCATGCGGAACGGAAAAATCTTCGGGCACTTTATCAATGAAATCCAGAAAACCGTTGCCGCAGCCAAAAATGTAGAAGACCTGACCCAAATCGCCGGAAAATTGGAAACCGCAGCCAACCGTCTTGTGGAAGTTGTCATGCACATCGGCAAAACCGCCATGTCTCTGGAATACAAGATTGCTTTTGCAAATTCAGTTCCGTTTCTGGAAACCGTTGGCGACATCATTATGGCCTGGATGCTTTTATGGAGGGCAGTTGTCGCAGACCAGCAGCTTTCAGCTGATACGAAACAAAAGGATAGTTCTTTTTACAAAGGCCAGATCAAAACCGCTGAATTTTTTATCCGGACCCTCCTTCCTGCAACCATAGGGAATATGGAGGCCATCATGAATACCTGCTCGGCTTCGATTGATATAGAAGATGATGGTTTTGGGGGAGTATAACCTGGAATCCGCTTTTCACCGGAGTGACGGAATTCGGGTTTTTGTGAGTTTGTCAAATGCAACTATGAAAAAGGAGGAATAATGGGTTACGCATACCAGAAAGAAGATACACAATCCGGTTTGTTCTTTTCCCAGGTAGAACGATACGGAAACGACGTTTTCATGCGGGCGAAACTGAACAATGGCGAACCATGTGATGAATGGGTGGATATCACCTGGAATGAGGCTGCAAAGGAAGTAAAGTTCATGGGGGCCGGCCTGATCGAAATGGGAATTCAGAAAAAGGACTGCATCGGTATTTTCGCCCATAACCGTCCCAGATGGATCATAACGGATCAGGCCATCCAGGGAGCGGGAGGTGTCGCGGTGCCGATCTATCCGACCAGCACCGACAAACAGCTTATCTTCATCCTGAACGACTGCGGAGCAAAGGCCATTATCACCGGAGACATCGCCCTTGCGGAACAGGCCCTTCGAGTAAAACCGGAAGTTCCCTCTCTCCAATTTGTTGCCTGCATGACTTCCGGCCGGGGGCAGTCCGATGAACACCTTATCAGTTACGACCAACTGATTCAAAAAGGCAAAAAGTCTCAACCTTCACAAGCCCAGTTTGAACAAAGAAGAAAAGAGCTGGCCCTGGAAGACTATGCATTGATCATCTATACCTCCGGCACAACCGGAAATCCAAAGGGCGTGGTATTGAACCAGAGCAACCTGAAGGCTCAGACAGATGTTTTACTGAGCACGCCGATTTTGCAGAAAATCCTGGAAAGAGAAATCCGTCTGGAAAGCCTCTGTTTCCTTCCCCTTTGTCACATCATGGGGAGAACCAATGACTACCACTTGCAGATGGCTCTTGGAAATAAAATCGCCTTTGCGGAAAGCATCCAGAAAGTGCAGGACAATCTTCTAGAAATCAGACCCCAGGTTCTGTTTTCAGTCCCGAGGTTGTATGAAAAAATTTATGAAGCCGTCAAACTGCATGGAGAAACCCTGACCGGACGAAAGAAAAAAGTTTTTGACTGGGCCATGAAGGCAGGAGATGTTGCCTCCGACTACCTGATTGAAGGAAAACCCATGCCGCCTCCAGTTTCCATAAAATTTGCCCTTTC
This sequence comes from Desulfosudis oleivorans, assembly GCA_020723305.1. GTDB lineage: Bacteria > Desulfobacterota > Desulfobacteria > Desulfobacterales > SURF-7 > QZKS01. The sequence goes on from DYJC01000017.1 coordinate 101,604, forward strand.
CAACCTTCTGGTGTACGACAAGATCCGGAAGGTTGTCGGTTTTGACCGGCTTGTCGTGGCCGGAAGCGGCGGCGGTGCGTTGCCCGGAGAGATCACAAAATTTTTCCGGAGCATGAATATCACCATCACCGAAGGATATGGCCTGACGGAAACCACATCTGCGGTATCCTCCAATGCTCCTGTTTTTGTTGAACCGCTGCCGGACAAATGGATCTACCGGAAGGCCATGGACTGGCTGGTGGACGTGCAGTTTCTGCTACAGGGAAACGGCATATGCCCATTCAAATCCTTGAAAGGAGCCCTCAAAGCGACCGTTGTATCCAAAACGATTCTTCCCAAGTTTATCATAAAACCGGGATTTGTCGGACGCCCCTGCAAGGATACGGAAATCAAAATCGCACCAGATGGCGAGATTCTGGTAAAAGGGCCGCAGGTTTTCCGGCAGAGCAACGGGTATTTCAATCAAAAGGGAAAAACCGATGAGGTATTCACATCCGACGGATTTTTCATGACCGGAGATGTCGGTGAGTTTGATTCCAATGGATTTTTAAAAATCACGGACCGGAAAAAAGAACTGATCGTCACTTCCGGAGGAAAAAACATCGCGCCCCATCCCATTGAGATGGCCCTGGTGATGGACATGTTTATTGACTATGCCTGTGTGATCGGAGAAGGGAAAAACTACATCACTGCGCTGATCGTTCCCCAGTTTGAACTGCTAAATGGTGTGGCCGGAGAAAAGAACATACCTTATAAAAACCATGAAGATCTGATCCGGCATCCTGAAATTATAAAATTCTTCGAAGAAAAAGTCAATGAGGTCAATCAGGGCCTGGCGCGGTATGAACAGATCAAAAAGTTCCGTCTGATCTCCCATCCGTTCAGCGAAGAAACAGGAGAACTGACACCGACCCTGAAAATGAAACGAAGAGTGATCACCGAAAAATACAGTGGTGAGATTCAAGCCCTGTATGCATGATCCGTAAATGGTACAATGGAAGAGCCGGCGTGTCCTGCACAGGAGGGCTATGTCAAAACACCATGAACCTTTGATGAAAGCCATCGAACCCTACTTATCCTTGCATACCGACCTCAAAGAGATGCGCCTGAACCGGCTGAGTCTCAGGTTCACCGGGGAGACGGCAGTACTCGAAGCACCCTTCCAATCGCACTTCATCACTCACAACCTGTTACAGATCCGCATTGCCTTATTTATGGGTGCGTTGATGTATGGTTTCTTCGGCATTCTCGACGCACTGGTACTGCCCCAATACAAACATATTACCTGGCTGATTCGCTATGCATTTGTCTGTCCGACCATTATGGGTGTTATGGCGGCGACTTTTTTCTCCCGGATGCACCGCTATCTGCAGCCGATCAAGTCCTTTCTGATCGCCTTCGGTGGCCTGGGGATCATCCTGATGATCATCGTCGCCCCGGCACCGATCAGTTACTATTACTATGTCGGCTTGATTTTAGTCTTCATGTTCGGGTATTCCTTCATCTGTCTTCGCTTCCTGTGGGCAACCTTGAGCGGCTGGTCCATCGTGATTCTGTATGAGATCGCCGCCACCCTCACGAACACGCCTTCCCTCGAGATGATCAGCAACAGCTTTTTTCTTGTCAGCGGCAACCTCGCTGGGATGCTCGTAGGTTATACTATTGAGTATGCAGGTCGGCGTAACTTTTTTCTCATGCAGCTTCTTCTCCGGGAAGAACACAGGATCAAAGAGGCGAATGATCACTTGGAACAGCGCGTCGCCGAGCGGACCGCCGCGCTGGAGGAGATGAATCGTTCATTGATAAAGGAAATCGCGGAACGACGGCTGGCTGAACAGGACAGGGAGCGTCTGGAAGTCCAGTTGAAACAGGCCGAAAGGATGGAGGCCATCGGCAAACTTGCCACAGGGGTGGCCCATGACCTCAACAACATTCTAGGCGGGCTCGTGAGCTATCCGGATCTCTTGCTCATGGACATTCCCAGGGACAGTCGCCTGCACCAATCTATCTCGTTGATCCAGCAATCGGGTATCAAGGCAGCGGCCATCGTTCGGGATCTGCTGAGTCTAGCGCGCCAGTCAACAGGGGAAAAGAAGATCGTCAACCTCAACGATGTTGTCAACGAGTACCTCCATTCTCCGGAATATAAAGAGTTCTTCTCTCATCACCCCCATATTCAAACAGAGGTTGACCTTCAGGCAGACCTTTTGAATGTCAAAGTCTCTTCCGTTCATCTCTCCAAGGCCCTTATGAATCTTCTCCATAACGCCTTTGAGTCGATCATGATTCGTGGGGTGGTCAGAATTACAACCTATAATCGATATCTTGACCACTCTCTTGAAGCATACGAAAGGATCCGGGAAGGAGAATACGCCGTCCTGAGCATTGCGGACACAGGAGTCGGAATTCATAAGCCTGATCTCGACAAGATCTTCGAACCCTTCTTTACCAAGAAAAAACTGGGCCGCAGCGGAACCGGTCTGGGAATGACTCTGATCTGGTCAACCGTGAAAGACAATGGCGGGTTTATTGATGTTCAAACAGAAGAAGGCAAGGGCTCGACGTTTGAGCTTTATTTCCCGGCAACACGACAAGAGGTCCCGGAAAAGGAAAAACCCTTCTATCTGGAAGATTGCATAGGGTCGGAAAAAGTTCTGATCATTGATGACATACCGGAACAGCGGGAAATCGCCGCGGTCATGCTCCGCAAACTGGGTTACACTATTCACACTATTGATAGCGGCGAAGCCGCAATCGAATACTTACGAAGAGAAAAGGCAGATATCCTGATTCTTGATATGATAATGGATCCCGGGATCGATGGGTGTGAAACTTACCGGCGCATCCTTGAGATACATCCCCGGCAGAAGGCTATAATCGCAAGCGGATTTTCCGAATCCGAACAGGTCAGGGAAGCACAGCGGCTCGGTGCCGGTCCTTATATCCGTAAACCATACTCATTTGAACAAATTGCCCGCGCTGTCCGGATTGAACTCGACGGCCGACCATCGTCCTAATCGTTTTGCCTTAGGAACTGTAGCAATCGCAATCGGCCACGGAGGAATAACACTCGTTGCTGAGGCCACTGGTGTTTCACGCAGAGCTATTACAGAAGGCTGCAAAGAGATAAAAAATTTAGACAAAGCGGCTTTCAGGTCACAAATTATCCGCAAAAACTGTGTTTTCATCACCAAAGGCGCAACGCCAAAAGATAACAAAAAATCGCAACCATACATGAAATCCAACAAGCCAATTCAAGCATGCTGAAATCGAAAAAAAAGAATCCGCAAATAATACGCAATATATATAATCCTGCAATAAACAAAATGATCGTTTTTTCCAAAAATTTAAATTCTGTTAACCCTGCCAAATAAACAGAAATAAATGTAGCAAAAACAAAAAAATAAGTAACTCCTGCATCCAACGTTAGCATAATTCCTTTATTCATTGCGCTGAGCCTTGCCAACTCATCATTCCAGTTAAAAAGCTTCCAAAATAATATGTGGATAATTATGTATACAAAGCTAATTGATCCACCAGTATACAATAGTATTTTTCTCATTTATTTCCTATAGTATATAGATTTGTATTGTTAGTTATATATGAAAAACATAACGGAAAGCGAAGCCACCCGCCAATGCACTTGCCGGAAATAAAACACAGCGGATTGCAGATCATCATTCCTTTTCACAGGAATTTATCAGGAGTTTAAGAAACGATTTTAAAAAATAGGCGGGCAAGCCCGGTTTTAAAGGT
>DYJC01000018.1 GCA_020723305.1 Desulfosudis oleivorans
CTGAGCACTGACTTTCGCCGGTGTGACGCTTTATAATAGTTTTGAAATTGGCTCGGTTGAATAGGCAATTGAAAAAGATTCCGGATCAAGGTTTTCGGAATGTGTCATGAGAAATTATTGTATGGTTGCCTGGAAAGTGTTCCCTTTGCTAAAGAGAAGAATATAGAGGATATACATGTAGCAAACGGTTGCAAGCACAGCCAGAGGCCGGTAATAATTCCCAAAGGGAGCAAAGACCATCACGGTAATCCAGTGCAGAAGGATAATACTGGTTGAGTGAAACCGGATCGGGAAATCATGATACCGGCATATGATGGATAAACCGCAAAGGTTCCATCCGTAGAGGGCGGCAAATGCATGAACCCGGAGGAGCCATTTGTATTTTACGGAACTGTAGTCTGAAGTGAATTGCAGAAAAATATAGAGAATTCCTGTAACAGCCGTAACCAGAAGGAAGATCATTCCGGAAGTGAGAAAGTTTTTTTGCTGCAATTCCCTGCCGACTTTTTGATATAGCACAAAAATCATGAACACGGTAAAAAACAGGACTCCGGTAACAAAAACCTGGGGCAGCAGTTTTTCAAAAATGATAAAAAGAAAAAAAATGATTACCCCCAGGTTGACATTCCAGAAGCCGATCTCTTTCATGATAGAAAATATCCTGTAGTTGTCTTTTTCCATCAGGGAAAAAATCAGGGACATGGTGATCAGGGATACTGGAAAAGAAAATCCCAGGAAAAAGGTATCCAGTTGCAGTTTGGGCATGGAGATTATTTTAAGGTACTCATTATTCAAAATGACCAGACTGGAAATGATGAGTCCCATGGAAAGGCATAAAAGGGACGCCTGGTGAAATTTTAACGATACATCCTCTTTTCTGAAAAAACCGGCCGGGAAAAAAGAAAAATGCTCTATCCGGATGGTCTCAACAATTCCTGCAAGAATCAGAGACAGTATCATTGCCGGAATATACAGATGGAAGAATGCAAACACGGCATAGCAGACAGCACCGGCCAGAAACAGGCTCACTTTCCGGGACAGGGCGACTTCCTGCTCCGTATAAAACAGGATCAGTGTTCCGCCGCAGCACAGGTTAAACAGGAACACATGCAGTCTTTCAAAATTGTAGGGGAAACCCGGGGTAAAAAGGTGCAGGAAGCCAAAAAAAAGTGCAATGATCATTAGTACTGCAAACAGCAGGCGAAGTCGAATGCTCATATCTCCTCAATACCGGTCCCGTAATGTATTCGTAAAACCAATTTTATCTGTTTTTTGCGTTCGTATCATTCCTTGTCAGGATTTTCCTAACATTTGCTTTAATGCTTCGTCAAGAACTGGATTTTTAAACCGGTAACCGGTTTGGAGGAGTTTTTGCGGCATCACACGGGTACTGGAAAGAAGAATCTCCTTTCCCATCTCCCCGAATGCGAATTGGATGACTTTGGATGGAATAGGGAAGGGTGTCGGGCGTGACAGGATTAGACCGAGTGTTTTTGTCAAGGTTTTGTTTGTAACTGGGTTTGGAGAAACAATATTTACAGGGCCGCTGACTGAATCATGAAAAAGGATATGATGGATCGATCCTAGAACATCTTCCATGCCGACCCAGCTTATATACTGGCTTCCGGAACCGATTTTTCCTCCAATACCGAATTTGTATGGCAATAAAAGCCTCTGTAATGCACCGCCAAGCGGAGTCAGCACCACACCGATCCGCAGAAATGAGGTTCTGATTCCTTTGTCCGGCAGAAGACGGGCGGATTGCTCCCATTGGTCACACACCATTGAAATAAAATCATTTCCCGGCCCATGGCTCTCATCAAGGGTTTCATTTCCCCTGTTTCCGTAGTACCCAATGGCGGAAGCGCAGATCACAACTCTTGGCGGTTTGTCAAGGGCAGCCAGTTTTTCTGCAATCAAGGTTGTTCCCCTGACCCGGCTCTGGATAATCCTATTTTTCTTTTGATCGGTCCATCGGCCGCTTCCAATATGATCACCGGCCAGATGGATGGCAGCATCGATGTTGCCGATGCTGTCCAGGCAAAGTTTTTTGGAATCAGGATCCCAGAATATCTCATCGCCTGATTTGTCCGGCGGTCTTCTGACAAGTCTGACAACGCGGTGCCCGCCGGTTGTCAGGAAGGGAACAAGTGCAGACCCTATCACACCGCTTGCGCCGGATATCAGGATGGTCATGGGTTCAGAGGCTTTTACAGAGAGATGAAGGGCGAGGTCCTGCTGCGTAATTCGATGCCGGTATCGGAATATCCGTTCCAGTTTTTTCCGGATCATGGGTTTGGACAGGACTCCTGAAAAAAAATGCACCGGCAGTCTGTATTCGATTTCATCCTTGAGGATACAACCATTGTTCTGATCAGGAAGGAACCTGTGGGTATGAATCCATTTTGAGAAAGGGCCACGGAGCTGTTGGTCACGGAAATACTCGTTTTCATGAAACGCAGTGTGCCGGGCATGCCATGTAAAGGGAAAGGGTCCGGCTTTCATTTCCAGAAGAACCTCAGCTCCTTTTTCAATTTCACCGGACCGCATTAATACTTTCAAGGGATCCCAGGGAGGACTAAGCCGTTCAATAGCACCGGGCCGGGAATGCCACTTAAAAACCTCTTCAACCGGCACACCCATTGAGGAGCTTTTGGTAAAGAAATTACTGCCCATGTTGTCTCTGTTGTCTTTATAGAAAAATTCAATTCAAGAGATTAAATTGTTTCTTCAGCCATGTTTTGATTTCGCCCTCGATGGCATAAACCCCTCTGTGGTGCCCGATTGAATCCAGAAACTGCTGTTTCAAATCTTCAGGAACATCAATCTCAGCCAGTTCCTTGGCCTCATCCGAGTTTCTTCGAATCAGAAAAATTTTGGGAACTTTTCCCCATGTGTCAACAACAAAGTAATGGGAAACATCCTCTTTTGAACGGATGACATAATTGCCCCTCGCCCAGTTGTTTCCCCATTCCAGATAAAGCCGAACCGCTTCTTCAGGAGTCATGTCCCAGTCGATCTGATTCACCAGGTTTCTGTTTGTTTTTACTTGTTCCAAATGAAGCATAGCTACCTCCTGTTTTTTTGTGATGCACCCGGATATTTATTTTTACTTAGAGACAAAGCAAACGGTATGCCACACATTCTTTGACTTTTTGATCTGGAATGATCTTTTATTTACTTTCCTTTGAATGAAGCTTATATAACGAATTCAACAATGAGTATTTCCAAATTTTATATGGTTGCGTTTACATTTAATGTTTCCTTTGATACAAAAGTGTATCGTACGGTGGAATGAAACACATACAGTGTCCAACGATCTGGTTGGTAAGCACGGTATTGCATAACTTCTTGTAAGGTTATTCTTTTTTCTTTCTGCCGGAGAGATCTCGGGCGTTGATGATGCAGGAAGAAGTTTTTTCATTTATCCTGGATTGACTTCATAACATGTTGTTATGAAATGTTTTTTATTAGCCTATGGGTTGGCATGCATCTTGAAATATTCCGATCAGGAATTGATTGACTTAGAGCCAATTTCAAAACGATTATAAAGCGTCACACCGGCGAAAGTCAGTGCTCAGAAAAGAGCCGAAAATACTGGATTTTCGTTTTCGCCGGAACTACAACAAGAGACTTTTGAAATTGATTCTCAGTTTTAACTACCATTCATAAATTACAATGATCATCAAAAAAAAAGGAGGTATTATCATGGCCAGTTGGAAATGTTCAAATTGTGGATATACGCTTGAAAAAGAAGTTCCACCTGAAGAGTGTCCATCCTGCAAAAAAAAATGTGAGTTCCTGGATAACACCTGCTATACTCCGGATTGCGCAGCTCCTGGTGTTGATGACCGAATCTAAACGGTGGAGGTATTGATATTATGGGCAAAGCATTGATTGTATATGCATCCAGAGCCGGCGAAACCAAAAAAATTGGGGAATTGATTGCAGAAGGGCTTCGGTTTTCGGCAATTGATGTACAGGTTAAAGCCGCAAAGGACATCAAAAAATTGGATGAGCTGGTTGGTTTTGATGTCTATATTTTCGGTTCAGCTACCTATCATGGAGAGATGATGGAGAGCATGAAAACACTTCTTTTCATGGCTGAAAAAGCAGGGCTTGAAAATAAAATAGGGGGAGCATTCGGAGCCTTTGGATGGAGCGGGGAAGCCCCTGAACGGATTTATGAAACCATGAAAAACATTTTTCAGATGGATATGACCAGCACACCCCTGCGGCTAAAGTCCAGCGGTCTTGGAGGAGGGTTTAAGATGGCACAGGATTATGGCCGGGAAATTGCTAAAAAGATGGAGCGCAAATAAAGATCAGATGAGGTTATCATGCTTGTACTTGGACTTCAGGGCAGTCCTAGAAAAAATGGAAGCACAGATTATCTCCTTTCCTCCTTTTTTAAGGAGGTTGGTAAAAAAGGAGTGGAATCAAAAATTGTTGATATCTGCCGGAAAAATATCAAACCGTGCAAGGGATGCGGCTATTGCGAGAAGCATGGGTTCTGTGTCACGAAAGAGGATGACATGGCCCTTGAGATGTACGGCCTTGTTCGAGAGGCAGATATTATTGTGGCAGCCACTCCCATCTATTTTTATCATGCATCTGCCCAGATGAAAGGTTTTATCGATCGGTGCCAGACCCTCTGGTCCCGGAAATATCGTTTCAGGCTAACAGATCCAGGCTATAAAACCAGGAAAGGTTTTCTTCTTTCACCCGCTGCTACAAAAGGAGTGAATCTGTTTGAGGGATTGAACGTTACCATGAAGTATTTTTTCGATGCCCTGAATGCGGAATATTGCGGCGGTCTTACATACAGGGCAATTGAAAAACCGGATGATTTCAAAAATGTTCCCTCCCTTCAGGAAGATATCGCAAACAGTGTGGACAGGATGGTTTCGCCATTTTCCAATCGAAAAAAAATACTGTTCGCCTGCCGGGAGAATGCATGCAGAAGCCAGATGGCAAGCGCTTTTGCGCAATATTACGGGGGAGAAAAAGTGGAGGCGCTCCGGGGAGGAAGCACTCCGGTTAAAAAAATCAATCCCATGATGGAAGAGGTTATGGCTGAAAAAGGGATTGATATGGCTTTCCGGGTTCCCCAATCCATTGAGACTGCAATTACAAAGAGCAAACCCGATATGATTGTCACCATGGGATGCGGTGAAGCCTGCCCGTTTGTTCCCGGGTCGGAAAGGGTTGATTGGAATCTGCCGGACCCATCGGGAAAGGATTTATCTTTCATGAGAGAGGTTCGGGACCAGATTGAGGAAAAAATTTTGAATCTGCTTGGAAGGTTTTGATCATGAGAAAACCGACGATTGAAATGGGGGATTGCCTTTTGTGTGAAATCTGTGAGGAAGTCTGCCCTCAGGTATTTGCACTAAATGATCTGGGGTATGTGTCGATTTCCGACCTTGAAATTTATCCGGAAGAGTGCGTAGACGACGCTATCCGTAATTGCCCGGCAGATTGTATCTCATGGGAAGAGTAGTCGTGCCAAGGTCATGGTCTTGCGTCCGCCCGGATGGATTCTAATCACATGCGGTTTCGAAAACTGAAAATACAGATCCAAGAGATGCTGATAAGAGATGATTTTCCAGCAGCTCTTGAAGAAATCTGTAACCTGCCGTCCATACAAGTGGTTAATCCGCTATTCTCTTTTTTTCACGCCGGCAATGAGCTGCTAAAATGGCGTGCAGTAACCGCCATGGGAGGTGTGGTTTCCATGATGGCTGCCCGGAAGCCGGAATCTGCTCGTGTCGTTATGCGCCGTCTGATCTGGAACCTGAATGATGAATCCGGAGGAATTGGGTGGGGATCACCCGAGGCCATGGGTGAGATCATGGCTCAGAATAAAGAGATGGCAAGAGAATACCATCGACTTTTGCTTTCCTATATCATTCCGCATGGAAATTATATTGAACATGCCATTCTTCAAAGAGGGGTTCTGTGGGGCATCGGACGACTTGCCCATGCAGAACCCGCTCTTATCCAATCATCAATTGATTATCTGATTCCGTTTTTATCCTCTCCGGATCCAGTTCATCGCGGCCTGGCATCCTGGACAGCTTCCCTTTATAATTATGAGCCGACAAACAGGCTGCTGATTCACAACAGACAGGACCACTCTCTGATTGTCATATATCATAACAGTCAACTGGAAGAGGTAACGGTTTCGTTCATGGCATCACAGAACAATTCCGGTTAGTCGCCTTGCAGGGCCATATGATCATCATAAATGGTTTCAAGGATATTTTTATGTTTGGCCTCTTCCTGGCAAAGCATCTTGAATATTTTCTTTGAACCTTCATCCTCTGCTTTTGCAACCAGTTCGTTATATAATTGCAGTGCTTTTTCTTCACGTTTCATGGCCAGCCGCAACGTGTCTGTGAATGGCATTCCTTTTTCATAAGGAATATCAACGATATAATTACTTCGTTTTATATCGGATATCCATTTAAACTTATAGTTATCCAGGGTTTCCCGGTTTTCTTTAAAATTGATCAGCAGTTTTTCATGCTTTTTTTCCTCATCGGCAAATTCTTTCAGAACCGATTTTGAACTTGAAAAAGTTTCTTCTTTGCTCAATCCTGTGTAAAACTCAACCGCTTCTCTTTCTTTCTCGATCGCAAAATCCAATATGTCGTCCATTGATTCAAATTTCATATTCATTCTCCTATGTTCATTATTCTAATTATTCTAATTTATATTATCATTTGAGGTCCATACTGTCCTGATGGGACAGATGACTCTATATGGATCATATCTTGTTCATTGTGTCAATCAAAAGGATATTTTCTTTCAGGGTGCGTATTATCACACTGAAAAGCATGAACCGGATTCTGCTCTCATTTCCCATTTAAAAGTCCGGTCTATCAGGATCTTACAATTTTTGTTCAGTTCCAGATAGAACGGCAGCTTTCTGTTTCACAGGTCAGCCGGATTTTACCGGAGTCTATCATATGCGATACAATGGGTGACAGAAGTTCGGTTTCATCTGTTTGCAACTGTTCCTCGACAGACTCAATGATTTGGTATAGATCGGTGGTTAATTTTTGTTTTTCAGATTCGTTTTTTGTATTCATGATCATTCCTCCGTTCGTAAAATTGAATTATAATTGATTACGTCAACAGCAATATACATGCCATTTATTATGCATAGATCAGCTGCAAGGAAAACTTCTATTTTGTCCTTCAGCATCTCTATACAAGAGGGATAGGGTTTAGGAATAGTTGGCTTGGGTTGCACTGCACGAACAGGAACTACAGAATTCGCAATACAATACATTTCAGGTAATAGGTCTCCGGAACAGAGAGCAGAATCGGGTGGTCGCGTCCCTGCATCCTTTTTTCAATCACCTGCACAGACCGTCCTGCATCCTTTGCCGCTTCTTTCAGTATTTGCAGGAACTGCGCCTCGCCGACGTGATAGGAACAAGAGCAGGTGATAAGCATCCCGCCCGGGTTTAAAATCTTCATGGTGCGCAGGTTGATTTCTTTGTATCCGCGTATGGCTGGTTCAAGGGCAGTCCGATTTTTGGCAAAGGCGGGCGGGTCTAAAACGACTGTATCAAAGCGTTCGCCCGCATCCTCAAAATCATTCAGCTTGTCAAAGACATTGCCTTCCAGAAATTCGACATTCTCCATTTCATTCAAAGCAGCATTTCGGCGAGCCCGTTCCAGTGCAGGCGCAGAAATATCGATTGCAGTAACGGTTTCACACGTTTTTGCAAGGTGAAGTGCAAAAGAGCCGTTAAAGCTGAAACAGTCCAATCCGCGTCCACGGGCATAGCGCATTGCCGCGGCCCGATTTTCGCGTTGATCAAGGAAGGCTCCTGTCTTCTGGCCCTGGATGAGATCAACGGCAGATCGGATTCCGTTTTCTTCGATGAGGATTTCGCCCAGATCGGCTGGATTGCCATGAAGCAGACCCGCAGTCATCGGCAAGTGTTCGAGCAGGCGTACCTTGGCATCGTTTCGCTCTACGATCAGGCGGGGTTGAAATGCTTCATTGAGCAGTTCGACCCACATCGGTTTCAACAGATCCATTCCACGTGTGAGGGTCTGGATGGAAAAGGAATCCGCGTATCGGTCGATGATAAGTCCCGGAAGCAGGTCGCCTTCGGAGTGTACCAGACGGTATGCGTTTGTGTTGGTTGTGATCTGCATGCGCCATCGTATGGCTGATTCCAAGCGGCTGCGCCAGAAATTCCGATCGATTGCATCTTCCTTTTTGGATAACAGCCGCAGCGATATTTCAGATTCTTCATGATAATGTGCCATTGCAAGAAATCGGCCCCGATAATCCAGCACACGCACGACGGATCCGCTTTCAACATCCGGTTTGCCGATCAGATCACTTCGATAGATCCATAAATGGCCGGTCTGTGCTCTTGCCGTGCCTTTTGCACTCAAAACTGCATCATTTGTGTTTCCTGATCGGGGGTGGGCCGGATTTTTTTTTTGACGCTTCGACATATGAATAATCCTAAGTGGTGAATGTAACTCAACACATGATTCAATAATTTGTGAGTCAGGTTAATGATTGAGAATGTTTCAAAAGTCAATCACGGTATCGAATCGAACATCAGTGAAAGGGATATGACTTTGTTTTCTTTGGAACCCGAATTTATGTGAAAGATGTTTGTGTGTCAACCATATTGTTTTTTGTATCATTGTTCATGCGAGGAGATATGATTTACGGCCTCTGTTTTTGGATAGTGTGATCATGGCATGTTTTTTGATAAAGCTCACAATATATGTTATAGAAAATGGCATGAGTGAAAATGCGATTGACAACTGGAAAATAGAAATACAAGGAGAGGGAGCCATGACTATTGATCGCTTTGTTTTAGCTTTTGCAGGGAGTTTTATTCTGATTAGCTTATTGCTTTCTCAGCTTCATAGCGCGTACTGGCTTTGGTTTACAGCATTTGTCGGGGCCAATTTGCTGCAATCCGCATTTACCGGATTCTGTCCTCTTGCGAAAATTCTCGCTCTTTTTGGGGTTAAGCCTGGACAGGCATTTCAGTAAAGAATGGCTGCCGGCTATCATTATATTACGGTTTTGTATCTGTGATTTTGAATAACAAATGTTCGTTGATACACATCTGTTTCAGAAAAAAACAAGACCTGGAGAAGATGAGAATAAAACACATATTGTGTCACGGTGACGCTGATTCAGAATATTATTTATGATGGTTACCTGTTCTGGTCTGTTTTCAGGCCTATTTTATAGATGGTTACGGACACGGGTTAAGATAGTAATAATTTGATAGTGAATATAGTGAGATCATCTGATATAGATTGATCATCCACACAAACATCATTGCAAAGGAGGAAATGTCATGACTGATAAAACACATTGTCCGGGATTCGAGCAGAATAAGAATTTGAAAACAGTTGTTTGCAAATGTCCTGAATGCGGAACAAAAGTTGAAGTGTTTTCCGACGAGCTTGACCGTCTGAAAAAATGCAGCGGCTGTGGCAGGGAAATCGATCCAGGCCAATGCAAAATTGATGGCCGGGCCTAAAAAAATTTTCAATGGTTCTTGATCGGATAGTAACCTGAATCAGCTTTTGAAATTGTTTTGAGTGAGAAGGAGATCAATATGGATGTTGTGTTCCTATCAAGGTTGCAATTTGCCGCTGCAACAATGTTTCACTTCCTTTTTGTACCCCTGACATTAGGGCTGTCAATCATCGTGGCCTACATGGAAACAAAATATGTAAAAACCGGTGATGAGATCTATCTGAAAATGACAAAGTTCTGGGGCAAAATATTCTTAATAAATTTTGCATTAGGGGTAGTCACCGGAATTACGCTGGAATTTCAGTTCGGTACCAATTGGTCCCGATATTCGGCCTTTGTCGGTGATATTTTTGGTTCTTTGCTGGCAATCGAAGCTTCCGTCGCATTTTTTCTTGAATCCACGCTCATCGGTGTATGGATTTTCGGCTGGAAGAAAATTTCCAAAAAAGCCCATGCAATCGTCATGTGGCTGGTGGCCGCAGCCGGAAATATTTCCGCGATCTGGATTCTGATTGCCAATGGATGGATGCAGCATCCGGTTGGATATACCATACGCAATGGCCGGGCCGAATTAACGGATTTCATGGCGGTTGTGACCAATAAATTTGCTATTCTTGAATTTTTCCATACCGTAAGTGCCGGTATCCTGCTGAGTGCTTTTTTTGTCATGGGAGTCAGTGCCTATCATCTGCTCAAGAAGCAGCATATCGATTTTTTTACAAGGTCATTTCGCATCGGACTTGTCCTCGGGATTTTCTTTTCGATATTTGTCGCAGTTGGAGGAGATGTTCACGGGGTTCATATTTCAGAGGTTCAGCCGGCCAAGCTTGCGGCTATGGAGTCGCACTGGGAAACAACCCGGAGAGCCCCACTTCATTTGATTGCATTGCCGGATCAAGAGAATGAAAGAAACAAAATTGAAATCGGTTCCATCCCGGGAATATTGAGTTTTCTGGGATATCATGATTTTAATGCAGAGGTCAGAGGGCTCAGGGATTTTCCGAAAGACGAAAGACCGCCGGTTCTGCTCACCTTTCTTTCCTTCAGAATCATGGTGTTTCTGGGGACCTTTTTTATTCTGATCACGATTGTGGGGTGGTTCAAACGAAATCGCCTGGTGGAAAGCCCGTTATATCTGAAAGTCATGCTCTGGTCGATTCCATTGCCCTATATTGCCATTGAAGCCGGCTGGGTTCTTGCCGAGGTTGGCCGTCAGCCCTGGATTGTATATGGTCTGATGAAAACCAGTGAGGCTGCATCGCCCATTGCAGGGGCACAAGTCCTGACAACCCTGATCGGTTTTTTTCTGATATATGGGCTTTTGGGAGCAGTTGGGTTTTACCTGATTGCAGAAAAAGCAAGAAAAGGACCGGAAGGCATTGTGTAACCGGAATCTTACTGATTTTTTCAGATAAAAATTTCATGATAAAACAAGCCAATTTCAAATTTTGCAGGGGGATCAATGGAACTACAGACAATATGGTTTTTTTTATGGGGCCTTTTGTGGGCGGTTTTTTTTATGACCGACGGGTTTGATTTCGGGGTAGGAATGCTCTATCCGTTTCTGGGCAGATCAGAACAGGACAAGCGGGTCATGCTGAATTCCGTGGGGCCGCTCTGGGATGGTAATGAGGTGTGGCTGATTACTGCGGGTGGCGTGACGTTTGCGGCTTTTCCGCAGGTTTATGCCGTCATGTTTTCTTCACTTTATTCCGCCTTGATGCTGATTCTGTTTGCGCTGATCATCAGAGGCGTGTCGTTTGAGTTCCGCGGAAAGGTGGACAGCCCCAAATGGCGGAAAGTCTGGGACACGACACTGTTTGTCGGCAGCTTTGTTCCGGCGCTACTCTTTGGAGTAGCATTTGCCAATATTTTTCAGGGGATTCCCATTAACGGACAAGGAATTTTTCAAGGAAATCTGTTTACCCTGCTGAATCCTTACGGGCTTCTTGGAGGAATTCTTTTTGTGCTTCTTTTTCTGCAGCATGGTGCGATCTGGCTTACTGTCCGGTCAGAGGGTGAATTTCAGGATCGATCCTTACGGGTAGCCGGGAAAGTATGGCCGGTTCTTCTGGTGGTCGCGGTCGTTTTTCTGGCTTCTTCCTGGTTCATGACCCCTTTGTATGACAACTATATGGCGCATCCGATTCTTTTTCTGGAGATTCTTGTGACAGTTGCCGCATTGCTGGGGATCAAGCTGTTACTGAAAAAGAAGTCTTATTTCCAGGCCTGGCTGTCGTCATCCCTGACCATTGTCGGGGCTACGTTTTTCGGTGTGATCGGGCTTTATCCCAACCTGTTTCCATCCAGTATTGACAGCGCTTTCAGCCTGACTGCTAATAATGCGTCATCCAGTCCTTTAACTTTGAAAATAATGTTGATTGTGGTGCTGATTTTTATCCCTGTCGTGATCGCATATCAGATTTGGACATACAGTCTGTTCAAGGATACGGTGACGGAAGAAGATTTCACATACTGATAAAGGTTCGCCCGGGTGCAGTTCGCTGCATCCGGGCGAAAGGAAGTCATATGGCATTTGTCGAGATCCCTGGACTGAAAGGAAAGGTTTATGTGCCGGAGGAAAATCCGGAGGAGATCAGTAAACACGGATGTTGTGACTGCTTCTCCTGCCAGTGGTGCAGTGATGACCGATGCTGCGTGTGTCTGAAAGAAAAGGGATGTTGCAGGAAAAAAAGGCAGGATTGTTGAAGACCGATCGTTCACATGGTGCATATCAGGGCTTTATCCGATCCAACCGGCCAACCGACTAACCCACGATCCCGGTTTTTGCAAACGAAGTCAGCACAAGCCAGGTTTTTACATCAAATTTCAGGTCTGTATTCCGACAAAGTTCGGAAGCCTCTGTTTTTGATACAAATAGAGTTTGAATATCCTCGCTGGTGCAGTTTCCTTTACTGGAAAAATCACCAGTACATTCAACATAAACCATGGCGACAGACTCATCTGTCATTCCCGTGGAAGAAAAAACAGGAGGGCTGATGCTGATAAAACGGGTGAGCGTAAGTCCGGTTTCTTCCTTCAGCTCTCTCTTGCTTGCCTCTTCTATTGTTTCACCTTTGTCAACAAGACCTGCGGGAAAACCATATTTATAATCTCCAAGAACTACCCGGAATTCTTTGATGACAACCAGTTTTTGCATTCCGATATGATATGGGACAATAATGACGCCATCCGGAATCTGGAACTGCCGTGTTATGCATTTGGGAGATTGATGCCTGGATGCGACATACCAGGATCGTTTCTTCTGATCCCGGTCCAGATAGGATATGGAGAACAGGTTCAGATGGTCATATTCCGTCAATTTATCAGCCTTTATAATTTTTATGGTCATGCCTGCTCCTTTGATTCATATCTTGGTGTAAATACATTAGAAAATCAAAGTGAAAATGGATAGTATCAATGCCCGGAAATATCTGTTAGAACATGTGATATTGGCCTGAAAGCATCGATTTCATCCAATCAATCCAAATCCAGAACAAAAATTTTCCCGTCATTATACAGATTTTTATACGCTGCGCCCAGTTTTTTGAAGACATATTGGATTTCAAAACTTCGGATCACTATCTCATGGACTCTTTTGAAATAACCATTTCCTTCCAAGAAAGCCCGTTGTCCGTATTTGGAAAGAGGACGATCATCCTCATAGGAATAGATCAGGTATCGTATGGAAACCGAGCGGAAATATCCGGCGGTTTCCTCGGCATTCATTGATCGGGGCAATCCCGGTGGCAGGCTGGATCCCCCCGGAATGTCAAGAACATATATTGGATTTCGGATGAAATTTAGCAGAAACGGTTTTGCCACGCGAGCGATAACCGGCTGTCCCGGAGGAATCGTCTCCTGTGTTGCCCTTACTGTTGCGATTTCATCGGCATTTTGAATTTTTTTTGGGTGCTGGATGCGCTTCCAGTTTTTTGAATAGGCTGTAAATCCCTGAGGCAGGCACAAGTAGAGAAAAAGCAATAGTGACACAAATGCACTTGTGAGAGGCCGGGATTGGTTGATTTTTGCATTAGCAGAGGTCTGAGATTGAAATTCGATGATTTGAAACATCGTTACCGCGAATGTCATGGCGAATATGTAGCGCCAAATATCGGAAAGCACCAGAAGCAGAAGTGAGGAGGTCCATGTGCCGATAAAAGCAAGTCGGCACACCAGTGCCCGGAATTGTCCGTTGGGACCACTACCGTCGGGAATTAGGGCTAATAGTGCAGCGATCAGGAAAAGCGGATAAGTAAGGAAATTGCGAAATGCATAATAGATGGATTGCAGGTTCAATACCCCGCAGGTCACTGATGGGAAATTGGTATATGCGCTGCCATGATACCCTTTCCCGAGTAGTGGATACAGAAAGGTGCCGTTGCTGAAAAACAAACTGATCATCCATGGTGACAATAGAAGCCCGGAGATTATAACAACGGTTGAAAATTCCCGGCCTTTTTCAAGAAAATCCGTTTTTGGTTTAAAAAAATACAACAGGAAGGTCAGAATTGCACACCCCACAATATGGGAATTTTTAAGAGAACAAAGTCCTGCGATAACAAGCCCCATGAGAAAAGCACGGGAAATCGACTTTTCATCCCCTATGGTTATGAATGTGCATAAAAGCGCATAAAAGAGTACGGATCCACTGATTACGCTTGATATATTCACGACCGGCACCTTGACCAACTGACAGAGTATGAGCAGGCCGATGCACACACGAAAAGAGAGGCCCCGCTTCATACCATGCCCTAAAATCAGCGCAGTGAAGATGAGCCAGGCGAGTCCCTGATCCATGATATGGATTTTTTCCAAATCTACAAGCCCCAACATCAAAGCCTGAAGAAAACTCTGTCCGCCCAGGGCGGTCATTCTTCTTTCACTAAAGGGTTCCCGGCATGAACCGGTCTGAATCATTTTTTGGGGAAACACGAGGTAGGAATGATAGTCATCATGCACGTTAAAAGGTTGAACTCCAGCAGCAACCAGCTTAAAGAAAAGAATGCCGAATAAAATAACCGCAACGGTCATACCAATGCGATCCCGCATGATCCTGGATAGCTGTTCCTGTATTGCTGCTCTGCGGTCCCTTCTGGATATGTGGTAAAAAAAAGCCACGCATCCGGCAAGCAGATAAATCCGAATCAGCGGTAGTGAGATCAGCCCTAAAAGATTCAGAATTCCGCCGAATAAGGCAGAAAAAGCTAAACCATAGGCCCCTGCCAGATAAAGATCCATCCGGTCACGAATTCTTATCAACACTGCTGCTGCCCACCCCCAACCCATCATTGATAAAAAAGCGAGAACACTTGCAAGAGCAGGCCAGATAATTTCGTTCATTATTACTTTTACCTCATTCTAGTTTTCGCCGGAACTACAACAACAGACTATTAAAATTGGCTCTGTTATTTACAAAACAAAATTGAAAAGGCGATTACCAGGCCAGAAACAACCATTAGACCGGTCAATATGGATGACACTGAAATATTCCTTATCAGCCTGAATCTTTCCAAAAGATTTATATTTGTATTATCCACTAAATATCCAAAAAAAATAAATAAAAATGGCAATTTTACATAATAATACATATAATCCATATACGATATTGAATGCGCAACACAAAAACATAAGTATATGCAGATCGGAATCATAAGGTTTGATCTGGTGATGACTTTTGTTTCTTCCGTGTCTAAATGAAGGGTGCGGCTGGTTTTCGAAAAAAACTCCATTTTTAAAGCAAGAAATACTCCCACTATTCCGGATATCGTCAGGATATTCATATAATATTCAAAAGCTTTTGCATAAAGGTTTATCAAATATTTCCGATCCGCGTTATCGATCCCTCCCTTCTTGCCATTAAGATTTTTACTAAGAAACATTTTAATATAGTTTGAAGTATATCCAAGATTAAAAGAGTAAAAGTGCTGTAAAACATTATAGAGATAAACAAAGGGCTGTTGTTTAAGATTTTTATAAGCCAGTTGTTTGTGCCTATCATTCAATTTTATATTGTTTTTTATAAACAAATAGTAATTGTGATCGGGACTGTTTGAAATCTCTTTGAAGATAGGCAGGGCATATTTTTTATGAAAGCTGCTCCATCGATTATCACCTGATATCGGTGGCAGTTCTGTGAATGTACTTGCCGAAAAGACGATACCTGCCTGAGCGTTTACTGGAATAACTCTTTTCGTTAAATAGTAGTTCCGTATAGTGTATGGGCCTATAATACAAATCATTCCAATCGTAAAAAAAACAATTGCTTTAAGTAAAAGACCAAGATGGTTTTTATGGATAACGAAAAGGATAACCATAACAAAAGGGGGTAGAATGAGCGTCATAGGCCGAACAAGTGTCGTTAATCCCCAGGACAGACCTGCAATTATCAATATATATGGATGATCTTTTAATCTTTCGATACTTATCATCAAAATATAGCACGAGACAATGGTCAGAAAAATATGAAGAATATCATATCGAATAAAGCCTGCTAAAATAATCAGATGGGGATTGCAACCAAATAAAAAGGATAGAATAAATGAGTTTTTTTTGCGTAAAAATCTGGATAGAATCAAGAAAATAAATACAGAAGAAAGGCCGAGCAGCAAACATTGGGTAAAAAAAATCGCCGAAAAAGAATTAAAAATTATTCTAAAATCGTTTTTTACTTTATCAAAATCATGACCGGCTTTCGGGATTCCAGCAACTTTTAAAACGACTGCGATAAAAAAGCAATACCCTGGCGGCCTGAATATAAAAGGGATGTTCTCATCATTGGGGAAGAAGCTGCCTGTATGGTAAAGATTCCAGCCAAGAAGGAAATATTCCTCGGCAGCCCCATCAGCCAGACCAAGTTCTTTATTATCAATAGTTGAAATCAGTCCCAATATAAAAATGAGAATGAAAAGGATAACTGAGTATACAAAGCGTGAATCCGGGATCGGTTTATGAATCAATAAAACATCCCTTTTCATATCGATTTATACATCCTATTACTATTTTGTCTATTTTAGAATTATGATAACCATGCAGGCGACATTTAAAAGGACAAGATCTTACTTTTTCCGGAATTGAACATATGTGAAAGCAGTTGTTGTGTCAACAATATTGTTGACCAAGCATATTGTGTATGGTCATTCGGGTAGTACTTTGTAAAGTGTTAAAAAACTAGTTGCAAAAAAGCAAGAGACAAGTGGCGGAAACAGCCACTTGTCTCTTGCTATATTTCCAAAAGATCTTTGTTAGAAAATTTCAAAAGCGCGTTCGCCATGAATGGCGTTGTCCAGGCCCTGAACCTCTTGTTCGTGAGTTACGCGCAGACCACCTGTCACCAGTGCAGTCACCTTGATTACGATAAACGTGCCTACCGCTGTATAAAGGGCGGTTGCCGCACAGGAAACAAGTTGTATCCATAGTTGTTTTGGATTACCGTAAAAAAGACCGCCGGCACTTTCCATGATTTTCGGATCAGCAAACAGACCCGTGGCAATGGCACCCCAGAGACCGCACATGCCATGGACTCCGAAAGCATCCAGAGAATCATCATATCCCAGTTTGTGCTTGAGGATCGATACGCTGAAAAATCCGAAAACACCGGCAACAAGTCCTATGATCAGCGAACCCATTAGGTTGACATAGCCGGCCGCCGGAGTGATGGCCACAAGTCCGGCTACGATTCCCGACGCAATACCCAGAACGGTTGGTCGTTTGTTATGAAACCATTCAGCTGCCATCCATGCAATTCCGGCTACGGCTGCCGAGGTATTGGTGACCAGAAAGGCTGAGGCAGCAACACCGTCCGCTGCCAGTCTGCTTCCGGCATTGAATCCGAACCACCCGAACCAGAGCAGAGCCGCGCCAAGAGCTGTCAGCGATATGCTGGACGGAAACATGGCCTCTTTTCCGTAACCGATCCGTTTTCCAAGCACTAGGGCAAGGACCAGACCCGCGACTCCGGCATTGATATGAACCACGGTGCCTCCGGCAAAATCAAGCGCACCCATCGTCATCATCCAGCCGCTTCCCCATACCCAATGAGCGACCGGACAATAGATTACCGTAATCCAAAGCACTGCAAAGACAAGCCAGGAGGAAAATTTCATTCGATCAACGATGGATCCCAGCACCAGGGCTACGGTTATTGCGGCAAAGGTCATCTGAAAAAGAGCAAAAACAATGGTTGGAATCGTGCCGGTAATATCGTTGACGCCGATTCCAGCCATGAACAGATTGTCGAGGCCACCGATGATTCCGCTTTTATCCGGTCCGAATGCGAGGGTATATCCCCACATGACCCAGACGATGCTGCCGATACAATAGGAAGCGATGGTCATGGCAAAAGTGTTTAACAGGTTTTTATAGCGGGACATGCCGCCATAGAAAAGGGCCAGTCCGGCCGGTGTCATCATCATGACCAGGGCTGTCGCCACAATCACCCAGGCTGTGTCGCCTGAATTCAAGGCGGGTATAATTTTGGCTGCTTCCGGTGGCGTCGATACCTCTTCCGCCCATGCAGAACTGCATATGGCTGTCAGCAGAATAAACACAACGATCAATTTCTTCATTTTACGATCCTCCTACCCATTATGATAAAATATTAAATGATTATACGGCTGCATTTCCGGATTCTCCGGTTCGGATGCGAATGGCCTGTTCCACCGGCAGCACAAAAATTTTTCCATCACCAATGCTTCCCGTGCTTGCTTTCTCTGTGATGATATCAACGACTTTTTTCATCATGGAATCTTCCACCACGATCTCCATTTTCATCTTGGGGATAAAATCCACCTGGTACTCGGCTCCACGATAGATTTCTTTATGTCCCCGTTGACGTCCGAACCCTTTGACTTCGGTGACAGTCATGCCTGCGACGCCGATTTCATTCAGCGCAGCCTTTACTTCATCCAGCTTGAAAGGCTTGATGATCGCTTCAATTTTTTTCATTTGTTATCTCCTTCTGATTATCAATGATCCAACGGTTAATTTGTTATAAGAGTTGAGCAAAGGGTGTGCCAAGCGAAAATGCAACCGGAATCAACATATAACTATTTGAAAAAAATTATAATATTATGATTATATCGCTTTATGTAAGATTAAGTCAGAAAATACATTTATGTAATTTTATAATTAACAATTTACAAAATCGTATTAAGTATCCGAAAGGCGATGATGATTCGGAAATTGATTTTTGGAAAATGAAAAGAGAATGGTTCGACCAGGGATTAAAATGGGTTGGAAGGATACTCCGGATGGTGAAAAAACAGAAAAATGATCCATCCAGATAGGGCTGGTAATCTTCTGCAAAAAGTGTCGGTATTGTTCGGTATGGAGGAAGAGCCTATCCCCCCTCACGCTTTACCAATGAATAGCCCGTTTTCCAGATAGACCAGTATTTTATCAACACATTGGGATACGGAATGCTGATCCGTTCTCAAATGGATTTCAGGATTTTCGGGTTGCTCGTAGGGGGCGCTGATGCCTGTGAATTCTTTGATGATGCCATCACGCGCCTTTTTATACATGCCTTTGGGATCTCGTATCTCGCATATGTCAACCGGGCTGTCCACGAATACTTCGATGAAAGTCCCATCGTTTTTACAGAGATCCCGGGCGATTTGACGATCCGAACGATATGGGGAAATAAAGGCGACCATGTTGATGATTCCGCAGTCCCGGAGAAGATGGGCCACCTCACCGATTCGCCGGATATTTTCAGTCCGATCCCCTGGAGAAAACCCCAGGTCCCGATTCAGTCCATGCCGGATATTGTCGCCGTCCAGAATGTAGGTATGACACTTGCGTTCATGCAAGGCCATCTCCAGAGCTACAGCCAAGGTCGATTTGCCTGAAGCGGGAAGACCGGTAAACCATAATGTAATGCCCTTGTGGTTGTTCAGACGTTCACGGTCGGACCGTTTGATCTGGCTTGGATGCCAATGCAGATCGACTTTATTGTGAAGAATCATATGCGATCCTCCTGTTTTAATATTTTTGCAGTTCTATACCCGTAGACCGGAGAGCTTTACCACCCCTCGGTGATAGCCATCCGGAAACAAACGGGCCAATTCATCGATTTCCATCTGAAAGTGAGAGCACGTTTCATATACCGTCGGTATCGTCTTACTCTGGGTGAATCGGTTTCGGAGAAAGTAGATAACTTGCCAATGTTTTTCCGTCAACATATCCGTCTGTTTGAGTTCATAGGCTTTGTGAATTGCAAATTGTTCATCCCAAGTATCGGGATCGACTAAAAAGCCGCAGACATCAACCAGATAGTGTTTTTCAAACAACTCCGGATATTTTTCGAGCTCTTGGGGAAAAGCAGCTTTTTCTTGTTTTTCCGGGAGAACAGTCGGTTTCCCTTTATTTTCACTGTAGGCATATTTAAAGGTTAAATAAATATCAGGATCATAGGGTAGCAATTGCGGTTTATCAGGATTTCCATAGTAGGTATATTTGTAAGAGATGCCTGCCAACTTGCAGGCTCCGCGTAGATATCCTGTTGGAAACAATTCTTTCAATTGATTGATTCGAAGCTGGTTCATTTTGCAGGTATGATAGACAAGAGGACAGACTCCTTTTTCAATGAACCAATCCCGGATAAAATGGATCACTTCCCAATGCTTGGCAGTCAGGCCATCCAGGATCGAAAGGTGTGGAGCCAGATTCTCAGCAAATGCATTATCCCATTGGTTGAAATCAATCAGAAATCCATCCTCATCTACAATGTAGGATTTGCCATTAATGCTGAATTTTGACATAGTGGTTCCTTTGTTGAAGGACGATAGTGCTAAAGAGTTCATCAATATCTTCTTCTTAAAAAATGCAATATGAATGCCATCTTCGAAGTTTTAATTGCTACTGCTATATATATCAAAATTCAATGCTTTTACTCAGAAAATAACTTCCATAATGGGAAAAACAGATAATCAAAGTGTCGGATATTTTTACAACGTGTCAAAGTAAAATTTTTTCATACTGTAAAATTTTTTGCCATAAAGAATGGGGATGCATTTTTTCATTCTCTGGAACATATAAAAAATTATATAATACAAAGTAGATAGATTGATGATGGAAAAATTATGATCATGGCATCCTAATTGCTGCTAATGCAGGTCAGACACCATAGTGAATCATGTGCGAATTTTGCGATAAAAAAACGTTTTTTCTCATACAATAAAATTGAATGAGAAAAGTAAAAAATACCCCATATGGTATATGACTGGTTATTGGGTATAGCGAATAAAGAATCCAGATAAATTGAATGTATTTTCTTGGTAAAGACATAAGAAACAAGGAGGAAATCCGGTGACTGAGAAAAATACCCATCAAACGGAATTGCCGATAACGGAGGAGTTCTCTCCAGAGCAGCTGACCGCGGTGGATAATATCATTGCCCGGCACTGCTCAAAACCCGGTTCATTGATTCCTGTGCTGGAGGAGATTCAGGAAACCATCGGTTATCTCCCCAAATCAATGCAACGACGGGTTGCCGCTGGTTTGAAAAGGCCTCTCAGTGAGGTTCATGGAGTAGTCAGTTTTTACTCCTTTTTTACGATGGAACCTCGTGGCAGGCATACCACCCGATGCTGTTTGGGAACTGCTTGTTATGTGCGTGGGGGAAAGCGGAATTTAGAAAAACTCACCAACGTACTGGCGGTTGAGCCGGGCGGAACTACTCCGGACCGTAAGTATTCCCTGGAGACCGTGCGATGCCTCGGTGCTTGTGGATTGGCGCCGGTAATGATGGTGGATGATGATACTTATCGCCAGGTAAAGCCATCTAAAATTGAAGAAATATTAGACACTTACAAATAAGGAGTCTATCCATGCCGCGTTTAAAATTAGAAGATCTGTATCGCATTAAAGGCGAGATCGTAAGATCATCTGCATTGGATCTATCTCAGCGCTCGGCACGCATAACCGTCCATATGGGAACCTGCGGTATTTCATCGGGCGCGGATAAAATTGCAGCGGTTTTAACGGATGAGCTGAAAGCCTGTAACCGAAAGGATATCCTGCTGACAACTTCCGGATGTGCAGGCATATGCAACCGGGAGCCCTTGATCACGGTCGAACGGTTCGGGCGGGAACCCGTAAAATATGCTGAACTGACTGAGGACAAAGCACGAAAAATTTTTCAAAAACACATCCTCGATGGACAAATCGTTACAGAATGGGTTTTCGCCAAAGGTTGGGAGCAGGCGGACAAGGCTTTCGAGGGGGTTCCAGCCAAGGATGACGAGAGTTTGCCGCAAATCGGGCAAATTCCTTTCTTCGGCATGCAGCAGTTGTGGGTCATGCGCAATCGAGGTCTGATCCAGGCTGAAAAGATCGATGAGTATATCGGAAGAGATGGATACTTTGGAGCTGCCAAGGCCTTGCACCAGATGAATGGACCGGAGATCGTAGGCGAAATCAAAACATCGGGGATTCGCGGCCGCGGGGGCGGAGGATTTCCTACAGGCTTGAAATGGGAGTTTGCCTCTCATTCCAAAAGCGATGTTAAATTTGTACTGTGTAATGCCGATGAAGGCGATCCTGGAGCATTTATGGACCGATGCGTGCTGGAGTCCGACCCTCATGCGGTATTGGAAGGCATGATTATCGCGGCCAAAGCCATCGGAGCTCATCAAGGCTATATTTACTGCCGGGCTGAGTATCCACTTGCTGTCAAGATGTTGAATCTGGCCATTACCCAGGCCCGGGAATACGGACTCCTTGGCAAGGATATTCTGTCTTCCGGCTTTGATTTTGATATCGAGGTCTATCGTGGAGCCGGCGCATTTGTTTGCGGTGAGGAAACCGCCTTGATGACTTCCATTGAAGGCAAACGAGGAAGTCCCAGACCCCGTCCGCCTTTTCCGGCGATTCAGGGACTGTGGAAGAAACCAACCATTCTGAACAACGTGGAAACATTGGCCAACATTCCCCAGATCATTCTGAACGGCGGAAAATGGTATGCGGCTGTCGGCTCTCAGAGAAGCCGGGGGACAAAAGTTTTTGCCCTTACCGGCGATGTGAAAAATGTGGGACTCGTGGAAGTTCCAATGGGAGTCTCCATCGGAAGTATCATTTACGATGTAGGCGGAGGAATTCCGGACGGCAAAAAGTTCAAGGCGGTTCAGTTGGGCGGTCCATCCGGCGGGTGCATCCCGGTTGCCCATCTGAATGCTTCCGTTGACTATGAAACCATCGTGCGACTGGGGGCCATTGTCGGCTCCGGCGGTATGATTGTCATGGATGAGGATAAATGCGTTGTGGATGTGGCACGATTTTTTATGGAGTTCTGTCGAGATGAATCCTGCGGAAAATGCACTCCCTGCAGGGTCGGCACGCAGAAAATGCTGGAAATTCTGACCCGGATTTGTGAAGGCAAAGGGGAGAAAGGCGATATACAAACTCTGGAAAAGTGGGCGGATATCATGAAAAATACCGCTCTGTGCGGTCTTGGGCAGACGGCCCCTAACCCGGTTTTGTCGACCCTCCGATACTTCCGTCATGAATACGAAACCCATATTTTTGATCAGCGCTGCCCGGCAGTTGTCTGTTCTGCCTTTTTCAAGTCTCCTTGTCAGCATGCCTGCCCGATCGGTATGGATATCCCTTCATACATCGCCTTGCTGAAAGCCGGCCGGCTGACCGATGCGTATAAAGTACTTCTGCGAACCAATCCTTTTCCGGGCATTTGTGGAAGAGTCTGTGATCACAAATGCGAACTCAAATGCAGAAGGTCTACATTGGATGATTCGGTCCATATAAAATACTTGAAACGTTATATCACAGACCATGCAAAACGTCCGGAGACCAAGCGCGTCCCCATCAGTCGAAAAGAGCGGATTGCCGTAATCGGCGCTGGTCCATCCGGATTGACGGCTGCCCGAGATCTGACCTTGAAAGGTTATGGGGTTACTATTTTTGAGGAATTGCCGGAACCGGGCGGAATGCTTCGCTGGGGCATTCCGGAATACCGTCTGCCAAGAGAGATACTCAGGCGTGAGATACAGGATATTCTGGATCTGGGGATCGAATTGAAATGTCTGACCCGGGTAGGGCGCGATATTTCATGGGATACGATTCGAAACCAGTATGGCGCAGTCTATATCGCCGTAGGCGCTCAACGCAGCGTTCAGACGGATATTGAAGGCAAGGATCTCATGGGGGTTACCGGAGCGGTTGAATTTCTTCGTGAACTTCACCTCGGCGGAAAACCGTATGTGGGTGAAAAGGTGGCCGTGGTCGGCGGCGGAAATTCAGCCATCGATGCGGCTCAGTGCGCTCTAAGGCTGGGTGCAAAGGAAGTTGTCATTGTTTATCGGCGTACCCGAGAAGACATGCCGGCTCTTCCGGAAGAGATCCATGCGGCTGAAAAAGAAGGCGCAAAAATTCAATTTCTATTGGCTCCCTTACGCTTGCAGGGAAAAAACGGACATGTATCTCAACTCATCTGCCAGCAAATGTCTTTGGGAGAATTCGACAGCAGCGGCCGTAAAAAACCGGTTCCCTGCCTGGGCAGTACGATCACCATGGATGTGGATCAGGTTATTCTGGCTGTGGGTCAGACCATCGAAGATTCCCTTGATATGCAGAAGAGCGGTATCACCCTGAGCAAGAACGGGCTGATCGCCATTGAAAAGGGCTTGAAAACCCAGACCTCCATTCCCATGGTTTTTGCAGGTGGAGATGTTGTGACCGGGCCGGATACAGTGGTTGGAGCCATTGCCGCCGGTCATCAGGCTGCAAGGGAAATTGATGAGGCCATTCGTCTTCGTAACGGCGAATCACCTTATGCGGATCGGGCTGAAGAGAAAGGTGTTTTTCCCATTGAGATTCCCATGGAAGTTGAAGCGGAAATTCAGGAGCGTTACCGTTCCAAAATGCCGGAACTGGATGCAGCGAATCGTGTCAGCGGTTTCCAGGAAGTGGAACTCGGTTTTACGGAAGAAATCGCCCGTATTGAAGCCGGACGCTGTCTGAGATGCGACATTGAAGTCGAGCAAAATAATTAAGATTGTAAGTGGTTATATGGACCCTCATATGAGGAGAAAAAGAAGATGAAAAATGCTTCAGCGCAAGTCAACATCACCATTAACGGCAAGGAACTGCAGGTTGAGGAAGGCATCAGCATTCTTTTTGCGGCCCGTCAAAACGACATCTATATTCCGACCCTTTGTCATCATCCGGCTCTGTCGGAATGGGGCGGCTGCCGCTTGTGCGTGGTCGAAGTAGACGGCTCTCCCAAACTCGCTGCTAGTTGTGTGACACCGGTACGTGGTGGAATGTCCATTGTCACCGACAACGATCGCATTGTCGAGAGCCGTCGAACCATGCTGGAATTCCTGTTTGCGGAAAGAAATCATAACTGCATGTTCTGCCCGCGTAGCGGGGAATGCGAACTCCAACGTCTGGCCTATGAATTGCAAATGGATCATTTGACAGTTGCCTTTTCCTTTAAGGAGTTTCCTACCGATGTCACCAGCCGGTATATGGCGATTGATCACAACCGCTGTATTCTTTGCGGCCGATGCATCCGGGCCTGTCAGGAAATTGCAGGAGCTCAAGTTCTGGGATTTCATCATCGTGGCCCCAAAACCATGATCGGAATGGATTTGAAGACCGAGAGGTCGAATTCAACCTGTATGGATTGCGGTGTCTGTATGCAGGTCTGCCCAACAGGCGCAATTTCGAACCGCTTCCGGTCTCATTATGCTGTGAAGGGGCATGCCCCGACCAGCGAAAAAGTTGAATCCTTCTGTTCTTTGTGCGGTCTGATGTGTCCTACGGATCTGTATGCCGGCAATAACCAATTGATCCGGGTGGATGGTTGTCTTTCAGAAACGGCCGGTCGGCCGGACAAAGGTCAGCTCTGTTACAAAGGCCGTTTCCAGGTTTTTCAGGCTCCGGCCGGACGTCTTACGCAACCTTTGGTACGACAACCAGATGGCACATGGGAAGTCGCAACCTGGAAAGATGCCATCCAGATCGTGGCTGGAAAAATGGCAGACATTCAGAAGATAAACAGCGGTAAAGCCTTATTCGGGATCACATCCGGTATGGTTTCCAATGAGGAGCTGATCCTTTTTAAGGAATTGATGGAAAAAGGATGGTCCGCAGGTTATGTGGACACCCTGGATGGCCGTTATTTTAGAAATCTCGCAGCTGTTTATTCCAAGGGCAATGGCGCGATAGCCGAGGCCTCGTGGAAAACAATCGGTGAAAGCGATTTTGTCCTGATTGTGGGTGGAAATCCAGTAAGGACGCAGCCGCTGCTGACATCGCTTCTCCGCAAAAGGAATTATGAAGAAAATCTGAAATTGGCCATGGTCAGCCACATAGATGAACAACCGTCTTTCATAACAGACTATATTCACGTTCATGGTCATCATCTGGCAGATCTTCTGCGGACACTTGCAGTCGAAGCAGCCGCGTTACGTAAAGATAATCCGGCGGCGGGTTCCAAACAATCCAAGGGAACAGCGACCCGGCTTTCTCAAATCGGCCTGGCCGACAAAGAACAGGGTATGTTTACATCCATGGCTAGGTGTTATGCGGAAGCCAAAAATCCGCTTATCATCATTGATACAGCCGTAACCGGCATGACGGATTGCGATTGCATCGCACCCATTCTTGACCTTGCGAAACTGAAGACGGCTAAAGGGCAAGAAGGTCAAAATCTATTGATTCTGAAACCGGCCGGAAACAGTATCGGGGCCTGGCGGGCCGGCATAGCCGCTCCATCAGCGCCGGAGGGCAAGGATCATTTGAAAGGCGGCATCGTTCTAATGGGTGAAGAACCGGCTTTGGACGAAGATCTGCTCGGCCGGATTCATTCCTCGGAGTTTGTAGCTGTATTGACCTCCTATGCCCTTCCGGAATGGTTGGATCGGGCTCATGTGTTGATTCCGAAACCCATGTGGATGGAACAGGACGGAACTTTCATGTCCCTGGACGCCCTTGAAAAAGCGTACCGGTGCAGAACGCTGTTGCCGCCTGAAGGGGTTCGGCCCACGTGGGAGAGTCTTGCGGCTATGGAGGAGAGTATCGGCATGAAGAACCGGATCAAATCGTGGGATGAGCTTCGCAAAAAAACGGAAGAAATGATGTAATTCGCGGTCTGTAACTCTATATTCATGGATGAGGATCCGCATTCGATTGGGAGGAAATTTATGGGAAAACCGAAAATCGCCACTGTTTGGCTGGAAGGATGTGCCGGATGCCACATGTCCTTTCTGGATTTGGATGAAGCCCTGCTGGATATTCTGCCTTTGGTGGAGCTGACGGTTTCACCGATAACGGATTTCAAGGATTTTCGGTTTCCGGAAGTGGAACTGGGGATCATTGAGGGCGGTATCGGCAACGAAGAGCAGCTTGAAATCGCCCGGCATCTCCGCAGTAAGGCCAAAATCATCATGACCTGGGGGGATTGCGCCGTATTCGGCGGCATCAATACATTGCGCAATTGGATTCCGCAAAAAGAAGTTCTGCATCGTGGCTATGTGGCCTCGGAAAGCACGGTGGGAGGTGTCATTCCCATGCATGCGGAAATTCCGCGACTTCTGGACCACGTGATTCCGGTCAATCAGGCCATTACCGTGGATGCATACATCCCTGGTTGTCCGCCTTCTCCGGAGGTTATCGCCTATAGTCTTACGGAAATCCTGAAAGGTAAGATTCCGGTTCTTCCGAGCGAGATGATTCACTTTGATTAAGGAGACAAACGCATGAGCGATGCCCAACAAATTACCATCAATCCCATTAGTCGGCTGGAAGGCCATGGAAAAGTCGTCATTCAACTGGACGCAGATGGCCATGTAGAAGATGCAAAATTTCACGTAACCCAATTCAGGGGCTATGAAAGATTTTGTGAAGGAAGACCCTTTGAGGAAATGCCTATCATTACCCAGCGGATTTGCGGGATCTGCCCGGTGAGCCACCAACTGGCTTCCGCCAAAGCCTGTGACGCCATTCTCGGCATTGAAATTCCGGAAACCGCCAGGGCTTTGCGGACGCTGTTGCACATGGCTCAATACATTCAATCCCATGCCCTGCATTTTTTTCATCTGGCGAGTCCGGATTTGTTACTGGGATGGGATGCGGATCCGAGTATACGCAACGTGGTTGGAGTGATCCAGGCAGCTCCCGAGGTCGCCCGTAAGGGAATCCGCTTGCGGAAATTCGGTCAGGATATAATCGCGGCTCTGGGAGGGAAAAAAATTCATCCGGCGTATGCCGTTCCCGGCGGAGTGATAAGACCCTTTGCAAAAGCGGATCGCGACCGGTTGTTGCCGGGCTTTGCCGAAGCCTATGATACCTGCCGGATCGCTCTGGATCTGATCAAGGACTGGACCGCTAAAAACGAATCGGAAGTTCGTCGTTTTGCCAATTTTTCATCCCTGTATGCCGGTCTGGTGGATGAAAACGGTGCCCCGAACATGTATGAAGGACAGATGAGGATCAAGCGGCATGACGGCTCTGTTGTCACCCAGTTCGATCCCAAAGACTATCTTGATTTCATCGGCGAACATGTGGAACCCTGGTCCTATCTGAAGTTCCCCTATTTCAAATCCCTGGGCTATCCGGATGGCCATTATCGGGTCGGCCCTTTGGGACGGCTAAATGCGGCGGATGGAATGAGCACACCCAAAGCCGACGCAGAGTATCGGAATTGCAAACAGTTGGCTGACAGCGATCTCAAAGGCGGATCATTGCTGTTCCACTACACCCGCATCATCGAGTTGTTGAACTGCCTGGAGAAGGCCGAAGAAATCATGTCCGGCGATGTGGTTTGCGGCCAGGATATCCGTGTGACGGCTTCACCGAAAAACAGCGAAGGGGTCGGTGTCATTGAGGCTCCCAGGGGCACTTTGATTCATCACTACTGGGTGGATTCCTACGGCGCTATCCAGAAGGCCAACCTGATCGTGGCTACCGGCCATAACAATATCGCCATGAACCGGTCGGTAACCCTGGTGGCCAAGGAATATATCAAAGGCGGGGAAATCCGGGAAGGATTCCTCAATCGTGTGGAAGGCGCTATCCGGTGCTATGACCCCTGTCTTTCCTGCTCAACGCATGCATTTGGGCAGATGGCATTGGATGTCCGGATTCATGACAAGACCGGCGCGCTGATCCGGGAAATAAAGCGGGATTGACCTATGGACGATAAAAGTGATAAACTCACTACCGTATGGGTCATCGGCTATGGCAATACCCAGAGGCGGGATGACGGTATCGGCCCCTATATCGCCGATCAGCTACGTCTGGAACTCGGTCACCAGCCGGGATTCCGTATCCGGTCATTGCATCAACTGGACCCGGTCTTGATCGATGATAAGGTTCCGCCGGATTACATCATTTTTGTCGATTCCACTCATGCCCGATTGGAGCAGGGTTGGCGTTTCCAGGATTTGCAACCGGATTTACGTCAATGGCCGTTTGCCATGCATCATTTGCCGCCGCCCATTTTTTTGGGATTGCTTGGCATGTGCCTTGGTTGTAATCCAACTGCCTGGATCGTGACTGTCCAGGGTGATGATTTCGAGTTCGGCACAGGGCTTACGCCGGCATCCAAAACCAGGGCAGATAAGGCTGCTATGGCTATTGGTGAGTTTGCGCGGTCAAGATTTTTCAATCGTTGCAGTCAGCAGCCGGCCAATTGACGGCTGCCTTGATCAAAATATTTGACAACCCAAGCGGTATAGATGATAAGTAAAGGAGTTAGATATGGATAAGGAAACCGATATTCTGATTATTGACGATGACAAAGATCTGGTCGGTTCCATGCGGATCGTTCTGGAAAGCAAGGGTTACCATGTCCGCATTGCCCATGAAAGCAAAGCGGGATATGCCAGGATCCAGGAGAAAACACCGGATCTTATCATTCTTGACGTGATGATGACTTCGGATACGGAAGGATTTGACCTGGCATTCAAATTAAGAAATCAGCCCGACTATGAAGCCGTGCCGATATTGATGGTGACCTCTTTTCCCAAACATATGGCTGAACAGGGGCCTGAAAAATTTCAACATATCATGGGCGAAGAGTGGCCGGTGACAAAATTTCTTGAAAAACCCATTGATCCGGAACAATTACTGGACTCTATAGCAAGCTTGCTTCAGGGAGATTAACGATCGTATGCGTGTATTTTCCAAAAAGGATCCCCGCCATGCGAATGGGGCATGAACTGATCAAGGAACAGCTCTTTTTCCGGAAAGAACTGATTGAAAGAGTTGCCTGGTTCATTCATTTACGATGGCTGTTTATCTGTGCCGGTTTTGTCGGAAGTATTGCCGGTTATCTGATCTGGCGCCCGTTTCCGCATATTTTTTTTCTGACCGTATTTTTGTGCATTGCTGTTTATAATATCGTATTCTACCGTATTTATGTAAAACTGAGCGCAAAGCCTTCACAAGATGAGAAGTCCTATGCCCTGTTCGCCCACAGCCAGATTGTTCTGGATCTTTTGGCTTTGGGTCTGATCATCCATTTCACCGGAGGGGTTTACAGTCCTTTTCTGTTTTTTATTCTTTTCCACATCATCATCGCAGGTATTTTACTTTCACCTGCAAGTTGTTTTGTTTATGGCGGAATCATGCCGGCAGCCCTTGGCATGATTGTTTTTTTGCAGCACCTGGGACTGCTCGACCGTCAGCCTGTATTGTTCTCAAGTGCCTCGGTTGTTCAAGCCTCTGACACGCAAACTCTGTTTTTGTTGATACTCGATACCGCTATCATTCTGGTCACGGCTGCTCTGACCACTACCATCAAAATCAGTCTGCGAATCAAAGGTCGTGAACTTCTCAGTGTCTCCAAAGAACTGACTGCTCAGAATAAGAAGCTCAACTCCCTGTATGAGATGGTCAAGGAGATGGGCATACGCACCGGACTCCAGGAACTGATGGATGCTGCCACGCGCCAGGGCACTCAAATCATGGGCGTCAAAGCCTGTGCCATCAAACTGCTGGATGATCAGAGACGGAAATTGCGTTTTGTTTCCACTTATGGCCTTAGCGGAGATTATATTGCCAAAGGAACGGTGGATATTGAAAAAAGCATCATCAACCGTAAAATCATTGAAGGTTCGGTATATGCCGTAGGTCAGATCCATGAAAAGGATCAGTTTCAATATCCGGAGGAGATGCAAAAAGAAGGAATCGCCTCCATGGTCTGTCTGCCTTTGCGTGTGGAAAAAATGATTTTCGGTGTTTTCTGCGTATACAGCGATACTTCCCACGCCTTTCAGGAAAGCGATATCCGCTTTTTCAGCCTCATGTCCGATCTGACGGCCATTTTTATTGAAAATCTGAAAAGTGAGTTGAACAAAACCTGGTTTTTACAGAAAACAGCCCATCAGCTGCGTTCTCCCCTGAATGCGGTTCATAGTATGCTGAGTACCATGCGCAAAGGATACATCGGGGGAATCGACCCGCGCCAGGAAGAAACATTGATGCGATGCGAAAAAAGAATCGAGAGTCTCGGTAGTCTGATCGGTGATTTGCTGGGTCTCAGCATCCGGCGGGTAGGGATGGATCAGAAAAAGATGGTTCCGGTGAATATCGGCCAGGTTGTTGAGCGGCTGCTGCTGATGTACCGGGCTCAGGCAGATGAAAAAAACATCCACATCATTCATTCGATTCCCGAATCCCTTCCGGCTGTTTTGGGCGACAATATACTGTTTGACGATCTGTTCACCAATCTGATCTCTAACGCCGTCAAATATACGCAAAAAGGCGGAAGTATCCAAATCACTATCCAGCCGGAGTCATCAGAAAGGATCAGGTTCGAAATAAAGGATACAGGCATCGGTATTCCGGAAGAAGAAGTGCCGCATCTGTTCATGGAATTTTTCAGAGGTCAGAATGCCAAAGCAACCACGGAAGAAGGTACCGGCCTGGGTCTGGTCATTGTCAAGGAGATCCTGGATCAGCTAAACGGAACCATTCAGGTAAAAAGCACCGTAGGTAAGGGCACCTGTATGACCATTCGATTGCCGGCTGTTAGTTGAATGGCAACATTCAGCTATTGTAAGACGATCATTCCTGAAAATTGCAGTCATATTTGACGGCAGTATTGGTTCTTATGCCTTATAACTTTGATCACGGCCGAGGCATTTCTTGAGCCAGAATGTTATGCTTGCTGCCGAATCCGAATAATACCAGCTTACAATCCCAACCCTCCCAACCGGCTTCCTTAGCGGCATTTGAATCGGTCCTGGTATCTTCCTGGTCGCGGACCTCCTGGAAAAATTGGAATTCCGGGGAATGCAGTTCCAGCCGATGGGCATTGGTTTTGAAATAGATCAGGTCCAGCAAGGAAAATTCCGGATGGGGAATGGGATCGAATTCCGTTCCCAGGCCAAGACCCAGGCTGAATGAATGGAGCATTTGGTAGGTCTCACGGCCGATGATCACGGTTTGGGTGCTGAAGTTGCCGCTGCGATAAATGTCAAAAGGTACCGAGGCCCCTGGTGCCAGATGATCCACGGCTTCCTGAAAGGCAGCGAGATCTTTCACTTTCACATGGTCGACTTCCAGAATCAGATCCCCTTCATGCAACCCGCCGGATGCAGCCGGAGTGTTTTCGAAAATGCGTGAAACCAGAATGGCGCTGTCCTGGCGTTTGCGCACATCCACGGGCAGAGCCGGAACCGTTTCCCGGCCGTTTTCAAAATGGTTTTGGGTGACGCTTTTCAGCCAGGAAGGGTCGGCTTCCAGGTAAACGCCGCCGATCCATCCGCGCTGAAGATTCTCTTTTTGCCCTGCACAGGCGGAGACCAGCAACAACAACGGGATAATGATGCGAACTGCCATATGATGAGCGCTTTTCATATTTGGTACCTCCTATTTGGTTTGACTATGGTTTAGTATCCTTCATGGTGAAACGTAAACCGGATTCCGGCGAATTGCCGGAAATTGAGGTTGGAAGGTGAAATAGGGGGATTGGCTTGTTATAGCAGTAACCGCTCTCAGGCACTGATTGAACTTCTTATCCGAGTGAGTTTACATTTTCGGATTTTCTATATGCATGCCGGTTCCCACCGGTTCCACGCGGCACGGCACAAACCGGTGCATGGGGGTTCCCAACAGATCCCGATGGGTGTTTTTGGTCAGCCGGTTGACGTTGATGCCGTATACTTTGCCGTCATATATCAGACCAAACCCGTGGGGGATTAAAACCATTCCTTTGCGGACCTGATCCGAGACTTGAAGCTCGCCGACTTCGGAACCGGCTTCGGTAGTGACTCGGACCTGCTGTCCGTCGATCAAGCCCATGGCTTGCGCATCCACCGGATTTACGGACACCGTACAAGCCCGCTTGCCCTTGTTCCATTCCGGATTTCGCATCAGGGTATTGATGTTGTATTTTGTATGGCGTCCGGCATTCAAAATCAGGGGGTATTGGTCAGGCAGTTTCAGGCCGTCTGCCTCGCCGGCAGCATCCAGGTTTTTCGTCTCCGACTCCAACTCAGGAACAAAGAGTTCAATCTTGCCGGAAGGGGTTTTAACACCCTTGCGATTTTCTTCCGGATTCACTTCCCCGACCCAGAGCCCTTCCGGTTTGTCCAGCAAGGCCTGAAAAATTCTATCCCCTTGGTCCAGGCCGGGCTCAAAGCCGACTCTGGCCGCATTTTCCCGCAAGGCTTTGGGCGCGGTCATGAGCACTCCCCAAAGCGCTGCCAGCGCAGCGCTGTCCCATTCTTTTCCCAGGGTTTTGGCCAGAACAAAGGGCATGGCCGACAGGGCTTTGGGCTCGGTTGCCGCCCATTCCATCAGTTTCATGCCAAAGACCAGGCGGTCGCCTTTGGCCGCTTCCATCAAGGCATCCGGAATGGGAGGAATCAAGCCGAGCTTGTCTGCCATCCGTGTGAAAATCTGGGATGCTTCCAGGCATTTTTCCGGAGGGGCGACAATGGGACGGCGCATTTGGAAAAACACTTTTGGAAATGTCCATGGGAAAAACGTGCCGTCCCAGGCTTCATAAAAAGTTCGGCACGGCAGGACATAATGGGCAAAACGGGCGGTTTCACTCATGACGATGTCATTGACCACCAGCAGATCCAATTTTTCAAAGGCCTGTTCATAAGCGCTGGTGTCCGGATATGACCGCAGCGGGTTGCAGGCGCTGATGTAGACCGCACGAATCCGTTCCGGGTGATCGTTCAAAATTTCCTCGGGCATCACTGCCGGCGGGAAAGATCCAGCTGCTGCCGGCGGCATTTGGGTTGAAACCGTCCGCCATGTTTTGGGGTTGCGTTCATCGGCATGAAATCCCATGGGCATCACCATGCCTGGAATGACATTGCCGCCAGGCACAAAAAATCGGCCGCAGAGAGCAATAAGGATAAACATCAGGTAGGAATTGAGAACACTTTTTCGTCCCATATAAATGCCCAGATCCGGATGAAGGCACCAGCGTTTTGTCGCCAGCAGACGGCACAGGGACAAGACCTCGTCATATTCCAGTTCACAAACCGATAGCGCCGATTTGATATCAAACTTTTCAAACCAGGGGCGAACAGTATCCCATCCCTCGACAAAGGCATTCAGGTAGTCTTTGTTTTCCCAGCCTTGCGCAACGATTATGGCAATCATGGCTTTGAGCAGCAAGGCGTCTGTTCCGGGCCGAACCGCAAGATGAACATTGGCGATGGCGGCGGTTTCACTTTTGCGGGGGTCGATGATGACAAGGGTTTTATCCGGATCCTTGCTGAAGGCGCTCAGCACTCTGGGAGCCTGGGGCATCTGATGGCTCTCCAGGCCGTTCCAGCCCCATCCGACCAGCACTTCCGCGGCATGCTCGTCCGGCATGGTAATATTATACTGCTTTCCCAGCATGCGTCCGAAAAGCCACCAGCTGCTGGAAAATTCCTGTCCGGCCGATGAATAATAATATTGAGATCCCAGACCTCTTAAGATCGAAAGTCCGAAAGCCGCCTCAAAATGTCCGCCTTGTGCGCTGCCGCCCATGTAGGCAAGACATCGCGGGCCATGGTCTTGGACCAGTCCTTTCATTTTTTCAGTGATCTCATCCAGCGCCTGTTCCCAGGATATGGGCTCAAAGGCATCGCCGGTCCGTTTCAGGGGTTCGGTCAACCGGTCTTTGGGATACTGGTGGTACATCACATTCAGCCCCTTTCGACAGGCATATCCTTCACTGCGGGGATTCGACTTGTCTGGTTTGATCTTGACCATATGGTTGTTTTCAACGAGAACCTCGAGGCCGCAGTTTTGTGCACATAAGACACAGCCGGTTTTATGCCATTTGCTCATCGTTCACCTCCCCAAATGAGATGTATGTTTCTTTCAAACCAAGACTGATTTGAATTAAATGGATTTTATCGGTTGGCTGGAAAAATAACAAGAGTCATATATGACAAAAAACACGTCAAATCGGACAACGTTCTTTTTTTGGGGAAGATATGGTTTCATATATCACTTCGGCCAGCAATCACGCTTTGGCAAATATTCGGACATTGTAAGATGATTCATCCTGTGATAATAATGAATCATATTACAATCTATTCATCTGTAAGAACCATCGGTAGGCAGGGCAGGATGGTATCATTGGTTATTATGCTACAAGGATATCACAGGGGGGTATTTGAAATGTTTGACCTGACGTCGGATCTCTTGAAACAGATCACTTTGGGCGAGGATTCCATTCTTGAATTGAAAACAGTTGAATTCACCGGAAATAAGGTTTCAGGGCTGCGAAGGATGAAAGGATGATTCGTTTTGACGAGCAGCCTATGCCAGGAACCACGATCAACAATCTCAACCCAAAATTGTGGAGTCGCTTCAGAACGACCATTTCACCAAAAGATGATTTGGAATTTCTGGAAAAAATGAAACTGGTTGTCAAAGATGAAGATGGTGTAACAAGGCCGACGGTCAGTGGTATTCTGATGGCCTGTGACACACCGGAATCCTTCATGAACAGCGCCTATATTCAAGCCGTCTGTTATCGAGGAACCGAGCGGAATGGCGCTTACCAGCTTGATGCGAAAGATATTACCGGCCCGTTGGATATTCAGATCCGGGATGCCTGCAAGTTTGTTGATCGGAATATGCGTGTCTATGCCATCAAGGCCCCGAACCGGATCGAGACGCCTCAATTTTCACTGAATGCAGTCTTTGAAGCTGTTGTAAATGCGGTAGCACATCGGGATTATTCTGTCTACGGCTCAAAAATTCGCTTGCACCAGTTCGCGGACAGACTTGAAATCTTTTCCCCGGGCTCAATCCCCAATACAATGACGGTCGACAGTTTGTCGGAGCGGCAATCCGCCAGAAATGAACTCATCACTTCCTTGTTGGCCCGCTGTTCCATGAATATCGATGTCATCGGCAGTCAGCGAAATTATATCATGGACAAACGGGGAGAAGGAGTGCCGATTATCCTGACCGAAAGCAAAACCCTCTCCGGAAAAATGCCGGTATACCGCCTGTTCGATGATGCGGAATTAATGCTGACGATTTTTGCTGCTGAACCACCGAATGGAGAGTAGCTGCTTGGCAACCAAGTCGTTTTATCAGTTCTCTGCTGCATAGGAAGAAAGAAGTTGTTGCATTTCCTGTATTCTTTTCTCGCAAGGCTTTTCAACTATATTTCCTTTATTATTAATTAGTTATATTTTATTATATTTGTCGCGTGTCGTATTGACTAACGATATATCATTTGATATATCGTGAATTTAGAAATAGTTATTTCAAACAGGAATTTTTAATGAACCCAAAACCTTCCAAGGATTATGCAACACAGATCAAACGACTTCGTGAAAGGATTGGATTAACACAGCTTAATCTTGCTGATCGCCTCGGGGTATCGTTTCCCACTGTAAACCGATGGGAGAATGCAAAATCCAAACCGTCCAAGCTCTCATGGAATCGATTACTGGAACTGGCCGGTGAAATTGGTCTTGATGCTCAAGTCGCTGAACCGGAACCGCCGCCTTATGGTGGCTCTCCACCAGTACCTGATTTTACTGCGAATCCCGATATTGTCAGGGCTCTTGTTGAGGGAGAACGACTGTCTTTTGGACATTTGGCGAATCCAGCTTTTGCTACTGAAATAGCAAGTATCGACCCTTTACCCCACCAGAGGATAGCAGTCTATGATCATATGCTTAAGCAGGCGCGGTTGCGATTTTTGCTGGCAGATGATGCTGGTGCCGGTAAAACGATTATGACGGGTCTTTATATTCGCGAGATGCTTTCGCGGCGCTTGTTAAAACGCGTGCTGATCATTTCACCTGCAGGCCTTGTCGGTAATTGGCAGCAAGAATTGCAATTACTATTCAGTTTGCCATTCAGCATTGTCAGTGGAAGTGATGCAAAAAATGAAAATCCTTTTATCGGACTCCACAGTGATAAAATTATTATTAGTGTGGATACATTGGCTGGGGAAAGGGTTTTCGCCAGAATTGCAGAAGAGAGCGTTGAACCTTATGAATTGGTTGTTTTCGACGAGGCGCATAAGTTATCTTGTGATCGCGGGGCTGATTACCGCATTCGAAAAACAGGGCGATACAAACTCGCTGAAGCTTTAGCCGGCGCTCAAAATCGTGAAAATGGATGGTATTTACCCTGGCATGCACATCACCTGCTCCTGCTAACGGCAACACCACACATGGGAAAGGATTATCCCTATTTTGCACTTTGGCGATTGCTTGAGCCTGAGGTGCTTACAACCCCGGAAGCTTTCGAACAATTTCCAGCCGAACAACGCTGTAATTTTTTCATCCGTCGAACCAAAGAGGAAATGGTTCGTCTTGACGGAAATCCCCTTTACCCGAAGCGATTTTCGGATACACTAGGATTTTCATTATCACAAGGAGATATCAGTGAGCAAAGGCTTTACGATGAAACCACGGAATATCTCCGCTGCGTATATAATCGCGCCAAGATGCTCAATCAGTCTGCAGCCCGCCTGGTCATGGGTGTATTCCAGCGCCGTCTGGCCAGTTCTACATATGCTTTACTTTGCTCTTTTGAACGGAGAATTGAAAAGCTTAATAAGATCGTAGATGATGTTCAGTCAGGTCATTTAACAATTGAACAGTTGATAACAATGCAACGAAGAATGAAAGAAGAAGATGATGTTTTTGAGTCAAAATCTGCGGATGAAGAAAGCGCTGAAGATGGCGTTGAAGAAAACGAGATTGCAGAAGAAAAATTGCTTCAAGGTGTTATCGCAGCTTCATTGGCAGACCTTATAGCTGAGAGGGAACAAGTCCAATCGTTAAAACACCTTGCCGATCAAGTATACCGGAATGGTGGTGAGTCAAAGTTTGAAAAACTGCGTGAACTTATTTCTTTGGAAAAATATTCCCATGAGAAATTTCTTATTTTTACAGAGCATCGTGACACCCTTGAGTATCTTGTTCGTCGGTTGAACGGTTTTGGGTTTACCGGCCAAATCGCTCAAATTCATGGAGGCATGCATTACAAGGAGCGGCAGGAGCAGATCGAATGTTTCCGAAAAACAGCTTCAGAGAGAGGCGCACGCTTCATGATTTGTACCGACGCCGCGGCTGAAGGGGTTAATCTCCAGTTCTGCTGGATCATGATCAATTACGATGTGCCATGGAACCCTGCTCGTCTTGAACAGCGTATGGGACGTATTCATCGCTACGGTCAGAAACATGATCCTGTAATCATCCTTAATCTTGTGGCACCTGCAACAAGAGAAGGGCGGGTTCTCAAAACCCTACTGGACAAGCTCGAAAAAATTCGTGAGCAGCTCAAATCCGATAAGGTTTTTGATAGTATCGGCAGGATATTCAGCGAAGTTTCCATTAAATCATATATGGAAAGGATTGTTTCCGGTGATGATGTTAATCAAATTGCAAGGGATTTAGAAGGTCGTCTGACAAAAGAGCAAGTTAAAGCGATTCAGGAGCAGGAACGTCGTGTTTTCGGAGATGGCGGTGATGTGAAAAAGGAACTGCCCCGGTTGAGGGAAAGCATTGAACAGGAGATTTATTTTCGGTTGTTGCCTGGCTATGTGCGTAAATTTATTTCATCAACCGTGCCGTTGGTGGGTATCAAAGTTGAGGGGGATCTCGGGGGATTTTTTAACTTCCGTTCTGCACAAAAAGGCGCCATCGATCCATTGCTCAGTGCCTTAGACACATATCCGTCATCACAATCTAAACGATTATCCATTTTACGCCCTGATGATCGACAATATTGTGTCTGGATGCATCCCGGCGAGCCTGTGTTCGAAAGTTTCCGTGAGGTGGTTCGGCAGAAACTTGGCAAAGCAGCCTTGCATGGAGCGGTTTTTGTGGATCCCACAGCGGAAAAACCATATTTATTTCATTTAGCTCGTGTATCGGTGATCCGTAA
Source organism: Desulfosudis oleivorans (assembly GCA_020723305.1). Classification (GTDB taxonomy): domain Bacteria; phylum Desulfobacterota; class Desulfobacteria; order Desulfobacterales; family SURF-7; genus QZKS01. The sequence goes on from DYJC01000018.1 coordinate 38,897, forward strand.
GTCTGACCCGGAAGTTCCCGAGTTGATTCATGAAGAAACGGTGGAATGTCGCCTGGTGGGTGCAAAGCAGACAGGAAGCACGGAAATCAGTACTTGCCCAGTCGAACACTTACTGTTGTTACGAGGCGGTCAAGGGTTGCCATCCAAGGCGCAGAGTATGGCTGTTGAAGCATGTCGGTTGCGTGATCAGGCCCGGGCATACTTTTCAGAGCGCGTTTGTCGTTCATTGGCAGTGGAGTGCCGTGAGAGGCGAATGGCTTCTCTTCCGGAGCGCGAATCTTTTATTCGTCGCGGATATGATTTCCAGGAAGCCGAGTTGGCAAATGCAAGAGCCAAAGTGGCCCAGAAAGCAAGGTCGGGTAACAAACGGGCTGTTGCAGAACTGTCACATATTAAAAATCAGCAACGTGAACTATGTAACCGTCTTGAAAAGGCCATTACTGTCATCCGCCGTGAGCCGGAACTCTTAGTGCCTGGAGATGTAGATTTCATCGCCCATGCTCTGGTCGTCCCTTCTACCGATCCAACTGAACTGGAATGGCGGGATGCCAATGTGGAACAGGTCGCGATGGACCTGGCCAAGGCTTTTGAAGAAGCTGAAGGTGCTTCGGTCAAGTTTGTTCATACCCCTAAACTCGCTCGAGCCGCCAGCTTGCCGGATCATCCTGGTTTTGATATTTTGAGTCTTCGATCGGAAAATCATCAGCGATGTATTGAGGTAAAAGGTCGAGCAGGCTCGGGCGATATAGAGGTTACCGATAACGAATGGGCACGAGCCTGTAATTTGCGAGACGAATATTGGCTTTATGTCGTCTATCATTGTGAAACATCAACGCCGCAGTTGGTGAGGGTACAGGACCCTTTCGGTAGCCTTTTGGTCCGACCTTTCAGCAAAAATCAAGAAGTGGAGCGTATTATTCAGGGCACGGCAGTGTCGAGTGGCGTGCGTATAGGCCATGCCAGGATCATGGAAGTCGGAAAGATATGAATGAAGTGTGATGCCATGAAAATATTTATCAATATGGGAGGTCTCCATGGCCAAGATTGAAGGCTTTCGAATTCGAAATTTCAGGGCTTTAAAAGATGTTACCATTGGAAAACTTTGGAGCCTGCAACAGGCTCAGCAGCTTACCCCGCTGACGGCTGTAATCGGAAAAAACGGTTCTGGGAAAAGCACCCTTTTTGATGCGTTTGGATTTCTATCTGATTGCCTGAAATCGGGTGTTGAAGAGGCCTGCGACCTTCGGGGGCGTGGCGGTTTTGACCGCATTCGTTCACAGGGGCAGGACGGCCCAATAGAATTTGAAGTGTACTACCGGGAACAAGGCAATGCCCGACCGATCACTTACGAATTATCCATTGGCTTGGACCCCTCTGGAAGACCGCATGTGCAGAAGGAACGTTTGCGTCAAAGAAGGAGGGGGCAAAACCACGGCAGGCCTTTTTTTTTTCTTGTATTAAACGAGGGAAAGGGCGTCGTCTGGAAAGGAGAAACCGAGGGGAGCCAGATTCATGAGGACAAGGTGCAGTTGGACCTGTTTAAACTAATCGAATCCATTCGTAAAGAAGAGACAAGGGAAACCGAGTTGGTTGAGCTTGAAGACAATCGAAAACTTGGTATTGCAACACTAGGCTCTTTGAAGCAGCATCCTCGAATATCAGCCTTCAGACAATTCATTGAAGGATGGTATTTGAGTTATTTCACACCGGATGCAGCCCGGAGCCTTCCGTTGGCCGGTCCTCAAAAGCATCTGAACATCCATGGTGATAATCTGAGCAATGTGGTTCAGTTTATGGAAAGGGAGCATCCCAAACGTTTCAAATCGATTTTAGACCGTATTGCCCAAAAAATTCCCGGTATGAACAAAATAGATACCGCTAAAACCCCGGATGGCAGACTGCTTCTTCGGTTTAACGACAGGGGTTTTACGGACCCATTTTATTCACAGCAGATGTCGGACGGAACATTAAAAGTATTCGCCTATCTTTTGCTGTTGGAAGATCCGTTCCCACCACCTTTTTTATGCATTGAAGAGCCTGAAAACGGTCTATATCATAAATTGTTAGAATCACTGGCAGATGAATTTCGTAGCCATGCAACAGGGAAAAAGGGTGGTTCACAGGTGTTTATCACCACCCATCAACCGTATTTTGTAGATGCAATGGAGCCGGAAGAAGTTTGGGTTCTGGAAAAAGGAGAAGACGGGTTTTCATCGATCAGACACGCCAGTGATGAACAGATCGTAAAAAATATGGTTGCGGAAGGTCTGCCGCTTGGCAGCCTCTGGTATAGTGACTACCTGGACGCGAGGTGACCAAATGCATTTTGAAATCCTCGTGGAAGATCGGTCCGGTAAAAAAGCACTAGACATTCTGCTTCCAAAAATTGTCGGTGGAACCCATACCTTCAAGGTTCATCCATACAAGGGAATTGGGCGGATTCCCAAACACATGAGAGAAGCAAGGGATGCAAGTAAACGGATTCTGCTTGACAATCTTCCAAGGTTGCTAAAGGGGTATGGGAAAACTTTTGCAGGCTATCCGGAAGACTATCCGGCAGCAGTGATCTTGGTCTGTGATCTGGATGATCAATGTAAAAAAATGTTTAGGCAAGAGTTATTCAATATTCTTGAACAGTGCAATCCACAACCGAAGACCCGGTTCTGTATCGCTATCGAGGAAGGAGAAGCTTGGTTTTTAGGAGACCTGGATGCAGTGAAAAATGCTTATCCACAGGCAAAAAATCATATTCTCAACATGTACATAAATGACAGTATCTGCGGCACATGGGAAAAATTGGCGGATGCCGTTTATCCGGGTGGATCATCCGCATTGTCCGCCAGAGGATATCAGGCCATTGGTGCTGAAAAATCCATATGGGCTGAAAAAATTACACCTCAAATGGATATTTTAAAGAACAGGTCGCCCAGTTTTTGCTATTTCCGTGACAAGCTCAGACAATTGACAGGAGTACATAAATGACCGATAAACCAAGGCTCATCGAACGGGCCTTTCCCCTGAAGCAAACCTCTCTATCCTCGGTGCATGAGAAAAATGTACGTCATGGGCATATATCCACACTGCATATCTGGCCGGCCAGGCGGCCATTGGCTGCATGTCGGGCAGCTCTTCTGGCAACGCTGCTGCCGGATCCAGGAACGAATGAAGAACGACAAAAACTTTGTGAACGGATTGGTGGCAAGGTTGTGGAGAAAATTGAGCGAAAAAAAATGCCCAACGGAAGCATTATCGAACGCGTGAAAGAAGAAACACAAGGGGGGGTACTTCGGTGGATCGGCACAGAGCCCAAATCCGGCGGTCGAAAGAAGATTGAGGAACATCAGCAGGATATGGCATTCCGTGAAAGCGAGTTGGCCTGGTTTCGGGAAGAGATTAAAAAGGCTTATGGCGGACGGGCACCACGCGTGCTTGATCCCTTTGCCGGGGGTGGCGCCATACCGCTTGAAGCCATGCGTCTGGGATGTCAAGCGACAGCCGTTGATATCAACCCGGTTGCCTGGTTTATCCTCAAATGCACCCTTGAGTACCCGCAGAAACTGGCAGGTAAAACCCACCCCCTGCCTGAATTTATCATAGAAGATGAAGATTTCATGGAGTCGTTTTACAAGGCCCACCCCCATCTGATTGGACGTACCATCAAAACGATGCGGCAGAAAGCTGATCCCCAGCGCGGCTTATGGGATAAGGAGGATTCGGGTCGGATTCCCAGGGCGGATCTTGCCTGGCATGTCCGGGCATGGGGGCGCTGGGTCCTGAATCAGGCCCGCAAGGAGCTGGCACCGTTTTATCCTACCTATGCTGATTTCGAACCTATTGACTTCAGGCGTCTTAAACCTTATGAAAAACAGCCCATGCATCTGGTGCCGTTCAAAGCGGATGGTACGCCGGACATTGATGCCTTAAATAAGGAATTTTCAGAAAGGTATCTGAAGGATAAAGGCAATCCCCGCTGGGTGGCCAAACCGACGGTGGCCTATCTCTGGGCACGGACTGTAATCTGCAAGAACTGCCGGGCTACCGTACCGCTTTTAAAAACAAGGTGGCTTTGTAAAAAAGACCGCAAGCGGGTGCTGTTGGACATGGATGTTGTCACAGAGGCTACAGACAGAATTGAAAAAGGTAAACAGGAAAAAAAGGTGGTGCATCCCGGGACGAAAAAAGTTGTTTTCGGTATTCAGTATGATGTTCCGGTAAAAGGCGGTAATCCGGCCCAGAGGCGGGAGCATGATAAGCGGATTGGTGAAGGAACCATGTCACGGGCCGGTTCCAAATGTCCATGTTGTGGAACGATAATGACGTTAGAGGATATTCGCATTGAGGGGCAATCTAAACGAATAAATTCAGTATCCACCGTTGTTGTAGTTGATGGACAACAAGGTAAGGAATATCGTCCTTGGGCATCGGAAGAACAAGAAGCAAGTCTTTTAGCTCAATCAAATATTGATGCGGCATTTTCCGAAGCCAATCATGGGCCAATTTTTGAGTCATTGAATCCAGCTAGTACTCGTTCAATTTCGTGTCATCTTTATGGCATAAATTATTTTTCTGATTTTTTTACCTATCGTCAGCATTTATCGCTTGGGACATTTCTTTCAGTTGTAAATCGGTGCAAAGATCAAATTTTAAAATATAACTATAACAATGACTATATTGAGGCGATTCACGCATACCAGGCGGTTGCAATTGATAGACTCGTTGATTACTCCAATTCGTTTTGCAGTTGGCATATTAGTGGAGAAAAGATGAGAAATTTATTAGGAAGATTCTCGCTTCCGATGGTGTGGGATTACTGTGAGCTTTGTCCCATCAGTGATACTACTGGTGGCGTTTCTGGAGCTATTGAATGGATTTTCCTCGCGTTACAGCATTTTTTAACTGCTGAAAAGTCTGCACCAAATAGTTCTGTTGAGAATGAATCTGCAACAAAACTCAAATCCAATATGGCGGCAAACCAATTTGATCTTATAATAACCGATCCACCCTATTATGAAGCAGTATCTTACGCTGATTTGTCAGAGCTATTCTACATAACACTACGAAGAATTATAGATGCGGAACCATTTTCTCATATATCAATACAAAAAGATCTTGAGGCGGTACAACACATACATAGTTCTAAAGATAGGAAAGAGGAAAAAGCAAGGTATGAGTTATTAATGACGGAAGCCTTTCAAAAGGCCTGGCAGAATCTTTCAGAAAATGGTCGATTTGTAGTCGTATTTGCTCATAAACATCCTGATGCATGGGAAACATTGGTATCAGCCATGATCCAGGCAGGTTTTGTTGTGTGTGCTAGCTGGCCCATTCAGACAGAAATGGCGAATCGAACGCGAGGTCTTTCCGCTGCTGCATTGGCTTCCTCTGTCTGGCTGGTCTGCAAGAAGCGTCCAATAAATGCTAAACCAGGGTGGGATAATAAGGTTCTGGAGGAGATGCGCACAAAAATTTCCGAGCGTTTGCGCGATTACTGGGATGCGGGAATTCGGGGGCCCGATTTTGTGTGGGCGGCGACGGGACCGGCATTGGAAGCTTACAGCAAACACCCTATTGTTAAAAAAGCCAATACGCCGGGCGAGGTGATGTCTGTGGGCGAGTTTTTAACCCATGTCCGGCGGATGGTTGTGGACTTTGTGGTTGGTCAGGTACTTACCGGTGAAAAAGGGGGAGCGGATATGGCTGCTGCGGATCGCATGGATTCGCCTACAGCCTATTACCTTCTTCATCGCCATGATTTTGGGCTCGATGAAGCCCCGGCCGGAGCCTGTATTCTTTATGCAACAGCTTGTGGTCTGTCGGATCGGGATCTGGAATCAGCCTGGGACTTGGTATTACATAAGGGGAGTGCCGCACAAAAGCAGGATGAAGAGGAGGATTTTGATCCGGACGCTGAGCTGGAGTCAGAAGAAATCGGTGATTCAGGAAGCAAGATCAAGCTGAAAACATGGGTACAGCGGAAACGTCACACCATGGGGTATGAAGCCCCCAGCGGACGACCGGTTCCGCTGATAGACCGGGTCCATCGCATGATGCATTTATGGCGGGCAGGAGATGTCCATAGTGTGGATGAGTATTTGGATGATAACGGCCTCCGGCGCCAGGAGCTGTTTAAACGACTGTTGCAGTCATTGATCGAACTTTCCAACAGCGGCAGTGATGAACGATCCCTACTGGAAAGTCTGAGCAATCATATTCAGGCCAAAGGGGCTAAGGTTGACAGTTCTCAAAAATCGCTTTTTGCCACAGAGGGGACAGAAAATTCAGAGAAGGAGTGAATATCATGGCAAAGAATCCATGGAAAAGTTGGCATGATGTTGTGACATTGCGCGACGACCTCAAATCCGGCGAATTGCCGTTGCACATGTTTGCCGCTGATCTCTATGATGTCGCAATGCAGCGTGGGGAACGGCCGGTTTATGAAAATCCGGAACAGTTTTTTGCCTTGACCTATCCGACCTATAATTTGCGTCAACTCGTTCGCGACGTAGCCCTCCGTGTAGCTGGAAAAAATGACAAGGCGGTTCGTCAGCTTGAATTAACCTATGGCGGTGGCAAGACACATACCTTGATTACGCTTCGGCACCTGATGAGTGATCCGGAAAATCTTCCGTCTCTGACAGCGGTTGATGAATTTAAGGCTCATATCGGCCAGGACTTTCCCAAAGCGCGAATTGCCTGTATCTGTTTTGATTACCTGGACATTGAAAAAGGAATGAAGATTTCGGCACCGGATGGTACAACAAGAACGCTTAAGCAGCCCTGGAGCGTTTTGGCGTATCAGATCGCCGGTGATAAAGGCCTTCAATTGCTTCATCCGGATAACCTGGCCGAGGAGAGGGAATCAGCACCGGCTACCAATCTGCTGACCGATTTGCTGAAATTACCCCTAAAAGAAGGGCTTGGGATTCTTGTGCTCATTGATGAGGTATTGATGTATGTCCGGGAAAAAGTAGCCTCGGATGCCAAATGGAATGACCGGATCATCAATTTTTTTCAGTACCTGACCCAGGCCGCGACCAAGGTGGATCGATGTTGCATCGTGGCATCTTTGCTTGCAAGTGATCCGTTGAAAACAGATGTTTTCGGTCGGAAACTTCAGGGTGAACTGTATGATATTTTTCAGCGTCAGCGTGAAGAAGCGGTGGAACCGGTTGTGAAAGAAGACGTAGCAGAGGTCCTTCGTCGCCGTTTTTTTACTCCGGAATCGATCAGGGATCGTGATGCCTTTCGGCCCCATGTTCAAGCCGCCCTCAAGGGCCTGTTTGATTTGGACGAACAGACCCAGAGGCAGGGGGCGGATGCTGAGGCTCGTTTTCTTCGCAGTTTTCCTTTTCATCCGGATCTGACAGAGGTGTTTTATACCAAATGGACTCAACTGGATCGATTTCAAAAAACAAGGGGAGTGTTGCGAGCGTTTGCATTGGCGCTACGTGAAGCGGAAAAATGGGATAACAGTCCTTTAATCGGTCCTTGTGTGTTTTTAAACCAACCGGCCAAGGAGGGCTTGTCAGAGGTTTTGCGCGAGTTGGTTACTGTCGTGGATACAGAAGAACATGAGGGTAAACGACAGGCTTGGACTGGAATTATTGAAGGCGAACTGGGACGAGCGAGGGAGATTCAGCGGGATTCCGTTGGATTGCGTTTTCGGGAAGTAGAACAGACGGTCATTGCAACATTTCTTCATTCGCAGCCTATTGGTCAGAGCGTTAAAACCCGAGATTTAATGGTTTTAATCGCTCCAAATCGTCCGGATAAAATCGAGCTGGAAAAAGGATTGTTTCGCTGGTCGCAGGTCAGCTTCTGGTTGGATGATCAATATACTGCAGATAGCAGCAGTGAGTTGCCGGGAACATGGCGTCTGGGCAACCGTCCGAACCTCACCCAAATGCATGCCGTGGCAGTAAACCGTGTTTCCGATGATGTGGTTCGTGCCCGGCTGCTGGATGAGATTGGAAGGACCAAGACTTTGTCTGCTGGTGCCAATGCATTTGGTGTTCGCGTCCATACATTGCCAGCCAAACCTCGAGACATTGAAGACGATGGTCTTTTTCACTATGGTATTCTTGGGCCAAGTGGTGCAAGCGACTCTGGTACGCCAAGCCCGAATGCTGTGCGATATCTGGAAGAAACCACCGGGCCTGAAAAACCCCGAGTTTATCGAAATTCCTTAATGCTTCTGGCTCCTTCCAAAGATGGGCTTGAAGTTGCTTCTGCAAGTGTCCGGGAATATCTGGCTTGGGAACAGGTGGGCGTTACCCTTCGGGAACAGCAAAAAGATGGTAATTTAGATGTGGCACGTATGCAGACACTTGCCATCAACCTTGACAAAGCAAAAGGTCGCATACCGGAAGCCATACGGCAGGCTTACTGTACGGTTGTAACCATATCGGATAAAAATGAAGTGCAGGCATTCAAGATTAACGTGTCAGAGGAGACCCATTTTACCATCATCAAAAATGATGCACGTTCCAGAGTCCAGGATTCTTCGATTGCAGCAGATGCCCTGTTGCCGGATGGCCCTTATAATTTATGGCGGGAGGGTGAAACAAGCAGACGCGTAAAAGACCTATCCGGTTCTTTTGCACAATTGCCCCACTTACCCAAAATGCTGAAAGCCCAGGCGATCATCGATACTTTGGCGGAAGGTTGTGAAATGGGGGCATTTGTATTGCGCTTGCCGCGTCCGGATGGTTCAGTCCGGACATGGTGGTTTTCAAGACCGGATGAAACTGCAATGAATGATCCGTCTCTTGAAATCGTTTTGTCTGAGGCGGCTGAGCTGCAAGAAATATCACCCTCACTGCTTATTCCGGAGCAACTGCCTGATTTGTGGCAAAATGATGCTATAACCGTTCAGGCAGTAATTGATTTTTTTAATGGATCAAATGTCGTTCAGATTCAACGTGATGGGTATATGGAACCGCTACCGGTTCCCAAGGCATCAATAGAAGTTGTCAAACGAGCGGTCAGTCAGTCTGTCGAGTCTGGCTTGCTTTGGCTGACCAGTGGCCCGGCCAGCATCCTGGCAGAACCAATTCCTGCGGGAGTAATAACCGAACATGCATTGATTCAGAAGCCCCCAGTTCAGATTATGGCCGCTGAGATACTTCCGGAGACTTTACCCCAAGCATGGATAAATGAAACAGCATCCGCGCTTTCCATTGCCACTGCGCTATCTCAAAGATCCGGCAGGACGTTGCCTTGGAAAACCGTTCAAGATGTTGTGACGGCTTCTCTTCATGCACGGTTCACTAAACTTGATCCAAAATCCGAAAAATGGCCTTGTGAGTTTCCGGCTGCACAAGGAGTAATACTTAAGGTTTCTTCTGATTCTGAAGCAAATAGTGCTAACGAGTTCAAACCAGTTTATGGTGGAATGCGATTAAATGCGAAAATGTTTGTTGCTCAAAGTGAATTAAAGCCATCAGAGATTCAAGACTTGGGAGACATTATTCCCAAACTGCTTGAGATTAAAAATAAGGCAAATATCCCTTTGGTATTTCGTTTTCAGATCGAACTGGGAAATGTTGAAACACAGCCGGATGAGGAAACTGTGAAATCGATGAATTCATTGCTAAGAGATATTAAAAAGGGTTTTCAATTTGAGAAATGAAATAGGTAAAATATCAAATAGATTTCCCTTCTTCTTTTCAGAATTCCACAACCGGCATCAACGGAATCTCCGGATAGATCTGCCCATGACAGGGCGGCATGGAGTTGTACACCCAGTTGATATCAACGCTGCCGACTTCCGTAAAACGGGAGGTTGAAAATCCATTGAAGGTTCCCCGGATCAGGACATCCTCCATTTTCATGGTGAGTCCGAAAACAGCCACATGGGCTCCTTTAGGAATGGTTTTCAGTTCCTTCCGGTAGGCAAGGGAGGAAAACGCAAGCCTTCTGCTGTCGGCTGCCTGACATTGCAGAACCGGAACGATCAACGGGAAACCGTCATCGCTAATCCATGCGATGAATTTCAAGGCATCCAGGCGGTTGAAAATTCCTTCTGCAAATGGTTTGAGAATCCTGTCCTGGATAGCGGTTTTTACACCGCTCTTGGCCCATTTGGTCATAAGAGAAGATAATACAATGCTGCCAAGCGGCAATCCTTCCTGACCGTATGTTTCCACAAGGTCGAAGAAGTGAACGGTGTGAATGCCGAAATAGGCATTATACCGGAACATGGTCAGATTGTTGTAGGCCTCAAATTCAGGGCCTTCTTTTTTCAGGTGCGTCCATCTTGCCTTTCCGCGCCAGACCTTGCGATCCAGGGTCATGATCAGAAAACCGATCTGGTTGTTCTTCTGAATGTATTCCTTGCTTTTTCCCTTGCAGAACTCTCCAATGGTTACAACGGTTGAGGTTGCGGCCTGAATGGATGTGATCAAAGAGACATGGGGAAGTCCTTCCGGGGTGACAGAGGCGACAATACCGATTTTTTCTTCAGGTTTAAATGCCTTGATTTCATCTTCCGTGAATTGTTTTTTGGTGTCGGATATCATGGGTCTCTCCTTATTCATTAGCGGCGGATTGTTTTTCCGTAACTTTTTTTTCTTCCAGACGGGTTGAACCAGTCCATGCAACAATCTCCGGATTTACGCCTGATTCTCTTGCGATCCTTGCAAACTGATCCATGGATTCTTTTGTCAGCAGCAATTCATCCTGCAATATCCATTTTTCTCCCAGCCGGAAGTATTTATCCTTACAAAGATTGTTAAAGGCACAAAGCTCCCATCGATCCACAATGTTGGGAAGGTTTTTGGCAATAAAGTCTCCGATTTTTGAAACATTCTCCTCACGGGCCGTCATTCCGGGAATCATGGGGGTTCTGATCCAGAGAGCCGCCGGGTAAATATGACTTCTGATGTATTCTGCCGTATACAGAAGGTTTTCAAGAATCCTGCCATTGTATTCTCCGGTGAACTGTTTATGTTTTTCGGTATCCATCTCCTTTAGATCAAACAGTACCATGGAGGAGTAGGGAAGGAGTTGTTCCAGCATCCGGGTTGCATATAATCCGCAGGTGTCAAGGGCGGTATGGATTCCCCTTTCCCGAAGGGATTTCAGAAACATCCCGACAAACGCTGCCTGCATTCCGGGCTCTCCTCCGGATACAGTGATGCCGCCTTTGGATTTTTCAAAATAAGCCTTGTCCTTTACTACCTCGTTGGTCAGGTCGTCAAGACTCCACTTTTTTCCCAGAAGCTCCATGGCGGTTGAGGGGCACTCTTTTGCACAGAGTCCGCATCCATTGCAGGCGGACCGGTTGATTTCCATACCTGCTTCCGTGAGAGAAAGCGAATGGGATTGGCATACTGCTATACAGGTTTTGCATCCCAGGCACCTTGAACCGATCCAGTGAACCTGGGGCTGCATGGAGATGCTTTCGGGGTTATGGCACCATTTGCATTTCAGGCCGCATCCTTTAAAAAATACGGTTGTGCGGATGCCTGGGCCGTCTTCCGTAGACATCCGCTGGATTTCAAGGATTCTGGCCGTTGGTTTAGAATCCATTGTGGCTGACCCTCTGGATCACTTCATTTTGAAGCTCCCGGCCTACGGTGGTAAAGTAGGCGTTGTAGCCGGTGATCCGTACAAGCAGGTGCCGGTAATCCTGTGGATTCTTCTGGGCATCGATCAGCACTTTTGGATCCAGGATATTGACCTGAAGGGCCGTGCCTCCGTTTTCCGTATATCCCCTCAGAAAAGCTTTGAATTTGTCCCGATGTTCCGGATCCCGGATAATCGACGGGTTGAATGTAATGGTATGACTGGCACCATTCGGAAGATGATTCACATAGTCTTCCCAGAATCCGGCTGTTTTGGATTTGCCGCCCAGTGCTTTTCCAACGGAATTGGCATTGGCGGTCGGCCCATGGATATCCGCACCATTGGAAGGGCAGATCGCGTTGGAGAGAAACTGCCCTTTCCGGCGGCCATCTGCGCTTGCTGCCATAACATATCCATCGCCTGCCCAGTAGTTCCAGCTCAGCATGCCGGGCCTGAATTTCCGTCCGGTTGAGCGTGTGGTATGCTTCCAGGTCTCCTCGCACCAGAGTTCCATCACCTGCGTTGCCATCCGGTCGGCTTCGTCGTCGTCCCTTCCGTACTTGGGGGCTTTGTTTTTGGCTATGGCCTGGAGGATTTCATGCCCCTGCCAGTTGTCTTTAAGCGCCTGTATCAGTTCAGACATGGTGCATTTCTTTTCGTCAAACACCAGGTATTTGATGGCCAGCAGCGAATCCACTGTGGTTGCATACGTGACCGCTTCAATGGTGGTATAGCTGATTTCCGCCCCTCCCTGGGTGACATCCAGACCTTTTTCCGCGCATCCTTTTACAAGGCAGGACAGATAGGGCGTATTGAAATACTCTTTCCGTATCGATTCGGAGCGTTCATACAGATCCACACATTTCCGGATGATATACCGGACTTGGGCCTCAAATGCTTTCCAGAATTCCGGCCAGGTCTGAAAACCCGTGGCATCCCCTGTAACCGGGCCGTCCTGGGTGATTTTTTCCACTTTTCCGGTCATGGGATTCCGGTAGGGAAGAAGATCTTTTCCGCCGGTCATGGCCAGTTCCACTGCTTTTAAAAGATTCAGGTTGTTGTCAACCGTTCCGGACCGGTCATTCCCGACCATGGTGTTTTCAAGGCATCCCACCGGCGCATAGTTGAAAACATTCTCCTCGTTGATGAGATGGCTGATTCCGGACATTTTTGCCTCCAGCATCATGCCGGCCATGGATCGTTCGTCAAAGTTGAGCAGAAAGGGAGCGCCCTGACTTGAAGAGATCATATCCGTGACTTTATCCAGGAGTGGTTCCGGTGAATTGCGATGCAGCCGGACATTGGGCTTGGGCTCTAATATTGGAGTCATTTCATCGATCACTTCCAGGAAGGCATAGGTCAGGTCATTGGTCAGATCTTTTCCGCCCTTGCCCATGCCGGAAAGGGTGATGAGCTGACCGAATCCGGCCGTAATCCCCTGGTTGCCGTTCCGGATCATGGCATCGTAAGCCGTGTTGCAATGGATCCAGAAACATTTCAGAATCTCTTTTCCAAATTCCCGATTCATTCCCATGTTCAGGGAATGCTCCCAGAAGGGCAGGAGATACTGGTCGATTCTCCCGAAAGAGATTCCAGGCCCCGGGTAATTCTCATCACTCATGATCAGCATGTGGGTGATCCAGAGAGCCTGAACCGCTTCCCAGAAGGTTTTCGGGGGTTCCCAGGGAACACGATCCAGATTTTGCGCCATCTGCATGAGTTCTTCCTTCCGGATCGGGTCTGTTCCCGGTTTGGCCAGATTCCGGCACAATTTTGCATAGGCAGCTGAAAAATCTCTCGGCATGGTAGATGCTGTGATCATGGCGCGCAACTGAGATCCTTTTGTTCCGGATTTTTCAGCTTGGTTCAACTGATTGTACTTCCGGGTAAGATCTTCATGGATACCTTTCCACCCAATCTGCAAAGCTCTTTCATGACCGGGAATCAGGTGACCGCTTGTGGCACCGGAATTGCCGTAACCATGATCATGGAACCATTTCATCGCAGCCCTGGCGCCCTGTTTTCCGGCTGTCAGTTTATCGTATTGTTTCTGCTCTTCCCGGTTCAGACAAAGGGAAGTCTGGACATTGAACCGTCCGCCGGCGATCAGGTCTCCGGGAAGGATCTCTTTGGGAACATGGCTCACCATGGTTTCCTTGACAAACCACGCTCTTCTTTCCGGCAGGCTCCAGGACCAGAAATTCTTATCCAGATCAACCGGCCTTGCTGCCTGGCGATAGGAACTCACCATGGTCTGCATCAGCATATAGGTTTCCGGAACAATATAAAATGTCATCTCATTGAACTGGATATCCCAGGGGGTTCCGGTAGACCATGCAGTGTATTCATTGTTCCAGGCCCGCTCGGTTCCCTTGAAGTAGTAGTCTCTGAGCCAGGAGATTCTGCTGGAAAGGCTTTTGGGCTTTTTGATCTCTGGAATTTCTTTTTGAAGCGCTGGTAAGGTCATGGTGGTCTCCTTATTTGTTTATGAGTTCTTTCAGGATTTTTTCGCCATGGGCAAGCAGACGGGTCATCACATGCACAGCATCGTCCTCACTCTTTTTTTCAATGGCGGTTGCCAGTTGATGGTGAAACTCAAGAACGGCTGGAATCACGGAAGGCAGGCTGAAAAACAATCCGGTAAGATTGGTGTAAACCTGTTTGAAAGAGTTCAGGAGAAGGGGATAGCTCGGATTGTCGGTTAAAATGGCAAGAAGCAGGTGAAATTGAAAATCCAGTTCGGTCAGAAGGGATATGTTATTCCGGGCAGCGTCCTGTTCCTGAAGAACAAGCTGATTCAGTTCTCCTGCCTGTTCGTCTGTACGGTTTTTTGCCGCCAGTCTTGCATTTTCGGTTTCAAACAGAATCCGCATATCCAGCAGCCCTTCCAGAAGCTTTGGCTCCAGTTTTCCGTCATGATAGTTGACCAGGGAGTTCAATAGGGCAAGAGAACCTTCTTTTCTGTAATCATTGACAACCGAGCCAATCCTGGGCTTCAGGGAAACCAGCCCCTTGGCGGCGATGTCCACAAGCGCTTCGTGGACAACCGGCCTGCTGACACCAAGCTGCATGGCCAGTTCTCTTTCCGAGGGAAGTTTCTGCCCCGGAGACAATTTTCCGGAGATGATCAACTCTTCAAAACGGGTAACGCACACATCTTTTAATGAATCGGTTTTCACCGGCTTTAATCTGGGTATCATCAGTTTTCCTTTTCTGGCTGGTGGTATTACCAGGCTACCGTATCCCCATACCTCTGTCAAGTAGAAAATGAAACATATTGACCATCCATCCGGAAGAGACTATAGAAATGGTGTCGATGGTTCTATAACATCCTAACCCAGTATGCGAATTCATGATCCGGTTGAAATACATACCCTTTTTTATAATGATGGCAATTATCTGCATGAATTGTTTTGTTTCCTGCTCTACCATCAATCTGAAGCCATACTATACGGATCTTTTTAATCATTATGATGATCCGGAAACCTATTTTTTTTCATCTGTCTCCAAAAATGACATCATCCAGGTCATGCGCATGATTGAAGAGAACATCGTACCCATCAATACAACCGATCCTTATGGACAGACTGCGGTTATCCTGGCAGCACAAAAGGGACATCTGGGAATGGTGGAATATCTGATTCAGCAAAAGACAGATCTGAATATCATGGATGAAAACGGGTCTACCGCCCTGATGGCCGCTATCCAGAACGGGTGTATGGATATTGCGGTACTGCTTGTCAACCAGGGAGCGGGAATCAATACAAAAGACCTTTCCGGGAATTTCCCATTACAGACAGCAATCATAAACGATGAAGCTGAATTTGTTATCTTTTTACTGGAACGGGGTGCGGAGTTGAATATGCACGATGGAGACGGAAACTCTCCCCTGATGCTGGCCATCCGATACAACAATAGGGTGATTGCGAGTCATCTCCTATCCAAAAATTGCAATCTCCGGAGTACAAACGCTGCCGGAGAAACTGCGCTTCACCTTGCCTTGCAATACAACAACGATGAAATTGCCGGATCATTGATTGAACATGGGGCGGATCTGAATCAAAAAGATGGCAGTGGTTCTACTCCGCTGATGCTTGCCGTGGATTATTATGCAATTGAGATGATCAGACTGATGCTGGACAGGAGCGTAGATTTGGATATCCGGAATCATCTTGGCGAAACCGCTTTAATAAAAGCGTTTATGAACGGGTATATGGAAATCATACCCATTCTGCTGGAGAAAAATCCCAATCTGGATATCCGTGACAACCAGGGATTTACCATTTTAATGAGAGCCGCATATGACGGCTATATTGATATTGTACAAAACCTTGTTCAAAAAGGTGCGGATCAGACCATACGGAATTTTGAAGGAAAAACCGCCCTGGACCTGGCACGGGAGCGCCGGTATGAAAATATTGCTGAATTTCTTAAGAATGCATCCAGATAGTCATTCATGGAACTGCCGGAAGCGGAGCCGGAAGATTCAGATTCTTTTGATTCTTCTCACTGTATTTTCGATGTGTGCATGCGGGTTTTTCCATATTCAGCAGCGGGACAGCGCTGTTTCGGAAAATCCCGTAAGAGAAGAGGGGGAGACTGCCGGCACGATTTACAATTCAGCTCTTCTCATGGGAGAGGTCATCAGCAGAGAGGACTATGATTACCCGGTAATGGTGGTTGCATACCCGCTTTCTTTTTCCAGCGATCCTGTTCAGGATTATATCATTCTGGATCATGCAGCTCCTTTTACGATGTATGTTCCGGAAGGGAAGTATCGGCTGTATGTCATCAGCGACAGCAACAATGACACTTTTTTTGAAGGTTCGGAAGTCTCCGGCATCTTCAACAACGGAGAAGAGCTTCTGATCCGAAAGGGAGAGGTCAGAAAGGGTCTTCGTATAGTAACCGATATCAAGGCAGCTCAAAAGATTCCTTTTCCCCGTGAATTTTCATTCCGGGATGATATCAATGCCATAACCTATCTGGGAAGGAACGGCCAGGTTCGAAAGATCTACGATGAGATGTTTTCATTGAAAAATGCAGAGGCCGGATTGTGGAAGCCTTCCTCCTTTATGAAGGCCTATGGGGCCAATATCTATTTTATGGAAAAATATGATCCAAAAAAAATACCGGTCTTATTTGTTCACGGAACAGAGGGAAGTCCTCAGAACTGGGTGTTCTACTGGATTCGCCTGGACCGGAAGCGATATCAGCCCTGGTTTTTTTACTATCCGGCTGGTATGCACCTTTCCCTTGCTTCCCGGATACTGCATGAAAACCTGATCTCCCTGAAGCAGCAATATGGCTTTGACGGAATCGCGCTGGCAGCACACAGTATCGGCGGATTTGTCACAAGAGCGATGTTGATCGACCCGGAATTCAGGAAAGATCTGTCTTTTGTAAAACTATATATTACCTTTGCCACACCCTGGTCCGGGTTTGATTCGGCAGACACCGCTGTTCGTTATTCTTTTAAAAAATTGCCGACCTGGTTTGATGTGGGTACAAGAAGTGCTTTTGGCAAGCGAATCATGAGGGCAAGACTTCCCGAATCAATAAACTATTACCTGTTTTACGGGAAGCAGGACAAGATCGCACAGGGAAAAGCAATCGATGATCGTGCATTTGCAGAGGCAAAGGCGCACTTTGCATTTGATTGCGACCATGAGACGATTTTATCGGATCGGAAGGTTTTTGATCAATTTGATCGGATATTGGAACAGGAGCTTTAAGATAAAGCCACAACAGATGAAACGAATGATCAAGATCATGGAGACGCTGTCATGAAAAACAATCAAAAAAAAGAGATCATCCGGGAAGCCATTGTTTTGGCAACAAAATGGCAGGAAAGAGCCAACTCGCTTCTGACCGCAGAGGAAAGAGGAATTCAGGAACAGATGATGAGGCTCTTGACTCATCCCCTGGACAAGGTGATTCTGACAAAGATGATTGACCAGAGTTTCCGTTCGGAAAATACCCATCGTGTTGCAGACCAGATCAATTATCTTCTTCGAAACAGCGGTGTTCCGGAATTTTTTTCATCTGTGGAAAAGCTTCTGGTTCAGATGTTTCTCAGCGTAGGACGGCACATTCCAAACCTTGCAGTTCCCAAGATGATCGACAAGATGCGGCATGACAGCAGCCGCGCCATTATCCCGGGAGAGCCGGATGTGCTGCATGAGCATCTTCGGAAACGCAAACAGCAGGGTGTCCGGATGAACATCAACCATCTTGGGGAAGCGGTTCTGGGAGAAGCCGAGGCAAAATATCGTCTGGAAACCTATGTTCAGGATTTGCAGAACCCTGAGATCGAGTATATCTCCGTTAAAATCTCCACGATCTATTCCCAGATTCATGCCCTGGCATTTGAGCACACCATCTCCATACTGAAAGAAAGACTGTCTCTTTTATACCGGACGGCTGCAAAAAACAGGTTTGTGAGAAAAGACGGGACAGAAGTTCCGAAATTTGTGAACCTGGATATGGAAGAGTACCGGGATCTTGCGATTACGGCTAAAGCATTTACCGAAACACTGGATCAACCGGAGTTTAAAAATCATTCCGCAGGAATTGTGCTCCAGGCTTATCTGCCGGACTCTTTCCCCATGCAGAAACAGTTGACCCATTGGGCCATGCATCGGGTTCAACAGGGCGGAAGTCCGATCAAAATCCGTATTGTAAAAGGAGCCAATATGGAGATGGAGATGGTGGAATCCGCCCTTCAGAACTGGCCGCTTGCCACCTATGACCAAAAGCTTCATGTGGATGCAAATTATAAAAGGATGGTAGCATATGGCATGGAATTGGATCATATCCGGGCTGTACATCTGGGCATTGCTTCCCATAACCTGTTTGAACTTGCCTATGCCTGCAAGGTTGCGGAAAAAAATGGAGTGAGAGAATATTTATCCTTTGAAATGCTGGAAGGCATGGCAGACCATATAAGGCGCGCCATTTGTGAAACCGGGGAAGAGATGGTTCTGTATGCTCCGGTTGCAACCAGAGAGCAGTTTATCAGCGCTATAGCCTATTTGGTCCGGAGACTGGATGAAAACACGGCGGAAGAGAATTTTCTGAGATATTCTCCAAGTTTGAAACCCGGATCAGAGGAGTGGCGGTTTCTGGAAAAACAGTTTGTGGAATCCTGTGAAGCCATAAATGAAGCGCTAATGGGACCGAACCGGATCCAGAACCGGAAAACGGAAATCTTTTCTTCCACAATCGGGACTTTTTATCAGCACCATTTTGTGAACGAACCGGATACGGACTGGTGTATGCCTGGAAACCGGGAATGGGCCAATGAGATCCGGGATCAATGGAAAAAAAACCCGGAAGATACTCCTCTTGCAATCCCCGTGGTTGTGGGAGGGGAGGAGATCTTTACGGATCGGGATATCCGGGAGTGTATAGACCCTTCCCAGCTTCCGGAAAAAATCTGTGTTGCCGGATTTGCACTTGCCGGAATTCAGGATGCGGAGAAAGCAATTGCAACAGCAAAAAATGATCCGGATCACTGGAGGGATTTTACCCAAAAGGAAAGGCATGAAATTCTTTCCAGGGTGGCCATGAGACTCCGGGAATCAAGGAAAGATCTGATCGGTGCTGCCATGGCCGGCACCGGAAAAATAATCATGGAAGCGGATGCGGAGGTTTCCGAGGCGATTGATTTTGCGGAATACTACCCCTTTTCCGCAGAAACCTTTTCCAGGCTGGAAGGAGTGGAATGCCGGGGAAAAGGAGTCAACCTGGTGTTGTCTCCCTGGAATTTTCCCATTGCCATTCCCTGTGGAGGGATTATTGCCGGTCTGGCTGCGGGGAATACAGTTATTTTCAAACCTTCTTCGGAAGCGGTTTTGCCCGCGTGGATACTATGCGGGTGTTTCTGGAAAGCAGGCATTTCAAGGAATACACTTCAGTTCCTTCCCTGTTCCGGTTCAGAGGCCGGGGCAAGACTCACCCGGCATCCGGATATACAGACTGTGATATTGACCGGTGGAACCGAAACCGGTCTCCGGATTTTGAAACACCGCCCGAACCTGGATCTGGCTGCTGAAACCGGAGGGAAAAATGCCACCATTGTCACCGCCATGTCGGACCGGGATCAGGCCATTAAAAACTTAGTTTATTCGGCCTTTGGCAACTGCGGGCAGAAGTGCTCCGCCACCTCTCTGCTGATTCTGGAGAAGGAGGTCTATGAAGATGATTCATTTGGAAAACAACTGGCAGACGCCGTAAGAAGCTATCATGTCGGATCAGTCTGGGATTTCAAGAATAAGATCGGCCCGCTGATCCATAGGCCTGGAGAAGATCTTTACAATGCATTGACCCGGCTGGAAGAAGGAGAACGCTGGCTGCTTTCGCCTGCGAACATTCTGAACAACCCGCTGATGTGGACGCCCGGAATTAAATGGGGAGTGAAGCCTGGTTCATACACCCACCATACGGAATTTTTCGGGCCGGTACTTGGGGTGATGTGCGCGGAAGATCTGGATCAGGCGATCACACTGGTCAATCAGACTGGATATGGCCTGACCTCCGGTCTGGAAAGCCTGGATCAACGGGAGCATGAGATTTGGAAATCCAGGATCGAGGCTGGAAATCTGTATATCAACCGGGGAACCACCGGTGCCATTGTTCTTCGGCAGCCGTTTGGCGGAATGAAAAAGTCAGCTCTCGGTGCCGGGATCAAGGCAGGAGGACCCAACTATGTATCCCAGTTCATGGATTTCCAGGAAACCGGGAATCCCCGGATCGGAGCCATCCGGGGGGAATACCTATTGCAGCGCCTGGCCAACTCGTGGCAGCGGGAAACTTCCTGGGGTAAATTTCCGGATTTGAAAGAGGATCTTCAAAAAACAGCTATGGCCATAGAAAGCTATCTGTACTGGATGGAAGAGGAGTTTGCCCAGGTCAAGGATTATTTTCATCTTAGGGGGCAGGATAACCAGGTAAAATATCTGCCGGTCGGCACCGTGATGGTAAGGCTGAACGAAAAGGATTCCCTGTTTGATACATTAGCCCGGATTGCTGCGGTTCAGATCAGCGGCTGTAAATTGATGATCAGCATCCCTACAGGTATGAGCAACTCCGTGACCTGTTTTTTGAACAATCATGAAGGCAGAAAGCTGACCGGGGATAAACCGTTCATGTACCAAACAGATCAGGATGTGGCGGATTCCATGCATAGAGTTCATCGGATTCGATACGCAGCACCGGAGCGTGTTCCGGAAATTGTTTTTCAGGCAGCGGCAAAGACCGGTTTTTACATAACCCGGAGGCCGGTTCTGATGGAGGGAAGGATCGAAATGCTCCACTACTTCAGGGAACAGAGCATCTGCGACAACTATCACCGGTATGGCAATCTGGGAGAGCGGGCAGTTCTGAATACGTAAATATTGGCGACTAATAATCCTGATTTTTCGTCATGCCGGTGGAAACCGGCATCCAGAATACTTTGCCGATACTGATTTTATCCCCCTATAATTGCGCTATATAAAAAAATACATAGAAAAAAAACAGTTTGACAATATATCATATCTGACATAATATCTGCTTATGAGTCCTTATGATAAACCACTGGTGTGGATGCATGGAGAAATTTTAACGCCGCCGTTTTCTAAATCCGCCAGGATTGAAACTGGTTATTTGCTCCGGCAGTTACAGAAAGGGATCGTTTTATCACTCCCCCAGTCCAGACCGATGCCTTCTATCGGGACAGGTTGTCATGAGTTGAGGATAAACGATGAAAGTATTACCTGGCGCATAATATATAAAATCTATTCAGATGCTATACTAATCCTTGAAGTTTTCGATAAAAAAACAAACAAAACCCCGACATCAGTCATCGATATATGTAAACAAAGAATCAGGCGTTTTGATATAGATGTCAAAAAAGGGAATCGATAAAAAATGAAAAATACTAAAAAGAAAATTTTGAAATCAAAAGGTTATACAATAGGATCAGCCGAAGATTTCTTGGGGCTTAGCAAAGAAGAATCGGAATACATTGAACTGAAGCTGGCACTCAGTGGGGTGCTGGCTGAACAGCGCAAACGAAAAAATCTAACTCAAAGCCAGTTGGCAAAACTACTGAAATCCAGCCAGTCCCGTGTTGCCAAAATGGAAAGCGGCGATCCGACGGTATCATTGGATTTGTTGATTAAATCGTTGTTTGCTATTGGGGCGACAAAGAAGAGTATCGCAAAAGCATTCCATTGAATCCAATTGAGAGAACACCAACAGGCGAGGAGCCGAACGCACCGAACATCGATGAATCAGACAAATGCCTCAAGCCCCTTTCTTTCGATGATATCCAATAATTTTTTGGATGCGCCGGTTGGCCGTTTATTCCCCTGTTCCCATTTTTGCACTGTAGACGGACTGATATTGAATATGGATGCTAGTGCGGCTTGACTCAATCTGAGTTTTTTCCGAATGGAAATGATTCTTTCCGGCGAATACTCTTTTACTTCCGGCAGGCATAAGCCCTGAATGTTTTTCATGGTAACCTCATCAATGATACCGCCTTTATGAAGGTCGGTCACGGTGTTGATGATGGATTTTGAAATTGTATTTCTCATGGTTTCACCTCGATAAAATTTCCGTTCTTTATGGCTATTTCCAGTTTTTCATTTGAAATTGAGAATAAAACCTTTGCCAATTCTTTGAAAGCCCGAAGCTCCTTGGAAGACAGATTTGATTTTTCATTCTTGGCAAATCCATGAATAAAAAATGCCCGGTCAGAAAAGTTATAGCAAATAATTGTTCTTCCGCTGCCGCTTTTTCCTCTGCCCTGGAAACGAATACGTTTTTTGATTATATTACCACCCAGGTCTGCTTCAAAAATACTATTTTCAACCTCGTTCAACGCATTTAAAAGTTCAGAATTTGGTATGTTTTGTTTTTGCGCCCATTTTGCAAAATGTTTGGTCATCAGTTTTTTCATGTTATTCAATATAGCACTAAGTGATATAGTTTTCAATGGGAAAAAAAAACACACTTTTTAATCAAGTTGTATCTGAATAAAAGCATTTCCGTCACTCCGGGCAATAGCCGGAGTCCGATGTATTATGAAATGAATATGTTGGGCCTTTTTATGAAGAATTGATCTGGATAAGAAGATTGGGATGAGGGGACACAGGTTTGTCTTCTATACTGATGACTTTTTCATTCTTGTGAAAAGTCTCCGGGCAGAAGTTAGAGTGTTCCGAAGTATCTATTGGTTTTTCAACCGCAGGCTAAAATTCGATCTGTTCTTTAAGATTCAAGATCCCGATATTTTCTGACTATTAAAATTCATTGGGAAGCACTCCATCTTTTTGCAATTTTTCTAACTTCTCTTTGAGCAATTGCTCATATTTGGATGATGAGAGTCCATTCACCAGTTCAACTTCTCTTTGCCGGCCTTTTTGTATAACTATTGGTAGTTTTAACAATGTTTTTTTACCAGTATCGGTCTTATAAAAGGCTATTATGTCGTTCAGTTCCTTCAAAGTGAATTCTTCTGAATATAGAGTTGCATAAACATTCTTCAGTTGTTTTTGGGTTTCCAGATCATTAAAATATGCATCCAAAACCTCCTTAATAACACCTACCAATATTTCGCTATATTTTTTTGTTTTTGGATTGCTTTCGTAACGTTCTTTCGCTGGCAATATTCCAAAATATATAAACTGCTGATAAACGGCTTCCTTATTAAATGTCATTTCAACCAGTTTCAGAGCCGTTGTAAAGCGGGTTTCCTTTTCCGTAGCGCCTGAATTACTATTCAGAGACGAAACAAAAACTATCATGATAACAAGAAAACAAGAAGACCTTTTAATCATTACCACCTCATAGTATAGCCATTTTTAATTTTTTTACCGATAATGATGGAGTTGAGACTTGGGAAACACACCAGCGTTTTGCCGTCGATTCTCTATCAACATGTTTGGTCATGTAAAAACATCCATCAAAGATCGGTCACGGAACAATTCTCAAACTCTCCATTTATGATCTGCTGACCGAAGTTGATGCAGTGCGCAATTGCTTCTTCCTTTGTCTTAAAGGTATTAGCAGCACTGAAATTTCGAATATTAACAGAACTGCCAGTGTCACGCCATATGCTTATATTGACTTTAAATTCTCCGGAATCAGTCAATTTATATGGTGCAGCTTGAATTCTGTAACCCTTATAGAACACAGAATCAATCTTAGCCTCTTGGGGCTTTTTAGTCATAGAGGGCTTTTCCAATGAACGACCCTTTGTTTGATTGTCCTGTATCTCTAACAAGTATTGTTTCACAATGCTCAAGAATTCACTTGGTGTGAGGACGACGACATTACAGCTCGAACGCAAATTAGCTGCCCGGCTCAATAAGCGAAAATCAGTCGTAATGAAGTATGAGCCGTATTTCTGAGCTTCAAAAATGTGCCTTGCATCTTGGAGAATACTTTCTACCTTGCCGTTTCCAGCCAGAATCGTCTCGATTTTTCGAAGTAGTTTGTTTTCGTTATCGGTCAACGAAACGGCTATCGTGTAAATTAAATTCGAGGCTTCTCGTTTAACCCAGGCCGGAGTGTTGGGATGCTTTATCTCTTTCTGAGTTGAATGTGCGATTTGGATTAGTAGCTTTCCGTCTTCGCAAAGTCCGAATATTTCATTGGAAGCATCATCCTCAGGTTTATATTTGGGGTCGAATGCGCAGGAGTCAATAAAACAGTTGCAGATAAGAGGATTTATAGTCATTTATGAGTCTCTATCCTATTGGGACTGAACCGTTTATTCACAGGTCAAATTTCCCCTAATATTAAATAATTTCATTTTTTCGTAACAAGTTGTTTGAAAAAAGTGAAATGTTTCGTATATAATAAAACCCAGTTAACAAAAAATCAACCCCTGCTAACGATTAAGATTTACAACAGAATCATTTTTTAGATCTCATGTCAACACAAAATGACCGGAAACTGCTGGATGAAGTCCGTGAAATCATGCGGTTTAGGAATTCATGAATTCAGGGAACAACCATATTTAATTATTGGTAACATGTGAAAGATAAACAGGATGTTTCATGAATTGCTTCAGCACGGAAAACAAATTCAAAAGGGGCGCAGATCGGTCTTGATTCCGTCAAGCCCAATCCAGCACCCCTGTTGTATCCAAACAACATTTAACCCAAAACTGCCTTATTCCGGTTCTCCGGTCGCAACCGGCCTGCCGGAAGGATTCTGTATCCAGCCGTCTGTGCTTCCGGGAATGGCGGGATCTTTCACATAAGAAGGATCTTCAATATATTCGGTACTCCAGCCTTCCCATCCGTCTGAGTAATTGCGCACATTGTCAAAACCCATCAGATAGGCATGGAGGAGGCTCAGACTGGAGCGGTAGCCGCTGCCGCAGTAAAAGATCACTTCCTTGTCAAAGGTATTGCTTCCTGCGGTGGATGTAATACCCAGGTCTTCCCACATGGTGCGGACTTCCGTATAGCTCCTTATGGTATTGTCCGCATCCAGATATTCCCGGTCGGGGTTATCGGCATTATAGGCATACACCGCGCCCGGAATCCGTCCTTTTTGCACAAGATAGCTGTAACCGCTGACCTTTCCGATATATTCATCCCGGGTCCGGACATCAGCCGGCAGGGTGTCTGAAGTATTATAGTTGGCCGTAACATAATCTGTCGTAGCAATATATTCCGGATGAAGCGTTCCGTCATAGGTTACCGGGACCGGTTCGTTAATGGCGGGTTCAGCTTGTCCGCCCGCTGCAATCCATGCATCAAATCCGCCGTTTAATACCCGAACATCCTCCACCCCTGCATATTTTAATATCCACCATAACCGGGTGGCGAAAATCGGATTGTTGCTGTATACCACTACCGTGGTATCTGCGGTGATTCCCATGGAGCCTAAAGCAGCTTTCAGCTCATCCTCCGGAAGGAGAAACCATCGGGGGAATCCGTTTTCATAAACATCGGAATTGGAGTGGATGGCTCCAGGAATGTGGCCGGTCAGGTAGGAGTTGTCCGCCCATCCCTTTTCCATATCCTCGAAACTTCCCCACTGGGTTTCAAAAATCAGATAGTTGTGATCCCGGCCATAGGGATAATCAGGTGGTGCATCCGAAGTACTTCCGGGAGCATGATAATCGATCAGCTTCTTGACCCAACCGGCATAAACCAGTTCATCGTAGCGGGCCATTTTTTCCATAGGCAGACTGCTGTCTGCTGCCCATTCCCACATGGAGCCGTCATAATTGGAGATTACCTTATACCCCATGAGTTTTAATGCAAAGTAAACAAAACCGCTTCGGATTCCTGCCGTGCAGTAAGATGTTACCTCCTTATCGGTAGTGATTCCTTTGGATTCCAGAAGTTCTTTCATCCGGCTGTACTCCAGAATGGTTTTGTCTTCGGCGTTGTAAAACCATTCATAGGGGATCTGAACAGCACCGGTCATATGACCGCCTCTGGCTTCTCCATACAACTGCCATCCATTGTATTCTTCATCGGTTCGGGAATCTATGACTGCAAAATCTTTGCTTCCCAGCCGGCTGCGGATATAATCGCTTGATGGATTCAGGTCTGCTTTGGTTTCTGCTGTAAATACGGCAGGATCTATAGTTGTTTCGGAAGGACCGGATTCGGTATCCTTGCCGTCAGCTACCCATTTGTCCCAGCCTCCATTCAGTATCTGGATATTCGGGCACCCCAGATAATCCAGCATCCAGAACATTCTCCCGGCCGATCCCCAGGATGCCAGTGTGTCATCGTAGATCAGAAAATTCATGGTGCGGGTAATCCCGAGATTGCCTAAAATTGTTTCGATTTCCGCAACCGTTTTTAATTTTCCCTCGGGGAAATTACAGAAGATCTGCCAGGAGATATTGACGGCTCCCGGAATATGGCCGGCTTCAAATGCGGTTTGTGACCGGGTGTCAATGATCAGGGTGTCATGTTCATCGGTAGCAAGATCTCTGTTTGAGATCTGATCTTCCAGTTCATCAGCAGACATGAGCAGATTGATGTTGGGGTAGGTATTCGTTGGAGTCTCATTTTTGCTTTCACTGGAATCCCCGCACCCCATAAGGCCAGTCAGAACGATTATGGCTAATAGCCAAATCGCAGGTTTTACTTTTTTTATTGCCATTTCATTCTTCTCCATTTTTTAAATCTATCGGCATTTTCAGTATGGTTTTATTGCAAACGATCTGTAACAAGAATCCTGAATTACCTTGGAGAATATGGAAAAGCAAATTGATTATATTTATCTGATTGGAGTGTAGTATTGGTATTATCGATAAGGGCCATAATACCGCCGGTATATCCGGGAGGTGTCCGGCTTTTTCCGGAGGCGGCGAACCAGGTAGATCGCCACATTTTTGATTACCCATCCAGCGTTTCGATATCCCGTTTGCTCCCATCGCCTTGTGGATGCCAGGGCATTTCCAAAAAGGTATGTCCGGCGTCCCAGCTGATGGAGCCGGATTGAAAATTCAACATCTTCCATGATCGGCATATCGGGAAACAGGTTATGGGAAACCACGGGAGATCTTCTAAAAAACTGCACCTGATCCCCGAAGCTGATTTTTAAAAAAGCAGCCCGGAAAGAATTGGCCAGCTCGATGAACCGGAACCGGAGCAGAGAAGAGTCAAGCCGGCAGCCGATGGCTCCGCCCACGATGTCTGGACAGCGATTTAAGACGGCGATCACGCGATCAATTTCATTTTCCGGTAGGATGGTATCAGCATGAACTACTGCCACCACGTCCCCGGATGCCTCGTTAATACCTGCTTTTATCTGGCCGCCTCGACCGCCGCCGCTTTCAATCGACCGGTCATGGATCAGTACGCTGGCGCCGGCCTTTCGTGCCAGAGATTGGGTCTGGTCATGGGAAGCGGCGTCCACTACAATAACCTCGCACACATGGGGATTGCGGGCAATGGAGCGTATGCAGCGGACAATATGATGCTCTTCATTTCGGGTAGGAATGACGATGGAAACCGTTCGGCAGCGGGTTGCTGGTCTGGTTTTTCGGGTGTCAATCCATGTCCTGAGAGTTTCCCAGGCGATCAAAAACAGGAAGGGCAGCTGGACAGAAATTTTCGCCCATGCCGGAAACCCTTGGCCGATGGTAGTGATGGTGAAATCAGGTTTTTTTTTCATTCAAAAACTTTCGGAAAAAACCGGCTGTTTGATTCAGGCGGCTGCTGGTTTATATATTTTTTCAACACAATCTCATGTTATAAGGAAAATGTCCAATGGATCGTATCTTATTTTTATTTACTTTTTATCACGATTGTCCATAAATGGAAACATTGTTACCATGAATAGAAAAGAGATTAATAATATGCATATGCCCTCAGGAAAGACAACAACATGACGAAACCTATGGCAAGGTTCGAGAATAAAATGATCATCATTGGCTTGCCGCTGATGATCTTCATCATCTATTTCATGATGTTCCGTCTGCCGGATCTGCGTCTTTCCGTTCCGGAATGTATCAGCGGGTGTGCCTTGATCACCATCCTGCTTGCACTGGGATTCTATAAAGGAATAGAGGGATCAGTTGACTGGTCCTTCCGATTCATCATCAGTATGGGTGCGGTTATCCGGGTTTTGTTTCTGATGCGGCCTCCGGAATTATCGGATGATATTTACCGCTACCTTTTTGATGGACAGGTGCTGCTTTCCGGGCACAACCCTTATCATTCCGCTCCCCTGGATACACTGTCCGCCTATCCGTCGTTTTCCGGACTGGTAGCCCTGATCAATCATTCGGATCTTCCGACCATTTATCCGCCGGCCGCACAGTTGGTTTTTGCCGCAGGTGCTTTTCTGGGTGGAGTCTTTGGCATGAAGCTTTTGCTGGTGGTTCTGGATCTTTTATCCTGTGTTCTGATGGCGCGGATACTGCACAAGTTTGGCCGCCCGCAATCCTGTCTTATCCTATATGCCTGGCATCCCCTGCCTGTGATGGAAATCGGAGGGTCCGGTCACATTGACAGTGCCGTGATTTTTTTTACCTTCATGAGTCTGTTTCTTTTAGTGAGGTCCACATTCACGACAGGAGGATTTAATATCAAATGGCTTTCCCTTTACGGATGGATTGCCGGTTTTTTTTTGGCCGCAGCGGTATTGACCAAATGGCTTCCTTTAATGTTCCTGCCGGTAGCGGCCCTGTTGAACGGTTCGGGTAACCGAAGGCCGGCGGCATGTGGATTCATGTTGGGCGGGATAGCCATGCTGGGGATTTTCTGGCCGGAGGTTCAAAACGGGTTTCACACCCTGTCCATATATGTTGCCAACTGGGAATTTTCAGGATTTGCTTTCCGGATGCTCCGAGCTGTTTCAGGTTCCGGCGGGATTGCGCGTCTGGTTCCGGCTGTGTTATTCACACTGGTTGCGGGAATAATATATTTCAGATGCTACAGGGCCATCGGCGGTTTCCGGCAAGGGAAAACCATTGGAGACGGTCTTCTGATTTTTGAGGCAGTTTACGGGGTTGTGATCGCCTTTCTGGTTTTGACGCCGACCCTGCATCCCTGGTATGCCTTGTATCTTGCCGCGCTCCTTCCGTTTGCCGGAGGAGCTGCAGGCATGGTGCTTTCCTGGTCGGTTTTTTTGAGTTACCGGGTCATGATACTATATGGGATGACCGGTCAATGGATTGAAAACGATTTTTTCCCGATGCTCCTGATGGCCGGGCCAATGGCCGCGTGGATACTTACGGCCATAAGCCGGTATAAACCTGGAAAATTTCGAGAAAAGTCTTTGAATCATTTCCCCGGCTGAAATGAAACAGCAACAGTCCAGGTCGTGCCTTTGGCCGTGTTTTCTCCCCACAGGGCCGGGGTGTATCCCAGTTCCAGACCCAGAGCCTCTGTAATATGGTATCCCAGCGTCAGGTCTAGTTTGGCAAGATCATATTCCAGTGTGCTGGTTGGGTTTCCCTGGTCGTCGGTGAGATCATCGGCGTTGCCTATGCTCACCAGCGCATCCAGTTTGGCCCGAGTGTAAAAATTTTTCCCCAGTTCCGAACCAATTTCCAGCAGATAGCGGAATTCGTCTGAAGGTTCCTTGTCTCGCAGACGGTAACCAGCCTCCAGATTCATATAACCGGGGAACAAGGGCCACAGAGACCGGCCGAAAAGCAGGCGCGTTTCATAGTCATACTGGCCGTTGCCCAGGGGAAGGGTGTCATTTTCATCATAGAGCTCCGGAATTTTTACCAATCCCTGAATGGAAAAGATGCCGATGTTGCTGGTGTGCAGGCGATATCGTGCCCCCAGATCCACATCTCCCAGGCCATAGGTGCCGTGTTTATAATCATCGTCTTCCCGCTCGATCATCTTGTAATACACCGAGGCCAGAATTGTGAGTTCATCCAGGATGCCGTATTCCATGTAATAATTCAGGTTGAAATCCGTAAACTCGCCGATAGAGTCCATGGAACGGGAGTCGCCGTCTGCGTTATATTCCTTATCGGCATTGTAATAGTTGACCGCTGCCCGGTGGTAGCTTTTCCCTTTTTCCTGAGTCCAGGCACCGGCACAGGCCGGCCCGGCGGTCATAAAAACCAGACAGACAGCCATAACGGACGGCAATAAATTATCTTTTTTCATAAAATCTCCTAACATCATATGTTGGAAAAGAGTGCATAGTTACAATAAAAAATCTAAATCCGTCCAATTGTTAGTTTTGATATATTTTTCAGGATGAATTGAAAAAAACTATAAAACATTGAAATGTTGCAGTTTGAAAATGGGTATGCTAAGCCCTCGCCCATGCATACGGAAGTCCTCAATTTACTCACGGTGGTTCATTTTCTGTCCTTGGCAGGGCTGGCGGTTTACGGTCTGCACCGGATCTGGATGATCTATTGTTGGCGAAATAATCCGGTTGATCTGCCGGTTCCGGCGGACTGGCGGAAAGAGAGTGTGCCGCGGGTCACGATTCAGATCCCTTTGTACAATGAGCCGCGGGTGGCTGGTCGCATAATTGATGCCGTGGCTGCTGTGGACTGGCCGGTAGAAAAACTCCAGATCCAGGTGCTGGATGATTCTGATGACGAAACCCGGGCTATTACGGCAGAGCGTGAAAAGTACTGGGTTTCGAAGGGCCGAGTCATCACCGTGATTCGCCGGAACAGCCGGAAAGGATTCAAAGCCGGAGCGCTGGCTGCCGGGCTGGAACGGGCAACAGGGGATTTTATCGCTGTGTTTGATGCGGATTTTGTGCCGAAGCCGGATTTTCTCAGGAAGACCATACCCTATTTTGCTGAAGAAGGGGTGGGCATGGTTCAGACCCGGTGGGGGTTTCTAAACGCGGGCTATTCCTGGCTGACCCGTCTTCAGGCTTTGCTGCTTTCCGCCCATTTCGGCGTTGAACATACAGTGAGATGCGGCCGGGGACTTTTTTTTAATTTTAACGGAACTGCCGGGATCTGGCGAAAATCCGCCATAACATCTGCCGGCGGGTGGCAGTCCGACACCGTCACTGAGGATCTGGATCTGAGTTACCGGGCCCAGCTTGCCGGTTGGCGATTTGTTTATCTTCATGATGTGGAAGTGCCTTCGGAATTGCCGGTGAATCTGTCTGATTTTCGCTGCCAGCAGGAACGATGGAGCAAGGGAGCCATTCAGACTGCCCGGAAACTTCTGCCCCGTGTATTGGCCGCACCTGTTCCTTTTGCTGTGAAGGTGGAGACGGTAGCCCATCTTCTGGCGAACTGTTGCTGGGTCTTCGGATTTCTGGCCATGCTGACGCTCTATCCGGTGTTGATCAATCGGATAGACATCGGGGTGTATCAGATGCTCTGGATTGATCTGCCCCTGTTTTTCCTCACAGGAGGTGCAGTCCTAACCTATTATCTGCTATACGGATATAAATCCGGGCTGAAACACTCTCTTTTTGTTTTACCCCTGCTGCCGGCGGTCAGTATCGGCCTTGCGCCTTTTTTTTCCCTTGCAGTGCTCAAAGGAATATTCCGGAAAGGTGGGATGTTTTCCCGCACGCCTAAGTTCGGCATTCTGAACAACTGGTGGGACAAATCAATTCACACAACGGTTTCCCGGCAAACCATTTGGAATCTTCTGATCAATCTGGTGCTGTTTGTTTACATGCTGATGCCGGTCTTTTTTTCCCTGATCCAGGGAACCTGGCCGGCCCTGCCTTTTTTATGCCTGTTTCCGGCGGGATTTCTGCTGATCATTGCCTGTGATTTTCAAGAGTGCCTTGCCGTGGAGTTGAAAAAATTTCGTAGTAGAGCCAATTTCAAAAGTCTCTTGTTGTAGTTCCGGCGAAAACTAAAATCCAGTATTTTCGGCTCTTTTCTGAGCACTGACTTTCGCCGGTGTGACGCTTTATAGTAGTTTTGAAATTGGCTCAGTAGTTTATGAATTTGTAAATCAGTTTATTGATCCGCTCATCTTCGTATTTCAATTCCTTGACACAAAATCATATTTCAAATATAGAAAGACACTTGAAAAGCGAGTTATTATCATTTTTGGTTATTTATGGTTACTATTTGAAATTCTGATAAGGTTTTGAAAGATTTTCGTCTGATAATGCATATAAAATGTCATAGGGTAAATAAACGAACATTCTTGTTGATATGCCTTATTCAGGCATTTTTCCCCATACATGGGTTTTCAGGTACTGAAAAAACCGATACCAGGGATACGGAAGTATATACGTTAGGCGAGGTTGTGGTTACTGGTAAAAAAGAGGGGGTGGAATCTGTCGGGACGGTTCATAAAATTACACAGGAGGAAATCAGTATATCCGGCGCCAGAAACCTCAATGAAGCGATTGATCTGCTTCCTGGTGTGAATATCATGACCGGCGGGGATGCGGTTCCCAGGATTGATATCCGGGGATTCCGGCCGCGCCATAATATTATTTTATTGAACGGCATCCCCATAAATTCGACCTATGACCAGCAGTTTAACCCTTCGATTATACCCGTGGAAAATATCGCTGAGATCAAGATGACATCCGGTCCTAGCTCGGTTCTGTATGGTCAGGGAGGGCTTGGCGGGGTGATCAATATCATCACCAAAAAAGGCACCGAAGGCATCAAAGGCATGGCTGGAGCGGAAGCCGGTACTGGTAAGTCGCACATGGAAAAAGTTAATCTCTCGGGCCGGGATGGAAAAGTCAATTTTTTTTCCAGCGCCAGTTACAGCCGGCGGGATTCATATCCGCTGTCCCGTGATTTTAAAGACACCTCACTGGAAGGAGGGAGTGGCCGGGACAACAGCGACAAGGAAACCGGCGCTTTTTTTACCAATCTGGGGTTTGATCCGAATGATAATCTAAGTCTGGGCCTGACAATCAACTATCTTTTCGGAGAATACGGGATTCCGGTGGTGGCTTATGATTCCGCAACCGATATTTTTGCGGCAAACAAAAGATTCAGCCGGATTGAAAATTACAATGGCTGCTCTTTGCAGGCAGCTTCCGAATATTTTCATCCCAATTCCGATTTTAATATCCGGGGATGGATCTTTTTCAATCAAATGGATGAGGAAAACAACCGGTATGGTGATAATCAGTATCACTCTTTTACCTCGGATCCGAGTATTGTTACGTACCGGCTTGAGAATGGAACAAAGGTAACCGGATTCACACTTCAGCCCCAATACGATTTTGGAAAAATCGGAATGCTTACTGCGGGGCTTACCGCTGAACTTGACCGATGGGAAAGCAAAGGGACAGCCTGGAACAGATGGTCTTCGGAATGGCCGCCCGGATATGTGGCAGACGAAGTAGATGACAGCAAGGAAATATCCATATATTCGGCCAAAATGGAATATGAATGGATGATGTTTGCCGACCTGGGGTTTACCATCGGATATGCGAATCATTATCAGAAGCGGCATGATCATTCCGATTATGAGGACATCAATAACCCGGGCCGGATATTGTCTCTGGATCAGGATACAAAGAGCGATTACAGCGTATTGGTTGGCAGCTATTATGACATGACGGTACACACCCGTTTAAAGGCTGCTTTTCAAAGAAACATCCGGTTTCCTTCCATCCGACAGTTGTATGACGTGGATTCAGGGAATCCGGCTTTGACAACCGAGCGGGTTTATCATTATTCAGCAGGGATCGAACAGAAACTGCCGAAAGAAATTCGCCTGACACTGGATGGATTCCACTCGATTGCAAGGGATTTCATTGAAAAAGATTCCCGAAGGAGCGACCGGTTTGAAAATTTTGATCAATATCTGTTTACCGGCGCAGAACTGGCAACGGAGATAAACACCTTTGACAATTATACCCTTAGGACTTGCTACTCTTATCTTCACACAAAAGACAAAACCGGTTCGGGCAGGAAGGAGCTTCAGTATCGTCCGATGCATCGGGTAACTGTGGAAAACAAATATACTTTTCCATGGGGTCTGATTCCCTATGCTTCTTTTGTTTACGTGGGTGACCAGTACTATTATTCAAAAGGGGGGAATCCCTGGGAGCCTCCTCTCCAGGCAAAGCTGGACGATTACCTGGTGGTCAACCTGAAGCTGAACTACAAATTCAGGGATCAATATACGGTTTATGTGGGTGCGGATAATATTTTTGATGAAAATTATGAACAGAGTTATGGCTACCCCTTGTCCGGGCGAACTATTTACGTGGGAGCTGAAATGCGTTTTTAAGCATCGTGAAGTCGGACTTTTTTAATGGTTCAAGGATATGTGTTATGAAAAAGTGTTTTATGATCTTACTGATTGTTGCCTTTTGTTTTGGGACAATGGGCATCCGTCATTCCTTTGCTGCGTATACGATTACCTTTGACGAGGAAATCGCCACAGACAATGGGGATCCGATCGGTGACCAATATGATCATCTCGGTATCCATTTTCTAACGGATACGGCAACGCTTACTGATCCGACAATTCAATTCTACGGAAGCACCATTTTGCCTGCCGGAAGCAACAACGCGATTTTCTGGTATCCGGTTGCGCCTGCGGATTACCCCTATCCGACAACACAGTATATGGCCCTGGAAAAGCCTGTAGGAGAAGAAGCCATTACGGGAGTGGCACTGCAGTTTGATTCTTTATGCACCAAAATGGAGTTCAATTACCGAAGACCCGGAAGCAATGACACGACTGCGGATATAACGATTTCATTTTTTGATACAACCAAAAGCAAAACGCCTTTTTTGACGGAACAGATAACCGCCTATGTTTTTACACCTTCTGCGGAAGACCCGGACGGTGACGGATGGAAGGATTATGCTTCAAACCTCCAGGTGCCCTTTAACCTGGTAACACTTTCCGGAAACAAGAAGTTTGCCATGGATAATCTTTCCATTACGGCTGGGCCGGAAAATAACGAGGATGATCCCGATAATCCAGACGGCGATGAACAAGTCGATGAACCCGATGAAGGCACGGATGTCACCCCTCCTGCGGACACCAATTCAGAAGAACAAACAGACACAACCAATGGCGAAGATACCGGCTCCGGAAATGAAGATGAAGAAGGACAAACCAGTGAGCCTGCTGAAACAACAGGTGATTCAGCATGGGGTGATGGCGGTGGCGGATGCTTTATCTCAGGTATTTCTTTTTAATGTTTAAAGGTTCTCAGAATCTGCAGGCTGATTTCTGCGGTTGCAGGAATCCGGATCTGGTTTACCCATGAAACGTGTGTCCCTGTATGCAGCCGTTTGCCTTGCCCCCATCATCTGTATTTTCCTGTCCCTCTGTATGGGCCGCTATCCTCTTGGCCTGTCCGATGTGATGAATGCCCTTGGCAACGTGCCCTTATGGACAGACAACTCATCATTTGGAATCAATCATACAATCATATGGGAAATACGGTTGCCCAGGGCGATTTTGGGGGCCATGGTCGGGGCATGTCTCGCGGTCAGCGGGGTAGCATTTCAGGGCCTTTTCCGGAATCCCCTGGTCAGTTCCGGAATTTTAGGGGTCAGCTCCGGTGCGGGGTTTGGAGCGGCTCTGGCCATACTGCTGTTCAACACCGTGGCAGCCGCATATCCCTTTGCACTGGTTTTCGGGATGCTGGCCGTGGTATGCAGCTATCTTATCGGACGGCTGTACCGCACCACATCTGCGATCATGCTTGTCCTGGGAGGAGTTATCGTATCCTCTGTATTTGCCGCCTTATTATCCTTTGTCAAATATGTCGCTGACCCGTATGAACAGTTGCCAGCCATTGTTTTCTGGCTGATGGGCAGCCTCGCGTCCGCCCGTTATTCGGATATTCTAATCGCAGGCATTCCCATGTCTATCGGCGTTATCGGATTATTGGCCATCCGCTGGCAGATCAATGTGCTTTCCATGGGGGATCGCGAAGCACAAGCGCTGGGCATCCATACCAGCCTGAGCAAAGGCATCGTGATTTTCTGCGCGACTCTTGCCACAGCCGGAGCCGTGTGTGTCAGTGGTGTCATCGGCTGGATCGGTCTGGTCATTCCCCACATCGGAAGAATGCTGATCGGCAACGACAACCGGATACTTATACCGGTCAGCCTGTCACTGGGCGCGTGTTTCCTGATTCTTGTGGACATTCTGAGCCGGATAATCACCGGGGCTGAAATTCCACTGGGGATTTTGACAGCCTTGGTGGGAGGGCCTTTTTTTGTTTATCTGTTGAAAAAAACAAAAGGGGGTGACTGGTAATGTCACTTGTCACTATCCGGGATGCCTCATTTTCATATGAAACAAAACAGATCTTCAGCCGGATCAGTTTCAGCGTTGAAAAAGGTGAAATTTTCTGCCTGATCGGTCCAAACGGATGCGGGAAGACAACCCTGCTGGATTGCGTGCTTGGATTTCATCATTTTCATTCGGGAAAGTTTCAGCTCATGGGGAAAGATGCTGCTGGTTTCCGGCCCGGGCGGGTTGCCCGCTTGATTGCCTATGTCCCGCAAATTCATGAGCGGACTTTTCCCTACCTGGTGCGGGAGATCGTCACTATGGGAAGATCAGCCCATCTTGGATTTTTTGAATCTCCATCCAGAAAAGATAGAACCATGGCCGAAGAAGCCCTGGAACGGATCGGCATCCGGCATCTGAGTAGTTGTCCTTACACACAGCTCAGCGGAGGAGAATTGCAGCTTGTGATGATCGCCCGCGCCCTGGTTCAGGAAACACCGGTAATCATCATGGATGAACCAACCGCCCATCTGGATTTCCGGTATGAACTGGTTATCATGGAAGTGATTACAGAGCTTGTCAAGGAGAGGGGGCTGTCTGTTATCATGGCGACTCATTTTCCGAATCATGCCTTTTATTTTCAAAGCAAACAGATTCAAACATCCATTGCCCTGTTCAATAACGGAAGATTCCTGGCGGCCGGTGAGCCGGAATCCATTATGGATGAAAACAGCCTTCGAGAACTCTATGGTATTCATGCTGATATTATTTCTCTGACGGATGCAGATGGAAAAACAATGAAACATATTATTCCGGTAAGTACAATAAAAGATATGGACGCGTGAGCAATGAAGATTATTACCCGAAAACATAAACATATATGGCAAGGATTGATTTCGGGCATTATTGCCTTTTCCATTTCATTGGCAAATCCTTCCGGGGTACTTGCTGTTGAAGCCGGAAATAGCGTTGTGGACGCGCTGGGGCGTCGTGTGGATATTCCGGATACGGTTGAGCGGATCGGCTGTATGTACGCATTTACCGGCCATGTTGTCGCCATGCTTGGAAAGGCGGATAAAATTGTTGCGGTATCAAACGGGCTCAAACGGGATATCCTGCTCACCAGTATGTTTCCTGCCATCCAAAGAGCGGTTGTTCCGAAATTTCAGGGAGCTGTTAATATCGAGGAGCTCACCGGCGCAGCACCGGACATTGTTTTTATTCAGGCTCAGACTGGCCGGGATTCAGCCATGGCGGACAAAATGAAAGCCTGCGGTTTGACCTGGATTGCTGTTGATTTCAATAATATGGCTCAGCAGCGGGAAGTGATTGGAATGATCGGCAAGGTCATTGGTGCAACGGAAAAAGCCGATGAATATAACCGCTATTACATCCGTTGTATTGAACAGATCCAAAATAAGATTGAAGCGGAAATACCTGCCCGGAGCCGTCTTCGGGTATATCATTCAACGGTTGAGCCGAACCGGACATCATTAAAAAACAGCCTCTCTTCCGACTGGATCAATGCTGCGGGCGTGATCAACGTCACCTCACAGGAATCCACCGGTCTGTTGAACGTAAATGATCAGGCCGGCATGGAACAGATTCTTTTATGGAATCCGGATATCATTCTGGCAAATGAACCGGGTGTGGCCGATATTATCCGGAAAAATCCCCAATGGTCACCCATAACAGCCGTAAAGAATGACCGTGTCTACCAGTTGCCCATCGGTATTTCCCGGTGGGGGCATCCCGGTTCCCTGGAAACGCCTCTTGCCATTCTCTGGACGGCAAAAACAGTTTATCCTGAAAAATTTCAACATATCGACATGCGGCACCAACTCAGGCATTTTTATAAACTTTTTTTCAATTATGATCTTTCCGACAACATGATCACACAGATTCTCAGCGGCAAGGGAATGCGTCTAAAGAAAAGCGGGAAAAAAGAGAAGAAGGAGAAGGGACAAGAAGATGGATATTCTGATATGCATTGATGATACGGATCAAAAAGACGGCCCCGGCACCGGACATCTGGCGCAGGCTCTTTGTGAAGAAATCGAACAAAGAAGATGGGGAACCTGTTCCGCCATTTCCAGGCATCAGCTTTTTGTTCATCCGGATATTCCCTACACTTCACATAACAGCTCCCTCTGCTTTGAAGCCGGCATTCAGGAGGACAGGTTGATGGAACTTATCGGGTTCAGCGGAAAGTATCTTCGGGAAAAAAGCGCTCCAGGTTCTGATCCCGGGCTTTGCGTGGCTGTTGTCGAACAGATATTGAACAGGGATAAACTGACCGGATTCGGGCATAAGGCTAAACAGGCAATTCTCACAAAAGAGGATGCCTATGAACTGGCCGGAGAATTGAACATCCATCTTTCAGAGCATGGAGGCACGGGGCAGGGTGTTGTAGGTGCGCTTGCCGGAATTGGATTGCGGCTGAGCGGAAATGACGGCCGGTTCAGGGGATGGTACCATTTTGGCAGAGAAGGTGAATCCATCGGCGTAAAGGTTCTCAGGACACACCGCTTTATTGATGCAGTAAGAAGCGAAACAGGCGAAATCCTGACAGATGATACAACTGTTTTCTTTGGTGGAGATGAACAGAAAACCGTGCTGCAGGATGGGAAACAGGTGCTGCTGGTGAAAAAGATGCTGCAAGGTGAAAGGGTTTTAGACTGGACAACCCTGACAAAGCAGGAGGTGAAAAAATACTGACACTGCTTTCGGGTTGTTATTCAGGAGCAGCTTGATGAGGTATCATCTGGATATCGAAGTGTTTATATGCGGCTGTGTTTTTATGTGGTAGTGCTTCATATGTGGGAGCGGCATCCTGCCGCGATATTTGTACTCTGAATAACCCTATTTCGCGGCTGGAAGCCGCTCCCACACACATAAATTTGGGATGGAATTTTTTATCCGTTGCGTTTCGAAGTCCGGATGAGCATAATCAAACCGCTGGCCAGAAGCCATAGCGAAGCCGGAATCGGAACCATATTCACTTCCAAGTTATCCATAACGAACTTGTTTCCGCAGGCCAGGATGATCTGGTTGAAATTGCCATACTCGCCATTGTAGGTGTAGTGTTCCCAGTCTGGCCCGTCCCATCCGATTCTGCCATAATTGTGTACCAGATCAGTACCATTATATAATGCAAGTG
The DNA here is from genome assembly GCA_020723305.1 of Desulfosudis oleivorans. Taxonomy (GTDB): domain Bacteria; phylum Desulfobacterota; class Desulfobacteria; order Desulfobacterales; family SURF-7; genus QZKS01. The sequence continues at coordinate 78,245 of DYJC01000018.1, forward strand.
TAATGTCACCGGCTGAGGCAGGACGCCGGAAGTCGATGGAGAAATAGTCAGCTATCGTGGACAATATGATTACACCATTGGTGGGTTTGGTATCATACTGAAGAATTTTAGGTGTCGCAGCATCAAATGGAGGGAATGGGTTGCTGAAAGCAGACCCTACTGTAATGGAATTTGATCCGCTCCAGTTGATGCCCTGAGAAGAGTATTGCGTGGAAATGGTTTCTCCTATCTCTATTCCCGGCTCATCAAAGGTGATTGTAACCAATGCAGCCTGCGCAGACAAGGATGTCCCAAACAGGATTGCTGTAATAGCCAGTAAAAAAACAACCATTTTTTTCATAATGTAACTCTCCTCAAATATAAAGGCATTGCTTGCAATGTTTGAACGCAGAACTATCTCCGGATATCAGAATATTTTTTACCCATACATAATCTGGTTATATAAAGTCAATTCTAAAATGATTTTGAATAAAAAAAAGAAAAAAATGGCATATAAATAACAAAAAACAACGAATAATTACAATTGATATTCAGTTTTGCAGGCGTAATGAAACAATGAAATAGTATTCAGATGTCCATCCCCCTTTTCTTTTCTGATTGAATAAAATCTGAACATGCCTACTATCTTTACATGAATCGTAAAAGATATATGTCTTGTCCAAAAAGGCCAGGAGGAATATCATGAACAATCGGGATTTGATGAAGTTTGCGGAGTATTCATATGATACGTTTCGGGTTATGCTGCATATTCAAAAAAGAGCCGATCCGTTTCCGGAGGACAACGGCAAAACAAATATCCGGTCTGCCGGAAGATGCTCGCTTACGGCTTCTTTCCGGCATATGTCTTCACAATGCCGGAAGTCTGTTTTCGGCGCTGGGTTATTGCCGTGAAAACGGTATTTTTTCATTCCGGATCAACAGTCAGATTCTGCCGTTGAAAACCCATCCGGAATGGGGTTACCGGATGGAAGATCTTCCGGATGGTGAGGTGATTGTCAGCCGGTTTCAGGAGGCTGGAAAATATTGCCGGGAAAACAACATCCGTACCACGTTTCATCCGGATCAGTTCATTGTTCTGTCTTCTCCCAGACCAGAGGTGGTGAAAAGCTCAATCCGCGATCTGGCATACCAAGCCGAGGTGGCGGAATGGGTCAACGCAGATGTGATCAACATCCATGCAGGAGGAGCGTACGATAATAAAGAAAAAGCGCTGAACCGGTTCAAAGAAACGGTTGACCAGCTTCCTATCTCCATCCGCAAAAGACTGACCCTGGAAAATGACGACCGGTTGTACTCTCCAAAGGATCTGTTGCCTGTATGCAGTGAGATGGAGATTCCTCTTGCATATGATGTCCATCATCACCGCTGCAATCCCGATGGCGAGTCAGAGGAAAAAATAACAGAATTTGCGATGGATACCTGGAATCGGGAACCTCTGTTTCATATTTCCAGTCCTCTGAACGGGTGGGCGGGGAAGGATATCCGGAAGCATCATGATTATGTGAACCGAAAGGATGTTCCGAAATCATGGCTGAACCTGGATATCACGATTGAAGTGGAAGCAAAAGAAAAGGAACTGGCCGTTCTTCAATTGAAACATGACTTGGGATTATAACGGATCAGTTTACCAATAAAAAACAGGATAAAAAAAACAGGATTGACGGTTATGGCCCGGTTTGATATCAATAATTTCAATCTGAAGAGACGAAACAATAGAAAAAATCTATACCTCGAACAAAAATGACCTCGAATAAAATTGTTGTTTCGTTTTCTAAACCCCGGCCCAGGGGGGAATAAGTTTCTTACCTTTAACCTGATAGGAGATCATTATGGATGGTAAAGATTTAAAAAAGATCCTTGCAGGTTTCTGCGTTGCCGGCCTGATTACAGGATCTGCATTTGTTCTGGATGGCTGCTCATCCGGTAACAGTGCCTGAAGCGGCGACAAAAAGGGAGCAGGTAGTTCCCAAAGCGGTTGAAGTGGCAGTCATTCCGGTGCCGGTGGCACTGACGAGGATGTAAAAAAAGAAAAACCCGCGAAAAGCGGCTGAAACTAGCCGGTTCACACGCAGTCTGCGTGTATGGTTTCAGACCAGATGAAGGTAAACGTACATTTCCATTTTTCATTGAGACATTGTGACCTGTATCAGCAGTGAAAGATTTCAATCTGTCTTCTCCACATGCCGCCGCATCCTTGGCAAGAAAACCTGGGACAGGGTGCTGGCGGCACTGGATCATGATGCTGAACCGCAAACACTTCCGGATGTGCTGGTTTCTCTGAAGACAGAGCATCATCTTCCTGATTATATTGATGATCTTGCCCGTCTGGAATGGATCTATCACCAGATCAAAACAGAGAATGTATATCCGGTAGAATCACCTGAAAAAACTGCGATCAATCCAACCCTCTCCCTTGTTCCGGTTTCCTGGAAGAATATTGCTGCTATGTTGGCAGGCCTTTCTAAGGCTGACGGCCCCCAGCCGGAAGCATCTCCAGCTCATGTCATTGTCTGGCGTCATCCGGAAACAAATGAAATTCATATCCGGGAAGCCCTTGATATCGATCTTCTGGCTTTGAAGATTGTTGTCGAAGAGATCGATCCGCAGGAAGCAGCGAAAACAGGAGGGACAACTGTCGGGGCTATACAGAATGCATTGAAAAGAGCGGTTTCACAGGGCATTCTTGTTTCGCCGCCATCCCGGATCAGAAGAGATGCTCCTGCTTTGTTGCAATCTCCAAAAATATGTAAAGCATTTGAATCCGCAGATATTTTTACGCTCCAATGGCATGTCACCCAGGCTTGCGATCTTCATTGCCGGCACTGTTATGACCGCAGTGACCGGGAACCGATGGCATATGAAACGGCCCTTTCCATCCTCGATGATTTTTATGCATTTTGCTGCCGGATGAATGTAAGAGGGCAGGTGACCTTTACCGGAGGGAATCCGCTGTTATATCCGGATTTTTTGAAACTGTATCATGCCGCGTCTGATAAGGGTTTTGGAGTAGCCATACTGGGCAACCCCACTTCCGAGGCCCAGATGGAAAGGCTTTTTGAAAAAACAAAGCCTCTTTTTTTTCAGATCAGTCTGGAAGGCCTGGAGAAACACAATGATTATATGCGGGGAGACGGTCATTTTCAGCGTTCTCTTCTCTTTCTGGAGCAACTCAGAAAGATGGGGATTTACAGCATGGTCATGCTTACCCTGACCCGTGAAAATCTAAATCAGGTTCTTCCCCTGGGAGAATTACTCCGGGACCGAGCGGATTATTTTACCTTCAACCGTCTTTCCACGGTGGGAGAGGGTAAACGCCTTCTGATGCCTCAAAAAGAAAAATGGATCGCTTTTTTACGTGACTATGAAGAAGCGGCAGGGAAAAATCCGATACTGGGTCTGAAGGACAATCTGATCAATATCATACGGAGAGAAAAAGAGATCGAGTTTTTTGGCGGATGCACAGGGTATGGATGTGGTGCGGCATTTAATTTTGTATCATTGCTTCCGGACGGCGAGGTACATGCCTGCAGGAAGTTCCCTTCGCCAATCGGCAATATCCGGCAAACATCTCTTTTGGATATTTATCATTCCGACCTTGCCGGAAAATATCGGAATGGAAGCGAGGCATGTCAGCGCTGCAACCTGAATCCGGTCTGCAGGGGCTGCCTTGCGATCATCCACAGCCATGGCCTGAATGTTTTCAAGGATAAAGATCCTTTCTGTTTTTTTCCCGGTTAAAAGTTTTGATCGGCAGGTTTCTGCTGCCGGCATCATACCGGTATTTCAGAACTGCAAAATGGAATATCGTGGTAATTATGTTTTCAGGTTGCTGGATTGCTATGATCATTCCCAATAGGTTACGTACACGAATCAAATCATTGTGTTTACGAACAGGAATGAAAACCGGCCAGATATTCATTGGCATGGTTCTGCTCCTTTCATGATTATGATTTACTGTTTTCAACCGGTTCGCACACCAGAACGTTGCGGTCGTCCACTTCCATGCGGCAAGCCTTTTCCAATATGGTCTTGAACTGCTTTCGCGCCCGATGCAGCCTGACCTTGGCATTTTCAGGGCTGATGCCCAGGATGTCCGCGATTTCCTGATGCCTGAATTCCATGATGTCATGCAGGATCAACGGCATCCTCAGTGTTTCCGGAAGTTCGAGCATCTGCTGCTGGACGCAGGCGCTCATTTCCTGCTGCTCCAGTTTTTTCTGGATGAACACGCCGTTGCTGCTTTGGCATTCCATCTTTTCGGCCATCTCGGGCATGGGAGTTGGTGGATGTTTCCGATCCCTGAAGTGATCCTGACACAGATTATAGGCGATCCGAAACATCCACGACGGCAGTTTTTCAGCTTCTCTGACCTGATCCATATGTTTTTGGATACGGATAAAGGTCTCCTGTACCAGGTCGTCGGCCACCCATTCATTTTTGACCGTGGCCAAAATAAACTTCCTGATCTTATCGTAATATGGATGATATACATCCCAAAACGTCATACGCCACCTCGCTGCATTTCAAGCGCAGCATGATCCGGTGCCTGCGGCAATACAATCGCATGGGCCGGCATTCAGAGGTTCCTTCTCATCCAGTAATTCATTGACACAGGCTTTTATTGCATTATGGGCTCCTTGCTTTACCCGTTCCGCAAGCGCTACTGCCCCCTTGATTTCTTCATGCGTCAGCCCGGCTGCACAGGCTTTTTCGTAAAGATGCTCGAAACAGGGAATACAATTAGCGCCGACGGCAGTACCGATACAGATGAGAATATCCATTTTTTGATTCATTGCTTTGTCCTCCTTGAAAGGTTGTTTATTCATAAGACGGACCAGGCAATAAAATGGTTACATCAAACAAGATCAATCGTTGCGATAGCGAGTCAGTATAGGAAGTGCGGCTATCAAAAATCAGTTCAATGTATGATAATCGGAAGACGGAAGCTCTATATGCTTCATTTTCCGGAAAAAGTGATTGTAGATCTTCATGGTTTTCTGAACCACGATCTCTTCTGCAAATTCATTGACCACAATTTCACGGTTTCTTTGCCCCATGCTGATTCTCTTTTCTTTGTGGATGGCCAGATGCTTTATTGCCTCAGCCAGGGCTTTTGAGTCATACGGTGGGATCAGAAATCCATTTTCATTATTTCTCACGATTTCACGGCAACCCGGGACATCGGTTGCAACAACTGCGCGTCCGCATGAGGCTGCTTCCAGCAATACCTTAGGCAATCCTTCCCGGTAGGATGGCAGAACAACAATATTGGCGTCGGCAAATATTTCCGGTATCTCATCACTGTGGTTTTTCCATTCAACAATCCCGTCCTGACTCCATTGTTCCAGAACCTTTTTCGGAATGGACATTGGATTTTCAGGGTCTGGATCACCAATCAGTAAAAAACGATACTGCATGCCCTGTTCCCGGAGTTGCCTTGCTGCATCAATATATTCGCCGATTCCTTTATCCCAGAGCATTCTGGAAGCCAGTACAATACAGGGGGCGCCATTTTTTTCCGGGGTATTTTTATATACGGACGTATCCACACCCGAGCCCCGGATAATGACTGTTCTTTTTTTCTTCAATATTTTTGAATTGATAAAAAGGTTCAAATCATCCGGGTTTTGAAAAATCCCAATCGTGTTTTTGGGAAGAAAAGCGGTTTTATATGCGAGCTGGGCAAGCCTCCGGATCATGGATGATTTCTTTCCCTGGGCCACAAATATAAAACCAAGTCCGGCAATCGCATTGACGATAAACGGAACTTTTGAGATCTTTGCTGCCCATGAACCATACAGCACCGGTTTAATGGCGACATGATGGACAATGTCCGGTTTTTCTCTTTTGTATATTTTTACAATCTCTATAAATCCCTGCAATTCTTTGAACAGTTTTCTGCTCTTTCTTTCAAGGCTGATTGGAATCAGCCTGAATCCTTCCTGCTCAATACATTTTTTATGGTCATGAACCCTGGTGGCAATCAGTACTTCAAACCCAGAGTCCCTTGCAGCACGGGCCAACGGCAGCCGATGGGACCAGAAATACCAGTCTTCGGTGATTAAAAACAGAATTTTCGGTCTGGAACCGGGGCTTTTAGATTCAATTTTATCTTGTCGAAAGAGCAGGAGAAGGGATAACAGCAAAAGCCTTGAGGAGAGCCCCAGAAAAAGTGCCGGTTTCAAGACGATCGATGGCCATGCCTTATATTTTACAAAATACAGATAGCAGCTTTTATGAAATTCATACATGGACTTGATCGGTCTTTTGTTGCTGCTTCCGCCAACATAATGAATCATCCGTATTTTAGGGTAGTATATAATTTTCCACCCTTTCAGCCACATACGTTTGCACCAGTCAACATCCTCCCAGTACATGTAGAACCTTTCATCCAGAAGGCCGACATCGAGCAGAGCTTCTCTTCGGATCACCATGCAGGCGCCGGATATCCAATCCACTTCAACCGGCAAGGTTCCGTTGATTTTTTTGGTGAGGATATTATTACGGGTAATCCAGTTATTGGGGAACCATTTGGACAAAAAAGAGGTTCTTCCAAAAAAACCGGAGAGCGGTGTTGGAAAAGCTCTGGCAGAACCCTGAATCGATCCGTCGTTATTAAATATTTTGGGCCCGACAATACCGATTTCCGGATTTTCCTCCATATATTGAAGAGCGGTTTGAAAAAAACCTTTTTCGAGAATGGTATCCGGGTTGATAATCATGATATAGGGCGAGCTGCTCTTTTTAACTGCCTTGTTGATCGCTTTTGCAAAACCGATGTTCTGGGAATTTATCGTGAGCTGAACCTCTGGAAAACTTTTTAAAATTTCTTCAACGCCATCATTGGAAGCATTATCCTGGATATAGATCCTTACAGGATTCCCATTCATGTCATTATATATGGATTTCAAGCTTTTGAGTAAAAAATTGGTGCTTTTATAGTTAACGATGATAATGTCCAGAATACATTGATTCATATTTATTCACAGATCCAGTATGATTTCAAATTAGCGGTTATGATACCCGTAAGATCTTCTTTGATATATCACCTGTATAATGGAATCAATCATAAATTTCATATCTGATTCAAAGAAAAAAGGAGATAGTGCAGAATTTTTTTTAACGGGGGCATCTTCTATAATAGCCCCTACTTGAGTTTTTCAGAGCATTGAGACAAACATGCCTTGCATTTTTTCCAGCCATCTGCATCGGGCTTACAGGAATGGATAAAGGCCTGCTTCCAGCCATCCCCTGTTCGAGGGCACTCATCAATGAATTTTATAAATTGAACGATCATCCCAAACGATTTTTTATCTAATGTATGTTCCATACGGCAAGCAGTTTCATCCGCTTGTTTTTCATCAATCTGCAAGACTCTTGAAAGAAAATCCTGAATTACCACATGCCGCATGTTCATCTCTTTGGCGATTGCCATGCCGCTTTCCGTCAGAGTGATATAACTGTATGGCTCGTAGTTGATTAATTTTTTTTCAGCGAGGTTTTTAAGCGCACTAGTCACTGAGCCGCTTTGGATTCCCATTTTTTCGGCAATATCTTTGACCCTTGCGACTTTGTTTCCCTTTTCAAGTTCTAAAATAATTTCCAGGTAATCTTCAAGGCTTTCAGAGAGTTGTTTGTCTTGTGCCATTCCAATTTATCCTTAAATAAGTTATTTAATTAAAATTGATTAACATTTTCTTAAAAATCAAGTCAATACAAATAAAGTTATATTAAAATTAAAATTAATTGACATTTAATAAATGTTTGGTTAATATAACATTTATGAAAAACAATTAACTGAAATGGATAAATTATGAATCGAATCAAAATGCGGGAAATGGATGACAATCAAAAAGGCGTTATATCTGCGATTAAGGTTGCCGGGGAACTGGGCAGAAGAATTCGAGATATGGGCCTGATTCCGGGAACTGAAATTAAAATTAAAGGGCGTGCGCCGCTTTACGATCCAATTGTTTTGCAGGTAAAAAAATACATTCTGGCTCTGCGTAATAGTGAGGCAGAGCATATCATGGTGGATGTGGATGAACAATAACAGCACCGGCAAGATGCAGATGCAGGCAGACAAGCAGATAGCACTGGCTGGAAACCCCAACTCCGGCAAAACAACTTTATTTAATGAGTTAACAGGTTCACGTCAGCATGTGGGCAATTATCCTGGGATTACGGTTGAAAAAAAACAAGGAACCTGCATCCAGGATGGATACAAAATCAATATTGTTGATCTTCCGGGAATTTATTCCCTTTCTGCATATTCCATTGAAGAAGTTGTTGCCCGGGACTTTTTGATCAATGAAAAGCCCAACGCGGTGATTGATATCGTAGATGCTTCCAACTTGGAGCGAAACCTGTATCTGACAATTCAATTTTTGGAACTAGGTATTCCGCTTTGTATTGCTCTGAACATGATGGATGAAGCAGAAACACGCGGCATGCGCATTGATGAAAAACGGCTCTCGAGGATTCTGGGTGTTGCAGTAATTCCCACGGTTGCACGCAGCGCCAAGGGCAAAGACCAGCTCATGGCTGCGGTTATGGAGATGATGAGCCACAACAAGGAATATACACCTCTTGAGATCTCGTATGGATCGGATGTGGATAGCGCTCTGCTGACCATGATAAAGGAGATAATCACTGCTGATTTCCTGACTGAGCGATATGCTGCACGGTGGACAGCGCTTAAATATCTTGAAAATGACGCCCAAATGATCGCAGCCGGGCAAGAAAAGAATCCGGTTTTGTCTGCCCGGCTTTTAAAAATTCGCGAGAAGCTGGCCCGGCATCTGAAAGACACGCTGGATACCTATCCTGAAGCCATGATTGCCGATAGTCGCTATGGCTATATTAACGCCATTCTCAAACAAGGGGTCGTCCAATATTCTCACGATGAAAATAAACTATATCTATCTGATAAAATAGATAAATTTGTTATTCATCGTTTTTCAGGCCCGTTGATCATGACCGCTGTGCTCGTGGGACTATACCAGTTTACTTTTGCCTATAGTGAAGCCCCGATCAAATGGATAGAGGCTTTTTTTGAATGGGTTCATGCTATGGCTGCATCCGCTCTGCCACCTGGGCTTTTACAGTCCCTGGTGGTTTCCGGAATTATTGATGGCGTGGGCGGTGTATTGGGTTTTGTTCCGCTGATCATGTTTATGTTTTTGGGGATCTCTATCCTTGAAGATTCCGGATATATTGCCAGGGTCGCTTTTATGCTTGACCGGGTTTTCAGAATGTTCGGATTGCATGGCAATTCAGTCATGCCTTATATTGTATCCGGAGGAATTGCCGGGGGCTGCGCCGTACCTGGAGTTATGGCTGCGCGCACACTGAAATCGCAAAAGGAACGTCTGGCTACGCTCTTGACCGTACCATTTATGAATTGCGGCGCCAAGCTGCCTGTATTTGCCATGCTGATTTCCGCTTTTTTCGTAAATCATAAAGCGCAAATCATGTTTGCGATTACGGCTATTTCCTGGGCAATGGCACTCCTGGCCGCCAAATTTCTGCGGCTCACCGTGATCAAAGGAGAATCCACTCCGTTTGTGATGGAGCTGCCGCCATACCGCTTGCCCACTGTAAAAGGATTATTCATCCATACATGGGAAAGAACCTGGCAGTATATCAAAAAAGCTGGAACCGTGATTTTGGGGATTTCAATCCTTGTATGGGCGATGATGACCTTTCCGCAATTGCCTGAGGAAAAAGAGCTGATGTTTGCGCAAGAGCAGCTTGCAATGCATTCAGCATATCCGGCTGCTGTAGCAAACGAATTGAGCATAAAAATTGATCAAAAAAAGCTCTCAAGCGCCGCGCAGGCATTAAAAAAAAAATTATCCCACATTGAGGGAAAAAGAGCCGAAGCTGCTTTACGGCACTCACTGGCCGGTCGTTTTGGGATTGCGATAGAGGGCATAAGCAAGTGGGCTGGATTTGACTGGCGCACCAATATCGCACTTGTGGGTGGTTTTGCAGCAAAAGAAGTAATTGTTTCAACCCTGGGGATCGCCTATTCTTTGGCAGACATTGACACAGAAGCATTTGATTCCCTATCTGAAACCTTGGCGCATTCACCGAACTGGAATCCGCTGGCTGCTTTCAGTTTGATGCTTTTTGTTTTATTTTACGCACCCTGTTTTATAACAGTGGTCACCATCGCGAGAGAATCAGGTTCATGGAAATGGGGATTTTTTTCCATGGTTTTTAATACGATTATTGCTTTTATGATCTCAGTGGTTGTTTTTCAGGCAGGGTCATTTCTGGGCATTGGCATAAGACCATAGAGGCCTGTGAGGTGTAAAATGGATTTTTGGATTGTCACGATAATTGTGGCCATAGCAGCGGTGTACAGTGCCACAACCTTTTACAAAAAATTATCCGCAGCGGAAAAGGGCGGATGTGCAGATGATTGCGGCTGTGTATGCCAATCCTGTGATTTGTCAAAATATGATCCGCTTAAAAAGGATTGAGGGATAAAGGGAGAAGGTTTCGTTTTTATTGTCACGAGGTTTTTTGTCTTTTCAGTCGAGACTGGATAATCAACGTCAGAATCATACCTGCCATCAGCAGAATGCCTGCAATGAAGAAGGAGGAGTTGTAAGATCCGCTCTTGGCAGTAAGCATTTGTGAAAGGCGGCTCATGATAAATCCGCCTACACCCCAGGCAGTGAATACAATACCGTAATTGATGCCAAAATTCTTGAGGCCCCACAGGCTTTTGGTGAACAGCGGGAAAAGGGAGAGATTTGAACCGTAATTAAATCCAATAAAAGTGGCCAGCAACGAAAGCAGCAGACCGCCGGCATTTTCAGAACTGACAATCGGTATCGCAGCAAACATTAAGATTGCCTGAAAAAGGAGCATGATCACCATGGTGATTGTCGGGCCGATTTTATCGGTCAGAATTCCCGCAATAATTCGGCCTCCGGCATTTCCGATAGCCATGATCGCGACGACAAAAAAGGCATACTCTCCCATGCTTTTTTGGGCCATCCCGGCTACGCTGCCAATGACCATCAGTCCTGCACCTGCGCCTGCCAGATAAATCAGCCATAATATATAAAAATCAATGGTTTTTAATATCTGAGACGGCTTCATCTCCCTGCCGGTGGAAATGGATCGAAGTGCTGGGCTTCCGCTGTTGGATTCCGGAAAGCAGTCTGCAAGAAAGGAGTCAAATCGAAAGACATCTTCCAGTGGGACTTCTGCTGTTTTCGGCCGGGGTGGTTTATACCCGGGAGGCGGGTTGACCAGCAGCAGCGAAGCGCTGCATACCACAAGGATAAATGCAATCCCAAAGAAAAGCATCGACTGCTGCAAACTCCATATGGACAAAAGATATTTGGCCAGAGGCGCAATATAAACCGAGGCCAGGCCGAAACCCGAAACCACCAGTCCGGCGATTAACCCGGTTTTTTCAGGAGGAAACCATTTCAGGGCCGGAGGTGTTGCGGATGAGTAGCCAAAGCCGATTCCAGTGCCTACCAGAACCCCAAAACCCATAATCCAGTTCCAATATACCATTGTCTGGGAAATCCAAATAAATCCGATGCCTACCATCAATCCGCCGATGAGAGCGGTAATTCGGGGCCCCAGTTTGTCCTGGCATTTTCCGGCAAGGATCATTGAAAATGAAAAAACAAGGCAGCAGACAGCATAGGGATCATTGATCGCAGCCGGTTCCCAGTTAAAGGAGCCGGCGCCTCCCTGTTCAATGGAAGTTTTAATGGCGTTTTTAAAAATGCTCCAGGTGTAAAGAATTCCCAAGGCGAGATTGATCAAAATACCTGCGCCTGTAACGGTCCATCCCTTATTCTGCAATGATTTTGTCATGGTCTTTTCCTTATTTTTTTTTGGAGATGAACATATAGAGATAGGGCTTGTGTGTCAACAGTGATATTTATGCAATGAAAAGTATGCTATTGACTTGCCATTCTTATTTTCCTATAAGTGATCGTAAGGGCTATCAGTTCTCATCCATCCTAAAACATTCGAACAATTCAGGTTTGTATTCAGCAAGATGGCCTTGGATCATTGGTCATCGATGGCTTTTTGTGAGAAGATATTTTATTCGTCACGGAAAGTGTAAGCATATTTTTTTTCAACGTTTCGGGGAGGGGGCAATGAAAAAAATAGTCAGTATCAGTCTTGGATCAAGTCAAGGGAACTATGAATTTTCCACCCAATTTTTGGGTGTGGACTTCCAGGTCCGACGATTCGGAACGGACGGCAATGTGGAGAAGGCCGCTGAACTGATGAAAGAGTGGGATAAAAAAGCTGACGTTATCGGGCTGGGGGATGTCAAATTTCCCTATTCCATTGGATCCAACCGAGTGGTTCGAAGAGACACGGAAACCCTGATCGATATCGGTAAAAATTTAAAAACGCCTGTCACCATTGGTACGGCTCTCCGGCGGGTGGCCTATGAATGGTCCTTGCGGCATGTCAACTATCAACTTGGCAAAGGCAATTATTTCAGCAATGCCCGGGTGTTGTTCATGTCGGGTATGTTCAGCTATCAGCTGTCGAAAGTGATGGCCGAGTATACACCCAATCTGGTTTTTGCCGACCCATTGATTGAAAAAGGGATTCCTATCCTGCTGAAATCCATAAGGGATCTTGATAGATATGCCCTGAGCGTTCATCAGGTCATGCAGTGGATTCCCTTAAAAGCCATCACCAGCAGGATCAGTCCCTTGCAGGGGATCGACAATTATCTGTTCCGGAAGGCTGTGAAGGCGGCCCAGGTCATTGTCATCCCTTATCAGGATTTTCATCAATACATTCAGAATTTTTTCGTAGACGAGCTGGGGGGCAAAATTGTCATCAGCTCTACAGTCTATGATGATCGGGTGCAATTGCTCAAAGAACGGGGTGTGGAAATCATCATCGATACCACGCCAAAAATTTTGAAGCAGGTCGTGGGTGTCAATGTACTGGAAGCCATGATCATGACCGCATTGGATCGGCCCCTTGATGAAATCACGGATGATGATCTGCTGGAAATCGTGAGCGAACAGCGGATGGATCCCCGTGTGATTTATCCGTTTAGAAAGCAAAAACGAAAAACCCGTTTTGCTTTTGTCATTCATCCCCTCTCGCAGCATCATTTCATGAAAGTCAAACCTATTGAATTCATGTCCCGGTTTGCGCCTAAAAATTTTTTCAACTGGGTGGAAAAAGCCAGCGCGTATTTACCGCCTTTTGTATATTCCAAAGTAACGGGCATCCAGTCTCCTTGCGGCGTAGAAGCCGAAGGCTGGTTGATCACCATGGGCGGCACACCGAAGGAGATGCTATCCAAATCGCCGGAATTCACTTATCGTCAGATCCTTCAGGCCGCCAAGATAGCAAAACGCCTTGGCGCGCAAATCATGGGTCTCGGCGCTTTCACCAAAATTGTCGGGGATGCCGGCGTGACGGTTTCCCGGAAGTCGGAAATCCCCATCACTACCGGGAATAGCTTGAGTGCGGCTGGTGCCATCTGGGCTGCAATTGAGGCGGTGAAACGCATGAAATTGATCAAGGTCAAAACCAAAAAAAACAGGATCCATGCCAAAGCCATGGTGGTAGGCGCTTCCGGTTCCATCGGCGCGGTGTGCTGCCGATTGCTGGCCCAGATGTTCGATGAGGTGGTGATGGTGGATATCCGGGATGCCCGTCTTCTGGCGTTGAAACAGATCATTCGTGAAGAGACACCCAATGCCAAAGTGGTTGTTTCGACCCGGGCGGATAAATACATCGCTGATATGGATGTGATCGTAACCACAACCTCGGCTGCTGGAAAAAGCGTGCTGGATATCATGAAGGTCAAGCCCGGATGCGTGATCACGGACGTTGCCAGACCTCTGGATCTGTCGCCCGAAGAGGTGGAAAAGCGTCCGGATGTGCTGGTGATCGAGTCCGGGGAAATCGAGTTGCCCGGTAACCCGGAAATGAAGGATATCGGATTACCGCCGCGGGTTACTTACGCCTGCATGGCCGAAGTCATCGCCCTGGCGCTGGAAGGGCGTTTTGAAACCTATACCGTGGGCCGGGAGATCGAATGGCAGAAAGTCAATGACATCTATGACCTTGCCGGCAAACACGGCATGAAGCTGGCGGCCATTTCCGGGCATAATGGCGTTTTTTCCGATGAGGATATTGCCCAGGTGGCGAGTCTGGCTAGAAAGGCCCTGGCGATAAAACAGAAAAAACCGGTGCAGGTTATTCATTCCAAGAAAAAGAAACCTCTACTCAAACTCGTTGAAAAATCGAAACCACCTGCAAAGAAAAAGGTCGTGTTTGATCATTATGAGGAGCAACCTTTACCACGGGCGGCCATACATTAAAAAAATTTACAGCTTGGGCAGATATCGATCGATTTCAAATTTGCTGACATGCATTCGATAGAGGTCCCATTCAATTTTTTTGTTTTCAATAAATTTTGAGTGAACGTGTTCACCCAGAATATTTTTAACCAGGTTGCTTTTTTCCGTGAGTTGGATTGCCGCATACAGGTTATCCGGCAAGTCTGTGATCCCATGTTTTTTCCGCTCTTGTGCTTTCATCTCATAGATGTCTTCTTCAACAGGTGCCGGAAGAGGATATTTATTTTCAATCCCTTTCAGGCCGGCCCCCAGCATGACCGAATACGCCAGGTATGGATTGCAGGCAGGATCAGGAGAGCGGAATTCAATCCGGGTCGCTTTTTCCTTGCCTGGTTTGTACATGGGTACGCGAATCATCGCGGAACGATTTCGTCTGGCCCAGGATACATAAACAGGGGCCTCATATCCGGGGACAAGCCGTTTGTAGGAGTTGACCCATTGATTGGTGATCGCAGTGATCTCCGGTGCATGGCGCATCAATCCGGCGATGTAGTGTTTTGCTAGATCAGACAGATGATATGGATCAGCAGAATCGTGAAACGCATTCCGATCCCCTTCGAAAAGGGATTGATGAACATGCATCCCGCTGCCGTTTTCTCCCCCGATCGGTTTGGGCATGAACGTGGCGTAGCGGTCGTTTTGCCGGGCAATCTCTTTTACAACAACGCGATAGGTCATGGTTTTATCCGCCATCAGCAGTCCTTCATCGTACCGGAGATCGATTTCATGCTGGCTCGGGGCAACCTCATGGTGGCTGTACTCAACCTGGATTCCCATGGCCTGGAGTGCAAATATGGTTTCCCGCTTTAGGGAGGCGCCCATGTCGATGGGACGGGAATCAAAATATCCTCCCTTATCCAGGGTTTTAGCCTCTGTATCATTATAGAAGTAGAAATATTCGAGCTCCGGGCCGATATAGTATGTATAGCCCAGATCCTTCACCTTCTTCAGCAGGCGTTTGAATACATACCGGGTATCACCCTCATACGGGCTTCCATCCGGATTGAGTATATCGCAGAATAGGCGGGCAACCGGTTTTTCACCACTCCGCCAGGGAACCAGTTGAAATGTTGTCGGGTCGGGTTTTGCGATCATATCGCTTTCTTCGATTCTGGCAAATCCTTCGATTGAGGAGCCGTCAAACCCCATACCCTCTGTCAGCCCTTCTTCCAGTTCGGATGGCGTAACGGAAAAGCTTTTCAGGAATCCGAGAACATCCGTGAACCAGAACTGGATAAAACTGACATTGTTTTCTTTGACAAACCGGAGAACCTCTTCTTCGTTTCTGCAAATCATGGTGATCTCCTTTATTTTGAATAAAACTGGTTTAGAAATAACTGGAGCCATCCCAGCAGTGTGTACACAATTTTTCTTTTGGAAGTCCAATGGCCTGGATCAGATCATCCATCCGCTGATACACCAGTGTTGTCAGAAGCAGTTTCTGCCGGATGTTATCAATCATGGCCAGGTTTTTTTCAGAATTTGCGGTTGCATATATTTTCAGATCCTGATCTTCTTTTCCTTCGATCTCCTGAATGGCTTTCCGTCCTGCAAGATCCAGTGTGGAGCGGGAGGTGGAAAAATTTAAAAACTCACACGGATGGATCAGTGTCGGACAAGCCGGCCGCATGTGGACTTCCTTGACGCCATAGTCATACAGAAGCTGCACATTGTCTTTCAATTGTGTTCCCCGGACAATAGAATCTTCACAGAACAGAATTTTTTTCCCCTGAATCAGCGACCGGACCGGAATCAGCTTCATCCGGGCAACCAGATCCCGAACCTGCTGGTTTTGAGGCATGAAACTGCGGGGCCAGGTTGGGGTATATTTTACAAAAGCGCGTTGATAGGGAAGTTTTCTTTCATTTGCATAGCCCAGCGCATGGCCGATACCGGAATCCGGGATTCCGGAAATAAAGTCCACTTCTACATTGTCATTTCTCGCAAGAGCTGCTCCGCACCGGTAGCGAACCTGCTCGACACTGATTCCCTCATAAGAGGAAGCAGGATATCCATAGTAAACCCACAGGAACGAGCAGATCTGCATCTTTTCCCCAGGCGGTTTCAGTTGTTCATATCCCTTATCTGTTACTCTGATGATTTCACCCGGACCCAGTTCATATGCCGCCTCATATCCTAAATTCGGGAACGCACATGTTTCCGAAGATACTGCGTATCCGGCCTGCTTTTTTCCAAGGATAAGGGGAGTCCGGCCCAGCTTGTCCCGGGCTGCAATCAGGCTATCTTCGGTCATGATCAGCATGGAGCAGGAGCCTTGAATCATCTCCTGGGCATACTGGATTCCGCCGGTAAAGGAGGATTCCTCGCAGATGAGGTTTGCCACCAGCTCTGTGGGATTGATCCCTTGCGTGCTCAATTCGGAAAAATGACGTTTTTTTTGAAACGCTGTGGCTGCCAGGTCTTTCAGGTTATTGATTTTTGCAACCGTTACGATGGTAAACCGCCCCAGATGCGAACTGATCACCATGGGTTGCGAATCGGTATCGCTGATGACGCCGATTCCAATAATACCGCCTTTGAGTCTTTGTAAATCCGATTCAAACTTGGTTCGAAAGTAGGTATTTTCAATATTGTGAATGGAACGTTCAAAAACTCCCGGACCTTTTACGGCCATGCCGCCCCGTCGCGTTCCCAGATGGGATAAATAATCCGTTCCATAAAAAAGATCATACACACAATCTTCCTTCAGGGTACATCCAAATACACCGCCCATGCACTTACTCCTTTTTCCTGTTTTGAAATCGGCAGAATTGTTCTGACTCAAACCAAATACGTTGTCAGGCATGGAAAATCAAGTTTAAATAATATAATGGATGAAAAATTAGTGATTATGAATCATGGGGCTTAGAAACGTGATTCCACGATCATTTTCGCTTTTTATGATCATTCTTATGACGCAGATCCGGGGAGATAACGGTTGTCAAGGGTCAGTCTGCCGGACCAGTTCCGTGATCACCTCATAGATATCCTTGCGGCGGCCAATGGCATAAATGATGATGGTTTTGTTTGGATCATCCACCTGATAGATTATTCTGTATCGTTTTATTCGTAATGATCTGAATTGAATCAGTTCATTTTGTAAGGATTTGCCAAGGTATGGAGTTTTGTAAAGCCCTTTCAGGGTTGTTTTTAGCTGTTTTTTGATGTCCGGATGAAGGCTGCTGAAGGTTTGAGCAGCGGTGGCGGTCAGTTTGACCTGGTACATCAAACAAGATCCTCCAGATCAACAAGCGATTTTTTCTTACTTATTTCTTTTTGGGAGCATCGAATCTGTTTCATCATGTCCTGGTCTCCCAGAATGGTAATGGTCTCGAGCATTGTCTCGTATTGTTCCATGGACATGAGTACAGCCTTGGGCACGCCATTTTTGGTGATAGCGACTGTATTGTCTTTATCATCCAGCATACGGATCATGTCCAGTAGCATTGTTTTTGCTTTGGTGACGGAAATATAGCTGTCTATCTGCATGGAATTTCCCTCCTGTAGCGTGTAAAAATCCGGAAAGTAAGGTCATAATAATGACTATAATAATGATTGTCAAGTTCGGCAATCTTTATGGATAGTCATAAAACCCTTTTCCGGTCTTCCTTCCCAGCCATCCGGCTTCCACGTATTTGCGGAGAAGCGGGCAGGGACGGTACTTGGAATCCTTGAAACCGTCGTATAGGGTTTCCATGATCGCAAGGCAGGTGTCGAGGCCGATCAGATCCGCCAGGGCCAGCGGCCCCATGGGATGATTCATGCCAAGCTTCATGACCGTATCAATATCTTCTTTTCGCCCGACACTGTGATACAGGCAGAATACCGCTTCATTAATCATCGGCATCAGGATGCGGTTTGCAATGAATCCGGGAAAATCAGCCGCTTCAGCCGGGGTCTTTCCAAAGGCTTCACATAAATCCCATGTGGTCTTGAATGTTTCATCGGAGGTTGCAATTCCGCGAATGACTTCAACCAGCTTCATGACCGGCACGGGATTCATGAAATGCATGCCGATCACTTTTCCCGGACGTTTGGTCTGGGCGGCGATTCTACCAATGGGGATGGATGAGGTGTTGGTGGACAGGATGGCTTCGGGCTTGCAGGTCTGATCCAGTTTTCGGAAGATTCCGAATTTCAATTCCTCTTTTTCGGTTGCCGCCTCTACCAGGAAATCGGCAGATGCCATATCCTGCATATCCACGCTTTTCGTGATCCGGCTCAGGATTTCATTTTTTTTCTCCGGAGCGAGCTTGCCCTTATCTACACTTCGCTGAAGATTTTTTTCAATGGTAGAGAACCCTTTTTCGACAAATTCAATTTTGATATCATTCATGATCACATTCAGGCCGCTGGATGCTGCGACCTGGGCAATACCATTTCCCATCTGTCCGGCCCCGATTACACCAAATATTTTTATCGTCATCATTCACCTCCGCATACTGTATATGGAAACTGTTTATCGTTTGACAATCAATGCAACTGCCTCTCCGCCACCCAGGCATAAAGAGGCCAGGCCGGTTTTTTTATCCTGCCGGATCATCTCATGTATCAATGTCACCAGAACCCGGCAGCCGCTCGCGCCAATAGGATGGCCCAGTGCCACACTTCCGCCGTTTACATTGACCTTATTCGCATCCAGCTTCAGTTCCTTCAGCACGGAAACCGTTGAACCACTGAACGCCTCGTTGATCTCATACAGGTCAACATCGTCTTTCCCGATCCCTTCCTTTTTCAGACATTTCGGGACAGCCCATATGGGAGCCACCAGAACATATTTCATGTCGATTCCATAGGAAGCCTGCGCGCCGACGGTTGCCAGGATTTCACATCCGAGACTTTCGGCTTTTTCCCTGGACATCAGCACGACAGCCGCAGCCCCATCGCTGATGATGGAGGCGTTGCCTGCTGTGCCGACGCCATCTTTTTTGAACGCGCTTTTCAATCCGGCCAGCGTCTCATAACTGGTTTCGCTCGGGCATTCATCCTGTGAAAAAAAGGTTGTTTTTCCTTTTTTGCCTTTTATCTCCACCGGTATGATTTCATTTTTAAATCTTCCGGAACGGATGGCATCCATTGCGCGCCGATAGGATTCCGCTGCATAGCGATCCTGATCTTCACGGCTCACGTTGTATTTTTCCGAGCAGAGTTCATTGGACATCCCCATGTGGAAATCGTTGACAATATCCCACAAGCCGTCATGAACCATATGATCCTGCAATTGTCCCGGCCCCATCCGGTAGCCGAACCGGCCTTTTTCAAGGTAGTAGGGGGCCATGGTCATGTTTTCCATGCCGCCGGCCACAACCACATCCGCATCGCCCACCTGAATGGCCTGAGCACCCAGCATGACTGCTTTTAATGCAGAACCGCAAACCTTATTGACCGTAATACATTCCACTTCCCACGGCATTCCGGCCTTTACAGCCGCCTGTTTGGCCGGATTCTGGCCATATCCGCAGGGAAGCACCTGCCCCATGATCACTTCATTGACCTGAGCCATTGGTACATTGGCTTTTTTGAGAGCCTCACGGATGACCAGACCACCCAATTCGGTTGCACCAATCTGTCCCAGGGTTCCGTTAAAGCTGCCCAAAGGGGTACGAACAGCACTGACAATCACGGCCTCTTTCATTTTCGTTTATCCTTTGTTTCAATGTTGTTAAACAAGTTATCTTTATCGTTCAGAAAGTTTGAGAGCTTTCTACCTATCACAAACAGCCGGAAAATTAAAACAGATTTATTTCGCGCAGGGCAGCGCGATATCCATCCAGTATCCAGCACCGCTCCAAAGGATTCTGTAACCGCCAATATTTTTTAGACGATGTTATGGTGACCTGGTTTGGAGATACAGAACATTTCATTTTTTTCAAACGTTCCTAAGAACACATTGACTTATCATATTTAATAAGTTATTAATATTAATAATGATTTCAGCTTATGTCATTGATATAACGCCACATAAATATTAAGGAGTTAAAATAATGAAAATTATAAGATCGGATTTTAAACCGGCAAAACAGCATACGATTTTAACTACCGGGGAAGTGATTAAAATGTTACGCGAATTAAAAGGATGGACTCAAGAGGAATTATCAAAATATTGTTCTATCAATGCAAAAAATATCAGTATGCTTGAAAACGATAAATTAGAAATAGGTAAGAAAAGGGCAGAGCAACTTGCCAAGGCATTTAATGTACATCCTGCTATAATTATGTTTCCCGAATACGAATCAAAAGAAATTCACAAAGTGGCATAACCTTTCACTGGTGCGGATGCAAAAAGCCGCTCCGTGTAGTTCCGCTTTAGAGGGAAATAGGGGACAGCTTCATCTGACCTGCACTTTCACCGCCGGAACAGGAGGAACAGCCGGTACCGGCGCCTTCACCGTATTCCATTTGTAAAAGAAAAATCGAATGCTTTTCCTTAAACCGCACTTTTTCACCCCAAAAACATCACTCTAAGAGTAAAAAAACACCTTATTTTTTAATTGATTCATTGATTGCTGTTAGCCCTGCTGTGATTATGTCATAACACCTCCGGTGTAAAAATGTAAGGTA
>DYJC01000019.1:0-88165 GCA_020723305.1 Desulfosudis oleivorans
GATTGACATGTTCATTCCGGAAGGGTTACTGCATTTTTAGGACGGCCATGACAATGTGGAATAACTTGGCATTGAATCCATGGACTGATTGCCAAAGGATCAATGACGATGTATTCGGAAAATTTCATTCTATCCCAGAAGCCTTCATGAAAAACCCTGAGGCTTTCTATCATCATGCTATCGAAAACTTGTCTTCATATTCATATCAAATGAGTAATGTGTTAGTACCCAGCTTTCCTGGCTTTAGCCCGGAAGACAATCAAAAAGTAAAATACATAATTCTAAGTACTGCAAAGATAGTTATTTTTGCTTTCTTTATTGTCAATTTATTTGTTATTGTAAGAAATAAAAGACTAAGTTTCGCGCCAGCTAAAGCAGACGAGTCAAGCTTATTAAATGAACTATATTTGCCGCTCATTGCAATTTCTTTACCAATAGTGATTGTTTCTGTGGTAATATTTCCAAGATACCACTACCTTCAAATCCAAGCTATACTTGTGTTCACAATCCTTTTTGGCTATCTTATAAACACCGTAAATTCAGTTATAAACTTGCCAAACTACACTGAAAAAATTATTAAGATTTGCGTCTTTGGCTCGATAACATTCTTATTACCAAACCTTGCGGTGTCGGGATGGTTTAGTCCGTATCCCACAAGTCGTTTAGAGATTCGGACTCCTATAAAGAACACAATATTAACGCTCAGAGAAATGCAACTCCCAAAAGACACAAATATTTTGTATCCCGGCGGGATGTTTTTTACTTCTGATCCGTACACGGATGCAAAATTGATTCCCTGTAGTACAAAAAAAGATAATTTTGAAAGATTTTTATCAATTTATAATATAAATGTTATTGTTTGGCCTCATGTTATTAAAACAGACCTAAGATATAAAAGTGATAAATTCTATGAAAAATTTGTCCGTAACCCAAGAGCGTACAGTTTTATCCCAATAAGGATACCTGAAATACCAATGATCATATTTGCCCATAAAGACTTGGTCAATTTAGAATAAATGCTTTTCTTTTACGCTGAAACGCTACCCCAGGCGGTTTCGTTTTTAGCTTCGATGTTTGGATTTGCAAAAGGAGACTGTTAATTTAATTTCTTGTCGGACCAAGCTGAATGCCCAAGTGACAAGGGTTTAGGGTTAAAAAGAAGGCGATATTTGGTCTTAAAGCGATGTTTTTGACGTCAAAAAGAGTATTCTAAGCAAAGAATGCCAGGATCATAAAACCTTTCCGATCCTGAGATTGGTGGATATCAGACCAAACTAACTGATTGAAAATGAATAAAATAGAAGTTAAAAGTGGGACAGTTTAAGGTCTTAAAACCATCTTTTCGGACAGCAAAAAAGTGGTTTTATAGAGTTAATGAAAACCGGTATTCATTCTTCTTCGCATGAGCCTATTGGTGCTCTGGGCCACAGTATTTAATTCATTGTTTTTGAATCGTCAGGTAACGTATCTCCAGAAACCGGCAGAAAACGCAACTGTTCAAGTGCCGGCTCTGTATGGACGCCTGAAGTCAGAGATAGGGGACGGATCGTGATGGTGGATAACGGTGTGTCTGTTTTTAACAGTCGCATACACCCATTTCGGATTGTCCATATACTGAATCAGGAGGAAGACCGCTGATTCCGGATTTAGGAATGCATGCAGCTTTTCCGGTGCCTGGAAGATTATGTCTACTCGCAATTAAAAAGCCTCCGAAACAAACTCTTTACAATCCCCATATATATTAGTAAGCATACTCAGGGTATAATGTTGATAGACTATTATTATGGAAATAAAATTTTCACGACATGCTAAAAGACGGTTGAAACTATATGGAATTTCTGAAGCCACAGTATCTGCTATTCTGGCAAAAATGAAATTGTCTCAGGGCGAACATGAAATTATCAAAAATATAGGGCAAAAGTATCCATTAAAAATCATTGTATCTGTCCAAAAGGATACTGTGTCAGTCATAACAAATTACCCGTTGAAGAAAGGAAGAAAAAAATGAAAGTGCATTACGATAAAGAAGTTGACGCTATCTATATAAAATTGGGAGCTCAAAAACCTGACGGGGTGATTGAAATTTCTGAAGGTGTCAATTTGGATACAACTTCTGAAAATAAAATAGTCGGCATCGAAATTCTTCATGCTTCCCAAAAAATGAACATCAAAACAATTCTCTCTTATGAACTTGAAATCGATCATAAATTACTGAAAAGGACAGCATAATTTCGATTAAAAAATGAGATTTGAATTTTTTTGAAGGCTAACATCTGAGATAGGCAAATCGAATACCTCTATAAAATGATATTCCGAAAAGTACATATATCGTTGTTAATTGTATTTTATTTTCAATTTTGGCGATGAAAAGACAGTAAATTCTTACCCAGGATGTTTGGTTTCGTAATCCCCTGAATTACAGGTTCAAAAAAACATTAGCGGATTCGAGTTGAGCGAAATGAATGATTTTATAGCGGAGTCGTTCACTGTCTGAATGGATTAGGGGAGACTCCCCTTATCCATGAGTTTGAACGACGCAGTCTTAAAATTATTCATGGAGCGGAATAAATGCCGGTCATAAAGTTAGCATCAATGAAATTACGATTCGCCTTAAAAAACAATACGGGCAATCACAGGGGAATGCGGGCAACCACAAGGGAATGCGGGCAACCACAAGGGTTTGCCCCTACGAATGCAATGCGGCACATTATGGATGTTTCGACAAATAAACAATTTGATTTGAAAAAAAGCATGACACCAATAGCAAGAAGGTTGCTCTCGCGTTTATGCTCTCTTTCTCGGCATCATAGACTTCAGAATCCCCGTGTTTGGAGTGTATTTTCTTCCTGCCTTCACGAGAAGATTCAGTTCCTGCAACTCCTTCAGGTCTCTGAGTATGGTAGCCCTGTTCACGGTGGCATATTTTTTTGCAATGCCCGGGGTAAGTTCTGTAATCTGGTCAACATCAAATTCCCGGTTAACCGGCATATTCAGCATTACTTCCCTTTTCCTTTTAAAAGCATCTTTCTTTGTATACTTCACATCAGCGAATGATTCATGTATGTAGTAATGCCAAAAAATGATAAATTGATTATGTTGTATAATGTCCAGGTTTTCCTTTAACCCATCACGAAATCCCTGAACTGCATATTTGATAAATCCGGACAGATTTCTATTTTTGCGAGCCATGTCAAGCTGCCTGTAATATTCAGATCTGGTCAAATTATAATAATTCGATAAGATATGTGAAACGATATTGGGGAGGCCGGTTCTTAACAGGATATAAAATTCCAGCAATCTTCCTGTCCTTCCATTGCCATCGCCGAAAGGGTGTATCCATTCGATGTAGACATGAGTGATAATCGCTTGAATGACGGATGTAGAAAAATTCCGGCCATCATGACAATGAAATTCCCGTTTTATCCATTCACACAATGAATCAACCAATTTGGGAACCAATTTATAGTCCGGTGCCAAGTATCGGCCGACGACACGGTTGTCGCCTCTGAATCTTCCGGGGATCGCATCAAAGTGACTTCCCAGATTTTTCCCGATCATGCGGTGAAAATCTTGAATCAACTCCGGAGTGATGATTCGAGCATTACCATCAACAACAATTTCCCGGAGCAACTCATTGAAAGCATCCAAAATATTTCGCACCTCGATTTCAAGGTATTCTTTGCTCGGCGGCAGTTTCCATCCCTCATCCAGTTTCTCAATCTCTTCTTGGCTTAGGGTATTTCCTTCTATGGCGGTAGTGGCTTGTGCCCCTTTTATCAAAGAAACACGAAGTAATTTGTCCCGGTACTCCGGTTTTAATGGGATGTCAGTTAATGCTTTAACATAAGCGTCACATTCGCCAAGCATGTACGAACAATCGCTGTCTAACTCCCACTCTTTCTTGAAAGAAATATGTTTATGGGTGTTCATTTTGTCACTTTTTATGTAATTTTAAGTTGATAAAATAACCGTACCATTTGTAGTTTTATGTGTCAATAAAAATGACAAACTGGCAGAACCGGGAAAAAATAGAGACGCTTCAAATGACCGCTCCCGCCTCTAGTTCACAATTCGGGGGATTAACCGATGAAACAATGACAGGTTCGAGTTGAGCGGAATGAATGATTTTAAAGCGGAGTCGTTCACTGTCTGAATGGATTAGGGATCGTTTGGAAAAAACAGCATCCCGTTCACCCGTTCTTCAGGTTATCGGCCACAATTTCCGCAATATGCCTGACTTTAATCCGGCTGTTTTTCTTATCCATTCCCCCGCGAAGCTGGAGCACACAGCCCGGGCAATCGGTGACCAGGACATCGGCCCCTGTGGCTTCAACATGATTCAGTTTCTGGCGCAGGATCTCGGATGAAATCTCTGGGAATTCCAGAGAATAGGACCCACCGAATCCGCAACAGACATCTTCGTCCTTGCAGGGTGCATACTCCAGACCTGCCGTCTTCAGAAGCTCACGGGGCTCCCGGGTTATATTGAGACCCCGGCATAAATGGCAGGGGGAATGATAGGCAACCCGTGTTTGATTCTGAATAAAATCTTTGGGTGTCACCTTTAGCACATTGACCATAAATGAACTGAAATCCATCAATTTATCATGAAGCATGCGTAGTTTTTCAACCTGCTCCGGCTTTTTGGCCAGTAGCCGGGAATATCCTTCCTTCATATGCGACCCACAGGAGGCGCACAGCACAAGGATATAATCATAGCGCCAGGGTTCCAGGGCTTCCAGATTTTGAACGGCCACATCCGTTGCGGTTTTCTCTTCGGCCATCATCATGGCAGGAAGGCCGCAGCAATTTTGACCCATGGGATACTCCATCTGAACCTCGTGGCCGGCCAGAAGCCGGACCAGAGAAACCGCCTGCTCCGGAGAAACGAAATCCACGACACATCCCCCGAAAAGTGCTACCCGGAACCTGGGGGTCTGGATCTGTGGCCGAATTTTCGGCCACAGATCCCGGAATGGCTTTTCTGCAAGAGGCGGAAGGGTTCTGAAATCATGGGCCTTTCCAAAAATAAAAGGCAGGTGCCGCAAGACCCCCGCATCTTTTTTCACGAGGGGTTTTTGAAGGGTGGCGGCCATCCTGAGCATGGCGTGGAACAGCCTGCGATTTTTCATGACCGCGGACAGGATGATATTTTTGGCGGGTCTTACGCCTTCATCTTCCAGGATATTACCGAATACTTTTTTGATAAGAAAGGGCAGGTCGATGTTGACCGGGCAAACGGATTTGCAAGCCTGGCAGTTCAAGCAGTTCCGGACAATGGCCCTGGCTTTGTCCTTTCCATGATAAAAATAGGTCAGGATCAGTCCGATGGCCCCGATATAGACATGCCCCAGGGTATGACCGCCGACCTTGCCGTATACCGGGCAGACATTGGAGCAGGCACCGCAGCGGATGCAACGCAGGGCCTCTGAAAAGACTGGATTTTTAGCCAGTTCCAGACGGCCGTTATCCAGGAACACAATGTGAAGAATTTTTTTCCCCGTGGCTGAGGCTGCACATTCCACGGCCCCGGTTATCCAGGTGACATAAGAGGTCATGGCCTGGCCCGTGGCGTTTTTTGGCAGGACCCAAATGATGCGGAGCGCCGCAGACAGATCCGGAACCAGTTTTTCCAGACCTACTAAGGCCACATGGACTCTTGGAAGCGTGGTGGTCAGCCTGGCATTTCCTTCATTGCTGATGATGCCCAGGGTGCCGGTTTCGGCAATGGCCAAATTGGCGCCACTGATACCCATGTCTGCGTCGAGAAAGACCGGACGGAGTTCTTTTCTGGCCACCTTGACCATGTGGTCGATATCTTCCAGGTCAACCGGTGTTTTCGTGACGTCACTGAAAAGGGTCCCCACCTGTTGCCTGGACAGGTGAATGGCCGGCATGACCATGTGGGAAGGTCCCTCGCTTCGCAATTGAATGATCCACTCCCCAAGATCGGTTTCCGTGACTTTAAACCCTTCGGTTTCCAGGTGGTCATTTAAATGGGTTTCTTCGGCAGTCATGGATTTGGATTTGACAATGGTTTTGACCCCATTGTCCCTGCCGATTTTTGTGATGATCTCGTTGGCCTCCTGAGCGGTTGCAGCCAGATGAACAATGGCTCCCGCAGCCTCTGCTCCGGCCTTGAATTGGTCAAAGAGGATTAAAAGTTGTGCCAGGGCCTGGTCCTTACCATCAGTGATCTGATCTTTCAATATGTCCAGATTGGTTCCTTCAAAGGCCTTGGCCCTGGACATCTTGTAGGCTGAAGCAAAATTGTCCAGGGCTTTTCGCAGGAATCGGTTTTTCAGGGCGGCTTTGATCTTTTTTTTGTAAGTCTTCATATTTCCGGCAGTCTGAATCATGTTCCCTCCATGATAAGAATGTGGAGTTCCTGAGGGCCGTGAACCCCGATGGCCAGCACCCGCTCGATATCAGCGGTCCGGCTGGGTCCGGTAATAAAGGCCAGGTATCCCGGCAAGGATTTCATTTTTCCAATCAGGAAGGCCGAAAGGGATGCGGTATCCGGAACAATCCGGCCGGCCGGGATCCAGGCGATATGGGTTTCACTGAGCATGGTGGCGATCCTTACATCTTCGGAACCGGAATCCAGGACCAGAGTGCCGGTTTCGGCAATGGCCCGGTCCGCACTGGTAAGCGCCGTATGGATGCCGGATAAATGAGATCTAAGCGGTGGGTGCAGAATGGTCAATCCCGAAACACCGCATAATTTTTCAAGCTTTTGCATGTCCTTAGTGCCCACATCGGGAGCGACAATGGTTTTGCCGTTCTGCCGAAGGGTGATATCGACGGAATAACGTAAGACCTCTTCCATGCCGGTGACGGTTAAAACCACAGCCTGAACCAGCCCGGCTTTTTCTTTCATGAGGTCAATCAACTCATTTTGTTCCATTGGATCTCCATTCCGGCTTTTTATGACACCGGCCTTCCCGACATCAACCTTCCTGGGAGAGGCCCTGTCTGATAAAAGCGATGCTGCGTTCTTCGGCAAAACTTAAGTGCACCATCATGGCTTCCCTTGCTGTATCCTCATCCCTGGCCTCAATAGCCTCAAAAACATTCCGGTGATGCTTGTACAGCATGTGGTGGTCATCGTCGGTAATATAAACCGCTCGCCAGACCGACTGCTGGAACTCCTTCATGGCGTCAAAAATATTCTGCATCAGGTGGAGCCAGACAATATTGTGGGTGGCGCGAGCTACAAGGATATGGAAATTGGCATCCAGGTCTTCGGACGGCTGAAGGCCTTCCAGATTACGTTTCATACCGGCAATAACCGTTCCCAGGCGACGGATATCCTCAGGCAAAGCCCGCTGGGCTGCATAAAAAGCGGTCCACGACTCCAGACATTTTCTGACCTCAATCACATCCAGTGCCCGGTCCTGCTGCATGCGGATAAGCCCGCTGAGCGGATTATCAGAAGTGGTTTCCACCAGCGACAGGACAACCGTACCCCCCCCCTGGTTGGTCATGATCAGCCCGGAAGATGCCAAGGCATTCAATGCCTCGCGCACAGAGGGGCGCGACACGCCAAAGGACTCGGCCAGTTCACGTTCCGGAGGCAATTTGTCACCAGGGGAAAAGTCTCCGCTTAAGATCGAGGCGCGGATCTGGTCTGCAATCTGGGTTGATACTTTTTTGGGTTTTATGGGTTGGAATTTCATAACTCAACGTCCGTCATAAAAGGGTTATTATCAAACCCATTCTTTTATATTGTTTCTATCTGCGAAGCAACTGAAACCAGTGTTCAGGTATTCATGCTCTTTGCCAGCAATTCGGTCAGATGCATAATCTTGACTTGAGGCAAATGGTCCATCAAGCCCTTTTTCAACTGCAGCAGGCAACCGGGGTTGCCGGTCACCACCGCATCCGCCCCTGTAGCCCGGATAGTGTCGAGTTTGCGGTGCAGAATCAGGTCGGCCATTTCCGATTTTTCAATATTGTAAGTCCCGCCGCTGCCGCAGCAAGCATCGGCATTTTCCAATTCGATGTATGTCAGACCCGGTACAAGCCTGATCAGATCACGCGGCTCTTTTCGGATTCCCTGGCTGTGAGCAATGTGACAGGAATCATGAAAGGTCATTTTCAGTAAAAGCGGTTTTAAAAGCAATTTAAGCTCATCTGCGTGCATGGCCAGAACCTGGGAGATGTCCCGCACCTTGCTGCTGAATAAAACGGATGAGGCATCCTCCAGATAATGGCTGTATTTTTTCAGCTCAGCTCCGCAGCCGCCGCAGTCGGTCACGATAAAGTCCAGATCCGGGCGACTGAAGATATCCACATTTTTCCGGGCAGTCGTTTTCAAACCCTCCTTATCACCGGCCAGCATGTGTGGTGCACCACAGCACACCTGGTTCTTTGGAGTAATGACCCGGTACCCCAGCACTGTCAACAGGTTTATCGTGGCGCGACTTGCCTCACTGAAAATCAGGCTCATGACGCATCCCAGAAAAAATCCGATGGTCCCACGCGTTTCCCCCCTGGCTTGCATGTCCTCTTTTATGACCCGGCGGAGCGGTTTTTCAGGCAGATCCGGCAGGAGTCCTTCCATCCGCTCCAGGGGTTTTGGGAACATCTTTAGGATCCCAAGCGTTCTAACCAGCCTTTGCAGACCCATGCGCTGGTAAAACCGAATCGGTACCATGAAAGTTTCCAGCCGTTCCGGATGGGGTAAAAGTTTTCTCAGAACCATGTCTTCCATAAACCCCATGCGCTTTCCTTCTTTGCGTTCACAGGTAAACTCAGCCACCAGTTCTCCGGCATTGACACCACAGGGGCAAGCCGTGGCACAGGCCTGGCAGTCCAGGCAGAACGAAAGATATGTAAGGAGCCGATCCGACTGATCCAGATCCCCTTCCCTGAGTTTGCGCAGCAGGGCCACCCGGCCTCGGGGCGATGCGGTTTCAAGAAAGGTCTCCTTATACGTTGGGCAGGTGGGAAGGCACATACCGCAGCGCATGCAATTGATGAGTTTAATGTAGTCCATGATGATTCTAAAATATTTTTCCCGGATTCAGTATTCCTTTGGGATCAAACGAATGCTTGATTCCCTGCATGACCCGAATGCCCGATTCTCCTATCAATCTTGGCAGGTATTTCTTTTTGGCCAGCCCCACCCCGTGCTCTCCGGTAATGGTTCCGCCCATGGATATGGCCGCGTCAAAGATTTCATCAAAAGCCTTGTGGGCACGGATGATCTCATCTTTGTCCCGTTCATCGGTCAGACAGGTGGGGTGAAGATTGCCATCCCCGGCATGCCCGAAGGTACCGATGATGACATTGTGTTTTTTTGCAGAATCCTGAATGATTTTCAGCATATCGGCAATGCGGCTTCGGGGCACGGTGGCATCCTCCAGGATAGTGGTCGGTTTCAGCCGCGCCAGGGCCGAGAGCGCTGTGCGCCGGGCAGTAGCCAGCTTAAGCGCTTCGTTTTCATCTTTTGCGGTCTGAAAAAAAGAACAACCGTATTTTTTGCAGATCACCTCCACACCAGCAGCTTCTTCCGCAACCACCACGGGGTGGCCGTCCACTTCAATGAGCAATACTGCCTCCACATCCAGGGGCAGCCCGACATGGGCATAATCTTCAACACATTTGATGGTGACCTTGTCTAAAAATTCCAGGGTGGCCGGAATGATCCTGGCTGCAATAATAGCTGAGACCGCCAGGGCAGCCTGGCGCATTTCAGGGAAATGCGCCAGCATAGTGGTTTTGACCTGTGGTTTGGGGATAAGTTTTACGGTAATGCCGGTGAAAAATCCCAAGGTACCCTCGGAAGATACCAGTAGCGGGTTGAGGCGGTAACCGGCCACATCCTTTACTGCCTTGCCGCCTGACCGCAGCAGACTTCCATCTGCCAGGATGGTTGTAAGCCCCATGATATAATCGGAAGTCACACCGTATTTCAACCCCCTTAAGCCTCCTGAATTTTCCGCCACATTACCGCCCATAGTGGAAATATTCATGCTGCCCGGATCAGGCGGATAGAACAGGCCACGTGCTTCAACCTCGCGGTGCAGGGTGCTGGTGATCACGCCCGGTTCCACGGTGGCGGTCAGGTTTTCCTCATCCACCTCAATGATCCGGTTCATGCGGCTGGTTTGAACCAGTACCCCGTCGTTACGGGCAATGGCCCCTCCCGACAGGTTGGTGCCTGAACCCCGGGGAGTTACACTGACCCCGGCCTCGTGGCAGAGGCCCATGATACGGGCGATTTCATCGGCTGTCCCGGGCATCAGGACGACTCCCGGGCGACTCGCAAGTTCAGGGGTTGCGTCATAACCATAGACTGCCAGCGACTCCGGGTCCGCGAGGGTGTACGGTTCACCGACAATGGTCTGTAACTCCTTTATGAACAATGGGTTCATGGTTATCTTTTACCCCACTGAAGTCCCGAAAAAAGCCCGTGGTGCCCACAGGATGATTTCCGGCCAGATGATGCAGAGGATCAGTCCGATCCACTGTAAAATAACAAAGGGGATTACACCTTTGTAAATGTGGTAGATCGTCATTTCCGGCGGAGCAATACCCTTGAGATAAAACAGGGAATAGCCAAAGGGCGGTGTCAGAAACGCCATCTGCAGGTTGATGCAGATCAGCATACCGAACCAGAGCTGATTAAAACCAAGCTCCTGGGTAACCGGGATAAAGATCGGGGTGACAATAAGCAGAATCCCCAGCCAGTCCAGGAAACAGCCCAGGAAAAAGATGATGCCCATCATGACAAAGAGCAGGGCGATGGGGTTGAGCTGAGTACCCAAAAGGAAATTGGCAATGGCATCCCCGCCGCCCAGACCCATGAAAATTGCCTGAAAGGCATTGCCGCCCAGGAACAGGGTCATAATCATGGAAGTGGTCAGCGTAGTGGACCAGCAGGCCTCCTTGATGATTTTCCAGGAAAATTTTTGGTAGAGTACCGCCAGGACAATAGCACCCACACAGCCCAGACCCGCAGCCTCGGTGGGCGTGGCGACTCCGCCGATGATGCTGCCCATTACGATTAAAACCAGGACCAGGGGTGGCAGAATGGATATGACGAACATGTTCAGTTTTTCCGCTGCGGAATGATCGGATTCGGTTTCCGGAGGACCATACTCAGGTTTGACATTACAGAGCACGGCAATGTAAATCACATAAAGACCGGCGAGCAAAAGGCCCGGGGAAAAGGCGGCGGCATAGAGCCAGCCCACGGAAATCTGGGTGAGGCTGCCATAAACTACCAGCATGATACTTGGCGGGATCAGGATGCCGAGAGTACCTCCGGCACATATGGTTCCTGCAATCAGGGGGATATGATAGCGAACTTTCATCAGGGCCGGGATGGCAAGCAGGCCGATGGATACCTCGGTGGCACCGACCACGCCGGCAGTGGCAGCAAAGACGGTGCTGGCCAGGATAACGGCAATGCCCAGTCCGCCGCGAATCCGCCCCATGACCACGTGCATGGTTTCAAAAAGCCGCTTGGCAATGCCTGAAGCATCGAGAATCAGGGCCATGAAAATGAACAGGGGAACGGCTACAAGGACATACTCTTCCATGACCCCGTACGCCCGGTTGGCCAACAGACCAAAGACGGCATCGATAGACCCACCCCAGCCGATTACGCCAAAAATCACGGCCAGCATGCCTAAGGAAAAGGCCAGGGGATGGCCGAGCATCAGGGTCAGGAAAAGGGTGAAAAACATGGTGATGGCTAAGGTTTCCGGGTTCATATATCTTCTCCCTTGAGTTGGTACCAGTCACGGATAAAATTGGCCAATCCCTGAAGCAGCAGCAACAGCAGAGAGACCGGGATGATGGTTTTAAACGGATACAGCGGGGGTTTCCAGGCGCTCCAGCTATGTTCCCACTGCATCCAGGACTTAGCCGCGTATTCTGTTCCCGCCCAGAGCATAGCGCCGATAAAGGGTAGAAAAATAACCCAGAAGGTGATCAGCCTAAGCACGAGCTGGGCCTTTGAAGGTAATTGCATGGTGATGATATCGATACGCACATGTTTGTCATGAAGATAGGTCACGCCCATTGCCATCATAAAGTGAAATCCATATAAATAGACCGTCATTTCGAATGCCCAG
This sequence comes from Desulfosudis oleivorans, assembly GCA_020723305.1. Lineage (GTDB taxonomy): Bacteria > Desulfobacterota > Desulfobacteria > Desulfobacterales > SURF-7 > QZKS01. The sequence continues at coordinate 12,090 of DYJC01000019.1, forward strand.
GTGGTAGGAGCATTGAAAACCTTGCGCATGCCCACCTCGTAAAACACCACGGCCACCAAGGGAACCAGCATCAGGGCCGTAAACCTTCCGACAGCCGAGTTGACGGCATCCACAGCCCGTACAAACTTTTTCAGCATGGTAATGTCCTTTCAAAAAGCCCCGCAGCATTGAAAGGCTGCGGGGATATCGCGTTTATTGAAGCAGTTTTCCCTTAATCACATCTTCCTGGGGCCAGGGGGCAATCCCTTTGCGCATTTCGCGCCAGGGGGCATAAGCTTTCTTGTATTCTTCCTGGGAATCCAGGACTTTTTTCACATCCGGGTTTTTTGTCTTTAAATCTTCCAGGTATTTAAACGATACTTTGGCAAACTCCACAATAGTGGCATCATCCATACTTACAAATTCAGCCTTGGCGCCTATGATTTTCAGGGCCTCGATGTTGAGGTTTTCCTGCCAGGCGTTGGACCACAATTGGGTTTCCTTAGCGCAGATTTCCACAATGGCTTTCAGGTCATCGGGCAGTTGGTTCCATTTATCCTTGTTGAAGACTACATCAAACTGGCAGGAGGGCTGGTGTACACCCGGTTCGATCACATATTTGGTAATCTCATGGTAACCTTGGGGAACGTTCGCTGCCGGTGAGCTGAACTCACAGCCGTCAATGACACCGCGCTCCAGAGCTAGATAGATCTCCGGGCCGGGAAGCGGGGTGACGGAAACGCCGAGCTGGGTTAAAATGTCCATGTACCAGCCCACGGTTCGGACTTTCATCCCTTTGAAATCTTCCAGCTTGGTTGCTCTTTTGCTGGAGTGGAGACCCAGTTCCTGGCCGACATTGCCGCAGAAAAAGGGAACGAGGTTGTAACGGCTGTAGAGATCATCCAGCATGGCCTTCCCGCCGCGCTCATAGTACCAGATATTGTATCCTTCGTTGTCCAATCCATAAGGCACGGAACCAAAGGCAACAAAGGCTTCGTTTCTACCCTTCCAGTAACCGGGCCAGGAGTGGAAGGCATCCAGGGTACCCTTGGATGTGGCCTCAAAGATTTCCATGGCCGGGACAATGGCGCCGGTGGTAAAGAGCTTGATTTCCAGGCGACCGCCGCTGGCAGCCTTGACACTGTCGCAGAAATGCTGGGCAATGTCATGGAATAAAATCCCACCCCAGGGATCACTCATGCGCAGGGTGTATTTTTTAGTCGAGGTTTCCCATTTCTTGTTGGACCATTCCTTGGCTCTTTTGTCTTCACCGAATTTTTCGATTTTTTTGGACGGAGCTGCTCCGGGCGCCGGCGGCTGCTGAGCCCATGCGTTGACCGCAACAAAGGCCATTACCATTAAAACAACGAGTACTGCCATACTAAGTTTTTTCATACCGTTTTCTCCTTTATGGGTTTGGGGTTGCTACGGAATTCGAGATACGCGACCATGGCCGGCACCTCAAAACTTAAGTTCATCAGGTTGTTTTTTTAGATAAAATTTTCCTTCCGGTGTCTTTCCTACGATATCACCCTGAATAAGATCATTCAGGGATCTGGGCCGCAAATCACGCAAGCCCTTGGGCAGATAATTTGCTTTGGCATAGGCAAGGTTGACGGCACTGGTTATATCCAATGCTTTTTGTTCTGATAATTCCTTTAGTATCCGGGCACCTGTAGTGCGCAGACGCCGGCCGACGATAATCTGGCTGAGGATAAAAGCTCCGATAAAGAAAACAACGCCCATCAGAATCTGTATCGTTGTTGTCATGTGATGCCCTCTGATACAGTGAACTGTAAAAACGGAATCATGTTTTCCATCCTTATGGATAGTATTGCAAGCTGATTCATCATTCAACCATAGAGATGTTATTGAATATATCAGCCCCCATATTCAAATTGGTAATACCACTATTATTATAAATATATATTCGTGTCAAGAAAAAAGTATAACATTAAAAAATTATTATAAAATAAATAGTTTATTTAATAATCAATTGTTATTCAATTGGTAATACCAATTAAATACGAAGATATATGAAAGAATTAATTTCAAAACTATTCAAAAGCGTCACACCGGCGAAAGTCTGTACCCAGAAAAGAGCCAAAAATACTGGATAGCGCTACGCTTCACTGCGTGTCTAGTTTTCGCCGGAACTACAACAACAGACTTTTGAAATTGGCTCAATATGTAAATCAGAATGAAGTAAATGAATATTGGAGGGATAGAAAATGAGAGCCCATAAAATGCCGGACAAGAAACTTGAGTAATTCGGGAAACCACAAGGGAATTCGGGCAAGCACAAGGGAATTCGGGCAAGCACAAGGGAATTCGGGCAACCACAAGGGTTGCCCCTACATCAACACCTAATAGTGCTCCAGCAGATTCAGCCTTCTGTTTTTCCTGAACTCTTCCTTGATGGTTGTGAATGCCTCAGTAGTCAAAAGATGATAGGTGGTGTCTCCCCGCTGTCTGAAGTAGACCTTCATATCCGGATATCGTTCCATGTGAAAATGCTGCTGTTTCAGCGGGCGGATGACAATCTTGTGGGTCTGGGTCACCGGGAACTCATCCAGCACGCGGATAAAATCCGGCATCCACTTCGGGTCCATTCCTCCCTGCTTCTGCTCCTGGATCAATTCATCATGGATCTGTTTTGGATCAAAAGGTCCGTTCAGTTGTATGGTCACCATCACCTTCTCGTCTGCTACCGCACAAGGTACTCCATACGCTGCGACCTGCTGAACATTGGCCAGATTCAGAACCGACTGGGCGACATTTTCCGCAGAAAAATTTTCACCGTCCTTCCGGATCCAGTCATCAGTCCGGCCATTGAAATACAGATATCGCACATTGTTCACAATCCGGATATGCCCGAGGTCGCCGGAGCGGAAATAGCCGTTTCTGAACTTCTTTTGCGTGGCGGATGGATTCTGAAAATACCCGTCAAAAAAAACATTGTCCTCTTTCATTTTCCTTGCAATTTCACCCACCGCCTCATGATAATTCAGAAGGTTTCCTGCGCTGTCAGCAACCCCCGGCGGGCAGATTTCATCCTGTTCATTCAGGATCACGATCTGGTCTGACGGAACCTCTCCGACACTGTCCGGAGGATCTCCCGGCTGGACAACCGTCGTGATCGGAGCCTCAGTGGAACCGTAAAGCTCATAGATATGCGTCATCCCCAGATATTGAATCAGCTTTCGGCGATCCACCGGAAGAGCGCCGTTTCCGTGGGCAATCCGGAACCGGTTTCCGGGATGAGAGGCCAGAGCTTTGGTAACTGCTTCTCCGCTGCCGTATCTCCGTTCCAAGGCAGACAGGATGAAATGGATCGGCTGCCCTACATAATTCATATAGGTAACCCCATGCTCCAGGATATCGCCCTCAAACGCACTGGCGCTGAATTTGCGTTTCAGCAGAAAACTGCCGCCGGTTACAACAAGCGGCATAATGCCGAGAAGGATGGAATTGGAATGAAAAAGCGGCATGCAGATATAACCGCGATCACTGGGTTTTAATCCAATGCGCTTTCGGGTGATCACTCCTGCGCCAAAGCACTTGGCATGGGAACAGGGAACCCCTTTTGGCAGTCCGGTTGTTCCGGAGGTATAAATCACAATCAACGGGCCGAAAATATCAATAACGGGTTTATGTTTTTTTCCATCCAAAACCGCTGCGCCGGATAATGCATCCGCAATACCCGGAAAAGAATCTTCTCCGGCTGCCGCCGGGCTGCCGACCTGAAAAATACGAGTTTGATCAAGTGTTCTGATTTCCGGTAAGATCCGTTTGATTTCAGGTGCATTGGATTCATCCACAAGTAGAAGTGCGGTTCCCGCCTGATTGATGATATTCACCAGCGTATCCCCGCGGAAACCGGTATTAAAACCAAAAAGCACAGACCCGCTCATAGCTGCGCCGAAAAAAGCGAAAATGAATTCCGGCGTGTTTTCCTGATACATTCCCACAGCCAGTGAATCCTGAGATGTCAAACATCCCTTTTTGATCTGCTCCTGTTTTACGGAAAGAAACAATGCTGCATAACGCCGGGCTTCGGCACAAGTTTCTGCATAGGTGTATGCCCGTCCTTCGAAAATGAAAAAAACACGATTCCGGCGGAAGGGAGTGGCGGCCAGAAATTTGAAAATAGACCCTACATTCAGGAATCCGATGGTTTTGCGAAGAATGCTTTTTGCGCTGAACGTTGCCATCCTGTAAACTCCTTGATGAAAAAAAACTATGATTCCGGGAAGAACCCCAACTATAATAAAACAAACCAATTGGTATGTTTGTTTTCAAATGACATGAAACCAACTGCATGTCAACCGGTGATTTTCGTTCAGAAGAAGACAGGAAGACCCCATGCGGAAACCCGCAACATCTGTTTCCCGGACAGCAAAAAGATTGACAACATCACAGATCTGTTAGTAGACTGCCGGAACATTTTCATGTATTGAAGTGAACCCCAAAAGCATCAGAGGCATACCATGAGTATTGACGAACAGGAACAATCTATTGACTTTTCCGTGAATAAAAAAAATTTATACCGCGAAGACTCCATAACCGATCTGAATGTCGCCTCCATCCGAAGGCTCATTCCTGTAAATATCGATGGATCGGAGGATAAAAGCCGGACTCCGCTATATTTCGGACACACACAATTGATGTCTCCGCAGGGTCCGATCCCGATTCATGCAAGGTTGACAGCCAACAATCTGGAAGAAGCGATCGACCAGTTCCCTCAGGCCATGAGTCTGGCTCTGGATGAAATGATGGAAAAAATCATGAAGTTACAGGAGGAGGAACAGAAGAAAAAGGACTCCCGTATCATTGTGCCGGGAAGATGATCCTCACTCGGGAAGCAGAAAAAATCATTTTCCTTTTCGCATCCCGACCCAGTCCGGAACCCTTATTTCCGAATTTTCGTGCTGATAAGGGATATAGCATTTAATATCCATAACCGGTGACTGATCCCTTGCATCAATGGACTCGATTTCAATGGTAGTATTCTCAATGGAAAGAATCCTGCAAAGGGTCAGCCCGATCAGATTGGGTCGAACCGGAGAATGGGTTCCAAACACACCCGTCAATGGATTGCGGGTATCTTTTTTTGGATGAACCTGCATGATGCCGCGTTTCTCCGGTGTATCGTTTTCATGAAACCAGAACAAAACATGGATATGGGAAAAACCGTCAAGTCCAAGCATCGCATCTCTGTATTGAGGCTGAATCTCAATCCATGACCGATCACCCTCTTTTCTCACCAACCCAATGGAATGTATCACAAAAGAATCGGTCATCTTTTTCCTCCGTACCTCATCCAGCCATCTTTTCTGCTCTTTCTGATATTTTTCTTCAGTCTGGTGAGGATCAGCCTGATCCAGATTTTCATAATCCGGTTTCCTGCCCCTGATCGACCGGAATAGTGCTTTCAGCTTTTCCAGATGTCCGGAGTTGTTTGGATCCATGTTGTTCATATCACACTGAGATGATTCAACCCGGCCTACAGGCTGATCACCGCTCCATTACAGGAAAGGTCAATCAATTCCGCTCCGGTTGCCAGGCGGGCGCCTTCGATCATATTTTCATCCGTCATCTTCCGGTATTTGGCGCATGGTGTGCAAACCAGGATCGGGACATTGTTCGCCTGAAGATAGCTTAAATGATCATCCGCACTGTCGCCTGTCGCAGCCCGGATGTTCTCTGCAATTCCCTGCATGGCGATGTTGACGCCATCATCCAGAAGAAACACGCTTACATTCTTTCCTGCCTTATGGGCTGCCATTGCCAGAAAAAGTGCGCGTGTTGAGCGATTGGGATTATCGGTTCCGCATGATAATACAATTACAATATTGTCGGTCATTTGTTTACCTCCCTTTTTGTTATTAGTTATCGTTACCATCTGGCATATCAGTCATCAAATTCCATGTCAAAATCTAATCTATGCTCTGTTCAAAATCAAATTTTATCTGGTTTGATATCCAATTTAAAAATAACTGAATTCCACATTTGTCAAATCAACAAAAATAAGGTAAAGGCTGAAGCAAGGTCAAAAAATATGAACGTAGAAACCAAAAAAATGCCCCCCAAAAAAAACCGAAGCTCCATACACAGAAAAAAAAAACAGGAACCAGCTCCTCTGGTTCCGAGTGTGCGGATGCTCGGAGAAAAAACCATTAAACTGCTGTCCGATACCAAAACATTTACCCAGCAGACGATTCTTCTCTCCCGCACATTCTTTCCGCTGACTCATTTACTGGCGAGTGATGAAGAGATCACAAACGAAGAGTTATCTATCGTTCTGGATAACATTTTTGAGCAGCTTTACCAGCACCCTTTGATTCACCAAAGCCGGAAGCTGACACAGTATCTGCGTCAGAACAACCTGATTCCCAATGAAAAAACAACGGAAAAACTGATTCAGTATGTGATCGATCAGGTGCTGCTTCGAAGTCCGATCAATATCCCGGAGGTTGTGGTTCAGGAATTCTGGACCTTTTTCCATGAGCTGATGCATGCCCCTGAAATTAAAGGGCTGATGGAACTGAATCTGGATATCATCCGGCTGATTCTGAGAACCTATGAGCCGTTGCTGGTGGAACTGATCAACCTGCTGAAAGAAACAAAAAGAAACACCAAAACCAAATTTACTGTCCTGCTGACCAAAATCAAGGTGATCCGGCATGACCTTGTCATTATCAAACGTCAGATCAAAGCCATACGCTATGTAAAGCTTTTTTTCCAGACAGACCCGAAAGATTTTCGAGCCCAGGCGCAGATCATCGCAAAAATGGTTCGCGAATTTGGTCCCTTTTTCATCAAATTGGCACAGGTCGCCGCAGCCAATTCGGATTTTCTGCCGGAAGAGATTTCAAAGGAGTTGATGGTTTTTCAGGAAGATGTTCCGCCCATGAGTCCGGAAGAAGTAATTGAGACCATTCAGGAGAGTTTTGGAAGACCGGTAAATGAATGTTATTATGGTTTTAATCCGGAAAAACCGTTAAAATCCGGCTCCATTGGTTCGGTATACCTTGCCAAAAAACCAGCCATTGAAAACGGAAAGGAGGTTCTGATTCCGGTTATTGTTAAAATCGGAAGAACCCGCCTGGATCGAGAATTTCTAATGGGGAAGACCGCACTCAACCTTACCATCCTCAGCAGCCAATACTGGGCTCCGCATTCCAAGCTTGCACCTTTCCTGGAAGCGATGCAGCAGCAAGTGGATGAGTTTATCAAAGGATTTCAGCAGGAACTTGATTTTTTAAAAGAAGCGGCCATTCAGGACCGATTTTACCAGCGCAGCACGGAATCCATTTTCTGGCGCATTCCCAGAGTATATACGGCAACCCCGCGTATTATTGAAATGGAATATCTTCCCGGGGCTGAGAACGTGATGAGTGCTCTTGCAAAAATACCGCGTAAAAAATACAAACGGTTTGCAAGAGATATTGCCGCCCGTCTCTTATATACGGTTCTGCTGCATGTTCTGATATACCGGGAATTTCATGGTGACCTTCACCCGGGGAATGTTCTGGTAACTCAACCAGGCGAGCTCTTTCTGATCGACTGGGGCAATTGCGTGAATCTGGAAGGAAAGTGGAAACCGTTCTGGGATTATATTGTCGGAGCGCTTACTGCGGATGTGGCTCTCCTAACCGATTCATTGATCAAAATGAGCGCCGATTCTGAATTGAACCGGAACAGGCAGAATGAAATCGCCGCCACATTGACGCAAACATTGGAACGGAAAAAAATCACTCCCCTGAAATGGAACTTCATCCTGCAATTATATAAAGAAAGAACAGCCGGCCTGCACCGGCGCATTCAGGTGGTCATGCATCTGATGTCCAACACCCAGCATCTCGGGCTGATCATACAAGGCGACTATCTTCATCTGCTTCGTTCCGTGGTCGCGATTGTCGGAACCTATGTCCGGATCTATGAAAACCTGCCCAAATACCTGATACCCTTTGATATCATCAAATCCGTTGCATTGTTCCCGACAACTTTTATCTTAGACCGGATGATGGTGGAGCGGAACCGGATATATCTTACTTTAGCCCAGCGAATCCCCATTCCGGAGATATTGAAACCAGACATGGCACAGGTTTCATCAGCACCGGTTTTTCTCATGGATCAACCTCTGCCGGCAAAAACCGGAAACCGATATTCCTTTCAAACCAGCGCCATCTGAATTCATCCATCAATTGGTCTTCAACCATGTCCGTCTAGTCATTATTCTATTGAAAATCCGCCTCCGATTGTGTAGGTAACCAGTTCGTTTGTTTTTTTAAAACCAAGGAGATGTTTCAACCGTAGTAAAAAAAATTCGTATTCTGATCCTGGCTACCCTGACGAATCCAATATTTTTCCATGTTCAACCAGGAAGGCAATCGGATAACGCATGCACGGTTGTTAAGTAAAGGAAGTTTGATATGCTTGATTTTTTACCCGGACGTCTGCGCGGAATATTGTCTTTTTTTCTGATTTCACTCAACACCATCATTATTTTTATTCCCATCATGCTGGTGGCTATTTTAAAAATGGCTATCCCTGTTTCAAGGGTCCAAGATTTTTTTTCAAAAATTCTGATCTCCATTGCCTCCAGATGGGTGGAATGCAATGCCGGTATTTTCCGGCTGATGAACAAAATTGAATGGAAAGTGAGCCAAACCGGCGACCTGAAAAACAATGAATGGTGCTTGATCATCTCAAACCATCAATCCTGGGTCGACATTTTTGTCTTACAGACGATCCTCCTCCATAAGGTTCCCTATATCAAATTCTTTCTGAAAAAAGAGTTGATCTGGGTTCCCCTGATGGGACTTGCCTGGTGGGCTCTGGATTTTCCGTTTATGAAACGCTACTCCCAAAGTTTTTTAAAAAAGAACCCCCATTTAAAAGGAAAAGATGTTGAGATCACAAGAAAGGCATGTGAAAAATTCAAGGTCAAACCCATATCCATTATGAATTTTATGGAAGGTACCCGGTTTACGGAAAAGAAACATCAGCAGCAGCAATCCCCATTTACCCACCTCCTCCGGCCCAAAGCCGGGGGAATTGCCTTTGTCCTCGGCGCCATGGGAGATTATCTGAACAGCCTCCTCAATATTACCATTGCCTATCCGCAGGGTATCGGCAGCTTCTGGGACTTCCTCTGCGGAAGGATCACTGAAATCAGGGTTCATATAGAAAAAATGACGATACCGAAAGAGATTTTAGGAGATTACGACAACAATCCGGAGTTCCGGATTTTTTTTCAAAACTGGATCAACACCCTGTGGGCGGAAAAAGATCTCCGGATCAAATACCTGCTTGAAAACAACACTACAATTTAAATGTCATTCGTAAAATCCAGATGAATGAGGAGGTCTGAACGGCCGACCAGCTCCCGGACACTGCGCATGCCGAATCTTTTCAGAATCTGAATCAGGTCTTTCCGCCATGCGCTATAGAGATTAACGAGTCGCTGGGTGCCCCATTCAATATCGATTTGAGTTACCAGACCTGGATCAGTAGTCGCAATACCACGCGGGCAGCCCCGCCCTGCAGAGCACCGGGAGCACCGGACGCAGCCAAGGGCGATCATTTCCGCAGTTCCGATGACAACACCATCCGCACCCAAGGCAATGGCCTTGGCAATATCATGAGCTGTGCGGATTCCGCCGCTTGCGATCAGCACCACTTTCTCCCTGGCGCCTTCATCCACCAGAAATTTATGGACTTTTGCAATTGCATACTCAATCGGCATGGCGATATTTTTTTTGGCAATGTCCGGAGCTGCACCGGTTCCACCATATCCGCCATCCAGGTGTATGATATGTGTTCCTGCTGAGTAGCTTCCCACAGCCACCATATCCACATCCGTAGGTGTGGACACCTTGGTGGACAGCAGCGCCCGCCTGTTGATATGCTTGATCCAGTCCAGGTGTTTCATATGGTCTTCAATGGAATACACGCTATGGAATGGAAAAGGAGAAAACAACGATATGCCGACCACTGCTTCCCGTATTTTGGCAACCGCCGGTGTATTTTTATCACCCAGCAGATGTCCGCCAAGGCCTGGTTTGGCACCCTGTGCATACTTGAATTCAATAATACGAACACGCTGAATGGTTTCTTCGCGGACACCGAAAAGACCGGTGGCCACCTGCGTAATCATATGGTCATCATACGGTCTCATCCTTTCCATATATCCGCCTTCCCCGGAACAGGAGAAGGTGTTGAATGCAGTTGCAGCGCGCACTTTGGAGAGTTGTGTGACATTACTCACCGATCCGAAAGACATACCGCCGCCATACCAGGGAACATCGATCTGAATCTGAGGCCTGCCGTCATCCCTGTGGTTTAATAAAATACTGGTATCAATCTCATCGTCTTGCAATTCAACCGGCGGTGTTTCCGGAAATTTAAACCGGATACGGTCAAACCCGCCTCCGGATTCGCCGACCTGATAATTGTATTCATACTCCGGTGACGGCGGTTCTCCGTTTTCCGCCATTCGCCATGTGGCCAAAAGCATATCTGCCGGCCACCTGTAATCTCCCAAAGCTTCTATCATTGGATTTTTAACGATTTTCAAAGCCTTTTGAGGGCACTGGGTGATACAATAGTGATCCGTTTTTTCACAAGCCTCCCCCGTACACAGATAGCTCTTGGGCATGGCAAAATACCGATAGCCGGGTTTCAGCACATGAACATGATACGGACACAACTCTGCGCATTTGCCGCATCGAATGCAATCATCACTTCGATAGATGATATATTTTGCAATTTCATTTCGATAACGCGGCAAAGCCGGTTTGATCTCACGACTGATCTGAACCTGCGGTACACGTGTTTTCAGCGTTTTTTCCGGCAGGATCTCCCTAAGCTCTTTTTCTTGAACCGAAAAGCGTTCCAAATATCTCCTCCTCAAGCTGTTCAAAAAACATTGCCCGTCCGACATCTCCGCGAAGACGGCGGGCTTCACGCATTCCCATTGCGCCCATCAATTCGATTAACTGCAAGTGCCAGGCAGCGATCAGATTCCGCATCCGTCCGACACCATACGCAAAATTTATATCTTCAAGTCTGGCAGGGCAGATCAGGCCGGGCCTGCAAGAGCTGCAAAGACGGCATTCGAGTGCGATCATCAGCGGCAGATAGATGGATATCAAATCCGCGCCGCAGAGCAATCCCTTGGCCATATGCTCCGGCAGGGCAAAACCGCCGGAGGCGATAATGGTCACTTCATCCCGGATGCCTTCTTTAATAAGCGTTGTATGTATCTCCCGTATCATGTCCTTTATGAATCCGGGTGATTCCACTCCGATCTCATCACCATTGAAATCAGCAACCGTATGAATCACCTCCACTCCGGATCTCGACAGTTCAACCGTACGGTCAACCCCTTTCGAATCCAGGGCGACTCTGACGGAGATGATCAGACCGGGATATTTTTCTTTTAATTCAGCGATGCGGGAAAGCACGTCATCACCATCGGGGATTTCCACCAGCCTTGTTTTCCGTACAACATCAAAAGGTATCTCCGGCGCATCCGGATTCAGGTGAAAAGCAATATGCGGCAGATAGGCTTCGATACTTTTCATCTGATTGTCATTCAGGGCAGATGGCCATTTGGCGGAATCCACAATCGCAATCAGATCGGTCAATTTAACCGCTTCAACAATATAAGACTCCAGTTGAGGAAGTGTAAACTCCGCAGGATTCATATCCACAATCATCGGCATGGGTATATCTATGACCGCCGGCAATCCGGATATTTTCTGATCTGAATCGAATGTAAGGTAGGATGGTTTTTTCCCGATATCAACGGAAGTACTGATATACTCTCTTCCATGGATTCCATCCCGTGTAGGCCGGACAATTTCAGACATGTCCGTCCACATGGAATCAAATCCATGCCCCGCAAATCTCCCCCTGTATCCTGCTCCGGAAACCGGCACAGCGGCTGTTTCGGCCTGTTGCCAGGTGATATGAATGATTTCCGGGGTCCAGTAATGATTTCCCAGCTTCTTGTATTCTGAATTGATGGTCAGGCACAGAAGATCTTTGGTGCAGTTCTGAACGCAGGAGAAACAGCCCATGCATTCAAAAAACAGAAAATCGGAATGTTTAAGATTCCGGATATACGCGGCTTCCTGCCGATGGCGATCATAGACACAGGCTTTTTTCACACAGTTATGGCACCGGGCGCAGTCTTCACGCCAGTCTACAATACCGTGTTTCCCGATACGCGGCAACCGGGGAGGAACAGGGGTTGTTTTGATATGATATTTTTCAGGCATTTTTTTCTCTATTTTATTTTTCTAATGAAGCAATAATTTCAGATACACGTTTCTCCTTACCTCCGGAAAGAAGGTGGATTCCTTTCACACCATCCATCTTCTTCATTTTCCGGATGGTCTCAAGGCAGATATTCAGACCCTCTTTTTTTTGAGCCCCCTTGTCTCCTGCTTTCTTCAGCCGTTCAATAATACTGTCCGGTATGGACAGATCCATATAGTGATCTCTTAAGGTTTCTGCTTCCTGATACCCTGAGAGCGGCATGACGCCTGCCAGGATGGCTGTGTTTTCGGTTATCTTCTGATTGCGGGCCTGTTCGAGCCATCTTTCAAATGCTTCCACATCAAACACCGCCTGGGTCTGGATAAATTCAGCGCCTGCTTCAACTTTTTTTGCCAGTCTCAGGATGTTCAGCTCCAGCGGTTTCATGTCCGGGCCGGCTACCGCGCCGATCAGAACCGGAAAATCGCCTTTTATTGCTGTTCCATCCAGAAGAACATGTTGATCCCGCATCTGTTTTACAGCGGCAATGAGCTGGATGGAATCGATATCATACACATTTGCAGATTCAGGACTTCCGGTAAGTGCCTGATGGTGGCCGGAAAGACACAGTACATTCCGGATACCCAGGGCGCATGCTCCCAGAAGATCCGACTGGATAGCGATGCGGTTCCTGTCGCGGGTGACAATCTGGTACACCGGTTCCATCCCGGCCTTGACCAGCACCAGAGATCCGGCAAGGCTGGAGAGTAAAGGGCCGTGAGGATTATCCGCCACATTCACAGCAGTGATACCGTTTCCAAAAGAAGAGATGGCTGCTTCGATTTCCAAAATAGCGGTACTTGCCTGTGGAAGAAGCTCTGCGGTGACGATGAAGTCTCCTGCGGCTATCTTTTTTGCTAGCCGGCTGTCATGTTTCATATATTACTCCTGTGATCTTTCTGTATCCTGTAAAATATTATCTTTCAGTTTCTCTATTGCTGCTTTGATCTGCCCGACATCTTCTTCATTTTTCCGGACGACGATCATACGTCCCTTGCCAAGGCCCGTCTCTTCCAGCATGGAATCAACTGCCATCGCTCTTTTCCGTGCCCGAAGGTTTCCTTCCAGAAATTTACACTCATCCTGCCCGCATGTAACCAGCAAAACACCATCCGAGCCTTTCTCAAATGCTTTCAGCAGATAAAGCAAATTCACTTTCCCGGAGCATGGCAAGCTGACGGTTTGAATCTGATGATCTCCCTGGCCATTTCCGTTGATTTCAATCTGTTTCCGGAGCAGGTCGGTATCCAGGCAGTTTGAGCAGTAAAATATGTGTATCTTCATGATCAATATCCAGGTTGTTTAAATTCTGTGATCCTCACGGACAATAACCCGACATCCCCCGCCAAGGCTTGGTGCCCAATTTTTGGGTGGTACAATCCTTTTGAGTCTGTCCAATTGGCCGATGCTTTTCAATCGTTGATAAATAAGCTGCCATCCACATGGCCGGTCCGGGCGAACCTCGCAGCGATCTTCCCGGGAACCCCCGCAGGGGCCGTTCAGCATATGTTTGGCGCATCGCGTAACCGGGCAAATCCCCCCATACTGGTCCAATACGCAGGCCCCGCAGGCAGCACACTTCTCCGCCCAGATGCCTCTCTCTTCAAGAATGCCGATAAACGACGTATTGAGTCCGGCATAGACGGGTTTTGCAGGATACCGTTCGGCAATGGCCTGAACACCGGCTCCACACCCCAGGGAAAGAACAACATCGTTTCTTTCAACCGCCTTTGCAGCTTCTTCTATGAATACATTGTCACACTGCCTTTCAATTGTGAGTTCTTCGATTTCAAACGAAAGATTCTTCGCTCTTGAGGCAATTCGCAGTGCGGAACTGATAATGCTGACCTCTCGTTCTCCTCCGGCAAGACATACGGTTACGCATGTGCCGCATCCCAATACCAGAATTTTTTTATGGCCTTCAAGGATATCGACAAGTTCCGGTATGGTTTTTCTTTCTGCTACGATCATGGTTGGATCTCCTGTTCGATCATTGCATCCGGTACGGATGGGGATGCATCGGCCTGATGTAAAGGATTGGGGCCGAGACTACGGATGGTTTCGATCATATTTTTGATGTGCTCGACAAAATGACGAGCGTCTGCTGCACCGATATTGATCATCCGCAAACGCTCCATTTCAAAACCGGCCTCGGACAGTATCTGACGGGTGTAGTTCACCCGGCGTTTGGCCATTAAATTACCTTCAATAAAATGGCAGCTTCCTTCTTCACATCCGGCAACAAGGACGCCGTCCGCACCGTTTTCAAATGCTTTCATGAAATATTCAACTTCCAGCTTGCCGGTACAGGGCGTGCGGATAATCCGGATATTCGTCGGGTATTGAAGTCGCATGGAACCTGACAGGTCCGCAGAGGAATACGCTCAGTAATGGCAGCAAAAGGCGATTATTTTGGGTTCAAACGGGTTTTGGTTCATCATATTTCTCTTTTACCTAATTGGGTAACTCTTTATTTTTGTGAAACAGTTCATCCAGCATGGCGATAAAATGTTTTGTCTCAAAATGGTTGAGCTGGATTGCACGGGCAGGACACTCTGATGCGCAGATCCCGCATCCCATGCATTTGGCGGCTGCAATCTCGCCTTTATGATCTTTATTCATAAATGGTGCACCATAGGGGCACGAATGAACACAGGTCATACATGAAATACACTTGCTCTGGTCAACTCTTGAAACCTGGGCGCCCACCTCAAGATGCGTCTTGGAAAGCACCGTAGCTGCTCGCGCCGCCGCAGCTCGGGCCTGGGAGATGTTTTCGTCCATAAACTTGGGTGAGTGGGCCAGACCGCAGAGGAATATCCCCTCGTTTGCAAAATCAACCGGCCGGAGTTTCATATGTGCTTCCACATAAAAACCATTGGCATTGAGCGGAACCTTGAGCATATTTGAAAGCAAGCGGTTGCCTGAAAGTGGTGTGATGCCGGTACTCAACACCACCTGGTCCGTTTCGATTTCAATGGTTTCCGGAAAATCCGGGCTGTCAATGGTGACCAGAAGTTGGGTGCCGTTTGTCACAACCGGCGGTTTTTCCTTGTCATAGCGGATAAACACCACTCCGGCCTTGCGGGCTTCTTTGTAATATGTTTCACGGAATCCATAGGTGCGGATATCCCGATACAGGACAAAGATATTGGTGTCCGGGTTCTGTTTTTTTATGGAAAGGGCGTTTTTGATTGCCATGGAGCAGCAGAGACGGCTACAGTATTCCCGTTCATCATTGCGCGAGCCCACACATTGAATCATGATAATGTTCTGGGCGGATGTATCGAACGTATGATCATAGAGGCGTTTTTCAAGCACTGTCTGGGTGATGACATGATCCGATTCTGCGGCAAGAAATTCGGTTGTTCCTGCCGGGTCCGCACCGGTGGCGACAATAACGGCTCCGCAAGGCACATCCATACTGTTACCGTTCCGGGCAAGAGTCATCCTGAATTTTCCCACATGGCCGGCAATACCGGTGACCTCTGTTTCCAGATGAAGCTTGACCTGTGGATGGTTTTTCACTTGTTGGATCAGATCGTTTGTAAAGCCTGCGATGTCATGATGTTCCAGCGTACCGTGAATGGTGTGCAGATGGCCGCCAAGCTGTCCGGTCTTTTCAACAAGATGCACCTTGAATCCCTGGTTGGCCAGTGACAGCGCCGCAGTCATTCCGCTGAGTCCGCCACCGATCACAAGACCCTCCTGGTTTATGGCAAGGGATTCTCCGATCTGCGGCTTGAGCAGACGCGCCCTCGCCAGGGACATGCGTACCAGTTCAATCGCTTTTTCCGTTGCGGCTTCCGGCTCGGAAGCATGAACCCAGGAACACTGATCCCGGATATTGGCCAGGTCAAAGAGATATGGATTCAACCCGGCTTCACGCAACGTTTCCCGGAACAGGGGTTCGTGAGTCCGGGGTGTGCAGGAGGCCACTACAATGCGGTTGAGCCGGTGTTGTATGATGGCTTCCTTGACCTCGGACAGGCTGGCATCGGAACAGGCATACATGGTATGGGTTGCCAGAACCACATCAGGATCATTGGAAACAGCGCTGGTCACTTTTTCCACATCCACCGTGGAGGCGATGTTAATGCCGCAGTGGCATACAAACACTCCGATTCTGGGCATTTCATCCGTTATGTCATGCTCTTCCGGATATTCTCTTTTGGTCACCAGCTTATTCCGGACCTCGGACAGTTGTTCCATGGACATGGAGGCAGCAGCACTCGCCTGGGTAACGGTTTCCGGGATATCTTTTGGTTCCTGAAATGCACCTGCCACAAATACACCGGGAAGTGATGTCTGTAATGGATTGAGACGGTCTGTTGCGCAAAATCCGAATTCATTCAGACGGATACCCAGGCGGGAGATCGTTTCAGATACGGCTGGTTTGGGGTCCAGGCCCACGGATAACACGACCATGTCAAACGCTTCTTCTTTACGTTCAAGATGATCCCCGATAAAACTCAGTATGAGATTTCTTGTTTTTGGGTTCTCTACAACCCTTGAGGGCATGCTCTTCATATAATGAATGTTGCCCTGTGCTTTTGCGCGTTCATAATACTGGTCAAAGTCTTTTCCAAATGCACGGATATCCATATAAAAGATGGTTACATCCAGCCCGTCCACATGTTCGCAAGCAACCATGGCCTGCTTGGTGGTTGCCATGCAGCAGATAGAGGAGCAGTATTCATTGTGGCATTTTGAATCCCGTGAACCCACACACTGAATAAAGGCAATTCGTTTTACTTCCTTTTTGTCGGATGGCCGGATGACGTGTCCATGGTAAGGTCCTGCCGCAGAAAGCATCCGTTCAAACTGAACACTGGTGAGGACATTCGCATATCTTCCGAAACCGAATTCTCCCTTGGTTTTTGCATCAAACTCCTGGAAACCGGGAGCCAGAATGATCGAACCGATGTCCAGGGTGATGATCTTCTCCTGCATATTATGAACAATGGCTTTCTTTTCACAGGCTTCTGCACATGCGTTGCATTCGGAGCAGAGGGCACAATTCAGGCATCTTTCACATTCTGCGAGGGCATCTTCTTCGGAAAAACAGGTTTCAATTTCGGAAAAATCTTTGATACGTTGGGCTACGGGCAGCTCTTTTGCTGTGGCACGCGGTTTTTTGATGATACCTTTTTCAGAGGGTAGAAGTTCATCGGAAATTGGGTTGAGTGTATCCTGGAACCGGAAAATTTCTGCTTCTCCACCGCGGATATACCCGTCAATGGATTCTGCAGCCCGTTTTCCGGCTGCAACCGCCTCGATGACTGTGGCTGCACCGGTTACAATATCTCCACCTGCAAATACGCCCGGTATTTTCGTTATACCGTTATGATCGGCTTCGATATTTCCCCATTTATTCACAGCAAGATTGGATGCGGATTCCGTCAAACAGGTATCCGGTTCGCTGCCTATGGCCAGAATCAATTTGTCTGCGGCCATCTCAAATTCAGAACCCTGGATGGGGATAGGTTTGCGACGACCGGAGTCATCGGGTTCCCCCAGTTTCATCCGGATACATCTGACCTTATCAAGTTTATTGTTTCCGCTACTGATACATTCAACAGGTGCTGTCAGAAATTCAAAATGAACACCTTCCTCGACAGCATGGTTGATCTCTTCCTGTATGGCAGGAAGTTCTTTTTCACTTCTGCGGTATACAATGCTGACCTTTTCCGCACCCAGACGAATGGCAGTGCAAGCTGCATCCATGGCAACATCACCACCGCCTACAACAATGACATCTCCTTTGAGTACGGGTTTTTCATTATCCGTACTTGCCTTCCGGAGAAATGCAAGACCCTGTTCCACGCCTTCAAGGGTCTCTCCTTCTATCTTAAGAGAAACACCTTTTTGAGTGCCGATACCGATAAATACAGCATCATACTCCTTGGTTATTTTTTCAAAGGAGATATCTTTCCCGATCGTGGTGTTATAAATAAAGGTGACCCCTTTTCGCCGGATCAGTTCAACTTCATAGTCCAGTATATTGACCGGAAGACGGTATTCCGGAATTCCCCACCGGAGCATACCACCTGCTGCCGGAGATGCCTCATATACGGTTACCGCATACCCCCGATCCGCAAGGTCCTGCGCAGTTGTGAGTCCGGAAGGTCCGGCGCCGATCACCGCAACTTTTTTTGCATCCGGGGCCGGCGTTTTCTCTACCGGGAGGGAGAGTTCGCCGGATTCGATCATCTCCATCTCTTTATCCGAGGCAAACCGTTTCAGTTGGCGTATGGCCACTGCTGAATCCAGACTGCTTCTTGTACAGGTGGCTTCACAGGGATGGGTGCATACACGGCCGCATATGGCGGACAGGGGATTTCTTTCCCGGATCATTGCAACCGCTTTGGCATACTCTTTCTTCTTGATAAGCTGGACATATCCCTGCACATTGATATTGGCCGGGCAGGCGATTTTACAGGGTGCATGACCGAGTTTTTGAATTCCGACAACATTGGGTATGGCCTGGGCAGAGTATTTGGCAATGGCCTTTCTGGTTCCCAGATTCCGGTTGAACCTGTCTGGAATATCCACCGGGCAGACCCGGATGCAGTCACCGCAGTCATTACAGATTTTTTCATCGACATAACGGGGAGATTGTTTGACCGAAGCGGTGAAATGGCCTGGCTCACCCTCGATTTTCATCAGTTCTGAATGGGTCAGGATATTGATATTCAAATTGCGGAAGCATTCCACAAGTTTGGGGGAGACAATACAGGTAGCGCAATCACCTGTGGGGAATGTTTTGTCCAGATGAGACATCATGCCGCCGATAGCGGCAGAACGTTCAACAAGATAAACCTTGAAACCGGCGTTGGCAAGATCAAGGGATGCCTGAACACCGGCAATCCCGCCGCCTTGCACCAGAACAGCACCGATTTTTTTATTTTCCTTTGTTACCATAATATTCCACTTCCCTTGCAAATACTTGAAGGCTCCATACAGGTACAACCGATTAAACAGTTGCGGCTATGGCCTTTACAACCGGTGATGGGGAGACCACAAGTTTTTCCAGACCCAACTCCTTCCGGGAAAGTCCTAAGCATAAACCCATCAATTGTGTAATATATAAAACCGGCATGTCATACTGTTTTCCGGTTTGCTGTTTGATATCCATCTGCCGGAGGTCGAGATTCACCTGGCATAACGGACAAGCAACTGCGATACATTCCGCTTCAACGGCCTTAGCCATTCCAATGATGGAATCCGAAAAGCTCACCACAAGATCCGACCTTGTCGTCAGCGAAAGACTGTTTCCGCAGCATTCAACTTTATAAGGCCAGTCCAGACTCTCTCCTCCCATGGCCCTGATCAGGTTATCCATGGATTGAGGATTTTCCGGGTCATCAAAATTGGTGATTTCCTGCGGGCGAACCAGAAGACACCCATAATAGGAAGCAACCCGGAGTCCGTTCAGGGAATATGTAAATGCATTTTGTAATGACTCTTTTCCATAGTCTTCCAGAAGCACTTCCATCATATGTTTTATTTCAACAGATCCATCATAATCCCGGCCAATCGCATTTCTGACCTTTTTACGCATTTCCGGATGATTTTTGACTTCATGGTTTGCCGTCTTTAATCTGTTGTAACAGGCTGCGCAATTTACAACTATATCCAGCCCCATGTCCTTGGCCAGTATCAGGTTTGCAGCGGAAAGCGATGCAGCCAGAACACGATCCGTCTGATGGCCGGGTGTGGAGCCGCAACAGGACCAGCCCTTGATTTCAATAAAATCAATACCCAGGGCGCGTGCGACCGCAATGCTGGAAGAATGCTGGTCTCGGGCGGATGATTCCGCTGAACAACCGGGATAATATGCATATTTCATGATAAACGACCCTTGTTTTGCCTGGTTTTTCTGAAAATTCTTCTGACTCTTTTTCGATTGGCACCCAATGACGGCAGCAATGCAATCTTTTTCTTTTGCATAATAATGGGCAGCTTATCCGTATCCCGCATATACGATGATGTGCCAATTTTATAGGCTGTCATCAATGCAAGATCGTAGGTTCGTCCGAAAATTTCCACGGTTTTCAGAAATGCATTGTTGAATAAAGGAACATTCCCCTCCGGTATTACCGCCTTCTTTTGAATGACGAGCGCACGCAGTGCATCCATAACCGAAACCATATCAATACCCATTGGGCATCTTGCAAAACAGGTTTCGCATGAGACACATGTCCAGATGAGATCGCTGGTCAAAAGCTCATCTCCGGCACCTAACTGCAGGCGTCTGATCAGTTCAGAAGGTGGTGATTGAACATGAGCTGAAACCGTGCAACCGCAAGAACATTTTTTACATTGATAACAAACAGCAAGGTCTATACCGGATATTTCTCTGATTTGATTCAGCAGGTTTTTGCCGGTTTGACCTTTTGTGATTCTGATTGTCATGGTGACCCTCTCTTACAGCTTGTTGGGTTTCGCCCCTTTTTCTAAACGATTTATTCCTGTAGGTTGGGTTGAGGTACGAAACCCAACAAATCAGGGTGGGCTCAACCCAACCTACTTCATTTAAAAACTAATTATAAAGATCCCCCACGGTTTCCTGCTCTTTCATGGCTTTCTCTTTTTGAGCAATAGCCTTACCGACTGCCGATGGAACTACTTTCCGGTATACCTTTTCAGGTGGCTGCAATCGGCCGTCAACCGTCAATAGATCATTAACCTTTATTCCAAAAAGGCGCTCGTTTTCTTCCAGATAGGGCAAGATCAATTCCCAATCCTCCTGGGTAAGGGAAAGATACACCCCTCCATTCAGTTGCCCGTCAACGCATACTCTGTAGGGATCACGAATAAATATCGCACCGCCTGAAGCAAGGGAAAACATGTTGCTGCCCGGGTACGGTTCAGGCAGGGGTATGATGTTCCCTTCATCGTCAAACCGGATGGCATTCAGGATAACAAAGCCGCCGCCTTGGTTGGGATTACCGGCCATAAATGATTCCGCCAGGAAATCAAGGGAGGTTCCGTTGATGATAACCCTTGGCTTTCCTACCGAATTAATGAGTGGCCTTCCGGCAGCATTGCCCATTATATAGACCTCTCCCCCCTTGGCTCCGTACATGAAGGTCTGCCCGGTATCACCATAAATTACCATCTTACCGCGCTTGATGATCTGACCCAGTTGATCCTGAGCATTTCCATGAACGGTTATGATCAGACCACAAATCCCGGATCCCAGGTAATCTCCTGAACTTCCATATACATCGATGGACACCTCATCCGTGCCGGGGCCTAAGCCGCATCCGATATAGCGCTGGCCTGAGCAGTCATAACAGATAAATTTACGCCAGCCCTTCATATATGCATCGACGAGAAGTGCGGCATCACATTCATTCCCCTCCGGAGGGAAGATATCGGCGTGAATAACAAGGGTTGTTTCATCTGCCTTTGGCGCCCGCAGCAATGTACGGGTCGGATAATCAATCAACCGATGGGTAACACCGCTGCCGGTTTCCTCATCAAATTTGGGAAGACTGCCGAAAAGCATATCCAGTTCAATACGGATAATATGAAGGATATGACTCCGTTTTTTCAAACCGGTCGAGTATCTCCGGTCATTGAGCAGTGTCAGTACCTCGATCGCCGTTTTTAATATCCTGGGATTTTTCGCTGCTTCCCTGATGGCCCGGCACACGGCCAGGACATTCGCAAAACTGAAGTCCGGCATATGATCCCGTATATAATCAAAAGCGGACTTTCCTTTACCTGCTTCCAGGAGGGCTTTTAGGTTATCTTTATGATCCGGCTGAAGCTCAGGCGATATTTCTTTTGTAAAATCAAACGGCTCGACAGGAGCCGGCATGCCTACCGGACTGCCGAATTTATCGGTACAGGTTATCCGGATTTTTCCGGAAGCATCCGGTTCAAGGTTGAATATAAACGCGCCACCATCTGTATAACTTCCACCACGGGCATTCCAGTACCGGTCCGCAACCGGGCATATCCGTTTATCATCTTTTGCCAGACTGAAAAGCGTGGCGTCAATTGCCTGTTTTTCAGAACCGATCAGGCCGACCTGTACTTCTCCATCCGACAATGCAAACACCTGGGGCCTCAGCATGGACGTATCGGTAATTCCCAGCAACTGAAGTCTGTTCTGACGGGAAATATTCCGGGCGATGATAAAAAACCACGGCCCATCTGGAGAACCATGAATATGGGTCGCCTGTATGGCTCTGTAAATTTTTTGCTTATCCTCAGGAAGATGGTCAAAATCCAGTTCAGTGGTCGGAGCAAGCGCCTCGATAATATACTCCAGAGGATATTTATAGGTCCGGCTGAGAAGATCAAACATCAATGCGGAAACCTCCGTATCGGTGATAAACTGCGGATAAATATGACGCTGGAGAAGATATTCTGAAACAGAATGATAATTTGCAAAATCACCGTTATGAACAAGGGCCATATTCATGCCGGCAAATGGATGCGCGCCCCCGGGATGCCACACCCGGCCTTTTGTAGGAAACCGCTGATGTGCAATCCAAACATGAGCGGCCAGTTCTTCGATTTTGTAATATTGAACAATTGCTTCCGCAAATCCGACCACCTTTAAAATCATGATGTTTCTGCCATGGGACATGACAAAAGCTTTTTGATCGGTCAGCGATGCATAAAATTCCTGGTTCAGCTTAAAGCTGTTTTGATTGATGAACTCCTCTTCCGCTTCCTCTTTGTCGAACTTTTCCAGTCCGTTTTCTTTGATGAAAATGTCGAGAACAGCAGGTTTTACGCGGACAAAATAACGCCAGACATCCGGCGGTTTCACTTCCAGCCCCTGTACGGTTGTCCAGTCGTCAACCTTTTCAAGCTCTGCTTTTTTTTCAACATCAAAAAAGGGGGTGATATATTTTTCTTCCAGTTCAGATCGGACGTCGGAATAGAGATATGCCACATGGATCATATAGTGATGCTCAAGGACTTCCCGGCTGACTCCGAGTTGTTCCGGGACCAAGCCGACAGCGGCGATACCGCCGCCTTTTCCATTCCCGCGATTATGCATCAATCTTGAAGGTTCGTAGATATGACGCCCGGGAACCGGCTCCGTGCAGCAAAAGCCCACAACACCGCAACCACCTTCTTCCGCGTTTTTGGTGATGTCCGGAACATCCATTCCATCAACAAGTTTCCTTTTTGATTCCACAAATTTTTGTATTCTATCCATCATTGTAATATACTCCACATTATTTGTGGCAGAACCTGCATTCCAGTAAGCAAAACAGCCTCAATCGTCCAAAATAGCAAAAAAAAAGTCTATCCATAATGAATATGGGATAGACGCATTTGTCTTTATCGCAATAATCGAACAGGTTCACACACCATTGTGTTTTACAATTCGATTCTACATTGGTTACTATCTGCTTCCAAAATAGAAAAAAAAACGTCTATCCATGATGATATGGGATAGACGCATTTGTCTTTATCGCGATAATCGAACCATTAAACACTCCATTGTGTTTTACGGTTCGGTTCTAAATTTGGTCACTATCTACTTTCTATTTAACAGCTTGTCAATATATTTATACAATAATTTTCCGGCATCCCAACAATTTCAATGCAATAAAAAATATTCGTGCCCGGAAAGGAGTTTCATTTTATCGGGAATCCTGAACAAGCGCCTCACGACCGATGCTTTGAGGATCTCTCCTTTTAAATTCAGACCGGATATGACGAACGATCACCGGATGATCCCTGTTTTCCTCTTCCCCCTTCAAATACCGAATCAAAATTTGATCAACCATTGTATAATCGGTAACACCGATCTGATCAAAATCGCTGGTTGTAATCCCAAGACCATCCGTAGGCAAAGCGTCAATGCAAGCCTGAAGTGCATCGGCCTTTGATATTTCATTCCGGCTGCGATATTGATCTACCAGGAATTGAGACAGACCATACACCTCTGTTTTCCATAGGTACTGGATAAATCCGTAATTTCCAACATCTCCGTGAAGCGTCCAGAAACCCAAAAGCAGCTCCGTATAGTTATCGGTTGATAACACCATTCCCTTTTCGTAGTGTGCAAGATCAAAAAGGTAAACCATCCGTAATCGTGCCTTGATATTTCCCCTTCTGATTTTTTCATCATACGATTCCAAGTGCTTTCGATGGCTGTCCGACATCAGGTTTTTGTAGAGATTCTGAAAAGCAACCGTCAGATCCTCCTGTCGAAAATGAGTACAGAAATTTTCACCGATTTTTCTTGCCCGTATGATTTCATGATCTGTATTGGTTTCAATGGGGATGCTTCTTCCGATCAGAGGCATTCCGGGAAACTGTTTTACTATCTCGGAAGCGATCACACAGGTCAATGCGCTGTCAATACCTCCTGAAAGTCCGATCACCAGAGATTGAATCCCGGTATTCTTTTTCAGATATTCTACGGCTGTGTCCAGAATATTGTCGTATATGGTCTTGTAGTTGGTTCGAATGGAAAACATGATTCATCTCTCCTGCCTGGTAATCGTCATCCGGATTATATGATCCATGGACGCATCTCTGAATTCATCCCTCCCAATATTTATACCATCTTATTTTTTTGAAATAAACTGTTTTTCATGGTAGTCTTGAAACAGGATAATATTTTAAGGAGTCTATATGCCCATTAACCTGATCGCTGCCATGTCCCTGAATCGCGTAATCGGAAAGAATAATAAAATTCCATGGAAAATCCCGGGAGAACAAAAATTGTTTCAGCGGATAACATTGAGTCACACCATTGTCATGGGAAGAAAAACATTTGAATCCATCGGCCACCCTCTGCCCGGACGCACCAATATCGTATTAACCCATCAAAAAGGATATACCCTTCCCGGATGTATTGTCATCAATCATTTTTCAGAGGCAATTGAAGCTGCGGATCAAAAAAATATTTTTATCATCGGAGGGGGAAAAATATTCGAACTTTTTCTACCCTTTGCGGATCAAATATATCTGTCGATCATACAAAAAGAATTTGAGGGTGATGCTTATTTCCCTAGATTTTCCAGAGATGACTTTCAAGTCCT
Source organism: Desulfosudis oleivorans (assembly GCA_020723305.1). Classification (GTDB taxonomy): domain Bacteria; phylum Desulfobacterota; class Desulfobacteria; order Desulfobacterales; family SURF-7; genus QZKS01. The sequence goes on from DYJC01000019.1 coordinate 37,433, forward strand.
GAACGAAGAACAGATAGATGCGACTATCCCTTACACGTTTATTCATTTTAAAAAAAAGCATTAACCTGAACCAAAGTACGAATTTTTCAGCTCAAATAAAAAAAGGGGTATCGGATTGATCCGCCCCTTTTTTTTAGGTTATACCGTAACTGTAATTTTCAACTTATTTTTTTACGTAAATACCTTTTGCTCCGCTCTTGATATCTCCCCGTTTTTTGGCCTTATAAACAAGGTTGGATATCTTTTTTGCATCATAACCTGTTTTGCTGATCAAGGTTTCAACATTAACCCCACTCTTGCTTTTCTGGATAATGTCAACAACGGTTTCAATAGCGGTTGAAGCATTCGCATCTTCTTTTGGATTTACTTTTTGATTTGAGGTTGTTTTCCTGGCTGGAGTTTTTTTCGATACTGCTTTCTTTTTTGACGGGGCTTTTTTTGCAACCGCTTTCTTGACATTCTTCTTTGTCACACTCTTTGAAGAGATTGCCGATTTTGCGGCTTTATCCAGCGCCTTCCCCAATTGTTCGACTTTGGACATAAGTCTTTGCAACTCTTTTTTAATCGCCATCAGGTTATCTTTAAGATTGTTCATGGGTTCAGATTCCTCCTTTTCATTGCTTAAGGGTCTACTCTTTCTTTCAATTCTTTTCCACACTTAAAAAACGGCAGCTTTTTAGGTGATACTTTTACAATCGCTCCGGTTTTGGGATTTCTGCCTACATATGCTTTGTATTCCTTCACATAGAAAGAACACAAACCACGGATTTCCACTCGTCCTCCTTCTGCTAAAGTATCCGCCATCCGATCAAAAAAAATGTCAACAATCGTTCCTGCTTCTGACTTTGAAATTCCGGCTTTTTCTTTGAGATTACTGATCAGTTCCATCTTGTTCATCTGTCTATCTCCCGACTCAGGTATTCACTATTTATGTCAATTTGGGGTTTATCAATCGTTTCCTTATCTTCTGTACATGGTTATCATCTTTTTCGTTTTGACAATATTATTTATATGTTGTCATTTTGTCAAGCGATTACCGAATAATATTGATGGATTAAATTTTTTTCTCCCCCTTCCCTTGCATACGACTTCTGCTGAAATCAGTATAAACCCTTGCCGGTAAAGCCTTTGCCTTGAAGATGATAAAGAAGGAATGCTGGATCAGGTTCCTGAAAAATTCGGTTTTCTCTTCTCGGTGAATGCAGTAACCGCCTCGAAAAGATCGTTTGACGGAATGATATTGGAGCTCATGGAAGCAACATACTTTAGTCCATCCTCAACTGTTTTTCCAATACCATAATTCAGAACATCCTTTGCTGCCATCACAGCCAGAGGAGAACATCCGGCGATCTCATGGGCCATTTTTTCAGCCTCCTGAAAAAGGGTGTCCTTATCCGGATATACATGGTTCACAAGGTTAACCTCTTTTGCATATTGCGCATCAATATCCTTTGCAGTAAAGGCCAGCTCCCGTGCAATGCCCTGCCCTACTATATTCGGAAGACGCTGCAGTACGCCTACATCTGCAACAAAACCCACCTTTGCCTCTCGTAAAGAAAATGAGGCTGTTTCCGTGCAAAGTCTGATATCACAGGCGGTAATCATATCCAGACCGGCTCCAATACATTTTCCATGCACAGCGGCGATGATGGGTTTCCTGCATTTTTCAAGACAGGTCAATCCATCCTGCAATTTATATATTTTCTTCAGCAACTGAAGTTTCAAACCACCCATCTGCTCCTTAACCATGAGCTCAGGAAGTTCGGGCATCATCCCAATCAGATCGATCCCTGCACAAAATATGGGTGCTTTTGAAGCAACAATCACCACCCGGATATTGTCATCTTCATCCATATCTGCGCAGATTGGGATTAATTCCTCCCAAGCAGGCGGATGCATGGCATTCAATTTTTCCGGCCGATTCAGATATACCCAGGCTATAGGTGGTTTTTTTTCCACTAAATAGTATTGATAATCCATCTTTTTTCTCCTTAACGATATAATAAAACAGTTTGGCTTTCATTCAGTTACTCTTGAAACCAAAATGAAGGAATGAAGACCATCTATTTTTGAACTTCTCCCGTAACTGTTTCAGGACTTACTTGGATATGCTCCGTATAAATAACGTGAGCAGTTTTGGTTGCCAATGCAATCAGGTATATCGTAATGATCACGACTACAATGATATGAAATTTTTCTTTGATCTTTTCAATCATGGCCTGTTCCTTGTTTGTTGTTGTCAATCGAATTGTCGAACAATCGAGTGACTGTCCGAAGTTCAATAAATCATTTCATATACATAAACCGAACCGGTATTTTTATCAAGTGATCGGTTTAAACAGGTACACCCCGACATACTCTTTCTGATAACAAACATCGTTTGCGAATTCAAGTGAATGTAAATAAAAAGAGGTGCATCACCATTGTCAACTCATGTGATGCACCTCTTTCAGAAAGGTAAAAGAGGTCAATTGAACTTAAAAACTGTATGTGACCTTTGCGGCTCCCAGATACCAGTCTTCTTCATACTGGCTGCCTGCAACACCGCCGATTGGATCCGGATTGTCCGCCCCATAGATTACGGCCGTGCCGTTCATTACATGGCCTTCCAGTTTCAATACCCAGTTTTCATTAATATCAAAACGGGTAGTCAGACAATAATCTTTAGACCAGGCACGATGCTTAGGTTCCAAACCTCCATAGTTTACATACCTTGTCTCTCCATCTTTATCATCCTTGTTCCGGTAATATTCGGAATAATAAAGTCCCAATTCAAACCAGTACGTAAACCGATAGGAAAGGCTTCCGTAATATCCGACTGCGTCAAACTCAGGAACGTTCAGCATGCCTGCTGGTGTTCTGTAATAATCTTTCCAGATCGTATTTTGAATATTCACATTATATGTTGTCTGCATATATTCTGCCGCAACAATCAGGTTTCTCCAGGTATACTCCATGGAACCGGTCAGTGTTCTGGCTCTCACTTGGAATAAAGTGGGATACGTCTCTGTTACAGTTCCCCCCAACCCGGAAGTTGTATTGTTATTCACATCCGTATAAAAGGCTCCTAAACCAGCGGCATCAAGCTGTGTCAGCGCAGCTTGATAAGCTTGCTGAGTTGGCGTTAACAATGAAGCTGGAACACCTCTTAATGGCACCAACTGTTGATAAGCTGCCGCATCACTTCTTATTGCATTTAGATCGATGTATGTGTTTGCGGCTGCCTTAAAATCGTAACCCCAAAAGGTTCCACCGATAACCAGGCCGTCGAGCGGTGTATTCCACTTTACTGAATCTGAGAAAGTTTCATCCACATTCACAGAGTCTAATTCAACGTCCGTAATGTGGTAATATTTCTTTAATCCACCCGGAATCTGATCTTTTAACAATTTTGCCGGCCCACCGGTAACAGGCATATTCATGGAACCATACTGCAAGTCATAAGAAAAAGAACCAGCCTTGTTTGCGGGAATTTCACCGTACATCCCGGCGCCCTGAATCAGAGCGGAAGTTTCCCGCCAGGCTTCGTTGTAAACACCTTGGGGGAGAAAGATGGGTGTACGGAGCATATCCACGTCACGGGATTCATTGTATAGTCCGTTAACCCACTTCATATTACCGGCGCGTACGCCCATCCAGTCACGCCATCTATAGTCGGCGATGGCCCAGTCAAGTACCACGTCGTTGTTTCCGATGGTTCCCATGTCACGGGCAAAAAACTGGACACCCAGACGAAGTTTTTCCGTTACATCACTGGAAAAGTTGATGCCCATTTCATTAAACTGGGTTGTCCCTTTTTCCGTATCGGCAAAAAAGTTGTTTTCATCACTTTGAAGGTAACCCTGAGAAATAAAACCATGCATTTCGATACCGCCTAAATCATCAAATTCCATAGCCTGAACCTGGTTTGCTAACCCAGACAGGACAATAATCATGACAAGAAATAATTTTTTCATAATATTCATTATTCGGCCTCCTCGTTTCACTTCTTTGACTCCTGAAAATACTTTGATCGGAGTTATATGTCCATAGGGAATTGTCATTTTTTTTAAAATTGAATCGTAAGAACTTTTATATCGTCTGTAATCTGGCTGGTAGAAGCATAACCGACCGCACCCTTGGTACCTGCAACAAATTCGAGCATGTCTTTCTCTGTTTGAAAAGATTTTGGTATTCTGCTCTTTCCAGTAAAGATTTGCTTTTTCCAGTACCGTGAGTATTGTTCCGGTGTTCTTTTGATAAATTTTTTCAAAAATGCCTTATGGATTTCATCACCATTCGGAAGCGTCGCAAAATTTATCTTCTGATTATCATTCCAACTCGTTACTTTCCCGATGAAAATATTTTTTACATCTTCTTCTTTCAATGAATCTGCCGATACGCTTTTATTTGTTATAATTACAACATCATCCGCACCTCCTGTACACGGAAATAAAAGAAAAATTCCGACAATAAAAGCCGTTACTAATCCTGTGATTTTATGAAAATTCATAATTGCTCTCCCTGTCTGCCTGATTGTTGATACGACAAAAAAAAATTGAATCCATCACAAACAACGCCTGCATCCACCACACTTGTTTCTGACTTTTACTTTTTATATCGAACCCCTAACACGATATAAAGTGGATGTAAATATAAAAAACCACATTATAATGTATGTCTTATAAAAATTCTTTAAAAGGCTTTTCTGAAAATAACGATGGTTCAGGAAAGCGGACAGGAAGGGTATTAAATTAGAGATAAAGCGATTACCTGTTGTCCGGGGTTCTTTCCTTGCCTTGTTAAAAAACCTGTGATAATACCTAAAAAAAGAGCAGTGCATATTAAAATTAACAATTTCGAAAAGTTAGCCAAAAAGTTCGTTCTTACCATTCATGACGATGAATCATGATCGATAATAATCGCGGCTGACATGTCTTATTCAATACTATTATCCTATTTTTACAAGAGGTTGGATATGATCAGATATTTTTCAGTACTCGCTGTTTTTTTTACAGTCTTTCATATCACGTTTTTTCATGCAAACATCTCGCAGGCGCAAACGGAAAAACAGTTAACTGCAAAAGACTGGCTGAAACAAGGTATTCTCATGGGGAAAAAAGGGAATTTTGATCAAGCCATAGAATGTTTCAACCGATCTCTGGAAATAAACCCCCGCCTGGATAAAGCATATCAAAATCGGGGAATCGCATGGAGTAAAAAAGGAAATTTCAAACGTGCCATCGCGGATTTTAACATGGCACTGGAAATCAATCCGAGAAATACGGCCGTTTCCCACTATAAACGAATTGCATTGGAGGATCAAAAAAAAGAAGCCCCTGCCGTCAAACCAAATGAAGAACTCAATGTTGAGGACTGGTTTGAGCAAGGAGTCGCTTTTCATCAGAAAAATGATTTTCAAAATGCCATTACCGCCTTGAGCGTTGCCATTGATATCGCGCCTCTATCTGCAAAAGCCTATCGGGAAAGAGGAGTTGTCTGGGATAAAAAAGGGGATTACAAGCAGGCAATCAACGATTACAGCAAGACCCTGGAAATCGATCCTCAAGACAGTAAAATCTACTGCTACCGTGGGGTTGCAAAAGATAAACTGGGTGAACTGGATCAAGCTATTGAAGACTACAATCAGGCATTATCCATCAACCCAAAATATGTTGAGGCCTATACATACCGAGGGATTGCATGGTTCAAGAAGGGGGATTTTGATCAGGCGATTGAGGATTACAGCAAGGCCATCTCCATCAACCCTGAATATGATGATGCCTATAGTTTTAGAGGACTGGCATGGATCAAAAAAGGGAATGCGGAAAAAGCTCTCATCGACTACAAAAAAGCGATTCAGATCAATCCCAATGCCGCAAAAGCGCTTAATTTCAGAAGCCTTGAGTTGGGAGAAAAGGGTGACATGAACCGCGCTGTCAAGGATATAAACACCGCCCTAACCATCCATCCGAAAGTTGAACAGGAGAGTAAGGAAAAAAAAGTTGCAAAATCATCTCAAGAAAGCCTTTCAGCCGGTGACTTGGTCGGGATCGGGATAGCCAAATTCGAAAAAGGCGATTACGACGAAGCCCTGACAATCTTTAATCAGGCACTTTCCATTAATACGTTGCATCCGGATGCATTGATCTACAGGGGAATGGTCTATATACAAAAAGGCAAATATAACGATGCCATTGCGGATTTGGATAAAGTGATTTCCATCCAACCACGTTCCTATCCGGCCAATTTGCAGCTTGGAATTGCATGGGCGAAGAAAAAAGACCATGCAAAAGCCATTGATCATTTCAGTAAAGCGCTTCAGGAAAATCCGGATTCCCCAGAAGCGTATACGTATCGGGGATCGAGCTTTGCTGAGCAGGATGATCCGGATCGCGCCATGAAGGACTATGATCAAGCGCTATTGATCGACCCACTCTATACACAAGCATTAACGCAAAGAGGAATTCTCTGGGGGAAGATGGGTGATCTGGATAAGGCTGTATCGGATTACAACAAGGCGCTTTCCATCAGCCGAGGAGATACGGTTGAAAAAACAACGGTCATTCCTGCCCAGAACAAAGAGGTTTCTTCGGCGGTTGAAAAAACTACGGTCATTCCTGTCCAGAACAAAGAGGTTTCTTCGGAGCAGGCAAAAAACGCTTTTAATTCAGGAATTGCATCGGGGAAAAAGGGTGATCTGGATGATGCAGTCAAACAGTTTACCAAAGCAATCGAAATCGATCCTACTTTTTCAAAAGCGTATTTCAACCGCGGAATGTTGCTCAGTCAAAAGGAAAACCATATTCAGGCGATCGAAGATTTTACGAAAGCCATTGATATCCAACCTCAGTATTCAAAAGCGTATGTTGAAAGAGGAATCGCACGGAACAAATTAAACGATTATGAACAGGCGATCACTGACTTCAACAAGGCAATCGAGTTATCTCCAAAGTCTGATGATGCCTATTTCAACAGGGGTTTTTCCTATCAGAAAAAAGATAATCCGGAACTGGCCTTAACGGACTTTAATAAGACGATCTCCATCAACAGGAGATACCCGGAGGCATACAACCAGCGAGGAATTATTTTAAATAAAAATGGCGATTTCACAGCGGCTCTTGAAGATTATAATACCGCGATTGAGTTGAAACCGGAATATGGTGCTGCCTATTTTAACCGGGGATTTCTTCACCTTGGTCAAAACTCACTGGATAAGGCGATTGATGATTTTTCCCGGGCCATTGAGCTGTCTCCGACACTTGCCATATCCTATATCCAGAGAGGTGTTGCATGGAATAAAAAAGGGAAATTCGATGCAGCTCTCGCGGACATTAACAAAGGCCTTGAATTAACCCCCGAGGATCCTGAGGCTTATTATAACAGGGGTGTTATTTTCAGTGAAAAAAAGAATTATGAACGTGCCCTGATGGATTTCAGCACAGCCCTGAAAATCAATCCCGATTATGCGGAAGTATACAACAGCAGAGGGGATATCTTTAGTGAAAAAAATGATACAACAAGAGCAATGAAAGATTTCAACATTGCCCTGAAACTGAATCCGAATTTTGCAGATGCCTATTGCAACCGGGGTATTCTCTGGAGCCGAAAAAATAATGATGATAAAGCCTTACTGGATTTCAACAAGGCCATTTCCATTGATCCCAACCTTTCAAAAGCATATTATCACAGAGGTATAGCCCTGAACAGCAAAGGGCTCTACTACCCGGCTATTGCGGACTACAATAAAGCCATACAATTGAATCCACAATTCTCAAAAGCATATAATCAACGAGGCATCGCATGGGATAATAAAAATAATCTGAAACAGGCGATTGAAGACTATACAAAAGCCCTGGAAATCGACCCGAAATATGCTGCCGGATACTTTAACCGTGGACTTGCATGGAGCAAACAAGAGAATCATGACAAGGCCATTGAGGATTTCAATCAGGCGATTACCATTATCCCGAATCATGCTCTGACCTATCTTCAAAGAGGTATCAGCTGGAAAAAAAAGGAAGAATATGACAAAGCCATAAACGATTTCAACAAAGCCCTTGAGCTTGACCCGCTTTATGCCAATGCATTTTTACAACGCGGTATCGCGTGGGGACTGAAAAACAACTATAAAAAGGCTATCGAGGATTACACAGAGGCGATTGAGATACAACCACTACTGGCTGAAGCCTATTATAACAGAGGTCTTGCCTGGGATTACCTTGGCAACAAAGAAAAAGCCATGGCCGACAGCGCCAAGGCAGCATCTCTTGACTCCCGTTTTGCAACAACCTCATATGATCATTCTGTTGAGGCGGGCAAGGAAGATACCGGAACAAAAAAGACCAAACCCGTCAACATCAGCAAAGATGCAAAAGAATTTTTTAACAAGGGGCTTGCCTGGGATAAGCAGGGAAAATATGACGAAGCCATCGAGGATTTCAACAAGGCTATTAGACTAGACCCGAATTTCGCCTCTGCATATTTTTACAAGGGGCTTGCCCAGTATAACAAAGGTGAACTGAAAACAGCCCTAACGGATTTTCAGAGAGCTCTGAATCTTGATCCGGAGAACAGTGAATATAAAAAAATTGTGTCCAGCCTGAATGCCAAAATGAAGCAGAATGCATCTCCGCCAAAGGACAATGGGTCCTGATGTCGAGCAATCAGTATCCCAGTGCCTGATTGATCAGAACAACAGAGATGTCCGTGAGCAGTGGTTTTCGATGCAGGATGGTGGTAATATTACAGATCCTGGAATCCGTGTTGCAATCAACGCAGATTCCGCTCTTTGCACAGGGCGTATCCATATTCAGACTCCTCGCCCGCATGGGTGCCGCAACATCATGGACTCTTTTGATTGCCTGATCCAGATCCATTGTCACCTTGTTCATTCCAGCCACGATAATCACTTTTCCGGGACCAAATGACATGGCGTTTGTCCGGTTGCCGATCCCATCGACATTTACAATTTCTCCTGTCAGGGAGATCGCATTGGCGCTGCATACAAAACAGTCACAACCCGCCTGCTGCTTCCTTCGGGTTACCTGTTCTTCAAAGCTCAGCCCTGGTTCCAGATGATCAATGACGATTTTCCCTTCTGCGCGTACCATATCATGGAGGCCTAAAGACCGGGTGGTATCCGAGCCGCCAAATCCAAACCGTTCACATCCTGCAAACATTTTCAGCAGCAGGGCGCGTGCTTCTTCTATCGTATCCACAAAATGGGCATCAAACCGGTGCTTTTTCAGATTCCCAACGCAAGCTTCTCCCCATTTTTTCCATAGCCAGTTTTGATACTGTTCTTTCCCCACGTTATCCTCTTTCAGGCTGCTTGGTAAAATACAGAACCAGGCTTTTTCCCACGATTGGATTTAGAAGCCTGTCGATAAATCTGGTAATCAATGGCTTTTTCATGATGTCCCAGGTCAGAAACCGTTTATACAGATTCACAGCAAAAGAGTCTTCCCTGGTCGGTCCGACAAAACATTTCAGCCACCAGTAGGGCGAGTGCAGGCTGTGTGCAAAATGCATTGCCCAGTTCCGGACACCTTCTTTTTCCAATCTGTCTATCAACTGCTTTTTGGTATAAATCCGCACATGCCCCTGGTTGGCATTATAATATTCATCGGAAAGCGCCCAGCATATTCTCTCCGGGAAATACCTTGGCACACTGACCACAAGGGTTTTTCCTGGTTTCAATATCCGGATGATTTCTTTCATGGCAACCTGATCTTCCGGAATATGTTCCAGAACTTCCGAGCAGATTACCAGGTCAAAAAAATTATCCTGAAACGGAAGATTGGTAATATCCGCTGCAGAAACGATCCATTTTCCACCTCCATGTTCACCTAATGCATCGTGGTAGCGAAGGCGTTCCCTGGCCTCGCACAGATCCGTAAAATTCAAGTCCGCCCCCACCACGGTTATCTTTTCAAATCGGTATGCCTCACAGGTATGCCGTCCTGACCCGCAGCCGATATCCAGAATCCGGTACCCGGGTTTGATATCCAGTTTCTTAAAATCCACGGTAATCATTCATCACCTCCCGGTATACACGAACGGTTTTCTCAGCCGCAGCTCTCCATGTGAATTGTTCCTGCATTCTTTTATACCCGGCATCTCCGATCTTCCGGGCATACTCCGGGTGATCAAGCAGGTTGCAGATCGCTCCTGCAAGGGCCTGGTAATCAGCCGGGGGCACCAGTATGCCGGCATCTCCCACCACTTCCGGCAATGCACCGCCGGTTGTGCTGATAACCGGCACACCGCAGGCCATGGCTTCACCAACAGGCAACCCGAATCCCTCATACACCGATGGGACAACCGCCATAGCTGCTTTTGCATATTGTCTGACAAATTCTTCATGATCGATCCGGCCGGTAAAGGTAACATATTTTCCGATCCGAAGGTTTTGAATCAGTTTCACAATCCCGCCGTTTTTCTTTGGCGTTCCAACCACAATCAGGCGGATTGCTCTTTTTTTCACGATCTCGGCGACTGCCTGCAAAAGATAGTACAGCCCTTTTAACGGCGTGTCTGAACTGTTGGTTACAATAATCCTATTTTTTTCTCTCTCAATTTCAGGAACCGGATAAAAACGATGAATATCGATACCATTTGGAACCACCTGAAAATTGTTCGCGGGTATGGAAAAATCTTTCTGAATATCCTTTTTTGCACATTCCGATACCGTGATAATCCGGGGGAGTCGTTTTGAAACCCGCTTCTGCATCTCTACAAATGAATACCACCGAAGATGCTTGAGTTTTTTCCAGGGAGACCGGACACTTTGAATCGCAATCTCACGATCAACCGTGATGGGATGGTGGATGGTTGCAACGGTTGGAATAAATTTGTTAATGGCCCAGACACCATAGGACAGGCTTTGATTATCATGAACAATATCATATTCATGAAACCGGTTCCATAAAAACTGAAGCGCGCGGAATCCAAAGGTATAGGTCTCCGGGAACCCCATGGTGGATACACCGATCCACTCAACCAGATTAATTGGATTCCACAACTCCTGTAAGGATGGAATCCGAAACAGATCTTCGGGATTATACAGATCCAGACAGGGAAGCATGGTCAGCTTGATATCATCATCCAACAGCGGATCAGGCGGGCCGGCAACGACTTCTACCCGATGTCCCAGGTCTGCCAGGGCCCGGCTCAAATTCCGGATATAGACACCCTGACCGCCTGAATGCGGATTGCTGCGATAGCTTAACAGACAGATTCTAAGTGATTTTTTGCTGCCGGCAGACGACATATCCGGATTCCCCCTATCGCCTGACCAGACTGTTGGTAACCTTTATACAGATCATGTTATGATCCTGAACGATTGCACATGAACTTCCTTTGTTCGCTTTCGCTTTTCTTTTCATCCAGATTGAGCTTGCCTGCTAATAAACCGATTGAGCCGGGAAAAAACAAATCCAGATTCAGCCGTTTCAAATACCGCTACCAGGCAATATCCGTCAAGTTTTTTTTATGATAAAATGGTTAATCGGCTGGATGCGTCCACAATCGGGGAATCAGAAAAGTATGATGAGCAGATTATTGCAGAACGTGCCTATAAAGAATTTACAGCTGGAAGGATTGAAAAGTTTCGTCATTCCGGGCTTGACCCGGAATCCAGCATTTTTCTTGGTGTTGCGCTACTGGATGCTGGATCGATGTCCGGCATGACACAAGGAAATATCATAGATGAATCGAATCTTAAAAATTATACCCAATGGAAAGATTGACAGACCTCGATTCCCAGTTGACTTCATTCAATGTTGACCGGGTTGCTCCGCCGCCTGACCAGAACAGGGTGTCTGTTCCCGGGTCTGTATTCCATATCTGCCATCCATACATCAATCCGATCAACCAGCGTTCAGCGATTATGCGGTTGATACCGACAGTGATGCTCATGCCCTTGCCTTCCGCCTCATGCATAAAGCTTACCGGATGGGCAAAATCATCTCTCAGGTTCCAATCGGCATAAGCTTGAAAGGAAGCACGATGATATTCAATGGAAGATATCATATGTATCTGATAGATGATTTCACAGTCAAGATCAAACCCGATAAAAAGGGTCCGCCAATTCGCTTCATAAGTGCTGTTCAGTCCGGAGATTCCCTTCCGGGAGTATGAAATAAGATCGCCTGATGATGAAATGGTCTGAATCCCATCTGTCTGCCTGACCTTCTGTGTATGATAGGATAGCCCGAAATGTGGGGCAACAAGAAATCGGTTTTGGAAAAAATCAAGCTGGTAACCGAGCCCGATGCTCATATCCTGGATTTCATCCGAGAGGCTTGACTCAGACTGAGAGTAAATTGAATTTCTGTTATTTTCCTGATAATCCGAGTCCGTTCCCTTTCCTTCAGCAATTTTTCCAAAGCTGACGGAAACCTTTGAGTACAGTTTATTCATCACAGCCTTTGCATCTAAACCTGCCTCATAGATCGTCAAATTATCATACTGAAGCTCTGATAAAATATTCGGTGAATAATCCGGCGCGGCAATGCTCCAGTTCAGGTTTCCTTTCCGATAACCGGATCGGGTATCCAGGCGTATATTTTTTGAATACCCGAAGGAATCCTCATAAATATCTGCTGCCTGAACAGTCTGGAAATCGATCTGAAACAGCAAGGCAACCCCAAAAAATATTACCCATTGCAGGATAACAGACGCTGTTTTTTTCATGGTCATGTTTTGTTTCACAATAAAAAGATCTCCTGAAGTGATTCCGGGGAAAATGCTTCCAGCGAGGCCTGAAATGAAGAAGTGTTGTATGGGAAAACAGGATGACTCCTGTTTTCCCATTGCTGCGAAACCCGATTACTGAACGGTGGTACCTCCGATAACCAGAAGCTTAACACCTCCGGTCCCGGCAGGTAATTCTGCATCAGCAACCGTTGAAGGATCTCCGATCAAGTCGGTTACTGTTGAATCATATGTCAGGGTTGGGGGATCAATCGCCGTGATCGCGAGTGCGTTCGCTGCCGCCGGCGGGCTGTCAAGACTCTCCATGATCAGGGCTTCCTCAGCAGCCTTGATGACATAATCCGTGCCTGCTGAAGTTACGACTGTGCCGTCTGCAATATTGAAAACGGGGGTCCACTCGCCGGCATTCTCATTAAACGCCCAAGGAATATGGAGGTCGAATCCATTGTATTCAATATTAAACTTCTTCCCGTTGCTCGGTACATTGGCCTCTCCGCTCGACCAGTTGACATCATTGGCATTGGAGTGGGTATAGGTCATAACGAGGGGAGGATCAAAGGCCACATAGTTGCCATTCTCATCTTTTAAGGTGGTAAAATGCTGCCACTGATTGTTTCCGGTCTGCCAGGAGTAGTATATGTCCTCATCATGTGCCTGCCACCAGTTTTCTGCGGTAAGGGAAGAGTTGGTCACCAGGGGCATTATTTGGTATCCCCAGTTGTAGTTTGAATTTTCCGGAATTGTAAGCCCTTCTGAAAAAAGGACTTCCTCTCCCGAGGCATTGGTTTCTTTCAGAATAAGCTCTGAAGTATCAAAAAAATAGGTCTGAATTGGCCGATTCTGCTGCTGCCAGAATGCAGATTGTGCGTCCTGAGCGCCGGCAAGCACCGCGTTGGTAATTGGAAGATCCAGTGCAAAATTACCATAATATAATGTCAGGTCTGAAACATCACCCGGATAGATGGTCTGTTCCTTATGGTATTTAATTACGCTAGCGCCGGTTGGAGTCGTGGCATTCCCCTCATCATCCTTATACAAACGCCCCAGGGGCAGAAATGCCCTCATGGACTCGCACCATCCTCCGCTCCATTCATCAAATGTGACCTCACCTCCGTCTGCATATTCAATCTGACCGTTTTGATTGTTTCGCGTCCCGATGATATTGAATGTACTTCCATCCCAGGCGATGATTGCATCCGAGCCGTTATTCCAGTAGGATATTTCCACATCTTCAAGCTCTGCAAGCGTGATGGTGGCGGCCGTATGTTTTTTCAAGACCCCTCTTTTTTTCACCACCGTATATGTGGCACCGGTATCCGGACGGGTGACCGTATCGCCATCGTTGATTTCAACCCCATAAGGTGCCCATAGTCCATGATACCCCACGTAGGCATGACCACCATCTGCAAGCTGAATCGGAAATCCGGAAGATCTGATCACCGCAGCGCCTGTATCTTCCCGGAAAAGTTTGTATCTGAAAATCCGGTGGGAAAGATCGTTTTTGTCATAGACCAGTGTATCTCCGCCAACCTCTTGTATTTTAAAATAGTTTTCATTAAAAGCAACCAGAGAGGTATCTTCCTCTTCTACCAGGCCGTCCGGTCGATTTTCCCTGATATAACTGTAAATATAGGCATTTCCCTCAGAAAGGTCGGAGCTGGCAAGAACCCTCGCCTGGCGTCTTTCTTCATAGTCACCTCCACCGTCCATATCTTCCACATACTCAATAGCAACCTGGCCATCGGCATTCGCACCGATGCTGATTGCCATCTGGAATGTTTCAGGCCCTACGGAACCATCTGGTTCAAGCATGTTCCCCTTGAAATGAGCCTCCAGTTCACCATAGGGATATCCATCACCCGTCTCACGGGTTACGATGAACCGGCCCCGGATCAGCATGGGCATACCACCTTTTCCATCAGCTTCTTCCAGCCAGATATTTACATACATGGGTGCGGTCTCACTTGCCCGTGTAACATCCAGGGTCATTTCCTGATATGACTCGGTTTCCGTGGATGTGGATGTGGCACCTCCCTGGCTCTGGCCGGTTTCCTCGATTGGTTTAACCAGGGCCTTGTAAGGTCCGTAATTTACATAATCCGGGTAGTTGGTCTGATCCATGATGCTGAGAATGTCGTTAACCATGGTCAGTGCATCGGTTCCGTCTTCCACCCAGGTCTGTTTTGCCAGATTGGAATAGTCGGTTCCGGCATCATTGTATGCGAATGCTTTCCGTAAACCGGCACTGGTTGTTGTGCCATCTTCATCTGTCAGGGAGACCCGATCCGGAAGACTCAGCGCGCTGACCTCCCTGCTGTTGGTCTCAACCGCTGTTCCGCTGCTACCGCTGCTGCTTCCCCCGCATCCGGTAAATGAGACCAGGCATAAAACCATGGATAATAAAATGAACACAGAATAAACAGTTTTTCGTGCAGCAGAATACATCCGGACTTTTCTTTCCGTTGTATTCTCTTTGATTCCTGAAAGTTTGCTTTGACGCATAGTGATCTCCTTTTTTTGATTTTGCATACCCTCTTCAACATGAAGAAAAAAACAGACCTTATGAAAAAAATCCATCTGACTGCAGGACATGAATCCTTTACCAACCAGAATCAAGGCCGGGTTTAAAGTCACTGCCTGCGCTTTATTGATCTATCGGTTTCGTTTGTTGGATTCAAAAATGAAAAGCAAAGACTAAAGAGCAACCGAACAGCATGAAACAACGCTTACGGCCGATGCAGCATCCACTGAAAATCAAAAGCTACCGGTTCCCATCTCAAAAAGAACATTTCGCTGTAAATTTGATTACGATTGGTACTTGAATCATCAAAAATCAGGCCAAGTCGCAGCTTTGATTAAAAAAAAAATTTATAATTATCAATTCAAATAGTTATAAAAATCCCTCTGTTTATACCATTCAGGATATTCCGTACATCTGTATTGTCTTACAGGACATTCATCCTGAAGAAGAGGACAGACAGAACATTTTCTTTTATTACCATACAGTTAAAAAACAAATCCTGTGTCTTGCATGACAGACAACCCCGGCAGTCTATCATTTGGGTCCATCCGATTCCGTGTGGACATGCATATGAAAAATGAATATATTGTCGGAAAATCTTTTGAATGATGGTTTCAGGAAAATGTTGACAAATTATCCAATTTCCTGAATGTTCAACAGCGTATTTTCGAACGGATACCCATTTCAAGGAGTGAATCATGAGCGATGATGTAATCAAAATCAGGTGGCATGGCCGGGGCGGCCAGGGAGCAATCACTGCAGCGAAAATTGTGGCTAACGCCGCATTCGAATGCGGATACAACGGTGTTGTCATGACTCCCACATTTGGTACGGAAAGAAGAGGCGCACCGGTTCTCACCTCATTAAAAATATCCAGAAACAAGATATATGATCTTTCCCCGATCTCGGAACCGGATATGATCGTTGTATTGGACCATCTTCTTCTGGAGGAGCCCGGTGTAATAAACGGCCTGAAATCCGACGGCATAATCATTGTGAATTCTCCCAAAAAGCCTGCGGATCATGCGGTCAACGGAAAAAAAATCGCCACGGCAGATGTCACATCCATTGCTGTCGAAGCCGGACTCAAACAAGGTATTGTGAACTCCGGTATTATTGGAGCCTTTGCCAAAGCAAGCGGACTGATTGAACTGAATATATTGCTTAAAAAAATCAAAGAAGAGTTCCATGACAAAAAACCTTCGGAAAATGCTGAATCCGCCAGGCTGACATTCAGCAAAACCGATATGGGAGGCTGATAAATGAAAAACGATAAATACGGACGCTTTACATCCCACAGCGAACCCGGACCCGGGGATGGCGGGCGCACCGGTTCCTGGAGAGTTGTGAGACCGGTAATTGATCTTGCCAAATGTATTCCGGTAAAATCCAATAAAATGTCTTGTTTTACCTGCTGGCTCTATTGTCCGGACAACGTGATCACCCGAACCATACCGCCGACGATCGACTATGAATACTGTAAAGGCTGTGAGATATGCGCGGAAGAATGCCCTGCAGATGCAATCACCATGGTGGAAGAAGCTGAATTTGTGAAAAAGGAGAAGTAATCCCATGCATATTATTGAATCCGGCAATGTCGCGGCAGCCACCGGGGTTAAACTCGCCAGAACCGAAGTCATTGCCGCCTACCCCATCACACCGCAAACCCCGCTTACGGAAAAATTATCCGAATTGGTTGATTCCGGAAAAATGAAAGCGGAATATATACCGGTTGAAAGCGAGCACAGTGCACTTGCTGTCTGCATCGCAGCATCCAGTGCCGGATCAAGGGCATTTACAGCCACCAGCGCCAACGGACTTCTCTATATGAGTGAACAGATCCACTGGGCAGCAGGCGCCAGGCTTCCCATTGTTATGTGTGTGGTCAATCGGGGAATCGGCGCACCCTGGACCGTCTGGAATGACCACCAGGATGCCATATCCCAGCGGGATGCCGGATGGATTCAGCTTTATGCATGTGACCACCAGCAGATCATCGACACAGTCATCCAGGCCTTTCATATTGCTGAAACCGTAAGAATACCGGTCATGGTCTGCTATGACGGATATCTTCTCTCCCATACCTATATGCCGTTTGAGATACCGGAGCAGGATGCGGTTGACGCATTTCTTCCCAAATTCTCACCATCCTATTTTCTGGATCCGAAAAATCCGGCCAATCTCAACACTGTCACCCTGCCGGACATAAGGCCGGATGTCAGAGGCAACATGGCACCCGGATATATGGAGATCCGGAACAATCTTCATACGGATATGAGGAAAACAATCTCTGTTGTGGAAGAGATGGACCGGAAATATCAGAAAACAGTTGGTCGTGGCGGCAATCCCCTGATTGAAAAATACCGGTGTGAGGATGCGGACTTCATTGCAGTATGTCTGGGCTCCCTCTCCTATCAGTTGCGGGATGTGGTGGATACCCTCCGCGGAGAAGGAATCAAAACCGGTGTTGCCGGAATTCGTCTATACAGGCCATTTCCGGACAAAACCGTTGCTGCCGAATTTGTCAATGCAAAGGGGTTGATTGTGTTTGAAAAAGCCCTGAGCTATGGAAATCAGGGAGCCCTGTATTCGGACATCAAATCCGCTCTCTACCGGAATGACAACAGACCCTTTGTTCACAACTACATCCTGGGTCTAGGCGGCAGAGAGATCAAGACGCCGGATCTTCTCCATGCTTTCCGGATCTCGTGTACGGATTTCCGGAAAATCGGTGATGACCCGCAATGGATCGGATTGAAACTTTAATTCAATAAACTTTATGTTTTAGGAAAACGAATATGACCCAAAAAACTACTATACTCACGCTTCCTGAAGAAGAGCTGGTTCATCCTGGCAACCGGGCTTGTGCCGGTTGCGGCCTGAGCATTATTTACCGGATCGGGCTGAAAGCCCTGGGAAGAGATACCATTCTCGTCGTACCGCCAAGCTGTCTGACCGTACTCCAGGGACTCTACCCGATCGCAGCGACTCAACTCCCCTGTCTGAACGTAACCTTTGCATCAACCGCTGCTGCCGCAACCGGTGTTCTCGGTGCACTTCGCGCTCAAGGCAGGAAAAAAACAACCGTGGCTGCATGGGCCGGGGACGGTGGCACCAGCGATATCGGAATTCAAGCCCTTTCCGGAGCCTGTGAACGGGGTGAGAATTTCATCTTCATCTGTTATGATAACGAGGCATACATGAATACCGGGGTTCAGCGATCCGGAACCACTCCCCAGGGAGTCATCACAACCACTACGCCGATCCGGGGCAAACTCCAGAAAAAAAAAGAAGTCCCGGCGATCATCGCTGCCCACGGAATTGATTATGTCGCAACGGCTTCGGCAGCCTATCCCCTGGATCTTTACGATAAAATCAAAAAAGCCAAAACAATATCCGGCCCCAAATATATCCATGTTCATTGCCCGTGCCCGGCCGGCTGGGGATTTGATCCAAGGTATACGGTAAAAATCGGAAAACTTGCCGTGGAAACCGGACTGTATGACCTCTATGAAATCGAAAAGGGTAAATTTCAACTGACCGGCCCATCCCGGAAGCTGGATAACAAAAAAAGAAAACCGGTTTCGGAATATTTTAAAACCCAGTCCCGGTTTAAGGCATTGTCAAAGAAGAGGATTCAGGAAATTCAGCAGTCCATTGATGAGAAATGGGAAAGATACCAGGATCAGGCAGGATAGAACTTCGGGAACAAAATTCAGGCTTCAGGTCAAGAGTGTTTTGATCTGTTGATGATGATTTTTCTACTCCTTTGTATTTTTCTTCTCCAATGCCGATGAGATTTTTTTTAACAACTCCTCCAGCTTTACCGGCTTGAGCACGTAGTCAAAGGCTCCGAACTTTATACCCTCGATGCCGGTTTCAACCGAGGCATGACCGGTCAGCAGAATGATTTCCGTCTGCGGGTGCTCCTTTTTGATTGACCTCATGGCTTCGATGCCGTCCATGCCACCAGGCATTTTAATATCCATGATCACAACATCGAACTCCCTGCTCTTTATATTTTCCAGTGCTTCCTCACCACTACGCACGCCGATTGCATCAACATCACGTTTTTTTAAACGACTGACCAGGGTCTCAACAAAATCCTCCTCGTCATCGACCACCAATATACTGAAATGCCGCATAGTATTCTCCTTGGACTAGTCCTTACTTTTTTTCCGGTATAATAATTGGAATATTGACGTTAAAAGTTGTTCCTCTTCCTTCCGTGCTGACAAAGGTAAGACTGCCTCCCAGTTTTTCCATGATGGTATAACTAATCCAGAGGCCCATTCCCATTCCCTGGCCTTCTTGCTTAGTAGTAAAAAAAGGCTCGAATATTTTTTTCTGCTTCTCTTTGGGTATACCCGGGCCATTGTCGATGATGCGGACAATAATCATAAATGTTGTTTTCTCACTCGTTACTCTGATGATTCCATCCTTCCCTACTGCATCGATCGCATTGGACAACAGGTTCATGAAAACCTGTTGAAGCTGACCCTGATCACTGGCGATGATGGGCAAATCTTCCATTGACTCCATTGTGATCCGGATATTATTGAGACGGGCATAGTTCTCCAGCAATGCGATCGTTTGATGAAGGGTGTCATTTACATCCACATCTTCCAGCCGCGGTTCCATTCTCCTTGCATAACCCAACATACTGTGTACGACTTTTCGGGCTCTTTCCACATGGGCTTCAATTTTTTTAACCGATTTTTTCAACTCTTGAATGTTGTTGCTGTTCTGGAATTCCTCCTCTTCCAGAAGGTCCTCCATCCATCCGGTTTTCTGAATAATGACTGCCAGCGGATTATTGATTTCATGAGCAATCCCGGCAGCCATTTTCCCCAGTGCCGCCAGCTTGTCGGACTGTACCAGTTGAGCATTCATGCGGCTCATCTTCAAATCAGCCGATTCAAGCTGATGGACTGTCTGCCGGGTGGAAAAAATGGTAGCAATGATAATGATCAAAACACCAATAGCCATTACTCCGATTTCAATATTGCGTGTATTGACAAGTCCTTTGGTTTCTTCGGCCTTTTCTTCACTGATAATCAATAACCATTTGTCGTTGGCAAGCCAGCTCCCGGCAAATAGACGCGGATGCTTGTCTCCTCTTTCAAACCCCAGAAGGGTCGTGCCCCGTCCAAACAGATTCGGGTCTATACTGGATCGATCCAGAATTTTGCTATTGAATCTTGGGGGTGTCTGGTAAATGCCCTCCCGGTTCATAATATAGGCATCACCGGTTCTGCCGATCTGGGCCGACCGGACAATACCCTCAAAGATATTGGAATCAATGGTTGCCCGGAGAATCCAGACCGAGTCGTTTTCCTGCCGCCGGACAGCGATAATAAAATGCGGTATATTCCGGTAACCCATATAGACATCGCTGATATATAATCCCTTGCTCATCACTTCCGCAAACCAGTGCTGAGAATGGTAATCATATCCCTTCAAATTGAACGGCCCCACATATGCCCTCTGCATACCGGAAGCGTCGATAACCCCAAGATCCGTGAATGCACCCGCCCGCTGGTTCATGATTTTAAATATCTGGGCCAGTTTGTTTTCCTGAAGAATAATGTCAAAAAGGTGCGTATCGGCCATGGACGAAAGAATAGCTGTCCGCTCTTGCAAAAACAGATCAACCGACTCTGCCTGAGCGCGGGACCGGTATCTCATCTGCGCTTCGATTTTATCCTGGTACATGCCGGCAAATTGAAAATAAATGATTATGCCGGTCAACAACAGCGGAATAAAAGCGATCAACAGGCAGGTTATAATAATTTTTTGTTGAAATCTTACATAAATAGCTGTTTTCATATCATATCTCGCATTTTCCCACTTTAGTAAAAAAAGGCGGTTCTGATTTGTTTACCCTGATGGATATGACCGCCGATTCCATGATATTTTTACTCCTCGTCCTCATTATCCTGTTGGAAAACACGACCGGGAAATCGAATCAGATCCTTGATTTTTGCCTTACGGATTTTTTCTTCATGCTGATTCTTTTTCTCAAAGGCCTCGCCGATCTTGGCCATCAGTTCTTCAAACTTGATGGGTTTAAGCAGATAGTCGAACGCGCCTTGCTTCATCCCCTCAATGCTGGTCTCCACCGAGGCATGCCCGGTAAGAAGGATAACCTCCATCAACGGCGCCTTGAGTTTCATCTCCCGTTGCGCCTGGATTCCGTCCATACCTCCCGGCATCCGGACATCCAGAACCACCACGTCAAAACGCCGGCTGTCCAGGAGTCTCAAAGCCTCTTCAGCGCTGGTCACTCCCACCGTATCGATATTGTGCTTTTGCATTCGTTTGACGATTGTCTCCAGAAAATCCACCTCGTCGTCCACGATCAAAATACTGAAGTAATCCATATATATCTCCCCTTGGGATCAGTTTTTAGAACGGCCATTCCAGGAAACGCCAGTAGCCGAACAATGCCCATCCCCAAAGCACCATCCATGAAAGAATGGTTATGGGCAGTCCGAACTTGACAAAATCCATAACATCCAGCAGACGTTCGCCGGTTTCAGGGTCACGCCCCATACCAAAACAGATAGCGTTATTGGGTGTACTCACCACCAGCACATTGGCAAAGGAAGAGGAAAAAGCACAGACCAGCCCCACCTTCCAGATACTGACTCCTGCCAGGGTCGCCATGGGCAGAACTACGGGCCCGAGAACCGCCACCGTAGCACCGTCTCTTATGACGTTGGTCATAGTACCGGTGAGCAAGCTCACGCCCATCAAAAGTCCTTCGCCGCTGGTGAGGAATCCGGGCAGAGAATCCACAAAGGCCGATGCCAGCCACAAACCTCCGCCGGAAACCTTGAGGCCCACGCCGATAGCGCTGGCCGCAGCATACAAGCCCACCACGTCAAAGGCAACGCCCTCATGGACATCCTCCCAGGTTAAAATGCGTACCAGGAACATGGCCATGACAGTGCAGAGGGTAGGTCCACCCAGACCGGCATGTTCACCGATAATCAACCAGGCTGCTACCAGCAGTACCAGAATCACTGCCATGATAGCTTCTTTGCCTCCGAATCCGGGCATACGGGCCACTTCAGCACGAACCACTTCACTCGGGTTTATTTCCGGAACGCGGAAGCGCGGTTTGCAGCGGATATACATATAGGCACCGATGACACAGGACATGACCGGTACAAAGGCCATACCGGTTTTCATCCATTGCAAAAAAGTGATGGGTGAACCGTAGTCCATCAGGTACCCCACCATGATGGCGTTTCGCCCGCCGGCTGCCGGAGAGCCAGGCCCGCCGGCATTGGCCGCAAAAGTAAGGCCCAGAAGTAAAAAGATCCCCAGGGCGGGATCCTTATCCACTCCGTTCATCTTGCAGGTCACCTTGTAAATCCCCATTAGGACAGGAATCAGCAGGGCAACCAGGGCATGCTCGGGCAGGAAGCTGGATGCAATGGAGAGCATGGGTAAAAAGATAAACGCAAAAGCTTTTGTGCTGCGGATGCGGCTTAGCAGGATCAGACCGATACGCTTGTCAAGGCCGGTTTTGGCCACACCGACAGCTACAGCCAGGATGCCGAAAACAAAGAAAACCGCATCGGACATGTAAGCTTTGGAAATGTCGTTGATAGGCAACACAGCGAACAGATAGAGCAATACTGCCACCAGCATGTCGGTAGCACCGATAGGCAGAGCTTCTGTGCCCCATAGAAATGCAGATAAAAAAAGAATCAATACCATCACCTTGGCTATCCGGGCCACCTGGTCAACGGTGAGCAGGGTCTGTTTCCCATGGCTGCCGTGATCACTCTGAACCCCGGCCAGGCCATTCTGGGCTGTTTTATAGGCATCAGGCCTCAGCTTCTGATTGACCGTATCCATGATGGTTTTACAGCCTTTCCCCAACTGATAGCCGGATGGATTCTCCTTGGAAACCATATCCAGCATGGCCTGGGTAGGAGGCATCACAGCAAGGGCAATGAAGACAATTGCCGCTGCCAATATCAACAACGGCTTGTAACCCGGCTTGCTTTGCCAACTCCAGCCATACTCCATGGGCACAGTACTCTCATCTTTGTGGACCATCATTCCTCCATGCTACAACAACGCAACAGACACGCAATCCAATATTTTCCTTCTTTTATATCAACTTTCGGGTTTGAATAAAAGCTTTGTGTGCGGGAACGCTATCTATCCGAAATATTTGTGCTTTGAATAATCCCATTTCACGGCTGAAAGCTGCTCTCACATAAAACCCGAACATTATGTTTTATTTTTTTTTCATCCTTACATTCGTCCAGGATCTCCCGGGACAAAGCCATGATAAACATTTTCAAATCCGATATCATCAGCAAGGGGTATGCCAATCGGGATCAAAAATAGTGAGGTCTAAGGGCTATCAAGTATGTCCCATATACCCCAAACTGCGATTTTCGATGAAAAACAAAACCATATGATTTCATGAAAATTATTTTAATTATATCTGCTTATAATTGACATCCTACAGAATTCAATACAGAATCCAAATGGATGTCAATTATATTTACACAATGTAAAGAATTCAGCAACAGGTACTCTCCATGGGTACGGTAATAAAGCACG
The DNA here is from genome assembly GCA_020723305.1 of Desulfosudis oleivorans. Lineage (GTDB taxonomy): Bacteria > Desulfobacterota > Desulfobacteria > Desulfobacterales > SURF-7 > QZKS01. Next base: position 61,245 of record DYJC01000019.1, read on the forward strand.
CTGAAATCTGTGAGGAGCAGCCGCGTAACGGAACATTCTACCTTGACTCATTCCCTGATCCTTTTAAGATTTGGAGATAGTGAACATCTTCTGGGTCAAGCAAACAGGAGAGCTTCTGTTCTTGATATCGTTGTTCATTTTTTCATTTAGTCAACAACTCAAAAAACATTTAGTTAATTAAATGATTATGATGATAATGAAACAAAATAATTTTATAATATATTGATTATAATATAATATTATAGTCATATATGATCCATAACATTAAAATTAAATCATGTTGACAAATTCCATTATTCAAGATAGTCGTTCAAACAGCGTGGAGTTGCCCCCTTGTCAATGCCTTTGAAAATTTTCAAATATATGGGATCGGGATGAAAATCAGCGAACTTTCACAGCGAACCGGCGTTTCAAAAGAAACCATCCATCACTATATCCATGTCGGTCTTCTTCGCAAACCGAGAAAAACAAAAGAGAATGTCGCCAACTACAGCGAGAGCTACCTGGAGCGGATTCGCATCATCAAAAAACTCCGGGATGATTACTTTTTGCCTCTTCCGGTAATCAAAGACCTGATCAAGAAACAAAAAACCCATTCGCGATCGGAAAAACATGCTTTTCAGTTTTTAAGCGAATACTTCCGCCCCGTTGATCGGCTATTGAGCGATGCGGTTATCGGCACCGAAAATTTTCAAAAAGCCACCGGATTGAGTAAAAAATGGCTGGCCAAAATGGAAAGCTGGGGGATTATCAAGGCCGACAAACGGACCGGTGATCCGGTCTATTCCTATGATGATGTGGCTATCGGTAAACTGCTGGTCGATCTCGAACGTATCGGACTGGGGCCCCAAAATGGTTTTGATCCGGAAGCGTTACGGCCTGCGGCCGATTTATTCCGCAAACTGGTGCAAAAAGATGTCAGGCGCTTCATGCGGCTTCTTGGCCAGGGAACCATCTCTGAAGAGTCCCTGCGTGAAAAAGGCGATCAGGCCAGAGAAATCATGTGTCTTTTCTTCTATCACATTTACCGTAAATTCGTGCTGGAGGAGTATAGCAACTACTTTAAGTCGGAAAGGAGATTGGAATGAAATCGATCAGAGCGCTGTTTCCGTCCGTAATCTATTTTTGTCTGCTTTGCCTCTATATTATCAGCGGTTTGGATACTGAGCCGGCCATTGCCTTTACACCGCTTAAAGCCGATTTTTCCACCTATGACCCCAACAAGCCGGAAATTATCAGCGGGGATACGATCAAGGTCGGATTGCTTGAACCATTTTCCGGTCAAAGCGCGGCTGCCGGCGAAATCTCCAACTGGCTGCTGGGATGGGTCGTACACGATATCAATTCCCAGGGCGGGATCATGGTCGACGGTAAAATGAAAATGATTCAGGTGATCAAAGGTGATACTGCCACTCAACCGGTAGTAGCCAAGCGGGCGCTCCAGCGGCTGATTTTGAAAGACAAGGTGGATCTTTTCGTCGGAACAGCCGGCAGTCATATCGCCATCATCGGCAATCAGATGGCTGAAAAATACCAGAAAATATTTATGAACTACTCCGCCTATTCCGTTCATCTGATGAATGCCCAGAATTTCAATCGCTATACCTTCCGAACCTGTTCTACTACGGACATCAATGCCAAAGCCCTGGCCTACTATTTCTCCAAAACACCCATCCGTAAGTTTTATATCCTTTGCCAGGACTACAGCTATGGGCAAGATTTCGGCGCATCCATTAAAAAGGCTTTGGAAGAATTTGTTCCGGATGCGGAAATCGTGGGTGAGGTCTACCATCCTTTATGGTTGAAAGATTTCGCCCCTTATCTGAGCAAAGTGCAAGCTTCCGGCGCCGAGATGATCATCTCATCGGACTGGCCTCCGGACAGTTGGAACCTCATGTTGGCCATCGATCAGATGGGCATGAATATTCCGGTCAGCGGACAATTTTTTGATGACCCCAGAATGAGTCAGAACCTGAAAAACAAAAAAGCAGGCTTAGGCAATACGGTTGTCAATTTTCATCTCTGTAACGTGGAAACGGAACTGAACAGCCGTTTCAATAAGATTTTTCATGATCGTTACAAAGATAATGAAAAAGTACAAATCGCCTGGCCCAGCGGCGTCGTTGGCGGAGTGATCGGGCATTTCTACTGGCTATTTGATGTCATCCAGAGAGCGGGGACCATGAACACCGAAAAAATCATCAGCACCTGGGAAGGCGATACCTACGAATCCTTCTCCGGCAAATTGACCATGCGCAAATGCGATCACCAGGCAGTTATGGATATGTTTGTTTCCCCCCTGGTTTCCCCCTCCAAATGGTCAAAGACCGGAGACGGTCTCGGTTATCAGGATCACGGCATCCGCATCCCGTCCGACATTGTCATATCGCCGTGTCCGGAGGGGCTTAAATAGAGTATGGATGCGATAGCAGTCATGCTGATTACCCAGGGAATACACGGTCTGGCCTATGGAATGCTGCTGTTCCTGGTTGCTTCCGGTTTCACCCTGATCTTTGGGATGATGGGGATTTTAAATATCGCTCATGCCTCCTTTTTTATGCTGGCCGCATATTTCGCTTTTCAGATTATGCAATGGAGCGGAAGTTTCTGGCTCGCGCTTTTATTGGCGCCGATCGCCATTGCTGGTCTTGGCATCTTGATGGAACGATTGATGCTGCGCCAAATTCGCAAATTCAAACTGGGAAAAGCAGTTGTCCTGTTTGAACTGATGCTTACGGTCGGCATCATGGTTTGCATTGAAGAAGCTGTAAAAAACCTGTGGGGCACTGATCCGGAAATCGTCAATGCACCGGAACTGCTGAGAGGGCTTGTTCAATTTTTCGGAATGACCTATCCGGTCTATCGGATTTTTATAATAGGACTGTCATGCTCCATTTTGTTACTGTTAGGCCTGATTCTTTTCAAAACCCGGCTGGGAAATGTCGTGCGGGCCGCAGTCCAGGATGCCGATATGGCCGGAGCGCTCGGCGTTAATGTACCGCTTGTTTTCACGCTGGTCTTTGGATTGGGAACATGGTTGGCCGGGATTGCGGGCGTAGCCGCAGCGCCGATGTTAACTGTTTTTCCCGGCCTCGCCAATCAGATGATGCTGGACTCGTTTATCGTCGTTGCCTTAGGTGGGTTTGGAAGCCTGTTCGGCGCGTTTGTCATTTCCATGCTGCTTGGAGAGTTAACGGCTTTCGGCATTCAATTTTTTCCAGGTTATTCAACCATTATCCTGTTTGGATTCATGGCCCTTGTTTTGACCATCCGGCCTTCGGGACTATTCGGAGAGAAGGAATGAAAAATTCTTTCAGAAAATGGCTTCTATGGGCTGCCATTTTGGCAGGATTATATACAGCACCTGTACTATTCGGGGTTTTTGAACTGAATCTTTTATTAGGGGCATCCATTTTCGCCTTGTTTTCCCTCAGCCTCAATCTCCTGCTCAGTTTTACCGGTCTGCTGAGTTTCGGGCATGCAATGTTTTTTGCATCCGGAGCCTATGGAACCGCATTGGTTTTAACGCGGCTGGATGGATGCTCGCTATTATCCGCAATTTTTGTCGGCGCCGCATCGGCCGTCCTGGTGGCCTTGGTGCTCAGCCCCCTGCTGGTAAGAGTTGGCGGACATACGTTTGCCATGTTGACCATGGCCTTCAGCCAGATCATGTATGCAACGGTGATGAAATTCTCCCATTTGACGGGCGGCAATGATGGGATGTCCGGATTTCCGATTCCTCCTTTAGTCATCCCTGCGGTTGGTCTTATTGACATGTCCCTGGAGCGGAATTTTTACTATTTTTCGATCAGCATTCTGGGACTCAGCGCCTGGGTGATGTGGTTTTTTACAAGAACGCCCTTTGGCAGCATCATGGTGAGCATTCGGGATAACCCGGATCGCGTGACTTATCTTGGTTTTAACGTTCCATTGTCCAAAGCGATCATTCTGGGAGTATCCGCTGGATTTGCCGGCGTGGCCGGATCGGTTTATGCGCTATTCCAGAACATGGTCTCGGTGGACGGCGTACTGGGGCCGCTGTCTTCCTTTACCCCTCTCATCAACTGTTTTATCGGCGGTCTGGGAACTTTTATCGGACCTGTTTTCGGGACCGGGATTGGAACGATCCTCTTAGAACTTATGTCAGCGCATCCGGAACAGGCCCAATTGGTGTTCTCCCTAGTTCTGATTTCAGTGGTTCTGTTTTTGCCTGGAGGAGCAATAATGCTCTATTGGAAAATAACATCACGATGGATCGTTTTGAGAAATAAATTTCAAACCGCAATTTTAAAAGGCAACCATGAATCCTGACAGGAAGCAACCGCGCAATATGCTGATGACCAAAAGGCTGAATCACTATTTTGGCGAACGGCAAGTCCTTTTTAATATCAGCCTTGAAATCCAGGAAGGCACACGCCATGCGATTATCGGACCCAACGGAGCCGGAAAGACGACATTGTTTAACACAATCACCGGGAAATATCGTCCCAAGAACGGTTCTATTCTTTTCAAAGGCAAGGATGTGACCGGATTCAAGCCGGATAAACTCGTCCGGATGGGTTTAGGTCGTTCGTTTCAGATCAACAGCACCTTTGCCGGTCTGACGACCTTTCAGAATCTGCGCATGGCTGTTCTCGCCCGGAAGAACATCCGGTTCAACTTCTTCCGCAATCTGGATAAAATGCAACCGGTCACGGATGAAACCGACACCCTTCTCGCCCGTATCGGGCTTGCAGCGGAGCGTAATTTGCCGGCTGGTTTATTATCCTACGGCAAACATCGCTGCCTGGAACTTAGTTTGGCCATGGCGACCGATCCGGACCTGGTGATGCTGGATGAGCCGGCAGCCGGCATGTCAAGAATAGAAACGCACCAGATGGTGAAGCTGATCCGGGAGTTGACCCATAACAAAACCGTACTGATTATCGAGCATGATATGGATGTAGTGTTTTCCCTTGCTGATCGGATTACGGTCCTTCATCATGGAGAAATCCTGGCCACCGGCACACCGGAAGAAATCAAAGCAAACCAGGACGTAAAGGATGCTTATTTGGGGGAAACCAAGGTCGGCAATGCTGCTTGAAGTCAAAAATCTTCAGAGTTATTATGGCCTGAGTCACGTGCTCCAAGGCGTATCCCTTACCGTTCACAGCGGGGAAATTGTCGGCCTGCTGGGACGTAATGGCATGGGAAAGAGCACAACACTGAAAAGCATCATGGGCATGGTGCGACCCAGAAGCGGATCGGTTCGCTTTCAAAACCAGGAAATCGCCGGGCAAGAACCTTACCGGATTGCCCGGGCCGGCATAGGTTATGTTCCGGAAGAGCGAAGAATTTTCTCAAACCTGACGGTGTTGGAAAATCTGATGATGGGAGTCAAGCCCGGTGATGATCAAACAAAAAACGGATGGACCCTTCCAAAACTTTACCATCATTTCCCCTTCATGAAGGACCGTCCCGCTCAGAAGGGGGGGCATCTGTCCGGGGGCGAGCAGCAGATGCTTTCCATTGCCAGAGCCCTGATGGGGAATCCAAAACTCCTGTTGGTAGATGAGCCCACCGAAGGACTGGCGCCGCTGATGGTTCGGGAAGTACGAGAAGTACTTTCGAAAATCAACCAGGAAGGGGTATCCATCCTGATCGTTGAGCACAATCTCCAGGTGGCCCTTTCTTTAGCGGATCGTGTCTATCTGATGGGCAAGGGAACCATCGGATTTACCGGCTCCGTTCAGGAGCTAAAGGCCCAGCCTCATGTGCAGGAACAATACTTGAGTGTCTAGAAGAAGGAGGTAAAATGATTCACACACTGAAACAATCGTTGTGCCCGGTCCGTTTCATGACTGGAGTGATGGTTCTTTTTTTCTTTTTTCTCATGGGAAGCTGTGCATCAAAATTGCCGGTGCCTGAAAAATTGTTTCCCGGATATGCAGGACCGCAGATTGCAGTAACACCTAAGGCCATAAGGCTTGGTATTGCCGGACTGATTAAAACCCAGGTAGTTATTGCAGGTTATGGTTTTCAACCAGGCGATTCAGTTTTTGTGGATATGGTGAGCACCGAAGGAAATCAGGGCATCAATATTCCCATCGATGCTGCAAAAATTGATCCCAACGGCCGGTTTACTGTGGAAGTGAGCAAAGAAGTCAAGGCACTTGAAATTTTAAAACTGGATATTGATCCAAGCGACCTGACCCCGATTGTCGTCCGGGATCCTATTCCGATTGGGAAATATTTAGTAAAGGCTGCCAGTGTAGATTCCGACTTGAAAGCCGAATGCCCCATCCATGTGGAATCCCCAAGCTGGGGAGACAAACTGAAAGACAAAATCGGCGTCTTTCTGGGAAAAATCAGAATGGGCCGGTAGGCCCTGATCATCGTTGCGGCTCTATAAAACAGAATCCCATTCAAAATGAGCCTGTTTAGCCTCTTTTCTCCGGATTGTGAAAAGCGGCTATGGTGAAGCCATTTTCCTCAAAATGCTTGTCAAAAGCAAAAGCGCATTCGATCTGGAGGGCCTCCATGATTTCAAAGCTGAGGCAGTCCACGAGGCTGATATCGCGTTTGCTTTGTGCTAAAAGGCGCTGCATGGCCTTAGCATACCATTTGTCATCAACCCAGACAATCTCAAGCAGGGGAAGAATTTTTTTATTAAAATCATTGACCGGCGAAAATCCGATACGGCTTTGTAAAAGCGCGGTGGTTTCCAAAAGGACAAAAGAACTGGTCACAAGTTGAACGTTGTTTTCTGCAAAGTAGGTAAAGTTCCCCCTGGCTCTGACGTACATATAATCATTTTCCACCAGCAGCGCAAAAAGTCCGGACGTATCAGCAAAAATATTCATGATCCAAAAACCCCTTCAAGATAACGGTCATGTTCAATAGATATATCCGGTTGATCTGTTTTATATTTTCCAACCAGAGACAGGGCCTGCCTGTACTGTGCGGTACGATTCGGCTTGCCGGTTATCAGAAACCGGTCAATTGCATTGCGGATCAGGGATGCAACAGATTCATTGCTGGAAAGAGAAAGCTCCCTAAGCTTCCGTGCCTGATCCTCGGTTAATTGGATTTGTGTACGTACCATTATACTCCTCCTTGTAATCATGTTATCACTTATGATGTTATGATTACACAAATTGATCCAATTGTCAACACCAGTTTGCATTGATTTGTTTTAATCAAACAACCGCGTTCACTATATGTTCATCTCTAAAAAAGGCTATAAAGCCACAAATCATTACTTGCAGATAGAACTGATAAAGAGTACACAATACGGCTTATGAGCAAACATCCATTGATACTTGAGATAAAGGGAAACTCTCTGGATGATGGCCCGGGAATCCGATCGGTTGTTTTTTTTAAAGGATGCCCTCTTTCGTGCATCTGGTGCCATAATCCGGAAAGCAAAAAAGCGATTGTTGAGATTTCTTTTGATTCAAACGAATGTGTGGGCTGCAATACATGCCTTAAAACCTGTACGGAAAATGCGCTTTCCAGAGAAAACCCATTTTTTATCGACAGAACACGGTGCAACTTATGCTTTGCGTGTGTGACCAATTGTCCTTCAGGCGCGATGGAGAAGGTTGGCCGGGAGATGACCATTTCCGAGCTTCTTGAAAAAGTGCTCAAGGACAAACCTTTTTTTGACACCTCTCAAGGCGGGGTGACTTTTTCCGGCGGAGAACCTACGCTTTACATGCTGTTTTTAGCGGAAGCGGCAAAAGCCCTGAAAGAGAAAGGGGTTCATGTCCTGATTGAAACCTGCGGACAGTTTCATTACGAAACCTTTATGGATCTAGTATATCCCCATTTGGATCTGATCTATTTTGACATCAAGATTATGGACAGCCGCATTCATAAAAAATACTGCGGTCTTCCCAATGAAACCATTCTTGAAAATTTCAAAAGACTTTATCGAAAGTTTCAGGAAGGCGGAAAGGAAATTCTGCCAAGAATTCCGTTAATCCCGGATATTACCGATACAAATGAGAATCTCTCCGCCATCATATCACTCTTCAGAGAAGAAAATGTGAACAAAACACAACTGATGCCATACCATCCCTTATGGCAGGACAAAAATCAGAAAATCGGCATGAATCCGCCCTCGATCACTGGAAACAAGATGGCGGAATGGATGGCAGGCGATCGGATAAAAACATGTAAGAAACTCTTTACGGATGCGGGTATTCTTGTGAAATAGCACTCATCCGAACAAAAATGCCGGAAGAAATGAAATACCTTTCCGGTTTTTCTCCAGCTTTTCAAACCACGCTCCGAATGCTGCATAGTTTTGTTGTTGACACAAAAGCGCTTTCCTTATATGTCTGCAATTTAAAAAAAAAATTAGAGCATTAATATTTTATTATTTTAAATCAGAATGTTGATAAACTGACAGTTATAAAAATATGGGAAAGCCAAGATCGAAAAAGGAAAAAAAATTATATTATCAATTCATCAAAAAAAGGAGAAATCGACATGCGTTTTTTTAGACAACTTTGGCATTTTTGTATGAATAATGCCAGAGCTCAAGCAAGATGGGAGATTGATATTTCCACAACTGTACTGAAGAGCCGTAAGGGGTTGATCGTACTCGGTCTTTTTACCTTGCCTGCGATCATCGGCGGCATTGCGATAGCCGGTGACTTTTTAGGCGGCAAAGAAGCCTATAGCCCATCGTTTTATACCAATACCATCTTTTTTGCCTCCATCTTTGTCGGCATGACAGCCGGCCTTATCACCGGTTGTATCGGCGCCGGCGGTGGCTTTATCATCGCCCCGGCCCTGATGAGCGCCGGAGTGAAAGGTATCCTGGCAGTCGGAACCGATCTCTTTCACATCTTTGCCAAAGCAATCATGGGAAGCGTTTTACACAAAAAACTGGGTAATGTGTCGGTCTCTCTGGCAGCTATTTTTTTGATTGGTTCAATTGCCGGCGCGACCGCCGGCGGATGGCTGAACCGGGCTATCTATGAATACAACCCGGTCTTGAGCGATCTTTTCATCACCACAATCTATACCTTTATCCTGGGATTTCTGGCCTTTTACGCCATGCTCGACTACTTCCGGGCCAGAGCAGCCGGAAGCGATGATGGAGCTCATGGCGGCGGCAAGGAAGGCGAAGCGATCGCACCGCTGGGGAAAAAACTCCAGTCAATCAACATCCCGCCGATGATCACCTTTGATGAAGGAGTTACTCCAGGTGGCCGCCGAATTTCAGCCATCTTCCTCATTATTTGCGGTGCCTTTGTTGGTATGGCTGCTGCGGTTATGGGAGTTGGCGGCGGTTTTATCACTTTTCCGGCCTTTGTTTACGTACTCGGCGTTTCTTCCATGACCACAGTCGGCACCGACATTTTCCAGATCATCTTCACCGCCGGGTATGCTGCCATCAGCCAGTATGCCTGTTATGGCTTTATCTTTTACACCCTGGCCATGGGTATGCTTCTGGGCTCACTCTTAGGCGTCCAGATCGGCGCCCTTGTAACCAAGCTGGTGCCGGGCATTTATATCCGTGGTTTTTATGCATTGGCTGTAACCGCAGGTTTTGTCAACCGCTTCACCGCCATGCCGAGCAAGCTGAGACAGATGGAATACCTGGCTTGGACCAAAGATACCACTACCATGATCGAGACAATCGGCATCTGGCTTTTTTTCATCTGTATCGGCGCCTTTGCCGTCTGGGTTATCGGAACATTTTTTGCTCGGGTTGGTAAGCTTAAGGAGGGGACACACTCATGATTGCAAACAAAAAAGAATTCGGCCTGGGGATGCTGATGATCGTCTCTTTCTTTGTTGTTCTGGGGATTATCTTTATGCCGATTTTTAACGGCCATAATGGATTACAATTTTTCGATAATCTCTTTAACTCCATTTCCAAGGGATCGGCTTATTACATCAGCGACTTGAAGAAAACGAGTGAAAAATACAACGGCAAGGCGATTGACCTTACCATCAGTTACAGTGTTAAAGATAAAGATAATGTGGACAAAAGCAATGAATTTGCCGAACAGGCGGCCAAACAGTTGGTGGCCCTGGGAATCGAGGAAGCCGTTGCCACCGGTAAGGACGTTACAATAAAGGGCGACCTCGGAAAGATCGTCACCGGGATTCTGAATGACGCCGACTCGATGTACAGCAACAAGGGCAAGGAAGTCTCAGATCGTTATAACGGAACCGATCATAAAAAGGTCATGAGTATCTGGTGGGAGACGTTAAAATGGACAAATCGAGCCCTGCTGAAACAAGAAAAGTTCGAAGAAGCCATGTTTTGCGACAAAATCATGAAAAAAGGGGTGGAACCGGCTTATAATTTCTACGGTATTGATGCCCAAAAGATCGGGGCTAACATCGTAATCGTTGTCAGCTGCCTCGTCTTTTACGTCATTTATACATTGTGGTACGGCTTTGCCATCCTCTTCCTCTTTGAGGGCTGGGGGATGCAGATCGGACATTAGCCGAATCACCGATATTGCAAACGATTACCGTTCGATCATTTCCGGCAGCAAGGCTTGCATCACGGCCTTGCTGCCTTTTCCTTTCTTGTCAAAACATCTTGTCAAAACACCAAACCCTTCAGCTTTCCCAACCATCTGAATCATTTTAAACGTCTTCTTTTTCCATCAAATAAGTTTAGACTCGATGTTCAAGTTTTTAGATAATTTGTTCAAATCCAAGGCGGAAAAAAATTTTGACCGCAGGCATACTGCGCGTATTCCGAGGATCAAAATTTTTTTCCAACGCAGGAGTTGGGCAAATTAGCAAAAACTTGATCATCGAGTTAGAGAAAGTGTAAACTGGAACAGTGGCCACTGCCGTAACAACCCACAAAATTCCGATTTTTTTTGGGTCTACGGATTACCGTGGACAGCAAACCCAAAAAAATGTAATATTCCAGAAAAATACAGACTGAATCCGTCCTGGGTTTTTAGATTTTTTCAATATTGACATCAGAAGAGGTTGCTTTTGGATAAACATCAACCCACCGGCATTTCCAGATTATTTTTCGATAAACGCGACCATAACCTTATCCGCATCGTCAACGACATGATGGAGAAGGAAAAATCCCATCACCATACACAGCGGAAGTTTTTTCATTATTTCCATCCCCGGGGAATCAAAGAAATGGCGGAATCCCAGGGACTTCGAATCGCCTATGCTGTCATACATCTTCTGGAATCATTGGAAGGGGAACGGATTGAACATCGATTGAATGCCCTTCGCGCCTTGCGGGATGAAGTGATGTGCAGCACGAATCAGGACCTTCAGATGAATACCGGGCGGGTTTTGATTGAAATCATGAAAGATCTGGTAAGGGCTCATGGAAATTATACACGGCAATTGGAACTGGCTCATGATTTTCGCATGGTGGCGACCGGAAAACCTAAAATCGTCCGAGCTTTTTTAAAACAATATCATCTTCTGGAAATGCCTGAGGAGTGGAATCAACTGGCATTTGACGATCATGTTCATGATGCCAACACCAAAGGAAGAAAGTCATCCACACACCTGATTATGGATGCCTGGATCAAAGGTATCCGGCGGCTGCGGGTAATTTCTTATAATTTCATCCGGCCTGAAACCGCTGCCGAGCTGCTCGAAGCAGCCTCGATCATGGGAATCACGGTTCGAATCGGAATCGAATTTTCAGCAAAATTTTACGACCGCTTTGCACAGATCATCTGGGTTCCTCGCGGGTTTGCCGACGCCCAGGACTTTCTCAAATTCCTGGATATACCAAACGTCCGATCTCTCATGGATGAAGGACGACAAGTATCTGATTTTCAGCGTCACTATGTTATGACGATTGTGGACCACTTCAACCGCCACCACCGCCTTGAAATCAGTCGGCACCTGGAAGTGGATTTGCCACCCTTGGACGCATCCGTTTTTTCAACATTTGTCGGTTCCGGGCAGGCCTCCCTACTGCATCTTGCCAAATATATCCATATGCAGCTGCTTCCCCTGATGAAAGATAAAGAATTCGACTTGAAAAATAAATATGCGGTCGCTGATGATAAGGAACGCAAAAAAATTGAAATCCTGATTAACCGAATGAACGAAATGGATACGGATATCATCCATGATTTATATCTTGAGCCTGACAATAATCCCGAAGTGCCGGATATAAGCAAGCCTGTTGATGCCGGAATCTTACCCTCGTTGATGAAGCTGTCACCGTGCGAACTGATAGACCGTCTGGTACAGCTTCATTCAGGCTATCGGGTTACCCTGAACTTAAACAACATGAAGGTTCAGGATGTGCTTGAATTACTCTATGAATGCAAGGGGCGCATATCCAGGCTTGAAATATTCAATCTCAAGGATTACGCAAGCGGCAAGGTTGATCATATCCCGATGATCGCCAAACTTCAGGAAACCATCAACAGTGGAAACCTCATTCAGCTGAAGCAGATGACCCTTCAGATGATGGAGAATCTGAAAAAGAGTGAAAACCCGATTGACCACGCCCGGTTCGGAAAATTTATTACCATTCTTTCAGACCTTGAATCAGTGAGGAACATGTATAAAGTCCGAGCATTAAAACCGAGAGTCGGGAGTGATTCCACTGGCCAGTCCCCCAGACTTCATGGCATGGGACTGGCTGTCCTGGACTCCCTTCCGAGGCAAGCGCAGAAAGCGGTAATAAAAGAAAAGGAATCTCCCCGACTGGTCATCCCGTTTCATGTTGAAACCCATTTGAGATTAAATTATTTACAGATTCAAGAAACAGAAAAGATTATTCCTCATATTTTACGTTTTCTAAGATTGATTCCCGGTCTCCGGTATATCGGGATGCAGTGCCGCAAGGAATGGTTTGCCAGGGAAGGTTCCACCCGCATGGTTCCCCATGGGAATATCGTTACTCTGGGAGGACTCCAGCCATTCAGCGCCAATCGATTCTCGCTGCATCAACCGGATTCCGAAACCTACCGGATACGTCGACACTTGCGGTATTTACAAACTACGTTGAAAAACTCCGGCAAACTAGCCATCGGATTTCTCCCGGCCTTCCTGACATTTTTTCTCGCAAACAGCTGGTGGGTGCTGGCTTATTTCGGGGCATTTATCTGGTTTGGCATTACCGGATTCAGAAATATTCTCCAGTCTGTTCTGGGCGGAGGGGGTATACGCCGATCCCCTCTGCTTCGCTGGAACGATTATATCAGCTGGGACCGGCTGACAGACTCGCTTTTTTTCACCGGGTTTTCCGTCCCGTTGCTGGATTATTTTGTGAAAACCCTTTTGTTGAATCAATTCCTGGGAATTAATACATCCTCACACCCGGTCATTCTTTATGCCGTCATGGGTATCATTAACGGGATTTATCTCACCAGCCATAACCTTTTCCGTGGTCTGCCGCCGGAAGCGGCATTTGTAAATTTTTTCCGCAGTCTTTTTTCCATTCCGGTTGCATTCGGGTTTAATGAACTGGCTGGAGGAATCATGGGTTTGTGCGGTGCTGTCAACATTTATGAGACTTTGCAGCAATGGGCTGCGATTATTTCCAAGACCGCATCCGATTTTGTAGCTGGTTTCATTGAGGGGACTGTTGACCGGAGAAGAAACATCCGGCACCGGATGAGCGATTATCATCAGAAGCTCCGTCAATTTCTGGATGTGTATGCCCGGCTGGAAATGCTGTTTCCTGAAAAAGATGTTTTCGAACTTTTGGATACCCCGGCAGAATGGCTGCAATCGGCAAACGAGGAAGCCAGACATCATATCAACATATTGATCATCAATGCACTGGATCTGCTTTATTTCTGGATGTATCAACCCAGGGCACAAACCGCGTTTAAAAAAATGCTGTGCAGCATGGATCCCGATGAACAGCGGATTCTCATTAAAGCCCAGAAAATTCTAACCATGGAACGTGAAATCAGCCAGATGTTTATAGACGGAATCGTTGGCCGGTCTTTTTCCAAATCACTGTCATTCTATCTGGATCGATCCGAAAATTATCTGAAGGCCATTGAAAAGCTCATCCATACATCCGTTGTCTGTGAGTCGATATATGTAGACCGTACTCAGTACGCTTGAAAAAATGTATTGTTTCCCAACCAAGCGATTAACCATAAATATAATTTGCTTTAATAGCAAATATCTGCGATAAAACAAAATATGGTTAATATTAAAGAGAATGAAACCTTGAAAAATCTGGGGAAACGTCTAAAAAACGCCCGATTGGAATTAAATGACCCGCAAAAAGAGTTTGCCTTCAGGATCGGTGTATCGATTCCAACTCTTTACAAAATGGAACAGGGGAATCCTTCTATATCAATCGGGACATGGATAAAAGCCTTATCCATGCTTGGTAAACTGGATGATTTCGATAAATTGATAGCACCCAATGAATCCTTGTTCGAAAGATATGATGCTTTAGAAAAAACAAAAAACCGGCAACGGGTGCGAAGGCAAAAATAGAATGATCCGATTGCTTGTCAATCTTACGCTTCCTGACGGTTCGACACTGTTCTGTGGTGAAATTGTAACCACACTGCCTGATTCCAGAGGAATGATACAGGGTGCTTTCCGATATGCCCCGGAGTACCTTCAACACCCACTTGCTTTCCCTTTAGATCCGGTGAATCTGCCTTTACACTCAAAAGAGTTTCGGACAAACAGACCAGAAGGAGTACATGCTGTTTTTGAAGATGCTCTTCCGGATGATTGGGGCAGGAATCTTTTAATCAAAAAAGCAAAGCTTGGAAGAGGTTTTTAATGTGGCCATCGGAAATACGGATGATCACCTTAAGAACTTTTGTTTGCTCCATAAAGAATCCGGCTACTGCCTGTCACCAGTATATGATGTGCTGCCGGATCTATACGAAAAAAGAGAGCACTCATTATCTTTTTTTCCCGGGGCTGGTTTTTTGCCACCAGACAGGAAGATACTGCAAAGGATAGGTGAAGACCTCAATATTGAAATGACCGGACAGATCATCGACAAGGTTTTTCAGGTAGTATCCGGCTGGAAAAATATCTTTCAACAATATCATGTTCCTGAACTTGAAATACAACGACTTGAATGGAGTATTAATAGAAGAATGGAATCGTTGCATTTTAATAATTTATGAGCCAATTTCAAAATTCATATTGGAGATAACCATGCGATCCATTACGATATTGCTTATAATTATTTTTGGATTTCTGCTGAATTCCAATTCTTATGCCGACACAATCTATTCATGGACAGATAAAAACGGAGTAAAGAAGTTCAGCAACACATCGCCGGAAGAAGATGTTG
The DNA here is from genome assembly GCA_020723305.1 of Desulfosudis oleivorans. Taxonomy (GTDB): domain Bacteria; phylum Desulfobacterota; class Desulfobacteria; order Desulfobacterales; family SURF-7; genus QZKS01. The sequence continues at coordinate 76,492 of DYJC01000019.1, forward strand.
AACATTTTGAGGTCATTGAAGAGATGCCCCTATTGCAAACCGGAAACACCAATAGCCAAACGGGTGAGGAAGAAACCGGAGATGGTGGGCAAGAACCGGAAATTGAAAACAGAACCAGTGTCTTCAGCACGATAGAAAAGCAAGTCCAGCCTCAAGAAACCGAAAACATAAATCGTGATGAAGGATTGAATATCAAAATCCAGACGGAAAAAAAACGACTTCAGGAAGAGATCGACCGTATTGATAAGCTGGCTGTAGGAAAGAACTTTTCGCTGCCGCGTAAAAACAGCATGATGAAAGATTTACAGGATAAGCTGGAACTTCTGGAAAAATCACCGGAAAAATATTTTGGTGTCAATGAAGAAGAGTAACATCTCCGGATTGTTTTCATTGTCAATCATCGCTGTACAAAGAGGCAGTGAAAATCACTGCCTCAATTGTTTTAAGAAATCAAACGGGATTCTGGAGATTACCCTTCGTACACTACTGCCAGAATATTTGCTATTCTTGTCTTAGCAGAAATCGAATGCGGCGTTGTTGACAGATAGTAGACGCTATCGCCGGGTTCCAGATCAAAGCTCTCTTCACCAATCTTCAGCGATACGATGCCATCTAAGACATAGATGAACTCCTCTCCATCATGGACAGACGTCTCCTGTTCAGGATTTTCCTCCAGGGCTACCATAAGGGCTTCCATGTGACGGCCTTTTACTTCCGGTGCCAGACTCTGATAGGAATAGAGTTTTTTCTTTCCTTTTCCGGAAGTGGAGCGGGCCACCTGTTTGCGTTCGTTTTTCCGGGTAACGGAATACATTCCGCTCCCCACGCCGGAAATGATTCTGCTGAGGGCACTGTCCAGAGCCTTGGAAAGCTTGATTACCGTGCCCAATTGCGGTTGTATTTCCTGACTTTCAATTCCTGCGAGCAGTTCCACCTCAAATCCGGTCATCTTGGAAAGCTCATCAAGGGAAAGGCCTTTTGACTCCCGCAGACTTTTTATCCGCCCGCCGATCTCCTCAACCGTCTTTTTGCCCGACGGCCGGATATCGCCGGTCAGATCTTCAAAATAATCAACATTGATATGAGGTTTGTCTTCCTTTTTTTCCATTTCAGCCCCTCTCTCGTTCGATGACGATAAAAGTTTGCCGGTTGGTCCATTCGCTGGTGGCCGGTTGACCGGTTTGCCCGTTGACCGGTAAATAAACAACTTCCCAATATTCTATTTTTTTACAAAAGCTTGTATATCAATCCCATCCTCTTAAAACCGAAGATTGCCAAAAGAGGGATTTTCAATGGGTTTCAGCAGGCTCACTTCAAATGCCATGGCCAGCCAGTCCCGGACCTCTTTGAACTTCAGCACGCGGTCACTCAGCAGCCTGGCTCCGCAGTAGAAGGGATGGGCTTCTCCATCATACTTCTCGATCATTTTATTTCGAAATGCTTCTTTTTCTACTTCTGTCATGGGCTTTCCCTTGGACTCATGTTTTTTTTCTTCTATGGAAAGAAGCACTCCGGCAGCGCTTCTTCCACTCATGACCGATGTCCGGGAGCGCATGGTATGAAACAGGAAATGAGGCCGGTATGCACGCCCACACATCCCATAATTCGCAGCCCCGTTATCCGGACCGATGGCAATCTGAATCCGCGGAACCTGAGCGCAGGATACGGTTCGAACCATATCTGAACCGTATTTTCCGATTCCCATATGTTCGGATTCGGAACCCACCATGAATCCCGGAGAATTCTGAACAAACAGAAGGGGGACTTTCTCCTGACAGCACCGGATGATCCACTCGGTCGCCTTACGGGCGGCTTCGAAGAAAATGATCCCCGGGCCGTTGGACGCAATCACGCCGATGGGAAGGCCCTTGATTCTGATCTTCCCGGTAAGGATATTGTCTCCTCTGCCGGGAGCGTACATTGTTTTATTTTCAATGAAATAGCTGTCATCGCAGATGGCCTTTAAAAAATCCCTTACCTGAATCGCCTTGTGAACGTCTGCCGGAAGATTTTCATAGATCGATTCAACCGGAACCAGCGGAGGCGCCTCTGCATACCGATGAAGATGGATTTTCTGCGGAGGTTCCAAGGCCAGAATTTCCCGGACACGAATAATCGCTTCTGCCTGATTCCGGCAGAAGTGATCCGCTCCTCCGGAAACATGGGTGTGTACCTTTGCGCCGCCCAGATCTTCAGCGGAAATAACCTCACCGGTTGCCATCCGGACCAGGGGAGGGCCGCCCAGAAAAGAATACGCCAGTTTGTCGATCATCACGGATTGGCAGGCCATGAATACAATGTAGGCACCTCCTGCGGTATTTCCTCCTGTGCTCAGGGTGATCTGCTTCAATCCTTTGGCGGACATGCGGGCCATATTGTAAAACATGGACCCGAAATGCTGATCATCCGGAAACACATCCGCCTGCATGGGAAGAAAAGCCCCACCGGAATCCGCAATATAAACGCAATTCAGACCGCATTGATCGGCAATTGCCTGCGCCCTCAAATGTTTTTTCAGGGTGATGGGGAAATAGGTGCCTGCCTTGACCCTGCTTTCATTGGCCACAATCATGGTCCAGTTGCCGTTGATCTTTCCGATGCCGGTTACAACACCTCCGCACGGGACATCCTCAACGCCCGGATAGTTCATGCCGAATCCAGCGATCCTGGACAATTCGTAAAATTCTGTTCCAGGGTCCACCAGTTCGTGAATCAGTTCACGCACCGGTCTTTTTCCCGTTTTTGCCAGGCTCGCGACTGCTTTTTCTCCGCCCGGCCACATGGCCATGTGAAGTCGTTCATCCAGCTTTTTTTCTTCATTTTCCCAGAACAATCGGTTTTCTATCCCTGTATCCGTCATGTTATATCCCTTTACCTGTTTTTTATCTTTTTATTTATCTTTATCTTTTTATGCTTTTCTATTTGCCTTTGTATACCGGCTTCCGTTTTTCACGAAACGCAGCCAGCCCTTCCAGGCGATCTTCCGTGGGAATTGTGATCCAGTAAGCATTGGACTCGATGGCCAGTCCGGTTGCAAGATCGGTTTCCATTCCCTTGTTGATCGCATATTTTGCCTGTTCAATGGCAATGGGACCGGTTTCACAAATCATCTCCGCCATCTTCATTGCCTCTTCAATGAGCTTATCCCCTTCACACACCCGGTTCACAAGGCCGATCTCCAATGCTTCAGCAGCCGTGACCCTTTTCCCGGTAAAAATCAGTTCCTTTGCCAGGCCTCTTCCGATCAGTCTTGGAAGACGCTGTGTTCCGCCTGCGCCGGGGATGATGGCCAGACGGGTCTCCGTCAAGCCCATGCCGGCATTGTTTGATGCAATCCGGATATCACAGGCAAGAGAGAGTTCGGTTCCTCCGCCCAAGGCAACCCCATTTACTGCGGCAATCACCGGCTTGTTCAGATTTTCTATTTCCGTAAACAGATTTCGAATGGTGTAAATAAACTTCTTCACTTCCATTGGGCTCAAGGTGGCCCGCTCTTTGAGATCCGCACCGGAGCAGAAGGCTTTTTCACCTGCTCCGGTAATAATCACAACCCGTATCTCCGGATCAAAACGCATCTCCTCGATGACGGCTTTTAATGCATTCAGCATCGCAAAATTAAATGAATTCATTACATCCGGGCGATTCAAGGTGAGTATTGCCACCTGGCCCCGCGTTTCCTTCAGAATCAATTGATCTTCCACAATTACCTCCTGAATTTTACTTTTTCAGCATCCTATGTATCTTGAAATGACGATCCGCTGTACTTCAGAGGTTCCTTCCCCGATATCCAGGAGTTTTTGGTCCCGGTAGAACCTTTCCACATTATACTCCTTCATCAAGCCGTATCCTCCGTGAATCTGAACCGCATGATTGGCGACCCTTCCCATCAGCTCCGAGCAATACAGTTTGGCCATGGCCGCTTCTTTTTCAAATGATCGTTTTTCATTTCGGAGCCAGCAGGCCTTATAAAGAAGATTCCGGGCGCATTCGATTTCAACAGCACAATCCGCCAGTTTGAAGCTGATGGCCTGGAACTTGGAAATAGGCTGTCCGAACTGCTCCCGGCTTTTGGCATATTTCAAGGCAAGATCAAAAGCCCCCTGTGCCCCTCCAAGTCCCATGGCGCCAATAGAGAGCCTGCCCCCGTCAAGGGTCTGAAGCATCTGATGAAAACCATCACCGACCTTTCCCAGGATGTTCTCCTCCGGAACCCGTACATTGTCAAAATAGAGCTCGGCTGTATTGGATGCCCGCCACATCATTTTTTTATGCATGGGAACGGCCTTGAATCCCGGGGTGTCTTTTTCAACCAGAAAACAGGTATATTCCGGTTTCCCGTTTGCACGTCTACCTGTGATGGCCTGAACCGTAACCCCCAGAGTGAGTTCACAGGCTGCATTGGTGATAAAAATCTTGGAACCATTGATCACCCACTCCTTCCCCTCTTTCACAGCCGTGGTTTTACTCCCGCCGGCATCCGAACCAGCCGTCGGCTCGGTCAGTCCAAAACCCCAGAGCTTTTCACCACGGCACAGCTGAGGCAGATATTTCTTCTTCTGCTCTTTGGTTCCGAAATAATTGATCGGCCCGATTCCCAGGGAATTCCCTGCTGCAATTGTTGCTGCCTGGGATCCGTCAATCCTGGCCACTTCCTCAACTGCAATAATATAAGAGATATAATCCAGCGCCTGTCCGTCATATTCCTCGGAAACAAACATGCCAAACAGACCGATCTCTCCCATTTTTTGGGTCAATGCTGCGGAAAACTCCTCTTTTTCATCCAGTTCAGGAGCAACAGGGGCAATCTCGTTTTCCGCAAATTTTCTAACTTCTCTCCGAATCATTTTCTGTTCGGTCGTCAGATCGAAATTCAAACCTGCCTCCTTTCCATGATCATAGACCTGTTCTATGATTTTATGTTCAAATACTTGTTAAAATACAAATAGTTAATCTGCATCGCAAGCAATCCGATTGAGCGCTCGTTCAACTTGGTAAAAAATATCTCCATTCTGCCCCAATGTCAAGCATTTTCAGCACCGGTTTTTATGTCCATCCCTGCTCTTGAATCCGGCTTTTCGCCTCGTCCAGAACTTCCCGGACGGTTTTGAGCAGAACCGATTGTCGCAGCGGTTTCATCGTATAGGCGGTAATCCCAATCTCTTTTGCCTTTTCCTCGCTGATGCGTTCGCTGTACCCTGTACAAAGGATAACCGGGATATCCGGCCGAATCATCAACAGCTCTTGGGTCAGACGTTCTCCGGTCATTTCCGGCATGGCCATATCCGTAATGATCAGATCAAAAGCATTGTGTTCTTTTCGAAACAGCGTAAGAGCTTCAAAACTGCTTGTTTTCGAGACGACCTCATATCCTTTTCGTTCAAGCATCTCTCTGACCATTATTATCAGAGATTCCTCATCATCAACGATCAGGATACGTTCGTTTCCTCCCGGCAGGTCTTCAGGCTCGGAGGTTTGTATTTCCGGCTGCTCCTCTGTTGTGGGGAACAGCACTTCGGCGGTTGTCCCTTTTCCAACTTCACTCACAAATTGAATCGCACCGTCATGCTTCTTCACCAGGCCATAGACCACGGCCAAACCCATGCCCAATCCCTTATCAACATCCTTGGTGGTGAAATAGGGATCAAATATCCTTCCCATGATCTCAGGCCTTATCCCCTTTCCGGTATCCTTTACACTCAGCCTGACATATTTGCCGGGAACCAGATCATCGTATTGTGCGGCTGAATCTTCGGTAAGAAATACCGTTTCCAGATTGATCGAAATGGTTCCTGTTTCCTGGTCAATGGCATGGGCCGAATTGCTGCAAAGGTTGATGAAGATCTGATTGATCTCGGTCGAATTCCCAAGAATCGTTTCCGTATCACACAAAATATTCTGACGGATATCAATGCTCGAAGGAATCGTTGCGCGTACAAACTTCAAAGACTCTTGAATAATGGTGCTGATCCTTATCGGTTTTCTCGTGACCGGTGTGATGCGGGCAAAACTCAGGATCTGGCGCACCACATCCCTTCCCCGCAATGATGCTTTCTGTATCTCTTCCAGGCTGTGTTTGGCAGGATTCCATTCCGGCACATCATCGATTGCCAGTTCCGCATTTCCAAGGATAATGCCGAGAATATTATTGAATTCATGGGCAATACCGCCGGCCATGGTTCCGACAGCCTCCATTTTATACGCCTGGCGTAACTGGTCTTCGAGCTTTTTTCTCTCCGTAATATCAAGAGCTGTGAAGGTCATCCCGGATGAAAAATCAGCTGGATCCAGAGGGGTCGAACTCAGCAAAACATCGATGATCCTGCCGTCTTTGTGTAGCCAGCGGGTTTCAACGCTGCCGGTGCCGTAAGCGCGGATCTGATCATATTTTTCCAGACCGACCCAGTCAAATTCTTCCTGACTTGGGTATAATACCCGTGCACTACGGCCCACAACCTCTTCGCGGTCATATCCAATCATACTGCACAACTGATCATTGACCCACAACAATACCCGTTCCGAGACCAATCCAATACCAATGGGAGCGACACGAAAAATACTCTTCAATGTGGCTTCACTTTTTTTCAAAGCATTTTCGGTTTTTTCACGCTCGGAAATCTCCTGAATCAGCAAATCACGGGAGACGGTTGTTTTGTTTAAGTTCCCGGTCATACGATTAAATGCGTCCGCCAATTGCCCGATTTCGTCTGCACTCTTGATATGGATAATATCGCCGAATTCACCCCTGGCGATCATTTCCGCTTCTTTTTGCAGCAGGTTGATCGGCTCGATCAGATTTTTAAAACTGAACCGGAATCCCAGTAAAAGAGCGGTCAGCATGGTGAGCAGGAATATCGTAAGAACGATCATCATCAGCAGATAAAGAGTTCGATAGGCGTCTTCTGCAGCAGTTTCAACAACCACCCCCCAGCCGGTCAAAGGGATGAGTGCGCCGGCGCCGATGACCTGTTTTCCGATCAGGCCTTGATATTCAAAAACCCCGATATTGCCTTGCAATAAATTACGGATACCCTCGATATTGCGAAGATCCCGTTTCTGCAAAACAGAAGAAATGTCTTGATATGCAATCAAAAAACCTTCCGAATCGACAATATAGGCATATCGATTTTCGCCGATACTGTTTCTGGAAATATAATCCCACATCTTCAGAACATTCACGTCAACAATCAGTACGCCGGTTATCCTGTCCTGCACATCCTTGACCGGGACGGAAACCAGGATATGCGGGAATTTGCTGTGGCTGGATATTTCAACCTTGCCGAAATGAGTACGGCCTTCCCGCGCATCCTGAAAAGACTTTTCCGGAGAGATGTTTATCAGTTCAAAGGGTCTGAAGGTATAATACCGGGAAACCTTGCTGATCTCGTTTCCCGATAGATCCGCAAAAGTGATTTTGTCAAATTCAGTAATCTGATCCAGCAGCATGTATGAATGATTTTTCAATTCTTGCGCATTGTGATTCATCAACTGCAGTGTGCTTGCAAAGACCTGAATCTGACCGGAGGTTTTTTCAAGATAGGATGAAATGTTGGTGGCGATCCGATCACCGATCTCTTTTTGAACCTCACCAATCCCCTGTTTCTGGCCGCTAAAATAGAAATAAAAGAAGAGCCCTGCCAGCAGGATCATGGGAAAAATTCCGCATGCAAGGAGAAGCACCAGAATCTTCCGTGTTACCCCCTGTTTTGAAAAAATTTTGACTTTTTCAAGCATTATGGGTTTCCCAAAGGTCTTTCCGACCAGGCTGGAATCGGCCATATGACTTTACTTTCCGACAACTCCCAGGGCCACACGGTCCGGTATTGCCCGTCCTGTACCTGAACGATGATGCCCTTGCCCAGATTATTCTGTCCGGTCGCAGGATCAAATGCAACACCGTCCCAAGGCATGATCAGCTCATCACTGTTTATCCTTGTATCCAGGATGGCTCTCCGAATACTATCCGGTTCAAGAGTCCGGGAGCGGTTGATGGCATCGGCGAGCACCATGAGGCCGGTAAACGCCCGGGCGGAATTACCGTTCATATTCCTTCCATATTGTTTTTTAAAAAGATCGTTCACCATGATTACAAGCGGTTTTTTACGGCCGATATCCAATGCCCATACTTCACGGCTTAGAATATACTCCCCGTCCCTTCCGAGCTTTTCCAGAAAAGAAGGACTGATAAAACCCGCATCCATGGCCAGGATAGCCATGGGATTGATCTGTTTTTCCTTATACCCTTTCATGAACAAAACCGCATCGTCATCATAGGAGGACTGTAGAATAACACCCGGCAGTGCTTCCTGAATCTGCTTCAGTTCCGTTTCTACTGATACGGCTTTTGAATCATAAGGGATGTCTCCGGCAATCTGATAGTCATTTTTTAACGCAAGCTTTCGTTCCACTCTGGATACGCTGGTTCCCCATAGCTGATTTTCATATACCAGTATCAGGCGTCCAGGAACGTTGATATTCATTTTCCCGTGCAGTTCTGTAAAAAAAGTGAAAAAATTCTGTGCAAACATACCGTCATCAGGAGTGGTTCTGAAAAACCATTTGAGTCCCCGCTGCGTCAAAATCGGAGATGTTGAATCCGGATTCAGAAACGGTACCTTCCGGATTTCAGCCTGTTCGCTTGCGGCTGCTGTGACAGCGCTGTTGTAACACCCGATCAGGGCAACAACCTTATCTTTATGAACCATCTCTTCAACCAGTTGGCCGGCCCTTTTCTCATCGCCCTGAGAATCCTTATAAACGATTTCAATCCGGGCATTTTCATGGGCAGGCAACCCCTTGCTTTTTGCAAGAGGTATCGGAATCTCGAAAGATTGATTGATCACTTCTACAGCCATATCTAATGCAGCCTTTGCATCCTTTCCGGCAGATGCGCTGTTGCCGGTAAACGGGTAGATTGCACCAATTTTTATCGTTGCCGGTTGAACTTTTTCCGGCGGCTTCTGCTTGCAGCAGTAAATAAAAAGAAGGCCGGCACCGACAAACAACAGAATGATGATTCGTAAAAATTTCATAGGCATGCCTTTATGATCCAGTGTGATCCTTCACGGCAGTCATCATGCATTCAAAGGATTTTATAAAGAATAGAAATGTCTTTCTACACCTTCATCCCCATCATCGCTTTTGTCATCATGCCGATCTTACCGATTGTACTCTTTTTATTGCTCATGATCGTTTCATAGAGTGCGTCATGGTCTTTGGGGGGTATGAATTCAATCTCTTTCTTTTGCAGTGTGATGGAACCTGTTTTACAACTGGCCACGCATAAGCCGCATCCGATGCATCTTTTGGTATCGATTGCCGTTGCCATTTTCTTTTTTTCCGTTTCTTTGAACAAAATGGCTTCCATATGACAACGTTTAATGCATTTCCCGCAGCCATTGCACGATCCGGTATCCAGCTCAGCATAGAAATTGCTAGCTGAAAAATCAGCCGGCCGCGGCATGAACTTCATCATTTCAATAATGCCGCAACAGCAGCTACAGCATGAACAGACGTATTGAGGCTCCTGCATGGTCGCCCCGATCAGAAGCAGTCCGTCCTTTTCGTTCTGATCTAAAATCTCCATGGCTTCTTCTTTGGGTATTGTCCTGCCCCAGCCCTGACGCGAATAGGTGTCATGAAAATCCCGAAACCCCATACAGACCTCTCTTCGATCCGTCACCTTGCAACGATCATTGATCAGATCCCTGCCTGTCTTGCATATGCATTTCGTGACCGAGATCCGGTCTTTTGTTCTGTCAACGATTTCTCTGATCTGATCATACGTGGCAATATTCTGGGCAGGGTTCAGGCTTTTATGAATTGGGATCACCCGCATCTGGGGAACTTCTGTTGTCATATACTCCATGGCAAAGCCCTGGAGCATATAATTGTGGGAATCCAGGAAATAACTCGGGCTCAGGCGGCTGATCTGCATCTCAAACATGCCAACGGCAAATGGATGCAGGGAATAATATATTTCACTATTTTTATGTATAACGAAAATACCGCCTTTTCTTTCCATGGATTCCAGAAGCAGGCGAAATTGGTCTTCTTCAAATCCTTTTGCTTCCGCCCTTGGAAAAATAGTCTGAAATGTCTCCAATCGGTATGTCAGGGCCAGTGCTGCCTCTGCTTCAACTACTGTGAAAATTTCCCTCAAAAGCCTTAATTCGATTCCGGAGAGGGTGGAAGGATATCCGACAGCCTGCTGATTGAAATGTTTCCGAAGTTTTTTATACGGCTCTTTGGCGGTTGAAAAAAAATTCATCTTTTTCTTGAAGCTTAACAAAGGCTCTTTCATGACATACCCCTTACACCCTGTTAGGAATAGAATGGTTTGAAAAGATACAATTATTCTTTATGACAAAAATACAGGATGGTCAAGCATCCCAGGATAAAAGATGTGTATAATCGGAATTCGATGAAGGTCACACAAACAGTTTTTTATCAATCGCCTTTTCATAGGCTGCCTCTTTGGTAATGATTCCGTCTTTGATAAGCTGCATCAGATGCTGATCCATGGTCTGCATACCCTCGGCTGTTCCGGTCTGGATCAGGGAACTGATCTGGGAAATCTTTCCATCCCGGATCATGCTGGCCAGGGCCGGTGATCCGATCAGGATTTCGTTTGCAGCACAACGGCCTTTTCCATCCTTGGTTTTCAAGAGCTGCTGAGCGATCACTGCTTTTAAGGATTCTGAAAGCATGGTCCGGGTCTGGGCCTGCTGATCGGCCGGAAATGAATTCACAATCCGGTCAATGGTTTTGGCAGCACTGTTGGTGTGGAGGGTCCCGAAAACAAGAATCCCCAGTTCCGCACAGGTAAGGGCCAGGGAAATGGTCTCGGGATCACGCATCTCTCCAATCAGGATGATATCCGGATTTTCCCGGCTGGCTACCAGAAGGGCATCGGAAAAACTTCTGGCATGGGTGCCGATCTCCCTCTGGGTAAAAAGACATCGTTTGTTGGGATGAATAAACTCCAGGGGATCTTCAATGGTGATGATATGCGCATCCCGGTTATCATTAATATAATCAATGATGGCCGCCAGTGTCGTGGATTTCCCGCTTCCTGTAGGGCCTGTCACGAGCACAAGACCATGATGAAAGTTTGCAATATTTTTTACTGCTTTGGGCAGATTCAATTGCTCCAGTGTAAGAATTTTGGTGGGAATAATGCGAAACACTGCCCCGACTCCCCGCATCTGGTATAAAAAATTACACCGGAACCGGCCGACGCCTTCCAGCTCATAGGCCATATCCAGATCGCGCTTCTTTCGGATAAATTCCTGCTGAGTGGGTGAGAGAAGTTCAAACAGCAGGTTCTGGTTGGATTCTGCGGTCAGCACCGGTTGATCAACCGGAACCAGTTCCCCCCGCAATCGTAAAAGCGGTGGATGTCCAACCACCATATGCAGATCGCTTGCGCCACGGTCTTTCATTTCCTTAAAATATGAATCTATTGCCGGCATATTTTTTCTCCAGATGTGGAATGGTTGGCCCGTTGGTCGGTTCGCCCGTTAGCCCGTTAGCCCGTTGGCCCGTTGGCCCGTTGACCCGTTGGCCCGTTGGCCCGTTGGCCCGTTGGCCCGTTGGCCGGTTGACCCGTTGGCCCGTTGGCCCGTTGACCCGTTGGCCCGTTGGCCCGTTGGCCCGTTGGCCCGTTGGCCCGTTG
>DYJC01000019.1:88265-97503 GCA_020723305.1 Desulfosudis oleivorans
CCCGTTGACCCGTTGGCCCGTTGGCCCGTTGGCCCGTTGGCCCGTTGGCCCGTTGACCCGTTGGCCCGTTGACCCGTTGACCCGTTGGCCCGTTGGCCCGTTGGCCCGTTGGCCCGTTGGCCCGTTGGCCCGTTGACCGGCAAACCGGCTAACCGGCTAACCGGCCAACCGGCCAACCTGCCAACCGGCAAACCGCTTTTACGCTGCCTTCTTTTCACCTTCCATCGCTGCTTTGATCAGACTCTGATTGGAAGCATTTTCTAGTGCCGCCTGTGGTGTGATTTTCCCTTCCTGAAGAAGCGTCCGGATCGATTCATCCATGATCTGCATGCCGACATTTTTCCCGGTCTGCATGATTGAAGGGATTTGAAATGTTTTTCCATCCCGGATCAGGTTTGCCAGCGGCAAAGTACCGATCAGGATTTCCAGCGCCATAACCATGCTCTTTTCATCCGCTCCGGGAATCAGGCGTTGCGTGATCACTGCTTTCAGGGCTTCACTCAGCATGGCGCGTATCTGCCCCTGCTCTGTCGGCGGATAGGAATCGATGATCCGATCCACTGTTTTCGCGGCACTGGAGGTTGAGAGTGTACCAATCACCAGATGACCGGTTTCAGAAGCGGAAATGGCCAGAGAGATGGTTTCAAGATCCCGCAGTTCTCCGATCATGATCACGTCCGGATCTTCCCGGAGCGCGCCTCGCAAGGCATTTGAATAGGACAATGTGTCTCTGCCGATCTGGCGCTGATTGACAACCCCTTTTTTGATGGGGTGAATAAATTCGATGGGATCTTCGATGGTGAGGATGTGATGAGCCCGATGGGTATTCAAATAGTCGATCATGGCGGCAAGCGTCGTGGATTTACCTTGTCCGGTCGCACCGGTCACCAGTATCAAACCCTGATGATTGTCCAGAACCTTTGTGACAATCTCCGGAAGCCGGAGATCCGAAAAAGCAGGAATGTTCGGAGGAATCAGACGGAAAGCCGCACTGAGACCTTTCTGATGCATCATGGCACTTCCCCGAAACCGTCCAAGACCGGGCCGTTCCAGCGCAAAATCAAGCTGTAATGAACTTGCCAGCCGCTTGCGCTGATTTTCACTCAAAACCTCGGCAATAATCTTGTGGCATTTTGAGGAATCGAGCGGTTCTCCTTTCAGTTTCCGGAGTTTGCCAAGACGCCTGACAATAAACGGCTCCCCGGGTGCAACATGAATGTCCGAGGCATTCATATCCATCGCGGCTTTAAATACTTTATCCAGAACAGCCATGACACCTCCCATGAATTTTTTGTGTTTTTATTTTTATGATGGGTTGACCAGAAGCGATGACTTTTCAGCAGTTTTTTTTATTCATGCACAGGCACAATCACCTCGATCTTGTCCAGCCCCACATTTAAAAACGGAGCTGTCATCATCTGCCTTCCTTCATAAGTCAATACCTCGGCATCGGTTACAGCGATGAATGCCTTGGATTCATTCATATAATCGGTCAATCTCGCATCTGAAAAATGGGCAATCTCGCCCCGGATCTGATAATGTCCGGTTAAAATCACCACCATGGTTTTGTTGTTTTCAATATTCAATTCAAAACCTCCATTGATGTATGCTTGTTTGGAAATGTCCTGAGTTACGAAAAAAAATGGCAAAAAAAATAAAACCAATTCAACTATCCGGATTTTATAACTCGCTGTTGAGGAAACGCTTATGATAGGGAGAAACAAATATGGTTTCATTTATAAACGATATGAAAAATTATGTCAAACCCATATCTGAATTTTTCTGAATATTGCTTTTGCAGAACGGTATTATCGTGTATATTGGCGGCCTGAAATTTCATAACCAGATAATACTAATGTAGATTAACCCTCAAAAAAACAGGTAATTCAAATCCATATGAATATCGAACATGTCCATCAGATCGCTGCCGAAAACCAATTGGCCGTATCTCAAATCCAGGCTGTTGCAAGCCTTCTGGAAGATGGTTCCACCATCCCTTTTATTGCACGCTACCGGAAAGAGGCAACCGGAAGCCTGGATGAGGTTGTCCTTACCACCATCCGGGACCGTTTGACCCAGTTAAAGGAACTGGATGAACGGAGAGAAACCATACTGAACTCCCTGGAAAAGCATGGACATCTTACGGATGAGCTTGCTGAAAAAGTAAAAACCGCAGAGACCCTTGCCCTGCTGGAGGATATTTATCTTCCATACAAACCCAAACGCAGAACCAAGGCCACCATTGCAAAGGAGAAAGGACTTGAGCCTCTGGCAGATGCCATATTTGAACAAAAAGGAATTCACCCTTCTGAACTGGCCAACGCTTTTGTCAATGCAGAAAAAGGCGTGGAATCCATCGAAGATGCATTGGATGGGGCAAGGGATATTCTTGCGGAAAAGATCAGTGAGCATGAGGTTGCCCGAACCAGACTCCGGTCGCTATTCCAGACCAGAGGGAAATTTATCAGCAAGGTTGCAGCAGGCAAGGAAACCGAAGGCATCAAATACAGGGATTATTTTGATTGGGAAGAACCTGTGGCATCCGCTCCCTCCCACCGGGTACTGGCCATAAGACGGGGTGAAAAAGAGGACTTCCTGAACCTGACCATCGCGCCTCCTGAAGAAGAAGCGGTTGAAGTTCTGGACAGCATTTTTATTACCGGCCAGGGAGAGGATTCTGAATTCATGAAAACAGCCGTCTGGAGCAGCTATAAAAGGCTGCTCTCCCGATCCATGGAAACGGAGATACGGCTTTCCACCAAGGAAAAAGCAGATGCCGAAGCCATCAAGGTGTTTGTGGATAATCTGCGCCAGCTCCTGTTGTCACCACCTCTGGGCACAAAACGGGTCATGGGGATCGATCCGGGTTTTCGCACCGGCTGCAAGGTGGTCTGCCTGGACGAGCAGGGAAAACTGCTGCACAATGATACGGTCTATCCCCATATGTCTGAAAAGAAAACCATGGAAGCGGGAAATACCCTTGAAGCCCTGTGCAAACAATATCAGATCCAGGCCATTGCCATCGGAAACGGCACAGCCGGACGGGAGACGGAAGCCCTGGTCAAAAGCCTGTCGTTCAGCAAAAGCCTCCAGGTGGTGATGGTAAATGAAAGCGGCGCTTCGATCTACTCTGCATCCGAGGTTGCCCGGGAAGAGTTTCCGGACCATGACGTTACCGTGCGCGGTTCGGTTTCCATTGCCCGGCGTCTTATGGACCCGCTGTCCGAGCTGGTAAAGATCGATCCAAAATCCATCGGGGTTGGACAGTATCAGCACGATGTTGATCAGACTGCACTGAAACAGTCTCTGGATGATGTGGTGATGAGCTGTGTAAACGGGGTTGGGGTGGATCTGAATCGAGCCAGCGTCCAGCTTCTCACCTATGTTTCCGGACTTGGCCCCCGTCTGGCCAAAAATATCGTGTTATATCGGGATGAACATGGGCCATTTTCAGCCAGAAACCAGCTTGCCCAGGTTCCACGCCTCGGCCCCAAAGCCTTTGAACAGTCTGCCGGCTTTCTGCGGATCAGAAACAGTGAAAATCCGCTGGATGGGAGTGCGGTTCATCCGGAAAGCTACCCGATTGTGGATCAGATGGCCAAAGACCTGAACTGTACGGTTTCCAGTTTGATGAAAGACCCGGAGCTGAGAAAAAAAATAGATCTGTCCAGATATGTTTCAGACACCATCGGCCTGCCGACCCTGAACGACATCCTTGCGGAACTGGCCAAACCCGGAAGAGATCCACGGGAAGAGTTTGAGGAGTTTGCCTTTGCCGGCAACATTGAAAAAATGGAAGACCTGCTGCCCGGGATGAAGCTTCCGGGAATTGTCACCAATATCACTGCATTTGGTGCATTTGTCGATATCGGGGTTCACCAGGACGGCCTGGTTCATGTGAGTCAGCTTTCCGATCGATTTGTGAAAGATCCCACAACGGTCGTAAAAGTGCATCAGAAGGTACATGTAACCGTTCTGGAGGTGGATCTGTCCCGGAAAAGAATTTCCCTTTCCATGAAAACCAATGAGAAAAAAGATATGGATACCCGGAAAACAACTCAAAGGCCGGCAAACCAGACGCAACATCGTCCGAACGCAGAAGACAAGCAGAACAGAAGAAAGGCAGAAAAAACACCTTTTAACAACCCTTTTGCCGATCTGTTCGGGAAGCGGAAATAGGAGATATTATTGTGAAAGCCGTGATCCAGAGAGTCACCCAAAGCGCTGTCGCTGTGGATGGGAAAACCGTCAGCAGCATACAGAACGGTCTGCTGATTCTTCTCGGAGTTTCCCAAAATGATCGTGAAGCTGACGCTGACTATCTTTCGGATAAAATCGTCAACCTGAGAATTTTTGAGGACAACGCCGGTAAAATGAACCTGTCTCTTCTGGAAACCGGCGGTGAAGCCCTGGTGGTATCCCAGTTCACGCTTCTGGGTGATTGCCGGAAAGGACGCAGGCCCTCTTTTATCGATGCAGCCCCACCGGACAGGGCTAACCAGTTATATGAATATTTTACTCAAAAGCTGAAAGAAAAAGGGATTTCCGTTCAGACCGGAGTATTCCGCGCCATGATGGATGTTTCTCTTGTGAACAACGGGCCGGTGACAATGATCTTGGAGAGCATCTGAATGGTATTTGCTTGAGGGAACTGAAGGGATCATCAGCCAATTCCCCCCTCGAGGGGGGATTAAGGGGGGTGTCTATACAGATTAACGCTCATATCCAGTTTTTATTATCACCCGAACACCCCCCTGCACCCCCCTCAAAGGGGGGAATTTTTATAAAAACTACAAATACGGTTACACTGGCAAACCACCACAGGAATTATTGACATCCTTTATTAAATCGAATAGAGGATAAACCAATTCAATTGATATTTTGGCAAATAACTATCCCGAATCAGAGCATATGAAAAAAGAACTTATCCGGATCTGTCTTTTTTTTATCGTAATACTCACCCTTGTGAGTCTTTTGTCCTATAGCCCCGCAGATCCTTCCATTCATCATGCCAAAAATACAGGGCTGGTTCACAATGTGTTTGGAATCATCGGCGCTCATCTTGCAGGCCTCCTGATCGGACTGTTTGGAATCGGTTCATTCTGGATTCCCATTCTGTTTCTGGTTTCCACCATCAAAATGTTCGGTGTTTCGGTCCGGCAGAAGCCGGTTTCCATTGTTTTCGGGTCCATACTGCTGATCATCACAACCGGCGCTCTCCTGTCATTTAAGCAGGATCATTATCTCCTGTTTGATCAATCCTTCCATGCCGGCGGCGGTATCGGATTTGCGGTGAAAGATCTCCTGAAAGCCTATGCCAACCCGACCGGCGGAAGTTTTATCCTGATCGTGCTCTTTGTTATCGGTCTCATTCTGGCCATTGGATTTTCACCTTCCCGATTTGCAAAAACCGTATGGAAAACAGGTAAGTTATTTATAGAAAAAAGCAAAGAAATGTATCTTTTCTGGAAAGCCAAAAAAGAGAAGAAAAAGAAATCCCCTCTTCCCAAAAAACAGCAGGCATCGGCCCAGAAAACAGAACCGGAAATCAAAATCAAAACCCCTGTTCCGCCTCCGGCGCAAAAACCACCCAAACCCAAACAGGGGGAGTTTGATTTCATGCGCTCTGATGGAGAATATCAACTGCCTCCCATCAGTTTTCTGGACCCGCCTGTCCCCAGACCCGATACCATTGACGATGAGAATCTGCGTATGCAGTCCATGCTGCTTGAAAAAAAACTGAACGATTTCGGAGTACAGGGAAAAGTGGAAGCGGTTTCTCCGGGGCCGGTGATCACCACATTCGAATACACGCCTGCTCCAGGAGTGAAAATCAATAAGATCGTCAACCTTACGGATGACCTGGCTCTGGCTCTCCGGGCCCTGAGCATCCGGATTGTTGCACCGATTCCCGGGAAAGCGGTTATCGGCATTGAAATCCCCAATGAAACCCGTGAAGCAGTCAGTTTCCGGGAAATTATCGCCTCCGATGTTTTCGAGGAATCCAAATCAAAACTGACAATCTGCCTGGGCAAGGATATTGTGGGAAACCCTGTGGTTGCCCAGTTGGACAAAATGCCCCATCTGCTGATTGCAGGCGCTACCGGAGCTGGAAAAAGTGTAGGCCTGAACGCTATGATCAGCAGCCTGCTGTATAAAGCAACACCCAATGATGTCAAATTTATCATGGTCGATCCCAAACGGATTGAACTCTCCATGTATAACGGGATTCCCCACCTGATCACGCCGGTGGTTACCGACATGAAAAAAGCAACCAATGCCCTGTTCTGGGCGGTACGGGAGATGGAAAGACGGTATGAGCTTCTGTCCGAACACAAATGCCGGAATATTTCCCAGTTCAATAAAAAAATTGCCAAAGAGAAAAAGGAAAGCAAAGAGGATGACCTCAAAGAGCTGCCATACATTGTCATTATCATTGATGAGCTGGCAGACATGATGATGGTGGCATCCCGTGATGTCGAGGTCGCGCTGACCCGCCTGGCCCAGATGGCAAGGGCTGCCGGTCTGCATATTATCCTTGCAACCCAGCGTCCATCCGTGGATGTACTCACCGGTATCATCAAGGCGAACTTTCCCACCCGGATCTCGTTTCAGGTCTCCTCCAAAATCGATTCCAGAACCATCATTGATTCAAACGGTGCGGAGAATCTGCTGGGAGCCGGTGACATGCTCTACCTGCCGCCCGGCACGGCAAAGCTTCAGAGAATACACGGTGCTTTTATCTCCGAGGAGGAACTGACAAAAGTCATTGACTTTCTGAAGCAGCAGAAACCACCGGAATATGATGAAAATATCACAGAAGCACCGGTGCAGGATGGAAGCCCTGAAGAAAACGGCGAGCATGATGAGCACTATGATGCAGCCGTGGCCCTGGTCACCAAAACCCGTAAAGCATCCATATCCATGGTCCAGCGCCATCTGCGAATCGGGTATAACCGGGCTGCCAGAATCATTGAAATGATGGAGATAGAAGGAATCATCGGGCCTTCCGACGGTGCCAAACCACGGGAAGTCCTGGCAGGAAATTATGATGAGATTCCGTGATCTTTTCTGCCTCATTCCGTTCATCCCCATTTTTTAAACATCCACAAAGGAAGACAGACCTTTTATGAAATTTCATCCGGAACAGATCAACCGGGTCAAAGGTTTCCTTGATCCGGAAGAAGGAAAACACCTGTTTGATATCACGCTTCGTGCTGCGGACCTTGGCCCCTGCCTGGAAATCGGGAGCTACTGCGGAAAATCAACTGTCTACATCGGGCAGGCCTGCAAAGATAAAAATTCCATCCTGTTCTCCATTGACCATCATCGCGGATCAGAAGAACAGCAGCCGGGCGAAGAATACTTTGATCCGGAACTGTATGACTACAAGTCTCTCCGCATGGATACTTTTCCCACCTTCCGTCAGACCCTTTCATCATTTGACCTTGAAGACACAGTCGTTCCCATTGTAGCCAAATCATGGGTGGCTGCAAAATCCTGGGCAACTCCCCTTGGGATGGTCTTTATTGACGGAGGCCATTCCTATGAAGCAGCCAGCACAGATTACAACTGCTGGGCCAGACATATTGTTCCAGGCGGATATCTGCTGATCCATGATATTTTTCCCGATCCAACAAAAGGCGGACAGGCCCCTTATGATGTGTACAAGCTTGCCCTTTCCTCCGGCAGTTTTATGGAGTTACCCATGATGAAAACCCTTGGAGTCCTGAAGAAACAAAAAGGAGAAATGCAATGAGCAAAACCAGTGAAAATTTAAAAGCCGCTTTTGCCGGTGAATCCCAGGCCCGCAACAAATACACCTTTTTTGCAGAGGTAGCCAGAAAAGAAGGGTATCTCTACATTGCTAGAATTTTTGAAGAAACCGCTGAAAATGAAAGACAGCATGCCAAGGACCATCTGTTGCTGCTGAATGGAATCGGAGACACGGTCGCCAATCTCAAGGAAGCCTGGGGAGGAGAAGATCACGAGGTCGAGAGCATGTACCCGACCTTTGAAAAGGAAGCCGAAGAAGAAGGAGAAAAAAGGGCTGCCATGGCTTTCAAACAAGTCGCCAAAATCGAGGCCCATCACCGGGAGCGCTATAAAAAACTGCTCGAAATGGTCGAAGCCGGAACCGTGTACAAACGGGAAAAACCCATCAAATGGAAATGCAGCATGTGCGGGTATGTCCATCAAGGCACAGAGCCGCCAGAGAAATGCCCGTCCTGTGAACATCCCCGGAAATTCTATGAACCGGCCAATATGGATATGTGATTGTTCTATTCGGTTCTAATTTATAAGGGCGGCGGTAGTGTCAGCCGGTGCTTCCACCGACTTTTTAAAAACGATTATGCTTGTAAACTATTCTCAGCTATATTTCCCGTCATGTCGGACTCCGATCCGGCATCCAGTAGCGCAACACCAAGAAAAATGCTGGATTCCGGGTCAAGCCCGGAATGACGAGACTTTTCAATCCTTCCAGCTGTAAATTCTTTATAGGCACGAAAACGATTAATTTCAATTCACTACAAAACTTCAGCAGTGCTACGGCCCTGGATTCATACTGAACTGCCTGGTTGGACGAACAACTCCAGCGAAAGCATCATTTAAATTCCGACCATTGACCAGTATTGGCTTTAAAGCCAAATGTGCGCTGATCCGTTACCACAGTTGCAACATTACCTTCAGCTTGCAAATCTTCTATTTTCTCATTAATTAATAGCTCTATAATATTCCACCTTCCAGTAATAGCGCTGAAACCGTATAATCGTTCATTTGTGATTACCACTCCAACATTTCCATGAGCCTTTTGTAATAAAACTTCTTCTTTTAATCTAAGATTGTGAGGAACCCAATTTCTATTCTGGCCAGAGAAAGCCACAACCTTATCTTCTTTTATCACGATAATCACATCAGTTGTTATTTCCTCTGAAAAGACTAAATTTGGAATAATATATAAAAAAATAAGAATATAAATAACGATCCTTCTATTTGTTTTCATGAATCACCATCTCAAATTTTGTTATATCAATTTTGTCCTGTTTTGATTTGTCCAACGTATTCCTTACCTGTCTGGCGCGAAGCGGAGCGAGAGCGCCAGTCAGGTAAGAAAATGGTTAGAAAATTTGAATTTACAATACTACTGATTTCTATTTAAAAAAATAACTAAGCCCTAAACTGACACGGCAAATTTGTTCTAAATCATAAGCTTAATCATTTTCGGCCACAATTGAAA
>DYJC01000020.1 GCA_020723305.1 Desulfosudis oleivorans
TACGGGTTAAAGGTACAATACCCCACTTTGGTGGAAGGCCATAACTATTATCAAGCCGTCCGAGCCGACGCCAAGAGGACGGCGCGGCTCAACGGCATACCGTTATACATCCGATTGAGGAAATTTTATGCTTCAGTATAAGATAAATTTTGATGAGATAGAGTGGGAGAAGCCATTTGAAGGTGTTAAATGCAAAATTTATAAACAAGGTGACAAACAATTACGCCTTGTTGAATACTCTAAAGGAATGCCACCTCATTGGTGTGAGAAAGGGCATTATGGATACATCCTTGATGGCAAGTTCGAAATTGAATACCAAAATGAAAAAATAATCTATCAAGCTGGTGATGGTGTATTTATTCCTGATGGGGAAAAACATAAGCATAGGGCTAAAGTCCTCTCTGATTTTGTAAAAGTAATATTTGTTGAAAATGTATAACACGCCGCTGTTGCCGTCGCCGAAAGCAGTCGGATATGTTTCACCACTTACCGTGGGCGGCGCGGCAAAGCTTTTCGTAAGCAAAATAATGGAGGAAATTTTAGTATGCATATAATTTTAGGAGCACTGGGTTTAATAATAACTATCCTAATATTATTCCGGAGGCTATCAGATGCAGGGATTGATATTGGTTGGCTCGATCCCTTCAAAGCGCATAGAAGATATAAGTGGCGCAAAGCATATCATGCAAATCCTTTATTTGATATAGATGACCCCATGAAAGCAACTGCTTGCTTAATGTATACAATCGCTAAGTGCTCTGGAGATATTTCAAAGGAAGAAAAATCATATATAATCTCAATTTTTAAAGAAACTTTCAAGTTGCCTGATAAAGAAGCAACCGAACTGCTTTCAAATTGTAGTTTTTATATTAAAGATGAAAACCAAGTGAAAGACAATTTAGAAAAATTTATGAAAGCAAGTATAGAAAATTTTGCAGATGAGCAGAAGGAAGCAGCTTTTTCATTAATAGAAAAAGTCGCCTTCTGTGAAGGCAATCCAAATGAAAAACAATCAGAATTGTTGGCCGAAATTAAAGCTATTTTTACACCAAAAAAAGAAACCTTTAGAAAGTGGTAGTTTTATTGCTAACCACATGCTTTACGCGGACTTGTGTTACGCTTCGCTACACACAAGCCGCTAAGCATGGACGTTCGCTGTATAACAAATTGAGAAAAATAATATGGATTTCATGGAACAATATTTGGATCGGGCAAATGAAATAATTGGAGAACGGACAAAAGAAGAAGAGCGATATGATAAAGAAGTTTTAAGGTGGCTCCGAAGAGGTAAAGGTATTAAAAAAGCCATCAATAAAGCAAATCAGAAATACCCGGAGGAGGCCATGGAAGTCACTACTGACAATATTAATGATGTAGCAGCCCATTACGATTATTTATTGGAGCATGAGAACATCATCCGTAAAATATCGCATTAAAAGTCGCTTGCAGCGAATCGCGTCACCGGACCCAAAAAGCGGGCCAATGCGCTCAATCGCTGCTCCAAAAAATCACTTGCGCTATAATGCAAATATTATTTCTGCTCGAAAGGCAACCAAAAAAGAGCAAAAACAATATGGGAGTTTCTATCATGAAAAAGGAATATGATTTTTCGAAGTCTGTAAAGAATCCTTATGCCAAGCATCTTAAAAGGCAAGTTACTCTTCGTCTTGGAGTTGATGTTATTGATTATTTTAAAAATTTATCTGAGCAAACCGGAGTCCCATATCAGAATCTCATTAATCTGTACCTGCAAGATTGTGCTCATTCACAAAAAAAACTGAAACTGTACTGGGCTTCTAAATAAAATACGAAAGCAGGGCGTTTAGGATAAGAGATCGAATCATACTGCTAAGCCCGCCTTCATCTTTGGCGCGTTTATCCTAACGGAGTAAACCATGAGCAACAAGACAGCCGTCACGATTTCACTGCTCCTCGGGCTCGGACTGCTCGCCGGGTCCGGTTACATGTTTTTCAACACGAGGCAGTTGATATCCGACGGAGGGAAAGCTCCGGGTATTGTGGTGGGCTTCGAGCGACGTTCTTCAAAAAGCGGCAGCAGCGATTATCCCGTGATCGAGTTCACTACCCCCTCCGGCGAGATCCGCCGTTTTACCACATCCGGCGCTGGCGACTATGCCAAGGGTGAAGCCGTGGAGGTGATTTATGACTCCGCTGATCCGGCCAGTGCCCGAGTCAATGTATTCATCGAGAAGTGGCTGGGCACTCTTGCCCTAAGCGCCTTTGGCCTGTTGTGCCTGGGCGTCGGTATTGGCACGTTGCTCTACGAGCGGGTTCGCAAGAAAGCCGGTACAGGAAACGGATAGCGATGATTTTAAAAAGGTGTACTTCCATGGCAAAAGATCATGGAAAGTCAGGAAACAGGTCAATCAGGGCTTTTTTGACATGTTGTAGTTCTCTATTTTTGTAAGAATCAACTCCTGGAATTTCTTTTCCTCATGGATGGAGATGGATACGCCGATCACCCCAAGGGGAAGGGGCCATTGGAAGCGTCCGGCGATTCTGGAAAAATCTTTTTCCGTAGTGATGACCATTTCCGCGTTGTTCTTCCTTGCAGCCTGCATGATCCCTGAAAAATCCGTCTCATTGTATTCATGATGATCGGAGAACTCCAGATATCCTGCAATCCGGCATCCAAGCGTTGCGGCGGATTTACGAAAGTCGATGTTTTTTGCAATTCCGGAAAATGCAAAAACAGATTTGCCTTTCAGGATGGATGGATCTTGCGGAGAAGGCGCTGGATTTCCTCCGGACTTATCATCGCCTGACAAGATGATGCTGTGAATATATGGCCTGTGAGAGGATAAGAACAGCGGGGTATGGGAAGCAAACGCTTCCAGGCCGTTTTTTGAAAGCTGTTCCAGAAGGGATTTTCCCGGCTCAGGTGAATTTCCAGCTCTGGTCAGGATCATGATATCTGCCCGCTGGATCATTGCAACAGGCTCCCGCAGTGTGCCCCTGGGAAGCAGATGACCGTTTCCAAACGGATGGTTTGCGTCCAGGAGAAGGATGTTCAGATCCCGTTTCAGTTTCCGGTGCTGGAAACCATCATCCAGAAGGAGGATATCAGGTGAAAATTTTTCAATGGCCAGCAACCCGGCCTGATACCGGTTGCTCCAGACCACGACCGGAACATCTTGAAGCTGTTTTGCCATCATATGGGGCTCGTCGCCCGCCATATGGGAAGGAAGCAGAATTTTTTTTCCATCACACACAATGCCGCCTGTTTTGGAGGATTTTCCTCCATATCCCCTGCTGACAATCGCAACCCGGAAACCGGAGTTTTTCAGCATGGTTGCGAGATAAACCGTCATCGGTGTTTTGCCGGTTCCGCCGACGGTAATATTACCGATAGAGATGACCATGCAGGGCAGACTGCCGGAACGTTCCGGATGATTTTGGAAAGAACGGTCACGGATTTTCAATACGCCGCCGTAACAGTGGGAAAGCCCGGTCAGGAGCCGTTCCAGGGGAATGGCTTTCGGCTTCCCGTCGTCATTCATGATGGATTCAATTTTTTTTTTCAGCAGTCCCATGGTGTCCGTTTGCCGGTTTGCCGGTTTGCCTGTTGGCCGGTGGGAGCGGCTTCCAGCCGCGAAGAACCACACCGGCATTCATATCACTCGGTATTTAACAGGATAATCCCGCAAGTACAAGACAGAATAAAGTTTGCCATCCATGCGGCAATCACAGGCGGCAGCAGTTCTCCATATCCCAGAGAGATACAGAAGCTGTGAAAAAACCAGTAGATAAAGGCGAGGCAGATGCCGATTGCAATGTTCATCGCAAGGCCTTTCCTCTGCTGTCCGGACAATACAACGCCAAACCCCGTGATGCACATCAGAAAGCAGGCAAAAGGAAAGGCCAGTTTTCCATGCAGGTCAACCCGATACAGAATCGGATCATACCCTTCTGTATTCAGTTTTTTTACATATCGAATCATCTCCCGTATATTCATTTCTTCGGGTTTTTTAATGACGCTTTTCAGATCTTCCGGTTGAAGATCAAGAAGGATCAGTTTTTCTTTCATTGACGTTGAAGTAAAAAACAGGTCGTCCTTACTGGAAGTCAGCTCTAGAACTTCCTGCAATTGCCATGTTCCATTGAGGAAGCGCGCTTTCTGTGCATCGACTCTTCGGATCAGCTTAAACTGGTTGTCAAAATAATAGAGAGTAATTCCGGAAAGAGTCTTCTCTATATGGTTGTAATAGTTGATATGAATGATGACATCATTCTTTCTGATCCAGATATCGTTATCCCGTGTAGTGGTGACGCTCTGATTTTTGATTTCGCGCCGGACATTGTTTGCTTTTGTCTGGGCTGTTGGAACAATGGTTTCGGAAAGAAGAAAATAGGAGAGAGTCAGGCCAAGCCCCAACATCACCACCGGCTTCAGCAAGCTCATAATTCTTACACCACTGCTTTTCAGAGCCAGGATTTCATTGTTTTTCACCATAAGACAAAAAACAATAATCGTGGCAAGTGCGGAGCATGCCGGCATCAGCATCGTGAAAATATGCGGAACCTTGAGCAGGATATATCCCAGACCATACAATAAGGGAATTTCCAGTTTCATGAAATATCCGATCCTGGTGAGATAATCAATAATGACAAACAAGGCAATGATGACGCCCTGAACAAGACCAAGATATTTAAAAAACTCTTTCAGAATGTATTTTTGAATGATCAGCACGGGTCGTTTTGATTTTGTTTTGATTTTATCCAGTTCCAGATCCGGTAAAATAGATCGGAAACATAATCCAGGCCAATGGTTTTTTCTTGTGCAACCCGGATGAGAAACCATAATCCAACACTTCCGATAAACAGATTGGGCACCCACATCCCAATAAAAGCCGAGCACAGACCGGATCTTACGGAAGACCATCCGATTCCAAGAAGCAGATAATAGATTAAAAAGCAGAACAGCCCCATACCCAGCCCGGATGACTGTTTTAAAAAGGCGGATTTTAGCCCAAGAGGAACAGCCAGTAACCCCAGGGCAAAACAGGCAAACGGTATGGAGAATTTTTCATTCAGTTCCATAAGCGCATCGTTACGCTCCGCCTCGCTGGTTTTTGGATGATGAATAAAGGCCCTTAATTCCGACAGGGTCATCTCCTTCCTTGCCTTGTTTCCTTCCTGAGACTGTTGAATGCTTTTTTTAAAATCAATATGAATATCATAGGTGTCAAAACGGATGGTGTGCACAGACTGATCCGAGATGTTTACCCGGTTAATGATGCCATTGTTCAGTCGCATAGTGATTGCGGTCTTGTCTTTGTTCATCATTTTTGAGCCGGAAGGTGCGATAACCGTACTTCTGCTTTTTTCATCCCGCTGATCTTCGATCAGAACATCGTACAGCTTTTTTCCCTGAGGATCGATCCGGTTCACGTAAATCATGATGTTGTCAAAACTGTCGTTAAAGACTCTTTCTTTGAGAGCCGCATCGGTAAAAGAAGAGGCGATATCTATTGTAAGTTTTTTATACGAGGAATTACCCCAGGAGATCCCGTAAACGGTCATGATCAGTGTTGACAGCCATCCCAGCAGGCAGAACAGAAAAACCGGTGGAAGCAGGCTGTATATGCTGCCGCCCCCTACTTTAATGGCAATGATCTCATTGTCACCGGCCATTCGGAGGAAAGTCAGCAGAATGGACATCATGATGGACATGGGAATGGTGAATTGAAAAAAAGACGGCATGGAATAAACAATCAGAAAGAAAAAGGATGCAATACTCGCCTGATAATTCACAATCATGTTCATGATTTCAAGAACTTGTGCAAGAAGAAAAACAAAGGTCAGAAAAGCCATGGTGAGGAAAAAGGCGGGAATCATCTCCCGGAAAATATGCCTGTTGATTATGGTGTTTATTTTCATATGGTTATGGCTAAGATTCAAGACCCCGTTGTTTTTCTATCAAGATTCAGGCGCAGACTTGAAATTTATCATCCACCTGTTTTTGGAGGGGTCTTCACCCGGCCAGTCAATTCACGATAATACTGTTCATCTTCCACGAAAACAAGCCCGTCATCAAATTTGATCATCCCGCTATTGAATAGTTTTGCTATGGCAAGATCAATTGATTCAAAAGACTCAGATCCTGCTTGCATCTGTGATCTGATATGACTTGTATTTTTTTCTTTTATCAGATTTTTAATTTTATACGTGTTGATGAGCTTCTCAACTGCCAATATTCTTCCTGCTTCATTTTTTCGTGGAATCAATCTCTGTGATAAAACCAGGAGCAGACAATCTGCCAGCATTGTCCGGATAAGATTTTGTCTATGCTGTTCAAACATGTTAATGACCCGGTCAAAAATGGAAGTGGAATAATCCGCATGAATTGAGCTTAACACAAGATGGCCGGTTCCGGCGGCCTGCAAAGCGATTTCAAAGGTTTCTTTGTCTCTCATCTCCCCAATCACAATCACATCCGGAGCCTGTCTGAAAACATGCCTGAGTCCGGCAGCAAAAGATTCTGTGTCCGACCCGATCTCCCTCTGATTGATATTGCTCATTTTATGTTTATGCAAAATCTCAATGGGGTCTTCAAGGGTCACAATATTACATTTTTTATTGGTATTGATAAAATCGATCATGGCACTCAGGGTTGTTGTTTTCCCATGCCCTGCCGGACCGCATACCAAAATCAATCCCTGGGGTTTCAGTAAAAAATTTTTTATCCAATCCGGAAGATGAAGTGAATCTAAAGAAGGCTTTTCATCTACAAGAGACCGCATCGCAATCGATATGGAGCCTCTTTGCTTGTATACATTTACCCTGAAGCGGCCGATACCTGGAAACGATACGGCAAAATCAAACTCATTGGTCTTTGCGAAGTTATCCCAATCATTATAGGATATAAGTTCACGCGCATATCTTTCACAATCCGTGGTTGTAAGTGCCGGTAACGGGAGGCGCTTCAATATATTGTCGATCCTTATGGAAGGGGCAACCCCTGCTGTAAATAAAATATCGCTTGCGCCCGAATTCGTTAAGCTCTTCAACAACGATTGCAAATCCGGAATTTCACCAACGGCTCCATCATGGACTTTTACCATTTTCGCCACATTCTTACCGATCAATGGCTTATCATGGCGATCCGGGAGGCATTTGAGAGCGGCTTCCATCATAAAAGCAGGCAACACCAATGCCCGAATCTTTTTCCCGAGCATGAACTCAATCTCACTGATAGCAATAAAATCCTGAGGATTCAGCATCGCAAGGGTAACGGTTGTCCCATCCGCTGCAACCGGCAACACCTTTAAAGAAATGATTTTTTCACGCGGCAGTAAACCCAATATTTCTGATGGGATATTCATTTTATATAAATTGATTCCAGGGACACCCAGTTTTTGACTAAGGATTTCTATCAGATTATCGATTGTAATAAATCCCATTTCAATTAAGATTGAACCTAACTGCCCTCCGACCTGTGTCTGCCTTTTTAATACCGCCTGAAGCTGTTTTTCATTTATAAGCCCGGATTGGACCAGGATTTCTCCAAGACGTTGTTTGCTCTTTGCCGCTTCACTTTTTTTATTTATACTTTTTTCCATATGGGTCTCCTTCGAGCGAGGTGATTTTTTTAGAAAGGGAAATAATTATTGGATAAGACGTAGCTATTTTTAGAGATGAGCATATCGGAAAGGCACTTGTGTGTCAACGGCAATATCTATGCAACATGCAGAGAGGTGTTTGAAAAGTTGAAAACAGTTGAAGGGTCACACTTACGGAAGTCCGGAAAGCCACAGCCATGCAGGCGCGATCAATATGTTGTTTGATCCGTTCGCAATGATGCGGTAGCCTTCGCCTTCATTGTTTACTTGCACCGCGGGGATACCCAACATATTTTGAAAGGCGGTCAAAGGTTTTGCGGGGTGTGTATCCGACAGCTTTGTTTCAACAAGCAAAAATGGCTTTCCATTCCTGACGACGACAAAATCAACCTCCCTCTTTTCTTTATCCTTAATAAAATGCATCGAGAAATTGCCCAAACCCTGGTCGGTCCAAAGCGTCACCGCGCGCCAAAGTTCGCAGGCGACCATATTTTCAAACCTGGCGGCGTTGTTTTCTATACGTGCATAATCCCAGAGATAGTATTTTTTTTCTTTCTGAATCGCGCGTGTGATTTTTCCGGTCCAGGTCGGAATACTGAATACCAGGAAAAATTTCTCCAGGATATCAAGCCACATCCGGACAGTGTTGTATGAAACCTTTAAATCTTCCGCAAGCGAGGTGACGGAAAGCGGGCTGCCGATTTTAGATGGTAAAAGCATATATAGTGTTTCAATATCCTGCACAGCCTTTATCCCCGTCAAATCCCGAATATCTTCCCTGATCAGTTGCCTTCCATATGTGTTAGACCAGCGGCGATAGGTTGTTTCGCGGCCGGAAAGAAAAGGTTCCGGAAAACCCGACAAGACAGCAAGCTGTCGCCAGTGATCCGCACTTGCACTGCCCTTTTTTATGGAGATTTCCAGGGGGTTCTTCACAAAATCCGCAACTGGGCGACTCGTATTGCACATTTCAGAGAAGGTAAAGGGAAAGAGATGAAAAAGATAATACCGGCCGGCCAGTGAATCCCCGCCCTTTTGATAGATGTCGAGGCGACCGCTTCCGGAAATCAGGAATTTGTATTGGTCACTGAATTCATCATAGATGCCTTTCAAATAATTTTTCCAGTCCTTATATTTGTGGATTTCATCAAGAATGACAAACGGTTTTGCATTGTCCTTTCTAACCAGTCGCGTAAAGAAGGATGCGTCTTCAAACAACTGCTTGCGGTGATCGGCAATATCCCAATTCCAATAAAGGCTGTTGGTGAAAGACTCCGCGATCATCTTCGCAAGGGTTGTCTTGCCGGCCTGACGAGGGCCGGCCAGAAAAACCATTGCTTTGCCATCGGACAGTTCTGTCCATACATCAACGTAAGTGGCTCGATTTTCCATATGGCAATTATTCACTTTACTGAAAAATAGTCAAGACTATTTTTCAGCAACCCTAATGAGATCTGTTTTCAGTCAGCCACGGAATCCACTTTACCAGTTGTCTGAAGAGAGATGGAAAGTTATTTGCAAGAAATGCTTTACACTTGCCGATCATATTCTGTTTTTTCCCCTCTATTGATAAGGATCTGCCTTCCAGTTGCTCCTGTAATCTCTCAGCTCTCTTATCCGGGTCCGGGTGGCTTGAAAAAAAGGTATGCGATTTGCCCAACTTGGCAATTTTCTGTAAAGCAGATACAGCATCCTGCTGTTTGAACTTATTCCTTTTCAGGAAGACCAATCCGTAATCATCTGCCTCTTTCTCTTCCTGTTGGGAAAACTGTGCATTTATAAGAGATTCTGCCAGACCTCCGAACAATGAACGAGCTACATCTCCAGCGTTGCTATTTTGGGACGCAATCCCTTTACGTACAGCACTGACAGCATAGGCGAATTGTATTTTTTTCCGGATATGCTTCTTCATGACATGCCCCATCTCATGCCCGATAACAAAACGCAATTCACCATCGTTGAGCATATCCATTAGCCCGCTATATACACGTATGGTCCCGTTTGCCATCGCGAATGCATTTACCTCAGGGGATATATAGACGCCATAATTGAATCTAACATTACCATCCTGAAGGTTTTGATCAACCAGACGATGAAGTCGTTTTGCGTATGGGTTGTCCGGAGTCGCAAGGGTATGTTTCTTGTCTGAATATTGAGCTGCTTGTAAAGCAATCTCCTGCATATCCTTATCAGAAAGGGTCAGTGCCTTTACCGCATCCTTACCTGCATCTGCAGCTATTTGTAGGTCCGTATTTTCACACCCTGACAGCAAGATTGTACAGAAACAAAATGCAAGAATCAAATATTTCATCATCATAAATGCCTTTTTCAGCGGCTGTGCGGCAGGTGGAACAGTTCGATAGATAGTCGATCAGGACTCGTTTTTCAACAGGTTTTTCGGGTACAGAGGAACTTTGGCATCAACTAATCATTGAAAGAAATGCAGCAAACAGATATGTTGCGTTACCTTTTGAAATTGAAAAAAAAGAAGGCCACCATGGAAAAAAATTATACCAAAATATTTCTGATCATTATCCTGATCAAGCTGTTTTTCGCATGGGTTTTTCCCATTACAACCGATGAAGCCTACTGGCTGATTCTGGGAAAACATCCGGATGTCAACTATTATGATCATCCGCCCATGAGCGGCTGGGTAATTTACTTGTTTTCACTCCTGGGAAGCCATGTGTTTTTTGCCAGGCTTTATACGATTTTCTACGGTATTCTGGCTGCCCTTGGGATCTATTTTGCAGCCAAGGAAATGAGTCAGGATAGAGAGAAGGCAAAACTGGCATCCCTGATTTTTCTGGTTTCTCCGCTTCATGTACTGTTTGTCCTGATTGCAACCGATACCTCTTTGTGCCTCTTTGTGCTTCTGTCCGGTATCTCCTTTTATTTCGGTCATAGCCGCAATAAAACCAGTCTTGTTTTTCTGGCTGGAGTCTTTCTGGGGCTGGCGGTTCTGAGTAAGTATTTTTCCGGATTGTTGCTGATCGCCCTGATTGTCTGCCTGTTTGTCTACAAGAGCCGGAAGCAGGCGGTAATCAAAAGCATCATACTGGTGTCAGGAGCGATTCCGTTTGTCCTGCTGCATCTGTATTGGAGCTCGATCAATTGCTGGACCAATATCATGTTCAATGTGATCAATCGAAATCAGGACATTGAAAGAGATTATACCGGGCTGATTGTTTTTGCTGCGTTTCAGATCTATCTGAGTACGCCCTGGCTGTTGCATTATGCATATCGGAATTTCAGACAGATTCAGGAAGGAATCCGAAAAGACAGGAATCTGTTTTTTTTCCTGTTTGCCATCCCGGTATTCCTTCTGGGAATGGTTTCCATTCAAAACACCGGTCTGCACTGGTATTTTTCTTTTTATCCATTTCTGTTTCCGTTTCTGTTTTATATGCCTTCAGAGAATCTCCGGAAAATTGTAACATATTCAGCCCTGTTTTCTTGTGTTCATCTGATTGTTGCGTCTGTTCTGCTGCTTCTTCCAATGGAAATCATCCAGAATTCCAAGCACTATAAGACCTTGTTGATCTACTTCCACGGCGATGAGATTGTTCGGGAAATTCAAAAAAAATATGGGGATCAGTATATATTGGCAGGCAATGGCTATTCCACCGCGAGTGTGTTGACCTATCACGGCGGACAAGAGTTTATCGTATTCTCCAGCGGCTCAAAGTATGGGCGGCATTTTGACAAGTTGAATGATTTTCGGGAATATGCCGGCAAGGATATCCTGATTTTTTCCTCCACCGAGGATTATCACGATTATTTTGACCAGGTGACAATCGATACCCTCAAGGTAAGAAATTATGATTTTCCGGTCACGCTTGGAAAAGGGTTTCGATATCCGCAATACCGGAACCGGTTTTTATCGTGGGCCAGAGAAAAATGGTACAATATTCCGGATTTTCTTCCTGTATGTGATTGCTTTTTCTTTGATCGATATTTTCCCAACAATGAAAAACAGGACGGGTCAAGGTGATGTGGATGAATTGCATGCTTTGCTTGACGCGCATTTCAATTTCAAGTATGGATTGCCACTTGGTTGACAGAACATTTCATTGTCTGAAATCAGTTTTGATAAGTTTCCGGTGCATAGCCCGGTAAAAAGAGAGTGGAAAGAATGGATATGGATTTGAAGAATTGTTTGAGAATTGTTTTTTTTACAGTTGTTTTATCTGCAATGTTGGGGTCCGGCTTTATGGGTACCGGAGCATTGGAGGCTGGTTCAGAGAAACAGACGGAACCGTCAGCAGAAAAAACGGAAAAAAAATGGATTGGAATGAACGGCTCCTGGGGAAGAAATTTTCATATCTGGAGTGACCGGGAATATTATGGATACCGGAATTCTCAGTTCGGTATTTTTCATGAGTGGGAGATTGATCCGTTGTTTAAACTGGGGCTGAATATCGAGCATACATTCCGTGCAGAGTTCCGGATCGCCACCCTCTGGGGAACGATACCGCTGAGTGACGATCAGGTATCGGATGAAGAGGCAGCACGAACAGACGAACACTCTACAACCCTTGATCACAAACAGGCCGTTTTTCTGGGAATCCGGAGATGGGTGTTTCTGCCGGATTCTTCCATCCGTCCGAATCTGCATCTGGGGTTCGGCATCTCCATCACCGATGAGCTGATCATTGAGGGGGGAACCCTGTATGCATTCAGTTTTACCGGCGGGGGAGGAATTGATATTGACGTAAGTGACCGGTGGACGATTTTTTCAGAGGTCAGTTGGGAGCATTTTTCCAATGGCGGTCAGATGTATCTGACCAACAAACGGGTGATCGGCCCGGAATCATTGAATACCCGGTTTGGATTTCGATACCGGTATTAGACTTTCTCCTATACGATTTTTGCATCAACCTGACGGAATTTCAGGGTCAATAATATCGGCGGGATTGATTGCTCTGTTTCCGGGGAATCAGGATGCTGCTGATCTCCTCAATCTGAGATACGGTTTCCTGAATAATTTCAGACAGCATCTCCACAGGCAGGCCAATCATTTTCCAGGTAACCGGACTCAATGGGGGCACAAACTGTTCGCCGCTTGTCCCCAGTTTCAAGGCATTCATCATGATATCGGAAAGATGGATAATGGCTGTGTCAAGGGGTTCCGGAGAGTCTTCCGGTTGATGGTGAAACCGGATCACATCCGCCAGTTTTCCAGGGAGTTTCCATTTGTCCAGTATCCTGCCTCCGATTTTGGCATGATCAAAGCCCAGTACCGTGGTTTCCGCTTTATATAAAAGCCCTTTGTGATGCGCGGCATAAGAGATCGCCTGGTAGGCTTGATCCGGCAGGTTGTTGTAGATCACCAACCGGCCGATATCATGGAGCAGACCGGCAACGAAAAACCGTTCCCGGTTTGTTTCTCCTTTTCGCGCAGCAATTTTTCTGGCCATCATGCCGCATCCGATACTGTGCTTCCAGAAAGAGGTCATGTCCACAAGGATGGAAGGGATATCCTTAAACAGGGCCAGAATTGAAGTGCTGAGGCACAATGCATACAGTTCACTGGTTCCGATGATCATGACCGCGTGGGAGATGGTGTCAATCTGAGACCGGTATCCATAAAAAGCAGTGTTCACGATTTTCAGCAGTCTTGCCGTAAGAGCCGGGTCATTGCAGATCACATTGGAAAAATCATGGGCGCTGCTGTCCGGGTCACTCATCAGATCCATGATCTGGTTGAATATCGTGGGAAGGGACGGGAGTTTGATCTGAGTTTGTAACAGGGCGTCCAGGTCTACTGGATGGTATGGGCCCTCATCCACTTCTTCGGTTTCAGGGATGATTCCGGCGGATGCAGCATTCTGCATGTTATCTGTCTGCTTGGATACCTCGCGTTGAAAATACAGGTTGGCAAGCTCACGTATGGCTTCATGCTTGAAATCCGTATGGCGGAAAAGCAGCTGGATATCTTTTTTTATTTTTTCAACAATTTTTGCATCTGGTTTGGTCATGGGCCAAGATTACCTCGTGAATCCGGTTCCGGAAAGATCATTTATGAACCGGATTAAGTGTACCATATTGAATGACCGGATGTAAACAATTTAAATCATGAGCCAATTTCAAAACTATTATAAAGCGTCACACCGGCGAAAGTCAGTGCTCAGAAAAGAGCCGAAAATACTGAATTTTAGTTTTCGCCGGAACTACAACAACAGACTTTTGAAATTGGCTCTCATGGCTGGAAAGAGAACAAACAGCAGGCTATGCAAACGATTTTTTGACCGTAAACCAGATCAGGCAGGAGGGTCTGAATTTGCAATAGAGTTCAGGATCACGGCAGGTAATGCACTCTTTGCAGTAGGAAACAGAATATTTCATGCATTGAACCACGGATTCCTTTTCCGGATGATGGATACATTTTTCCACAACGACAATACCCTCCTGAATATAAAAGATAATTCCCGAAGCAGAAAATTCAGAATCCAGCTCAAGGGAATATGCATGATGCCTGATTCATTCATATTGAAATAAAGCCACCGGATCAAGTGCTTATTGAAATCCTTTTACAGTTGGTGGAACCGGATCTTGACCCCCTTAAAAAACAGGGGTATTCTATTACCTCAGCCGCAAGCCGATGGGGAGATCCTGCTTCAATATTCTTTTGCGGCATCCGGAAAGATAGGATGTATTCCGTATCCGGCTGAACATTGATGCATATCGGGCTTTTAAAAGAATAAAACCGACAGGACTTTTATGGTAAATGCTTTGAAATATCGACTCACGGATCATACTGCGGATTTCGGGATTCAGGCGTTTGGAAAAACAATGGAACAGGTTTTTGAAAATGCCGCTTTTGCCATATCCGATCTGATTACAGATATCCATATTCTTCAGGGAGTGCATTCGCAACCGATATTCGTAACCGGTGACGACCGGGACGATCTGATGATGAACTGGTTGCGGGAGATCCTGTACCTCTGGAACGGGATGGGACTGCTTGTCAAACAGACATCTGTAAAGGAGGTTACCGAATCCCATCTAAAGGCGGATATCACATATGATTTTTATGATACGGACAGACATGAAATCAAAAACGAGATTAAGGCAATTACCTACCATCAACTGGAAGTAAACCGGAATCAGGATGGATGGTTTGCCAATTTTATTCTGGATGTATGATGAACAGGGAGCGCACCATGGACTTAATTCAAAAAAATGACTACTTGTGGGAG
This sequence comes from Desulfosudis oleivorans, assembly GCA_020723305.1. Classification (GTDB taxonomy): domain Bacteria; phylum Desulfobacterota; class Desulfobacteria; order Desulfobacterales; family SURF-7; genus QZKS01. The sequence goes on from DYJC01000020.1 coordinate 14,786, forward strand.
ATTCCAAAAACAGGCCATATGAATGTGCCGGGAAGAATCTATTCCAGCTCATCCATGATCGACAGCGTTTCAAAGGAGGAAGCTTGCAAGCAGGTGGCGAATGTTGCCGAGCTTCCGGGGATTGTATCCGCTTCCCTTGCCATGCCGGATATCCACTGGGGATATGGATTTCCGATCGGCGGTGTGGCTGCATTTGACTGGAAGGAAGGAGTTATTTCGCCGGGAGGCGTTGGCTATGATATCAATTGCGGGGTACGGCTCGCAACCAGCAGCCTGCATGTGGATGATGTTCAATCCAGACTGGAAGATCTTGCCGATGATTTGTACCATGGGACTCCGTCGGGAGTAGGTTCAACCGGATCGATCAAGCTTTCCAAAAAAGAGGTAAAAAAGGTTCTGGAACAGGGAAGTCAATGGGCGGCTTCCAATGGATTCGGGGAAGAGCTGGATATCCGAAGGACAGAAGATCATGGTTGTATGGACAGTGCAGATCCGGAAGCAGTAAGCGAGCGGGCGCTGGAAAGAGGAACGCAGCAGCTCGGCACTTTAGGCTCCGGGAATCATTTTCTCGAACTTGGGATGGTAGAAGAGATTTTCGATCCGGATACGGCCGCAAAATTCGGTCTGTTCCCTGGCCAGATCACCATGATGATTCATTCAGGGTCACGTGGACTTGGCTATCAGATTTGCGATGATTTTCTGGCGGATCTGACCCGGCATGCGAGAAAGTCGGCTTATTATCTGCCGGACAGGCAACTGGCATATGCCATGATCCAGTCGGTTCAGGGCCGGCGTTACCTCAGCGCCATGGCCTGTGCAGCAAATTATGCATGGGCAAATCGTCAGATCATGATGCACCGGGCGGAAGCGGTGATCATGAGGACGCTGGGGATCAGCCCGAACACCCTGTCCATGCAGCTTTTATATGATGTCTGCCATAATATCGCAAAGAAAGAAGAACATATGGTTGAAAACCGGAAAACATGGCTATGCGTCCATCGAAAAGGTGCGACACGGTCATTTCCTCCGGGTCATCCTTCCCTGCCGGAGGAGTATCGCACCACCGGCCAGCCGATTCTGATACCCGGGGATATGGGAACGGCGTCTTATATACTGGCGGGTACGGAAAAAGCCATGGCCGAAACATTCGGGTCCACCTGTCACGGCGCAGGAAGGGTGCTGAGCCGGAATGCAGCCAAAAAGGCCAGCCGCGGCCGGGCCATTCAGAATGAACTGGCTGAAAAAGGAATTATTGTGCGATGGACCGGCCGATCCACCCTGGCAGAAGAGATGCCGGAAGCCTATAAGGATATCACCGATGTGGTAGATGTGGTTCATGGAGCGGGGATATCCAGAAAGGTGGCAAAGCTCAGACCGCTTGTGGTCATCAAGGGATGATGGCCGATCCTCCTCTTTTTGGCGATGAACAGTTGATCGTTCCCGGAAACGCAGGGCTATTTCAGATAACTATCCAATATTTTTTGATACTCTCCTGATGATTTTAATTCGTCAAGGGCGGATTGCAGCTTCTGTATGGTTTCATCCGGAGTATCGATGTGAAAGGCATAATACATATAGCCTGTATCTATCGTATGTACAGCTTGGAAATCCGAAGTATTTAATCCAGCGCCTTTGATAAACCACATGGCCGTGATCTCATCGTAGGCCCATAGATCGATCCGTTTGATATTCAGTATGTTAACACATGATTCTGCTTTTGCTTCAGCGTGAACAGAGGCCGGCGGAACACCAAGATCAAGTACGCGCTGCTCACCGATGTCATCCCGAATCACGCCGATTTTATATGGATAAAGATCTTTATCGGATTGAATCTTGATGTTGCTGTCTTTTCTGGCGATCAGCGATGTTTTTGTAGGGGCGACAGGCCCTACCCATTTGAAAAGTTTTTCACGCTTTTCATTCCTGGTCATTCCGAACAGACAGGTGTTTTTTTTGGTTTGGACTTTGTTATACCCTCTGGCCCATGGCCATACCTTGATATCTTCCCGCTTTAATGTTGATCCGGTTTTTTCCAACAGCTTGACCAGGACATCTACGGTTATCCCCTGAACCTTACCGTCTATTTCAAAATTGAATGGAGGATATTGTTCGGTAATGAGAACCAAATCGTTAATGGGTTGTGATGAGGCAGTTAATGGAAACAAAAACAGAATTGCGACAAGCAGTGACAAAACTTTTTTTTGCATTGCGAACCTCCTTTGTTCAGTAGTAAAAGATAGTTTCTTGGACAGGCAAATCAAGCAACAGGAAGTTTTTCCTGTTTGGTTTCGATCAATGAATTGAGACAATTTCAAAAGTCTGCTGTTGTCGTTACGGCGAAAGCCGGACACGAAGTAAAACGTAACACGATCCAGTATTTTCAATCGTTTTGAAATTGGCTCAATTGAATAATGATTGTTGCAAAAGGTAATGACCTGGGAAAACAGGAGCAGGTGTAAATGGTTACGAAATTTTTTTCCCATTGGGTTGAATCAGATGAGAGGAGTTTATTAAACAATACCGATTTTGTCAAGAAAAGATCTATATTAAAGATCTATATTTATTTAAAATCAATGAATTGTGTTATTCATTATCAAATGAAAGGTGGTTGATCATGGCGGAACTGACCATAAAAGAATATCAGAATACAATTGATCAGTGGGTCAAAGATTTTGGTGTACGCTATTTTTCCGAACTCACGAACCTTGGTATCCTGATGGAAGAGGTGGGAGAGGTGGCCAGAATCATGACCCGGATTTACGGGGATCAGAGTTTTAAAAACAGAGATAACCGCCCGGATCTGGCGGATGAGCTTGCGGACGTTCTTTTTGTGATCGGATGTATCGCCAATCAGACTGGAATTGACCTGACCCAGGCCATTCAAAAGAATTTGGAGAAAAAAACCAATCGCGACCATGACCGCCATTGGAACAATCCGAAACTGTCGAAGTAAGCACATGGAACCGGAAGCGGTTATAAGATCAAAGAAGAAGAACCTGATCTTTTTACAATTGGTGTCTTGTTTATGCTGTTCTTGACGTCATTTGCATATGCCGTACCCAGAGGGTATTCTGAAAATGAATTTGTACCGGGTGAATAATGGAACCTTGAATATTTTTACAGGGCCTTGAATTTTTAAAGGACGATTGAAGTATTCCGGACATTACTGATTTCGATTGGATAAAAATAGGCAGGACTTGTAAATGACCCTGCCAATTTGTAATAGTTTACTTTTGTTATTTCTGAAATCTTCTCATAATTCCTACAACTCCAATTAAGCCTGATCCTAAAATGTACATTGCACTTGGAATGGGAACCGATGATACATCTCCACTACGAACGAACAACCCACCACTACTGAAATCCTTAAAGAATGCATATTGGTCGCCTTCCGACATATTGAAGTACCAAGCCATGTCCAGACTATGAGAATACTCCGTGTCAGACCACAATCTAGTAGGAATTAAATTATCAAAAATTCCGGTATTTAACAGCCCATAATCATCTGGCGGTATTTCAATACCGGAGGTGTCCAGAAAACCCAGGTTGCCCAATTCTTCGTAATAAAGATGGCCCATCTCTGAACTAGTGATATTCCAACCGGCTGTAGTGGTTCCATTATAACCAATATCCTCCACCCCATCTACTGTATACGGCAGACGCCAATTGTCATCATTCCAGCTAATCGTATAAGCCGGCTCTATTTTGTATGTTAAATATTGATTAAGTCCATTAGCCCAGAACTTTTGGCTTGCCCAATCGGAGTTGTTGCTGATATAATCAAGCCAAACCAAAGATCTGCCATTGTTGTCATTGTCCCAAATCAGGTTATAATCTGAACCAGCAAAGGTTACGGAACCTATTTTTGTTAATGCCGCTTGAGAAAATTCAGTCACGAAAAATAACAACATCACTCCTACGAAGCCTGCTAATAATTTCTTTTTCATTTCTAATCTCCTTATAGATATGAGACTATGCGATTTAATTCAATTTTGTATTTCGTTATTTTTGAAGTTTTCTTCTTATGCTTACAAGGCCGATTATGCCAGATCCCAAGAGCCATAGTGCACCGGGGATGGGAACGAGGCCAACATCACCATCACGCACCAGCCATGCAGAGTATGATTTACTAATAGAATCATGGTCCTGAGCACCAAATGCCCAAACGAAATACCAGGCTTCGCTTCCTTCTTCAGGCCCGTAATAATTGGCAGACCAAATATAGTTCTGGATTCCCTCAAAAAAAACAACAGGGCCATTTGGCCCGCCGGATTCAAAACTGCTGTTTTTAGTTGGCAGTTGAAAATTACCGTTTACATCAAAGTTCCCTCTATTTCCAAGGTTGTTATAAAACATATAAGCCAGTTCACTGGCAGTGTTACCAGGGTATGCGCTCCCGGGTGCTGTAATATTAAAACCCACATCTGTTGACCCATCAAAATTTAAGGTATCATCATATGCAGTACCATTAATAGGGAGCGTCTTGGGTAAACGCCAATCATCCCATATTACATTCCGTACAGAATCACTGTATTCAAACTCATCAGCCCAAGATATAGCAGTATTCCATTGACTAGTAAAATTTGCATAATTCGCATTCTGCATCCATGTAATGTTCAGGACATCATCGTATATCAACCCCACACCTCTATCCCAAAGCGTAGCATTTGCTATTCCCACAAATCCTATCAAGATAACTATTGTTAGTAATGCAGCTACTTTTTTCATGTAAAATCCTCCTTATTTATTCCGGAAAATCCGGTTAAAGTATATACTGAAAACTGATTGACAATGCTTGTGTTTTGAACTGTATCCGGTTGATGCAACAAAGCATCCCCCACCGCCGCCACCTGAATCACCGGCAGGAGCAGCAGCTGGAACACTATCGATGGTTTCTGCAGGCCCCCCTTGATCAACTATGATACCATTGGTTCCATCAAAATCATCATCCCCCCTTTTACCGTCAACAAAGTAAAGGGTGATTAAATTGCCGTTGATCTGTGCACCGGTTTCTCCGTCATACAGAAATTCATACCAGTGGTCAGTGGAATCATCCGGTGTGGGGCCGTATTTGTAATAGGTTGTGGGTGCAGCTTCGGCTGGCAAATAAATCGTGATTGTCGTTGCTCCTCCCGGCAAAACACTCGTAATGGTAAAATCAAACAAACCGTAGGGAAATTCTACCTCAGTCGGAGCGTCTGCAGGAACACTTGAAGCATGGCAGCTATTCAGGATTGTCCCAACAGGGGTTTCAAGGGTGACATAGGTCTGACCGTCATATGCCTGAAAAGAGGCAACATGACCCTGTGTGCTGTCCAAAATCCCGTCTTTGTTTCCGTCACCATTGTTGGGTCCGGCATTCTCTTCTGCTTCACTGATGCCGTCTTGATCATCATTCAGATCTGAATTTTCAGCTGTATCATCGTTATCACTGTCCTGCCATTGAGACGAATCAAGAGGAAAGGTGTCTTGATTATCCAATACCCCGTCATTATCGTCGTCCGTGTCTGCATTGTTGCCGATTCCGTCTCTGTCCGTATCTATGCTTTCTGACGGATCAAGAGGAAAGGTGTCTTGATTATCCAATACCCCGTCATTGTCATCGTCCGTGTCTGCATTGTTGCCGATTCGGTCTCTGTCCGTATCTATGCTTTCTGACGGATCAAGGGGAAAGGCGTCTTGATTATCCAACATCCCGTCATTGTCATCGTCCGGATCCATGCAGTCAGCTGTGCCATCATCATCCGTATCAAGACCACCGCAGACCTCTTCACTGTATTCACTCTCAACAACATTCCAATTGTTCATATGTGAATCAGTGTATGTCTGAACTACAAAATAGTAGGTTGTATCCGGATCAAGGCTAGTGACCTCCATTTGATCAGCCGATTTATTCGCAGTTGTATCCAACAGGGTATATGGCCCGCCGGGAGATGTGCTGTAAAATACATGATAGCCGCCGGTATCATTGGTATAGGTGATCGGCGTCCAGCTTATTTGAACCGATGTATCAAAAACAGGATCATCCAGGGTTACGTCGCCCGGTTGGATGGTTTGCGTGTCTTCCCAGTTCGGACACTTGCTCTCTAAAAATGCCCGTAAAGATTCATTTTCTGTGTATAAACCATTGTAGCCTATGTAGAGCCCTATGAGATTCAAAAGGTTACCAAGTTCTGAGGGAATTTCCCCTGAAAGCTGGTTGCCGTAAAGATAAAGATATTGAAGATTTGTAAGGCCACCAAGCACTGAGGGAATTTTCCCTGAAAGATGGTTGTAGGAAAGATCAAGCCGTTGAAGATTTATAAGACCACCAAGCACTGAGGGCATTTCCCCTGAAAGCTGGGTGTAGGATAGAGAAAGCTCTTGAAGATTCATAAGGCCACCAAGCTCTGATGGAATTTCTCCTGAAAGCGGGTTTTGGGAAAGATAAAGATATTGAAGATTTGCAAGGCCACCAAGCTCTGAAGGAATTTTTCCTGAAAGCTGATTGCCGGAAAGATCAAGCCATTGTAAATTTATAAGCCCACCAAGCGTTGAGGGAATTTTTCCTGAAAGCTGGTTGTAGGAAAGATGAAGTACTTTAAGATTTGTAAGATCACCTATCGTTGAGGGAATTTTTCCTGAAAGCTGGGTGTTGGAAAGATAAAGCTCTTGAAGATTCATAAGGCCACCAAGCTCTGATGGAATTTCTCCTGAAAGCTGGTTGATGGAAAGATTAAGCCATCGAAGCTTTGTAAGACGACCAAGCGTTGATGGAATTTTCCCTGAAAGATTATTTCTTCCAAAAGAAAGTTGTTCAACGCTGTCGTTAAAAGGGTTTAACGTAACCCCAAACCATGAACCCTCTGTTCCTGGTTTGGCAAAACCGTCCAACAAATCTAGCGGTTTCGTCTTCCAGCCGCTGTTGTCCTTCCAGCTATCGCCGTTCGTGCTTTTATAAAAATCAATCAGAGCCGCTCTCTCTTTCTTTGAAATTTGTGCATGGGCGTTGTTATGTATGGTCCCAAATAGCAATATGAAAAAAATGAAAAAACAGATTTGTTTTATACGATGAGTATTCATTTTACCTTCTCCTTAATATTTAAGAGGTTAAGGATCCAAAACTATCCAATTCTGTGAGACTTGGTTCAAAATTTATACGGGCTGATCGGGAATTGGTTTAGCAAGACTGCTTAGTCTCACTCATAAAAAACAATTTTATTCACATACTTTTGAGGTGGTGCTTGGTCTTGCTACCAATTTACTAGATCCTCCATACCAGAGCTCATCGTCCACATAATGGAATTCAGTGTTGCTTTCATATAAAGAGCCGTCTGGAGATGTTTTGTAGCATACGGAGAAAATGTTGTTACCACGATCCTTCAGCTCCCAGTAATAATATGTGGTTTTGCTTTTTCTTGAGCTGCTGCCTTCATTTTCTTCCCAATCGCAACCGGTTCTGTCTGCATTAAAAATCCAGTACTGTGTTGATCCATCATAGCGATGATATCGTGACCATTTCCCCGATAGAGCTTCTTCAAACATTGTCAATTTTTTTACTTTTGAATTCTCATTGTCTTCTTCTTGTTCATTCTCATTTTCTGAACCTGGATCTGTTGTGTCACTCCCTACAGTGTAAGGAACGGTAATATCAAAGGAAGTTTCTGAACTATCTTGCAAGCTGCCGACAAAATGGAATTCCCAAGTCCCTTCAATTTTGTTAACGCCAAGTGTCTCGGGCTGTAAGGGAAATTTTTCATTCTTTGATATTTTCCCCAGATTTTCTTTCCAAAAAGACAGATCACCGTTTGGTGTAATGGATTCCCATTTAGATATATCCACATCCTGATCCGGTGAAGCATAAAATTGTATGAAATCCGGTTTCACCGTACCATTATTTAAAACAAACTCTTTTTCTGTGACGGTGAATGTCACGACCTCTTTGCTGGAGGCAGGATTTTCAGTTGCTGCCGGCGAAGCCGGTGAATCACTCCCTCCACTCCCTCCACTGCATCCAAGCATTACAATACAGATTACGAAAAAAATTGCTGCCCTGATTGTTTCAATTTTAATTGTTTTCATGATTCCCTCCATTTGCGTAATAATGTTGGCTTTCTAAAAGGCCGTCAATTTTTACATGTTGCAAAAACGGATCGATGTTCAAGTTTTTTTTGTCATTCCGGCGAAAGCCGGAATCCAGTGGTTTTGATAGTTCGTCTGGATAGCTCATAGCTTCACTGCATGTCCGGGTCTCCGCTTCGCTCCGTCCGGAATGACGGGGTTTATTTCTATTCAGTGATAAAAAACTTGAACATCGAGTTTTAAATTTTTTGTTATTGAATTATACACAGCTTCACCACACTACTGGTGCATAGGGCATGGGTTGCTGGTTTACATCTCTTAGCACTTTTGATACATAAGAATTTATTTGCGCGGTATTATTTACCTTATTTACACTATAGGCTGTTCCTACATTTGGCTTAGTAGAGTTTCGTGCCTGAGCGGAATCCCCAGTAGTATGCAGGTCATCTGACATATCAAAATCAGGCACGGATTGGCTCACCATCAGTACAACATCGGTTGCAGCCCAAATGGGTTGTGAATATTCAAAAGCAGCCGAAAAATCTCCCATTTCCGCTATCTTCTTTTTTGTAATCGTACAGACACCTCGCAGCGTACGTTTCTTGTTTTCATAGGCGGCACCTGATGTATAAACAAGATCAATCCCATAATGGGTCCAATAGGGGTATTCATCAAAATATTTATTATCAGTCAGTTGAATTACATTTGATCCATCAACATCCATAATGTAGATTTCCGGACCATTCCCCGACCGGAAAGAATGAAACGCTATTTGACGCCCATCAGGTGAAAATACGGGGAAAGAATCGTCTTTCCCATTATCATCTTCCGTTATATTTACAACATCGCTCCCATCGGCATTCATTATAAATATATCGAGATCCCCTTCTCTATCGCTAATGAAAACAATTTTCTTGTTATCCGGCGACCAACGTGGAAGACCATTAAAAATTTCAGGATTATCATCATGAGTAAGTTGAGTCATGTTTTTGCCGTCTTCGTCCATTACCCAGATATTCCAAGTGCCTGATTTCTTAGACCAGAAAGCAATTTTTTTCTCATCCCATGAAAACATCGGATCCTGGCTGCTGTAGACTGGATCCGTTAAGATAGTGGGTTCTGCATCATCGGGTGCATCCAATGCAATTTTATAAATCGCTACCGTTTTGTAACCGGACGTTTCTCTGTGCCTGTCTGAATCAAATAGCAACGTGGTTCCACCATTGATGACATGAGGCCCGCCATCATGCCCGCGCGCCCCTTTGATACGATAATCCCACCGATCCGACTGAATGTCGCTGATCAAAATATTAGAGGGTAAAAATGAAGAAAGGACCCTGCGTGAATAGATATATGGAATATACTGGTTATACGGTTCCGCCAAAATCGAGTCCAATGCCCTTATGGGATGAAGACCCGCAGCAAAAGCTCTTAAACGCCACAATACTGTTTCATTATTAGGATCATAATCAATGGCTTTTAGCAATGCTGCCTCCAAAATTCGCCTTACCGCCTGAACAAGACGATCGTTTTGAGGTATCAGCTCTTCATTTGTTACTTGTCCATCGGAGGTATCATTTGAAATTTCGTAATATGAATCATTTGGTAAAGAAGATGAAGGAACAGAGAAAGGTTTGATGTCAAATATGGATATGCTACCAGGTAAAATGCTTTCTACTTTAAATTTTAGCTCTTCCATATCATCATCTGCAGGAATATTTTCCATGCTGGCATAAATGAGAGCCGCTTCCATCGTTGAGTCAACGCTGATAGTCACATCGGTATCTTCTTTAAGCTTTTCCGTGCATGCCCATAGGATGTGGTTATTTTCTGTTGTCGCTTTTAGCAGATAGGCTTTTTCACCCTGCTCACCAAAATCAAAACTATTTCCATTTGCTTTCGTTGTTTCAACCTTTTCACCTTGTAAGTTATAAAGACCGATTTCGAGGATGCTATCGTCCTTTGGAAGATCATGTTTTTCAAGTAACTTGTTTAAAACCGTAAGATCGATAGATCCAGACAGTTTATATACTTGGTTTTCATTCGGTTTGGATGTTACATCAGAAGGATTATCCGAATCATCACAAGCCAAAAGTGTAATAAAACAAACACCAAAAATTAAAAAATGAAACATTTTCATAATTTGCCTCCTTTATTATATCAGGATAAAAAACGGATCGATGTTTAGGAAAAATTCGTTTTCCTCTTCCTGAAATGAATACTACCCGAAAAAATAAATAATAATGTGAGCTGGGTCACATTTTTTTTGTGGATTTTTTCACATACTTGGGAGCGTAATTCCGGCAGTCTTGTGATGAAAAATCAGAGAAGTTTCTTGATTAAAAAACAAAGGAGCCAATTTCAAAACTATCATAAAGCGTCACACCGGCGAAAGTCAGTGCCCAGAAAAGAGCCTAAAATACTGGATTCTAGTTTTCGCCGGAACTACAACAACAGACTTTTGAAATTGGCTCATTTATAAACATGAAAATTTCGACTCTTTCTGAGAAAAAACAGCGATAACAGAATTCATAATATTTTCAAATAGAAGTTTTTTAACAAGGCTATGCTATATGAAGTGTCCGCAATGCGAGCATCGAAATCCGAATGAAGCCAAATATTGCAATGCATGTGCATTTGAACTCAAAATCTCAAAGGACAATAATACACATGGTTTTTTACGATGTACCCCCTATACCCCAAAACATCTTGCAGAAATAATTCTCGCCTCAAAAAACACTCTTGAAGGCGAGCGTAAGCTCGTAACCGTGATGTTCGCCGATGTGGCGGATTACACTGCCATGTCCGATAATCTCGACCCGGAAAACATTCATAAAATCATGGATGGATGCTTTAAAATTTTGATGGACGAAATCCATGCCTACTATGGAACCATCAATCAATTCACCGGTGACGGAGTGATGGCTCTTTTCGGTGCACCATTGGCCCTTGAAGACCATGCCCAAAACGGATGCCGGGCTGCTCTTGCCATTCAAAAAGCATTAAAGGAATACAGCAAAGAATTGGAGATAAAATTCGGCCTGCCTTTAATGATGCGGATCGGGCTCAACTCCGGTCCAGTCATTGTTGGCTCAATTGGCGACAATCTGCGCATGGACTACACAGCCATCGGCGATACCACCAACCTGGCTGCCAGAATGGAAAATATGGCCAAGCCAGGTACCGTGGTGGTTTCTCAAAATTTATACCATGCAATCCAACATCAATTCGAGTGTAAACCCCTTGGCAAAGCAACCATCAAGGGCAAAAACAAACCTATAGAAATTTATCAACTCATCAAAGACAAGGCCCAACGGCCTCGGTTGGGATTGGAACGTCAGATCTATTCGGAGATGGTGGGAAGGGACAGCGAGCTCAACAAACTGGAGCTTCAAGTCAATAAGGCTATTTACGGTGAAGGTTCAATTGTAAACATTATCGGAGAGGCAGGAATCGGAAAATCACGGCTGATTGCGGAACTGAAGAACCATGAAGCCCTAAAACGCGTCATGCTATTTGAAGGAAGGGCCATCTCCATAGGCAGGAATTTAAGCTTTCACCTCATCATCGATCTATTTAGAAATTGGGCTCAAATTAAAGAAGAGGACAATGGAACCACCGCATTCGGGAATCTGGAATCAGCAATAAGAAACATATGTCCGAAAGAGGCAGATGAAATATTGCCCTTTATAGCGACGCTTATGGGCATGAAGCTTTATGGAAGATTTGCAGAAAGGATCAAAGGTATCGAGGGGGAAGCGTTAGAAAAACTGATTCTGAAAAATATGAAAGACCTTTTAACAAAAGCAGCCCAAAAGACTCCGTTGGTGATTATTTTCGAGGATCTGCACTGGGCAGATACCAGTTCAATTGAGCTTCTGGAATCTCTCTTTCGCCTTGCAGAGACTCAACGAATTCTTTTCATTAATGTGTTTAGGCCTTCTTATATGGAAACCGGTGACAGAATCGTTCAAACCATAAAAGAAAAGCTATCCGTGTATTTTGTTGAAATCCATCTAAACCCGCTTACCCAGCAGATGAGCGAAACACTCATTAACAACATGCTGAACATTAAAGTACTTCACCATGTCATAAAAGACAAGATCATACAGCGAGCCGGCGGGAATCCATTTTTTATAGAAGAGGTCGTACGTTCATTTATCGATGAAGGGGCGGTAATTATAAAAGGTGGTAATTTTGAAGTAACGGATAAACTCGAAACAATGGTCATTCCGCACACGATCAATGATGTACTCATGGCCAGAATCGACAGACTTGATGAAGAAACGCGAAATCTCATAAAAGTTGCTTCTGTAATCGGCAGAAGTTTTTTTCACCGAATCCTCGCCGAAGTGGCAAACACAATTGATAATATTGAAATCCGATTATCGTATTTAAAAGAGATACAGCTAATCCGGGAACGGAAAAGGTTGGAGGAGCTGGAATATCTATTTAAACACGCACTAGCCCAGGAAACAGCATATGAATCGATTTTACATCAGAAACGGAAAGAAATTCATCTGCGAATCGCCAAATCCATTGAAACGGTTTTCAATAATAGACTCCAGGAATTTTATGGAATGCTCGCTTTTCATTTCAGCAAGGGGGAAGATGAGGAAAAAGCAGAAGAGTATCTAATCAAGGCGGGTGAAGAAGCCATGAAATCATCTGCATCCAGCGAGGCAGTGAATTATTTTCAGAGGGCCTTGGATCTTTATCTCAACAAATTCGGTGATGCTGCAGATCCGCAAAAAATTGCCATGTTGGAGAGCAATATTGCCCTCGCTTTTTTTAATAAGGGGAAGTATTTTGAAGCAATTGCTCATTTTGACAAGGCCCTTGAACATTACCATGAAAAGTTACCCCAAAATACAATTTCAATTGCAATAAAGTTTCTTGCTTGTTTTTTTCATTTCTTGATAAGCATGTATCTTCCATTTCTAAAATTCAAGAAAACCCCCGGTTTAAAAGATTTGGAAGTAGTTAACCTGTCTTATAAAAAATTGAACGCCTTGGCCATTATCAACCCCAAAAGATTCGTTCTGGAATCATTTTATTTTGTTAAACATCTTTCCGGATTTGATTTAACAAAGGTTGAAAACGGATTTGGCCTATTTGTGGGTTTTGTCGGTACCCTTTCCTATCCGGGCCTTTCTTTTCGATTGAGTAAAAAAGTGTTGGATGTTATCAAAGGCATGGCCGATACAAATAATTTCAAATTCAGAATTCACTATAAGATGATTGCAACCTTATATGGTTTAATGGCAGGCGATTGGAATATTACAGAAGATTTTGAAGACAATTTGGTGACACTCTCTTTAAACATTGATGAAATATTTAACACCTCAGTTTATATTATCTATCAGGGTGTTATCAATATCGATAAGGGATGTTTTCACAATGCGCAAAAAATGGTCGACAAGCTAAATGAAATTGCGGATGTATATGAAAATGAGTTTTCTAGATTGCACAAATATGAACTAAATACCAAATTACTGATGAAACGCAGAAACCTGCACGATCTCTTAAGTGAGACAAAAGAAGGAATCGATTTCGGCAATAAAACCGGCATGAAAATTTATGTTTTTATCTGCCTGATCCTTAAAGCAAGAGCACAGATCCTTTTGAAGGATATCAAAGGGGCTGAAGAGTCATTGCTGCTCGCAGAGGAATATCATGCCGTCGCAACACCGATTCCATATTACAACAGCAATCTTTTATTATGCCTGCTTATCCTGAATCTGCAAAAATTGGAAGAAGCTCTACAAGCCAATGATCTGTCAGAAATCAAAAGAATACAAAAGAAAACCATAAAAATCGGCAGGAAGGCTGTTCGAAATTCACGAAAAGCCGCCAGTGACCGAACCGAGGCCTTAAGATTAATGGGAACAACCTGCTGGCTGATCAACAAACCCCAAAAGGCTCTCAACTGGTGGAAAAAATCAATAATGGAAGGAGAACGACTTGAAGCCCGATTGGAACTATCCCGGACCTATATGGAGGTCGGCAGACGATTGCTGGAACTGAAGGGCAAGGATAAAACATTGAATAATATTTCAGCCCAGGAATACCTTGCAAAAGCAAGGATTATGTTTAAAGAAATGGGTCTCCAGTATGACTTGGATGAATTTGATAAGATAAGCGCCAAGGAATATCAAAAACACTTGTTATGAGAACAGTGGGGCATGGATTTAAGGACGTCCGTGCACAGCCATTCACAGAATTCAATGCCCTGTTTCTGATCCTAATATCAGTTCGACCACTGCGTACAATTTTTTCATCTTTTATTTATACCCCATTAACTTTTGTGCGAGCCGATTCAGTTCCGGATTAGCAAGGGCCGATACCTTTTTTTTTACAGTCCGGGAATAATATTCCCTTTCGGTCTTCGTTAAAGCATCGCCGCTTAATTTTTTTTTAAATAATTCCTTTTGCTTCGGCGAAAACAACTGGGATAAAGCATATTCGAGAGACAGCTCCTCATATTTTTCTTTCAGGCGAGTTGTTTTTTTTACGTCTTTCTCAAAATAATTATTAAACGTTGCCTTCAAACGATCAGAGTGAAAGTGAATGTCACCTGTGAAAACAAAATCGTCACGGGTTAATGAATTTTTTAATTCTTGCAGAGCGGCAAGCTCTTCCTTGGAGAAATATTTTTTCAACTGATTTGACCAGTGAAATGACAAATGAAAATGTCGGTACAATGCCAAAGATAATAATAACAAGGCACGAAAATTTTCTTGGTCCAGGTTCTTTGTTAAATTTTTTAAAGTCTGATCATAATCAAACTCATACTCCTGGGCGGCATTCGCCAACAAAACCGGAAAACCTTCCCATAGCCGGATGTCTTTACTTTTAACCACTTCGGCAAGGGTTTTATTAACATCAAAATCCTCATTTACTTCCATCATCACAAAGCCTAGACGCTTTAGATTTCCAAATAACTCCTTTTTATCCATAGATCTTCTCCTTTCGCAGGAGATTGATAAAATTTTCTAAATATCCAAGAACCCGATTTTCTGAAATATCGTACGTGGCCAATTCTCTGAAGTGCGACTCAAGATGCGCAATATCAATGATATCTTTATGGGATTTCATCAGCATTAGACAATCATCAAAATCAACGGTTGAACCCCGGAAAAGTTTGCTGGCGATCAAATCATAATCATTCAAAACGCCGATATAAATATGAGATAACTCTTTCAACAATATATGGTTGCCTTCTTTCAGGGGAGTATCCAATAATTCTGTGGTATGGATGCGCTTGCCAGGAAATAAGTCAAAAATAAATATGTCTTCTTTTCTCTGCCAGCCCGATCCTGTTGTTTGCCGATATCCTAAATCCTTTAATGTCCGTATTAAATATTTATATTCCAGCTCAACAGGTACTATGAAATCAACGTCCTTGGTTGATGGCTTGATATCCAACAGGGTAAGCGCCGTTCCGCCGCAGGCAATAAGATGGATCTTGCGTTTAATAAATCCGTTCCATTGCCCCACTATCTCAAGGAGTGCCTTCTTATTAAGTCTGTATTCCATTTCTTGTACCTTTTAACACAATAAATTGTATATTATTGTTCAATAAATTGTATCTATATGTACAATAATTAATGTAAAATGTCAATAAACAAAAGAATTAATCAAACGGGTTTGAAATTAGATGTCGATGCATTTCAACTTTTTTTTGGTAATAAACTCAAGAGGGGAACCGGAAGCGGTTATAAGCTCTCGACAATCATCCTGAATGTTCCAAGTCCGCTTCTCATCACTCCTTCATATCCCCCGCCCGGATATCCCCAGGCACTTGCCAGGTAGAGACCTTCAATGGGTGTATGGTTCTTGATTCGACCAATGAACTGATTGTCCATGGCCTGTTCATAGCCGTATATGGCTCCTTGTGGATTTTTGGTAAAACGGATATTGGTGAGGGGTGTGGCAGACTCCTGCTCTTCGATCATGCTGGACAGGCCGGGAATGAAATGCTTTTCTACCCGCTGGATCATCTTTTCCGTGATCTGCATTTTCCGCTGATGATACTCTTTTTTCCTGCCTGCGAAATACTCTTTTTCAAATTCCATCCAGGGTTCATATCCAGAGAGGAAGGTGATCATAATGGTTGATTTGGATGGAGCTGAATATCCGTCGAAGAAGTTATCAAAAAGGGCGATGGAATATCCGACTTTTTCCGGATCACACGTGAGAGCGTTCTGATAAGCGACTTCCGCACCTTCTTTTGTTTTCATATGAATATTGCAGCCTGGAATTTTGCCGCGTAAACTTTCATGTAATCCCAGCCAGATGCTAAAGGACGATATGCTTGGACGAAGGGTCGCGAGCTTTTCCGAATATCCGGAATAGTCGATATCCGTTGACAACAGCTTGCCGAAGGTGTCCGGCAGATTGGCGTTGCTGACAACGAACTTCGCAGGCAGCAACTTGCCGTCGGCGGTTCGAACTCCGGATACAGCTCCGCCGTTTGCCATGATTTTTTCCGCAGGCGTATTCAGAAGAATTGTTCCGCCATTCTCTTTGATAACATCCACAAGTGCATTGCTCATGTTCTGGGAACGATCCCGGACATAGCTCGAACCGTTTTTCAGGTAGTCTGCAACGGAATTGGAATAATAAAATCCGGACAGTTTCGAGGGCGGAAGACCATAGTAGCCGGATAAAAAGCTGAGCACATTCTTCACCTCAGGATCAGCGACATGCTCATTCAGAAGGTCTGCCAGGGTTTTATTCCGGACAGCCCACATTTTTGAATACTGTAACGGGAAAAGCAGGGTTATATACTCATTTTTATTCAGAAAGAGTGTATGGACCTCCTCCTGAATTCCAATCATTTCAGAAACGAAATTCCGGATTCCTTCTTTTTCCGCAGGGTAATGGTCGGATAACAGCCGGATATATGCCTCGGGGTCTTTATCCGGTAGAAGCAGATCCTTGTTCGCTGTTACCAGTCGATGGGCTTTCTCAAGCTCAATAAACTCCACTTTTGAGAGGAGCCCAAGGTCATTGCACATCTGATAGGTGGCGTTGTTTTTTGCCGCAATAGCATGAAGTGAAACCTCAAAGGAGAAGTCGCCCCGTTGAAAAGCAGTCGCATATCCACCCGGTGTGTGATGCTGTTCCACAACGGTTACCGGAAATCCGGCTTTGGACAAATAGGCTGCACAGGTAAGCCCCCCGATGCCGGAACCGATAATGACGATCGGGTATTCTTCTTTATTTTCAACAGCCATGGAAGCCTCTTTCAGGCTGGTCCAGTCAAGCGTTGCCGTTGCTGCGGTCATTGCCGAAATTTTGATAAAGTCCCGTCGCGTGGTTTTTTGCAGTTTCATATCCTTCTCCAGTGGAAAACAGTGTATTTACAAACAGTGATTACCGAATTAGGGATGCTGTATTTTATCATTCTCCCTCTTGAGAGGAGAACAGGAATACGAAAGATATTTTTAACCAAGATGAATTTTTAGTCAATACTGTTTTTTTTATTCTTTCAGGCCTTTTTGAGAAATTGCTATTTCAAGCTTTTGTCACTGTACCTGAATGGATAATGGATAAATCCTTGAGCCAATTTCAAAACTATTATAAAGCGTCATACCGGCGAAAGTCAGTGCTCAGAAAAGAGCCGAAAATACTGGATTCTAGTTTTCGCCGGAACTACAACAACAGACTTTTGAAATTGGCTCCCTTATTTGAGGATTGACATTCATGTAAGGTCGTGAGATTTTCAACCTAACCCACTGTTATAGGATTAAGGAGAAAATGGAGTATGAATCCTGAAATATTCAGAGAGTATGATATACGAGGCATTGCCGGGAAGGATATCACCGGCGATGATGTTTTCCATATCGGCAAGGCAATCGGGAGTTTTCTGGTTACACGGGGCCATGCCAGGCTTTCCGTAGGACGTGATTGCAGGGTTTCATCGGATCACTATAGTGAAAAAGTGATTCAGGGCCTACTGTCCGCCGGATGTGATGTGATTGATATTGGAATCTGCCCGACCCCGGTTTTTTATTTTTCGATTCAACACCTCGCAACACAGGGAGGCGTGATGGTGACGGCCAGCCACAATCCTCCGGAATATAATGGTTTCAAACTCTGTCTGGATCTGGATTCCATCCATGGTGAGGATATTCAGACCATCCGGCGGATGATTGAGAAAAAACAGGTTGTCGAGGGCAGAGGGAAAAGGATTTTTCAGGATGTGATTGCAGCCTATCATGATTATGTGGTTTCCAATATCCATATCCGCCGGCTCATGAAGGTTGGTGTGGATGCGGGGAATGGAACCGGTGGGGTGGTTGCGGTTCCGATTCTTAAGAAATTGAACTGCGAGGTCCATGAATTATACTGCGATATGGATGGCACTTTTCCGAATCATGAAGCCGATCCCACGGTTGCAAAGAACATGAAGGATCTGATCTCTCTGGTGAAGGAAAAGAGGCTTGATCTTGGAATCGGATATGATGGGGATTCAGACCGGATCGGGGTAGTGGATGAAACCGGCAAGCTTATATACGGGGATCAGTTGATGATCATTTTTTCCAGGGAAATACTCTCCCGGAAACCCGGCGCAACCTTTATCTCAGAGGTCAAATGCTCCAAGACCATGTATGATGATATCCGGAAACACGGCGGCAACCCCATCATGTGGAAGACAGGGCATTCCCTGATCAAGAAAAAGATGAAGGAGGAAAAGGCGGAACTGGCCGGCGAAATGAGCGGTCATATCTTTTTTGCAGACCGGTATTTCGGGTATGATGATGCCATTTATGCCTCCTGCCGGCTCCTGGAAATCCTGTCAGACAGCGGGAAAACCATATCTGAACTGCTGGCGGATGTTCCCGGGACATTCAATACTCCGGAGATCCGCGTGGAATGCCCGGACAAAATCAAATTTCAGGTAGTTCAAAAAGTCACCCGGATTTTCCGGGAGAAATATGATGTCATTGACATCGATGGTGTCCGGATTTTATTTGATGACGGGTGGGGTTTGGTGCGTGCATCCAATACCCAGCCGGCACTGGTGCTGCGCTTTGAAGCCATGACCAAAGAAAGGCTCTCTGAAATCAGGGCTCTTGTTGAAAAAACCCTGGAAAATGTCAAAAAGGAGTTCTGATTCCATTTTGCAATCAGGATGATATGATTCGTAGGGGCAGGCCACTGTGCCTGCCCTTTGTGCTGCAAAATGATCGTTTCTGTATATGGTTGTCGAGAATTTACTCAAATTCCCATGTTGACAAAAAGTATATCATCATATAAATGTATATTTATATATTGTTCCATTTGATTCCATCAATAAAACCGGAATAAGTTGAATTATGGACAAAACACTTACACTTCAATCCAGCCTGGATAATGATCGCCTTCAATCCGCGGCTTTTCTGGCTAAAAGTTTATCAGACGCCAATCGGCTAAGGATATTACTGTTCATCAGTGATGGGAAAAAATCGGTTTCAACCATCGTTGAGGAACTTGATTTGTCCCAACCGCTGGTATCGCACCATTTAAAAGAGTTGAAACGCTCGCTTCTGGTCAAGGTGGAACGTGAGGGACCTTTTATATATTATGAGTTATCGGATTCGAGAATACTTACCGTTCTGCAGACTCTAAGTGACGTGGCGACAAACCTTTTGTCGGCGAGAAAGACTTTTTAATTTAACGGAGGCCAACACCTAATGAATCAGCTTTTTGAAATTATTTCCCGTATGGCCCCTGAAAAGGCTCTGGCGGAAATTACAAAAATCCTCGGGAATCTTCTGGCTGACCTGGATAACGAGGCGCGTGAGCGTTTTATGATAAATCTGATCGGACAGTCTGAAGGCGACAAAGTAAGCAGCATGGTGCATTTGTGACTGGCCGAATGCATGGGCGAAGGTGTCGACCCAACGACGATGTGTCAAAGCCTTGTGGATAAGGTCGCTCAATCCCGGCAACTTGCGGCGATCGCCAATCCGGAACTGCTGGTGCTTTTTGAGGACTGGCTTGAAGAGATTGAAGAAGAGGTCATCTCTTTTATCGTAAAAAACGGTGATGCGGATGCGGATGAGCTTGCCCGGAATCTTGGACTATCCAGAAGGGGCGCTACGTTTATCCTGTCAAAATTGAAACGAGAAGGAAAAATATAGCCTATAGCCCGTTCCGGTTACATATGAAGATCTGGTAGCTGCCATCAGAAAAAATAAATAGGGAGAAAACCGGATGGATGTTCCTTTTCTTTTGACGCTTGTCATCCTCGGCCTTGGAGGAGGATTCCTATCTGGTTTGCTGGGGCTTGGCGGGGCGATTTTCATGATTCCGCTCCTTTTATATGTCCCGCCGATCCTTGGCGTTGGTCATCTGGATATGAAACAGGTCGCAGCGATCAGTATGGTTCAGGTGCTTGCAGCCTCGCTTTCCGGCATGATCGCTCATAATAAAAACAGATTCGTCAGCAAGTCGGTTCTCTTCTATATGGGAATCTGCAATGCAATCGGCAATCTTGCGGGTTCTTTTTTTTCTAAAGGCGTAAAAAGTTCGTTCCTGCTCGCTATTTTTGCGTCTATGGCTGTCATCGCCGCAGTCACCATGTTTATTCCAAAGCGTGAACAGGGCGAGGATTTTTCTCCTGATGAGATAAAATTCAATATACCGCTTGCAGCGGCTCTCAGTCTTGCAATCGGCAGTTTCGGAGGGATGGTCGGAGCGCCGGGCGCATTTATCTATATTCCGGTTATGATTTATCTGCTTGGTATTCCGACTCGTATAGTCATTGGTAGCAGTCTTGGGATTGTATTTATGGGTGCTTTGACAGGAACTATCGGGAAGATGGCCACAGGACAGATCATCTGGCCGTACGCCCTTGCGCTGGTTTTAGGGACAATTCCTGCTTCCCAAGTTGGCGCCCATGCCAGCAAAATAATGAACACCGGATATCTCAGGCTTGCCATCGCAGTGATTATTGCCCTGACCGGGCTGAGAATGTGGTACCAAATTATTGAAGGGTATTGAACGGGTGCTGTCGAGCTCTATTCCGGAAAATAAAACAGGAGATAGGGGAAGAGACATGAAAAAGAAAGCATCATTTTTTCCGGCGATTGTGGCAGTGGTTATAACCGCTGCCTCCGTCTGGTATGTTCAGCGTCCCGCCGTACCAAAGCAAACCACATGGGATGACGTGCAGGTGGAGGCCAGGGCCGGCGGTTATCGTATCATTACCACCGAAGATCTTGCCGATCTGTATCATAAGGCTCCTTCCGGTCTGCTGATAGTGGATACCCGCCAGCCGTGGGAATACCGCACCGGGCATATTGATGGGGCGGTGAATTTTCCGATGGAACCTACGAGATGGGAGCGCTGGCGAAAGGTGTCTGGCCTGAAGAACTTTTTAGGACCGGATAAGAACCGCACTCTTGTGTTTTACTGAGCGGGCTTGACATGAGTCCGCAGCGACTCAGCGGCCCGTGTGGCCGTTACACTTGGTTACAAAAACGTCTATCGCGATCCCTATGGATTCCCCGAGTGGCAGAAGCAGGGGCTGCCTGTTGTCAGTGACCAGACAGACCGTTCCACATCTGCGGATGAAACGGCAAAGTCGATTGCCACTCACAACCTTCAGGGCTGGGCCATGATCTGGACGTTTCTGGGCATTTTTGCCGGTGGGCTGGCCTTGAACCTGACGCCGTGTGTTTATCCAATGATTCCCATCACCGTTTCGTTTTTCGGCGGGCGGGCAGCCCAGGAAAAACTGAGCCAGTTTAAACTGGTTCTCCATGGGCTCTGTTACCTGATAGGCCTTACCCTGACCAACTCAACCCTTGGCGTGGTGGCAGCCTTTACCGGTGGTTTAATGGGGGCGATGCTGCAAAATCCTGTTGTGCTTGTCCTTGTCGCCGGTGTTCTGGTTCTGTTTGCTACCAGCCTTTTTGGTCTTTGGGAACTGCGCCTGCCCGGAGCCTTAAACCAGATGGCCGGTAAGTCCTACACTGGATATTTTGGAAGTTTGTTCATGGGGCTGACCATGGGTGTGGTGGCCGCGCCCTGCATCGGCCCCTTTGTGCTGGGTTTGCTCACATGGGTGGCCAGCGTGGGCAATCCGTGGCTCGGATTTCTGGTTTTTTTCACCCTGAGCCTTGGGCTGGGCATTCCTCTTTTTGTGTTGGCGCTTTTTTCCGGGCAACTCCAGCGGCTTCCCCGTGCCGGTGGATGGATGCTCTGGGTACGTATGCTTATGGGCTGGGTACTGGTGGGTATGGCGGCTTTCTTTATACGTCCGATTCTACCGGACGCTGTAAGAATCTTCCTGACAGCCGGTGTCGCAGTGGCTGCCGGTTTGCATCTTGGGTGGATCGATAAAAATCAGGCGGGTTTCAGCGCGTTTCCATGGCTGAAAACCATTGTGGGCACAATGTGTCTGGCGCTTGCAACCTTCTGGGTCACCGTTTGGATCATGCAGGGACCGGGGATCGCCTGGCATTCCTATTCGGAAGAGGTTTTGAGGCAAGCTGTTGAGCAAAAGAAGCCGGTCATCATTGACTTTTATGCCGACTGGTGTACACCATGCCGTGAATTGGAAGAAACCACCTTTCATAACCCTGTTGTGGTTCAGCAGGCGCAAATGGATTATATCATGATCAAGGTCAACGTAACCCAGAGCGGCAATGGTTTGAATGAGCGCTTGTTGAAACAGTACAGCGTCAAGGGCGTACCCACGATCGTGTTTCTGGATGCATCGGGGAAAGAACGATCCGGTCTTCGTCTGGTGGATTTTCTGCCGCCCGATCAATTTCTGGGTCGTATGGCCAGCGTGAAAAAACACAGGCCAGAGCCATAAAAAAAAGGGAAGACATAACACGAACGATTATCAACATCAGGATATCAGAAAATGGAAAATGAATCGATTATACGTTTTGGGATTTTTGTTGGTGTGTTCGCCATCTTGGCCTTGTTGGAAATCCTTTCACCCCGAAGAATACTTACGACCGCAAAGCCACGTCGCTGGTTTATCAACCTGGTGATCTTGATCCTTAACCCCTTGATTGTGCGCCTTGTCTTTTCTATTTTGCCTGTTGGCATGGCCATACTATCTTCGGAACAGCACTGGGGACTGTTAAACAGCATAGACTTTCCCGATGAGCTCAAAATATTGGCCGGCGTGATCTTGCTTGATCTGGTCATCTACCTTCAACATGTTCTGTTTCATGCGGTTCCAGCACTCTGGCGGTTGCATATGGTGCATCACGCGGACCTCGATTTCGACTTGACTACCGGGCTAAGGTTTCATCCCATTGAAATTCTTTTGTCTATGGGCATCAAGGTTTTAACCGTGTCCGCGCTTGGAACGCCTCCAATGGCCGTCCTTATTTTCGAGGTGGTTTTGAACGCCACGTCCATGTTCAATCACAGTAATATCCGCATCCTCGTTAAAATAGATCGAATTTTACGTCTTTTTATCGTAACACCGGATATGCATCGCGTCCATCACTCGGTGATCATCAACGAGACCAATAGTAACTATGGTTTCAGCTTACCCTGGTGGGATCGACTCTTTGGAACATATAAAGATCAGCCGGACAAAGGTCATACCGGCATGACGATTGGTCTGTCTCAGTTTCGGGACGAGCAAGGGTTGTCCCTGCCAAAGCTGTTGCTCCTTCCGTTCACAGGTGATCCCGGTCGCGTGCCCATCAATCGGCGCTGATCGAGCGGCATTTTCCATTTTAACCTGATTGGACCTAAATTCCGGATTATCCGGCAGGCGAATAGGAACAATACCCCGGCCTTGGCCCGATCTCTTCCGGATGTTTCCGGCATACGGTCGGCCGTTTTTCATATACCCGGCAGTTCCGGCCGGAGTCCAGGAAGATGCAGTCTCCCCGGCTGTTTTGTTCCAGCACAAAGATTTTGGTTTTGAAATGATAGCGCCGGATGATGCCCTCTTTTTTCAATCTCCGGATCAGGGTTTTGATGGAATGATCAACCTCCCATTCATCGGTCAGGCCAAGGCGGATCAGATCCGCCCCTGTCACTTCAACGATCAGCGTGCAGCATCCAGCCTGACAGTTCAGGCAAAGATCCGGATGATACCGTCGCCAGGTTTTGGGGTTTTCAATATTCATAACATGGGTAAACCAAAAAGTCCTTTTGGTAATGGTCATTCACTACAGTTTGCATTTTTTCATGGTGTGGAATATCGCGGCAAATACGTCTACCAGCCGGAGAATTCCGGTGATCTCATTATTTTTTAAAACCAGCAGAGACTGATGCTGTCCCATAACCAGAAAATGGATTGCCTGGTCGAGAGTGGTATCTTCATCGATAATTTCACCATCAGATGGGGTTGTCATAATTGTAGACACCTTGATATCCATCGCTTTTTTACAGATTTGGGTCAGAGGCGTATCCCATAGTTTGTATTGTTCCATCATGGATTTAAAAAAATTTTTGGTAAAGCCATACCGGGCAGGACCGGATTGGGTCTGCATTTCACCGTATTTTGGTTCAAGCGCCCTTAGAACATCAAGCTGGCTCAGTTTGCCGACCAGTTTTTTATTATCGTCCAGAATCAGGATGGCTCTGTGGGCATAACGATTTCGGTCAAAATCCAATTGGGCTTTTTCCAGTGCAATGACCGCTTCATACAAGGTCGCATCTTTGGATACGGTAGCGTATTCTTCGATGGGTACCATGACATCTTTTACATGATATTCTATCATTTTATCCCCCTTTTATTCTGATTTTTCGTCTCTCGGACGCTTGTTTTCTGCGTTTTGTAAGGTTTGCAGAAGGAGTATAATTATCATGAGGGATGTAAAAGAGCAATATATTCATGTTGGAAAAGTTGAAGGTGACCGGCCTTCCGGTCATGCCCGGTGATCACTATGTTAGCAAACCGCCTGCATTGGCCTGTCTGAAATCATTACTCTCAAATTTCCCCTGGTTAAAAAATATCTTGACATTTGTTAGAATGTAGCAAAGATATATCGCAATTTCCTCAGTTGTATCCATTATGAGATTTGAGTGTTCGAAAAAAAAAGAAAAATACAAATGAGCACATCTTTAATCATAATGTGTCCGTTGCCTTAAAAAATAATATATTGATTTTTTAATACATATATTATTCAGAATCGAGGTTGTACCCAAGCCTAAAAATAAAATCAGAATGCAGGATCAATGAGAAACAATTGTTATCCGGAAACAAATGAATATCAAATCGTAGAATCAACGAAATTCGATTGTAACTAAATACTCATGTTTTTCCGGATGTGAAAGCGATAACCCAAAGATTATAATCGTTATGAACAGTGAGGGCGGATTATGAAAAAGAGAGGTATTGTTTTTTTATTTCTGATGACTGGTTTGCTGGTGACCGCTTCATCTTCATTCGGAACCACCCTGTTTGGCCCAACAAGGTATGACCGGACTACCGGGGCTCCGAATGTTTATACAGATTCCTTTACAGCAACTGCGGGTGGAGGCAGGCTGGTGATTCGAAACGGAGATGCAGAAGATAAGCACCGTGTCACCAGTGCACTGATTTTTGTGAACGGAATCCAGCTGTTTGGACCAGATGATTTCAAACAGAAAATACCGGTTCTGGAAGCACCCGTTGACCTGGCCGACACCAATGAACTGGTGGTGGAGCTTCGAAGCAAGCCAGGAACTTTTTTGACGATTGAAATTATGGGAGAGACAAATGGATTGCCTTTTGTCAGCATATCGGCTGATCCGTTGACCATTGAATGTGGAGCACCGTCTGAAAATAAGGAAATAATCGTTGGTTGTTCCGGAGATTATACAACACTGACTTGGAACAGCACGAATGCGGAAACCTGTTTTATCGAACCGGATGTCGGGTACGTGGATCTGAATGGTTCGGCTTCCATATGGATCGATCAGACAACCACATTTACGATCACAGCCACGGGTCCCGGCGGAACCGCAACCAAAGATGTTACCGTGACCGTGATCTATCCTCCTCCAAGCTTGTGGGCAACCCTTGATCCGCCGGAAATCATGGTCGGCAATAAAAGCGTCCTGGAATGGGAATCGCAGATTGCGGATAAGTGCGTGATCGAGCCGGATATCGGAACAGTGAGTGTGAGCGGTTCCATGTATGTTTCTCCAACCCGGACAACAGAATATATGATTACAGCCACCGGCCCCGGCGGCACTACGGCCCAAAGTGTTACCCTGACGGTAAATTATCCCCCGCCGATTGTGAGTATGCAGGCTGATCCACCCACCCTGCAGGCCGGAGAATCCACCACGCTCACATGGGATACCACATACGCGGATACCTGCATTATCGATCCGGAGGTAGGCAGCGTGCCAGTGGATGGATCAACAGTTGTCTTGCCGGCGAAAAATACCACATATACATTGACGGCAACGGGGCCGGGAGGAACAAGCACAGCCCAGACAACCGTTTATCTGAACCCAACGGTCACACTCAGCGCGGATCAGGCGGAAATCAAGATCGGTGCCCCGGTAGTTCTGACATGGCAATCCACTGATGCAACATCCTGGGTGATCGAGCCGGGAAATATTGTATGCGGGGAATCCAGCGGCTCCATCCAGGTGTTTCCTAACGAAACCACCCAATACTCCATTACCGCAACCAATGGCGGAGGCAGCACCGCCACGGCATCTGTTTTGGTCAAGGTGCATAATCCCTTTACGGTTGAAATCACCTCCCCAATTGAAGGGGCTCTTGTGGGAAGGCCGGATGTCATGGTGGAAGGAACGATTCTCCATGCCGGGGGACTGGAAACCGGTGTTGTGGTTAACGGTGTTTTGGCAATGGTTTATGAAAACAAGTTTGTGGCAAATCATGTTCCGCTTCAGAATGCAGAGAAGACAATTGTCGTAACCGTAACCGATATTGAGGGCGCAACCGTAAAAAAAGCAATCTCCTTGAATTATCATCCAGCAAATGCTTATATCACCATGAAAGCGTTCCCGGCATCAGGCTTGACCTCTTTTGAAACCAGCCTTAAAATAGACGGAACCTTCACTATCCCCAATTCAACGGTTACAGATTCCGATCCAGGGGCTGTGGAATACCTGGAAACCGGAACCGAAGAATACAAGTCGCGAGTAACCGGCGGGGGGTTTTATTATTTTACTGCACATGTAACCGATGCTGAAAATAGGACCTATACGGATACGGTTGCTGTTCTGGCTCAGGATCGAAACGATTTTGACGCATTTCTCAAAGCCAAGTGGGATGGAATGAGAACCGGGCTGAGAACAAAAGATGTAAATGCGGCAGTTCACCCTATTGCCGGCAGTAAAAAGGCAATGTACGAATACAATTTTAATCTGCTGATTGACCACCTGCCTGCAATCGAGGCGGAATTTCACGGCATCACCCTGGTAAGCATGCAGGACGGGATCGTTGAATATGTTCTGGACAGCGAACAGGAGGGACAGCGATATTCCTTTTATGTTCTGTTTGTCAAGGATACGGATGGGATCTGGCGAATCAGCTTCTTTTGACAGGAGAGACCGCTTTTATGAAAAAATTTGCCTTGATGATTCTGTTTTCTTTCGTGGTTGTATTTCTGTGCACTTCAAACTGCATGGCGTTCTGGCTGATTTATTACAAGTCCGGATACAAGGGCAGGATACTGGATGCAGAAACCAAGGAGCCCATCAAAGATGCGGTTGTGGTAGCGGTATACCACTATGAACCGATTATCTGCGGTCCGGCAGGCTGCAACGGCGGCGTGCAAAGTGTGAAAGAGACCCTGACCGATGAAAAAGGGGAGTTTTATCTTTATCCCTATTTTACGATTTTTAATCCATTTACGGTTATGGGGGATACAAGCTTCATTATTTATAAGCCAGGGTATGGGAGTCATCCAGGGAGCAGTATTAAACCAATTGATTATTTTGGAAACTATCCGGAGGAATTTTTTACCGAGGATATCGGAGAAAAAGGAGAGAAGCGGGTAAAGAGAAGTGCACATCCGATTACATATGGGATCGTTGAGCTTCCAAGACGTAGTACGAGAGAGGAGAGGTTGAGAGCCCAACCGAGTACTCCCACAGATATAGGCGCTGATGAGTTACCGTTTTTATTTAAGGCGATAAATGAAGAAAACAAAAGATTTGGAAGAGGGGAAGTAAAATATTAGGAGATAAAATATGAAAAAAATATTGTGCCAGATAATAATTGCATTCGGTTTAATAACATCTGCATATGCTTTGGAAGTAGAAACCCATCGATCTCTGAATGAATATATCGCGCAACAAGAGTTTAATGAGATCGAATTTTCGCTGAAATCATTTTTAACAAACCAATTGGAGTTTAAAGATGGTGTTAAGGAGATAATAAATTCGAAAGAAGTTTTTGACTGGCTCGGCGAAGGAGGCATTAAAGAAGACAAGCCTGATTTTCCGGCAATCAACTTTATCCGTTCCTTTAACCATTTTCATGATCCATTGACAGATGAAGGTTTTCCAAGTGGAATCAGTTCTGTTGTTTGGTCCCAGATGCCTATCAATGGACAGTTCTATGGTTACTATTCATGGCATGATGTTCGATACTATTTTTACAAAGCCTTGACCCTTCCGGGAAAAGACAGCAGGGATGATAAGTATGCGGATCTGTTCAGGGGGCTTGGCCAGATTATGCATCTTAACAGGAGAGCTTAATTTTATGAAAAAATTTGCTTTAATGATTCTGTTTTCTTTTATGGTTATGCTTCTGAGCAGTTCAAACTGCATGGCGTTTTGGCTGATATTTTACAAATCCGGATACAAGGGCAGGATACTGGATGCAGAAACCAAGGAGCCCATTAAGGATGCGGTTGTGGTTGCCATATACCACTACGAACCGATTATCTGTGGTCCGGCAGGCTGCTCCGGTGGCGTGCAAAGTGTGAAAGAAACCCTAACCGATGAAAAAGGGGAGTTTTATCTTTATCCCTATCTTACGCTTTTCAATCCATTCACGGTTATGGGGGATACAAAATTTATTATTTATAAGCCTGGATATAAAAGTTATCCGGGAATTATATATCCGATCAGTCATTTTGGTCCATATCCGGAGGATTTTTTTACCGAAGATATTGGAGAGAAGGGTGAAAAAAGGGTCTGGAGAGAAACCTATCCAGTAACGTATGGAATTGTTGAGCTTCCAAAAAGGATAACGAGAGAAGAGAGATTGAGGGCAATACCAAGTCGCCCTACAGATATGCGTGCAGATGATTTACCTCTATTATTTAAATCCATCAACGAAGAAAGAAAAAAATTTGGTCTGGACGAGGTTGGATAACAGGAGAAAAGATATGAAAAAAATATTTTATCAGATATTGATATCATTGTATTTTGTAACTATGGCAAGTGCATTAAAAGTAGAAACCCATGAAACGCTGAATGAATATATTGCCAGACAGAATTTTTCGGTGATCGAGTTTTCATTGGATACATACCTGAAAAGCGAATTGAATTTTGCTCAGGGTATAGATGAAAAAATGAATCGTTTAGAAGTTTTTAAATGGCTAGGCGAAGGAGGCATTAAAGAAGACAAACCGGATTTTCCGGCAATTCTATACCGCCGCTCATTCAACCATTTTCATGACCCTTTGACTGATGAAGGTTTCCCGAATGGAATCAGTTCTGTTGTTTGGTCCCAGATGCCTATTAATGGGCAGTTTGATGGATATTATTCATGGCATGATGTTCGATACTATTTTTACAAAGCCTTGACCCTTCCGGGAAAAGACAGCAGGGATGATAAGTATGCGGATCTGTTCAGGGGGCTTGGCCAGATTATGCATCTTAACAGGAGAGCTTAATTTTATGAAAAAATTTGCTTTAATGATTCTGTTTTCTTTTATGGTTATGCTTCTGTCCAGTTCAAACTGCATGGCGTTTTGGCTGATTTATTACAAGTCCGGATACAAAGGCAGGATACTGGATGCAGAAACCAAGGAGCCCATCAAAGATGCGGTTGTGGTTGCAGTATACCATTATGAACCGATTATCTGCGGTCCGGCAGGTTGCTCCGGTGGCGTGCAAAGTGTGAAAGAAACCCTGACCGATGAAAAAGGGGAGTTTTATCTTTATCCCTATCTTATGCTTTTCAATCCATTCACGGTTATGGGGGATACAAGCTTTATTATTTATAAACCGGGATATGGGAGTCATCCAGGGGGTAGTTTGGGATCCATTCATCATTTCGGTCCATATCCGGAGGATTTTTTTACCGAAGATATCGGAGAGAAGGGAGAAAAAAGGGTCTGGAGAGAAACCTATCCAGTAACGCATGGAATTGTTGAGCTTCCAAAAAGGATAACGCGAGAAGAGAGATTGAGGGCAATGCCAAGTACTCCGGTTGATTATGGGGCAGACGAACTACCTCTTCTATTTAAGGCAGTAAATGAAGAAAATAAGAGGTTTGGCAGAGGAGAAGAAAAATAACAGGAGATTGGATATGAAAAAAATATTGTGCCAGATAATAATAGCATTAAGTTTTTTAGCTACTGCAGAAGCCCTGATTGTAGAAACGCATGAAACTCTGAATGAATATATTGCATTACAAAATTTTACAAAGATTGATTTTTCCTTAAATTTATATTTGAAAAATGAGCTATCATTTCAAGATGGTGCAACTGAGATAGTTAATTCGAAAAAAGTTTTTAAATGGCTCGGCGAAGGAGGCATTAAAGAAGACGAACCTGATTTACCGACAATTTACTATCTCCGTTCATTTAACCATTTTCATGATCCCTTGACGGATGAAGGTTTCCCAAATGGGACCAGTTCTGTTGTTTGGTCCCAGATGCCGATCAATCGACAGTTCTATGGTTACTATTCATGGCATGATGTGCGATACTATTTTTACAAAGCCTTGACCCTTCCGGAAAAAGACAGCAGGGATGATAAGTATGCGGATCTGTTCAGGGGGCTTGGTCAGTTGATGCATCTGGTCGAGGATGCTTCTGTTCCGGATCATACAAGAAATGACGCGCATATTATACCGGGCTGGTTACTGGATTCCTATGAACCTTGGGTCAAATCAAATTTGGCAGTAATACCTGATGGAAATGAAAATCAACTGCTTAAAATTAAAGGAACTACTATAGACCCAAAAACAAACCAAACCAACTTTTTTTCACCTGCAAAACTTCTGGAAACAGAAAGCGGTTTTTCAAACGCAGCCAACCCCTTTGCAAATCTTATTGACACAAACATTTATCTGGCGGATGAGAACCACAACCCCATTACTGATCCAAGCGTGACCCTGGGAACCCATGACGGTTTTGCGGGCGTGGGATTGGCGGAATACACAAATGCAAATTTTTTAAGCCATGATACCATGTTCAGCTTTAACTATCCCTATCCCAAGGAAAAGGATTGCAATGTATATTTGGAAATGCCTCCAGATGATATTCTGGGCGCTGAACGGATATACTTCTCAAGCACCAACGGCCACCTCGGAGAGCAGGTTAACCACCTGGCGGTTGCCAGCAAGCTTTATGCCTGGAGGGGCGCCTACTTTCCGGATGAAACAGAACATCAACCCATCGGACTTGACCCTGCCTGTCACAGGGACTATGCAGAAAAACTGATCCCCAAGGCGGTTGGCTATGCAGCAGGCTTCTTGAAATATTTCTTCCGGGGAGAAATCGATCTGGTGCCTGACAAATCCACAGGCTACGGGTATGTGATTCAAAATAAAACCAGTGAAGTGATGGATGGCACCTTTGAGCTGTACTATGATAATTTTAACGATATCCGAAAGCTGGTTCCCATTGAGGTAAAACCCTGGCTCTGGAAAAAAAGAGTTGTGATTCCTGCCAATGGTACCAGCAGCCACATCGACCTGTGGGCAGAGCCGGATGACATCAAGGAGCCGGGAAAATTCATTCTGGTTTTTCGCGGAAATCTGGGGCTGGAGCAGACAGGCGCTGTTGTCGGGAAAGTGGTGGATATCTCCCATGTGATCAATATTTCACTGCCGGATACCGGGTACTATGCATTTACGGACAAAGATCCTGGTCTGGACAGTGCTGACCCGCGATATCTGGAAGATCCGTCATCCAGCGGATTTGATAAAATTATCCTGAATGTCGATAACATTGCATCCAGAGGTGAACTGGATAATGGAACCTTGAAACTGATTGTCCGCTATCGGCTTGGCCAGGGCGAACAGTTTCAAAATCCTCCTGAAAGTACTTCGGAAGCGGTATACTATATTGAGAAAGAGTATCCCGGCATGGTCGCAATCCCAAGGGGAATGCCCCGGAAACTGGAATTTGACCTTGGTGATACACCGCTTCCCCTTTGGGCAACCGATGTGTATGTCTATCTGGCCTATCAAGGCAGCTATGGATCAGATGATGATGCCTTGTGTTTTGGATTCAAGGATGCTTCCGAGCCTACGGCTTTTGGACTCCTGAATTTTGCCCATACAACATGTCTTTATGAGACCATCTATGATGTGAATGATCCAACGGCAAAAGCCATGGGCGATCTGGATGGTGACGGGGTGATTGAAAAGAATGAGTGGGATGTATTCCCCCATGATCTGGATAAACTCAAGATCGGCTTTACAACAGACCCTCATGTATTTCCGGTAATACATAAGTTTGATACACTGCTTGCAGGAGAAGGGATGAGGGTGTTTGTGATCGGCGATTATCAGGGCGGTTATTATGGAATTAACAGCATCGTAACACCCGGCGATGACCAGGACCCTTTTCATGACTTTGTTTTAAATCAGTGGGAAATGGTATCCTCCATGCATTGGGCCGAGAATCAATATCAGGTCAAAATCGATACCTGTAAAATCAATCCAAATGCATGTGCGGTAAGACAATACCCGACATACAGCACAAGGATGGGAATCAATACGGTCAGGCCGGTCATGTTCCTTAACAAGGTGTATCCGGAGGGATCTGCTGTCTGTCCATATTGATTCAATTTTTCAATCAAGATGTCATAATCCGTAGGGGCGGTTCGCGAACCGCCCTTACGCGAACCGCCCCGACACGAACCGACACAATAGCGGCTATGGCAAAAGTTTCCGGATCAGACTTTCGCATTCCTCCAGTGTCATAATCCTTGGCACAGGATAATCCGGATGAGCCTCGTCCAGTGCTCGTTTGGCGATCAGCGGGATATCTTTTTCCTTAAGTTCTTTTATGGTTGTCGGAATCTTCATCTTTTTGTTCATCTCTTTTATCTTTTTGATGAACTTATCGGCCAAATCTTCCTCAGAATCTCCTTCTTTCCCGATTCCGCCGGCCAGGGCCAGTTTGGCCAGTTTTTTCTCTGCCTCTTTCTGACAGAATTCCAGAACATGGGGCAAAATAATCGCATTGGCCAGACCATGCGGAACACCATACATTCCGCCCATATTATGGGCAATGGCATGTACATAGCCAACATATGCACGGGTAAATGCTGCGCCACCGTAAAAAGAGGCCAGCGCCATATTGTTGCGGGCTTTTAAGTCCGAACCTTTTGTATAGACTTTTTCAAGGTTTTCAAAAATCAGCCGGGTGGCATTTTCCGCATTTTCATCTGTAAACGCGTTCCCGTTTAATCCAATATACGCCTCAACAGCATGTGTCAGGGCATCCATACCGGTTGTGGAGGTAATGTGGGGTGGAAGACCGACCATGAGTTCAGGGTCCAGTACCGCGATTTTGGGTATCAGCTTGAGGTCGCTGATGGCAAATTTTTCATGGGTATCCGGATCTGAAATAACGGCCGCGACCGTTGTTTCCGATCCCGTTCCCGCAGTCGTGGGTACGCAGAAGAGTGGCGGGGTTGGCAGGATCACCCTGAAAAGTCCTTTCATTCGCTTTACCGATAAATACGGGTTGGAGATCCTGGCACCGATGATCTTGGCACAATCGATGGGAGAGCCTCCCCCGAATCCGATCAGGGAATCGCATTTTTTCTTTTTATACAATTTTCGGCCATCTTCCACGTTCTGGATCGTGGGGTTGGGCTGAACCTTGTCATATATGGTATATGATATGCCATTGTCCGTAAGCGATTCCAAAAGGCCGTCAGCCAGATTCAATTCCATCAGGACCTTGTCTGTGACGACCATCACATGCTTCAGGCCCCTTACCCGAATGTTTTCAGCCAGTTTCCCGACGCTTCCGGGACCGGTTAACAGTACCGGGATGGGAAAGGGTAATATGGCAGAGGCAACTTTCATCACCTGGTGCTGCGTACGGTAGAGTTTTTTCTTCAAAGTCCAGAGCATGTCATGTTACCTCCTTTTTTTCTGTAGATTGTTGATGGTGTCTTATTCAATTATAGATAAGCTTTTTTTTTGAATCTTTAGCCTATGTGAAAGCGGTTTATGTGTCAAGAATATAGACGATGCAATACGGTTTCGGCATTTGGAAATAATACATTAATCAACCAATTCCGATTAAGGGGGTGTAACAGGATAGCACTCCGATTGCAGTTACCCTGATCATACAAACATACAAGAACATGGTTGACAGAAAGCCTCTTATCCAATAATTTATCGACTTCAATATTTTTTTCAAATCCGGATGCTTTTTTAATAATATCTTGTATTGTAAGTATTATTTTTTTATCAGGGCGTTCAGGGTATCTGGATCGCTGTTGCTGATATCAATTGATTGCACAAGGAGCATTATGGATCTTTTTTTTCTGTCTCTGATCATCATCCTTTTGGGCGGTGTTCTGCCGCTGTTTGCCGGAAGGCAATTTACTGCAATCAAAACAGTGGCGGTTGCCGGAATCGGGGCCGGATGTTTGCTGGGATGGATCGACAGCGGGATCAAATTATCACAAGCCGTGCCTTTCAGCCGATCATTCCAATACCTGAAAATGTTTTCGCTCTCATTTCAGATCGATAGCCTGTCTGCATTTTTTCTCGTGATTATTTTTTCTATCTCCTTTTTTGCCACAGTTTACAGCTATCATTATATGAACAAACCGGAAAAAGCCGTGCGTGTATCGGTGAACTATTTATTTTTCGCTCTGTTGATTGTTTCCATGGCACTGGTCGTGGCATCCGGCAACATGATTGCCTTTATGCTGTCCTGGGAAATCATGTCCCTGTCCTCCTTTTTTCTGGTGATTTACAACTACCAGTTACCGGAAAACAGGAAAGCTGGATATCTTTACCTTGTTTTTTCCCATGTGGGGGCCATGAGCATTTTTGCGGCCTTTGGCATCATGTATGGACAAACCGGCGGTTTTGAATTCACGGATGCAGCCGGTATGACGGAAACCGTT
The DNA here is from genome assembly GCA_020723305.1 of Desulfosudis oleivorans. GTDB lineage: Bacteria > Desulfobacterota > Desulfobacteria > Desulfobacterales > SURF-7 > QZKS01. The sequence continues at coordinate 50,078 of DYJC01000020.1, forward strand.
AAAATCCTGATATTCATACTGGCTTTTATCGGATTCGGATCAAAGGCAGGTATATTCCCGTTTCATGTCTGGCTGCCCCATGCGCATCCGGCAGCGCCGAGCCATATCTCTGCCGTCATGTCCGGGGTGATGATCAAAACCGGTATTTACGGTATTCTCCGGATTTATGCCATGCTCAATTTACACACGCCGGTTTTTGGGGAGATTGTTCTTATTGCCGGCATGATTTCCGGAATTCTTGGGGTTATTTACGCCCTGGGTCAGTATGATCTAAAAAAAATACTGGCGTATTCCAGTGTTGAAAATATCGGAATCATCCTGATCGGAATCGGAATCGGCATGATCGGCGTCTCTTCCAATCAGCCGGTGATGGCCATACTGGGATTCTCAGGAGGGCTGCTTCATCTGCTGAATCATTCAATTTTCAAATCTCTGCTGTTCATGGGGGCCGGGATCGTTCTTCAAAAAACCGGAACCCGATCCATAGAGGTGCTGGGCGGACTGATCAAACAGATGAAGATCACCGGAACCACATTCCTGATCGGGTCTCTTGCCATATCCGGTCTTCCGCCGTTTAACGGATTTGTCAGCGAGTTTCTGATCTATCTGGGCGGATTCAAAGGAGTGATGCTGGAAAAAACACCTTTTGTACTCAGTCTGCTCGGTATTATCAGCATGGCAGTTATCGGCGGACTGGCCCTGGCCTGTTTTTCAAGAGTCCTTGGCGTGGTTTTCCAGGGTGAACCCAGAAGTCCGGCTGCTGTAAACAGAGATGAAAAGGGCCCGGCCATGCTGCTTCCCATGCTGACGCTGGCTGCCGCCTGCGTTCTGATCGGTGTATTCCCCCAGGTGTTTATGGAGAGCGCCGTCAAAGCAGCTTCATCACTGGGATTGGGTTACGGCCGGATTCCTATTGAACCTTTTATGGAACTGACCGGCCATATCACCCGGGCAGCCGCGATTTTTTTTGCTGTTCTTCTGCTGATTCTGATGCTTCGAATCCTTTTATACCGGAACAAGTTGATCACTCGTTCCGGAACCTGGGGGTGCGGTTTTACACAGCCGACCGTGAAAATGCAGTACACAGGTTCTTCTTATGCAGCATCGATTCTTGGATTTTTCAAAACGCTGGCGCCGCTTACGGAAGATCATCCGGCAATCCGTGGACGGTTTCCGGAAAAAACCCATTATCACAGCAAGATCAGTGATATTGCCGAGCTTCATATGGAGAATGTGATTGTGCGTCCGGTGATGTTTCTATTTGACCATTTAAGGTGGATACAGCACGGAGAAATTCATCTGTATATCGGCTATATCCTGCTGGCCATTGTTGTGCTGCTGTTTTTCGTATAAAACTGTGTCTGCCGGAAAGAGCTGTCCGGTAGACCTGGTGTTACTTTAAAGAGATGAAGAGAAAAGTTTATGATTGAACCGATTGTTCTCTGGCTACTGGCGATCCTCCTGGCCCCGTTTTTTTCCGCGGTGATCCTCAAGGTCAAGGCGTTTTTCGGTGGGAAAAAAGGGCCGCCGATCCTGATCAACTACTATACCTTGATCAAACTGTTTCAAAAAGGGTCGGTATACAGTACCAGCACCACTGTCGTTTTCAAACTCGGTCCTGTGGTTTCCATGGGGACGGCTGTTGTGGCTTTGATGTTTCTGCCCATTGCCGGAAGGCTTCCCCTGATTTCATTTAACGGGGATGTGATTTTTGTCCTGTACCTTCTGGGACTAGGGCGTTTTTTTACCATTGCCGCAGCCATGGATACAGCCTCGCCTTTTGAGGGCATGGGTGCAGCTAGAGAAGCTTATTTTCCCATTATCTGTGAAGCCACGATGTTCATGATATTGATCCTGTTTATCAAGATTACCGGTATCCTGAGCCTGTCCGGTTATTTTGCCGGCCCGCAGGCCCTGTTTATCTGGAAAGCTGCCGGCCCCCAGATGTTCTTTATCATCATCGCGCTTTTTATTGTTCTTTTGACGGAAAATGCCAGAGTTCCGGTGGATGACCCGGCCACTCACCTGGAGCTGACCATGATCCACGAGGTCATGGTGCTGGATCACAGCGGGCCGGATTTCGCATTCATTGAACTGGGCGCTTTTTGCAAACTGTTTTTCTACTCAACCATGGTCGCAAGCCTTGTGTTTCCTTTTGATATGGGCACTCCCATGGCGGATATCGGCCTGTTCTGGGGTTCGCTTTTGGTGGTTTACGCGGCAGTCGGTGTGATGGAATCGATCATGGCCCGGTATCGAATGGATCTGGTGCCGAAATTCATTTTAACCTCTTTTGCCCTGGCTTTTTTTGCAACCATTATCACCCTGGAGTTTTAAACGGATGAATTCCATTGACACAGCTTTATCCCTTGTCATTCTGTCGTCTTTATTTTCCTTTGCCTCCAACCGGCTGCCGGGTCTGATCAAGGTGATGGCCTTCCAGGGAGTGGTGGTTTCAATGATTCCTCTTTTCCTGGGCCATAACCTGACAGCCGGCGGCGTTACCTTCACTCTGACCACCATGATGATCCGGGGTGTGATCATCCCTTTGTGTATTTATCTGGTGATTAAAAAAGTAGCCATCCGCCGTGAAGTGGAACCGATTATCGGATATCATGCTTCTTTGCTGGCCGGCCTGGTGCTGATTGTGGCTGCAACCTATGTGAGCCATAAATTGAATGTTCCATCCATCAAAGAACATCATTTACTGCTGCCCACGGCCATTACCCTGCTGGTAACCGGCATCTTTTTGCTGATGACCCGGCGGAATGCCATTGCCATGGTGCTTGGGTATATCATGATGGAAAACGGTATCTATCTGGTGGGAACCACCTTTTCGATCCGGACTCATCATATTGTTGAATTCGGGATTTTGCTCGATATCCTGGCAGGGGTTATGATCATGGCCATTATCCTTCAGAATATCAAACAGACATTTGATAACGTGGATACTGCTCATCTCAGAACATTAAAGGAATAAGGCGGTTTGTTCATGGTTGAAATCATATTTTTCGTGCCGTTTTTGACCGGCATCATCGCATTTTTTTTGAACCCATCGGCCGGCCGGCCTTTATTGGTGATCACCGGTGCCTTTCATCTGGTTCTGTCTGTTCTTTTATGGATCAAGCGGCCGGAGCCGATGTTGGGTGAATATTTTGCAGTGACACCGGAAGGCATGCTGTCTTTGCTGGTGATATCCCTTCTGTTTTTTTTGATTTCGATCTATACTACCGGTTATCTTTTGGAATCGAAAATCCGATCCGAGAAGATTTTCACCGGGTCCATGCTGCTGTTTCTGTCCACCATGACCATGGTCACCCTGTCCGATCATATCATGGTGATGTGGATTGCCATTGAAGCCACAACCCTGGCCAGTGCGCCGCTCATTTACACACACCGGTCAAAGGCTTCCCTGGAGGCCACCTGGAAATATGTGCTGATCTGTTCGGTCGGTATTGCCCTAGCGCTTTTGGGATCGGTACTGATCACCCTGGCTATGGATATCGGTCAGGTGGATACGGCGGTTTCGTTTTCCGCCTTAACCATTGCTGCCGGACAGCTTGATCCCATGTGGCTCAAGGCCGGTTTTGTGTTTATTCTTGTGGGGTATGGCACAAAGATGGGTCTTGCGCCCATGCACACATGGCTTCCGGATGCCCATAGCGAAGCACCCAGCCCGGCATCCGCCCTTTTGTCCGGCGTGCTGCTCAACTGTGCATTCCTCGGAATATTCAAGACCAACAAAATCATGTGCGCCGCAGGTCTTGGTTCGTTTTCCGGAACCATACTGATGGTGTTCGGTATCACTTCCATGCTGGTTGCCGCAACCTTTATTCTCAAGCAGACGGAATACAAACGGATGCTGGCCTATTCCAGTATCGAAAACATGGGGATCATCGCATTCGGAACCGGCATCGGGGGATTGGGCGCATACGGAGCCATGCTCTGCCTGATCCATCACAGCCTGATCAAATCCTCCCTGTTTTTAACTTCCGGAAATATCCTTCTGGGTTACGGCACCCGCCTGATTGAAAAAACCGGAGGCCTGGTCAAGGCGATGCCCGGAACCTTTATCGCATTTTTCGGGGGATTTGCAGGTGTTTCCGGATTTCCTCCTTTTGGAATTTTTATCGGGGAGCTACTGATTATCATCGGTGCTTTCCGCAGTGCGCATTATGCGGGTGCTGGAATTTTTATCCTGAGTCTGTGTATCATTTTTGCCGGTTTTGCCAACCACGCAATGAAGATATCTTTTCATGACACAAATGCAAAGGCTCAGATGGATGAAAAAATCACCATGATCTGGCCCCAGTATATACTGCTTTCAACCTCTCTGTCACTGTGCCTCTGGATTCCGGATACCTTGTACCAGACCATTACCAGTGCAGTGAATTACGCGGGCGGGGGATTTTAATGAAAACAGCTTTTTTACAAATCGGAAACAATGAAGCAGTGGAAAGAGCCGCTATCCCGGAGCTGACATTTGATGATTTCAGACAGGAAGCCATTAAGATTGTAAAAAATCACGGCAAGGTTGTCCACTATTTTGCATACCATGATAAGGATGCTGTCAAACTGATGGCTGTCCTCCGCACCGATCAACTGTTCGCTCTCCGCAATGATTTGTTGCTGGTGGCCGGATGCAATGCGCCGGAAACCTATCCTTCCATGACTCCCGAGTGCGAACCTTTTCATATGTTTGAAAGGGAAATTGCCGAGCAGTATGGTATTAAGCCCGAAGGGCATCCCTGGCTGAAAATGGTGCGGTATCACCCCAATCTTACGGGCAGGCTGGATGTATTCGGCAATGACTATGAAAAAGATATCCCCGGAAACTATGACTACTACTCGGTGGAAGGAGAAGAAATTCACGAGGTGGCTGTGGGGCCTGTACACGCAGGGGTTATCGAACCCGGGCATTTCCGGTTTAATTGTATCGGAGAACGGGTGTTGAACCTGGAGATCCAGTTGGGATACCAGCATCGGGGGGTTGAGAACCTGTTACAGACTGCGGATGCCGGACGGCTTCCCATACTAGCTGAAAATATTGCCGGTGACACCACTATCGGCCACAGCCTTTGTATGGCCGAAGCTATGGAGGCGCTTGCCAATATCCAGACGGATCAAGGTGCCCGGATCATCCGGACAATTGCGCTGGAACTGGAAAGGCTTGCCAACCACACCGGTGACCTGGGCGCATTGAGCGGTGATGTGGCCTTTCTGCCGCCGGCCAACTACTGCGGAAGGATGCGGGGAGACTTTCTGAACCTTTCCCTGCTGATCTGCGGGAACCGGTTTGGCAAAGGGCTGGTCCGGCCGGGCGGGGTTTGCTTTTCCATTACCGGAGATGTTCTGAAAATCATGCGTGAGCGTCTTGATGAACTCAAAACCCAGATGACACACGTCATTGATCTTCTGTTGATTACTACGCCCAGTGTCCGGTCTCGTTTTGAAGAGTGCGGGACGGTCAGCCGGTCGGATGCGGAAAAACTGGGTCTGGTAGGGCTGGCTGCCCGTGCCAGCGGCATTCCATATGATGTCCGGCGTGTTTTTCCCACGGAGCAATACGGGGAACTGGATATCCCGGAAAACGCCAAGTCCAGCGGGGATGTGTATGCACGGGCAAAAGTCAGGGCAGACGAGGTGTTGCAGTCCATTGAGATCATTCAATCCCTGCTGACCGGTACGATTGAAACCAGAGAGATTTCAACTGCTGCGCCCACCCTGAATCCCTCTGCGTTTGTGGTGTCGCTGAATGAGGCCTGGCGGGGAGAAGTATCCCACTGCCTGCTGACCGACGCCAAGGGCAGGATTCTCCGCTACAAGGTCAAGGACCCTTCCTTCCATAACTGGAATGGCCTGTCCATGGCTTTGAGGAATACGGGGATTTCGGATTTTCCCCTGAACAACAAAAGTTTCAACCTCTCCTATTGCGGGTTTGATCTGTAAACAAATTATGGATGGATTGATAGGCCACTATGCTAAAGACATTGTATAACCGATGGGAACAGGGATACCGTACCAACAATTATCCCAAAGAAAAGATCGAACTGTTTCCGCGCTATCGCGGATTGCCGGAAATTCATAAAAATGCGTCGGAAGAAATAGCTAAAAAATGTGCTTCCGCCTGCCCTCAGGATGCCATTGATGCAGGAGCAAAAGTGATTGACATGGGACGCTGCGTCTTCTGCGGAACCTGTGAACGCCTGTCCAAAGGAGAGTTTGTTTCCTTTACCGGCAATTTTGAAATTTCCGTTTCCGAAAAAGAGCACCTGATAACCGATGGAACATTGCCGTCCCTTGCCGATCATGCAAGGCAGCACTTTAAAAAACTGTTCGGACGTTCCCTGCAACTGCGCCAGGTATCGGCTGCCGGATGCAATGCCTGTGAAGCGGACCTGAATGTATTGGCCACTCCGTTTTTCGACCTGGCCCGGTTCGGTATCAACTTTGTGGCATCACCCCGTCATGCAGACGCCATCGTGGTTACCGGCCCCATCTCCCGGAATATGAGGACAGCGCTTCTTAAGACCTATGAAGCCACTCCTTCTCCCAAGGCTGTCATTGCGGTCGGAAGCTGTACCATCACCGGCGGCCCTTTCCGGGGAAGCGCCGAGATTACGGAAGGATTGGACAAACTGCTGCCCGTGGATCTGTTCATCCCGGGATGTCCGCCCCATCCCATGACCAATCTGCATGCTTTGCTGAGCTTTTTTAAATAGATCTGGGATTCAGCTGCATTTATGGAATCCAGTTTCGAATGGTATTGATGAATTTCGTAAAGGAGGTATCGATACAATCCAGATAATCAGCCTTTTCTGCCAGTGTTACATAAAGAGAAGAAGAACGTGGTATTTTTTGGTATTTTAGTGCAGACTCAAAAGCCTCCTTGGGTCTGACCGGTTTTGAGTTTATGCAAGAAAATCCTTTTGTTTTGATCCATTGATAGACATCTTCCTGATGTTCCCAATCCATAATCTGATGAAGATGAGTTTTGTTGACCCATAACCAGGATTCCAGCTCAGGTTCAAGAATTATGCAGGCATTTCTGTCTTGCCATCCATTACTATCAAGCTCTTTTTCGATTTGTAATTCCAATTCAAGTTTTGCTTTCTTTTCTTTGCCACTACCCTCATGGTCAAAAAACACCAACAGAAAACGGTAGTCTTTGATGTAAGGACGAACATATTCTACGGACTGATTTACAACTCCGGGATCTCGCTTTGGGTGGGTAATGATATCAAAGTTGAACTCTCTGATCTTTTCAGACCTTGGCAATCTGTCCAATAGAGCCTTCAGCATCAGTTCGGCGTCTTTGTCTGCTGTTAAAACCAGGATGTCTTTCATCCGAGTATCCCTCCAGCAAACAGATCACTCAGATTGATCGTTCCTTTCCAGTTCTTCAACTTGGGGTGATTCGCACCACTCACAATATCCGTAATTCCTCCTCTTGTCTTTGCAAAGCATAAAACATCATGCGATTGTACCATGCTTAAAATGATGGGAGAATGGGAGGCAAGGAGTATCTGTGATCCATATACCGATGAAAGTGATTGATATACGGTTTCAATCGCTTTTGGATGGATTCCGTTCTCAGGTTCTTCAATTAAAAAAATGTTTTGGAGATTAGGTAGGTAAGCGATGATCGTTAAAGCAAAAAGTCGGAGGGTCCCATCGGAAACCAGCCAGCTTGGGATTTTTCCTTCATTCAAATAGTTAACCCGGATGTATTTATGTCTATCTTCCGGCCTTTCAATTATTTCAATATCTGTAATATCCGGGAAGGCTGTTTTCAAGTGAGCCAGCCACTTCTCAAAACGTTTGGATTCCTTTTTAAGATCATCAATAACCCAGGGAAGGTTGGAGCCATCAGGTTTAAAACGTCGACTTTGACCTGGAGGGCTTGGCATACGAATTTTCAGACTATCCAGAATAAAAAGTTGAATTCCTTCTGTTAAAAACTCCTTCAGCCAGCTTGAAGCAGGAAATTTCGTTGCATCCGCCGGGAGATTCCCAAGCGCTGTTTTCTTAATGCCGAATTTGAAGGAAGGCATCCAGCCTTTTCCAGCCCTCTCCTGGGTTTCGTCATAAAAATTGTCATTTCCACCTGGTTTCTTTCTGAATATTCTCCTTGAATGTTTATCCTTATATTTTTTGTTCAGTATGCTATCCGGCTCCTCATGAAGCATGGGGAACAGGTCCATTTGCTGTGAATCAATTTTTGTTCGAATTGCATCTTCCTTAATCAATATTGCAGATTCCTCAATAATCGCATGTTCTTCAGTTTGGTCTGCTATGCCGATTTCCATTTCATAACGGATATAGCTGAATTCCTGATCAGATAATTTTGCTCTGATGTTGTCCGGCAAAAGGATTTCCAGAGCCAGTTGAATGGTTCCCCCTTTGCCAAAACAGGTTAGATCCTGAAACATGGAAACTCTTTTGGAGATGGCTTCATCAATCCCCAGCTGAACAATGTCAGAGATAAAACTGATAACATCCAGAAAAGTTGTTTTCCCGCTGGCATTTGCACCAATCATTACCTGAAAACTATTGATCGTTTGGCGTATATATTTCAAACTTCGGTAGTTTTTTGCTTCTATGCAATAGATCATAAATATCCTCAAACAATTTACAGAAGTATATATTTCCTCAAAGTTTTTTACCCCTTTGTCGCAGTAATAAACAAAACGGAGTGGTTGCGGGGCTTTTCTTTTTCAGGATATAACCATATATGAGGAGAGGCAGAGTGTCAATAATCGTGAATCGTAGTACCATTTTAAAAGAATATATTGGAAAAATATTTGTAGCGGTTTAATTCTGATCTGCGTCCGGAATGAATAAATTGCTGATGAAAAAATTATTCAAAGCCTTGACCGCTGATAAGAAAGACATTTTCTCACCAACCAACTTCAAGAAATGCGCCGGGGAAAAACGATTCGGCCGGCAAAGGGCAAACGTGGCAAAGGAAGTGAATGGCAATTGTATAAACCGGTTAAAAAAAAATTGCGATTAAAGGCTTTTTTATATAATTCGAGTTGCGCGATAATCTGATATTTAGCAATAAAACAATTAGTTATTAATTTTTTATTGTTCTATCGTACCTTTTTTCCGCAACTGATATATTCAATGCAGTCTAGTTTTTGAAGCGTTCGGGGGACATGTTGGTCCATTTTTGAAAAGACCCTGTAAGGCACTTGTTTCGCTGCAGCTTTATTGCCGAAGGAACAAGCATTCTGTCAGAGGCCGGAAAACGCTTGTTCACTTTATGCAGGAATGGTACAACCTGGAAAAAGAGATTTTACCGGGTATACAGTTTTTTCGGGAAGGATAAATATCACAGGAGGAGAGGTGAAATGAAACGGATTTTGATTTTTATGGCAGCTATGCTGACAATGACCATCCTGGCCTGGGCAGACGGAGGAGAGGAGCGGTTTCTGACATCGGCGGAGAAGGATTATTACAAGAATACATACCAGAAAGCAATTGCCCTGATGCCGGCTGCACCGGCTGGATGGACAGTACACCTTGAAGAACTGAGCATGCCGACCAAGGTAGGGGTGGGTTCTGAGAATAGGCCGATGTTTTTCGATATCCTGTGTGATTATCAGAAACCCGTTACAATGGATCTCACCAGTATGGAAGCAGACAGCAAGTCGATGGAGGATCTGAGCGGAAAGCTCTCGTCTCTTGGTGACAAGATGAATGAAGCCATAGCCAAAGGCGATCAGGCATCAATTGCACAGATTCAGAATGAAATGCAGGAAGCAATGAATTCGAATTCCGGAATGCAGAAAATGAAATCAAAAATAGACGATCAAATGCACAACTCGGCAAAAGTCAGAATCCGCATCAACGCTCACGGCGCTGATTACTCATTTGTAAAAGAAATCACGCCAAAGGCTCCGGCAGTGTACGCATTGCGAACCGTGCGGGCATCACGACCCAACCAGTCAGACGGTTTGGATACGACCATGCTGTTTTTCGGAACATACAAGAAGGAGAAATCCGGTGACACCTTCAAGATCTATCAGACCAGCGACACTGGTCCAGGTGCAAAGGTTCAACGCTTGATTCTTGAGATCGAGGCGGATGAGAAAATCGTTGACGAATTGCTGGCAAAGATGGATCTGAATATGCTGGCGGCGATGATCCGGTAAAATGACGCATTTGGGCTAAAGCCGACAAGAGATGCAACCGCCACCCTATGTCAGATGACTGGCGGTTTTTACATGATCGCATAAAAATGGAGAATAAAACACGCAGGTAAATTGATTCATAAGGTCAAACCGACGTTATTAACAATGGTAAGGAATCACCAATTATCGGATGTCCATGAAAAGGAATTGGAAAGAGGAAACAGAAACAGGGCAATCCTATCAAAATATCCGATTGAATATTCCAAATAAATATTTTATAGTAGTGCCATGAATAGATCTTTGAATCCAAGAATAAAACGTGTTCACTGCTCATAGTAACCGAGCAAAAGAGGCAAATATGAAAAGAGCTGTCTTTTTCCTAATATGTTGGGTTCTATTGTTTTCCATGACAACCAGTCTTTATGGATCAGAAGTAAAACCGGCACAAAGCTTTTATTCCAGCCCCAGTTACGAAGTGGAAAACCTGGAGGCTGTTATGCACGAGGCCGGCCTTTTTTATGTGAGCGGAGTTATCCGGAATACTGATGCTTATCCTACAACAGGATATGTAGTGATATATTTTACAAATGACAGTGATGAAGTGATCGCCTCAGATGAAACGATTGTAAATCATAAAAGAGCGATTGATCCCGGAAACACAGGTCGCTTTGAGCTCACCAAAAAAATTGAAAAATATAACCAGATTAATAAAACGTATATCGAATATGTGGTTCAGAAAAAAATTATCACACCCAAAAAACCCCTTATCTCGATTGGGGCAAAGCGGTAAATCAGTATCGGGCTTCTGGAACAATCGAAAATGAATTCCATTTGGGGAAACCCCTAAAAATCATGTTCGCCCCCCTCGGAGCGACTTTCCGATTATGGACGCAATTTTTTTTTGGATCAGTTCAGCGTTATGCATCCGTTTTTCGATCTTCTTCTTTATTTCCGGATCATGGCTGTATTTTTCCAGCGATGTCTGGAATCGTTCATAGATGTCCATCACCTGATTCCCTTTGACCAGCTTATCAGCCAGATACAGAACCTCGGCACAGTTGATTGGAGCAAGCGGAGAATACTCGATGTCTGTGTGTGTTGCCACAATATCGGCAATCTCCGGAAAACCCATGCTGGTTAACAATTCGGCCGCTTTTTCTGCGTGCCGGGGTTTCCCTTTGGCAAGATCGTGTAGAAGGGCGGCGGCTTCAATCTGTTCGTTATCGATGGGGCAATTGGCGCGATTCAGAACCTTGGATATCTTTGCTGCCATATCCGCCACAGCATTGCAATGCTCATAGATCGTTTCGTCAACACAGGCGATGTCCCGGAGAATGGATTCGCATTCGTCTCTTGTCGGAATCGCATACCGGGCAAATTTTTTCAGTATCGCTTCGTAATCAGAAGGAGTATCCACATCCGGAAGAATGCCGGCATCTGCTACCGGAATCCTGACTGTCTTGTCGATCAGGAGGTTCAGGACGCCTTTCAGGCCGTTTTCTCCGTTCCACTTTTGGATCATGCCGAAGTATTCAACTGGAATGACGACCGGATGACCCTGCTGATGATGAAAGCAGGGGATCAGGATCTTGCCGCTGTACTTGCGATGTTGTTCCAGCAGAGAGTGTATGGTGTAGGGCCTTACCAGAGGGATGTCGACAGGCAGAAGGATGATGGACTGGATATGGGATTCCAGGCTTTTAAGTGCGGCGAGCACGGAAGAAAACATCTCATGGGAGTTTGCATAATTAACGATTGCCCGTGCTCCGGTCTTTTCAAGAATAGGCTCTATCTGTTCACGGCAATAGCCGATGACCACGCGGACATCATCGATTCCAGCCTGTCTGAACAGGGAAACAGATCTTTCGATCATGGTTTCTTCCCCGATTTTCAGCAGGGGTTTGAATTGGCCCATCCGGGTGGAATATCCGGCTGCCGGTATGATTGCTGTGATTCTTTGCTGGTTCATCGTCTTTTTTGCGCCCGGTGGTGAATCAGTTCCCCGACAATGCTGACGGCTATTTCCTCCGGGGTTTCTGCGCTTATGGAAAGTCCGATCGGGCTGTGGACTCTTGCCAGATCAAGATCCGTGAACCCTTCCTGAAGGAGTGCCTTGTAAATGGAATCCCTTTTTCTTCGACTTCCGATCATTCCGATATAACCTGCCTGGGTTCGTAATGCCTGTGCCAGCACGGTCTTGTCATGCAGATGGCCGCGAGTGACAATAACAACATAGCTGTGGTCATCTAAATCCTGGTTGCGGAAGCAGTTTTCAAAAGAATCCAGAACAACAACCCCGGCTGGAGAAGGAAATCGTTTTTTATTGGCAAACTCCATCCGGTCGTCGAGGATCAAGGTGTGAAACCCGACATTCATAGCCAGAGAGGAAACTTCTTTTGCAACATGCCCTGCACCGAAGATATAGACTGTATGACTGCATTCAAGTATGTCAATACAGTAATTCCGCCCTTCCATCACAAGGATAGAAGATCCGATTGCGTTTTTAATCAGGCGCAGGATATCTTCATGAATTTCAGGGTCGGTCGCGAATACTTGAATATCCTTCCCGTCTTTCAGCAGCATCCTTCGGACTACCGTGAGGCATTTATTGATTTCATGAAACTCTGTACACAAAAGCCTTGTCCGGAGCTTTTTTTCGGTTTGAACAACGGACTCGAACAGAGATATTGTATCCTTATCAGACGGGATGTATTCACATAGAACTTGCAGATGGCCGCCGCAGATCATCTCTGTTTCAGCCAAAGTTTCGGAAGACAGATCAAGTTCAAAGAGGGCGGAACATCCGGTTTTAAAAGCATCCATGGCCGCTTTGATTGCAGAGGCCTCGACAAGCCCGCCGCCGATGGTTCCGGATAGGCTCCTATTCCGACGAACCACCATCCTGGCACCCGAAGTCCGTGGTGTAGATCCTTTGCTGTTCACGATCCGGGCAAGGACAAGATCTTCACCTGTTTTTACAATATCGAGTATGGTTGTAAAAATATTGTTCATGTAAGTATCTTATTGCAAGCTATCTCAAAAAAAAGATTTTGGTTCAAAATCAAGGCGGATTCAGATTTTAAACCGCAGGCATACTCGAAGTATGTCGAGGATTTGAAAACTGAATCCAACGCAGAGTTTGAGCCAAAAGACCTTTTTGAGATAGCTTGCATTAACCGCCCGTAATATAGGCCACAATGTTGACCTGGTCGTTGTCTTTCAGTTTTGTGGATTTCCAGGCAGCATCCTGATTGATGAAAGCCTGCACATTTCTCTGTGCATCTTTCTTTAGACCGATCCGCTGGAAAAGATCCATAATGGTGCTGCCTTCCGGCATCTCGATCACAGGATTTTTTTCAATCTCTTGTATTTTCAGAAATCCCGTGTATCCAACATGGATTTTCATTTTTTTCTCCTGAACAGCTGCTTATTTTTTTTTGAAATTGCCGGTAGCATACCCCAGGAAAATGTTAAACGGGATACTCAGCGCCCGGCTCCCCAGGATGTCCAGATCCCGGTTGGCTTCAGCCTTGAACAGGCCTGTGGGGTCTGGATTGGTCAGAACTTTAAAGGCGGTATTCCCATTCTTCCATACATACGCAAAATCATACTCCGTCAGGATATTGTCAACAGAAAAAGTTCCTTTATGGAAAATAAATCGTTTTCCCCTTTTCCCATCCTTGGTCATCATGACAAACCGATAGTTATGCGTCGTGAGCATATCCCGGACATATTTTTTGGTTTTGATGTTCAGCTTTATGATCAGCGGCAGGATAAACATCAGGAAAGAGAATCTCATATTCCATCAACCTCCATGGTTTTCCCGGCACGCCAGAATCGTTCTTTTGACAATGGCTCTGGTGACCGGTATCATATAGGCGTTCCCTTCCATCGGTTTTGCATCGGCAACAGCCGCCATCGCAGCTTCTTCGGCAACGGTTTCATCTATTTTATTGCCGGTGAGAACTTCTTCGGTTTTTACAGCTCTCCGTGGAACGACGCTCACAGCATTCAGGCACAGTCTGGCATGGGCAATACTCCCATTTTTTTCTGTGACGGCCACAGCACAGTTGACAATCGGGAAATCAATCGATTTTCTCAGTGCAAATTTCTGGAATGTACTCCGGGTATCCGGAGCCGGTGCAGGGATTTGAATGGCGGTAATGATTTCATCGTTCGCAAGAACTGTAGTGTGGGTGACTCCCACATTGAAAAATGTATCCGCACTGATGCTCTGTTTTGACGTTATGATCCGGGCATTCAGGGCGATCAGAGCAGGCGCTGTATCGCTGGGATGAACCGCAAAGCATCCACCCTTGACGCTGCCTCCGAAAATCGAATGATACCGGTTATCCCCCTTGATGGCGTAACATCTGCCGCCGCCTTTCCGCAGGCAGGAGAAGCGGTTTTGCGGTGCGCGGTAATACCAGCACCGGATGTCCTGACAGATATTTCCGGCAAGGGTGCCCATGTTCCGGAGATGAGGCGAAGCCGTCCGGCTCGCGGCCTGGGCCAGTGCGGTACAGGTTTTTTGAATGACAGGATGTTCCGCCACACAGGAAAGCGTTACCAGCGCGCCGATGGAGATCATTCCTTCTTTTTCTTCGATCTGATCCAGGCCTGGTATGGTTTTGATATTAATCAGGGCTTCCGGATAGGATGGCAGAATCCGGTCTTTCATTTTACCCAGGAGATCCGTACCCCCTGCGATGATTTCGGCATTTCCGCCATAGCGGCTCAGGAGGGCCACGGCTTCATCAATCGAATATGCATTAAAATGGATGAAATCTTTCATGAAATCAACCTCGCTGCCTTGTTTGAGATTTCAGGGTTATGGCCGTTTCCTGAACTGCCGTGACGTGCTGAGGATAGGTACCGCATCGGCACAGGTTGCCGGAAAGTGCGGTGCGGATTTCCGGCTCGGTCGGTTCCGGATTCCTGTCCAGAAGCGCCTTGGAGGTGGTGACAAAACCCGGTGTGCAATAACCGCACTGCATGGCATGATGTTTGACATAGGAAGGGATCAGGGGATGTTCAGCCTCGGCAATTCCTTCAATAGTTTCGATGGTTTTTCCGTCGCATTCAATGGCCAGGATCATGCAGGAGAGAACCGCTTTCCCATCCATGATAACCGTGCAGGAGCCGCATGCGCCCCGGTCGCAGAACTGCTTGGAACCGGTAAACCCAAGCTGATCGTGAATCAGGTAATATAAAGTCCAGCCGGGTTTCACATCCTGAATATATTTCTTCCTGTTGATGGTCAGACGGATCTGTCCTTCGGGCTTGGGCAGATCGCCGTCCCTGTGGTTTTCGAGCATGTGATTTTTCATGGCCGAAAGGGAATCAAAAAGCCTTCGGCAATAAGGGCATCTGAAGTCGTTTTTGGTATTCTCTGTCATGGTTTTTCTCTCCATAGTGTCATTTGCCGAGCGCTTTTAAAATTTTATCCGGTGTGATCGGATGATCATTGATCCAGACACCGATGGCATTGTGAACAGCCGGTCCGATCAGGCCGGTCATGACAGTTCCCACATCTTCACCAATCCCGACTGATCCATACGGCCCGTAACCCATTCCGCTTTCTACCAGGATCGTGTCGATGGGGGCATCCACATCCAGGGTGGTTGCGATTTTGTAATCCAGCAGATTGCCGTTCAGCAAAACTCCGGTGGCTGGATCATAGATCATCTCCTCAAATTTGCCCCGGCTTAAGCCCATGATTGAACCACCATACTGCTGCCCTTCGCAGCTCATGGGATTGATGGCCTTGCCCACGTCATTCACGTTGACCACTTTTATGATGTGAATTTCTCCGGTTTCGGTATCCACTTCTATCTCCAGAAAGTGCGCCTGCCGGGTCATATGCGGCCGTGGATTGACGGGATTGTAACTTCCCACCTGAACGTGGTAGCTGTAAGCAAAAAGCGGTTCAGTGAATGCCCACCGGAACCCTCCGCTTTCCGTGGAGGTTAGGGGGCCGGATTGGCCGGCTTCTCGCACAAAATCAGCTACTTTTATCCGGTCGGCAGGGTCGGATTTTTTGATAATCACACTTTCGATAATATCCAAATCTTCAGGTTTGCAGTCCGGGAATGCAGGTCGAAAGCTTCCTCTCTGGGTTTTTGCCGTGGGGCCGACAGCGGCTTCCAGAATCTGCTTTTTTAAAATCCGGGCAGCATGTCTTACAGCCCAGCCATTGATGGACATGTTGGTAGAGGAATCCGGGGACATCCTGAAAAAACCCGTATCCACCTGGGGATTGTAGTGCACATCTTCCAGACGGAATCCCAGTTCATCCGCGGCGATCCGGCAGTAGGTGTTTTCCGCATCTACTCCGTTGTCGCATCCCATGGCGAGGATGGATGCAGTTCCGTCATTTCTTTCAATGCGAATGGCCATCTCGGATGAGCCAAGTGAATCATCCCATTCATTGGTCCAGGTAAATCCAAGGCCGTGCATCCGGCCGTTCGGGAGTTTTTGGGTACCCGGCGGATGCCATTTTTTGTCCCAATCCATGGCTGCCTTGCCTTTATCCACACACTCCTTCAGGCTGTCAATTACCGCAAAACCCAGTTTTTTCTTCTTTTTGTTCAGATGGGCCATGTCATGCCCTTCTTCACCATCATTCCGGAGTGCGACTTCTATGGGGTCAAGGCCGCATTCGGCTGCAACCCGGCTGAAAATCGCTGTCAGACTCAGGGTTGTGGGCAGTTGTTCGCATCTGGTGGGAACGGTCGGGCCCTTATTGACCCAGATGCTTACACACTTGCCGGAGAGATGGGGGATTCTTGTACTCTCCTTCAGATGATTCATGGGATTGAATACCGGCCAGATCTGATTCTCGCAGATAGATGTGCCTTCCACAGCCAGAATGGTTCCGTCCTTGTTGAATCCGACCTTGAAGCGGTAGGTTCCGCCGTCCATGGACCCGCCGTAAAAATCTTCACGCCGGGTAAATACATACTTAACCGGCCGGCCGGTTTTTTTGGCTACAAAGCCGGCGCAGTAGAGAGGGCCCATATTCCACGGAACCTGTACCCATCCGCCGAAACTGGCTCCCTGGTACAGGCAGTGCAGTTGAATTTTGTTCATGGGCACGCCGCCATACCAGGTGGAGAGGTTCTTCTTCACCAGGTGGGGACGCTGCTGTTTGACCCAGACTTCCGGGCAATCGCCTTTCCATTGGAAAACGCCGCAGGGCCGTTCCGGTCCGATCCAGGTATGGCCACGTCTGACAAACTCAAACTCAATGACTTTTTCCGATTTTGCAAAACCTTTTTTTACATCTCCCTGGGTGAGAACATCGAACAATCCATTGTTCCAGTAATTGGAATCCGGGTACATCTCCGGGTAGGACAAGGGCGCATCTTTTTCCATGGCCTTTATGATATCCAGGTTGAACGGACGCGGTTCCCATTCGATACGGATCAGCTCCAGTGCTTTTTCTGCGATCTCTTCCGATTCAGCTGCTACGGCTGCGCCCATTGGCTCTCCTTCAAAATGCGCAATTCCGGATAAGGGCGGAGGGTCGCCATAGAGGCCGGATACTTTTCCCATGCTGGCGCGTTCGGGCAATTCCGGGTTGTCAAAGCGCAGCATATAGCGGACTCCGGGCAGTTGTTCCGCTTCCCGTGTATCCATGCTGATGATTTTCGCATGGGGGTAGGGGGAGTCTATAAATCGCATGTGCAGCATGCCGGGAAGCTGGACATCCATGGTGTAGTCTGCTTTTCCGGAAGCTTTGGGCAAACCATCCAGTCTCCGCGGGCCGCGTTTCCCGATATGGGTGTAGGTTTTTAAGGGAAAGGGATCGGCCGTCAGGCTGTCCTGCAGGTCCCGCATGGTCTGTTTTTCTTTTTCCGACAAATGGTCCATTTGAACCTCCTAAAGGGTTACGGATAACCCTTGTGCCGTATAGTTCCGGACATAAGCTGATTGTTGAATCAGATTCGTATACTCTTCTCTGAAAAATTTCAGTGAATCCATAACGGGAACAGGGGCGGCCTGGCCCAGTCCGCATAAGGAGGCCAGAGACATGACCTTTGACAACTCTTCCAGAACCCGGATGTCTTCCTGAATGCCTTCCCCTTTGACCAGCCGGTCAAATATTTCTTTCATGGCTTCCAGTCCATCCCTGCATGGCGTACATTTACCGCAGGATTCATCATGCAGAAAGAGGATGTTGTTGTGCACGATATCAACGATATTCCGGGTCTGATTGAAAACAACAACCGCTCCGGATCCGAGACAGGTTTCATGGGACAGGGGTGTATCGATCTTTCTCCCTGGCAGGATATTGCCGGTGGCTCCGCCGATCTGAATTGCCTTAATGCCTTGGGCGCCGGCCAGATCGACTACCAGTTCATTCAGAGAGGAGCCCATGGTCAGTTCATACACGCCCGGACGTTCAACATCACCGCTGACGCTGAATACCTTGGTGCCCTTGCTCCTTCCGGTTCCGATTGCGCTGAAAGCTGCGGCGCCGTTCTTTATGATGTAGGGGACATTCATCAGGGTTTCCACATTATTGATGATGGTGGGCCGGCCCCAGAGGCCCTGGATAGGCGGATAGGGAGGCTTGAAGCGGGATTCCCCCCGGCGGCCTTCAATTGAGTTCATCAGCGCCGACTCTTCACCGCAGATGTATGCTCCGGCTCCTTCAAACACCTTGATATCCATATGGCTCATGAAGCCATTGCGTTTTGATTCCACGATTGCATCGGACAGAAGGTTGAAAAGGGCATGATATTCCGCCCTGAGATAGATAAATCCCTTTGTGGCGCCGATGGCAAGACCTGCAATACACATGCCTTCAATCAATCCGTACGGATCGTGTGTGAGGATGTATCTGTCCTTGAATGTCCCGACCTCGCCCTCGTCTGCATTGCAGATCAGATATTTCCGGCTGGATTTGGTGTTTCCGGCAAGTTCCCATTTCAAGCCGCAACTGAACCCGGCGCCGCCTCTTCCGGTCAGGCCGGATTTTTTGATTTCATCGATGATCTGATCCGGCTTCATGGTATCGCGGGCCTTCATGAAAGCGGTAAATCCGCCGGCCTTCCGGTATGATGCGATGTCCCTTGGATCGACAATACCGCAGTTTCTTAATGCAATCCGTTTTTCAGGCACGCTGCCTCCTGTCTGCTAGTAGGTCTGTAAGATTTCAGAGATCTTGTCCGGGCTTAGGTTTCCATAGACTGTTTCATTGATCATCATTGCCGGAGCCTGATCACATGCGCCAATACAGCTTACGACTTCAAGCGAGAACTTGCCGTCAGAGGTTATCCCGCCCGGATGGATTCCCAGTTCTTTTTGTAAGGATGTGATGACGGAAGCTCCCTGTTTCAGAAAACAGGGCACACACCGGCAGATCCGGATTCTGTTGGTGGTGTTTCCCTCTCTGGGGAGAAAGGCGTAAAAACTGGATACGCCAAAAGTTTCACTGATCGAAAGATCGGTTTTCCCGGCCACCAGTTTCATGGTTTCTGCTGAAAGGCATCCGCTGTGGCTAACTTCTTTTTTAAGCAGGGGCAGAAGTTCGGCACGGGATGGCTTCCCCGGCGGCGGCTGTTTTTTTACGGTTGTTCCGGAGGTCATCCGGCTGGGTGGAACCGCATGCTGGTTTTCCGGGTGGCTCAGCGCGCCGGTCGGACAGTATTCAATACAGATACCGCAGTTCCGGCATTCATCCGTGGTCAGGGAGGTATCGCAGCCGGCAATGATTTTACTTTTAAATCCCCGGTAGCCAATGCTCATTATGTTTTTTCCGGCAATCTCTTCACATGCAGTGATGCATCTCCGGCACAGGATGCATTTGGACAAATTCCTCTGGACATAAGGATTTTTTTCTTCTATCGGATAAAACCGTGGATGCGTGATCGTGAATCGCGGTGCGCCGACTTCATGATCCGATGCAAGATTGTGAAGCTTGCAGGATTCGGCATTGGGGTCATTCACGCAATTGCCGGTATGAGCGGAAAGCATCAGTTCTACAACGCCTTGCCGGACAGCCAACACTTTCGGGGATCGGGTGTGGATCACCATGCCTTCTGTGATGGGTGTATGGCATGCTCCCGGAAGTGTCCTGGAACCTTCAACCTCTACAACGCACACACGGCAGACTCCGGTTGGGGGATGGTTTTCCATATGGCAGAGGGTCGGGATTTCAATGCCGGCCATACGGGCTGTTTCAAGGATGGTTGCGCCTTTGCGAAATGTTACTTTTTCCCCGTCAATAATCGCAGTCTTTTTTTTGAATCGCTTGAACATAGCCTGACCTTCCTCATTTTTGAGATCGTTTCTCCATTTCTCTTTGAAAAGTTTCCGCTATGGAATCCAGCACCCGCTTTTTAACGGACAGCGGGGATTCATGCATGTAATGGATCAACTGGTTGTTGATCCCGGCAATATATCCATGGGCGGCACTCCAGAAATTCACCAGATAAAACCGGGCATCTTCATCAGACAGAGGTCTTTTTTTATCAACACAGGCTTTTATGATTTCCAAAGTAAGATTTGTCACCTGCAGCGCGGTATCCAGTTCTTTACGTGCAACTTCTTCCAGAGCCGTGCCGATATAATCGTTGTATTTGGGTACATGCCAGGTAAACATGAGGTTGTAAAAATTTGCGTTCTTCAGGCCGAAATCCATATACGCATCCATCAGGGCTCTAATTTTATTAAAAGGATCACGATGTTTCCGGCAGGTCCGCTTTAATTTTTCGTATAGCATCTGGAACCCCTCGGTCAGGATATCCAGATACAGATCGTCCTTGTTCCGGTAATAGCTGTAAATCGTAGGTGCGGTCATCCCCATCATCTGGGCAAGTCCTTTCATGGTGAACTTTTCGAACCCGGCCTTATTCATCAGTTCCAGAGCGTTTTTCAGTATTTTCTGTTTGACCGCTTCCACTTCCGATGGTTGACGTTGTTTTCTGGGCATTTTTTCCTTATATATGAATCTATTTATTTGCCGATAAGAAGTTTGTATTGATATTTTTACAAAATTAAAAAAAATATCATTAAATTAATGCCATTCATTTAACGACGTTTTTTTTATTTGTCAAGAATATTTTGATGCCCCAGCAGGTCAGCCGTGTGTCTGCTATTGAATAAATGTATCTTTTTCATTGTATGTATTAATAGTATGGGATTATCTGCACTGTATATTCGGCATCATTATCTATCATGGTCAGAAATTGTTTAGACATGAAACCCGTGAGACATCGATTTTGTGCGCCAATTTTTTTGGTGATTTGGGCAAAGTCATATTTTTTTTGAAATTCACTGTCGCTCCAAATATTTTTAAGTGATACCTTTACCCAGGTATTTGTAAGAATCTTTTGAGATATGATACGATCATTTTGAATACAACCGACATTGGGAATTATGTAAGGCAGAATTATGTCCGGATGCATTTCATAAAAGGTTTTCTTTTCAAATGCCGCATGGTTTTTTATTCCCATACGTTTCCCAGGACTGTGGGCCATTTTGGTATTATTCAACCCCATAAGATCAATGATCTCTCCCGGATAGGATCGTTTTATCCCACCAGCCACAATACTTCCAATAGTAGGATAATCATCACGGTCATTCCAGAATTCAGAAAGAAATTTTCCCATTGTTCTCCATTGTTCAGCCACATAGAACTCTCGTTTTATATACCCAAATTGCTGTAACCGGTTCCAGGAAATTCGCTGTGATTCCCATATGAATAGTAAGAGCATAGCAAAAACTATTATTTGATGTATTCGTACGGGATGTTCTCGCGTAACCCAGGTATTCATGAAAGATTTCCCAACGATAAAAATATGCAGTAGTAAAAGTGAATAAATGGGCTGGTAAAATCGAAATAAGCTGAAATGATCGCCTCCTGTAATTATAGGGATCAATAACCCAATCAAAGTGATAATAGGTAAAAAATGAATGCCTTCAACCCGGACATTTTTTTTCAATAGCGCCTGGATAACCTTGACACAGCTGCGATAGATTAATACGAGAAAACATAGCATCGAAAGCTGAACTATGAATCCGGATACAAAATATTCTCGAAAATACGTTATTCCCTGTGATAAATTATAGACCAATGAAGGAGAGACTTTGGCATAATATGTGTTCGGCAGCGGATAGCCAAAATATATCAATCTGAAGAGCGTTAGCAAAAGCAATGTTATCCCATAAGTTGTCAATGGCAATAATATGATGTGATTTGCTTTTATTCGATCCAAAACCAGATAAAATCGCAACCAGATCATTCCAATGAATACAAGAGACCAAATCATGGATTCCGGTCGCGTAAGCAATGAAAGCATAATCAACGCAGATAAACGGTAAATTAACGATTTCACTGGCTGACCAGGATGAATTCTCAAGACCACAAGTGTACTGTTTATCAGTAAGATGCCCCATATCCCTATATCCATTAAAGTTACAGTCATCCAGGTAATATAATCAGGTGAAGAAAAAAGTATGGCTAAATAGAGGACGCTATAAGGGGATGGAATATGTAACAGGTTATTGTCTTTTTTCCACTCAAACAAATGATCAAGATACAAGGTCAAACTTGTCATTGTAGCCGATAAAAGGATAATATTAAAAAGGAGAAGCAATGACTCTGGATAGTCAGTGAAAAAAAATGATATGGTGGCAATTAGCACCCACAGGAGTGAAGTAAAACCTTCAACTCGCTCTCCACCAATATTATAGACAAAGCCATGTCCTTGGCTAAGATTTTTTGCATACACAAAAAAGATGTTCGCATCATCGATTCCGGTTATTGGATACTCTAATTGATGAAGTATCAATGATACAACCGTACTGAATAGTATACTTAGACACCCAAATCTTATTAGAAATTGTTTCATAACACTATGTTTATTTCCGAACGTATAGGGTGATAGTTTTCTGTTCAATCCGAAACCGGCGTATTCCGTTCGATAATTCTTCCCTTGGCGATGACAAGATAAATGTCCTGGGTTGCACGGATATCATTCCGAAAGTCTCGATTTATGATGAGTATATCCGCTGGCCCGCCTTCCTTTAACATGCCGACTGGAAGTCGGCCGAATATTTCCTGATAGTATTTTCCGGGTTTGAAGGTGGCTGCTGCAACTGCTTCTATGGGCGTAAATCCGCATTTGGTGACCAGAAGTTCCAGTTCGCGGTGAAGGGTGGCGCCGGGACTGGAGGCCACATTGATGCTGTCGCTTCCGGCGAGTATCGGTATCCCTGCTTTTTTCATTTTGATCACGTTGGTAAACTTGATATCCTGATACTTGGCCGCATTCCGCGTCCAATCGGCAAGTTCCGGATTAACGTCATCCGGGATCGGTTTTTGATATTCCGCCAGAATGACCGGATCGGCGATTTGACGGTCCAGATTGCTGAATTCCAGGGAGCCGTTTCCATATCTTACGACATTATCAAAAACGGCTACGGTCGGCGTTACAATACAGTTCATCTCCCTCATGCGTTGTATCGTAGTGTCGGAAATGGAAGAGCGATACGGGCCGTGAATAAAAATGTTTACCCCGCCGTCCATGGCGGTTAAAATGTTTTTTTCCGAACCAATATGGGCGACTGTGAGAAATCCGTTCTGCTTTGAAGCCTCAACAACCTTTGCAACCTGCCCGGAATTCAGCGTCGGAATACCCAGTGGAATCTCATCCACGGCAAGCTTGGAGAAAGTTGTTCCGTAGCTTTTGTTTTCCAGAACCATGGCATTGAGATCGTCGCCGTCTTCCACTTCAAACGTCATTTTCCATACCAGGTACTCATCCAGCAGCCAGGGCACCATACGCCGGATCATGGCAGCCGGGTGGCCGTCTTCACAAGTAAACATCCGGCCTGCATAAAACAAACGAGGCCCGGAGATTTGGCTGGTCTCAGTCTTTGCGGATAGCTCTTTTAGTTCCTTAACCGGTCCTCCCATGTCTACTACCGTTGTGATACCGGCATATAAAAAGGCAGAACTGTTCCGCTCCGGATTGGGCAATGCCGGAAAGGTCGGCGGAGCACCGGATCCAAAGATATGGATATGGGAATCGATGAGCCCGGGTAACACCATTTTCCCTCTGGAATCGATCACTCTTGCGTCCGGTGCATGAATTTCATCAGAAGAAATTTTGGATATTATTCCTTTTTCGATTAAAATATTTGAATTTTCCAGGATACCGTCATCCGGATTGCCGGTAAATATAACGGCATTGGTGATTAAAATGGATGACTGGTCTGCTGCCGGAGACGTCAGCAGCGGAAGATCGGTTTTGTGAAAGCATCCGAAACACAGTAGACACAGGATCATGGGAAGACAACAGATCGGTTTGAATTTTGCGGAAAACATGGATCACTCCTTTGCGCTTTAAGGTTCCATTACGGCTAATACAAATTGATTTGTTCCTGTTTATTTTTCATCTTTCCCTACAGTCTTTATTATAGATTACAGGCGTTTTGTACTTCCATTTTTGCCATAAAATATCATTTACCAATAACTCTGCCATGAAATGGCTTACATTGATTCTGCTTGTCCTGCCTGGATTAAAAACCGGACTTCTTGTTTTTAATTCACATATTTCATATTCACTTTGATTCTCCTCATCAAAAAGCGAATCCGGGCGGACAACCACCCATTCTATCCTGCCGGCTGCTTCCAATCCATAGACAAGATGATCCCCTGCAAAAATATTGTCTTTATGCGGAGGTAAAACAATTTTCAGCAATGAAAAGATCAGTTTTTCTCCGAATGTATTTTTTTCTCCCTGCTTTTTATTTGTGTAGGCTGTCGTACTCATTAAAACAAACTTCTTTACGGTATCAAACGATGAAGCAGCATCCGTAATCTTTTTGACGGCATTTGCAACAAGGTTGTATGGCTTTCCGAATATACCCTTGAAACTTATGGTATGACCCAGGCAGCATACGATCGAATCACAATCCAGCATAAGTTTTTGAATCTGATCTGTTGTCAGATCATCTATATTGCCTTTTACAATTTCTATATTTTTATTTCCGGTTATTTTTGCCGGTATAACAGCGGTTTCACGTACGACAATTCTGGCTGATAAATTTCTTTCCAGTAATTGCAAAACAACTAGTTTTCCTGTTGCGCCACTGGCGCCGAGTATCAAAGTTTTCATTCTACTACCTCATGTTCGCAGGTGAGCCTTGCTGCGAATTCATCCATTCAGGTAGAGGGGAGTTCGTTGCCACGGAATAAAGTGTTTCCGGTGCAATATCGATTTCATCCCCCCAGGTCAGTACTCCAAGTTCCTTATGAATTCTAAAATTTTTGAAAAATTCCATATCCTTGAATTTTTTAAATATCCCACCTTCAAGTAAATATTTTGAGAAATCGACAAGTCCAGAGGCACCGTCCTCAAATGTTACTTTAATTTTATAATCGCCCTTATATTCTGCTGAGATTACATCCCTAAGCATGGCCCACCTCCCTTATTTCAATGGTTCAATTTTTTTTGGAGCCTGATTGTTTTTCGCTAATTCCCAGTTTTGCCAAAGCTCATTCCTGTGCTGAACGGCCCATTCGATTACAAGACCCAACGCACGGGGCGAAAAATGACCCTCCAGAATCCGAAGCGACTCTATTTCTATTGCCACTTTCTCCCCGCCATACCGAGCATGAAAATGCGGCGGGTTGTGATCATCGAAAAACATAGCAATGATTATACCATAGAACCTACTGATCTCAGGCATTTTAGTTTTCCTTTTTAATCTGGCGAACGCTATCATCACCACAATCAAAAGCCTGTAAGCTTTTGGGACCAGAGTGAATGCCTTTGTGTTGGTGAGATACGTTTTTTTGATATCCTAATTAATTTAAATTTGATTGGTCTTATACAACCGTTTTTAAATCTCTACGTCTCAATTCCTTATCAAAGAAATACATACAAGATTGATCCAACATTGCTATCATTTCAGAACGCAACCTAATATTTAGAACTCTTAATTTTTTAGAGCATAAAAACATATCAAAACGGTCATTGGTTGAATTAGAGGCTTTTTCAGAAAAGACAGCTTCCATGTCCAACTTACCGTCTTCAGCAATTTGAGCCAGAGATTCTAAATCCGCTATATTAATCCATTGTGGTTTTTCCCAGAAATCTTCCGCATATAGTTTTGCCTTATCGATTAGAGGATTTAAATAAGCTTTTCTTACTATAGTATCGACCACTAAAGAAGAAAGGAGTGTTATAATTGGATACAGCCGATTTGGCTTATCCCCAAATTCCTTTTCCGCCCATGAAATTATTTCAAATCCTTTCTTTGATTGCTGCCACATACCGCGACTTATAAATCCCTTATCGCATTTTGCCCCTTCCAAATAATTCACAGGTTCTCCATTTTCGAGTTTTTCAATTAAATTTTCTGTTGGACCAAGTACTCGATCATTTTGACGGCCCAAGAGAAATTCGGTTCCTGGTCGTTGACCCTTATGTTCAAAAATAATTGCAATTTTATTTCGTTGTAAGTAGCTATCGGTGAGTTCGCCTTTTGTCTTTAATTGTGGATTCCTTGAAATGCTCCATACACCACGGGTGTCTTTTCCAGCTATTTTTTCTACTAATTGGTGCGCATATTCTTCGTAAGCGTCACCTAATGCGACATGAAAACGATTTAATTCTGAACCATTTAAATAATTGGAAAGTATATAAAAAGGACCATCTTCAATTTTTGAGAAAAGGAAGGAAGGTATAGGGCAGACCAATTCGCCTGTGCGGCCCTCAATCAGCGGTTTTTCACGAAGAGGTACAAAATCATAAATTGGTAATTGTTCTGGCTCGTTGCGACTCTCCATCCATAAATAATAGGCATCTCGATATTGAGAAGGATTTCTTTTCCAATCTGAGATAGCTTTTTTAATAACTATTTCATTATTCTTAATATTTGATGTTATTGTACTTTCTGAAAACCAATGGTTCCCCTTTTTCATACCTTCATATAAATGCGTTACGAAAAGGCATATCGCATAAAAATATGATAAGAGACTTACACCGGATGCCTTTATATAAATGTCCTCAATACCCGGATAGTATTTTGGCAAAATATCGAGTAAAATTATTTTTTGACGAGCTAACTTTGTAAGTATTTCAAACGATTCACCGAATAAACGGTTGAATTGTCCGTGCCTCAACCAATTCAGAGAAAAAATTCGGCGGTTATTTAAATTATACGGTTTCTGCGTACTTTCAGGTGAAAGAAAATCGTTAATAATTAAAAGGATGCGAAACATCCTACAACTAAAATTGTATCCAATCTCAGGGGTTACTTGATTCTCTTTCGAATATAATAATGCTGCATTGCAGAGCCAAGCAAGATTTTGTTCGTGTACAAAAATATGACGTCCTTTAGTAATTGGCACTCTCCCTGGAATGTACATCTTAAATGCATTAGGGATTTTTTGTGGGAAGTCATCAACAATCGCGTTTTGTAAATATCTTCCCTGAAGGCGAGGGCTAAAAAGATTTTTTTTCTCTTTGATCATTTCAAGAGACAATCCAGCCAGAAAGCCCAAGATACCATCCAACGAATGATGTGAGATTTCATTAATTACATCATCCACCCCAACTGTAAATCCACCTAATTCTTTGAATGATGTGAAGCTTTTTGAACCTTCAAAATCATTCATTTCATTATCCCTATAAGTAAATTAGAATACGCTATTAATTGTCAAGTTATTTTGCCTTGAGCTTTTTAGGCGCTTTCGCCCTGACAAGTTCCAAATCAGGGTGCTTTCAGGCATATTTGCTCTGATATCAGGTCATCCATTTTTTCGCAACAAATCGATTGAAAAAACTGAAGCATTTTGTATATAACATATCTCAATTTATAAAGAAGGGAGGCTGTGCAAAATGGAATGGCTCGCTGATCCACAGGCATGGATGGCGCTGGTGACACTTTCCGCTCTGGAAATTGTTCTGGGTATTGACAATATTATCTTTATCTCAATCCAGGCAAGCAAACTGCCTGCTCATCAGCAGGAGAAGGCAAGGCTTCTGGGGCTTGGGCTGGCGATGTTTATTCGTGTTGCATTGCTGTTTTCACTGACCTGGCTGATGGGACTTACGGAACCATTGTTTTCCGTTCTGGAAAATGAGATATCCGGCCGGGATCTGATCCTGATCTCCGGAGGAGTGTTTCTGCTCTGGAAAAGCACCATGGAAATTCATGAGAAACTGGAAGGGGATCAGGTAATATCTGCATCCCGTGTGGGAGTGACTTTTGGGGCGGTTATTGTTCAGATCCTCCTGCTGGACATTGTATTCTCTCTGGATTCCATCATCACTGCCCTGGGGATGGCTAGTCAGCTTGCGATCATGATTTCAGCAGTGATCATTGCGGTGGTGTTCATGATGTTTTTATCCGGGAAAATAAGCCGTTTCGTTGAAAAACACCCCACCATTAAAATGCTGGCGCTGAGCTTTCTGCTCCTGATCGGCGTGGCACTGATCGGAGATGGCCTGGATATGCACATACCCAAGGGATACATCTATTTTGCCATGGCTTTTTCCGTATTTGTTGAAATGCTCAACCTGAGACTCCGGAAGGGTACTCCGGTCAGGCTTCATCAGCCGCATCTTACAAATTCCGCGGATAAGTGAAGCAATTGAGTGGGTCGTTGAAACAAGTACGGCGGCATTGAAACACGGCTCCGGATGTTGCGATTATAGAAAAAAGGTAGTAAACAGATTCTGGTTTTCGTCGCCAAGTCTGAACAATCTATCTGGTGTTTGAATACGAATCACAAACATTTTAACCCGGGAGGACAACAAGATGGGTCAGGGAAGAATCAATATCATCGCAGGCTGTATAGGCCTTTTGCTGGCGGCTGCCGGCGGGTTTATTCTTGGATTTTCCATGGATCCCTATTTTGATAAGGGGTTTTATGCGTTGCCGCTGGGGCGATATCTCTTAAAGTCCGGGCACACCCACGGCATGCCGATTGCCTTATACAACCTGATTGTTGCCGGTCTTCTGGAGAAACTGTCTCTGACGGAAAAAGGAAGAAAATGGTGTTCACGGCTGGCGGTTTTGGGGTTTATCATGCCTGTCGGGCTGGTGCTTCGGGGGATCACAGACGGTGCCATGACATTTGCGCCGGTAGTGCTTCTGGGCGCCATATGTTTTCTCTCTTCGATCGTGCTGGTCATGAAAGGGGCTTTGGGATTAAAGTGAGGATTGTTCATTCCCTTTCAGCTCGTTGATCACAATCATTGTGTCACCTCATCCCGGCCGGCAGTTGAAAATTTGTTCCGGTAGCTTTTGGGCGATAATCCAGTGTGCTTGATAAACAGCCTCCGGAAGGAATTGATATCTTCGTATCCGACCTTCCAGGTGATCTCATTGACAGTGTCGCGGGTACGTTCCAGGAATCGTTTGGCGTTTTCGATACGCAGCCGCTGGAGATAGGCAATGGGCGATTCACCAGTGGCGCTTTTGAAACGCCGTTTGAAATGCCTCGGACTGATCCCGGCGGATTCGGCTACGGCATCGATGGAAAATTTTGTTTCATAATTTTTTTCCATCCATTGCTGGGCTTTTAAAATCGGTTCATCAGAATGGTTTTTCCAGAAATCATAAACAATATACGGTGACTGGCTGAGCCGGTCTGTATCAACCAAGAGAGCCCTGGCGCACCGGGAGGCCAGTTCCTTTGATCCGTATTTTTCAATCAGATGCAGGCATAGGGTCATAAAGGCTGTTGCCGCTCCTGTACAGTAAAGACCGTCATCCTCGGTCAAAATCCGATCAATCTGAAGCTTCACTTTCGGATATTGTCGCTTGAAAATATCCGCGAACTGCCAGTTGGTGGTTGCTGTTCTGCCGTCGAGAAGACCGGTTTCCGCAAGCAGGAACGTTCCGGTGCAGGTACAGGCAATGTTTCTTCCGCGTTGATGACTTTTTCTGACCCACTCACAAATGGTTTTTATCCTCGGGCTTTTCAGGTCAAACGGCGGCAGAAAAGCCGGCAGCAGGATCAGGTCTGTTTTTTTCACTTCATGGATCGATCTGGACGGGGTCAGGGTAATGCCGCCATTGGCTGTCACCGGCTGTCCGTCAACCGTGACGATTTCAGTTTTAAACAGCGGCCCTACGACATCGGCTTTCATAAACTGCCACCACAAGCCGGCAATGCTCAGCGCATCCACAGATCCGGCGATAGCGGATGCCACACAGTTGTTTTCCGCGAGCAGGGTGATTGTTGCCATGATGTTTTCCTTTTAAAGGGTTGCGACCTGATTTTGAAAATTAATGTCACTTTCAGCATGAAATAAGTCATATATGCCTCTTTTGTTCGGAGCTGTCAAGATGGTATACAGCAATCGGGATGATTAAAAAAAACTGGATCAACCGGAAGCGGACAGCGTAAGGGGAGAGGCATAATGACGGTAAAAATTGCAGGATGTGACCTGGGCAAGGCTTCGGCCTGTTTTGTGACGGCGCGTTTGCATGATGACGGTGTAATGCAAAAGGAAACCGAAACCCGGGTTTCTCATGACGGGAATCCTTTTGGCGTGTTTAAAGCATGGTACACGGAAAAGAGGATTTATGAATGCGCAGCGCTCGGGGCCACCGGACTTTATGCAGATGAATTGGTTGCGCCTGTAGAGGTTTTTCCGGAAGACGCTTGCCAGGAAGCGGCCTTGGAGGCAGACCCAATGTTTCCGGATGAGATGAATCTGGTCAGTGTGGGATCACGGGGTTACAGTGTTCTGTCCCGGCGTCCAGCAGACGTCAAAAACAAAAAAAACGGTGATCCCCGGTTTGTGTATCATTTCCTGGAAAATGATAAATGCTCTTCCGGAGCAGGGGAGAATGTTGTGAAAATTGCCGGAAGGTTCGGGCTTGGGATAGAGGAGGCTGACCATCTGGCCCGGTCTGCTGTAAATACGATTCCCATAACCGCCCGGTGTTCGGTGTTTGCCAAGAGTGAAATGACCCATTACGCCAATCAGGGAAAACCGGTCAGTGAACTGTTTAAAGGTTTTTTCGGATCGGCGGCGCGCAATGCAGGCGCACTGCTGTCCAAAAACAGGGTGGATGGCCCGGTATATCTGGCGGGCGGTCTGACACGCATTGCTTCATTTGTGGATGCTTTTTCCAAAGCAATTGGCGAGAAAGCCCTGCTGCCGGATAATTGTCTGACGCTGGAAGCAGAAGGTGCAGCGAGGATAGCTGCCGGCCGGATGAAGTCAAAAGCGGCGCTTCATCTGCCGGAAAATCCGGATGATTTGATCCGCATCCGGGGAATGCGGTTTGCGGTGCTGGAACCTGCCGTTGCTTTTAGAGACAGGGTTCAGCTGATGCCGGAGATCCATGCCCCGGAGGATTGGCAGAATCATCCCGTGGTTCTGGGTCTGGATCTGGGCTCAACCGGCGCCAAAGCGGTGTTGACATCCATCGAAACCGGAAAGCCCCTGTTGGATGTGTATGACCGCACCAAAGGCAATCCCGTGGATGCAGCCCGGCGGCTGGTATCCGCCATACTTGAAAAAGGCCGTCCGGATGTGCGTGCAATTGGGCTGACGGGTTCCGGCCGTGAGGCAGTGGCAACCCTGGCCCGGACTGTATTTCCGGATTCGGGGTATGGCACTGGAAAGGTTTGTATTTTGAATGAGATCGTGGCGCATGCAACTGCTGCCGTTTTCTGTGATCCGGATCAGGGCAGGGACATGTCCATCATTGAGATCGGCGGACAGGATGCGAAATATATCCGGGTAAGCGGCGGCCGGATCATTGAAAGCGACATGAACAAGGCTTGCAGCGCAGGCACCGGATCATTCCTGGAGGAACAGGCAAACTGTTATGACGTGTTTGATATCAACCAATTTGCGGAGATGGCAAGGGATGCCAGACGTCCGCCGGATCTGGGGCAGATGTGTACGGTGTATATCGCCGAATCCGGAGCCGAAGCCCTGAAAGAGGGATTTGAACTGGAGGACATTTTTGCAGGCTTTCAGTACTCGGTGATTCAGAACTATTTAAACCGGGTCATGGGCCAGCGGCATCTGGGGAAAAAGATTTTTTTTCAGGGCAAACCTGCGTCCAATGATTCCCTTGCCTGGACCCTGGCTGCGGTGACCGGCCGTGACATTGTCGTGCCGCCCAATCCAGGGGCCATGGGCGCATGGGGTATTGGCTTATGCGCCATTGACGAGATCGGCAAAGACAGGCTGATATCTTCCCCCGGACTGGAACCAAAGGATTTTCTGGAAGCGAAAATCATCGACCGGTCGGAGTTCACCTGTCAGGACAAGAAGTGCCGCACCATGTGCCCGATTGAACAGACAACGATCCGGTTCGGAGAGATTCAAAAAGTAGCGATTTCCGGCGGGGCCTGCCCCAAATATGAAATCAGCCGCCGGAACCGTCAAAAGCTGGAACAGGATGCACCCAATCCGTTTGAACAGCGGGCACAGCTTCTGGACGCATTCCAATCGCCGGCATCCGACAAACCGGCAGTGGCCATTCCCATGACCGGCCCGGTGGGCGGATTTCTACCGTTTCTCTCAACCCTTGTAACGGAACTCGGATTTCCGATACAGGTGCTGCAATCCGATTCCACTTCTCTGGCTAGGGGAGAACATCTGTGCAACAGCTT
Organism: Desulfosudis oleivorans; assembly: GCA_020723305.1. Taxonomy (GTDB): domain Bacteria; phylum Desulfobacterota; class Desulfobacteria; order Desulfobacterales; family SURF-7; genus QZKS01. The sequence goes on from DYJC01000020.1 coordinate 82,832, forward strand.
TGACTCCTGCGGCCCGGTGAAAATCACCCATTCCATCTGCGATACTACGGCGCCCTATCTGTTTTTCCCGAAAATCATGAATTTTTATGATCGCAAGGGGCCGGGAGGAATTGCCTGCGTGACCGAACAGGCCATGCCGGAAGTGATAGAGCAGTCTTTAAAAGCCCGTGGCCAAAAGGTCACCGTGATCCGTCCCCTCTTGAATCTGGAAAAGGGCCTGACCGATGCTTCGGTTGTCCAAAGTCTCATGATTCTGGTTCAGACCCTTGGCGCAGCTCCGGACAGGCTTGAACCTGCAATTCAAAAAGCAGCGGCGGCCCAGCGACAGTTTGAAACCGCTCTGGAGGATATGGGAAAAACCGCTCTGGCATATGCAGGCAAGCGACAGATTCCAGTAGTAGTGGTTTGCGGGTCCCAGCATGTCATCCATGACAAGGCGGCAAATTCAAAAATTCCGGATATGCTCAGGCAGAACGGGGCCATGGCCATTCCCATGGACTGTTTTCCCATTCCTGAAAATATTCCGGAAATGCGGAAGATTTACTGGGGGGATGCCAACCGGTATATGCGGGCAGCGCTGGCGGCAAAGGAATTGAAAAACGTGTTTCCGTTGATGCTGGCATCCTTTGGCTGCGGCCCGGCTTCTTTTACCGAGCAGGTGTTTCAGTCCCTGCTGGAAGGATATCCCCATACCATTCTGGAGAGCGACGGACATGGCGGAGCTGCCGGGTTTGTTACCCGGATTCAGGCATTTCTGCAATCTGTCCGGCAGTATATGGCCGAAGACAATGAAAAATCCCTGCCGGATAATTCGGGCAGAATCGCTTATGTGGAGTCAGGCCGGAGCCGCGGCAAATATCTGGATAAAAATGTCCGGTATGTGTTTTTCAGCAGCGTGGATTATCTGGGCGACATGTTTGCGGCAGTTTACCGTTCCTATGGGTATGATGCGGTGTGTGCGCCGCCCGTGACCCATGAAAATTACCGGCAGGGCAGGCTGGACTGCTCTGGAAAGGAATGCATGTCCTACCAGTTGATCTGGGGCTCCTTCAAGGAATACCTGGAAACCGTCAAGGCCGAGGAAGCTGCGGGAATCGAGCTGCCGTCGGAGATCCGGCTGATGCAGCTCTCGGGCCAGATGTGCCGGGCCGGCATGTACGGGATCAAGGACAAGCTGTCTGTTGAGCGGATGGGACTGCAGGGACGGATATCCGTGGCTTCCTTGCTGATTGCCGGTGGTGCGGGCATGGCAGCCCGGCTGACAGCCGGACTCACCGGAATCGACATCGTCCGCCAGTTGTACCTCTATCATCTGGCGGTTGAGCCTTCGCCCGGTGCGGCAAAGGAAGTCTATCAGCGATACAGCACCGCCATCATCGAATTGATCGGGCGGCCGTCGAAGGTCGGTTTGATTAATGGGTCGGCGCAGAAAACGTTTCACTGGTCAAGGCTTTCCAAGCTTATCCAGCAATCTTGCCTGGAGTTTTATCAGATGGAAAAGCGGTTTACGGGAAAGCAGGAATTCCGGACCATTTATGTGTCAGGCGATGCCATGACCAAAGGTAATGATGTCGCCAATTGCGGAATTTACTACCATCTGGTCGACCGTAACATCCGCATTGTGGCTGAACCGGTGCTGGATTTTCTGGAGTATCTTGCAAGAATCCATCCCCATCTGATTTTCGGACGCAGGGCCTCCCGGCGTCAGCAGTCCATCTATCTGTACGTGATGGTGCTGATCCGGGAAAGGCTGTATAAACTGGCCCGAAAGCATCACCCCTGGTTGCCGTCACCGGATTTGAAATCCGTGCTGCGAAGGTCTTCCAATATCATCGATCCGAAAACCCTCGGCGGTTCCGGCTATGCTGTCGGAGGCGTGCTGGATCACTGGGAAAAGGAAAACTATGACGGCGTTCTGATGACAAGCTGCTGGGGTTGCGACAATTCTTTGATCGAAGAAAGTCTTCTCCGGCATCACCGGGATATCCCGTTTTTCTTTTTCTATGATGACGGCACTCCGCTGGACATCCGGCGGGTCAACCGGTTTGCCTATGGACTGCACCGGCAGGGTTCGAAAATGAAACAGACGGTTCACTGAGGCGTATGGATTGTATCCGGCATTGATCACAGTTTCAGGCGGAAGAATTTTTCCACCAGAGATTTCTTGTAAATAAATGAAAAGAGCCGGAGAAACAGTTCCGGCGAAAATCGTTTGATCAGCCAGATGATTTTTGCATCCCACTGGGGCAGGATATAAAAACGGTTGGCGGTTATGCCTTTCAGAATGCATTGGGCCACTTTTTCCGATGAAAAATTGGCTTTTTCAAACAATGCGCGTACCAGTTTTTCCTGGCGCTCGCCGGCAGCGTAAAGCTGATCCATCAGGTTGGTTTTGAAAAAGGACGGCATAACCACGGAAACGCCGATGTTGCTTTTGGCCAGTTCGATGCGCAGGGTTTCCGACAGGGAGATGACGCCGGCTTTGGTGACATTATAGCAACTGGATTCCGGGGAGGAAACAAAGCCAAGATAGGAAGCCACGTTGACGATATGCCCGTGGCCCTGTTTTTTCATCATGGGGATAAACGAACGGCACCCGTAGATTACGCTTCTGAGGTTGATATTGAAGATCCATTCCCAGCGCTCTAAATCAATCTCCTCCATGAGCCCGCAGCCGGAAACCCCGGCATTATTGATCACGATGTCAATGCCTCCCCATTGGTCAAGAATGGTTGCAGCAGCCTTTTCCAGGTTTTCCGGCCGGGTGACATCGCAGGGTATGGCCAATGCTTCGCCGCCTGCCTGGTTCACTTCCTCTGATGTCTGACGGGTTCGTTCCGGATCGATTTCCGCAACGCCGATTTTCCATCCGAGGCGGGCAAATGAAAGGGCAAGTGCCCGTCCCAGACCACTGCCTGCTCCGGTGATAAATACTCTTTTTTTCTGGAAACGGTTCATTCGTATTTTATCCTTTTTTATTTTTATTCCTCTTTTAATCCCTTAATCACAAAAGTATTGCCCCCTTGAGGGGGGTAAAGGGGGGTGTATTATTTATAATAAAGAATGCTTACAATAGTAAACCTGTATCACACCCCCCCTGCCCCAAGGGGGATTTTTAAAGGATGTTTCCTGCCGTGTTATGTTTCCCGGATAAAGCCGTTTTGACGTGCCTGTTTTACGCATTCCGGTTCTTCCCAGGTTTTTTGAACGCCAAAATCCTCGGCAATCACATTGGCTCCGACATATCCCGGACCGGCGATGATCAGACCGCCGGGATACACGCTTGCGCCGCACACATAGAAATTGTTGACCGGCGTCCAGGTCTGGGAGCAGTACTGGTTGGGACGGAAGGCGCCCATCTGGAGGATCTTGTACGATCCCTGCTTGATGGAGCCTCTGACCATGTTTTTGAATTTTTTTTCAATATAGGTCGGAGGATAGGCATATACATCAATCGGGTCCAGATTGGGTGCAAAGCTTTTCCAGGTATCCAGGCATTTTTGGGCATACGCGTCCTTGATCCTGTCCCAGTCTGCATCAAACGGAACCAGGCATTCCCACCGGCCGGTGTGCAGTCCTTCCGGAGCCTGGATCGGGTCAAAGATGGATGTGCAGGTTGCATGGCCAATCGGCTGTTCCGGCAATCGTCCTGCTTCGATGGCATCTGCATGATTCAGGATGGCTTCCGTGCTATCGATGTTGAAAAAGCTGATCAGGGCACGGTTGGCATCGGGATATCGTTCTGTTCCGATATATCGTGGCGCTTGGCTCAAGGCTATATGGGCGCCGAAAAAGACCTGTTTTTCCCATTCCCACTTCTGTGCGCTTTCAGTCAGGTCCGGCGAAATCCGGTCTTTATCGAAAAACGTAAGAAAGGTCTGTTGGGGATCAACTGTTGAAACCACCGCTTTGGCTTTGATTTCGCGTCCATCTTTCAGGATCACACCATCGGCCTTTTCGCCTGTGGTGCTGACCCGGATGACCTCGGCCTGATCCAGAATCACGCCGCCGGCCTGAAGAAAAGTCTTGTGCAGGGCCGATGAAAGACGATGGGACCCCCCGGCACACAGCGCGGCATTGGTCATGCGGTTGAAATAGAGGGGGAACAGGAAGCCAACCCCGTCAAAATTGGATATGCCCCACATGGTAAACAGGTTGAGAAAACAGGCTTTGAGCGGATCGGAGAATTCATACAGATCGATGATTTCCGTCGGGGTCAGTTCGGTAATGGCATTGAACTTTCGGCCGGTTTCATCCGAACCGTTTTCAAGGGCCGTGATCATGTCCAGTGCGCCCATGGCCGGCACATAGGTGAACGGCAGCAGGCATTTTTCAAAATATGCGGAAAAGTCATTGTACATGCGGCGGTAGCGTTCGCCGTCTTTGTCCGTGAAATGCGCGGCAATGAACTTTGCGGTTTTTTCCGGATCTCGGTACAGAAGCAGGGGAGCTCGGTCTTTGTTGAAATAAGCGGTCTGGACTTCGGGGAAAATATATTTTACCCCCCGGGCTTTCAGATTAAAGTCGTGATACGGGGGCATGATTTCGGCCATCATATGATAAATCGCATGGAGATTGTATTTGTGTCCCGCAAACTCAAGGGTTTCAAGGCCTCCGCCGGTTTCATGGCGGGCCTCCAGAATGACCACGGAAAGACCGGTGCGCGCCAGATAAGCGCCGCAGATCAATCCGTTATGTCCAGCGCCGATGATCGCCACATCAAATTGTTTGTTGTTCATGATGCCCTCCTCACGCCCAGATTGGTCGGAATGCGGGCCGCGTTTGCCAGCAACCACATGCAGGCTTTCTCATTCCACCAGATTTGATCTCTCACCCCCATGTCTGTTGCGACCTCGCATGCCGCGATATAGCCTGAGGCCAGATTGGATGAACCAAACGGGTGGATGGAATTGGACAGATACAGGTTCGGCAGAAAGGTTCGCGAAGCACCGTTAACGGTCACGCCGGGGACTGGCCGGTTTTCGAAAAACTGTTCCGGGATAACGCTGCCGCCGGCCCAGTTGCCTTTTATGGCGGATGGGTTGTTCCGGTACATGTCCAGCGGGGAATAGATCGTCCGGTCCAGGATCAGGTTCTTGAATCCCGGCGCATATTGCTCATAGGTGTCTGTGATCATGTCTGCGACCCGCTCCTTGATTCTGCGCCAGTCCATGAATCCGTCGACGGTTTCACTTTTCCATTTTCCGGGTGTGGGCGGGACATCGAACCAGACAAAGGATGTATGACAGCCTTCCGGCGCCTGGCTGGGGTCTGCCAGCGTGGGAATGAACCAGTTGCCGATGGCCTTATCATGGATCGTCCGGTTCACCAGATTCCGGGCATAGGTTTCCATCTCAAAAGAGTTTTCGCCTCCGAAATACCCCATGCAGCTTCGCTGGATGCCCTCATCAAAATCCGCGGAAGCAAACCGGGGCTGGCTGCTCAAGGCGTAGTAAACGCCGATAAGGTTCTGCTCCTCATAGGAAAAAGCCTTGATCCGCGCCGCCATTTCAGTTCCGATGTGATCCTCTCCGATCATTTTGATAAAGGTCGGCACCACGGTTACATTGCTGACCACGGTGCGGGCGGTAAAGGTTTCGCCGCTGTATACAGCATGATCGGATAATCTGACACCCGCGGCTTTTCCGTTTTCCATCAGGATGGTCTGTACCGGGCAGCAGGGAAGGATTTTGACACCATATGCCGTGGCAGCCTTGACCAGTGCATGGGTCAGGGAATGGCCGCCGCCTTTGCACAGATGAACCGGAACCACCGGGCCGGTCAGGGGGCCGAGCAGGGCTGTTCCGCTGGAACCAACTTTTGGATGGATAGGAGAAAGCCCGCTGATCCAGGAAAGGGATTGAAGCAGGGTCTTGATGTGTTCGGATTCAAACATGCGGTTCATGGTTTCAAAACCGTTCATCTCGTAAATCTGTTTGAAGGTCGCGTCCATGCCGATCTGTTTGAAAAAAGGCGTATAGATGGCGTCGAGATCGTCCAGGGTTTGAAGCTTTGGAGCCGTGAACATGTAACGGTGGAAAACATCGATCAGATCCATGATGCGGGGAAGGAAGGTTTCCGTTGCCAACCGAATCACACCTGCATCCCTGGGTGACAGCTTTTCCCAGTTTTGCATGGTGTCAAACGGATTGTTGCAGATCAGCGCATTTTTCCGGTCACGAAAGGTTTTTGCATAGATGACATCGGTTGTGCAAAGTTCAAGCCCGAATTGTTCAAGTTCAAGCTCGGCCATGGCCGGGCTCATGGCGGTGACCAGCCAGGTGGTGTGAAGGTTGTGCAGAAAGCCTGGAATGTTGGTTTCAGTTGTATCACAGTGGGCGCCGCATTCTCCCCGTGCTTCGAGGAGCATCGTTTTCAGGCCGGCCTTGCCCAGATAGGCGGCACAAGTCAGGCCGTTAATGCCCCCGCCGATGACAATGACATCATACTCCGCCATGATTGCCTCCTTGATTCAGTGAAAGCCTGCTGTCAGACCTGAAGCCCCGGTCGACCGCGGCGCATGATCTGATCATAGGCTGAATTGACCTTATCCTCCAGGATCTCATCCTTGTTTTTCAGGGATCGGGATTTCCATACATACACAAAATACCGCCAGAGATTTTTTAGAACCAGTTTCAGCACGGAACCGTTCATGATCAGCTTGATCATTCCTGCGATGTCCTCCGGGTATATGGTTCCTTTGAATTCCCAGTTCACCGGTTCCTTTACATTGCCGTAAATGATAATCGCTCCGGTTTCTCTGTCCGGTTTGACCTGACAGGTAGCCAGATCCATGAAAAGTTCGGTCCGTCCCAGCCCGCGTGACCACATTTTCATGACAAACCTCCTTTGCTTTTTTGGCCTCTTGTTGTTACAACAGAGTTGATTCATGAATCGTTCTCTGTAAATTTTATATCTATCCGGCAGTACCTTCCAGCATCTCCCGGACGATGTTTTCCGTGGTTTCCCAGACAGCTTCATTCGCGGCAAGGTCCGGTTCCAGGACAAGCTGCATTCCCAGGCCGTCCACGATGCCGGTCAATAAAACCACCATCCCCTCGATCGGTGTCCGGGGACGGATCATTCCTCGTTTGATAAGTTTTTCCATGCCCTCCTGAAGCATATTGCGGAACATCTGATGAAAATCGGTAAGTTCGCCCGCCATTTTGGGCCCGCGCCGGGCCAATCCCCAGCGTTCGAAAATCAGGCGGAAAAAATCAGGATCATGGATCAGGATGGATTGCAAAGCCCGGCAGAGATTCCGCGCCAGTTCTGCGGCGGATTCCGCTTTTTCAAATATTTCCATGACGCCGGCCTTGTAGGTTTCCATGCTGGCCTGAAACGCCTGGGCCACCATGTCGTCCTTGTCCTTGAAATAATAATGGAGCAGTCCGCGGCTGACTCCGGCTTCATGGGCGATTTCCGAGATGGTGGTCGCAACCATGCCTTTACGGGCCAGAACCGTCCGGACAGCATCCAGAATATGGGTCATTTTTCCGTCATGAATAGTATGGGAATCGGATTTCATGAGAACACTCCTTATATTTGGCTAACCGTCCAGTTTGGACGATTGTCCAATTTTATGACCTATCATGTCCTGTTTGTCAAGTTTTTTTACAGGGTAAATTTGTCCTATTAGCAATGATTTTTTATTACAATATGTTAAATTAA
>DYJC01000004.1 GCA_020723305.1 Desulfosudis oleivorans
ATACCAGGCCTGCATCACCGCTGCGGCTGGTCTTCAGCAATCCGTTGCATGTGGAGATCGACCGGGGCTTTGATCCGGTCACCCTGCGGCAGCTTGTGTATGCATTGCGGCAGGCATGATATGTTTCTGACGTTGCAAACCAAAGTATATCTCGCCGTAGGCAGCACGGATATGAGAAAATCCATCAACGGGCTGTCGATACTAGTGGAAGAGGCTCTGGAGATGGACCCTTTCAGCGGCTATCTGTTTGCATTTTCCAACCGTCGGCGGAACCAGATCAAAATATTATACTGGGATCGGAACGGCTTCTGCCTATGGCAGAAACGCCTGGAGAAACACCGGTTCAGATGGCCGGTTTATCCGGAGGATGTGATGGAGATCGACCAGCGGGAACTGAGCTGGCTTCTGGAGGGACTGGATCTGGAGAAAGAGGAACAGAAAAAACAATCCCGGATCGAATTTCTGGAAGAAAGAATCCGTTTGTTGCAGAATGAGCTGTTTGGCCGAAAGAGTGAAAAACAGCCCAAACCGGATCAGCAGCAGATGCTCCTGTTTGATGAGCAGGCAGCAGAGAAGGGACGGGGAAAATAAGGGACGGGAAAATAAGGGACGTACATGAAAATATGAATTGACATTGCAATAAGTCAATGATAGTTCATCGTCATGCCAAGAAAAGCAAGAATAGATGCGCCAGGAGCCATACATCATGTAATCGGTCGTGGTATTAACCGGAAGGAAATCTTTTCCGATAAAAAGGACTACAATAATTTTCTGGAACGTCTGGGTGAGATATTGATTGGGAGTAAGACATCCTGCTACGCATGGGCATTGATACCGAATCATTTTCACCTCTTGTTAAGGACAGGAGATGACTCGATTTCAAACATAATGAAAAGATTATTGACCGGATATGCTGTGAGTTACAATCGGCGCCATGATCGATCGGGGCACCTTTTTCAAAATCGCTATAAATCCATTCTTTGCCAGGAAGATACATATTTATTAGAGCTGGTTCGCTATATTCATTTAAATCCGCTGAGGGCAAAAGTCGTTTCAAATTTCAACAAACTAAGCCGACATCCTTATTGCGGTCATGCTGTGATTTTGGGTCACAGGAAGCAAGACTGGCAGGATACGGAATATATATTGCGATTATTTGGCAAGAGGGTCGGTTCAGCAAGAAGAAAATACAGTGAATTCGTAAAGAAAGGTATTGAACAGGGCAAGCGTCCGGACCTGATCGGTGGAGGGCTTCTGCGGAGCCATGGAGGATGGTCGGGTGTCAGATCAATGGTAAAGTCAGGAGAATATCAAAAAGGGGATGAACGTATTTTGGGTGATGGGGAATTTGTCACAGAGGTTCTTGCCTGCGCGAAAGAGAAGCTGGAAAATAAATACCGAATGAAGGCCAAAGGTTTCGACTTAGAGAGTCTCATTCATCGGGTGGCAGAACTGACCGGACTGGCAGGGGATGAGATACTGGACGGAGTGAGGGATCAAAAACGGATAGATGCCCGGAGCATATTGGTACATTGGGCAACAGATCAGTTGGGTATTACTCAAACCAAATTGGCGGAAAAGCTGAATCTAACACAGTCCGCTATCAGTCATGCTGCCCGAAGGGGACGAGTTCTTGTAAAAAACAATCAATATTCTTTAAGCTGAAGCTACTTTTCATATTTTCATGTACGTCCCCTTATGGCTAATAAAATGATAGAGATCATCAGAGCAAACAAAAGGCATTTTTCCGATTTTGAATGGTTGAAAACATACTGGCTGTTCTCTTTTTCAAACTATTTTGATCCCCATAACATCCAGTTTGGTGCACTTAGGGTATTCAATGACGACGTTGTTCAGCCTGGAACGGGATTCCCGACACATCCACACGAGGAGATGGAGATCATAACAATTGTGCTTGAAGGAGAGATGACCCATCAAGACAGTATGGGTAACAAGGCCGTCATAAAAGCCGGTGATGTGCAACGCATGTCAGCCGGAACCGGGCTTACTCACTCCGAATTCAATCTGGCTCAAACGCCTGTGCACTTTTATCAGATATGGATATTCCCGGATACGTCCGGACTGAAGCCGACATACGACCAGAAGAGATACAAAGCAAACGAATGGAAGAATCGGTTGCTGCCTGTGGCATCCGGTCAAAACATACAGGGGGCTGTCACCTTTCATACAGACGCTACAATTTATCGCTGCTCGTTGGAAGCAGAAAAAGAGGTGACCCACAATGCAACCTCTGGGCGCAGAATCTTCATTTACCTGACCGAAGGACAAATCTCAGCAAACAGCGAAATACTGATGGCCAAGGACCAGGCACGCATTGATATCGAGGAACCCCTGGTTCTTAAAGCGCAACAGCCGTCCGAGCTGATCCTGATTGACGTTCCCTCATGCAAGGGATGGGGTTACAGTCCAAAAACTCTGACAGGCAAGAGACAATAATGAAAATATAAAGGGTTTCCTCTACTGCCATGAATCAAAAAAACCCTCAAAATCAGGCCCAAATTGTCTATATCTCCCACGGAGGCGGCCCATTGCCGATTCTTGGAGATACCAGCCACAAAGCGATGGTCAATTTCATGCTGCATCTTCCATCCCGGCTGAGGAAACCAGATGTTATCCTTGTCATCAGTGCCCATTGGGAAGAGAGCGCGGCGACACTGTCAGGGGCAAATGCTCCTCCCATGTTATTTGATTATTATGGTTTTCCCGATGAAGCTTATACAATCACTTATCCAGCCCCCGGAAGCCCCGCACTTGCAAATAGGATAATCAGCCTGCTGAATAAAAACAATATTCCAGCTCGGCTTGATTCCCAGCGGGGATTTGACCATGGCTTGTTTATCCCATTGAAACTGATGTACCCTCAAGCCGATATTCCTTCTCTGCAACTTTCGCTATTGCGCAATCTGAATCCGGCGGCACATATAGCCATTGGCAAAGCATTGCGGGAATTGATGCATGAGAACATTCTGATAATCGGGTCCGGGTTTTCATTCCACAACATGAGTGCATTTTCCCGGCGAGGAATGAATACACCAGATCCAGCCAATGACGCTTTCCAAAATTGGTTGATAGACCTGTGTACCGGCCCGATATCCCAGTCCGATCGTGAACAACGTCTGATCGATTGGCAGAAAGCCCCACTGTCATCCACGCGAAGAGCATTTGTTGCCACTTCATGTGTGTCTTGGTATGGCGGATAAGCCGGCTTTCACCATATTTGATGACTACATCCTGGGTAAACGCGGAGTTGCGTTTTTATGGTGAAAAAAATATTCCAGAATTCGGCATTGGCAATAAAAAAGGGCTTAGCATGCTCTGCTAAACCCTTTGAATTTTTTGGAGGCGGCATCCGGATTTGAACCGGAGAGTGTCGGTTTTGCAGACCGATGCCTTACCACTTGGCTATGCCGCCAAAAAAAATGGAGCGGGAAACGGGATTTGAACCCGCGACTTCGACCTTGGCAAGGTCGCACTCTACCACTGAGTTATTCCCGCTCAGCAAGGCAAACTATTTAGCGTTTTCAGTCAACCTTGTCAACAAAAAATAGATTAATTTTGTAACAGTTTTTTAAAACGGTTGAAATAATCATAGCCGGACCAGATTGTAAAGACAAGTGCGCCCCAGATGAAAAAAGTTCCGATTGCATGCATGTTCAGACCGAGATAACGATAGTGAAGCAACAGCGGGATAATGGCTGCGATCTGAAATCCGACTTTGTATTTCCCGAGAGATGAAGCGGAAATATCCTCCCCTCTTTCTGCAATGATATTACGAAGCCCGGTTACGGCAAGCTCACGGCCGATAATAATACAGGCGATCCAGGCCGGTACCCAATCGTACGATACCAGCATGATCAGAGATGAAGAAACCAGAAGCTTGTCTGCCAGGGGATCCATGGCTTTCCCGAAATTGGACACCAGGCCATCCCGTCTTGCAAGAAAGCCGTCAAGGTAGTCGGTGATTGCAGCGATTGTGAAAGCCAATGCAGCAAAAAAAGTACAAATCCGGTTCGGAGGAAACAACAGAAGGATCACAATAATCGGGCCGGCAGCCATGCGAAACATGGTCAGGTTATTGGGATTCCGTAAAAAATATGGTATTCGACTATTTTGAGACATTGTTCTGCCGTTTATCCGGTTTATTTTTTGGTTTTTTCCCAGTCTCTTAAAAAGGTTTCCAACCCCTTGTCGGTCATCGGGTGTGAAGCCAGTTTACTGAGAACATTGTATGGGATCGTGGCAATATCCGCACCCATCATTGCAGATTCCAGAACATGCAGCGGATTCCGCACGCTGGCCACGATGATTTCCGTATCATAAGCATAATTATCGAAAATCTCAACAATCTGCTCAATCAACACCAGGCCGTCCTGTGAAAGATCATCCAGTCGTCCGATAAACGGACTGACATAGGTTGCGCCTGCTTTTGCGGCCATCAGGGCCTGAAGCGCAGAAAATACCAGGGTGACGTTGGTTTTGATCCCTTCTCCGGACAGGATGCGGGTGGCCTTGATCCCGTTAATGGTCATCGGTATTTTGACAACAATATTCTTGCTGATTTTTGAAAGCGAGCGGGCTTCTTTGACCATCCCATCCACATCGATGCTGATCACCTCCGCACTGACCGGACCTTCAACAATCTGACAAATCTCTCTGATGATCTTTTCAAAATTTCCACCTTCTTTTGCAATCAGGGATGGATTGGTGGTTACGCCATCCACCATACCCATGCTGTTGGCGTCTTTGATTTCTTCAATGTTCGCCGTATCGATAAAAAACTTCATCTGCCTTGCCTCCTTTAAAAAAACGTGTAACAAACCTTTATCCGGGAATTAAAAACTCTTTTGTTGAAAAAGATAGGTGTCCCTGCATTTTGTGCTGCAAAAATACAGATCTTTTCCTTTGTCATACAAGTGAACACCCTCTCTCCGGGGAAAATATACCTCACAAACCGGATCTTTGATCATGAGATCATCCACCTGATTGTTTGCCTGGTCCGACAGGCTTTGATTGACGGATCCGCGGATCTGTTTCACAAGCTTACGCACCTTGAAAAAGGCATAGATTATGCCTATTAAAAATATCAATCTCCACATGGATACTGAATAACCTCCTGACCTTCCGGGTCAATCCTGTCCAAAAGATTCTTCATTGTCTCACCCAGTATTGGATGAACAATATCCGGGTCTATATCACAAAGAGGTTTTAAAACAAAACATCTTTTATGCATCCTTGGATGAGGAATCACAAGCCCGGGATGATGAAGAACAAAAGAACCATATAAAAGAAGATCCATATCCAGAATACGAGGCCCGAATCGAATATCACTTGATTTCCGCCCCACCTGCTGCTCGATCCCTTTGACAGTCGCAAGGAGGGAAATTGGTTCCAGCGAAGTTTCAACCTGAACAACACCGTTGATAAACCAATCCTGTTCAATATAATCCACCGGCTCGGTCTGATAAAACGGAGAGCAGGTCAGAACCGAAATGTGATCCTGATCATTCAGGAGTTGGATTCCCTTTTCACAATTTTCTATCCGATTCCCCATGTTGGAGCCAACAGAAATATAGGCCACGTGATGATCCCTATTTTTCATGACTGCCTTTGACCTGATCCTCTCCGGTGTTGACCGGATGATGGATGCTGATCACATTGGAATCCGGACTTTTTACATTGTATTCCGTATATCCGACAACTTTATATTGATATATATTGGTATCCGGCTGTTTTTCCTGGCCCGCTTCCGGCTGAATAACCGGCCCTGAATCCTCAGCTATCAAGGATTCGGTATCTTCTTCCTGTTCCAGATTATGGATATAAAACAGTTTCCGGCCATCTGTATCCGATGTGTTGGATTCGCTTATTTTCATATCACCCAATAACCAGAAGTTCACCGGGCACTCCCGGCAATCCTTTCCCTGTATCGGTGTCGTGGAACGATAAATTTTATATCCGATCAGTTGATCGGCATTATTCCCCTCTGGGATAGACCAGGAAAAAGTAAGGGTCTTTCCGTCAATCTCTCCGGACAGATCAAGCACTCCAGGCGGAATCTCTTCCGGAGGTGGAAGTGGTAATCCTTTTTTCCCGCAGCCTGGCATGCTGATGACAAAAAGAACACAACAGCACAACAACCCCTTCTTCCAATACCCTTGCGGATTGTTCTGTTTCCCTGAATGTGAGAATTTCATGGTGTATCCAGACTCCGAACCGCAATGCCGGCCATTTCGCTTTTCAACTTCGCTTCAGCAACCTCTATGGCAGACTTCACATTTTCCGTAGCTGTGCCCCCAAAAGAGTTCCGCCTGTCCACCATGGTATGCGTCTCTAAAAAGGCAAACAGGTCGGATTCAATACGCTTTGAAAAAAGCTTCATCTCTTCCAGTTCAAGATCCTGGAGCTCCTTCCCTTTTCCAAGGGCATAGTTCACCGCTTTTCCCGCGCATGCATGGGCATCCCGGAACGGGACACCTTTTCCGACCAGGTAATCCGCCAATTCCGTGGCATTCAGATAACCGGTTCTGGTCGCTTCCAGCATTCTTTCTTTTCGTATCAAAATCAAGGGCAGCATTTTCGTATAAATATCAATACAGGCTTTCAGGGTATCGATGGTATCGAATAGCGGTTCCTTATCCTCCTGCATATCCCTATTGTATGCAAGGGGTAATGATTTCATGATGGTGAAAAGCGCGATCATATTCCCGAAAACCCGCCCGGTTTTTCCCCGAACCAGCTCCGGGACATCGGGATTTTTTTTCTGCGGCATGATGCTGCTTCCGGTTGCAAAAGAATCCGGCAGTTCAATGAACCGGAATTCCGAAGAGGACCATAACACCATCTCCTCGGAGATCCGTGAAAAATGAACCATACAGATGCCGGCGGATGATAAGAATTCCATCATATAATCCCGGTCGGAAACCGCGTCAATACTGTTTGCCGAAGCTTTTGCAAACCCCAGCTGTTCGGTTGTATAGTCACGATCAATGGGATAGGTTGTCCCGGCCAGTGCAGCGCTTCCAAGGGGATTCACATCCATCCGTTTCAGCCCGTCTGAAAATCTCTGGAAATCCCTTGTGAACATCTCGTAATACGCCATCATGTGATGGGAAAACAAGACCGGCTGGGCCCGCTGGAGATGGGTATAGCCCGGCAGGATCGCATCCAGATGCTTCTTTGCCAGATCCACAAAAACCTGCCGCAATGCCAGAAGTTGGCGGAGAATATCCTGCACAGCATCCTTGAGATACAATCTAGTATCCACGGCTACCTGATCATTCCGGCTCCTGGCTGTATGCAGCTTGTGCGCAGCCTTGGTAATTTTTTCCGCCAGGCTTCTCTCAATATGCATGTGGATATCCTCAAGGCTGTCATCATACTGGAATTCGCCTCTTTCAATTTCCAGGCGTACCTTTGCCAAACCCTGAAGAATATCATCCGCATCCGATTCCGGAATAATCGATTCTTTTGCAAGCATTTTACAGTGAGCAGCACTTCCTTTGATATCATGAAAGTAAAGACGCTTGTCCACATGAATTGAAGAAGTAAATGCTTCTACACTTGTGTCTGTTTTTTCAGAAAATCTTCCATCCCAGGGTTTATCAGACATGATTCAGACCTCGTTTCAATACTATTTACCTTAAATACGGTTCAATCTTGACTTCATCAGACTCTGAATGCGCAGCCTCAATGCATTCAGACGGATAAATCCTTCCGCGTCTTTCTGCCGGTATACGCTGTCTTTTTCAAATGTAGCAAAATCTTCACTGTAAAGAGAATAATCGGATTTCCGGCCCAGAATTTGAACATTGCCTTTATAAAGCTTCAGACGAACCACTCCCGAAACATTTTCCTGAGTCTGGTCCACCATGCTCTGCATCAGTTTCATCTCAGGAGAAAACCAGAAACCGTTGTATATCAATTCAGCATACTTGGGAATCAGGGCATCCCGAAGGTGCATGACCTCCCGATCCATGGTAATGGATTCCATAGCCATGTGAGCCATGCGCAGGATCGTTCCGCCCGGTGTTTCATAAACCCCGCGTGATTTCATTCCCACGAAACGGTTCTCCACCATATCAATTCTTCCGATGCCGTTTCGCCCGCCCAGTTGATTCAGTTTCCGAAAAAGAGTTGCCGGAGACATGAACTCATTGTTGATGGCAATTGGATTCCCCTTCTCAAAGGTAATCTCGATGACCTCTGGTTTGTCCGGAGCCTTTTCCGGCGATACGGAAAGAACAAACATATCCTGTGTGGGTTCTTTCCATGGATCTTCCAGAATACCGCCTTCATAACTGATATGAAGCATATTCCGGTCCGTGCTGTATGGTTTCTTGGGTGTTGTCGGTACTTCAATCCCATGTTTTTGGGCAAATGCCATTAAGTCCGTTCGCGAATTCAAATCCCATTCACGCCAGGGTGCAATGATTTTAATATACGGGTTGAGTGCAAGATATCCCAGTTCAAACCGGACCTGATCGTTTCCTTTTCCGGTTGCGCCATGACTGACAGCATCCGCACCCTCGATGGCTGCAATCTCCATCTGCCTTTTGGCGATCAGCGGTCTTGCAATGGATGTTCCCAGCAGATACTGGCCTTCGTAAATCGCATTGGCCCGGAAAGCCGGAAACACATAATCGGAAACAAAGGTTTCCGTAAGATCATCCACATAAACCTTTGAGGCGCCGGTCTTTAGCGCTTTTTCCTCTATTTTGTCCAGTTCTTCTTCCTGGCCGATGTCTGCTGAAAATGTGATTACCTCACATTTATATTTTTCCAGCAGCCACTTTAAAATAACGGATGTATCCAGCCCGCCCGAGTATGCCAATACCACTTTCTTAATGTCAGACACGATTATTTCTCCTTCTTATTTCCAAGTATCAATGCTTCAAGAATCGCCTTGTGCATATGCATTTTGTTTTCAGCCTGATCCCAGACAACCGATTGCGGCCCTTCCAGCACCTGTTCGCTGATCTCCTCGCCTCGATGGGCCGGAAGACAATGCATCACAATCGCATCCGGGTGCGCGCCCCGGATCAGATCGGTATTTACCTGAAAGGGGCCGAAAACCTCTTCCCGCATTTTCTGCTCTCTTTCCTGCCCCATGCTTGCCCAGACATCGGTATAAATCACATCCGCATCACGAACTGCTTCATGGGGATCGTTTGTAACCAATATCGTCCCGCAACAATTGGAAATAGCCCTGTCCAGAACCTCCTGCTTGGGTTCATATCCTTTGGGACAGGCCAGCCGCAGATCAAAACCGATCACGGATGCTGCATTGATCCAAGAATGCGCCACGTTATTGCCATCCCCTACCCATGCGATTTTCTGATTCTGATACTCTCCCTTATATTCAATAACCGTAAGAAGATCGCTCAGAACCTGGCATGGATGATATAAATCCGTCAGCGCATTGATCACCGGAATGTCCGAGAAATCAGCAAACCCGGTCAGAAGATCCTGGGAAAAAGTACGGATGGCGACGGCATCAATATACCGGGAAAGCACCCTTGCCGTATCCCTCACCGGTTCATTCCGGACAATCTGCGTATCCTTGGCGCTGATAAAAATCGGAGAGCCTCCCAGTTGAATCATGGCGGCCTCAAAGGATAATCGTGTCCGCGTAGACGGTTTTTCAAAAATAAGCCCCAAACTTTTTCCGATAAGGGGCCGGTCCACGATTCCATTTTTATGCCTTTTTTTCAGTTCCGCTGCCCTTTGAAACAGGTACAGGAAGTCTTCTTTTGTCAGGTCAAGTAGTGTTAGAATATCCTTTTTCAAAACGACCTCGCACTTTTCATCTGAATGCTGCCCAAAATTGTATCCAGACAGGTCACCAGAAGGTCAATCTCCTCCCTTGAAATGATCAGCGGAGGAACAAACCGCAAAACATGATCCTGGATACAATTGATGATAAATCCATTTTCCAGACACTGATCCACGATGGGTTTTCCAGGTATTGTCAGTTCCATTCCCAATAACAGGCCAATTCCGCGAACATCCCGGATAATGGAGTATTTTTCTTTCAGCAGGAACAGTTTTTCCCTGAAATATCCCCCTGTCCTTCTACAGGATTCAACGATATTTTCCTCTTCGATCACTTTCAGCACCTCAAGGGCTGCCGCCGTGATAAGGGGCGTTCCGCCAAAGGTGGATGCATGCGCTCCAGGAGTAAAAGCCTTTGCCGTCCTTTCGGTCGCAAGCATGGCTCCAATCGGAAGGCCGTTTCCAAGCGCTTTGGCCAAACTCATGATATCCGGTTTCACACCTGAATGCTCATAGGCGAACCATTTTCCGGTACGACCGATTCCGGTCTGTATTTCATCAAAAATAAGAAGGATACCGGCTTCATCACAAATCTCCCGAACCGAACGAAGATAATCTGCTTCCGGGCATCGGACACCGCCTTCACCTTGAACCGGTTCAAGCATTACCGCACAGGTATCCGGTGTGATGGCATTCCGGACTGCCTGGATATCATTAAAAGGAACAAAATCAAAACCACCCAGAACCGGTTCAAACCCGACCCGTATTTTATCCTGACCGGTCGCAGACAACGTTCCCATTGTCCGGCCATGAAAAGATTGTTTCATTGAAACAATGCGAAACCGGTTGGATTCTCCCTTATCATGAAAAAATTTCCTGGCCAGTTTGATACAAGCCTCATTTGCCTCGGCACCGCTGTTACAGAAAAACACACGGTCGGCAAAACTGTGCTGAATCAGTTTTTCCGCAAGTTCAACCTGGGGCATGGTATAAAACAGATTGGAAACATGGAAAAGGATATCCGCCTGCTTCTTCAATGCTTCACAAACCCTGGGATGTGCGTGCCCGAGATTGCACACCGCAATTCCTGCGAGAAAATCAATATATCTTTTTCCATCCGCATCATAGAGATTGCATCCCTTTCCGTGTGTCAGCACCACAGGAAAACGGTTGTAAGTCGATGCGATCACCTTATCGGCTCTTTGTCTGATTTCTTTGTTCATTCCGTCAGTTCCGTTCCAATTCCTTTGTCCGTAAAAAGCTCCAACAAAAGCGAATGCCGTCTGGTTCCGTTGATGATATGCACCTTTTCAACCTTGTTTTGAATGGCATCCATGGCATACTCGATCTTTGGAATCATCCCGCCGGTTACAATCTTTTTCCGGATCAACTCATCCACCTCCGCTGCATGAATAGACGACAGAAGATTCCCGGCAGAATCCATCACCCCATCCACATCGGTTAGAAGAATCAGGCGATGAGCAGATAAAGCAATGGCTATTTTCGCAGCAACAAGGTCTGCATTGATATTGAAGGTTTCACCTCTCTCACCGGTACCGACCGGCGCAATAATGGGTATGAATCCCTTGCCGGTCAGGGTATTGATGATGTCCGGATCGATATGGGTTACCTCTCCCACCAGTCCCGGATCAATGATTTCAGGCGGTTTGTCCGCATCCACCTGATGCATGATATGCAGCTTCCTGGAACGGATCAGCCCGCCGTCCTTGCCACTCAACCCCACAGCCTTGCCGCCCTCCTGATTGATCTGGGCAACGATCGCTTTGTTGACCTTCCCGCCCAACACCATCTCCACAACATCCATGGTGGGTTGATCGGTCAATCGCATCCCTCTTACAAAAGTGGAACAGATCCCCATCTGATCCAACACAAGATTGATCTGCGGGCCGCCGCCATGGACGACAACCGGATTCAACCCGATAAATTTCAATAAGGTAATGTCTTTTGCAAAATCGGTTTTCAGTTGTTCGTCGACCATGGCATGGCCGCCATATTTGACAACAATAGTCCTTCCATAAAAATGTCTGATATACGGCAGTGATTCTACCAGAATATCCGCTGCGTTCTGCTTTGCTGTCTTCTCATCTGAAATCATTTTCATCCTGACACACGGCTCCAAAAAGTTAACCATAAAGTAACGACGGCTTATAGAATGAATCGGCTCAGATCCCGGTCGTCCTTAATATCCTTGAATTTTTCCTTTACATAGTTCCCATCGATGACAACTTTTTTATTCTCAAGATCCGGAGCGTCGAACAGGATATCTTCCAACAGACACTCCATCAGTGTGTGGAGCCTTCTTGCCCCGATATTTTCCGTATGATTATTGACGTCTTCCGCCACCTGGGCAATTTCCTTGACCGCATCATCCTCAAAGATAACATCCACTCCATCGGTCCGGAGAAGTGCCAGATATTGCAAAATCAAGGCATTTTTGGGTTCCGTTAGAATCCTGTAAAAATCATTTGCACCCAGGGCATGAAGTTCAACCCGTATGGGAAACCGCCCCTGAAGTTCAGGTATCAGGTCAGACGGTTTACAGGTATGGAAAGCTCCGGATGCAATGAACAGGATATGATCCGATTTTACCGTACCGTATTTTGTCATGATCGAACTGCCTTCCACAATCGGGAGGAGATCCCGTTGAACGCCTTCTCTGGATACATCCGGTCCATGCCCTCCATCTTTCCCGACAATCTTGTCAATCTCATCTAAAAAAATAATTCCGGACTGCTCCACCTTCTCAATGGCTTTTTGGATAACCTTGTCCATGTCAATGAGCCGCTGGGTTTCCTCATGGATCAGAATCTCCATGGCCTCCGGAACTTTCAGCTTGCGTCTTTTGGTGTTTTTCGGCATCAGGTTTCCAAGCATATCCTTTACATTAATGCCCATCTCCTCCATACCCACATTGGAAAAAATTTCAACCATCGGTATATTTTTTTCCGTGACATCCAGATCCACATAGCGGTTATCCAGTTTTCCATTTTTCAGCATCTGACGGAGCTTTTCTCTTGTAGAGGAAGATTCAACACTGCGATCTGAAACCAGCTCAAAGGGGACATCCTTGAAATCCGGATTCGGATTTGGTTTTACAGGCTGTGATTTCGGCAACAGCAGATCCAGCATTCGATCCTCGGCTGTCTGGCTTGCCTTATCCTTTACTGCTTCATTTTCTTCTGATTTGATCTTGTTGACTGTCAATTCCAGAAGATCCTTTACCATCGATTCGACGTCACGCCCCACATACCCGACTTCCGTAAATTTGGAAGCCTCTACTTTATAAAACGGGGAATCGGTTAACCGGGCAAGCCTTCGTGCAATCTCTGTTTTTCCAACGCCTGTCGGTCCAATCAGGATTATGTTTTTGGGAGCAATCTCATCCCGCAGCTCCGATTCAACCTGCCTTCGTCGCCACCGGTTTCTCAGCGCAATGGCAACGGAACGTTTGGCCCTGCCCTGTCCGATGATATATTTATCCAATTCCCTTACAATTTCTACCGGCTTTAAATCACTCATAGGGTCTTTCTCATCCTGACAACTCCTCAATGGTTACGGAGTCATTTGTATATACACATATGGAAGCAGCGATTTTCATGGCTTCAACCACGATCTCCCGGGCTTTCAGATCCGAATGTTTCATCAGAGCAGCAGCAGCAGCCTGAGCAGCAATACTGCCGGAGCCAATGCTGATGAATCCCTCATCCGGTTCGATCACATCTCCATTTCCGGAAATCAAAAACATTTTCGTTTGATCGACGGCGATCATCATGGCCTCAAGACGCCTTAAATACTTATCGGTCCGCCAGTCTCCGGCCAGCTCAACAGCGGCACGTGTCAGGTTCCCGTTAAACTGTTCCAGTTTTTTTTCAAGCCGGTCAAACAGGTTCAGTGCATCTGCGGTCGCCCCTGCAAACCCGACAATGATTTTATCACCATAAATCCGCCTAACCTTCTTTGCATGATGCTTGATCACACTGTTATTCAATGTGACCTGTCCATCGCCGGCAACAACCACCGATCCGTTTCGACGCACAGCCAATATTGTTGTTCCATAAAAATTTTCCATAGGATCTGCCTGCCACCTGTTCCTGACGCGTAAAAAGATTATATGAAAATCATGGCTGCTGTTGTTCAGCAATCCTATTTCCGAGGATGCGCCTTGTCATAGACCTCCATCAGTTTATCGATGGTCACATGGGTATATTTCTGGGTTGTTGATAAACTCTTATGCCCAAGAAGCTCCTGCACCGCTCTTAAGTCTGCGCCCGATTCCAGCATATGGGTAGCAAATGAATGCCGCAGCCCATGAGGTGATATCGGTTGGGCAAGACCACACTCCTGCACCGCTCTTTCCAGAATTCTCCGGATGGATCGGTCTGTCAGACGGCCTCCGTTCTTATTTAAAAACAGAGGGCCGTTAAAACTTAAATCCGGCTTGTTCCGGCAAAATGACTTCTCCTGCACCAGCAGTTGCCGATATTGCTGAACCGCCCCAATCGCCTTCTTTCCGACCGGTACGATCCGCTCCTTGTTTCCCTTACCCAGAACCCTTACGACCTGTCTTGTGACATCAAAGTCGCAGACATTTAATCCTGCGAGCTCGGATATGCGTATTCCGGTTGAATACATGGTCTCAAATATCGCCCGGTTTCGTCTGCCGAACTGGGAATCCTGCTGAAAAAAATCAAGAAGTCTGAACATGTCATCAACCGTCAGATACGCTGGAATGGTCTTGTCCTGCTTGGGTGTAATCAGCATACTTGCCGGATTATCCGCAATTTCATCATGTTTTACAAGATGCGAAAAAAAAGTCCTCAATGTAGATAGTTTCCGGGCAATGGATGATTTTTGATTCCTATGTTTATGCAAATGCCCTAGATAGGATCGGATTACCACGCTGTCAATCGGATCGATCTCTTCTTCCGGATTCTTTTCCTGGGTAACAAATCGATAAAATTCAGTAAGGTCGTTACGATACGCCCTGCACGTATGACTGGAAAATCCTTTTTCAGATGCAAGCGTATCAATAAAAGAATCTATCTGCTTTTTAAACAATTGAACCTTCATTTGAATTGAATCAGTTTCTCCAGCTCACTCCAGGCTCCTACCTCAAAGAACCGATTATTGCTCCGATTCCAAGGCTGCCTGAAAAGAATGGGAACAATCCCCTTTTCATCGAGGAGATAGCATGTCTCCAGCCTATCCTCAACAAAATGGGTAATTCCTCTTCGAAACAGAATCTCGGCCTTGGCATCAAAAGATCCGGTTGTGATAACTTCAACGCCTGACATGTCCAGAGTGAGATTCTCCATCAGCCATTCGACGATAGGACCCGGGTATGGTCTTGCGGTTATGAACAACAAGGAACCAGACTGTTTCCCCAGCTTTGAAAGCACTCCCGGTGCATCTTGAATCGGCCGTAACGGATTTGAATAATTACCATCCAGTAGCTTCTGTATGATAGCGGCAATTGTCTCTTTTTCAATGCCCAAACATTCTTCAAGCGAATAGGATGTAATATCTTCATACCGTAACTTATCTATACCGAATTCATCCTTTGCAATATCAATGAATAATGACATGGTATCCGCCACGACACCGTCAATATCAAACGCAATGGATAAGGGGTCGATCTTTTGAATTTCTCTCCGGTTGTCCAGAGAGATCTCTTTATTATACATTTATAATTATGCTGCCCTTCGAGTCTTTTTCTTGAGCCTGTTGATGCGTCGTCTCAACTGTTTCACTCTTTTTAAATCATTTGTTTCGATCAATTCTTTTTGTTTGATCTTGAGTGTATTGATCTTTGCTTTTACTTCCCGAATGGATGAATCTTTTTTCTGAACCGCTTTTTCCTCAATACCCCTTGCTTTTTTTATCTCACTGATCAATTCGGGCTTATTCATACCATGAACACCGGTAATGCCTTGAATCTCCAGCGCAATTACCCGAAGCTCCTTGGAGGTCATTTTTTCTAACGCTTTTTCCTTGATTTTTTTCTCATCCGCCATAATCCTTCTCTCCTTTTCTCAGTTCATTTCCATTCTAAACGGTTTTCCCATGACTGCTTCTCAGATCATGCCCTTCCATCAGAAAAATATTATTTCATATGGAAGATAGATAATAACGAACAAGCGGAGACATTCTTTGCCTCCGCTCTTATACTATGTAAAACGTCCTGTATTTTAAATCTGATTAAGTAAAACAACCAGGGGGGAAATGTCAATAAAGAATAAGGTGTGAGTTCTGAAATCCGCCTAAAATCTACTCATATGAATCCATGAACTCGTGCAAAGATTTACGGAGCCACGCGATGGACTCCTGATTCGTCAAGATTAATAAAAATCCATTCACATCTTTTTGCTTAAATTTAAATACGGTTTTCATTACAATTGCAGGCTGATCCGGATCAAATTGTTCCACAAGATGCTTACATTCGCTCTCATTTTCCGTCATTACCCGTGGAGGCGAATAGGTTACAAATGTATTTAACAGCTCTGACATTTTTCCGACACAGGCGCCGATCAGGATATTGCCGATTTCAGTCAAAACCTCCTGTTCAATCAGTTCTTTGGATTTTGAATGGAGATCCTCGATCCGATTGTCCTCCAACAGAGAAATCAAGTCATCGCCTGCACCTGTTGGAAAAACCAGAAAACCTGAGCCATTAAAATCACCCCAGAACCGCTGATCTACGATTTTGGTTTTTCCGGACGCATTCAGTGTATCCCGCAAATATTCCGGAAGTGTTCCAATGTTGATCACCTGTATTTTCGGAACGCTTAAAACCACATAAATATCGATCACGCCGGCAAGATCTGCTGTAGCGTTACCAAAGGCGATATTCATGATCTCCTGTAATATTTCTTTTTCCTCTTCCAAGAAAATATCGTTACAATTTGTATTGTCCATAATGTTTCATCCCCGTTATTTGGTTTTTTTATCAGACGTGTCTGCCCTGGAATGTAAAAATCAACCATAACATATTGATTTTTTATATTCAGGAGGATTTATCTTTTTATTTCATATCAGATGATAAGATATCGCTGTAAGACAAAAACGATCCTTCAGTTTGGTCATTCCATATTAAATTATTACCAGTTATGTGTCAATACCCATAACTCAACCCATAACTCAAGTTGACACGAAAGAATGGTTGTTATAATTTTTTTTTATGAACCAGTCAAAATGGATATTCCACCCGATTTTTATTTTTATTTTGTCGATCCTAGCACTTGGATTATCTCTTTTTCTTTATATCTATTGGTATGTTGAAGCCAGCCAGGGGTTAAACAACCTTATTGAAAAATTCAAACTTGACCCGGATCAAGTACTTGCATCCCAGACCTGGGTTGTTATTATGGTTCTCTCCATCCTGGTGGGTATAATATTGTTGGGAATCTTATTAATATTTATTTACCACCAAAAGACCTATCAGCTTTACAGGCTGCAAAACAATTTTATTAACAACTTTACCCATGAGTTGAAAACTCCGGTAACCTCGATCAAGCTTTACCTGGAAACGTTTTTAAAGTATGAACTTGCCAATGATGAACGTCAAAAATATATTCGATATATGCTGATCGATGTCAGCCGGTTATCAGAAAATATCAATAGTATATTGAATATTGCAAAGCTCGAAAGCAAAAGCTATAAGGGTGAATTTATCGAGTCTGAACTGGTTTATGTAACACAAAAATTTTGTGAAAATAACAAACACCTGTTTCAAAATTGCAAGATTCATATCCACAATCAACTGGAAGAACCGGTCCTTTACTTCATCGACCTCTCCTTGTTTGAAATGTTGCTGATGAACTTTCTGACCAATGCAATCAAGTATAACGATTCAGAAACACCGACGATTGAAATTGATTTTAAAAAAACCAAAAAATTTTTGGAAATTCATCTGTCCGACAATGGGATCGGGCTGGAAAAAAAAGATATTAAAAAAATATTTAAAAAATTTTATCAAGTCGGCAACCCGGAAAATATATCTGCCAAAGGTAGTGGCATTGGATTGAATCTTGCCCAGAACATTGTGAAAATACACAAAGGAAAAATCTCAGCAACAAGTCAAGGCAAAGGCAAAGGAACGACATTTATTGTTTCACTTCCGCATCAAAAATAATCCAATCCAAAAAGGGGAAATATGCAGTCGATTCTGAAAAAAAAGATCCTCATCGTCGAAGATGAACAACATATTGCAGAAGGGCTTAAACTCAATATCTCCCTTCAAGGCCATGATGCCATGATTGCCGATAACGGGACATCGGCGATTCGACTCTGGCGAGAGTGGAACCCGGATCTCATCGTCCTGGATATCATGCTCCCGGGGATTGACGGATTATCCGTGCTGCAAAATATCCGCCTTGAAGATGAACAGATCCCGATACTCATTTTGTCTGCGAAAACCACTATCGATGACAAGGTAAAAGGTCTCTCTTATGGCGTTGATGATTACATGACCAAACCATTTGAGCTGGAAGAGTTCCTGCTCCGGATCGATCGAATGTTGAAACGGGTGTCCCTGTATAAGCAGAGTACGCAACCTGAAAAAACAAATGGCTTCTCTGTTCCTGCGATCTACGAATTTGGAAATAATAAAATTGATTTTCAGAGATCGATTGCTTTCTGCAAAGGCTCTGAAATCACATTAACCGAACAGGAGATCAAACTTTTAAAACTCTTTATTGTCAATAAGGGGAAGCCTCTGCCCAGAAAAAAATTACTTGAAATCGGGTGGGGATACACGGGTATCACATCCACCCGTACAATTGACAACTTTATTGTGCGCCTTCGGAAATATTTTGAAGAAAATCCCAAGCAGCCGGTTTACTTTAAAAGCCTCCGGTCTGTGGGATATGTGTTTGACCATAGGTGATATGGGGTTAGCCGGTTGGCCCGTTGGCCGGTTGACCCGTTGGCCCGTTGGCCCGCTAACCGACTAACCGGCAAACCGGCTAACCGGCAAACTGGCTAACTGGCTAACTGGCAAACCGGCTAACCGGCTAACCGGCTAACTGGCAAACCGGCTAACCGGCAAACCTGCCAACCTACTTAATACAAACCTTCCGAACTTGCAGCAAATTGGTGTGTCCCTGAAATATTTTTTCAATTCCGTCCTGTTTCAGGGTTCTCATTCCATCCGCGATTGCCTGGTTACGGAGTTCTTCCATGGGAGCGCTCATCTGCACCAGCTTTTTCATTTCATCCGTTCCCATCAGAAGTTCATGAAGCCCCATTCTGCCGCGATACCCGGTATTGCTGCAGATATCGCAGCCTTCCGCTTTATACAAGGTTAAGTCATCGGTATACTTGAATCCGGTCTTTTCAAATTCTTCGGGTCCATACTCCCGTACCAGCTCATCAAATTCCGCCTGGGTTGGATGATAAGAAACCTTGCAGCTTTTACACAGGGTACGAACCAGACGCTGGGCAAGAATGCATAAAATCGCATCTGCAAAATTAAACGGGTCCATTCCCATATCCAGCAGACGTGTAATACTTTCCGGAGCACTGTTGGTGTGCAGTGTGGAAAACACAAGGTGACCGGTTAAAGATGCTTCAATACCAATATGAGTGGTTTCCTTATCCCGCATTTCACCAACCATGATAACATCCGGGTCCGCACGGAGAAACGCCCTCATGGCCGCGGCAAAATCAAACCCGATCTTGGGCTTTACCTGTACCTGGCGAAGACCCTTCTGCGTGATTTCAACCGGGTCCTCTGCGGTCCAGATCTTGGTTTCGGTCTTATTGATAAACCCAAGCGCGGAATGCAAGGTGGTTGTTTTACCGGAACCGGTCGGCCCGCATACAAAAATAATCCCGTATGGTTTGGTGACCACGCTGACAAAATTTTCAAAATTCTGTTTTGAAAATCCCATCTTTTCCAATGGAATCGGTTCTCCGGCTGCGAGAATACGCATAACAACATCTTCCATCCCTCCCTGTGTCGGAATGGTTGCAACACGAAGTTCGATATCAAGCCCCCCGTACTTTTTAAACTTGATCTTTCCATCCTGGGGTTTTCGACGCTCCGCAATGTCCAGATCCGACATGATTTTTAACCTGGACACTACGGCTGCCTTATACTGGTATGGAATCGTCTGGTACAGTGTGCAGGCGCCGTCGACCCGGATCCGGACCTGAGTATTGTTTTTCCCCGGATAGGGTTCGATATGAATATCCGATGCCCCCCTTGCATTGGCATCCAGAATGATTTTATTCACAAGTTGAACAACCGCACTGGACTCTTCATCAAGGCCGGATACATCCTCTTCAACCGCATGATCCTCATCCCGCAACTGCGATAAAATCTCATCAATGGATGCGAGCTCTTTTTCATCCTGTGTAAACAGGTTGATATACTCAAGGATATCTTCACGGAAAGCGATATTGAATTTAATTTTACGGCCCGGGAAAAGAGATTTGATCTCACCGCTTTTTTGAAGATCATGGGGGTCATCAATAGCGATAACAACACACTCATCCGGATCCACCCGTAAAGGAACCCAGAAATTATTTTTCATAAAGGGAACCTTTACACCCGCAAGAAGCTCTCCGGGAATAGGTGCATTTTTATTAAAAATAATAAACGGCACATCAAAATACCGGCTTAATGATTCACCGATATCACTCTTCTGAACCTTGTAATCCTTCATCATGATGGTTTCAGGGGATTCTTTTCTTTCCCTGGATTCAACAACAACCTTCTTGAGTTCTTTCTGAGTAAGAATATGATTTTCAAGCAGATAATCATACTTTGTCTTTCGACCGGTCTTTCCGGTAGCCATCCGTTTCTGATTGTACAGACCAATCCCTAAGGTTTCCGCCAGTTCCAGAACATTTTTCTCATCCGTTGCCGTGAACCCGCTGCCCTTTTTACGATTGATCAGCTGGATCGCACCCAATAACAATTTCTTGAATATAATCGGCGCAACCAGAACCTGCGTTGTTCTCAGGCCGGTTTTTTCATCCCAGCTCCGGTCAAAGTTGAGAATCGGATCAATAACGTTTAATTCAGATGAATCATAAACATCTCTGATATTAACGAGTTTCTGTTTATACGCTGAGTATCCGGCAATACTCTTGGGCGACAAGGGCACCCGGATTTCCTCAATTTCATTACCGGATTTAAACCGAGACACCAGTTCGCGTTTGATCCCATCAACATAGTAAATTGTCAGCCGTTCTGCTTCAAAAAGAGCGATAATGTCATCCTTTAAATCAATCAGGATTTCATCCAGATTGGCGGCTGCAAAAATCTTTTTATTCAGGTCCTGGGATTTTACCTGGAATTCCACTTCGGATCGAAGACTCTGAACACTTGGGCTATCTTGTTGAACTGTATCCGTTGCCATTGTCAAAACCTCGTTTCATTCAACTTCTTATTCAAGTGATATCAAAAAAGCTAATGCTCTTTACGGTTCCATTTTCGGTTTTTGAAAGAAGGCAATCACTTTCTTGCTTCCCCCGGCCACGAGCAATGCTCCTATCAAATAAAAACAAAATCGAATAAAAAACAACCCGGATGAAAAATATGGAATCTGCTGCAATTTCGGCATAACCTGCGGAATCCGGAAAAAAACACCTACTCCCGCTAATATTAACAGGATTCCCCAAATGAGTTGAATATTATTTTTTTCTTTCATGTGCTCTGTTATTGAAATGCCAATTGACTTTTTATTCTGTTTCCGATCAATGGGTTACTCTTTTCCTGTGTTGTATATCCCCATTCAGGGGCTCCTGTCAAACCCGTTTCGATATTAAATCCTTTTCAATCATAAAAAAATCAGATTTCCATCTGATCCAGTCTCTCCAACTCCTGATTAAACAAAGAACTCTCTTCTTCCAATTGTTCGGTGAGTTTCTCAAGTTCATCAAATAAAATATCGATCTTGGAATGAAACTGATGGATCTGTTTGGATATGGATGCAATTTTCCCCCCGTCTCCCGCCAGAGAAGCCTCCTGCATCAAATAGGTATGCTGTTCCAAATCTTTCTCGTTTTCTTCAATCTGATTTTCAACCCATTGAATCCGATTTTCAATGGGCTTGGTGTTTCTGGCCCTCTTTTGGATGATTTCAGATCTTCTTCGCCGGATCTCTTTTTTGGTCAACCGCTCCGTTGGAATGGTTTCCGTATTTTTCTCCAGGGAAATCTTGTTGTTTTCCAACTCATCAGCCCAGCCTCTTTTTTCAAGAAATTCCTGATAGGTCCCATCAAAAAGCAATGCACCATCCTGCTGAAAAACAATCAATTTCTCGGCAAGGGCATGAAGAAACATCTCATTATGTGTAACCATGATGACAGCCCCTTGAAATGCATCAATTGCCGCCAGCAACGCATCGCAAGACTCCATATCCAGATGGTTGGTAGGTTCATCCAGCAATAACAGATTGACCGGGGTAACCAGAAGCTTGCCAAGCATTACACGACTTTTCTCACCACCGGAGAGAACGCTGATTTTTTTCAGGGCATCATCCCCTTGAAACATCATGGCGCCACTGATATTCCGTGCAATCTGCAGATCAACACTAGGATGGGTATACAGGATTTCCTCTGCCACTGTTTTTGAATCATCCAGACTGCTGATGTTGGTCTGCTCGAACAACCCCGGCTCTACACCCGGATTGTAGACAACCTCTCCCTTCAGAGGGCTAAGCTTTTTAGAGAGGAGCCTCAAAAGAGTTGTTTTTCCTTTTCCATTTTTTCCGACGATACAGATCCTGTCCCGTGACTGGATATGAATATTCAGATCATCGAAAAGAGGCTTGTCCATATCATAGCCAAATGCCAGATTACGGCACTGCATGATGGTTTTTCCCTTATACTCCTTACTTTTGAATGAAAAATCAAGTATTTTAATTTTTTCCAGTTTCTCTTTCTCACCCTGTTTTGACAGTGTTTTGATTCTGGACTGCACCATATTGGCAAGACGGGCCTTGGCCCGGAAACGGCTGATAAACAGCTCCATCTCTTTTTGCCGTTTCTCATCATTCAACCTGGTTTTTTCATAAATTTCTTCATCCTGGGCAATCTGGGAGTAAAATTTCTCCGTATTGCCCTTCATTTTTCGGATCTTCTTTCGATGAATACCGATGGTATGCGTAACAACCTGGTCCATAAATCCCCTGTCATGGGTTACCAGTAAAAGTTCATGGGGCCAATTGCATAGAAACTTCCTGATCCAGCGGATGGAGGTAATATCCAGATAGTTTGTCGGCTCATCCAGGAGAAGAAGATCCGGTTCCGAGACCAGTACTTTGGCAAGATTCAACCGTACCTGATATCCACCGGAAAAAAGATCCGGATGCTTCTGCATATCTGTTTCAGAAAATCCCAATCCTGCCAGTATTTTTTCAGCCTTCCAATTATGATCTTTTTCCGATTCAACAAGACCGGTCATGCATTCTTCCAAAACCGTTTCCTTCTGAAAATCGATATTCTGACGAACATATCCGATACGGTAATGCTTTGGCAAGGTGATCTGCCCGTCATCCGGTTTTTCGTCGCCGATCAATATCCGCAACAAGGTTGTCTTTCCATGGCCATTCCTTCCAACCAGACCGATCCGTTCCCGTGAATTAATCTTAAACCCGATTCTTTCAAACAACAGATTCCCGCCAAAACTCTTTGACAAATTTTCAACACTGATCATCCGACGCCTCAACAAACAAATTTCAAATTTAAAAAAAACTGATTCCAGTTTTTGAATACAGGAAGGCTGGAAAAGTGCAAGAAAAAAATTTGACAAAACCAGTGCTTAGGCATAGTCTCCTATGCTATATTCGTTATCATGAATGCAGGTAAAAGGAATTCTGGATATGCTTGGAAATAATTTGCCAAATGAAATGATCGATTTTTTCATTAATCTTCCGCTTTTTGAACAAATCAATGCAGAAGAAGTAAGAGTTGTTGCCAGACATATGGAGTCCATTGAGTTAAATGCAGGAGATATCCTGTTCCGGGAATCCGACAAAGGAAATTATGTATTTTTTATAAAGGAAGGTCAGCTGGATGTGTTGAAAAAATCGGAAACTTCCGGAAAGAATGTAACGCTCACAACATTGTGCGAAGGCCAGTCGATTGGAGAGATGTCCATTATTGATGATTTACCGAGATCGGCCACAATTCAGGCACGCAGCCGATCAAAACTGTATATCCTGTCCAAAAGCGCGTTTGATATGATTCTGAGCAGGCATCCCAAAATCGGTATTAAATTGTTAAAAGGGATCTCCCGTCTTCTAACCAGAAACTTGCGTGAAACCTCGATCCGTCTGGCAGACTACATCCCTCCACTTTCTTGAAAAAAACCAAACCATCCTGTAAATTTTATCCAATGCAGAGAGGCCTGCTTTTCGGAATTCATGATACCCCTCTCCTTTTCTATCCATTTCCAGAGCGTACCAGTTTAATGTGTTCAAAAATCTGATCGATTGTCCGGGAATTCCATTTTCCTTTTCCGGATATGGTCTTATACCCTTTTTTGTTCATATATTCCGTGACATCGTCAACACCCATTCCTCTGTTCTCTTTCAACTGGATAATAAGAGCAATGATTTTTGATTTGTAATCACTTGGAAGTTTTTTGATTTGTTCACCAGGAGAAACAGCGGTCTGCTTCATTTTTTCAGGCATACCCGCTATACCATGATTATCCTCTTTTTCCTGCTTCACCTTTTCAGATGGCACCTCCAGCAGATCGGACAGGTCATCGAGTTCCAACGCTTTCTCTTGAGGCTGCTGATCTACAAGCTCGGACAGGTCATCCAATTCCGGAGCGGTTTCCGCTGAAGCGCTTTCCAGCAGATCGGACAGATCATCCAGTTCCAATGCTTTATCTTCAGGCTGTTGATCCACAAGCTCGGACAGGTCATCCAATTCCGGAGCGGTTTCCGCTGAAGCGCTTTCCAGCAGATCGGACAGATCATCCAGTTCCAATGCTTTATCTTCAGGCTGTTGATCCACAAGCTCGGACAGGTCATCCAGCCGCAAGGCAGTTTTTTCTTCCGGATCTTTCCTCAATCCATTGAGATCCTTACCATTCGAAATGCCGGAAGATGTGCCTCCTTCCGAAATATCATTCAGAAGAGAATCCAGAACTTTTTCCTGCATCTCCAGTTCGTTCTGTTCCTGAATAAAAACCTCCTGAGTGGCTTCAATCAATTCCGGCAGAACTTCTCTGTTCAAGGAGTTCACTATCTTCGGCATATTCCACGAATCTCTTTCCGTTCGCGGTGCAGTGATATGTTTCAAGGCGTAAGCAACATTATTCAGCGCATCTGCCATTAACTTCTGCGCTTCTGCTCGCTTTTCCATAGCAGCTGCTTTCCTTTCTTCTGCAGCAGCTCTCCGCTCCTGGGCATCTGCGATTCTCATCTGCTGGCTGCTCAATCCCTCTATCAACCCTTTTAGAGCCCCGGAAACAGAATCTCCGGACATGAACTGTACCCCTCTTTCATGGTTGTTCAAAGAAACCTCCTGTTTGTAAGAAACTTTTGCTCCTGGATAACGTTCTGCAAGCCCTTTCTCAATATCAGCCTCGTTCATACCGGAATTCGCACTCTCCATGATGAACCGCAGAATACTGATTGCCTGGCGAGGATACCACTTTTCTTTGTCATTATCCTTGCAAGGAATCCAGGAATCATATTGATCCTGCCAGTATTGGATGGTGGACTCACCGATATTCAACTCGTCTGCTATACCGCGAAGCGTATAATAATTTTTTTCAAACATGGTTGCCTCCTCTGACGGGAATTTTGCAAACCCCATGCCGATTCTTCGGAAAAAGGTTCAGAGAAAGATATGATGGTGATCCGAATCCAAGAAGTTTCTGTAGAAGCTTGAAATCAAAAGCGCTGACCATTGCTTCCGGATTTTGATCATCATGAATCCTTATCTGGATATCAGGAAACAGAGAAAAGGTGTCCTTCCTGAACAGCAACGCAATCATGGATTCAGTCAAAAAATTGACAGTTTTTCTGATATAAGGCCGGACGAGAATTCTGGATTTCCCAGCTAAAAATCTACCAGCACAACTTCACCCGCAGCATGCAGATCCTGATCATCGGATATGGAAAAAAGATACTGATTTTCGGATTTTTGAAAACCAACATTCACCCAATGCTTTGCAGGATTGAGTTCTTTAAAATATTGAATCTTGACTTCAGAAATCCGTGTTGATTTACCGATCTCCCTGTTGACTGCTGTTTCCAGAAAATCAACATAAACCGTATTGTTGATATGCCCCATAGCGTCATAGTCCGATATACGCGTTGAAATGTGATTTTGAAATTCCACTGTCAGATACCTGTTTGCTCTCCATTGATCAAGATTCTCATTCAATGCCACTTCCGGCTCTGAAGTGTAATGGTTTTCCATCTCTTCCGGGGCTTTGATTATTTTCATGCGAATAGAATCCACAAATACCCATATGCTGGAAGCGGATATCAGCTTCTCTCCATCCACATAAACCTGGAACTCCCTTTTTGCCTTTACGCCTTTTATGCTTCTGGACCAGGTAACAATCTCGATTGTCTCTTTGTACTCAGGATAACGGAACACCTGCATATCCATCTTATTCAGAACCCAGCCCTGCCCGCTCTGAATCAGTGAATCCATTCTGTATCCGGCCTTTTCCGAATGGAATACAGCCGCATTCTGAAGCTGTTGAAACAGAACAGGCAATTTCGCTTTATAATCCAAACCTGTTTCAAAATAGTTTATTGTGTGGATAAACTTGATTTTCAAATCGTGCCCCCCTTTATAATGAGGAATATTCACCAACAGCTTGGTTTATAATCACGAGTGAAAAAGAATCTCAAGTTCTACCCTGATGTCGTACAGAGAAAAAATAGGAAGGATTATGTGGCACATGGAGGATATCTGGAAAGGCATGATGAATGAACCGCTTGATTCAGGGGAAGAGATCCCCTTCTTACGGAAATTACTACGGCTATTCATTCTTCAAAAAATAGTAACGTTATTGAATAATACTGATTATCTGTTCTCCTTATTCAATCAATTGAATAGATCATGTTATTTATGATTACAGTAAACAATCCATCTTAAAAACCGAGTAAAAGATTCAAAATCGAATTGTCCCGACCAAACTATCTTCCTTACGCTACTGAATTGGCGGCATATCTTCTCGTATCCCCATAACCGGGATATTTATCATATGCAGAATTCCCTGATGGACAACTTGAATTAAAATCGATAAAATTAAAAACCTCATTGGAAAGATCCATGCCGCCCTTTGCCGGCTCACCAAGGTTTCCGATGAAAAGACTCTCTTTTTTCAGGATCAGCCAGGGTGTCTCCGGATCATGGGTATCGGTCACCATAATGGAGTTTACATATGGATCATGTCTCGGGCTGTTGATGATTTCAATCCTGGCACTGCCAAAATCGAAAATATCTCCTTCTATTGTTTTAAAATGACTGAACATATCCACATTATTGCGAAGATAATAGATGTCTGCTTCTGTTCGGAACTTAAGCTCCATATTTCCGTTCAGATGGTTTGCTGTTGCACTTGTATCGAAAATATGGGTAATCTCCATATCATGTTGATTCGCTGTTTCAATATACTCCATTACCCCTTCCTTACTCGGATCGATAACACATGCCACCTTTGATTCCGTGCAGCCGATAAGATATGAAAGTGATCCCTTTTGATCCATGAAGATTTTCTTAAAGTACATTATTTTGTCTCCTTTTTTATTGATTGAAAGGTAAAAAAGCAAACCATCTGTCGTGGGATTATTTCAAGAATCAAGCCAAAAAATTGGCATTTTTTTCATTATTTTTTTATATATGATTTCCACAGATTATAAATCAAACCCGTTTTTTAAAATCATAAACCGGAATTTATTGCGGAACATGTCCTAAACAACAGGACAATCTATCCTATTCAACAGGACAGGCGATTGCATTCGGTAAAGTAGTGTTGGCAATAAAATGATGATATCTAATCGAATTTAAAATAAATAATTATATACTTGGAGGAAAAACATATTAGCAGTTCCGTTGACATACAAGCCTTTTTCCAATATAGTGGTCTTATAGATCAATATAGGCCTTCCAATTGACCCTTCAAACCAGATCAACTTGAGATGGTTGTTACAATAAAGGAAAGCAGAAGGTATATGATGAACCATCTTAGCCTATCGTTCAAATACATAGTCATCTCTGTTTTATTCGTCATTTTTCCCATGACGATTCACGCTGAATCGATTTTTCTGTACGAGATTCTGGACAGGCTTGGCCTTCAGCCAACGATTCTAGAGCTGGATCAAATTAAAAAAGGAGGCGGTCTGACAGCCGCCATTCAGAACCCGGAGGAATTGTCTGCTCTTGGTTTTAAAAAACTAAAAAAAAACAGTCATATCCACCTGCAAAATTTGGGAGACCAGTATTGGTTGATCACTTATCCTTCAAGCGGACAAAAAGCCAAGATACGATTCAGCCGGCAGAACAATCCCGCAAAAAAGCCCTGGATCAGGATAAAATTGATTTATCTGGTCCAGGGCTGATCATTATAATCGGTTATATATCCAGGGCAGCTAAAAAACCCCCATGAATCGCATCATTGATCTTGCCGATCTGAACACAATCCCCTATG
The DNA here is from genome assembly GCA_020723305.1 of Desulfosudis oleivorans. Classification (GTDB taxonomy): domain Bacteria; phylum Desulfobacterota; class Desulfobacteria; order Desulfobacterales; family SURF-7; genus QZKS01. The sequence continues at coordinate 28,451 of DYJC01000004.1, forward strand.
ATTTTATAGGAAATTCCTAATTTTCCAACTTCCTGGGAAAGCCGTTGAACCGGTCGTGATCCGGATGCGAGAATCACATGGTCAAACTGCATCTGTTCTGTTTTTCCATCTGTCTCATACATTACTGTCCCATTTTTGATGGAACACACCTTTGCACTGGTTCGAATCTGAATACCATATTTTTCCAGATTTCCGAACAGAACCCATCGGGTTGATTTGCCCACATCCTTACCGACTTTGGGAAGCATCTCAAAGACCGTTACACGGGATGTTCCGCGAAACATCAATTCCCGAAGCCTGTCCACTGGTTCAGCATCATAGGCAAACAAAAAATGCAGTACATCCGGTCGGATGGTACCTCGATCTGCCACAAAAAGAGCTGTTTCCAGTCCCACAGCCCCGCCGCCAATAATCGCAACCTCTTTTCCCAGCAACGGATTTTTTTTCAACACATCCCATGCAGACAAAACAGACGGATCATCAACACCCTGAATGGGCGGAACCAGGGCTTCCGCACCTTCCGCAACCAGAATAAATTCAGGTTTTTCCCTTTGAATCAAATCTTTATCCACATTCGTGTTCAACCGTACCGGAATGTTGTATTTGCGAATCATGGCCCGGTAATACCGGATAAATTCCCAGATCTCGTTTTTATGGGGAGGGGCTCCGGCAATATAAAGCTGGCCACCGATATCATCTTTTTTTTCATAAACCGTAACCCGGTGTCCTGCCATGGCTGCGGTCACGGCTGCCTCCAGTCCGGCTGCACCCGCACCGATCACCATGACCTTTTTGGGCTGAACGGATTTTTTAATTATCCTTTCCCCCTCATACCCGGCCGTTGGATTCCCCGTACAGAAAACAGGTTTGCCGCTGAAAATCTCATCCGTGCATCCCTGAGAACAGGCTACACAAGGACGGATCTCCTCTTTTTTTCCTTGAAACGCTTTCTTCGGCCAAAAGGGATCAGCGATCAGAACACGCCCCAGGCTGACCATATCCGCGCTTCCGTCTTGCAGAATTTTTTCCGCAACATCCGGATCAGTAATCCGATTGGACGCTGCTACCGGCACAGATACCACTCTCTTGATATTGGAAGCCAGATAAGAAAATCCGGATCGCGGAAGATCCATGGGAAGCTGGGGAACCTTGGTTTCATGCCACCCACCTGTCACATTAATAAGATCGACGCCTGCCTTTTCATATACTTTGGCAATGGCAGGTGTCTCTGCATCGGTATTGCTGCCTGGAACAAAATCGTTTCCTGCCATCCGGATCGTAAGAGGATAATCCGCTCCCAGCTTTTGCCGCAGTCTTTCAATCAGTTCCCTTGGAAACCGCATTCGATTCTCAAAATTTCCCCCATATTGATCAGTGCGCTGATTGCGGAGCGGAGAAATAAACTGGGTGATGAGATAACCGCCTGATCCAATGATTTCAACACCGGAGAATCCAGCTTCTTTTGCCCGAAGGGCCGCCTGGACAAATGCAGTCTGCACCATATCAATATCTTCAAGTGTCATCTCCCGGGGCATTGCCTTTGAATATTTTGAAAAAATCGGTGACGGTGCAATGGGCTCTTTCCCATCAATTATAAAAGGATGTGAATAAGCGCCTGCATGAAAAAGCTGAATCCAAGGAGCCGCACCCTGCTCCTTGATGAGGGATGTCAACCGGGTAAATGAAGGAATCGCGTCATCTTCTGCCAGGGAAAGGACGATGATTCCGGAACCGATAAAATCAACTCCCACGGGTCCCACAGTCACAATCCCGGCACCCCCACGTGCCTTTTCCTGAAAAAAATGATAATATCGATCATTCAGCTTACGGTCATAGGAATAGAGAACCCCGAGGGCCGGATATATGATTCGATTCCTGACCTCCAGTGAATTGATTTTAATTGGACTGGATAAATACGGATACATTGGTTTTCCTTTCACAAACCTATCAAAATGACGCTGTTTGAGATCCTGTTGGAGATTCCCTTCTTCTTTCTTTACATCAGCTTTGAAATAATCTCCTTCATAATTTCCGTTGTTCCGCCTCCAATAGACAAGATCCGGTTGTCCCGGTACAACCTTTCTACCAGATAGCCGCGCATATACCCATAGCCGCCGAAAAGCTGAACTGCATCGAAAGTGACCTTGTCACTGATGCTGCATGCAAAATTCTTTGCCATGGAGATCTCTTTCACCTGATTCAAACCTGACTGGATTTTTGAGGCAACCCGATAGGTAAATTCACGGCTGACCTCGACCAGTGTCGCCATATCCGCAAGCTTATGACGGGTCACCTGAAATCCGGATAATGGTTTTCCAAAAGCATATCTTTCCTTTGTATATTTCAACGCTTCTTCCAGCGCCATCTGTGCGGTGATGTTGGCCATGACGCAAAGCTGAAGCCGTTCCATCTGAAAATTTTCCATGATCGTATAAAAACCCATGTTTTCTTCACCGATCAGATTTTCAGCAGGAACCCGGCAATTGTCAAAAAAAATCTCAGCCGTATCCGAAGCCCACCAGCCTGTTTTTTTCAACTTTTTTCCAACCGAATACCCAGGCGTGTCTGACTCGATTACCAGAAAGCTGATCCCGTGCGCGCCTTTCCCGCCGGTTCGAACCGCGCAGGTAAGCTGGTCTGCCCTGACGCCGCTGGTAATGAATGTCTTGCTTCCGTTTACGATATACGCGTTGCCATCTCGAACCGCTGTGGTTTGAATGTTTGCGACATCAGACCCGCCTCCAGGTTCTGTGATTCCCAAGGCAGCTATCCTTTTACCGGCGATGACCGGCTTCACAAACCTTTCCTTCTGTTCGGATGTGCCTTTGCTGATAATCGGTGGCAATGCAATGCCGAGAGAACCAAGTCCGGCAGCAAATCCTCCGGAACCGGATCTCATCATCTCCTCATTGAGGATGATCGTATCAAAAATATCTCCGGATGTTCCTCCTACCTCTTCCGGAAAACCAATGCCTAAAAAACCGAGTTCTCCGGCCATCCCATATAACTCTTTTGGGAATTCACCTGCTTCTTCCCAATCGTCAATATTCGGAACAACCTCCTTCCGAATCCAATCCCTCACTGCACTCCGCAACAAATCATGTTCCTTGGTGAAATATTCCTGATATGCCTTTTCCGATTGTTTAATGGAATTCATTTCAGTCCCTCTTGCTTTCTTTATCCTGAGTTTAAAACACCCGCGCTCCTGGAACGGGTCCATCCTCCGGTGGTCCGGCAAAGGCCTGGGCAATATTCATCCATTGCATTGCGATGTTCCCTGTTATCTCCAGTTTCGTATCTGCTGCATTGCGTCGCTGGGTCACTACCAGACAGAAATCTTCCGCCGAACCCTTCACGATCTCATCTGTTTCTTCCGGATTCCATGACCAGATATCACCGGAAGGACCGGTCAATCTTACCTGTACCTTTTTTGCAGGAAGCGCTATCCCACGGTTTTTAAAAGTCCATCCAAAGGTCGATACACCAATGTGTGCAATATGTTTCAACCGATCTGTGCCTGAACGTCTTATTTTCAAAGCATCTACGATATCCTGGCCATGGGCCCAGGTCTCCATCAAACGGGCCGTGGCTGACGATCTTGCACTCATAGTCGGCCCATACCAGGGAAGACGATCTTTGGGATCCAGTTTCTGATATTCGGCAAGAAGATGATTCCGCTTCGATCTCCACCATTCAAGCAGATCCTTCACAGGAAGCCGTCCTCCTACAGAATTCACCTTTGCATGCATATCGTCAAAACTGGTAAACCCCTCCAGCATCTTCTCCATATGTTTTGCAAACTGCTCCGGATTGTTTGCGGAAAGACTTGCCGCCTCATCGTAATATGCAATATGGCTGATCTCATCCTTGATGGTCCAGCCGTAAAAAGGAGTGACTTTCTCCCATTCCGAATCGCTGAGGCCCGAAACAATGGCGTCAAGCGATTCGTATTCGTCAAAAAGATCTTTACAGATATCTTTCATCACTCTTCTCCAGATTAAAAACCTTCCAGTTTTGACAAAATTTCACTCATTACTTCGCTGGCGCCGCCTCCGATGGAAATCAGTTTGGAATCCCGATAGTAGCGGGATATCAGCATCTCATTCATGAAGCCCATACCGCCGAACATCTGCAGACACCCGCCGGCCATTTCATCCAGAAGATTGCCGCTGAACAGCTTGCCCATGGATATTTCCCTGGAGACATCCTGGCCGGCCATTTTCATCCGTACAATATGATAAGTAAGCTGTTTGAGGCACTCAATCTCCGTCAACCATTTTACCAGCCGGTGCCGGAGTACCTGTTTTGTAATCAAAGGTTTGCCGAAAACAATCCGGCCTCTTAGATATTTAACGGTTTCTTCGATCATGTCTTTTGCCCCGATATATGTCATGGGCATACAGGCAAAACGCTCATGCTGAAACTGCTGCATCTGTTGAATGAATCCTTCTCCTTCAATTCCGATCAGATTTTCCGCTGGAATTTTCATGTTGTCAAAGTACAGCTCTGCCGTATCACTGCTTCTCATCCCGAGCTTATCCAGTTTTTTACTGACCTGGAAACCCGGCAAATTGGTCGGTACAACAAAAAGGCTGAATGAATGATATCCTGGATTATCGCTAGTACGTGCAAGAAGGGTCAAAAAATCAGCCTGCGTTCCATTGGTGATATAGGTCTTGGAACCGTTTAAAAAATAATGATCCCCGTCTTTCGTTGCTGTGGTTCTTAAGGCGGCAACATCGGAACCGGCATCCGGTTCTGTTACGGCAATCGCAGCAACCATATCCCCCTTGACGGCCGGTTTCAAATATTTTTCCTTCAGATACTCACTGCCGAATTCGTAGATGGCCGGTGTAGCCATATTGGTCTGCACCGCGATTGCCATGGGTATTCCTCCGCACCGGATATGACCGATTTCCTCCAGAAGCACCAGCTCATACCAGTAATCAAGCCCCTCTCCACCGTATTTTTCATCATATCGCATGCCCAGAAAGCCCAGGTCGCCCATTTTTTTAAAAATATCATGCAGCGGAGCGATACCCTTCTCCTCCCACTCATCAACATAGGGATTGATTTCCTTGTTCACAAAATCACGTATCGCTTTCCGCACCATTTCATGCTCTTTGGTAAAATAAATTTCACTTCCCATTACGGCCTCCTGTATGACTGAAATATTTTTTGATAATCATTTTTTCCTGATCATTTCTTGAGCCAATTTCAAAAGTCTGTTGTTATAGTTCCGGCGAAAACTATAATCCAGCATTTTCGGCTCTTTTCTGGGCACCGACTTTCGCCGGTGTGACGCTTTTTTAATAGTTTTGAAATTAGCTCTTCTTATTAAACAAGGATCGACTCCGGCATTTCAACAATCCTTGCCCGGAGATATTCCCCTAATGTTTTGGCCTGGGGATCACTTCGGAAAGATGCTGCTACGCCGTCCCCCAGTACTCCCCTGATATAGAAATTCACTGCAAGAAGATTCGGCATTTCATATCGCTCAATATCATATACTCTCATGTCAGCCAGGAGTTCTTTCAGTTTTTCTACGGTTAAAAATTGTTTTAAAAATGCATACCCTTCCGGCGTTTTTGCCCAGACACCCAGGTTGGCATTTCCCCCCTTGTCACCGGATCGGGTTGCAAACGCTCTTCCAAAGGGCATCTTCACCATTTTTCCATCCGGAAATCCAGACAGATAAACCTTTTTAGACTCAACCATAGGTCGATCAACAGGGATCTCCGTCCGGCCGATTACGATTTCCTTCCCGTCCATATAAACCTTTTGTGTAATATGAGACATTGAAACCAGTGCAGGCCAGTGCATGATGGAAGGTGTTCCCTTCCCAGGAGGCGCTGTTGCCGTGAATCCAGGGATATTGGCAAGGGCCAGCTCTACGATCTTGGATGAAAACTTATCTACCTTCTTGGAATTTGAATCCAGTACGGAAACCTTAAGATAAGCAAATGCTTCTTCATTCGTATTAGGATCATTTTTATCGGAACGTGTCAGACTGACCTCAAATTTTTCGTACTCCCCTCTCCCGCCGATACTTTCAACCAGGGCATCTTCAAAAATTTTCGCCTTTTTTTCGATATCCAGACCGGTTAAAACAATGGTCATGGAATTTCGGTAACCGCTCAGGTTATTGATACACACCTTGGCGGTATCCGTAGGCGGTTCTCCGCAAACGCCCGATATACGAACCCGGTCCTGCCCTTCCTGGGAAATATTTATGGTATCAAACCGTGCCGCCACATCCGGAGTCAGATAACGGGGTTCACGGATTTCATAAATCAATTGGGCTGTCACCGTTCCTACGGATACCAGTCCTCCTGTTCCCGGGTGTTTAGTGATTACACTGGATCCGTCTTCATACATCTCTGCAATGGGAAATCCAACATTTTGAAAGCTGGGGACTTCTTCGATAAATGAATAATTTCCTCCTGTTGCCTGGGCACTGCACTCAATGATATGTCCGGCCACTGCGGCTCCGGCCAGGTTATTCCAATCGGTTCTTTTCCAATTGAATTTCCAGGCAGCAGGCCCCATTACCAGGGCAGCATCGGCCAATCTGCCACCGACAACGATATCGGCGCCCTGCTTCAATGCCTCAACAATGCCCCAACAACCAAGATATGCATTTGCGGAGATGGGTTGAGCCTTTGCATCTTTCAGACTGATCCCTTTGTCCAGATGGATGAACGGTTCCCCTTTTTCCTGAAGTTCATGTATTCTTGGTAATAGATTATCGCCTTCAATATAGGCAATCCTGGGGTGCAGGCCCAATGTTCTGGAAAGTTCTCCAAGCTTGTCCGCCAGACCTTTTGGATTCAACCCACCGGCATTGGAAACCACTTTGATATTTTTATCCAGACATTGTCCCATAACCTGTTCCATCTGTTTTAAAAAAGTGGAAACATACCCAAGCTTCGGATCTTTTAATGTCTGACGGAAAAGAATTGCCATAGTCAGTTCCGCCAGGTAGTCTCCGGTCAGCACATCAATCGGCCCGCCATCTACCATTTCCTTTGCCGCTGCAAACCGGTCTCCGAAAAAACCGCTGCAATTTGCAATTATCAATTTTTGATTGTTTTGTAAGGAACTGCCGGACATTTCATCCTCCTTGATCTTTTTTAAATGGCAAAAAACTTCTACTTACCTTTAAAAACCGGTTTTCTTTTTTCGATGAATGCTGTAATTCCTTCCACAGCATCCTCTGTCGATGCAACTTCTTTGAGTTTTCCACACAGGTAGTCAAGGGCTTCTTCAACAGGCATCCTATCCATGGTATGGAATGCTTTTTTCCCGATTTTCATCCCAATCGGACTTTTTAAAGACAAGGACTGTAGTACATGATCGACCTCTTCATCCAACCGTTCACCGGGAACAACCCTTGTCACCAGCCCCATATTCATCGCTTCCTGCGCACTCAGTTTTTCACCCAGAAGGATCATTTCCATTGCTTTTTTCCGCATGACATTCCGGAATATCAGTGCCCCGATCATCATCGGGAAAAGCCCGACATTCACTTCCGGTGTTCCGAACTTGGCATCGTCTCTGGCGATCACAATATCACAGGCAAGCATAAATCCGGTTCCGCCGGCCAGACAATATCCATTGATTCTTGCGACTGTTGGTTTGGGAAAACCCGAAAGCCTCTTTAACAGGTTTGCATAATTGCGAAACGGGTCAATCTTATTTTCACCGGACATCGTATTCCCCAGATCTGCACCGGAACAGAAAGCTTTCTCACCTGCACCTGTGATACAGACCACCCGGACATCCTGATCCTCCTCTGCCTGATCAAGATATTCCAAAAAAAGGCTGACCGTCTCGGCACTGATTGAATTCCGGTGTTTTTCCCGGTTGATCATGAAATAGGCAATATTATTGTTCACATTGTACAGTAAATCTTTCTCACTCATCCTGCCCTCTCTTGATTATGTATTCTCTTCTCTTTTCTCAATATCAACCAGAATTACGCCAGGCATTACTTTATCACCGGCCTGGGCATTTATTCTTGTTACACAACCGGAAAAAGGAGCAAACAGGGTCGTTTCCATTTTCATGGCTGATACAACGACAACACCCTGACCTTTTTCAACCATATCACCCTCTTTCACCATGACTTTAATCACCACTGCCGGCATGGGAGAAGTAACTTCATCCGATGATTTTCCACCACTGCTTTTCTTCGTGCCCTGCTGTTCCAAAGCATCTGCATCAGCGACAAGATAGGACTTGCCATTTAAAAATATCTCTTTCCCCTCCGGAGTATCTGCAATGTAGGTATTGATTTTTTTACCATTCACCTCAAGAGAAAGCAAATGTTCCCCGATCCTGTCAAATTCAACTGAAAACCGTTTGTCTGCTATGGAAACGGCACATTTATTTTTCTCTTGAATATCCAGGGTTACCGGAAAAGTTTTATCATTTATAAGAAGATTATATTCCAATTTTCAATTCTCCATCCTTGAAATTGATTTTACAGCCGCCAGTTCCCAAGTGTTTTCCATGGTGATATGGCTTCATGTGAACTGGACGATTGATACTGTGTTTTATCCTTGCCGGATATTTCATTCATCAGATAAGAAATCAAAGCCAAGTCAATATCTCCTTCCCCAGGCGTCCAATTTCCAAAATGTTTCTCAATAAAATCGGTAAAGGTTTCACCGGCAGCAAATGGTTCTGATTTTAAAACATCAATTAAAAAAGGTATCGGCGTCTTGACTCCTAAAATAACGTATTCACCAAGGGCTTTGATCATTTTTGCAATCGCTTTTTCCCGATCTTCTGCATAAGCGATCAGCTTGGAAATGATCGGGTCATAATCCACCGGAACCTCAAACCCTGAATAAACGCCGCAATCATTTCGAATTCCCGGACCTGTCGGCTGCTGGAAAAATCGAATTTTCCCGGGTGATGGGAAAAATCCCTTTTCCGGATCTTCTGCATAAACCCTGCATTCGATTGCGTGACCTCTTCCGAAAACATCCTTCTGGGTCAAAGAAAGTCTCTTTCCGGATGCAACCTCAATCTGCCGGCGAACCAGATCAATTCCTGTAACCATTTCCGTAATTGGATGTTCCACCTGAAGTCGGGTATTCACTTCTAAAAAATAAAAATGCCCATCCCTGTCCAACAGGAATTCAATTGTTCCGGCATTCACATATCCGGATGCCTTTGCTGCCGCAACAGCTGCTTTTCCCATTTCTTCACGCAAAGATGGGGTCAACCCGGGAGAAGGAGTCTCTTCAATAATTTTCTGGTGCCTCCGTTGAATGGAACACTCCCGCTCCAGCAGATGAATTACATTCCCAAAGGTATCCGCCAAAATCTGAAATTCAACATGCCGTGGCTTTTCAATATATTTTTCCAGATAGATTGCACCATTTCCAAACGCGGATGCAGCCTCACTGGAGGCAGCGGCACAAGCCTCCTGCATCTCTTCCGGATGTTTCACAATGCGCATTCCTTTTCCACCACCCCCGGCAGCCGCTTTAATCAAAACAGGATAACCGATTTTATCTGCCTCCCTCGCCAAAACCAGAGGATCGGGTTCGGTCTGCATCATCCCCGGCGTTACCGGGACACCACCTTTTATCATGATCTGCCTGGCAATGGTTTTATCACCCAGGTCGGAAATCACTCTGGAAGGAGGGCCGATAAAAATGATGCCCTCTTTTTCACAACGAGCTGCAAAGCTTGCGTTCTCTGCAAGAAAACCATAGCCTGGATGAATTGCATCCGCACCGGTTTTTTTCGCAGCATCGATTATTTTATCAATGTTCAGATAGCTTTTCGAGGGTTCAGATTCTCCGAGACAATATGAATAATCCGCCATCAACACATGTAGCGCTTTTTGATCCACATCCGAATAAACAGCCACGGATTCAATTCCCATCTCTTTACAGGTAGTCATAACCCTGCAAGCAATTTCTCCACGATTGGCAATCAATATCTTTTTGATCATTCTTCTATCCCTTTACATCTTTTCAAGACATTGGTTATCACTGCCTACATACGGAAAACACCATGGCCATATACATCATCCCGTATCGGCGCATTCAGGGCTGCCGATATTGCCAGCCCAAGTGTGTCTCTTGTTTTGGCTGGGTCGAGAATACCGTCATCCCAAATATTTGCCGTACTGTAATAAGCATTCCCTTCTTTCTCTGCCGCATCTTCGATAGGCTTTTTTAAAAACATTTTTTCTTCTTCCGTCAACAGCGGCTTGCCAAGCCTCTGATTCTGATCATTGGTAATGGTAATCAGAACATCCGCGGCCTGCGTCCCGCCCATGACACCGATTTTTGCATTGGGCCACATCCATAGGAAACGAGGTGAATACCCCCGTCCACACATGGCATAGTTACCCGCGCCAAAAGAAGCTCCGACAATCACTGTAAATTTAGGTACCGATGCAGTGGAAACAGCATTTACCATTTTATGACCGTTTTTGGTAATACCGCCCTGCTCATATGCCTTCCCAATAATAAACCCATTGATATTCTGTAAAAAAAGCAAAGGGATTTTCCGTTTATCGCAAAGCTGAATAAACTGGGTTGCCTTTAATGCGCTTTCCGGAAACAGAATTCCGTTGTTCCCTAGAATGCCGACCGGATATCCATGGATATGCGCCCATCCGCAAACCAATGTGGTTCCATAAAGCTCCTTGAATTCAAGGAACCTGCTTCCGTCAACCATCCTCGCAATAATCTCTCTGCAATCATATGGAACGGCAACATCACGGCTCACAATCCCATAAATTTCCTTGGGGTCATAAATCGGTGATTCCGGTTTCATCATGGTAAGACGGGACTTTTCATTTTCCGGAAGATTCTTTACGATTTTACGTATCATGGAGATGGCTTCAGCATCATCTTCTGCTATATAGTCCGATACGCCCGATTCCTGGCAGTGGAGATAAGCCCCGCCAAGTTCATCTGCCGTCACTTCTTCACCAGTGGCAGCTCTTACCAGGGGCGGGCCGCCCAGGAAAATAGCCCCATGTCCTTTGACATGAACGATATCATCACACATGGCGACACCATATGCACCGCCGGCAGTACAAAGACCCATTACCGCGGCGATCTGTGGAATACCCATTTTGGACATCATGGCCTGGTTATAAAAAGTTCTGCCTCCCATCTGATAATCCGGAAAAATCTCAGATTGCATAGGAAGATAAGCACCCGCTGAATCAATCAAGGAAATCGCGGGAAGACGGTTTTCCATGGCGATTGTCTGAAGCCGCAGACTTTTTTTCACGGAAAGGGGATAGGCAGATCCTCCCTTGATGGTTGAATCGTTGATGGAAATTAAAACTTCTCTTCCTTCTACCATCCCAATCCCGGCTACTAAACCCGCTTTATGTACTTTGCTGTCATAAAGCCCCTTTGCAGCAAGAGGCGCGATTTCTAAAAAAGGGGTGTTTTTATCCAGAAGCAATTCCAATTTTTTTTTCACCGGTAGTTTTCCGGATTCTTCCAATCGCTGGAGAGTCTTGCTCGATCGGCTTTCCATGGCGATCTTTAGCTCTTTCTGTAAATCCTCGACCAGAGCTTCCATTGCCTCATAATTTTTTTTGTACTGATCTGATTTTTTATCGATTTTGCTCTCAATGACATACATAATCGACTACCTCACATTTAATGATTTTATCTTATCCTTCTATCCCTGAACCAGGAAGATGGTCCGTCATCAACGGACAACCCGGTAATTTTTCATCTTTCTGCAAAAGCCTCACGCACATATCGAACAACTGATCTGAAGCATCCGTCAAATTTTTCGGATTTCCGACCATCAGCCAGTTGATCACGATATGCTCCATTGTACCAATGAATATTGATCTCACATAATATGGATTAATGTTCTGCCGGAACTCCCCGGATTGGATCCCTTCTTCGATGATTTGATCAAAAATCCGTAGGTTTTTCCGAATTTCCTTATGGCTCTCCGTATCAATAAATTTACGGTTGTGTTTGAGTATCAGCAGGAGGACTGCGGTGAATTCGGGATGTTCCTGATAGAACAAAAGCTGAATATTCATCACTGCATAAACCCTGTTGATGCTTCCCCGGATCAATTTTAGATGATATTCCATAACCTCATACAGTTGTCTCATCAATTCCAGAGGTATGGAAAAAAGCAGATTTTCTTTGGTTGTAAAATAATCATAGATAGAGGCTTCCGATGTTCTGGATGTCTTGGCAATTTCCGAGATGGTTGCATCCTGGAATCCTTTTTTTGAAAACACCTTTGCTGCGCCTTCCAGAATTTTTATTTTCCGTGCCTCTGACTTTTCCAGACCTGCCATGTAATCCCCCACGGTTTCTCGTTGCATCCGGATCACGATTTGTCCGGTCCTGATTTTTCTTCAATAATACAGTCATACTGTTAATTAGTCAAGTTTTTTCATGGTTGTTCTATATTTTTATTTCAAATTTCTATATTGAACTTTTATTTTTACCTGTATTTAAAAGTCTTACATAACAATTGTGCAGCAAATTTAAAATCAATTACGATTTTAAGCATTTTACATACGGCATCTATCACAATCTTCCTACACGCCCATCTGGCAAATACTCTCATGGTATGGATCAAATCAATATATCCATTGAATAATCTATTGAATTTATTGCCTGCAAATGATAGTATAACGTTATCGAAAATGCCATCAGGAGATTTCTATGGATCTTGACAGCTACCATGTCATTTTTAAAGGGGAGATCGTTGAAGGTTCGGATGCTGAAACTGTAAAAAAGAAACTGGCAGACTACCTTAAAAAAGATATCTCAGCCATTGAACACCTCTTTTCCGGAAAAAAAATAATCATAAAAAAAAATGCAGATCTCCAGAATTGTTCAAAAATAAAAAAGACTTTCCTGGAAGCGGGTGCGATCTGTCAAATCATAAAGAGCAAAAAAGGAAAGCCGGTATCCCAACCAAGAGATCCAGCACAACCAAATGAAAAAAAACAAAAAATCAGCGACTCATCTCCGAAACATCCCCCGAAAACAGAAAAAGGGCCTGATGAAAAGTATTGCGAATCATGTGGCGGAACCATCAAACTGAATTCCCGGATATGCTTGCATTGCGGTATCCCAAACCAGGGCAGCGTGCATAAAAAACCATTGGCGGTCATCCTCAGCATACTCCTGGGAATTGCAATCACCGGCATTATTGCAGCTATCGCAATTCCCCAATTCATTTCCTATAGCAACCGTTCCTACATCCATTCCATTCATACAGAGCTGCAAAAAGTAAAAGATGCACAAGCGCAATATCATTCGGATTATCATCGCTATACAGACAGTCTGGCTGCACTGAACATATATATCACCGCTCCGGACATAATGGTTCAGATTGTAAATGCGGATGAAAACTGTTTTCAGGCAAAGGGAACGCACCTGATTACAAAGGTTGAATCGTGGATTGATTGCAACTCGGCAGATCTAAAAACAGCTTCCACCCTATCGGAAACGGCTGACAAAAAAGAAGACCCCTCTGATTCCGATGAAATAAACGATCAAAAAGATCCGGCTTCAGACAAACCGATGTTTTCTTCTTTGGAAGGAAACTTTGAGGTGATGTTCCCGGATGAACCAACCTATAGTGTGCAGGCTGTTCAGACACCAGCCGGCAGTATTGATATCCATTTTTTTATGGTTGAAAAAAAAGAGTATGCATGCATAGTCGGATATTCAGATTATCCTGCTGAACTGATGGAACAGGCGGATTATAATAAACTGTTGGATGGTGCCGCCGATGGCGCTGTCACCAATATCAATGCCTCCATCAGCCATCAGGAGGATATTGACCTGGACGGATACTATGGAAGGGAAATCGCATTTACCATTCATAAGTCCTTTAAAACACCCAATGGAGGAAACGGGAAGGCAAGATTTTTTATTGTCGATAACCGATTGTACCAGATACTCAAAATCGGTGAAAACGTCATCTCAGATGCTGCAACAAACAATTACTTGAAATCATTCAAATTATTAAATTAATCCCAGAAGACACCCATTGGGGAAAAATTTTTATTGAATCTTTCAGATAAACAAGCAATACCTGCTATCAAGATAGAAAATAAACGCAGGAGCCAATTTCAAAACAATTAAAAATACTGGATAGTGTTACGCTTTATTTCTTGTCCGGCTTTCGCCGTAACGACAACAACAGACTTTTGAAATTGGCTCGCAGAAAAAAATAAATACCACTGTTTTGGAAAAAAGATTATGATAACAGGAAAAACTATCATATATTGTTACCATGACCCATACAGGTATGGAGACCACCGCAGGGCAGGTCGGCTCGCCGACTAGAAAAAAACAATTCAATATTAAAGAAAAATTAAAAAATATAACCAGGAGAAACAGCAGTCTATGAGCAATGATCCCAACAAAGTGATCTATTCAATGATCAAGGTGAGTAAGTTCCACAATAAAAAACCCATCCTGAAAGATATTTCGCTTTCCTACTTTTATGGTGCCAAAATCGGTGTGTTAGGACTGAATGGTTCAGGAAAAAGTACACTTTTAAAAATTTTAGCCGGTGTTGATAAGGATTTCAACGGAGAAACCGTTTTATCAAAAGGATATACCATTGGTTTTCTGGAACAGGAACCCTTGCTGAATGAAAACAAAAAAGTAAAAGAGGTGGTTGAAGAAGGTATCCAGGAAATTGTTGATCTCATGAATGAATTCAATGAGATCAATGAAAAATTTACAGAACCCATGCCGGACGAAGCAATGGACAAACTGATTCAACGGCAGGGCGTGGTCCAGGAAAAACTGGATAATCTGAATGCATGGGATCTGGATTCACGCCTGACCATGGCAATGGATGCCCTGCGATGTCCTGAGGGTGACAAACCCGTGAATGTGCTTTCCGGAGGAGAAAAACGAAGAGTTGCTCTTTGCCGTTTGCTGCTTCAAAAACCGGATATATTGCTTCTGGATGAACCGACCAACCACCTGGATGCAGAATCGGTTGCATGGCTGGAGAACCATTTACAGCAATATCACGGGACCATCATCGCTGTCACCCATGATCGATATTTTCTGGACAATGTCGCAGGATGGATTCTGGAATTGGACCGCGGACACGGGATTCCATGGAAAGGCAACTATTCTTCCTGGTTGGAGCAAAAACAAAATCGGCTGAAAAACGAAGAAAAAACAACCTCCGACCGGCAGAAAACCCTTCAGCGGGAACTGGAATGGATTCGCATGTCCCCCAAAGGCAGACGCACCAAATCAAAGGCCCGTATCAACTCCTATGAGCAACTGCTGAATCAGGAAAATGAAAATCTGTCCAAAGAACTGGAAATATATATCCCGCCCGGCCCCCGTCTTGGCAAGGTTGTCATTGAAGCACAGGATGTCACGAAAGAATATGACAATCGGTTGCTTGTTGAAAACATGACCTTTCAGCTTCCCCCTGGGGGAATCATTGGTATTATCGGACCAAACGGAGCCGGAAAAACAACCTTGTTTAAAATGATCACAGGACAGGAGTCACCAAACTCCGGAACCATCCGGGTTGGAGAAACTGTTCAAATCGCCTATGTGGATCAGAGCCGTGATGCTCTTGATCCGGAAAAAAATATCTGGGAGATGATATCCGATGGTCAGGAAATTATTCAACTTGGCAACCGTTCTGTGAATTCCAGGGCCTATGTTGCCCGATTCAATTTCTCCGGTTCCGATCAACAGAAAAAAGTCGGGATACTCTCAGGGGGAGAACGTAATCGTGTTCACCTTGCAAGGATGCTGAAGCAGGGTGCCAATGTGCTCCTGCTGGATGAACCAACAAACGATCTAGACGTGAACACGATGAGAGCGCTTGAAGAGGCTTTGGAAAATTTTGCCGGTTGTGCGGTCATCATCAGCCATGACCGATGGTTCCTGGACAGAATCGCTACCCATATCCTGGCGTTTGAAGGTGACAGCAAGACCATCTGGTTTGAAGGCAACTACTCGGATTATGAAGAAGATCGCAGGAAGCGCCTTGGAATCGAGGCAGATCAACCCAAAAGGATCAAATATCGACAATTGACCCGGAAGTAACTATCTTAAAACAGATCCCTGTTCCCGTTTTTCATTCATTGATGTTATCATAATATTTTGATATACTGTCATAAAAATCGCAATAAACGTATTCAATTCTTCAGAGTAAACCCGATCCGGTTTCCTACGGCAATAGATGTATATCAATGAAATCGTATTGATCGATGATAAAGATTACATACTCTAAAAAACTGAGCGGGTTGTTTATACGGGTTAGACGATGACGATCAATAAACCATATTATATAGACCCATATAGGATGTTTTTTCAATGAACGATATCAACCTAGACCGTATCAAAACGAACGATATCAATACGAATGATATTGACACGAACGATACGGACTCGAACCATATCAATATGAATGATGGTAACACGGACGATACTGACTCAAACCAAATCAATGCGAATGATGGTAACACGGACGATACTGACTCAAACCAAATCAATGCGAATGATGGTAACACGGACGATACTAACTCGAACCATATCAATACGCTCAAACAGCAATATGGAGAAATCGCCTCGATCCTGGTTGAATCCGGATACATTACACCGGACAAAATCAAATATGCAGCAAGGATTCAGGAAAAACTCTCAGTCGCCAAACCGATTATCGAAGTATTGAAAGAGCTGAAATATATTACCGATGAACAGGTGAAAAACACTATTCGAAAGAATCGCTTGAATATGCGTATCGGAAGCCTGTTCGTCGAACTGGGATATATCACAGAGGGGAACTTACATAGTGCATTTGATATCCAGAAAGAGTCGAAAACCAAGAAAAAAATTGGAGAAATCCTGGTTGAACAAAACTTCATCACTGAAAAAAAACTGATCGAAGTGTTGTCCCTTCAATTGGGATTCAACTGCATTGAACCGGAATCGATGGAAATCGACCTTCACCTGTTCTCCAAAGCGCCTTCCAAATGGTTTGAAACCTATCATTTTCTGCCGATCCAAAAAGAAGAAGATGGTATTTTAATCGCATTCTCCGATCCTCTTGATCCAAAAGATATTGAGGGTGCGAAAGAAGTGTTTGGAGAAAATATCATCCCTGCCATTGCATTAAAGGACTCGATTAGTAGTACAATTCAAAAAATACAGAGAGGAGCAAAAACAAGACGTGCCATTGAAATGGATGAAAATTCAATCATCGGGCTGACCAATACGCTCATCATTGCCGCTGTTGAAGAAGGAGTAAGCGACATCCATATCGAGCCCATGATCGACCACCTTCGTATCCGTTTCCGGAAAGACGGCATCTTGATTCACCATAAAGATCATCCTCCGGAACTCGCCCAGGCCATTACCAGCCGCCTGAAAATCATGTGCAAGGCGGATATAGCAGAAAAGCGACGGCATCAGGGGGGAAGAATCTTTTTTGACCATGGAGGCACACAACTGGACCTGCGGGCTTCCTTTTATGCAACGGTTCATGGTGAAAAAATTGTGATGCGGCTCCTGAACAGACAGGGGCAGCTCCTTGAATTGGACAAGATCGGGATGTATCCCCGGATGCTGGACAGATTCCGGGAAGAAGCCCTTAACCGTCCCAGCGGGGTATTGATTATCACTGGACCCACCGGGTCCGGAAAAACCTCGACTGTTTATAGTTGTATCAGTTATCTCAACTCTCCCCAGGTCAGCATCATCACTGCTGAAGAACCTGTGGAATACATCATTGACGGCATTGCCCAATGCTCCATTAATCCTAAAATCAATCTTACATTTGAAGAAACCCTGCGACATATTGTCCGCCAGGACCCGGATATCATTGTGATTGGTGAAATCCGCGACAATTATTCCGCCGGTGTGGCTGTTCATGCTGCCCTGACCGGCCACAAGGTTTTAACCACATTTCATACCGAAGACAGCATCGGCGGATTGATCCGGCTGTTGAATATGGATATTGAAGCGTTTCTGATTTCCTCCACGGTAGTTTGTGTTGTCGCGCAGCGATTGCTAAGGAAAATATGCCCCAACTGCGCACAGCCTCACCGCCCTTCCCCAAAAGAACTCCAACGTCTGGGGTATACCCCTAAGGATATCTTTGGCAGTGAATTTAAAAAAGGCCGGGGGTGTTCGATTTGCCGTCACACCGGATATATAGGCCGGGTAGGTGTTTTCGAACTGTTGATTCTGGATGAAATCGTTCGAAATTCCATTCTGGAACGAAAAACCAGCCATGAAATACGAGCGACCAGCATAGAAACCAGCAACCTGATAACCTTGTTTGAAGATGGTATTGTAAAAGCTGCAAGTGGCGTTACGACAATCGATGAAATCCTTCGTACCTTGCCATGTCTGCTGAAACCCAGATCCTTATCCACTCTCAGGAGGCTGGTTGGAGTATCGGTATGAATGAAGAGAAGTCTTTCATTGAGATTGTAAATGATTACCTGAATTCAGGCGAGACCTATCTACCGGTATTCAATGAGACCGCATTACGGGTTCAACAGGAAATCACAAATGAAGATCCGGACCATGATCTGGTCATTGAAGTGATTTCAAGTGATCAGGCCTTGACCGGCGAGGTACTGAGGAAAGCGAACTCTGCATTCTTTCGAGGCCTTCAAAAAGTTTCGACCATAAAAGACGCCATCATACGTATCGGACTTGATGAGGTTGCCAGACTGGTGCTGATCATAACGCAGAAAAGACAATTCAAATCCAGAGACAAGCATATCAATACACTCATGGAACTGCTCTGGCGTCATTCCCAGCAAGCGGCAATCGGGGCACAATGGATTGCCAAACGATGCGATTTCAATCCATTATCCAACGAGGTCTTTTTTGCCGCATTGCTTCATGATATCGGCAAGCTTCTGATTCTCACGGTAATCGAAAAAATCAGAATGGAAGGAAAAATCCGTTTCCAGCCAACCCCGGCACTGATCAGCGAAGTACTGAAAGGCCAGCATACCATCCAGGGCTACTCGCTTCTGAAAAGCTGGAATATCCCGGAAGAATACTGTGTCATAGCACGGGATCATCATCTGGAAGACTTTGACTCCAATAACTTTTTATTACCGATTGTCCGACTTGCAAATATGATCAGCAATAAAATGGGATTTGGGCTGAATATTGATCCATCCCTTGATTTATCATCCACTCCGGAAGCCGCCCTCCTTGGTCTGTCTGAAATTGATTTTGCACGCCTGGAAATTGAAATGGAAGACAAACTGTTTGCCTATTCCTGAATTGGGTTGACTGAAAAGGCTTGCATGTCTTATCATGAGTTTTTCTTACAGATTCAAAATAAGGGCATAGAATTCAAACATGAAAGATATCAACTTCAAAATCCACACGGTCGATCCTTGTGGCGCGAGGCGTGGACAGTTTACAACAACCCATGGCGCGGTTCAAACTCCGGCATTCATGATTGTCGGGACAGCAGGATACGTTCGCAGCACCACTCCGAAAGATCTGGATGAAACCGGAACACAGATACTGGTTGCCAATACCTATCATCTTTCCAGTTCAGAAAGATTGTCCACGGTCAAACGTGCCGGCGGTCTTCATAAACTGATGGCATGGAATAAAACAATTTTGACGGACTCCGGCGGTTTTCAGGTATTTTCACTTCCGGGTAAAACAGTCACTGACGAGGGGGTTTCTTTTTCCTTCAAGGAAAATGGGGAACGGCTGTTCCTGAGTCCTGAACGTTCAATGGAAATACAGCGGGATCTGGGTGCGGACATTGTGATGGCCTTTGATGAATGTGTCGAATATCCGGCGGAAAAGGAATATGTAAGGCAATCCATGCAGCGTACAAAAATCTGGGCGGAGATCTGTCGAAAGTTCAAGCTTCAGGATCATCAATTCCTGTTCGGGATTGTCCAGGGGGGAGTCTACCCGGAGTTACGCCGGCAAAGTGCACGGGACATTACCGCCATTCCGTTTGACGGATTTGCCATCGGGGGCGTCAGCGTGGGAGAAGGTTATGATCTGATGACATCCGTGGTCTCCACCACTGCTCCAATGCTGCCCACGAACAAACCCAAATACTTGATGGGAGTCGGGTTCCCGGAAGATATTTTTTCAGCGGTATCATTGGGAATCGACATGTTTGACTGTATCATTCCCACCCGTCTGGCAAGGGTCGGTACCCTGTTTACACGTATCGGGAAAATACGGATCATGGACAAATGCTACATGAAGGATCAATATCCCATCGATACAAACTGCAAGTGTTATACCTGTCGTAACTATTCCCGTATGGTCTTGCGCTATCTTTTTTTTGCACGGGACGGCCTGGCCGAGACCCTTGCGACAATCCACAACGTCACCTTTTATCAGGATCTGATGACCGATATCCGGTCAGCCATTGAACAGGGTAATCTGATTTCATTCCAGGAATCCTGGTTGAAAAAATACAAAAAAAAGGCTACTCAGCGGTCAAAATGAAAAATATTACAAATCCAATCTTGGAGATTTCTTCATGTTCTCAAAAAAAAACAGAATATCATCCGGTGTAAGCCAGCTGGATCATCTCCTCGGCGGCTTGTTTATTGGAGATAATGTCATCTGGTATGACAACGCAGGCAGCTTGGCCTCTCCCTTCTGCATGAATTTTATTCAAGTCTCACAAGCACAAAACAAACCTTTCATCTATGTCAGCTTTGACCGTTCCCCGAAAAACCTGTTGGAAAAACTAGGCCCTCTGGCAGAAAGCCAGCATTTAACCATCCTGGACTGTTTTACCCATGGCAAAGGAGATGGTTCGGAAATATTCAGCAAGTTTTATGAAAAGGATGGCGCCCGATGGCCTTACCAGATCATTAAGGTCAACGAACCCTGGAAACCGGAAAAGGTGATTGAATCTGTGTACGGGCTACATAAAACCATGAAAGGAGATGTCCGGTTTGTATTCGAAAGCCTTACCGGAATGCAGGATCTCTGGAAGGGAGAAGAGCATATCCTTAAATTTTATACCCATTCCTGCCCCCGGTTGTATGAACTGGATACGATTGCCTACTGGATCATTGAAAAAGGCGCGCATTCCGATCGATTAAAAGCCCATATCAATCAGATTGCCCAGGTCGCCATTGACCTCTCCATCAAAAGGGGAAAATCCGCCCTGACCATACTGAAAGCGGAAAAAAGAAAACCCGATACACTGAATAAAACAACTGAGTTCTGGAATGACGGAATGGCGATCCATTTTGACTCTGACCGGCGCAGAACACCAGGCAGGATCAACCTTGGATTGCGGATCAAAGAGCTTCGTACCAAACAGGGATTGTCCCAGAAAGAGCTGGCCAATCTGGTGGGTGTAACCCCCAGCACGATCTCACAGGTAGAAAGCAATTCCATCTATCCGTCCTTGCAGGCACTTTATAAAATGGCGGAAATCCTTTCCGTTGATATCAGTTCCTTTTTTCAAAAACAAACAGACCTGAAGAACCAGGTTGTTTTTTCTTCCAGGGAGGGCGTAAAAACAGCCTTTCCGGATCTGCCCAAGGGTTGTATTACAGGAAAACTGTTGACCCCGATTGATTTTGATTCCAAAGCCGAAGCCTACATTATTGAAATTTTACCCAAGAAAAGCCTGCCATCCCATTTTTTCATCCATAAAGGCAATGAGATTGGATATGTTTTATCCGGTAAGCTGCAAACGCAAATCAACAATGCAGTGTACATCGCAAATGAAGGAGATATCATTTATCTAACTTCAGAAATGCCGAGTCAATGGAAAAATCCAGGTACAAAAACAACGAAACTGCTCTGGATAAAAATCAGATAGCAAATTGATAAAAAAAGGAACGTCTTATCCACTTCATATTAAAAATATACACCAAAAGGGGATAGGATTTCTTTCCAACAGCTCCCACCGTCATAGTATATACAAAAACAATACGAAATAAAGCATGGATTGAAATTATCAATTTGTATTTATTCCAATTAATATGCTATTTGGCGGATTCGATAGATGGATAATGATTATTCCCAAGAAGGAGACTTACCATGTCATATGTAAGGGAGTGATTGATTGAACAAGACCTATCCACCCCATTGGGACTTCAGCGATGAATTCGACGGTGGTGAGGAGTCCTGCGGCCGGGTCATCATCAATCTCTATAATTATTTGAAAGCGGTTACGCCGGGCAAACGCATTCTGTTGATATCCGGGGATCCTGCCGCGCCTGTGGAGTTTCCGGCCTGGTGCCGGATGACCCGCAATCGGCTTATCGAGGCCGCCCATCCCTTTTATTGGATTGAATATAAACCTGAACTGAAATAAGGAGCAATTCATGGCTGGAACATTTTGTGTGACCATCACCCATTGCCGCACCGACAACGACAAAGCCACCCTTGGTTTTGTAGTGGCCAATGCTGCCATCGGCAGTGAAAAAGATACCATGGTGTTTCTCAGCACCGACGGTGTATACTGCGCCATGCAAGGCGAGGCGGAAAAGATCAACATCGGCGCCCCGTTTGCGCCCCTCAAGGAACTGATGGACAAATTTTTGGCTGCCGGCGGCAAAATCTACGCTTGCACCCCCTGCATGAAAAAGCGCGGCATTTCGGAAACAGATTTAATCAAGGGCGCCACGCCGGCCGGCGGCGCAACTTTGGTGGAATGGCTTACCAATGGCTCGCCCTGTGTGGCTTATTAAAAATAGCGGAACTGGATTGTCCCATGGATCTCAAGACCCTTCAAGTTGACCGGGTTTTTGACGGCGGTGACCTGGATTGTGGTTCTGGTCTGATCCTGTTGATACGGGAAAACATGCTGGCAGTTCCGGCAGGCGGGATTCTGGAGATGCGCAGCCGTGAGCCTTCGGTGGGTGTTGATCTGCCGCCCTGGTGTCGCATGGTAGGCTATGAATACATAGGCGCATTGCCCGAAGGCGGTCTTACCCGCTATTTTATTCAGCGCAGCCAGGCCGTCCCAGAGGATAGCAATGCCTTGGCTGAGGATAAAGCCAAAGCCAAAAACTACGAGTGGCGGGTGCGCACCCGTGCCGTGGGCCCTCGCAAGAGCAAGATTTACTGCCGCAACTTCTCCTGGGATGTGGGTCAGCCGGCCAGTTTCGAAGAAAAGGACAAGCATCCCAGCGCTGTTGAATTCCTGTTGGGAGCCCTCAGTGCGGATCTGGCCGCCGGCTTTACAACGGAATGCGCCCGGGAAGGCTTGGAAATAGAGGATGTGGAAATCACCGCTAGGGGCAAACTGATCAATGTTCTGGCGCACATGGGTCTGGAGGCGGGCGATCCGGCCTTCAGCGCAATCGAGGTAAAATGTTTTGCTTCAACCATGGAAGAAGCAAGCAAGGCCGAGGCTGTCTGGCAGCGCACTGTGACCCGCTCCCCCCTGGCCGCGACCCTGGCCAAGGCTTTGGCCTTAACCATTACATTCGCAGTGGTATAATTATGTTTACAACCACTCAAGTGGGCAGTTGGCCCCGTTCCAAGGAATTGCTGAGGGCCTTACGGGCCCGCCGACTGGGGAAAATAGCCCAGGCTGATTTCAACCGCATTGCCGATGAGGAAGTACGGCGGACCGTGGCCATCCAGGAGCAAGTCGGCCTGGATGTCATTGTGGACGGCGAGCATCGTCGGGATAATTTTTATTCCTTTATCACCGAGAAAGTGGCCGGCACCCGCCTCATGTCCCTTGCGGAAATGCTGGATGAGATGGAGGACAAATCCGGTTTTGAAGAAATGCTGTATACACTGGATGTCCCGGCTTCGGCCATCCGAAATCCCACCTGTGTCGGCCGCCTTTCCCGCCGGGAACCGCTGGCGGTGCAGGATTTTCTTTTTGTCAAAAACATCAGCAATAAGCCGGTTAAAATCACCCTGCCGGGGCCGTATTTGTTGTCCCGTTCCATGTGGGTGAGCAATTATACGAAAAATGTCTACCAAAACCACGAAGAAATGGCCGACGACGTGGTCCGCATTTTGCGGGAAGAACTCCTGGAATTGTCAGCCGCCGGCTGTGAATTCGTTCAGTTCGACGAACCGGTGCTCACGGAAATCGTCATGTCCGCGGAATGCGGCCGCCGGACTTTCATGTGAGCGACCCTGGCCACCCGCCGGGATGTGGGTGCCGAACTTCAATTTGCCGCGGATTTGATCAACCGGATAATCCAAGGGGTCACCGGGCCCAGGATCGGCATTCATATCTGCCGAGGCAACTGGAGTACCAAAGAAGAAGTCCTGCTTTTCGGCGACTATGCGCCGCTATTGCCGGCCCTGGTGCGGATGAATGTGGCCCAGTTCGTGCTGGAATATGCCACACCCCGGGCCGGTGAGGTGAAAATCGTCGGAGAGGCCCTGAACAAAAAGGAGTTGGGTCTGGGCGTGATCAATCCCCGCACGGCGGAAGTGGAAACCACGGAAGAAATTGTGGCCAAGGCCGAGGCGGCCCTCACCTATTTCAAACCCGAGCAGTTGTTTCTGAACACGGATTGCGGCTTCGGCTGCTTTGCCGACCGTTGCGTCAATGATGAAACAACCGCCACGGCTAAAATCGCCAACATGGTGAAAGCGGCTCAAATCCTCAAAGAAAAATTTGCATGATTCACTGATCCAACCAATGCCTGAAGGCATTGACTTTCGTGCGGATCACCAGAACTCCTTCGGGCAAAGGCAGATCCAGCAACAGTTTCAGACGGCTGTTTACATACGGATGGATGGCTTGAACCGCCCTCAGAGCCACGATCATCCGGCGATTGATGCGGAAGAACAAGCGCCCAATATATCAAAGCCCTATCCATTGAGAAGCTCGCATCTTACTAAAAAACATCCATAGCGTCATACCCGACACCTGCGTCAAAAATCAGTATCTTTGATTGATTTTTCTTCATTGGGCAGAATAAAGCAGAAGGGGCCTCTCCGGTTTTCATTCAACTGTTTTCAACTTTTCGAACACCTCTCTATATGCTGCATTGTTATTGCCATTGCCATACAAGTGCCTTTTCTATATGTTCATCTCAAAAAAGAGAAACGTCTTATCCACTTCATATCGAGCGGCCACATAAACCACTCCAATGGGCCTGTTAAACCGTTATTCCTCCTGTAACCACCCATTAACATCTTTTGTTAAAACCCATCTTATTAAAACCTATCTTGATTTTGCCGCTAAAATATCTTAATTTGTATATACAAGCATATTAAAGGATAACACCATGACCGCCGACACAAAAGAAATACTCTCAAATTGCCTTTATTTCACAGCCAACAGCCTGTCCAGGGTGGTGACCCGTATGGCCGAAGAAGCGTTCAGGCCTACCGGCCTTTCACCGTCCCATGTGTTTCTCCTGATGCTGGCCAACGAGAATCCCGGCATCGGCCCCAAGGAAATGAGCGATTATCTCCAGCTTGCTCCGTCGACCGTGACCCGGTTTGTCGATACACTTGTGAACAAAGGGTATCTTGAACGAAAAGCGGATGGTAAAAATATCGGTCTTTTCCCGACTCTTGAAGGTCTCGCGCTCCAGCCGGATATTACAAAAGCCTGGCAGTCGTTTCACCAGAAATACTGTGAAATCCTGGGAAGTGAAGAAGGCGATAACCTTGCCGTTTCCCTTGATCAGGCGGCCCAAAAGCTTGAAAACGCCGGCTACCGCCTTGCCTGCAAATGCAGTAAATCTTGATTGGCGTCCAATGCCCGTTGAAAGCGGAGATGCCCTGCAGGTCAGCCGAAAACCGAGACAACGGATCTGTTTCCGAAAACAGCTATATCTTTGTTTTTGTTCACCGGGAATTGCTGAAAAATTATTCTGCCTGCAAAAAATACTTGCATGTACAAACAAAATATGATTTAAATTTGTATGTACAAACATAAATAACCCATTAACATAACCAAGGAGAATCACATGAAATCATTAGGCCCAGTAAACGCCCTTTACCCCATGCCCACCACACTTGTGGGAGCCAACGTGAATAAAAAAGCCAACTTTTTAGCCGTGGCCCATGTGGGGATCATGAACCATGGAACGCCCCAATACCTTTCCATCGGTTTGAGCAAATCCCATTACACCAATGCCGGAATCCATGAAAACAAGACGTTCAGCATCTGTCTACCCTCCGAGGATCTCATGGTCAAAACCGATTACTGCGGCATCATGACAGGAAAAAACACTGACAAGGCATCTCTCTTCAATATATTCTACGGAGAAACAAAAACAGCCCCGATGATCCGGGAATGCCCGGTCTGCATGGAGCTCACCCTCAAGGATGTGCTCACGTACGGACAGCATGAAATCTTTATCGGTGAGATCAAAAACACATTTGCCCATGAAACCGTGCTGAACAGCGATAAAATCGATCTTGGCAAAGTCAGGCCCTTGATATTCGACATGGCGTCCTTACGCTACTGGTCTCTTGGAAAACCGGTGGGGAAATGCTGGAGCGAAGGAAAAACATTGAAAACTGAACGCCGTGCTGAATAACCTCAATCCGGATTCCCGGATCTGCCAATCACCAGAGTGCTGGTCAAATGGAATTCGTTCCGGGGAGTGACCGGCACTATGGTAGTTAGCGTCCTTTTTGCTTCAGAGTTCATGTGTGTTGATTCACAGATGTTTTTTAACAACCTCAATTGGATGAAATATCTGTTGAAGTGATCATTATTTTTTATACGAGCCAATTTCAAAAGTCTCTTGTTGCAGTTCCGGCGAAAACAAAAATCCAGTATTTTCGGCTCTTTTCTGAGCACTGACGTTTCATTCGTTGCCGCTGACACACAAGTGCCTTTTCTATATGTTCCTCTCTAAAAAAGAAACGTCTTATCCACACACTTAAACGACCTTCCACCAGGGGACAGCAAGAACTGTCGGCGTCAGCCATGTTACTTCTTTGCCGTTGTGCAGCAGCAAACCGGCGCGTGATTTTTTGCCGTACTCATCCTGAAAAGCAATCAGGTTTGCGGCATCTTTTACTCTGGGACTGCTCGTAGATTTTATCTCAATGGGCAAAACATGACTTTCCGTCTCAATCACCAGATCAACTTCCTCGCCTGTAGTCGTTCGCCAGTAGAGAATTCCCGTGTTTTGCAGTCTGCCGGATTGCCAGACCATAAGATCAAGAAGCACAATATTTTCAAGATACGCGCCGGAGGGTTCAGTCATCCCGGAAAGGTAGAGAGCCAAGCCGACATCACCCCAGTAAAATTTGGGAGATTTAAGCAAGCGCTTGGTTTGATTCACCGAGTAAGCAGGCAAGCGAACCAACAGGTGAGAGGTCTCCAGTAAATTCAGGTAACGATGCACGGTTGGCTGTTTGAGCGATAAATCGCGAGCCACTTCCGTTTGATTGAAAATCTGACCGAGACGAAGACAGGCCGCTCTCATCAGACGGCGGAAATCAGGCAGTGCGGCTATGGTGGAAAGCATCTGCAAGTCCCGCTCCAGATAAGTACGTACATATCCGTCAAACCAGATTGTTCGTTCCTCGGTTTTGGTCATGTGCAGCGCGGGTGTGGGAAATCCACCGCGCCGGGCAAACGCCTGCCAGTCTTCCGATTGAGTCTTGTCCCCGGCAATAATTTCCGGCCATTGCGTGTCTTTTCCCCCGATCAGCTCTTCCCATAGTCCACACCGGCCAAGCCCTAGTTGTTCACGTCTGGTCATGGGCCATAGCGTGAGATAACTGGCGCGACCGGCAAGCGATTCTGATACATTCCGCATCAGGAGAAGATTGGCCGATCCAGTCAATAGAAACCTTCCCGGCTGCCGTTTGGCATCAATGGATCGTTTTACGGCAAAAAGAAGAGACGGTTCCCGCTGAACTTCATCAAGGGTTATATTGACTTCTCCACCTACCAGCGCTTCGGGATTGTTTCTGGCAAGATCAACTATATCCAGATCATCAAGTGAAAAATAAGACCGTTTGCCCTTTGTAAGCACCTTGACCAGAGTGCTTTTGCCCGTTTGACGAGCGCCGGTAACTATAACTGCCGGCATCACTCCCAATCGCTGATTCAGGGCTTTTATTGTAAAACGCGGAAATGTAAAATTATTCATGGCGTGAATAATATCCATTCACGATCAGAATTGCAAGTAAAAATACCGAAATTCCAGTTTGCTACGAAACTGTAATTCGAGTTTCACTGCCGCCTCAATATCATCTTTGATTTAGAAAAGGATTAATATAAAAAAGGCTTCCCGGAATCCATCCCGGAAAGCCTTTTCGTTTTTGCTGTCCATGCCGCTACTGAATAACGGTCATCCAGATGTCTATCTCTGGTTGATCCCCAAACACCCTTTTACGAATTCAGGATCTTTCGGGCGCTTTCATCATTCACATCCGCTACATGGGGAATGCCTGTTTCTTTTGCAGTCTCCCGGTTTCCAGCAAAGATATCCTGCCGTGTAATCTGATTCACGGAAAATTTTCTTGCGCCGGCCAGAAGCTGCTGCAGGCCGCATGAAAGTTTATCTACCATTGTCCAGAAAGCGATTGCACCGTAAGGAATATTTTTCATCTCTTTCTTCCCAACCTTTTTCTCGACGTCAAAGTAGGATGCGAAGATTTCCTTGGCGGTGTTTCCAATGCTTTGTACGGATCTTGGAAGCTCGTTCCAGTTTCCGTTAACATCCGCTTTTCGATCCGGATGGATTGCGCCTTCAATGTTGGAACCGACAAAGCCGGGGATCATGATCGCACGTCCCATGCAGATCAGTTTAGCAAATGGTGCTCCCAGAGCCAGCGATTTAAAAATATGATCTTCCAGTGCAAAACCACCGGCAAAAGACATATCCACAACACTCTGGCCTTTGGCTGAAAGGATACTTGCATATTCATATGCTTTTGAATGCAGGTTAATGGAAGGCACGCCCCAGCTCTGCATCATGTTCCAGGGACTCATTCCCGTACCGCCGCCGGAACCATCAATAGTAAGAAGATCCAGTTTTGCGTCTGTTGCAAACTTGATCGCCATGGCCAGTTCTTCCATACCATATGAACCGGTCTTCAGGGTAATTCTTGAGAAACCAAGGCCTCGAAGATATTCAACTCCGCTCATGAAGTCTTCACGAACCTGAGCCACTGTATCCAGATTGGTACCTCCGAGACGGCTGTGACGTGCAAAAGATTTGATGGAGCCATTTTCAAACGCGGCTTGCACTTCAGGACTTCTTGGGTCCGGATCAACTACATACCCACGTTCCTTCAAAAAGAGGGCGTAATCAAGGCTGGTAACCTGGATTTCGCCGCCGATATCTTTGGCTCCCTGACCCCATTTCAGCTCAATGATCACCTTGTCGCCATATTTATCTACAACATATTCGGCAACTCCATTACGGGTATCCTCAACGTTGAGTTGAACGATGATCGCGCCATATCCATCAAAATATCTAAGATACTGGTTAATCCGCCTCTCCAACTCAGGGGCTTTTTTGATTTTTCCTTTTCTCTCTTTGCCGTCGGCAATTTCAGATTCCCGGTCAACCCCGACAACATTCTCGCCGATGACAACCGGAATACCACAGAGAGCGCCACCGATTGCGAATGAATCCCAATACTTTTGTGCAATAAAAGTGGATCCAAGAGCCCCGGTCATCAGCGGAAGACGGATCTTTGTTTTTACATTCCGGCCGAATTCGGTATTCAGATTCACATTCGGGAAAATACAGTCATCCGGGTCATTGCTCATTTTGCTGTGGAGACCATGTGCACCATAAGCATACCCCTGGATACGGAGCGAATTGTATGAAACGCCAACATGGGTTGTGTTGTTGGATCCGGCTGTTACCAGGCCAAAACTTCTCGGATACAGCAGCTTTCGGCCAACCAGGCTTGATAGCCATGTTTCACACTTGCCTTCGCAATCGGCCCGACAAAGTGTACAGAGTCCTGATTCTGCAACATTACCACGATTTGTTGTCCCGAGTACGTCATTGTTTTTTGAAAATCTCATTGTTAGCTCTCCTTCTTTAATTAAATGATTCTCCCGGAGGTAAAAACCGACCCCCAAAGACCCTGAACGCAAAAAGGCGCCTGTTCTTTTTGAAGAACCAGACGCCTTTGTCTATTTCACTTCAGTTGCGAATTCGCAGCACGCCGTTGTGCCTTGTTTGATTGCAACTTAAAAAATTTGATTAAAATTAACTACACTTATTCGATAATGTCAAGAAAGAAATTGAAATAAAGTAAGTTTGAATGAATTCGATGAAAAAAAATTCGAGTTGGAATGTAAGCAGGTAATCAGGAAAGGAAAATCAGCAGGAAACTATCCGTAAAACATTTCATCAGAGAGAAGAATGGCCTCAGCCACGCTTCGTATGGATTTGCGGGAATCCATGCTGCGTTTTTGAATCCAGCGGTACGCCTCATCGATTTTCATCCCACGACGCTTCATCAGGATCTCCTTGGCACGTTCAACAGTCTTGCGCATTTCCAATTCTTCCTGAATCACCCTGGTTTTTACCATTAACTCTGTATTCAGGATGGCAACCGCTGCCTGGTTTGCAACTGCTGTTAAAAGATTGACCTCGGTATCTGAAAAATCGTAAGGAGTGGATGTGAAACAGTTCAGGACACCAATCACCTTCTCATCCTTTAATTTGAGAGGGACACCGATCATGGATGCAAGCCCCAGCTTTTTAGCCAGTTCTTTTTCTTTAAACCGTTTGTTTTTCAATACATCCTTAATGATAAGAGGTTGTTTATGCGTGGCAACGTACCCAACAACCCCTTCATTTGTATTCAACGAACGGTCCTTGATATATTCAGGAGCAATTGCCTGAGTAGCCTTGAGACGAATTACCGGCGGATTTTCATCTTCATCGATCAACCATAAAGAGCAAATTGTAACCCCCATGGCCTGGGCAGTGACCATAACCACCAGTTTCAGAAGATCTTCAAGGTAAAGCTCCGAAGTGATGGCCTTGCTGATATCGGTCAGTGCCCGGATATATTCATCATATGTTTTTTCATTCAGACGATGCACGGATACACCTTTTATATTGAAATGACTTTTATTTACCGGTTCGGCCTTTCCTGAAAACCGGAGCTGATTTATCCTGATGAATGCTCATCCGGAAACGAAATAGAAACCATTATATCTGCTTTTATAAAAATAATCATTTTTTTTCAACAGTTATCACAACGACTTCCCAAAAGGGGTATCCGCTCCTTGCCGCCTGTTTACTTTTTATATTAATCTATATTTAAAAATTGAATGATACATTATTGATAATAATTTTTTATATACAGAAGAACGGAAGATATCTCCCATTATTCCATGGCAAGCTGACCATGAGCCTTTCCGATCAGATCTGAAATGGAAATTTTCTTACCGGCTAGATAACCGGTTAACCCATGATGAATCTCTCTGAAAACATCGGGGTTGACAAACCAGGATGTTCCGATTCCCACCGCTGATGCACCGGCAAGTATATATTCAATCACATCCTGCCAGCGGGAAATTCCGCCGATACCCATAATCGGTATCTTCCCGGACCTGCACTCCGGTATGCTTCGAAAACAGTCATACACCATAAACAGGCCGACCGGCTTTATCGCCGGACCGGAAAGCCCTCCGATAATGTTGCCAAGAAGGGGTTTTTGGGTATCGATATCGATCGCCATCCCGCGTACAGTATTGATCATGGACAGCACATCCGTGCCCCCCTGAATGGCTGCCCTGGCCGGTATGGTGATATCCGTTACATTCGGGGTGAGCTTTGTGATCACCAGGAGCCTTGGGTCAATCTGTTTTTTCACGGTTTTCACGATCTGCTCCACCATTTTCGGATCTGTACCAAATGCAGCACCCCCTTTTTTAATGTTGGGGCAGGATACGTTGATTTCCAGACCGGATATGATCTGTGCTGAATCATGATCGCTCAGATACGCCGCAAGCTCGCCAAATCCCTCAACCGAATCCGCAGAAATATTCACAAAAACCGGCAATTCAAAATTTGCCAGATGGTGAATCTCATTTTGAATAAAAAACTCCACCCCTTCATTTTGCAATCCAATGGAGTTGAGGATGCCGGTTCGGGTTTCTGCAATACGGAATTCAGGATTTCCTTCCTTGGGCTTCAGCGTAACACCCTTGGTCACAAAAGCCCCAAGGCCGGCAAGGATCTGCCCGCTTTTTTCCAGAACCTCGATTTCATTGGCATGTCCGGAGGTCCCGGAGGCCGTCATTAAAGGGGATTTCATTACCAAATTTTTTATCTTTACCTGCATCCGATTTTTCATAACTTTTCCCAATCGATTTCATTTGCGTCA
Organism: Desulfosudis oleivorans; assembly: GCA_020723305.1. Lineage (GTDB taxonomy): Bacteria > Desulfobacterota > Desulfobacteria > Desulfobacterales > SURF-7 > QZKS01. The sequence goes on from DYJC01000004.1 coordinate 60,721, forward strand.
AAAACAGGCCCTTCAACACAGACCCGGGAGTACTGACTCTTCTGATCTTTCTTTGTACGGCACACACAGGACATGCAGACACCGATTCCGCATCCCATCCGTTTTTCAAGAAGAACCTTCATGGGGATGTCAAACACGGATGCAATGCGCTGTAGAACAACCATCATGGGTTTCGGGCCGCATGCAATGATCATCAAGTTTTCTCTGTTTTTAATTTTTTCCAGATAGGATCGATATTGATCCGTAACCAGACCATAATGGTAATTGTTGTCCGGAATTTTTTCACTCAACTTTTCATTGTCACGATACTCTCTGGACAAATAGATATCGCAAGGCCGCAAACCGATTCCGCCAAGCTCTTCAATATAAACATATGCCTTTTCCGGCTCCTCTGCAAAGGACTTCCCATACGGCGTCTCCCGGAGAGATTCAATCCGATCAATACCGATAAATGCCTTGAGATCAAAGGAGTAGAACTTCAATGCCTGACCAAAAAAGACCAGCGGTGCCATCCCCACCCCGCCGCCGACCAGATGTACCTCGGAAATACCCTGAGACCGCCATTCAGGGATATGGGTATATTTCCCCAACGGCCCCAGCATACGAACCTGATCCCCTTTCTTCAAGTCGGTCATTTCCCGGGTTCCAATTCCGCCTTCCATCCGCTTATAAAAAATCTCAAACTTGTGGGGGAAAACCGTATGAGTAATACCCGCCAAAACAGGGGGAAGGGATAATGTATGATGATATCCCCACTCAAAACAGTGATAGTATGCCCGCTGAATCCCAAATGGCCTTTTCAGATAGGATTTCGGCATCAGGTCAATCCTGATTTTTTTCCCAGGCTGATTTTTCCCTGTAGTATAAGCATTCTGATAATAGATCTGATCCATCTTCTTCCGCTGACCGATAGGCAAAGTATCCACCATCACGAACTGGCCGGGGCCGATATTTTTCATATCCGATGTCTGGAATTCAAGCTTGTAATGCATGGGTTTTCCTTTAAGCCCGACCGGTGAATTCCGGAGTACTTCAGCCCTGAAATGTCGGATTCCCTGTTTCCGGCTTGGGACGGATCGTTTGGAAAAACGATCTGCCGGATCCCTGAACAGATCCGGCTGGATCTTTCCTGCCTGCTGACAAAGATCCGGATAGCAGACAAAAAATCCCCTGGGCCAGTTATCCGCCCATTCAATCTGCCTGCATGAATTCATCTGCAGCCGGTTTTCAAAGATCAGATAGCAGACGCGATGAAACGATTGCCGATCCTGTTGAAAAATTTTTCCGGCAACCTGTTTATGCTTTTTTTCATTTCCAGGATCATAAAAACAGAAATAGATCTGCCTGCCATCCGGGTGTTCTGCAGCAATATCAATAGTGGGAAAATTCTTGTCATGAGAATGCAACGCTTCCGGCCGGATCTCCCTGTCTGCTTCAGACCAATCAAACTGATTTGGTTCTGCAAAAACAATCCTATACCCGTCTTTTGCAAGGATTGTCTCCAGCAAGATCAGACATAATCTGTTGTATGCCTTCTGATTTTCCGATGCTTCAGATAAAAGTCTTACCATCGCTGACTGGATAGGATGGGGAAATTGTGTTTCATGAAGAGAAACCGCTTTTGTATTTTTATCGGAAGGCTCCGGGCCTGGCCTTCTGTTGTTTCGGCGGGTCCGGACAAGAAAGCCATATTTTTCAGCCTCTGTTTTTCCCTGTTTCTTTTTCCGGCAAGGAATCAGACTTTTTACCGATTCCAACTCCTGCAATTCATATCCAGCCGCAGAAGACCTATCCTGCAAAGCCTCCCAGGTCTCTTTTTTTGAAGCACGATAGGAAAGAATGATCCGGCAGGAATCATCCGTGCTTGCCGCTATCTTTTCCAGCAGTTTTTGAAACGGTTCAAGATTATCCTCAATGGATTGTAATTCTGTATTCCAGAACCGTTTTTGATCCACTCCTTTACGCAGCCAGGCTCCCTGAAATTCAGAAGCAGACAGACAAATGCCTGCCTGATCCCCAGGCGGATCCAAAAAAACATGGGTAATTTTCGGCCTCTGTGGGAATGGAAATTCCAGGCAATCTGAATGGATGATGGTTACATGGTCATCCGTATCCTCGAAAGCCTTTATTGAATCCGAAAACCGAACAAAAGACAATAATGCGTTTGTTGTTTTTTTGTTCTGCATCCACTGTTCAAATTGATCTTTAAATGCTTTCCAGACGTTCACTTCCAATGAAACAGAAGCTTTTCGAATTCCCGGAATCTCTGCATCTGATATTGGATTGGATGAATTTCCGGATATCCCTTGTGTGATACATTGAAACAAAGTGGAAATGAAAACAGATTGAAAAAACTCCCGGCTTTTTTTCATGGAAATGCTGTTGATTCCATGAAACAGGTCAGCCAGAGATGCCAGATTCCGCTGTGTAAACTGGTCATGGATATAATATGAATTTTTGCTTCCCGTGCCTTGAATTTTTTTCCTGGGGAACCAGTTTTCAGGCGATGTTCTGGACTGTGTAATCTGCCGTCTGACCTGTGAATCGGTTAATCGCTCTGTCCCTTTGAATCCGCAATTGATGCAGGCTGCCTGAACCGCATCCGGACGGATTTCATCTTCCCTGCCCTCTGTACTTTTCCAAATTAACTGCTCAAACCCGATCTTTTTACCGCATCCAGGGCATAAAATGGTGTATCGATCACAGATTCTGTCTGCAACAGCTTCCCGGACGCTTTGAAACTCTTCTCTTAAAGCAAACAGCCCCATTGGCTGAAGCAGAACCCGTGTCAATAAAACAGCCATTGGGTTCAGATCTCCGGCAACAACCCGGGCACCTTGCTGCAAGGCAACAAGCGCCGGTATACCGGCTCCGCAAAAAGGATCCAGAACAAGATCACCGGTTTTTACATCTGAAAAAAGCAGATCCAGAACACTGGTTTGACTTTGTTCCCAATATGGAAGGGAACAGGATAAATGATCCGATACTCTTTTTTTTCCCATAATATATCCAACGAAAAAAACATCTTACGTTTTATGAACAAATCACAAATAATCCATAAATCCTGTCCAATCGCACGCATAATGAGTCAATATCCGAAATAAATCAACCATATGTTGTGAATATTTGTGCCAAATCCATAACCAACTGAAATCAAAAAAAAATACAATACGTTATTGATATCAAAAAAAAATCAGGAACCAGGATAAGACATCCTGAATCCGGAAAGATACAACCGGAACTTCGGAAACCCTTCTTCTCTCTTGTATTGACCCTTTACGTTTCTCCGGTTTTCTGTCATAATTAGTTCATCAAATGGGCATTCTTTTCGTTTTGCAAATAACACGCAACATGGTTCACTGAATCCCAGCTGATATTCCTGCTGTTCTTCCGATAGCCCGGACTTTGATCCAAAATATCCAAATCAATGAATCAATTAAAGAGGGAGCTTTGAATTTATGAAGGGTTCGTACACCATTGGGCAGAAGATATGGTTCAGCCTGAGTATTTTGATTCTGGGATATCTTTTCTCGATGCTCCTGGGTTTCTTCCTTGGCCAAAAAACAGAGTCACGTCTTTCAAATGTAGCGGAAATTCATTTTCCCAGCGCCCAAAAAAGCAAAATGGCTGTCACCGGGTTTAAGGAGCAAATCCGTCTCTACCAAGATGCCGTCATGATGGGCGAAACCTCCTTACTAGATGTTGCCGACGACAAGGCCAAAACAGTTGAAAATCTACTTCAACAGATAGCAGATATTCAAAAAAAGAATGGCATGCCGAACATTGATATCCTGGAAATGCTGCGACTTCTGAAAGATTTTAACTTGGCGGCCAAGCCGATCTACACCCAAATGAGCAAGCATCCCGATGCCATGGCTGAAAAAGCGCTGGAATTCCAACACCGGACGAACACGATCCAGAACCACCTGGAACAATTATCAACCCAATATTCCGATGACCTCAAGGACGTCCTGTCCAAGGTCAGGTTGATCAGCCGACAGCAACGCTATTTGAACCTGTTCATTTTTATAGGTGTAGTGATTTGCGCAGTAACCCTGATTACCTTCATCATTGCCCGTTCGATTACCGGGCCCCTTCAAAAGACCCTGATGCTGGAAAAAGTTGCTGAACAATTTGCCGATGGTATTGCCGTAACCGGCTTGGACGGAAAGATCATCTTCTTAAATAAAGCCTGGGCGGATATTCATGGATACACTCCGGATGAAGTAAAGGATCAAAGAATGGATTCTTTTTATACAGCCGCCCAGATGAAAGATGAACTTGCTCCTTTTGAAGATGTGGTCCGCCAAATAGGATTCAACGCCGACGAAGTAGGCCATAAGCGAAAAGATGACACTCTTTTTCCCGCCTTCATGACCGCCGCCCAGATGCTTGATGCCAAAGGCCGGATTTTTGGATGGGTATATTCCGTCAAGGATATAACGCACCAGAAGCACAACGAAGAGGCGTTGAGACGCGCAAAATTGGCCGCGGAGGAGGCCAACGTGGCTAAAAGCCTTTTCCTTGCCAACATGAGCCATGAAATCCGCACCCCCTTAAACGGTGTCATGGGAGTGCTGAATCTGCTGCTTGCCACCAAGCTGGATAATGAGCAACTGGACCTGGTTGGTATCGGAAAACGAAGCGCGGACAGCCTGCTCACGGTTATTACGGACATTCTCGATTTCTCCAAGATTGAAGCCGGCAAGCTGGATATGGAGACTCTGAATTTCGACCTTCGCAACACATTAGAGGAAGTAGTTGAACTGCCGGCGCTCAAGGCGCATGAAAAAGGATTGGAGTTTACTTATGTGATTGACTCGGCGATTCCTACCCTGCTGAAAGGCGATCCAGGACGTCTTCGGCAGATTATTCTGAACCTGACCAACAATGCCATGAAATTCACCCAAAAGGGAGAGATCTTCCTGAAGGTCCGGCTGGAAAATGAGACCGAAACGGATGCAAAATTACGCTTTGAAGTAAAAGATACCGGCATCGGTATTGCCGAAGATAAGTGCGCGCTCGTTTTCAGAGCCTTTGAACAGAGCGATGCTTCAACCACTCGTAATTATGGCGGCACCGGATTGGGATTAAGCATTTCCAAAAAGCTATGCGAACTGATGCATGGGGAAATCGGCGTGGAGAGTGAATTAGGCAAAGGGTCAACTTTCTGGTTTACGGCTGTTTTTGAAAAACAACTCCAACCCCGGGAAAAGATGCCGGACACACCGGATTCGGTTCGCGGCAAGCGTTTTCTGCTGGTAGATGACAACCAAACCAATCTTGATATTCTCAGCGGTTATTTAGCGGCCTGGGGATGCTTTTCCGACATGGCCCGGTCCGGCGAAGTGGCGTTGTCCCTCCTCCATGCTGTTGCCAAAGTCGATGCGCCCTATGATGCCATAATTGTCGATATGCTTATGCCCGCAATGGACGGGGCCGAATTGGGCAAACGGATCAAAAACGATCCGCTTCTTACAGAAACAAAAATGATCATGCTTACATCCATGGGTATGCGGGGGGAAGCAGCCCGGATGGAGAAAATCGGATTTGCCGCGTATTTAACAAAACCGATCCGCAGATCCCAGTTCTTCGATTGCCTTGTAACCGTGTTCAGTCAGCAACCGGCCAAAACATCAATAAAAAAGCAGTCACTGATTACCAAACACTCCCTTTCGGAAGAGCAGCGGAAAAAAACACGAGTTCTGGTGGTGGATGACAATTTGATCAACCAGAAATTGGCCAAACGGATGGTTGAAAAATTCGGCTTTACAGCAGATATCGCGTCCGATGGAAAAGAAGCAGTTGCGGCGTTGGAGAAATTCAAGTACAATCTTGTCCTGATGGATGTCCAAATGCCAATAATGGATGGGTTTACAGCCACCGGTATCATCCGGAACCCGGACTCCAGGGTGCTCGATCACGATATTCCCATCATCGCATTAACGGCCAATGCCATGAAAGGCGATCGCGATAAATGTCTTGAAGCGGGGATGAACGGTTATATCTCCAAGCCCATTCAGCCGCAGGAATTGATGACCGCCATCGAGTCCTATGCAAAAATATCTGGGGACAGCCCGCACCTTCCAATAGATAATCCAGGGATTGAGTTGGGATGATCCAAAACAGACAGGAGAATTGAGGCTACTAAACTCAAAGAGGAAGAAGGCATACCCGTAGAAGAATGGCAACCAAGATGGTGACACACTGGTCTATGGTTTAAGCCTTTTCGGATTTAGCTGATTCCGATTCTGAAACTGGAAACGACTTTAAAAAACTATTTTTTCTCCGACCTTCAGGTCATGATACCTGTCCTGGAATGCTTTTCTGAACTGTTCGATACTCCAGTCAGAGCTGTCGTGCGGAGACAAGGCAACAAATTCTGGATTAACCCGCCTGATAGCCGCAATCGCGAGACTCACATCATCCTCCCGGATCCCTTTCCACGGTAGTTTATGACTTCCGACAAGATTCTGGATATTGATCGGCCCCAGCATCATTCTGCCGTTCCGGACAGGGTAATGCAACCCACCGATAATACCATAAATCGGGTCATCAAATAGAGCCTGGGTTCTCTCAACGATCCTCTCGATTGTCTGATGCCCGCAACCGATGATCAGAACGATCCCTTTGTTCTTCACTTTTATCGCCAGACTGTTTTCAAGGGTGTATCCCAGAACAAAAAGATTCCTGGGTATGCTTCCAATGCTCACGATTCCATCTGCTAATATCTTCGGCTGATTGACAACCTGCACTTTCGGACCGGGGTTCCAGGGTGATGGTGAAATTTCAACTGGAGAATAAACCGCTATCTCTGGAAGTTCTACCGGCCCTTGAGAAATACTGAAGCATTTGTTTTTCTGTTCCTGCATTCCACCGATATGATCCAGATGCCGATGGGAGAAAAAAATAAAATCCGGATCTTTCAAGGAAACACCCAGTTGGTTGCTGTTGTGCAGCAAAGGAGATGGATGCTCTTTTTTTTTATTGAATCCAACGTCCATCAATATCTTTGTATCATCTGCCTGAATCAGGTAGGAAACCCCTGGTTCTGTTTTCAAGGCAGGGTCGTCTGTGTAAAAGTCAACCAATGGCAGTATGGAGAGACTTTTTACCGATCCAGTTGATATTTTTTCAATTTGAAAACCCTGTAATTCTTTTTCGACCCTTTTGTTTCCGGTTGTCAATTGAATCCACTTCAGAAAAAAGATCAGGCATATAATCCCGGTCAGAGCAACTATTGCATATAGAAATGGCATATCGTACTCCTTTTTCAGAAAGAAAACGTTTGATTAATGCCTCTTTTTTACTACTTTTGCAGATCGAAAAAAAAAGATTACAGAATAGGCATTGGTCACTGACATCCATTTGCCGGATGACCTTAAATCTCCCAGAAAATACCTTTGGGACCGGCATTCACAACGGTTGTGTTTCCTATCTTTGCATGACTTCCTGCACTTTCATGAATATGTCCGCAGACACATAATAATGGATTCTTTTCAAGGATTGTTTCCCGAATCGCCTGGCTCCCGAAACTTTGACCGGAAGAAGATATATCTACCGCTCCTTTTGGCGGGGAATGAGTGACCAGTATACATTTCTGAGGAGATTCGGAAAGCAGCTTTGTCGCTTCCTGTTCTGTAAAATCATAGCTCCAATCGCCAAAAGGGGTTACAGGAATGCCACCGCCGACACCATAAAATTGAACCCCCAGCAATTCAATCCCGCTTCCGTGAAGCACTGTGGCATTCTCCCATCCCTGACAAGCGTTTTCAAGCTCTTCCCGGCTTTCGCTGTTGCCAGGTACCAGGATTGTGGGTTTCTGAATCTCCCTGAATGCATCAATGGTTTCCCGGAGCCCTTTTCGAACCAGTCCGAAATCACCGGCGCCGATAACCACATCCACAGATGAGGATTTTCGGACCAATTCTCTGCAATGCTTTATACTGCAATGAACATCACTGAATAACAGCAGCTTCATATCACCTCTCTCGATTCATCTATCGAATTTCGATAATCTCCTGTAATAAGCAATTTTTCGTAAAACAATTTCTACTATCGATCATAGATCTATGAGTCACCCGGAATACTTCTCTTTCAATTGAAAAAACTGTTTTGTGTTTCTGATGTTTGACAGATCCTGATCCGTACTGATCCGATTCCAATCATTGTATCCTTTTTGAATTGCATTATTCAGCCAGTCGATTGAGTCTTCAATTCGATTCTGTTTTGAATACAGACAGGCAATATTGTAATAAATGGATGGCTGAAATGGCTGGATCTCTATCATTTTTTTAAAATATTCGATTGATTTGCCGTACTCATTTTGTAATGAATATATAAATGCCAGACTATTCAGCGCATTAATGAAATCCGGTTTAATGGACAGGGCTTTATTGTTGAATAATATGGCATTCTGGAAATCTCCCATTTTCATATATACAGTTGCAAGTGAATAATAGGGCAAATGGTCGTTGGGATTATTCTCTGCCTTTTTTTTAAGGCCTGTTAGTAACAAATCAAATTTCGATAAAATGGTTTTCGTTTTTTTTAGAAAATCGGATGCCTGTGGATCCGATGGATTGATTTGCAGCACCTTTTCGAAATGAGTGGCAGCAGACAGGAATCTTTGCTGTTTGAATAAAAGATACCCCATATTAAAAAGTGCAGAGGCATTTTCCGGATCGAACTTTATCGTTTCTGCAAAATACTTCAATGCGTCATCATTCATATTGTTATTCAGGCAATGAAAACCCATGTAGTAATAAAGAGACGCTTTATCATCATAAGATGAGTTTTCTGCAACCGTAAGATGAGCACGTATACAGGCATTTCGGATTTCCGGATCACTGATAAATGAAAAATCCGGAAGCGGAAATTTCCTGCAATATTCTATCAGATATTCCTCAACCCGTTTCTTTTGCATCTGTGACATATTGGGGATAGCATCCATCTTGGGAAAAGTAATCTGAAAGGAAAGAAGATAGGCAAGGTAATCGATTCGTTTGTTGATATCGGAAAAATTTTCTCCAAGTTTGATTTTCGTCTCTTCCCTCAACCACGATCTTTGCTGAATGATACCTGCAATTTCATTATTTGAATCAAGTGCATACAGCAGTTTGGGAGCGGAATATTCAAGAAGAGGAAAATTATCGGTATTCACATTCCCGCTGTCAAACAATTTTGAAAGATCTTCACTCAGGATATGATGATAAATAAGGCTGCTGTCCGAAAACTGCATATTGGTTGACTTCCCGGCATACTGAAAATTCTTTTTTGCGATTTCCGGATTCAGATTGTAATCATCCGCAAAACCGACCAGAAGAAAGTCCGGACCGATCTCCCGGGGATGGGTTGATGCGATCAGACTGTTCGGGAAAACTTTTGAAAATGTTCTGCCGACTAACTGGAAGGTTGGCCAATCCATCTGATAGGAGTGGAGCCATTGAACATATATCCCATTTGTTTTCAGCCGGTTTTTGGCAAGCTCCATGAATTCTTGAGTAAAAAGTGAGGCAAGACCGGCCATCCAAGGATTGGATGGTTCCGATATGATCACATCATACAATTGGTCAGACAATTCAAGGTGCGCGCGGCCATCCTGAATAATCAGATTTGTTTTCGGATTTTTAAGAAGATTATTGTTCCAAGGGATAAAAAAATTGCTCGCATCAATCACCTGCTGATTGATTTCAATCGTATCCAGTCTGTCTACCGGATAGTGCAGGATCTCTCCGGAAGTGATCCCGCTGGCCAATCCCAGCACCAGGACATCTTTTGCGTCCGGATGAAAAAGCATGGGAAAATGCGCCAGCAGAACCTGAGTAAACATATCCCTTTGTGAGCTGGATGCATCCGCCTTTCCACTGTTATACAGCGAGTATATTCTCTCCCCGAATATATCCGGTTCCGACTTCATCACGGTTGTAAACCCACCGATTCCATCCCCGAAGTAAACCAGTTCATTCTTTTCTTCTGAAGACATCCTTTGGGTTCCAAAAAAAAGAGCCTCCATCCAACCGATATTTTTTTTATCCAGGTTTAAAGACCGATGATATTTCCCGGTGGACAGCATTCTTCGATCCCAATTCGGGTAAATCGTTATCAGAAACATTCCGGTAAGACTGAAAACAAACAGAGGAATCCATTTTTTTTCATTTCCGATTCCGCTTTTGAAAAAAAGAATACTTGCAATCAGGGGAACGAACAGTTGAATCACAGACACAAAACGAATGCTGTTCTCTTTTCCCAAAATCGGTATCAGGATAAAACCGGCACTGAATGATCCCAGAACAGCCCCTATTGTATTGATGGCATATGCAGAGCCTATGGTTTGTCCTGCATTTTCCAGCGATCGCGTACAGATTTTTCCAACCAGGGGAAAGGTCGCGCCCAGGCAGAAGGTTGGAATAAACATGAAAACAAATAAAACAGTTCCCTTAACAATCTGCAGAACGGTAAAACTGTCTTTGAAGTGAAAGATCAGTTTTGAAAAAAAGATCTGGCTGTTCCCCATCAACTGACTCAAGAGAAGTGCGGATATGGCTGCGAAAATCTGCGTCAACAGCAATAAATAGATACAGTCATTCACTCTGTCCGCCAATCTCCCGAAAAAAAGACTCCCCAGGGCAAGACAGGTGATAAAAGTAACCAGTACAATCGTGAACGAATAGGTTGTCGGACCGATAATGATACCGAGCAGCTTGATCCAGATTACTTCATAGGCCATTGCTGAAAATCCGGATATGGCAAAAATCACCAGAGCTAAAATGACCGACTGCTTTTCTCCTTCATACAGAAAACCCCGCTCTCCTGAAACAGGAGAGGGAAAAGGATTTTTGATTTCATCATCTGCATGTTCACGGCCTTCGGTCAGTCTGTTTTTTCTCGCAAAAATCAGACAGACCGCTCCGATAGACGAGTTGAGAAAAACAGCTGTTAGCAATGCCCCGCGGACACCCAGCAGGTCAATCAGCCAGAATCCGCATATCAAGGAACCAAAAGCCGCTCCAATGGTATTTAATCCATACAGACGCCCGATGTTTGTTCCGGTTCTATCCACATTGGTGATAAAAAACCGGCAGAGAACCGGAAGTGTCGCACCCATGCATGTCACCGGAATAATCAAAAGAATGAAGCAACCAAAAAACGTGATCAGATTATACATCCGGAAATAGGAGTATACTTGATTATACAGCAGAGAAAACAGTGGTTTCGATAAAATCAGCAGCAGCGGGAATAGGAGTCCGTATAGGGCAATGATCAGTTCAAGTCCGCCATAAATCTGAACAAGGGTTAAAGGACTTCTGATTTTATCAATTTTTTTACCCGCAAGGTAGCTACCCAATCCAAGACCGCCCATAAAAACAGTCAACACAATACTTACTGAAAAAGGTGCACTTCCGATTACTTTTACAATCAGTCTTGTCCACAGAATCTCGTAAATAAGCCCTGTAAAACCTGAAATAAAAAAACAGGAGAGAAGCAGCGGGAAAAAAAATGAAAAGGGTTTTGTTTCTCCATCGTGCGTTTTAACTGCTGTTTCCATACAAATCCTCAATGAATATCTTGTGAATCACAACTGTCTAAATGGCTGTTTAACCGTCTGTATAAAATAGAATACGACAATATTCAACAACTTACTTTTTTTATTAATTGTAATTGGCTCGGATTTTAATTCAGTTGGAAAGATGAAAAGGGAAAGGGTCTATGACTAATCAAAAACTTTAGCATCCTCTTTATAAAGCAATATGCTGATTCTTCTGTTTTTAGAGTCAAAGGGATCTGTATTTTTTAAAGGTTTTTCAGATGCATAGCCGGAGACCCTTTTGATACGATTGGAGGCTATCCCGACTTGATTCATAATTCGCCTGACTGTAGAGGCCCTTTCAACAGAGAGTTCCCAATTTGTATATTGATCGCTGCTATACCGTACCGCATCGGTGTGACCTTCAATGGCGATTTTATTCTTAAGGTCTTTGATTCCGATCCCGATTTCCGATATTATTTTTTTCCCTATTTCTGTGGGAGCTGCGCTGCCCGAATCAAACAGCGCTTTGTTTTCCTTATGCGTGGCCTCGATTCGCACCCCTAGCTCGAATACCTCAACAATAATCTGATCTTTCAACTCTTTCAGTTTTTCTTCAACATGCTCATTCACAATCATTGCAACTTCTTCATCGCTAGTGGTATCCCCTATGGTTGCGCTTTGGTGTTCCGGGGGAATCTGCTCAGTTGTTCCTGGCACATCGGATACGCCTTGAGAATCGAACAAACTGAATTCCTTGAAATATCCGGATAAATGTTCCTTCTGTTCCTTGGAAGCCGCAGACATGAGCCACATCAATAAAAAAAAGGCCATCATCGCCGTAACAAAGTCGGCAAAGGCGACTTTCCAGCTTCCTCCATGATGTCCGCCATGCCCGCCTTTGTTTACTTTTTTAATGATGATGCTCTTTTTCTCTTTTTCTTCTTTGCTCATTTCTTTTCACCTTTTATGGCACCTTCCAATTCGATAAACGAAGGCCGTTCATGCTCAGGAATCGCTCTTCTGGCTGCTTCCACAACCAGGGATGGATGCCAGGTGTGTGAGAAAGCGATCAAAGCGGTTTTAATGACATGAAAAATAATCGCATTATCATGATTCAGTTTTTCCAAAAGGGAGGCCATGGGGCCGAGAAAACCATAGCAACCAAGGATCCCCAGAAAAGTTCCTACCAGAGCGGCACCGATGCTGTGCCCCAGGACTTCCGGTGGTTCATTGATTTTACCCATCGTGATAACAATCCCCAGAACAGCCGCAACAATTCCAAGGCCCGGCAGCGAATCCGCCACAGAGGTTATTGCCTTGGGATAGGACTCTTCATCCATATGAAGGGCCTCCAGATCGATCTCCATCAAACTTTCAAACACATGAGGCTCCGGTGTCGTAGCGATATAAATCTTCAGATTATCGCAGATAAAATTCAGTATTTCATGATGTTTGATGATATTCGGGAATTTTTCAAAAACTTTGCTTTTCTCCGGACTATTGATGTGCTCCTCTAAACTGATCAGACCATCTTTTCTTGCCATCATGAACAGCTCATTGAAAAGCAGCAACACCTCGAGATATTCTTTTTTTGTTCTGGTTTTGCCTGTAAATACATGGCCAATTCTTTTCAGCGTTCCGATAGCTGTTTTTTGGGGATTGGCTATCAGGAAAGAACCCAGTGCCGCTCCGCCGATGATAACCAATTCAGCCGGCTGAAACAGAACAGAGAGGTTACCCTTCTCCATAAGATAACCACCTATTATCATTCCAATAACGACAACAATCCCAATAATGGCAAACATGGTGTTGAATTTCCTTTTGATTACGTTTGGTTTTCAGGGTTGATTTGACGAAAATTAGCTTTGAAGCAAAATACTTGATCCAATTTATGGACATTATGACATTTTCTTCACAAAAAAGAAAGCAAGAAAATGAATGTTTGACAACCAAATGAAATTATTTATATAAGAGCCAATTTCAATTGACTTCCGGATTACCATTTTTTATGATCAGCCTGCTCATTCGGACAAGTTCAACCGGAAGCGCATCTTGACCCGGGGTTATGATTAGAAGATATTTGTAAGGCTCGTGTTTTTCTTTTCCACTCGAATCAATAGGAGGCTCTGAATGGTTTTGAGACGTTCGATTCTTGTTATCGCATTTACGGTTCTTTTTTATGTTCAATCCGCATTCGCATTGACCGGCAGGGAAATCATGGACAAATCGGATGCTTTGCCCGAATCAAAAACTGCCCAGAGCAAGGTACTGATGTTTATTCATAATGCTGACAGCCGGATTGAAAAGGAATTCGAAATCCTGTCCAAAAAATACCCTGATGATGAAAACAAAACCCTGATCTCTTTCATCCGTCCCACCAAGATCAAACTTCTCACACATGCCCATAAAATCCAGGATGACGATCAATGGCTGCGCCTCTCTTCAGGAAAAGCCAAACGAATCGCACAGGCAGATAAAGGCAAACCCTTTGTCAACAGCCATTACTACTATGAAGACCTCTCGGACCGGGATATTGATGACTTTGACTATCAATATACCGGGGACGACAAGGCCGTGGGCGTGGACTGCTACAAGGTTGAAGCAATCAAGAAAAAGAACCGGGTCTATTCCAAGACCATTCTCTATGTGCGTAAATCGGATTATTATATCGTTCGCATCGACTTCTATAAAAAAGAAAAATTCCTCAAGTTCCTCGAAAATAAGGACGTTCGGACTGTTGACGGAATCCTGACGCCGTTTCATGTGGTGATGTCCCTGGCTGACGGCCAAGGCAATACCGAACTCAAGGTCCAGTCCGTGGAATACAATAAGGACGTAAAGGACAGTGACTTAAGCAAAGAAGCCTTGAGGTAATGCAGGCGTTATCACACTTTCTTGCCTGAAAAAAGGACGGTCCGGTCAAGGAGGTGAGGGCCGTCCGTTACATTCACGGTTTTCGGAAAATAGTAATACCTGAAAAACCAGATGGACTGCCCGTAAAACCCAACATTTTCTCCGGTATCCGGAATACCATTGCGGTCCACATCCAGCCAGGCCAGAATAAAAACATTTTCAATCGGTGCATCATATCCATAGGGAAGGATGGGCATTTCATACTCCAGGTTGGATTCACCCTTGTCCATTTGCCGGTAACCGACAATGGCGGACGGATTCAAGGTCGAGAAATCCGAAGACACAAACTCCCCGGCATAGGCGATAAGGATCAGATTTCCCGTATCATCCCCCTTTACCGTTCCCGCAACCTCAGCTTGAAAATTAAAAATTTCCCGGTCAATATGAATATTTATATCGCCGGTTTCCCCTTCCTGAAGTTTCAGACCAGCGGAAAGAGTGGTTGCATTGACGTAGATGCCGATAAAATCTCCTGGATCAGGATATGGCAGACCCTGACGGTAGTTCATATCCACAAAAGCCGCCAGCATTACCGTATCCCCGGCTGTCAGACCTTTATCGGTAAGGTCGATATGGAAGGTCAGCTGGTCATGATCGACAGGGATGTATGCGATCATAGTGCCCATGGGATCCGTCTGAATCCGATTCAGCTCCCCCACCCGGATCACCGCAACCAGTATGGGCTTGTCCGGATGATCCATGATGGCTTGTCCGCTGACGGTTCCGGACAGAGAAAGAGATGGCGGTGCCGACGGTTCTCCGCAGCCGGTTATGCTTGCTGCCATGATAATCACCAGCAGTTTCATGGCATATCTAATATTCATAACGAACGCTCCCGATCAGGATATCATTATCCCTGTAATAATAAAACATGGGCTCCAGCAGCCCCTGATTATCTGTTTTGCCGTCAATGGCAGCATAAGAGAGTTCGATCAGCCAACCGTTTTGAAAATCATAACCGACCTTGGGCCAGAAAACCGAGCTGTTGCTGCGCGTATCAAAAAGGGCCTTAATGGACACAGGGATATGTCCCTGGTAATAGGTATCTTCCAGCTTGCAACTGATGATATCGGTCAGATAAGCCTGATACACATCCTCTTCGAAAAATTTGGATTGATACCACTCAAAGGTGAAAACGGTTTCGCCTTCGTGGGATTCGATGAGTCTGGTCAGGGGAATGAAATAATTGAAGCCGACTGCATAGGCAAAATATTGTGATTTGCGGCACTCGAATGGGAATGTGATCTGCTGTAGCTGGTTCATATTCTGCTCAACCAGATTGCGCTTGTCCGGAGAATAGGCCAGTTCGAACTGAACCACAAAATCATTGATCGTAGCGGAAAAATCAGCCCCCAGCATGTTGACGACAAAATATTGTGGATCCAGCTGAAGCGACAGTTTTTGGTTGGGCGTCATGGAAACCGCAACCGGCCTGAAAATCGCGTCACGATCCGGACCATGGTAAGCGCTGAAGGAAAAATCCGCGCCGCGATAGCTGGAGGAAAGACGGGTGCCTGCTCCCACGTTCTCCATTTCCACGGGCATGCCGTCGGTTTCCAGGAATTCTGCCGTATATAAATCTTTCTGGATGTTGAGATACCAAAAATTCCCGCTGGGTGCCAGGAGCATGGGAACGTGTACCGGCATGAAGACCGTCTCCAGGGTGTAATTATCCATGAACAGCATGGCGGAAAGGGAAGGCACGCTGGATTTATCTTCGTCGTCATCCCTGAAAATGAATTCCCGGTAATCCAGGGCATTGAAGTAGGAGGTGGGGTTAAAGACATCGGCCGTACCCCAGGCATAAATCTGATTGCCCAGGCGGAAACGGATTTTTTCAGCGCTGAGGTTCAGATAGAGTTCCCTGAAATCGATTTCATAATGTTCTCCGGACAAACGCAGATTACGCTCCACCCGGGTTTCATCAGCGTACCGATATGTTTCGCCGATGTCATTGTTGAAAAATGTGGGTGTAAGATAAAAATTGGTGACGGAGAAAAGATATTGGTTTTCCGTTCCATAGTTGAGTTCCAGCCGGTTTCTCAGTTCATTTTTCTGGTTTGCATCTGAAAAATCCTGATCCGTATCAGTGCTGAAGATGGACTCCCATTCAATAAAGCCATTATAGGTAAATTCAAGTGCACCATCTTCAGGGGTTTCTTCTGCCGAACCTTCCGCATCTGCGACATCTTCCGCTTCCGGGGTGATTTCAGATGGGTTATCCTCTGTTTCAACCGGAGCGGAATCCGGTTCGATTTCTGCGGTTTCCGCGCGGTTACTCTCTGTTTTGGTGATTTCCGCCCCTGTTGCATGGCAGAGGGGAAGGGGGCCGGTTGAAAACCATTGAAAGCATAACACTCCCCAAACAATGCAGCCTGCAAGCAAAGGCTGCCGATTTTTCAGCAATTGTCTTATAAAGAAAAAAATCATGGGAATGCCGGCTCCTTTCATCAAAACGTCATAGCAGAGAGATTATATCAGACCACTGGTTCCCCCATCAATCGAAATCATGGTATCTCACCAGGGGCTTGATATATACCCGATAAATCCGAAAATAATAATAAAAACAACGGTTACGTAACATTTCTTTGCCGGATGTGTCAATGATCTGGTCACGCGGCAAAACCAGCTCAAAATCTGTCTGAACCGCATTATGATTTTCGATAGATCCGCTAATCCAGACGTTTTTTCAAACGTAAGGTGGCAAGAGCGAAAACAACTACCCCGATTCCAACCATAGCCAGATATTGAGGCCAGAGAACATCGATCCCCACACCTTTTAAAAAAATCCCCCGGATGATGACCAGAAAATAACGCATGGGATTCAGATAGGTGATCCACTGCACAAAAACCGGCATGTTGCGGATGGGGAATACAAAGCCGGAAAGCATGAAAAAGGGAAGCATGAAAAAAAAGGTGGTCATCATAGCCTGCTGCTGGGTTGCTGCGATTGTTGAAATAAACAAGCCGGTACCGAGGGTGCTCAAAAGAAAGAAGCAGGAAGCAATAAAAAGCAGAAAGATACTTCCCCTGAAGGGAACATCGAACCAGAACTTGGCAAAGGTCGTGACCACTGCCATCTGACCAATCGCAATGATGATATAGGGGATGGTTTTACCAAGGATCAGTTCCCGGCCTTTGATCGGAGTCACAATGAGCTGCTCCATGGTACCCGCCTCCTTTTCCTTGATGATGGCCATCGAGGTCAGGATGAGCGAAATCAGCATGATCAGAAAGGCAACGATTCCCGGCACAAAAAAATTCTGGCTGTCCAGGTTCGGATTATACCAGGCCCTCAGCCGGGCATCGATTCTAGCATAATCCATTCTGACCGAATAGATCTCCTTGATGAGATTTTGATTATACCGGTTCAGGATCTGCATCAGATACATGATTCTGATGGAAGCCATGTTGCTCATGCTTCCGTCGACCAGAATCTGAATTGCTGCGCTCTCCCCTTTTCGGATCGTGGCTGAAAAACCAGGCGGGATATTGATGGCAAGATCCGCTTTCCTCATCAGAAGCAGTTCTGTAAGCTCTTTTTCATCCGAAACATGATGATCGATCTGAAATATCCGGCTGCCGGTTAACGCATCGGTAAAATTCCGGCTTTGACTGGTATGATCCTGGTCAAATAACGCCACCCGGATGAGTTTGATATCGTAATTGACGACATAACCGAATAAAAGCAGTTGAATGATCGGCATGACAAAAAGCACGGGCCGGTTCTTCTTGTCCCTGAAAAGCTGGAAAAACTCCTTACGCGCAAGCTCTCTGATTCTGAGAAAATTCATCTGCTACAGCCCCTCCTTTTTGAGCAGCCTTATGTTCAGAGCAAAAAGTACGGCAAGCATAATGAAAAGCACCAGAAAATCCTGCCAGAAATGAGTCAATGTGAGATTCCGCAAATAGATCCCGCTTAAAATATTGATATAGTATTTGGCCGGCACGATATTGGTGACATATTGAAGCGCGTTTGGCATATTGATAATCGGAAAAACAAAATTAGACAGCATCAATGAAGGCAGATAGGTGATCAGGATTGCCGTCTGATTTGCGACAAGTTGAGATTTAACACCGTTTGAGATAAAAAGACCCAAAAAAACCGCTACCAGAATATATAAGGAAGATGCCAAAAGCATCAGCCAGAAGCTCGCCTTCATCACCACGTCAAACAAGACCTGTCCCATTAAAACCGCGATTAAAACATCGGTCAGGGTGATGAAAAAATAGGGGATTGCCTTGCCGATCAGAAACTCGGAGCCGCTTAAAGGAAGAGATTTGATGGTCTCCATGGTGCCGTTTTCATATTCACGGGCAATGATGAGTGAAGTCAGCATGGCCCCCACGATCATGATAATGATCGCCGTGATGCCCGGAACGATAAAGTTACGGCTGACCAGCTCTTCATTGAACCAGACCCGGATACGGCCGTCAACCGGGGTGTTGATTTTCGTCCGTCCCTCACGGTTTAAAAACTCAAGCAAAAGCTGCTGATTTTCTCGATCAACGAAACCGGTGATATACCCCTTTACAATACCGGCGAAATTCGGATCGCTGCCATCGATTATAATCTGGATCAGCGCCTTACGATCCGCCTTGATTGTGCTTGCAAAGCCGGGCGGGATCACCACCGCCAGCGAAGCAGAACCGTGATCCAGAATATCCGTCATTTCAATGGTGTTTGCAAGGTGAGCCTTTATGGAAAAATAGGATGATGCATCCAGTTCCCTGATCAGATCCCGGCTTTCTCTTGTCTTGTCCTGATCCAGGACAACCATTTCGATGTCATCCACATCCAGACTCAAGGCATAGCCAAAAAGCAGGATCAGGAGCAAAGGAATGGCAAAAGCCAGATATAGGCTTCGAAAATCCCGGATCACATGCAGAAATTCTTTGCGCATGACTGCTTCGATGTTCCGGATCTTCAATCAAGCCCCCTTCTCATCAGGGCTACAAAAGCATCATGCAGCGTAGCTGATTCCCGGCCCGGCAGGATATCCCGGATGATTCCGTCAGGACTCCCGGTAGCCACGATTTTCCCCTGGTTGATCATCACAATCCGTTCACAAAAACGCGCCTCATCCATATAATGGGTCGTTACAAAAACCGTTACACCCTCTTTTGCAAGTTCGCTGATCAACCCCCAGAAATGCCTCCTGGTGATCGGATCAACTCCTGATGTGGGTTCATCCAGAAAAACAATCCTGGGCCCATGCAGCAAGGCGCATCCCAAAGCCAGGCGCTGGCGCAAACCCTGCGGAAGATCTTTGACAAGTCTTTTCTTAAACTCAGACAGCCGCGTCATTTGAAGAATATAATCCATGCGTTCTTTCCATTGATCACGCGGCACATTATATATCCCTAAATAAAACCGGATATTTTCAAAGGGCGTCAGGTCTTCATAAAGCGAAAACTTCTGGGACATATAGCCAATGGACTGTTTTACCGCTTCCGGATCTTTGTTGATGTCGTATCCGGCAACATAACCTGTACCGCCGGAAGGCTGTAAAATTCCGCAGAGCATGCGGATCGTGGTAGACTTTCCGGAACCGTTCGGCCCCAGAAAGCCGAAGATCTCGCCCTTGGCCACGGAAAAAGAGATTTTGCTGACCGCTTGAAAAGCGCCAAAGCGTTTTTCAAGGTTTTCGACAAAGATCGCTTCAGCAGGCAGATGTTTCACTTATGTCAACTCCTGGTCAACTTCCCTGATTCGACTGATCATGGCTTCTTCAAGGTTGGCAAACGATGCGGAAATTTTTTCAGGAGTCGAAAAATCAATCAGCTTTGACTGATGCATCAATCCCAGGGTATCACATTTTTCGCCTTCATCCAGATAGGCGGTTGCAACCAGAATCGTCATACCGTTTTTTTTCATATCCGCCAGTATCTCCCAGAATTCCTGTCTGGATACAGGGTCCACACCGTTTGTCGGCTCATCCAGGATCAGAATTTCCGGCTCATGCGCCAGCACACATGCAAGACCAAGCTTTTGTTTCATCCCGCCGGAAAGATTACCCGCCAACCTATCCTTGAAAGGCAGAAGGTTCGAAAAACCCAGATAACGATCCTGGCGTTTCTTTCGCTCCTTGCCGTGGATGCCGAACACATCCATAAAAAACTGGATATTCTCTTCCACCGTAAGATCCTGATAAAGCCCGAAACGTTGAGGCATATAGCCGATCAGATGTTTAATCTGTTTTTTGTCTCTTTGAACATCAAGTCCGTTTATAAAGATCTTTCCTGTGCTTGGGGGGATCATGGTTGCAATGGCCCTGAGCAGGGTGGTCTTGCCTGCGCCGTCCGACCCCACCAGACCGAACATTTCCCCTCTTTTGATTGAAATGGAAATTTCGCTGACCGCCTGGATTTTGCCGAAATGCATGGAAACATTTTCAACAAGCACGGCAATGTCGTTATTTAAAATAGGCATCCGCAGGCATCCCGGACTTCAGTTGATACTCATTATTTTGTATTGAAACCTTTACCAGGTAAACCAGTTTCACCCTTTCCTTATGCGTCTCGATGGTTTTGGGCGTAAATTCAGATTCAGGAGAGATAAATGCGACCTTCCCCTTGAAAACTTTATCGGGGAAGGTATCTACTTTCACATCAACCTCCTGCCCTGGAATGACCTTGCCGATTTCCGTCTCCGCCACAAAAATTTTCAGATCGACACGGGATAAATCCGCCAGACTCAATACTTCACGGCCGGGAGTCACGACTTCACCAGGCTCTACATTCCGGCTCACAATAATGCCTTTCATAGGGGCCTTTAATTTTGCATACCGAAGTTGAATTGCTGTCTGTTCAAGAGCGGACATGGCGGCATCGATTTTCGACTGTGCGGAATGGATATCCTTTGAAGCAGCATCAATTTTATCCAGATTGCTTATAGCCTGCGTCAATGCAGCCGTAGCTTCTTTATATCCGGATTCGGCATTTTCATAGGCAAGACGCACCGTATCCCATTCTTTTTCCGTAGCAACACCCTTCTTGTAAAGTTCGGCATATCGGTCATAATTTTTTTTGGCATCGGCCATGACATTCCGTGTAATGCTCAAACCCGCCTTGGCTCTTTCCACTTCGGCCGGAACGGATGTTTTATACATTTCAAAAACGATTTCAACCTGCTCTTTGTTCTTTTGCGACAAATCAAGATTGGCTTTGGCCTGGATCATACGAGATTCCAATTCCGAGGCATCCAGTTCGGCCAGCAATTGATCTCTTTCAACCGTTTCCCCCTCACGGACCAGGACATTTGCCACCTTGCCGCCGATCTGAAAAGCAAGGTCGGCCTTTGTCGCTTCAATACTCCCTGAGTAGTAAAGCGCCTTGTTCTGATTCTTTTGCTGTCCGTAATAAACCATTGTCCCGACACCTGCCAACAGCACAAAAAAAATGATCAATACAATACGTTTTTTCAAAACTCCCCCCTCTTTTATTTTTCTTCTGTGCCAAGCGCTCTTTCAAGTCCGGCAAAGCTGATGTGGCTGTCACAAAGCGAGTTGACATATCCGGATTGGGCCTTCGTGAGCAGGGACTGCGCGTCCAATACATCGGTTGAGGTCGAAAGCCGCTCCTGATATCGCTCACTGCTGATCCTGTAATTTTCTTCCGCCTGTTTTACAGCGGTTTCATCCGCCTCAATCTGTTTTTCAGCCTCCTTCAGCTCATGCCAGGCCACCTTCACCTCGAGTATGACCTGATCATGGATCAGCTTGATGGAATTGTCTATCTGCGAAACCCTTGCATTGCCGGCCTCGACCCTGTATTTTGTTTTTCCCCATTCAAAAAAATTCCAGTTTACTGCGCCCCCCACATACCAACTCTGATCATCTTTGTATGGACTGCCTGAAACATCCGGGCCATCCCCGAATCGCTCAAAATGACCGATAAGGTTCACTGTCGGATAATATTCACTTTCCGCCACAAGCTTCATCTTCTGCATATATTTCTTTCTCATCTCATACACTTTAATCTCAGGACGGTTCAGAAGCGCGATTTTCAGACATTCTTCGATCTGCTTATCAAAAGCAAATTTTTGAAGCTGGTCTTCGATTTCAAAATCTGCATTGATATCCCGGCGCAGCAATGTGTTGAAATTCGCCTTGGCGATTTCAACCGCGTTTTCCGCCTTCAGCAGATTTTTCTGGCCGTTGATCAATTCAACCTCAGCTCTGAGCAGATCGTTCTGCGGAATCATATGGACATCATAAAAACCCTGAGCTGTCGCCCGATGCGCTTCAAGCTGTTTCAGGGACTGCCTTGCGACATCCAGCGTTCGCCTTGCTTTAATGACATTCAGATAGGCAACCTTGACCTCCTTGACAACATCCAGAACCCGGACGCGTTCCTCGATCTTTGTTGCTTCCTCGGAAATCTCGCTGGCACGGTAATTTTCAAGAATTGCACCACCGGCAAATACCGGCTGCCTGACCTCAAACGCCCAGGTGTAATTATCTTTCGTACCTGTAGCCATGGTGCTGGGGGGGATCAGCGGCGGCACTCCTGAAAAAGTAAAGGATGGCGCATCATTCAACCGGGTATACCCGTAGGAGGTGCTGAACTTTGGAAGAAACCCTGTATAGGCTTCCTTTTTTGCGGCAACGGCGGCCCTGACTTCCTGTTTTGCCGAATCAACGGTCGCACTTTGCTTGAGCGCAATCGCAATGCTTTCCTCAATGGTTATGATCGATGTACTTTCCTGGGCATATGCCTGAGAAAATCCCTGAGTAAAAACAGGTATGGTGTAAATCAAGAACAGAGATAAAAAAAATATAAAAACATTGTATTGGTGTACGCTCTTTTTATAAGTCATAATTCCCTTCATCTTTTATGAGTTCAATGATTCCTATTCTTTTCTTTCCTGTTGGATTGACCGCAGGACAAGCTTCTCAAACTCTTCGACTGCAATTTTCGCATCCGGCACTTTTATCCCTTTTGGAAAGGCAAACCTTGCCCGAAGCGGACCGGAGATGGAAAGAAAACCAAATACACCCAGCGTCATCATGTGAATGATGACCGGAATGGTTTCAATAAAAGTACCTTTCTCACTGCCTTCCTGTAATATGCCGGATATGATCTTCAATATCCGGATGATATCCTGAATCGCAGGCTCGGTGTAGTTTTTCCCGCCGGAGATCAGTTCCCTTAAAATCAGTTTTGGAATTTTTGGATTTTCCTCTACAATGCCTGCAATATTCCGGATATAGGTTACCAGTTTTTCTTCCGGTGTGGCTGCCTCCAAGATATTTTTCGTGATAGATTCCGCTGCATGATGAATGATCTGATGAATGACTTCCGAGTACAACGCCTCTTTCCCGCCGATATGATAATAGAGCATGGCCTTGTTGATGCCTGCCCTTTTGGCAATCTCATCAATCCGGGCGCCTTCGAGGCCTGACTCGGAAAATACATCAAGCGCTGCGGCCAGAATCCGATCGATTGTCTCACCCTGTTTTTCTTTACAATCCGTATTTGACATTCAATACCCCGGAAAAAATTCAATCCAAAAAATAGGTTAACCAACCATTTAGTTTTAATAAATGGTTGGTTAATCTATTTTACAGAATCGGTCAAGTTTTTTTTTAAAATTTTTTAAGAAGTATTGACACACAATTGCTCTTTCCATTTACCCGGGTTTAAAACCGGGTTTAAAAAATGCAATGTCTTTTGAATCCGGATCTGGCCACCAAAATAGATCTTGACATTGGCTTATATTTTTGACATTCCAAAACATACCGGCTGGTTTGTTTTTATAAATTCGGAATTTTTTCGATTCTGATTTGTTTACCATTTCATGAGAACAGGAGGAGATAAGCCATGTTGCAGTTTGGAGCTGTAGAAAAGGTGTTGTTGCCCATCATGCTGGCCGCCATCATGCTTGGAATGGGGCTGGGTCTGACCGCCAAAGATTTCAGACGCATTCTGGAAACTCCTTTTCAGGTGATGCTGGGAAGCTTCGGCCACTTTGTGATCATGCCGATTGCGGCATTCTGCGTTGTCATCCTGTTGAACCTCCCCTATGAACTGGCTTTAGGCGTCATGCTCGTAGGCTCCTGTCCTAGCGGTGCGACTTCCAACCTGATTAACTACCTGGCAAAAGGGGATGTTGCTCTTGCCGTTACCATAACAACCCTGTCAACATTGATCTGTCCGGTGTTCACACCTCTGATTCTTTCCCTGTTTACTTCTGTAATGAATGTGCCGGGAAACGAAATCAGCATATCCTTTATCGAAATGATCAAACTGGTCGTCGTAATTATCGCCATCCCGATCAGTCTTGGAATGACCATACGGCATTATTCTGAAAAATTTTCCAAGGCCATTGAAAAGCCGTATAAAATTTTTTCCATTCTTTTCCTGGTCTTTGTGATCTGTTTTGTCATATATAAAAATAGAGCAGATATGTTGAACACCCTTACCCTTGTTGGAGCGGCTGTCATGCTTCATAATGTTCTGGCATTGGTTCTCGGATATTTCATCCCAAAAGCCCTGCGTATCCCGGAAATACAGTCACGGACCATCTCGATCGAAATGGCAATTCAGAACACCACCCTCGGTATGACCATTGCCGTGACTTTCTTCTCACAAATGCCGGCAGTCGCTCTGCCGTCGGCTGTTTTCAGCCTCTGGATGTATATGACAGGACTGACCATGGCTTACATATGGTCACGCCGGTTGCCGGCTTCACCTTTACTTGACGGCAATCCCTTGCCGGTGGGAGCGGAGTAACGGCCTGCAATAATATTACTATGTGAGATTCTCCTGTTTGATTGCTATACTTTTGATCAATTCATGTGCGATATTGTAACTTTGGATGCGCATCATGCTTTCCTGGGCGTTTCCATAACTGAAAAGATTGATACTGCCGTACCACACGATTTTTTGATCCATGACGGCAAATTTTTGATGAATATTGGATCTGAATACCACATGAATCGAATGGGTTTTCAATAGATCGAGAGTACTTTCCAGGGCTGATTGATCCTCCGGTTTGAAATCCGCTAACGGACGGGTTACGATTATCACCCTGACGTGCCTTGCCATTGCCGGACGTAAATGCTGAATCATCTGAACTGTACGCCTTTTCCGGATAAACGGACTAACGATGATGATCTCTTTTTGTGCTCCAACGATATCCTGATTGAAAACCGGTAAAAAATTATTCTTGTCAAAAATAATTTCCACCGGCGCTGACGGAATGTCATCACCTTTGGTTTTGTATCCCATGGAAGCATAGCCATTCAGCCGCTTCTGGTACATTCTTTCCAGCATTTTTATCTGGATATCCACGTAATCATAGATCCGCACCTCCTTTTTATCCCGGAACAACCGGTGAAGCCTGCCTGCATATTGCTGCAACGTTCCTTTCCAGGATATCGGCATGGTGAGAAAAAGCGTATCAAGCCGGGGCTCATCAAAACCTTCCCCGATGAAATGACCCGTTGCTACCAGAACAAGATGCTTGTCATCCGGTGTTTCGGCAATACGATGGAAAAGTTCCCGCGTTGTTTTGGCACCCATGCCGCCTGTCAACGTCACGACATCCGGAACCTCTTTTTGAATTTTCTCTGTCAATAACTCCACATGAGCGGTTCGCAGGGACAACACGAGGCAATTTCTTCCGCGCCGATAATTGGCCACCACATCTTCCACAATCTGCTGATTGCGCATTTCATTATCCACCATCGCCGCATATACATCCTGGATGGATACATCCTTTTCATCAAGATATAGCGGAATCCGCAGGGAGGTAAAACGGGGAAGGATATAGTGTTCAAAAGGTCTTTTTCCCGCTTGCTTTTTAGCATCATCGCGATACCGAATCGAGCCGCAATGCATAAAAAGGATGGGTTGGTGTCCATCTTTCCGCGTCGGTGTCGCGGTAAGACCGTAAATATATTTCGCTGTTGCGGTTTTTAAAATGTTTTCATAACTGAAAGCGGATGCATGATGGCATTCATCGGCAATGATCATTCCGTAATTCCGGACACACTCCTTGACTTCACCCTGTCGGCTGAGCGATTGTATTACCGCGATGTCCACGATTCCGCTCGGCGCGTTTTTCCCCGCCCCCATTTGACCCACCAGGCTGATCTGTTTCTTTCTCCCGCGCTTTTTAGCCGCATCCGGTTCCGGTTCCGGCAGACGCTCATGGATGGTCAGGAATTGCTCCAGCTTTTCCTTCCATAGGGACAATAAATTGACTTTATCCACCAGAATGAGGGTGTTCACCTTCCTCTCGGCCATCAGACAAATGGCCACGACGGTTTTGCCAAAGGCGGTTGTCCCGGACAGAATCCCGGTATCATGCGGCAACAGGTGTTCGAGGGCCAGGATCTGCTCCTCGCGTAACTCCCCTTTGAACGCCACATCGATTTTTCTTCCGCAATTGGTTTTATCGATAAACCGCACTTCGATCCCGATTTGCGCCAGTTCATCGGACAGCTCCGGCTCGCATCCCCGTGGCAAACAAAGGAATTCATTGGTTTCATCCGCACAAGAGATCACCCGGTCAAGTCCATAGGTGGACAAACGCATGGCTTCGTGCTTGTAAAACATCGGGTTTTTAAAAGATGCCAAGCGTTTCAGCCGGTTCAGCGCCCGTTGGGAAATGTGGGCCTTGGGGATGAAAAGCATATTGGCCCGCACGATCTCCATACGTTGCGGAAAGTCGGTTTTCTGCAATTCAATTTTGGGGGGTGGGGGTTCCCATGGCTTCCGGCCTTCCTCGTCTTCTTCCGCAATGGTCAAAACTCCCAGTTCATTTCCGGGGGAAAGCGCCGAGATGAAATTTTGCACGCGATCTTCAGAAATTTTTTTCAGCCCGGATAGAAACACCCATTGATCATCATAGGATTGAAAATTTTCGTCAATAAATTCGCTGTTGCCTTTTTCCCTGGCCTCTTTTTGCAGCGGCAAGGCAATTAGATTTCCCAGTCCGCCTTTGGGAAGGGTGTCTTGGCTTGGAAACAGCCGGTCATAAGATTTGAATTGGATTTCATGCCTTCTATTCATGGAGCAAGTCAGCAAAGCGGTACCGAATTTCCTTGCCAGTATGGCGGATATCCGGTCTTCAAAAAAAAACCAGACATGTCCACCTCTCCCGGACCGGGAACGTTCCACTGCGAACGGAATCGCAAATTCATTGCAGACGTTCCGTACTGTTGAGATATCATCGCGCCAGGTTCCTTCATCAAAATCCATGGCCAGAAAACAGCAGGTTTCATCCGGCAACATGGGATAAACGCCCGCGATGATTTTTCCACGCAGATGATTTTCAATGACGTTCTCATCCAATTCTGCATAGGATTTGTTGGTGCATTTGGCGCAGGAAATTTTGGGCTTGCTGCATACCCCCTCCCGCCATTGATTCAGGCAAACGGGTTGATACCCGGAGGTATCTTTGGTTTTGTTCTCCCAGCGCTTTGCATACACATCCTGCCGGCCTTTGAAGAGCGACATGAACAATCTGATTTTTGAAATTGAATCGGATGCGTTATGAATTTCCGGTAGCAAGCAGTTGTCTGTCACCTCACCGCAAAAGAAACCTTCATCCGGCATGATTGAGGAGTTGTTCTTTGCCTGAGAAACCGTTTGCATTGATGCAAGCTGGTCTTTCAGCCGCTTATTTTCCTCTGTTAAATCCGCCACCTCACGCATTAGAGAAGTATATTTTTCTAGGAGTTCGTTATCATCCATATTTTTTCATAGGCCTGTCTGAAATCGGGAGTGCCGGTCATTGAACATCGTTGTTCTCCTTTTGTCTTAAAATATATTTCCCTATCAACGGAACAGCAAATGAATATTTACCATGTCTATTCTTATATACTAGGCCTGCGTTACTAAGCGTGACAAGCATCTGGTTCACATGGCTATTGCTAAATCCTTTTTCAATCTCTTTTTTTGAATGTTCAACAATTTCTTGCACTGTGAACTCTGAATCACAATTTTCTAACGTTGCTATTACATATAGTAGCTCCCTTTGCCTATCGGTAGCTCTGGCCCACCTGCCGGCAAAAAAATCAGTATCCAGTTTTCGCACAATTCCATCAACTGGAATGCTAAGGTCTTCTCCTCTACCGTCTAGTTGAATTATCAAATCATAAACTTCTTTACATATAAATTGAATAAAATAAGGATATCCACCAGACAGATTGATAATATTGTCTATCGATTTTTCAGAAAGTTTAACGGGACACTCATCATTTTCAATAGGCTTTATGATAGCCTCCCTGCTATCCTCTGAATTTAGCTTATCAAGAAAAACGACCCTAAACATTCTCTCAGCATATGTTCTCGCTTCCACTAGTTTAGGGAATAATGTTGGTAGTCCTGTAAGAATCAGCATAAAAGGGATGTTCTGTCGTTGAATAGATTGAAAGACATCCAGCAATAAAGACAATGGATATTGCTCTTTATTAGCATTGTCAGACATGGTTTGTGCTTCGTCATAAGCAAAAATAAGCCCGCGCGCTCCAAAATTTTTTAAAAATTCCCAAGCCGTTTGTAATGTGGATTTTAACTTGTCTGAAATCAAACCAGGGGTTGTATTAAAAATATCTAATAGTACGTTATAGTTAAGCTTTTCCTGTACTCCTATTTTTGTTCCTGTAAAACCGGGTTGTTGTTTTTCATACTGACTAATGGGAAAGTTAGATGTTACAAGAGATAAATCCGTTAGTATCCTTTTCGATAGCATTTCCTCGCTGACACTCGTGGATTCAGAAAGATCAGTACTTGTCCACAGCCATTTATTTTTAAATGCTAATGGTTTCAGGGTTTCCAATAAAACTGTTTTTCCGACACCACGAAGTCCCGTAAGAATCATATTTTCCAAAATGACATCTTGTCTCAGTAATTTTAGATATTCATTCGTTTCTTCATGCCTTCCTGCAAGATATGGGGGCATGTGACCAGCACCCGGACGGAATGGGTTTATAATTTCGCAATTTTTGGTCATCATTTTCCACCTCCTTAACTATAAATTTATATTTATGAATAAATATATAAATAATTATAAATTTATTGTCAATAATAAAATAATAAATTTTTATTACCAGATATAAATATCGAAATAAATAGAGGCGGGATTCTTTTCTTGTTATCTGATGAAAGGCGGCGGGGGTTGTTTTGTAACGACTGTTGTCTATGACACGAAGTAAGTATCCAAATTATGGTTTCCGGCTTTCGCCGGAATGACGGGCAGTATTATTACCGTCATTCCTGACTTTGATCCAGCTTTAACTACATGTCCTGGCCCGTTTCAGGATATTGTTTCAAAAAATTGTATGGCAAATTATTTCATCTGGTCTCCGGAGAGAGAGGAAGGGTTCCCATCACCCATTGGAAGGTTACCCTGGCAACCAGATAATCCCGCCGCGCTTTGGCCAGATTTGCCTTGGCCTGTTTAAGAGACAACTGGGCATCCTGGACATCCGAAGTGGTTTTGACACCCCAGACAAATCCTTTTTCCGCCATATCCGAAAGCCGTTCCGCCTGGGTCACGACTCCGCTGAGCGCTTTCAGAATTTCGCCGGATTCTTTCAGTGCGCTGACGGATTCCGATGCCTGAAGCCGGATATTGTCCTTTAACTTTTCCGACTGAAGCCGGAGTGTATGAAGTTCACTTTTGCTCTGGGCTACCTTGCCTCTGGTCCTAAGTCCGTCAAAAAACGGAAAGGTCAACACAACGGCTCCGGATGCCAGCTCTCCGTCCGCGCTGCTCTCTTCGATGGTCAGATCCTGCCATCCATAGGATGCCTGAAGGTCGATACGCGGCTTGTCCTGGGCATTGTATACTGTTACCACTTCCTCCTGCATTCCGATTTTATGTTGCAGTTCGGAAAGCTCGGGGCGATTCTTAATTGCCGCATCTGCCGCGGCATGAACATCCTCTAAAGGATCGATTTCCGCCTCCAGGACTCCCTGGATCTCAAAATCTTTTCCTTCCAGCCCCAGAAGAATTCCCAGACGCTCTTTGGAGATGATCAATAAATTTTCCGTCTGAATCACTTCCGGACGGGCATTCCCTACGGCCACATCCGCAGAAAGCGTATCGTAATCCGTGGCCGTGCCCGCAGCATATTTGCGCCGGGCTTCGTCCAGATGGCGGATCTTCTGCTCCATGTTCTGACTCGCAATGGTTTTCAACTCCCTTGCCAGCAACACATCATAAAACGCGGTGCTGACATCCCTCGCAACCGCCTGCCGGTACATCTTCATCTGATCATCCGCTGTTTTCAAGCCGATTTCCGCAGCCCGAATCGCGGCACCGATCTGCCCCCATGTATAGAGCGGTTGATTGAGGGTGATCTGTGCGCCATAGGCTCTTTGGGAAATCGGATAATCTGCGGACAACGCCCGCTGTGTTTCATCCCGGCCCATCATTCCGGTTCCGATAAAACTCAGTTTGGGAAGTGCTGCCGCACGTTCTTCCACATACCGTCCCTCAACCAGATTGCGGTATTCCATCGCCATCTTGAGGTCTTTGTTTTTCTCTGCCGCCAGTTTCAGGGCTTCATCCAGACAGATGACCCGGAGATCGGAAGCGAATACCGGACCGGCGTTCAGAAGCAGGGTCAACAGGATAAATACCGCTATGACGGAATGGACCGCTGCAGCATGACCTGACTTCTTCCCTACCCATTTGCGATGGGCCCAGGCCCCGAAATCATCCAAAAAGGTGTACATGACCGGAACAACCAGCAATGTCAACAAGGTCGAGGTGATCAATCCTCCGATAACCGCCCTGCCCATGGGAGCACGCATTTCCGCTCCGGCCCCAAGACCCAATGCCAAGGGCAGCATTCCGAAGATCATTGCAAGGGTGGTCATCATGATCGGCCGCAGCCGGGTACGTCCGGCAGTAATAACAGCTTCCCGGCGGTTCATTCCGCCAGCCCGGAGAATTTTACTGTAGTCCACCAGCAGAATCGCATTTTTGGTTACCAGTCCCATGAGCATGATCAATCCGATCAGGGATATGATATTGATGGCATCTCCGGTAAGCCAGAGCATGGCCGCCATTCCGACGATGGAAAGGGGCAGTGAGAACATGATGGCAAACGGTTCAATAAAGGATTCAAACTGCGCTGCCAGAATCAGGTATACGAAAACCACAGCCATAATCAAGGCTTCCGCCATGTACATGAAGGATTCCACCATATCTTCCGCCTCACCGGAGAATCCAAGATGATAGCCGTGATCCATATGAACTTCTTCTCCAATGCGCTTGATTTCCTTCATGGCTGTTCCCATGTCAAGATCTTCGAGGTTTGCTGAAATCTTTACTTCCCGGATCAGATCCCTTCGATTGATCTCGGAAGGAGTGGCGCCGATGACATAGGTGACCAGATCCCCCAACTGAATCAGGGAAGAGGAAGCACCGGCCCTCCTCACGGCCAGACGCAGCTTCTCCACCTGGGATGGGTCCTGCCGCAATTCTTCCGGCAGCCTTACCCGGACATTGACCGCATCTCCGTCTTCATCCTCATACGTGGTGGAGGCTTCTCCTCCTACCATTGCACCGACCGTCCGGACAATATCTCCGGTGGTAACACCCGCGTCCGTAGCCCGCTCGCGATTGACAATCAGACAGAATTCGGGTGTATCGTCCTCCATGGTGACTTCCAGATCGATCACACCCTGAATTTTATACAATTCTTTTTTCATCCGGGCAGCATATTTTTTTAACAGATCGATCTCCTCGCCCCGGATGCTGAATTCCATCTTCTTGGCTCCATGAAGTCGTCCGGCTTCAATCACCGAAAACTGGATTCCCGGTATGTTCTCCAAATTCTTGCGGATATCACTTTGAACCTGCATCTGGGATCGACTGCGTTCTTTTTTGTCTTTAAGCTTCACATAAACCAATCCGTCCCGAACGGTTCCGGAATCTCCTGCGCCGATGGTGGAGTAGGTGTGCTGGATTTCAGGATAGGATCGCAGCAATTCCAGAACGGATTTGATCCGCAATTGTGTTTCATCAAATGACGCATCCGGGGCGGTTTTCAGAATAATCTGGAACTCAGCCCGGTCATAGTCCTGCAAGAAAGAGGACGGCAGGGATTTAAAGATAAAAATCCCTCCAAAGAAAACGATTGCTGCAATTAGCAGCACGGTTTTGCGATGATCCAGAGACCACTCGATCATGCCCCGGTACCGGTCCGCGCTTCGATCAAATGCATCATTGAATATATCCAGCATCCGTGCAATAAAATGCCGCTTTCCTTTCCGCTCGATATCCGGGTCATACCATCGTGAGGACATCATCGGATCCAGGGTAAATGAAACCAGCAGGGATACCAGTACCGCAAAAGTCACGGTGATTCCGAACTGGAAAAAAAACCGCCCTACAATTCCTTTCATGAACGCCACCGGCACAAAAACCGCCACAATCGAAAAGGTGGTCGCCAATACCGCCAGCCCGATTTCGCTTGTTCCATCCCGTGACGCCTGAAAATGATCCTTGCCCATCTCCAGATGGCGCACGATGTTTTCCCGCACCACAATCGCATCGTCAATCAGCATACCGATGGCCAGAGAGAGTGCCATCAGGGTCATGATATTGAGCGACATGTTCATGAAGTTCATTACGACAAACGAAGAAATGACGGAAATAGGCAGGGTCAGACCGGTGATGACCGTGGATCTCCAGGAGTTCAAAAACATGAAAACAATAAGGATCGTCAGAATCCCTCCCTCAATCATGGTTTTCTGAACATCATGCACGGAGTCGCGAATCATGACGGAACCATCCCGCACCACCTCAATGGTGACTCCCGGCGGCATCTCCTTCTGCAGGCCGGCGATGATTTTTTTGACTGTATCCACCACCTCCACGGTGTTGGCTCCGGATTGTTTCAGAATATTCAGACCCACCGCCGGAACACCGTTGACCAGCGCCAGGGTACGTTGTTCCTCGATTCCATCTTTGACATCCGCCACTTCCGACAAT
This sequence comes from Desulfosudis oleivorans, assembly GCA_020723305.1. Lineage (GTDB taxonomy): Bacteria > Desulfobacterota > Desulfobacteria > Desulfobacterales > SURF-7 > QZKS01. Next base: position 94,128 of record DYJC01000004.1, read on the forward strand.
TTTATCGGACGATTGTTGCTTTCACCGATCACCATGGTCTTGAACTGCTCTACCATGTCGGGCTTGCCGGATACGCGCAAGGGGTATTCGGAATTACCGCGCTTGAGCCTTCCTAAAGGAGTGTTGACATTCTCAGACTGTAACCCGGCAATCACCTGATCCACGCCCATTCCAAGGGCTTCAAGCCTTGCAGGATCGATATTCACGCTGACTTCGCGTTTTAACAAACCAACCAGATCCACTTTGCCGACTCCGGAAATGCTCTCCAGCCGCCTTTTAACCTTTTTTTCAACCAGTGTTGAGAGGTCTCTGGGGGGAAGTTTGTCTGAACGCACGCCCAGTGAGATAATCGGCATGGCGGCAAAATCAAGTTTCTGGATAATCGGCTCTTCTACGGTTTCCGGAAGATCTCCCCGGATACCGTTAATTTTGGCACGCACATCCTGGGCCGCGTCATTCACCCGGATTTCCAGCCGGAATTCCACAACCACGGTGGATACGCTTTCCCGTGAAACCGACATGACGTGCTTGACACCGGAAATGGGGTTGACTGCTTCTTCAATCCGCTTGGTTACTTCTCGCTCTACTGTCTCCGGAGAAGCCCCTTCATATTTGGTCACAATTGAAACCACCGGAATTTCCACATCCGGATACATATCCACGGACAATCGCCGGTATGAAAAAATACCCAAGGTCACCAAAGCAAGCATCAGCACAGTAGCGAACACGGGTCGTTTAATGGAAAGATCGGATAAAAGCATGCGCTATTTCCCTCCATTGTTTTTGACTTTATCGCCTTCTTGTATATTGAATCCTCCGTGACAGATCACCTCTTCGCCTTCGGATAAACCCGAAGAGATTTCCATCATCTCCCCGCTTGCCTCACCAACACTGACCATACACCGTTTGGCAACGCCTTTATCCACTAAAAGAAGTTCAGCTTTCCGGGTATTCACATCCCAGTTGAGAAGCGCATTCCGAGGAACCGTTGCCACGCCTTTGCGTTCACCAATGATGATCTTACCTTCTACAAACAGCCCGCCTTTTAATACTTCCGGATTGTTGGGAACCTCTGCAATCACTTTGACGGAGCGATCCGTCTCATTAATTACCGGGTTGATATACATCAGCTTGCCTGTAAAGGTTTCTCCCGGAAAAGCATCGGTAGTGAATCGCAATTCCAGTTCCGGTTTTAAAAAACGGATAAATTTAGAGGGTACGGTGACGGTCAGATCCAGGATGCGATTGTCCACAACCCGGAACAAGGGTTTGTCTGTTGCCAGATCGCCCACGCTGATATACCTCTCTGCAACGATTCCGTCTATGGGTGATTCAATCACTGTTTTGGAAAAACGAACCTTGGCTTGCTCAAACTCTTGTTCCGCTGCACTCAGCATAGCCTGAACCGATGATTGCCTGGCGATGGCTGCCTCTTTTTCCGTACCTGCCTCATCCACGCTTTGCTGGGTGGCCAGACCGGAACCCTTGAGATTGAGGATACGATCATATTCACGTTCGGCCCTCTGAACCGCAACTCTGGCTTGCAGGAGATTTGCCTTTTCCATTTCAACAGCAGCTCCGGCTTTACTCACCATGAATTCCGGTTCACGGGTATCCAGACTTGCCAGTTTGTCCCCTTTTTTTACCCGCACCCATTCGGTTACATATACTTTTTTCACGACCCCGTTGTATTCCGCCCGGACATCTGTTTGAAATTTAGGAGAAAGGGTGCCTACGACATCCACGGTTTCAGAAATGTCGGTGAGGGTCACCTTCATGGTCTCCACGGCTACCGGCGGACGGTCCGTAGAAACCGGTTTATTTTCAGCCTGCGTCTGATCATTTTTCATCAGACTTGCGAAGAAGACCAAACCCGACAGAACGATTACACCAAAGATTCTTGATTTACGCATACCGTTACCCCTGAGCTAAAATTGTCTCTTTTTTGCGGCTTTGTTTCAAACAGAGCGAATATGGAAAAAGATCGTTCCGAACCGCTTCTTTATTTTTTAAGGCTTTCATCGCAACCAGACCAACTATTTCAAAAGATCCGGGCATAATATGAACTTAGATTCATATTGTCAAATGGAATCATTATTTTTTCTCGTATTGACTTTAATATCAAAAAATTCAATATGGTTGCTTGGTAAATAAAACTTACCTCAACCAAACCCTTTTCTACATTTTCCGGAATTTTTTGATGGTTGACACCATGGTACTTTTTCCACCATGCTGTTCAATGATTTTAAGGGTGGTAAAATGAAGGGAATTTATTTTTGAAACAACCCGGGAATACCGTCATATTTACAGTTTTTCTTTTCCGGCATCATGCAGATTCAGTTCAGGATACAGCTTTTCAACACACTCCGGACAGATACTATGGCTGAACTCCGCCTCGGAACGATCCCGGATATATAACTCAATCTGGTTCCAGTATCCCTTATCATCCCGTATTTTTTTGCAGGATGCGCAAATCGGCAAAAAGCCTCTTAATGTTTTTACCTCGGACAAAGCCCTGCGAAGCTCCTGAATCAATTTCCCCTGTTCTTCTTCATGTATTTTAATGTTAAAGGTAAAAAGAAAAATAACCAAAAGCAGCCCAAGAAAAACAGTTAAAATCGATGTAAGATACAATACCCGGTTCACTTCCTGAGACAGTTGGATATAGGGTACAGGAGATTCTACAATCTCACATACAAAAAAAAGTATGATGGCAGCAAGGCTCAATAGCAGTTTGTCGATCCGGTTGCCATACTCAAATACCAGAAAAACCAGGGCTGGAATGGAAAAGTAGTAAAAATGAAACCCTGAATATTTGGTGTATATTCCCAATGTCAGGATTGCCACATGAAGCATGTGCACGGAAAAAATCCAGACTTTTGCCAGACGGTATTTTCGCCGAAAAGTTAAAAAAAAGGTAAACAGGTAGGACAGGATTGCGACGATATTAATCATCATCGGTATCATTGCACTGGAGAGAATATAAAAAACCAGATACAGAAATGAAACAGATGCGGTAATGACCGACAGCACGTTCAAAATCCGGATTCTGCGGGCATCGTTTTCTTGTAATCCCTCTGTTCCGATATTCATGATCTGAAATCCGGATTTCATCGATTCCCTCCTTCCATACAACATACTGTATATACTTGTATATTTTCTTTTACCATAAAAATAAATGGCTTGAAAGTTAATGACCGGCGGTTTTGATGATGTCGAACTATCGACCGGAAAAAACAGGCAGCCGCTTTTCCATCATCGCTGCCACTGCCTCTGAGGAATCCGCACTTTTGATGCACAGGCTCTGATTGTAGGCTTCAAAATCAAGGGTTGCCGTTAAATCGGAGGCAAGGCTGTTGTTGATCGATTTTTTTGCCATGGCCATGGCGATAGGCGCCCTTTTGGCGAGTTTCCCGGAAAATTCCATTACCGAGACCATCAGACCCGCATCCGGAAAAACCCGATTGATCATCCCGATTTCAAGACCTCTTTGTGCGGTAAACCGGTCACCGGTCAGGATCAATTCCTTGGCAACAGACGGCCCCACCAGCCTGGTAAGCCGGAAAGTTCCACCAAGGTCCGGGATCATACCCACATTGGTGTAGGCCATTGAAAAAACGGCACTCTGGGCGGAAAAAATAAAATCCGCAGCCAGGGCAATATCGCAACCGTTTCCAAGGGCATAGCCGTTCACCGCTGCAATCACCGGGATATTCAGATTTTCAAAAGCAAAGGTCGCCTGAACCTTTTTCATCATGGTCATGAATTCAATCTGGCTGAGTTCAGTCAACGCCTTTGCATAGGAAAGATCAATGCCGGAACAGAAGGAGTTATCCACACCGGTGATGACCAGAACCCTTGCCCGGGTATCGCTTTTCACGGTTTCAATCGCAAGCGATAACTCATCATAGGTTTTACGATCCAGCGCATTTTTAAACTTCGGCCGGTTGATGGTCAGAACGGCTATATGATTTTCCGTATGCAGAAGGATGTTTTCCATTACGATAGCCCTGTTGTTGATTCAATGCCGGTTTATTGCCGGATGAATATCTGCGTAAAATAATAGACGCCATCCTCATCCTGGGCCACACCAATACCGGTCAGGTTGTAATCGCCCTCGATGTTGGCCAGATGTCCGGGACTGTTGAGCCAGCCATCTACAGCCGTAGTCACCGGATCCGAATAATTGTTACTGGCGACGTTCTCAGCCGCATATTCATAGGAAATGGTTTCTGCAATTCCATCCACCCGGTCATCAAACCCATCATGACCAAAATCAACGGCTCCGGCGGCCATATTCAGGCTGTGGGTTCTGCAATAATCCGCAATGGTTTCATTCCAACGCAAGAGCGATAAGAACTGAGATTGCCGGTATTCATTGATCTGAAGAAGAACATCCTGTTCCATTTCATAGAGTTCGTCCTGAGACTCGGAGCCACCTGATCTAGAGCTGAAAGTATCGCCGTCACCAGAGCAACCGGCAGCACCAAACAACAGGATGCAGCATAATAATCCGATGAAACAACATCGCCATTGATCTTTAAGTAATGGTTCCGGCCTATTGATTTTTGGTATCATTTTTGTATCCTTGCACAATCTCTATTGTTAATTCGATTTTTTGAACAATTATATCAGAAAGGGTGCTCATGATACAGTTATTTTTTGACCTGAGGTTCTCGTGCCATAACTCCTCTTGGCTCCAGATTGTTCTAAAACCCATGCACCAATATCAGCATTTCTGGTTTCATGGGTTATCATTCTGCCTTCATGGCGACCGGGTCTGTGAATTGTGAAGGACGACATATCCTGGCTTTCCAGTCACCGCTCATCGATCGATTTTTGAATTTATTCAGCATTTAAACTCTCCAAATCAGGCAATGACCTCGTAGGGGCAACCCCCTGTGGTTGCCCTTCTTCGCGTGGTTGCCGCGTGTTTTTGCAGCCTTGGGGATTGATAAATTAGGATTTGCGAGTTCCTGCTCAATTTTTTTCTGGAATCCTTTGCTCAATAAAAATAGCAGCCCATCCATTTCAATCAGTAAGGTAAATCGCAGAAATATCGAAGGCTTCTCCGAGTGTTCCATGCCAACTTCCGTTGGCAAAGATGCAAGGTTCGTACTTTTCATGACTATATGTATAGAATGCCATTGACCAACGATCCACGTTCCCGAAATAGCGGAGACGGCATAAATGCGTAGGGGTATTCCGCAATCGTTCAAGAAACTCCTCACGAGATTCACCAAAGAGGTTAGGGTTATATTCTTCAGGCATATAAGGCTCTCTGTACGCGTCAATATAGCAGAACTGCCCGCGGAACCGAACGTCAATCCGGTTGTATTTTCCAGCATAGTGTTTCTCGGCATGATCCTCTATGAGTAGGCGAATCCTCGGCTGTATTTTCTGCGGGATTGTAACACCACCTGATTGAGGATTGTATACCCATATTTTTCTTGGCATCTGTATTTTCCTTCTCCTCCTATGTCAAATATTTTAAAGTGATGGGCACGCAAGCCAGCCTTTCCGGAAAAGCAGCCTCGTGACTTCGCGCCCCTCTTCACTCCATGATTAAAATCTTGGACTCTGTTTAAAAATTATGCATAAAAAGCCTTGCCTTCTCTGATTGCTTCCAATGCTTACGATTTCAACTATGCACGGATTGCTGTTCATAATATTTATCCTCATACCAGCTCAGTGGATTATTCACAATATAGTCAGATATTTTAAAGTATGATCTTTCATCCCGGATAATATGTTCAAAATAATTTCGTTGCCATAATTTTTTGTTAAACCGAGGCCATCCATAATTTGCAACCCCATCAGCATATTGTTTTGTTGTCAATGTTTTAAATCGATGAACAATATCAGGCAATGACCTCGTAGGGGCAACCCCCTGTGGTTGCCCTTCTTCACGTGGTTGCCGCGTATTATTGTCAACATGTGGAAAAGGGCAGGCACAGGGGCCTGCCCTTACGGGATCGTTATTTGACAGAATTTGAATGATACCATGAATATGGTTGGGCATGACAATTAGTTCATGAACATCAAATCCTTGATAATACGCTGGTATGTCATCCCACGCTTTTTTTACTATGTTGCCGGCAGGATTTAATGTTATTGCATCGTTTTGGATTTCACCAAACAAGCATAAACGATTTTGGATACAAATAGTAATAAAATATAATCCTGCGCAGGAGTAATCATAATTTTTTAGCCGGATTGAACGTCGGTGATGCATATCAGGTATGTATTGCATTTTTTCCTGATGCGGGTTCCTTGTCAAAGCGATGATTCCGGGCAACCCCGGCATTAACTCCTGATAGTACCATATTATTCTGCTCTAACCATTCATTCACAGGTACCTTTTTCCCTGATAATCAATATCAAAAAAAATTCCAGCCACTTTTCTCTGTTTCAATTCTAACCTTGAAGTTTTTGTTACCATGAAAATAAAATATCGCCTGCAATCTCTTGTCACTCCCGGTCATCATTTCATTTTGAGCTATCAATGTCAAGCAAATTAGATATGTTATCACGATAGAGTATCGGTCTGGATAATTCACAATTCATCGTAGCGTTTGCGAAATTCTGGTCTGGATTGAATATTTACACCCCCCCTGGCCCTCCTCAAAATGGGAGTATAAAGAAATTCGTGTAATGAGTTCATGAGAAGAATTTGTAAAAAAAACTCAGGAAATAATATAGGATGAACTGAAAAAACGCCGCGCCTCAATCCACAGCGCCAATATCAGGCATCTCATCTTTGCCGATATTCAGAAATGATGCGCACTCTTCCTTTTCTGTAGAAATCAGAAGGGAGATGTTGTTGAATTCAGAGGTTACCTTTTGAACCATGGATAAGGAATCGATGAATTCCGGACCTACCAGAACCGCAATCCGGACAGGGACATCTTTGGGTTTCATTGAAAAATAAACCCTCATGGATTCCATATATGCGTTCATATTGAGATAATTTTTTTCAAGTAAAGACAGATTCACAAAGCTGTTGTAAGAGGAGTACTTACCGTCTTTTTCAAAATAGATTTTGGTCAATATGCTTGAGGCATATGCAAAGTCCAACTCTGCCGGGCAATTGATGATCAGCAATCGTTTGTCTTCTATGACCTGAAACTTGTACATACCGGATCTTTCACCTCAAACCTTTATTGACATAATTCTTTTTATCGATTGTCCATTCCATATATTAGCCGGAAAGGATCGTCAATCATTTATTCATTGTCCGGAAACAGATAATTGAAGGCTGTCGGATGAATAGGCAATCGAACATCCTTGCAATCCGGTTCATTTTTGATTATCAGAAAGATACTGGTTTGTTCATATTACTTTAAAAAGACTCTCTGCATGAAAAAATGGTTACAGAATAAACTCTCCTGCCCGGAATGCCTCTATACGGAATCCCGGCTGGAACTGGAAATACAAACAGAACAGTCAGATGACGTGATCGAAGGGCAACTGACATGCGCCACCTGCGGAAGAAGTTATCCCATTCAAAGAGGCATTGCCATCCTGTTGCCCGAAAAATCATTGCCCATCCTGACGGAAAGCAGGGGCTACAATTCAAGGGGAATGCTTTCCTCCTATCTGTGGAGTCATTATAGCGATCTGCTCCATGATCCCGATGCCACAGATGCCTACAAGGTATGGTCTTCCTGTTTCCGGAATACGGATGGCGGTTGTGCACTGGATATCGGCTGCTCCGTGGGCAGACTATCCTTTGAAATGACCAGGACGCACAAGCAAGTGATTGGAATGGACACCTCCATCTCCTTTATCCGGAAAGCCAGGGAGTTGATGAACCGCAAACATCTTGAATTTGATATGATCATCGAAGGAATGATGACAAAAAAGCAGTCCTGCGTTTTTGACAATGGCTGGAATTACCGGAATCTGGATTTTATTGTGGCCGATGCACTGGCCCTTCCTTTTCCCCAAAATACCTTTTCAACCGTTGCATCCGTGAATATACTGGAAAAGGTTCCCGACCCCATGCTGCATCTGTTGGGTGTCAACCGGGTTCTGAATGATCGAAATGCGATGTTTCTCTTTTCCGATCCCTTTTCCTGGGACGAAGCTTTTATAGACCCGGAACGCTGGCTGAGCGGAAAAACAGAAGGCAGATATGCCTGCCGAGGCACGGAAACCATGATCCGGATTTTTTCAGGAGAAGACGGAATATTTGATCCACCCCTGAACGTAATTACAAAGCAGGATGTTTCCTGGAAAATACGGAAAACCGAAAACCTGTGGGAACATATCCACTCACAGATGTTGATCGGCAAGAGGTAGCATTCCCATGACGAACAAAAAATTTGGAATATGCGGATTGTGCTTTCACAGCCCTGGCTGCGGCGTCATTATTTCCTTTGATGAGCAAAACAGGATCGACCGTCTGGAACCGGACCCGGACGCACCGGCTGGAAAAATTTTATGTCCCATTGCCGGAAGTGCAAAGGATATTGTTTATGGGGATCAAAGGCTTACCCGTCCCTTAAAAAGAGTCGGCCCCAAGGGAACCCATGCGTTTGAGCCCGTTTCCTGGGATGAGGCCTATGATATCATTGTCCGGAAGCTCAATGAATTTAAAGACAAACACGGCCCTGAAACCGTCGGGATTTACACCGGCACCGGCACATATGAAAGATCCTTTAAAGATATTTTTCAGCTAAAAGGCTCGGAAATCTATCTGGCATCCAATGTTCTTTTCCCGTTCGGTTCACCCAATGCCTTTGGTGTCGGCGCCCCATGCTACACCGCCATCGGTGTTCTATCGCCAAAACTGACCATGGGATGCCTGCATATGGATATGTTTTCCGATATAGACAATTCCGATCTGATTCTGGTCTGGGGAACCGATCCCTCTACTTCTACGCCTCCGGAAATGTTTCAGCGGCTGAAGACTGCCGCAGAAGAAGGTGCCGAGATCATTGTGATCGATCCCCGGAAAACCAGGGTGGCGGATCTGGAAGGCAGCCAGTGGATCACCATCCGGCCTGGTTCTGACGGAGCCTTGGCCTTGGGATTATCCCATATTCTGATCCGGGATCACCGGTATGACAAAAATTTTATCGAGAACTGGACTCTTGGCTTTAATGAGTTTGCAGATTATGTAAAAACCTTTACACCTGAATATGTATCCTCTGTCACAACCATACCGGAAAAAACGATCGAATATCTGGCAGAGAACATTGCAGAGGCGGATGGCGCAAGCTATGTGATGTACACCGGCCTGGAATATACCAAAAGCGGCGTCCAGAATATCCGGGCGGTAATGGTGCTCTGGGCGCTGGCCGGACAACTGGATGTGGAAGGAGGCCGGTGCTTCCTGAGAAGGGAAAACCGTTTCCCGCTGCCAACAAACAGGCAGATTGAAACACCCGGGTTTGAAAAGTCCATTGGCAAGGGTAAATTCCCGGTGTACGCTCATTTCTGCGGAGGAGAACCCCATGCCGGCCTTCTTCCAAAATCGATCATCGACGGAGATCCATACAGAATCAGGGCGATGATCATCCAGGGCGCATCGATCATAACCTCCTGGCCGGATTCTCAGGTGTGGGAAAGAGCCTTGGAAACCCTGGAGTTTCTGGTATGCATTGACTTGCAACTCACAAGGGATGCAGCGTATGCGGATCTTATCCTGCCGGCCACAACCGCGTTTGAACAGGAATCCTACTGCTACTACGGAAACTGCCTGCGGCTGCGGGAGAAAATGATCGAACCAGTGGGTGAATCAAAACCAAACCGTCAAATCCTGACGGAACTGGCAGACCGGCTCGGATACGGCCATCTGTATCCGCAGACCCGGGAAGAACTTCTGAACTATATCCTGAGCGAATCCGGCTTTACCATTGACGATCTGCAGAATGCCCATAAATATGTACTCCGAAAAGATACAGCGCCCATGGAATACCGGAAATGGGAAAAAGGACTTCTCCGTCTGGATGGAAAGCCCGGCTTTGAAACTCCTTCCGGTAAATTTGAGATCCGATCCACCGTTCTGGAGCAATACGGATACAGCGGTATTCCCCGATATGAAGAATCGGATGAAACCGCCATCAGCAATCCGGAATTGTTTGAAAAATTTCCCCTGGTTCTTGGAACCGGACCGTTTAAGCCGGACATGAAGTCCTGTCTGCGGGCCATTCCTGCTTTTATCAAACGATACCCGTATCCTGCCGTTGAAATGAATCCGGCAGATGCGGAGGAGCGAGGCATTCACACAGGAGATGTGGTCAATATTAAAACCATCCGAGGCTCCGTGAAAATGAGGGCTTTTGTTACGGACAACATCATGAAAGGATTCGTATATGCGCCGGTCGGCGGCGGCGGCCCATTAGGAACGGATGAATGGAAAGAGGCCAATGTGAACATCATCACCGATCTTGCGCAGTTTGATGAGATATCCGGTTTTCCAGTCTACAAAACCTTGCTGTGCCAGATCAAAAAAAAGAGACGCAAACGCCAGGGTATTGCTGTCCAGGATCCGACCCTGGGATGTGTAGGGTAGCTGTTTTCTTTTACTTCTCAAAATTATCATTGTATTTCCGATTCCGGTTTTTTATAGTCATTCAAAACCAATCATAAACAAGGGGGGAAAATGGCCGACAAATTTATCAGCATGCGAAACCTGAAATTCCTGCTGTATGATGTTTTTACGGTTGAAGAGCTTACCCGAGCGCCCTATTTCAATCAGCACAACCGGAAATCATGTGATTTGATTCTGGACGCAGCCCTGAAACTGGGCACCAAACTTCTCCGCCCTGTTTTTGAAGAGATGGATCGAATTCCCCCTGAGCTGAAAGACGGAACCGTAAAGGTTCACCCGAAAGTAGGAACCATTTTAAAGGAATTTGGAGAAAACGGCTGGATTTCCGCAAGCTTTCCCTATGAAAATGGCGGTGACCAGCTTCCTATGATTGTTTATAATGCATGCAATATGATTTTTGCTGCTGCCAATTACTCCGGTAGTATATATGCGGGTCTAAGCGCCGGTTCTGTGAACCTGATTCTGAGTTTCGGAAACCAGTATCTGAAATCCACCTTTACGGTAAAAATGATCAGCGGTCAATGGCAGGGAACCATGGCCCTTACCGAACCCCATGCAGGCAGCTCCCTTGCCGACATCACCACAACCGCTTTTCCCACAGAAGCCGGCCATTACAGCCTCGAGGGGCAGAAGATCTTTATCTCGGCAGGAGATCATAATGGTGCTGAAAATGTGGTTCATCTGGCTCTGGCCAAAATTGAAGGCGCTCCCAAAGGCTCCAAAGGGATCTCCCTGTTTGTGGTTCCCAAAAAAAGAATTAATGCCAATGGCAGCCTCGAACCCAACGATGTGGTGGTTACCCAGATATTCCACAAGCTGGGATACCGGGGCGCTCCGATAACGGAACTCAGTTTTGGAGATAAAAAGGACTGCCATGCCTATCTGGTAGGAGAACCCCACAAAGGACTTTCCTATATGTTCCAGATGATGAACGAAGCCAGGATCGGTGTTGGACTGGGTGCTGCATCCATTGCTTCTGCTGCCTACTATGCTGCCCTGGACTATACTCAGAACCGGCTTCAGGGAAGAAAGCTCGACAATAAGGACCCGCAGACTCCTCAGATTCCCATTATAGAGCACCCGGATGTCAAACGCATGCTCCTGTTCCAGCGGTCTGTTGTTGAAGGGGCCATCTCCCTTCTCCTTCAATGCAGCCTTTATGAAGACATCCAGAAAATTTCCAATGAGAAGGACAGAGAGAAATATCATCTCCTCCTGGATCTGCTGACCCCGGTAGCCAAGACATTTCCATCTGAAATGGGAATTCTTTCCACAAGCATGGCCATTCAATGCTTTGGAGGATATGGTTATTGCGAGGATTTCCCGGTAGAGCAGCACTTTAGGGACATGCGAATCCATCCGATCCATGAAGGGACCACCGGCATCCAGGCCATGGACCTTCTGGGACGGAAAGTCATCATGAAAAACGGAAAAGCCTTCTTTCTTTTTCTAGAAGAGATCCGGAACCTGATCAAGCAGGCCAGTCTCTTTCCAGCTCTCCAGCCATTGTGTGACCGCCTGGAAAATGCACTTAAAACCCTTGAACAGGTTACCGGTCATCTGACAGCCCTTGCCATGGAAAAAGGAGCGGAGATCTTTCTGGCCGATGCAGCCCTGTACTTAGAGATGTTCGGCATCATCACCATCTCCTGGCAATGGCTTTTGCAGGCCCTGGCAATCCAAAAAATCAACCGGGAAAATGCATCCAGGGCAGAATCCCGGTTTATGGAGGGAAAGCTCCTCACCTGCCGCTACTATTTTGCCTATGAGCTGCCCAAAATAGAAGCCCTGGCCAAAAGGCTCATGGATAATGATCCTATGACCGTATCCTTGGACAGCATGTTTTTTGAGGATTGATGCGTGGTTTTCACTTTTTCATTTGATAACAGGTATTATAATGCAATGAATAAGAGCAACGTAATTACGGAATGGCACGTACCCAATAGAGCCATACACTACAAAATTTCAACATAATAACCCTGATTGTATTTTTAAATTAAATGCTAATAATATTCATAGATTGTATATTCTGTTATTTTACTGCTTGCGTCATATCCTGAAAGCTTAATCACGTTCCCGGCAGCATCATATTCATTAGTGATATAACCTTGAAGCCCATCAACTTCATTATAAGATGAGTATTTAATCTGATTTCTATCAGAGTCATATTCATAAGTGTAATAATGTTGAAGCCCAAATCCTTCATGATAGTATGAGACTTTAATCAAATTTCCATCAGAGTCATATTCATAAGTGTCATAATACAAAAGCTCAATAATAGCTGCATAATTTTGTGAGTATTTAATCTGAATGACACTTGAGAGAAAAACTTGACCAGGAATACCATATTCCGATAGTTTAATCTGATTCCCATTAGAGTCATATTCATAAGTGATATTACGAAAAAGCTCATTAGCTGCATTATATCGTGAGAATTTAATCAAATTTCCATCAGAGTCATATTCATTAGTACAAGAATACTGATGCTCATTAGCTGCATTATATCGTGAGAATTTAATCAAATTTCCATTAGAGTCATATTCATAAGTTTTATAATATTGTGTACCCACATAAGAATAGTCATCAAAGCAAAGAACTCTACTTCCATCAGAGTTATATTCAAGGCCAATTTCAAGGCTATCTATTGAGCGTTTAATCAAATTTCCATCAAAGTCATATTCATAAGTGTCAAGATATTGAAGCTCATTTGCCGCATTATATAGTGAGAATTTAATCAAATTTCCATCAGAGTCATATTCAAAAGTTTTATAATCTTCAAGCTCATTAGCTTCATTATATGCTGAGGATTTAATCTTATTTCCATCAGAGTTATATTCATAAGTTTCAGAATATTGATGCTCATTAGCTTCATTATATGCTGAGTAATTAATCTTATTTCCATTAGCATCATATTCGTAAATTGCAGTATGTCCCGACTTATTAGCTTCATCATATTGTGAGGATTTAATTAAATTGTCATTATTGAGGTCGTATGATTTTATGTCGTACCTCAGTAATTCATCGGATGCATTATAGGTTGAACTTTTTACAGTTCTTACGGAAATAGATTGACTATTATCGATTGGTGCAGAGTTATCACTTCCACATCCAAGAATGCTTAAAAATGCAACGAATAACCATAAAGATTTTGTTGACGAAAAAAAAGACCATAATTTTTTTTTATAACGGTTAAACATAATTCATATATTCCTTTAACAGTTCTTAATTTCGTATTTTAAACATATAGTATGACACTTTATATTTGCTATTATGGTATTTGTCAAGAAACCAAGTTACGATGATTTCGTACCCGGTGGTTTTCGGACCGTGCAAATTGTTTTTGCATCTGTAGGGGCAATCCCTTGTGGTTGCCCATAATCATACATGGCAACGATAAAAAGGAGCAAGGGTCAACCCAAAAGGGCTTGAAAAGATCAAGGGGCAAGTCTTGAATCATGACAAATGATGTTTTGGCGATTTCAAACAAACCCAATTCAATCATAGCTTTCCATTGCTGTCTTTTTTTTAACAGCTAAATTGATCCAATCCGTATCTGGAGCAGCCGGGCGGGCATATAATAAAATTTATCTTCATTTTCGTTCTACCTGTATTTTTGAAGAACCTTTTCTAAAGATATCGCTTTGATTTTTCCTTGATTATAAGCTTCAATCCTGTCTTCAGCCTCTTTTGCCCATAATTCATCAATTTCCATATCAGGCTGATCAAGACTGGAAATCAACTTGTCGATGAGTTGTGCTTTCTCGGATGGTCTGAGTGCTAATGCCTTTTTAATAATATTATCTGTGGTAATCATTTTTTTCTCCTTAGAGATATCATGTAAGTTGATATTTCATATAATCACAATTTATTATTGCCGACAAGGGCTTATTAAAACTGACAGTTCCAGCATGACGGGAAAAGGGATACGGATGTTTGCTTGAATTCCCGGATAGAGCGAAATGAATGATTTTATAGCGAAGTCGTTCACTGTCTGAATGGATTAGGGAAGACTCCCCTTATTCATGAGTTTGAACGACGAAGTCTTAAAATTATTCATGGAGCGGTGGCCGTTTGTAAGACATCACACCCCCCTTTGATCCCCCCTCGAAAAAGGGGGGAATTGTTTTAGTGGACATAATTCATTTATAAACACTATCTCCTGATCCATTATCCTGAATGCGATTGCGCTGCATCCCGCAGATCCCGCAGATCCCGCAGATTCAACTTGACAAATTTCATACGATTCGATAAACGCTGTTTATCCATACAAACTGTGGTTTTATCCATAATATCTGAACAATAGTGAAAGTTGCCGGGCTGACTGGATAAGGTTGTCCGGCTTTGTATTTTACGGGTAACCGGCTGTATTGCAATGTTCGTTACTCAAAAAACCGGATCATTTTGTCCGGATGAAACAACTTTTTTCCAATGTGAAAGGAGGTTTTATGCGAAGGATACTTTTCTTGTTATGCATGATCAGCATGGCTGTTTTATTACCCATGCAGGCTCTTGCAGTAGATGTGGCCAGTATTGAAAAGCCGACATCAATGCAGACACTCTATTTTGAACCGGTTGAGATCCTGGTTCAGTTTAAGGATGGAGCTGCTCCGAAAACATTTCGTGCAGTTCTCAATTTTTCCCATGACATCACCAACAGGTTTGTGCCGGTGGAAAACGGCATGAGAGCCCTTATCGATCCGGCAGACGGACTTCAGATCAAAAACCCGGGCGAATTCTTTCTTGCCGGTTTCAATTTTCTGACAACAACCACAAAGAATATGTCCGGCAGAAAAGATATTGATGCAAGGATCTTTCAGGTAAAAGAAGGGGGGGACGAAGATACTGTCATCACCACAATCCTTCAGACATCGGATCTCCATCACCATGGATACGGATATGGCCCCTTCCTGGACTACTCACCGGATACCCTGAATGACGACAGTGTAACCGGCGGTTACGCAAGGATCGCAACCGTAATCAACCAGGTACGGGCCGAGCAGGCGGCAAAAGATGTTCCGGTCATGCTGTTTGATTCCGGCGACTTCCTGATGGGAACCAACTACGACCTGACAGCAGCGAATCCCCTTGCCTTTAAATTCTTCACCATGATGGACTATGATGCAATCACCCTTGGCAATCACGAGTTTGACTGGTCTCCGGCCGGTCTTGCCATGCTGCTGTCCAATGCTGTAAACAATGGTTTTAACGTGCCTGTCCTTGCAACCAATATGGTGACGGACAGTGGAAATCCGGCGGACAACGGACTGGAATATTTCTTATCCATCGGCAAGATTTCCGGCAAGAGTGTGATCGAGCTGGACAACGGTCTGAAAGTCGGGCTCCTGGGACTGATGGGCGAGGACGCGGATGAAAAGGCTCCGATCGCCCCGCCTGTGACATTCAACCATGATTATGATTTTATTCAGAGTCAGGTGGATGAACTGAAAAACAGTGATGGCGCCCAGTTGATTGTTGCTCTTTCCCACTCCGGCGTCAGCAGTTCCGGAGAGGGCGATGATGCGAACCTGGCCAACGGCGTTGATGGAATCGACCTGATAGCATCCGGCCATGAGCATACAGCCACACACGAGGCATTTGATGAATCCGGAACACTGATCTTTTCACCCGGCGAATATGGCGAATACGTAAGCCGGATGGATATTGCATACAGTATTTCCCAAGGCCGGATCGTGGATTCCAAATTCGCCCTGATCCCGGTCGATGATTCCATCCCGGGTGATCCCTATGTTCAGGGTATGATTGAATTTTACAATGACAGTATCAATGCCGGTCTGTTCCCCGTCCTGGGCGTTACGCTTGGTTCTCCTATTTCCAAAACAGATTTCAGCCTGACCCTGCCGTCCTTGCAGGAATCCGGTCTCGGCAACCTGGTGGCGGATGCAAGTCGAACCATCGCCAGCCAGTTGGCAGTCTATTCCGCTGACCCGACACCGTTTGCCTTTAGTGTCGTTCCGAGCGGAGTCATCCGTCACAACATCGATCCAGGTGAAACCGGATATATCACCTTTGCGGATATCTATAACACACTGCCGCTCGGCATCTCACCGGATGCAACTCAACCACTTCCAGGCTATCCGCTCATGTCCGTATACCTGACCGCGGGCGAGATCCGGAATGTTCTGGAAGCCGGTCTGACCCTGGCACCTCAGTTGGGTTCCGATTATTTCCTGAATTTTTCAGGGGTCCGGGTGGAGTATGATATCACAATGGCACCCTACCTGCAGGGAGTAACCAGTATAAACCTTTGCGGCAATGCCTTGCCCGCGCCATATGGCGATCAGGATCTTTTCTGCACCTCCTGTGATACGGAGCTGGATCTTGCCGGCACAGACCTGTACAGATGCGTTGTCGATCTGTATGCCATGCAGATGATGCACGTGATTACAACTGCGAGCGGCGGCAATCTGGTCATTGTTCCAAAACATGCAGACGGCAACCCCATTAACATGGGAAATCCGGCTGACTATATGCAATGCCGGATCGATGCAGATCCTGCAAAAGCCGGTGTTCAGGAGCTGAAGGAATGGATACCTTTGTTGAAATTCCTTGGCAGCGTTTTCCCGGCTTCAGGAGCAGGAATACCGGAAACTGTCTATGGAGGCGAGGGTATTGCAATGGGACGTGTTGCCACTCCCTGATTGGAATGAAGACAGGCCGAATGTGATTCCATTATAAAAATGACAGGGGCAGTGTCCATACAGACCTGCCCCTGTCACTCTTCATCAAAAATCCTTCTTGACAGAAAAAAAGAGGCTTCAGACAAACGCGCCTTTCTGATGAAAATGCCCCAGGGTTCACCCGCTCCTGATTTCTGGATAATATTCTGTAATAAAAAAATAATCCTCTCTTTTTTCCGGATATTCAGGTCAGAAATGAACCCCCTGGCAGGGTCAATTCAAACGTTTTTTACCCTCCTTATTTTCATAAAGAATGACCGCTTTTCATGACTTTTATTGAATTTATCTCAAAAAAAATTTATCATTGCCTTATGCGCAAAGGTTTTCACCACTGGGCATGACAAATTATTTGGTTTTTGGTTACAAATATTAGATAAAGGTCAATCGATCAGTGAAAAAGAAGAATAAAAGTTTTTTGAAAAAAATCAGCACGCTGCCTGAAAAAGCTGTGCAGGCTTTGCTGAACGATATTCCCACCCGGCTTGTGAACAGCAGCTATAATGTATACAGCAACCTGCAAAAAGGGCAGCTCAGCATGGGGCTGCCTGTATCCAGTCAGTTGATTGATACGCATCAGCGGCTTCAGGAACGGGCGGCTGCGAAACTGGCGCTGACCCTGTATCACATCTTTATCAAAACAACCGATAAACGAATTCCCCGAAAAATGATCAAACATATTCTGCTGGAAGAACTGCATCGCAATCATCTGGTTCTGGCTGAAAATGTGATCATTTTAAACAGAGAGGAGCTTACCCGGCTGATCCTTACCCAATTCAAGATCAAAGAGATGTACCTGGAATCTGTCCTCAAAGAGGCATCACGCCGGATGATTCTACGGGAGACCCTTCAGGTGAAACAGCTGCCTGCCTATTTTGAAAGCAAAATTGATGAAAAAGAAGCCAATGGCCGGGGTGATTATGAAACCGTCTTTTACCGTGACTATACGGATGAGGGAAAAGTGATCGGATTTCAACGGCTGGTTAGCATTGAGTCTGTTACCACGGCGGATAGCCGGCCGTCGGTTGTTCTGGTGCCTGGCTTTGCCAACAACAGCCGTTGCTATAATCTGAACAACCGCTATTCCATTGCCAAAGACCTCGCGGATATGGGATACTGGACATACCTTTTCGATCCACGGGGGGTGGGCATCAATGAAGGGAAATTTGACCCCTATTACACCATAGACACCTTGATTGACCATGACCTTCCCACAGTGGTCAAGTTCATTTACAACCGCAGCAAAGGCAAACCCTCGATCCTGATTGGGCACAGCATGGGCGGAATCATTTCGGAAAATATGGTGCTGAACTGGAGCCTCAGAAAAAACCTGAATGATAACCAGCTACTGGATGAAGAGACCAAAAAACAACTGGATAAAATCCTTCCGAATGAAAAAGAGGCTGAATCCAATCTGTCCATGGTGAAAGGGATCATCACCCTGGGATCACCCAAATTTTTCAAGAAAAACACCCATCTGGTGTTTCCCTCTGGTTTATGGCTCAACCATTTTGCACGCATGTTGCAGCTGCGGTATGTTCCGATAAAGGAAGTGTTCTGGCTCATCACTCAGCCTCCTATCCTGAAACAGCTCAATCGTTTCCTGTTGAATCACAATTTCGGTAACTTGAATTTTATGGTCAACCCGGCCAACCATGAGGATGACAAGGATTTTGCCCAGCATTATCTGGCCAGAGCCATGGAGTCCGTACCCCTTGGTATGGGGTTTCAGATTCTCAAGGCCGTCTATAATGGAGAGGGTTTCAAACGCATGGATGCCACACGGCTGAACTATTCAAAACTTGTGGAATTTTTCCCGGCAGATATTCCGGTGTTCCATTTCTGGAGCACATCAGACCCGGTTTCAACCCCGAAAAATATAAAATACAGCAGGCTTTACCCCCACCGTTACAAACGCGTATACCGGATCGAGACCGTCGATGACCTGAAAAAGGTGGAGATCCTTCCTGAAAAAAGCCAGTTGATCGACTTTATCATTGCCGATACCAAACATTTGGATTTTCTGTATGGCAAAATGGCCAATGAGATCATCCAGCCGTTGATCATCAGAATTATCAATCAGGTGTGGGGAGAATGGACCTATGAAAAAAAGCCGGCAGATGCCGCATAACCGCAGTCAGAACTCCCAATTGAAGCGCCATGAAATTTGATCAATATTATATTTCCGAAGATATTAAAATTAATCTTGCCGGACTAGGGTTTAAAAAACCTACGGATATTCAATTCAAATCCATCCCGTCCATACTCAAGGGAGAGGATGTGCTGGCCATTGCCCAGACCGGTACAGGAAAAACCCTTGCGTTTGCCATTCCGGTGATCGACAAAATCCACAGTTTCAAAACCAGCAAACGCACGATGGGGATTAAATGCCTCGTGATGGTTCCGACCAGAGAGCTGGCCATGCAGATTCATGATGTTTTTACCCGGTTGTCCCGGCATACCAAGGTAAGGACCTATGTGGTTTTTGGCGGGGTTGAGCAGGATGCCCAGATCAAAAAATTGCAGGCCGGCATTGATATCCTGATTGCTACCCCCGGACGGATGTTTGATCTGATTCACCAGGGACATATCAATATCAAGGGCATACACACCCTTGTGCTGGATGAGGCAGACCGGATGCTGGACAAGGGGTTTATCAAGGATATCCAGTCCGTCAAAAAAATGCTTCCGGAAAAGCATCAGACTCTTTTTTTCTCCGCAACCATCAACAAGGAGATCAAAAAACTTGCTTATTCGCAGGTGAAAAGCACGGCGATTCGTATCCAGATCTCCCCGGAAGATCCGGTTTCCAAAAATGTCACCCACTTTGTGATCTATGTGGAGATGGATGACAAACGGTTTTTCCTGGAACGGTTTATCCAGGAACACCCGGACAGCAGAATGATTGTGTTTGTCCGGACCCGGGTCCGGGCGGAGCGAGTGGCCAAGGCCATGGAACGGGTGGGAATACCTGTTTTTTCCATCCATGGAGAAAAGGATCAGACCCTTCGAACCCAGGTTATGGAAGGATTTAAAAAAGGAGAGAGTCAAATCCTGATTGCAACAGATGTGAGCGCCAGGGGAATCGATATCCCGGATGTTCATTTTGTGATCAACTATGATATGCCGGACGAACCGGAAAACTATGTTCACCGGATCGGCAGAACCGGAAGGGGGTTCAACAAGGGCACGGCCATCTCCTTTTGCAGCAAGGAGGAGAAGGAGAAGCTTGACACCATTCAGGGTCTGCTGAACAAGCAGATCGAAGAGATCAAGATCAGCAAAAAGGATTATGCCCGGACCATTGATCGTCCACCCGAGGAAGCAAACCTGGAAGATCTTATCCGGGCACACGAAGAGTGGGAGAAGAACAAGCGGAAGAAAAAGAAAAAAAAGGCGTAACAATTCGGGTACCCACAAGGGGTACCCCTACGGTTTTGTTTTCTTTCGTGGACGCTTTTTAGACTGGCTCATGACTTTTTTCTGTTTCTTGGCTGCCTTTTCCTTGAGTTCCCGCTTGGCGGCAACAATATCCGGATCATGATCGTGTTTGGGCTGAAATCCGGTCAGACGTTTGACCGGGATCTTCCGGTTCAGCAGCCGCTCAATTTCAACCAGCAAAGTCTGCTCCTGGTCGCACACCAGCGAAATAGCAACCCCTTTTTCTCCGGCGCGGCCGGTGCGGCCGATACGGTGCACATAATTTTCAGGAATTTCCGGTAAATCATAGTTCACAACCTGCGGAAGGCTGTGAATGTCCAGACCCCGTGCCGCCTGTTCGCGTGTGGGAACCAGAACCAGGGCATGGGGCTGCCTCTTTTTTTTCGCAGGTTGATCTTCACTCAGTATCTGAATGATGGGCAGGTTAAACGCCGCGGTCTTCGCCCTACCGGTCTGTGCAACAGCCAGAATGCCATGCCCTTCCAGGATCACCGGAATCGCCCGGGTTTGAATGGGCGTGGGTTCGGTGTATTCCTGATCCGCCACAGCCTTCAACTGTTCGGACCGGATTCCTAATTTTCAAAAGACATTATATTTCCTTCTCCTCCATTTCCCTTTCAATTTCCTCAATAGTCGGCAGACTGGACTTCAAGTCTTCAGGCAGGGAGTCTGTGATTTGTTTTTCCCATTCGGCAACGCCGATTGGGTTTGTGTAGCCGGCAAGGGCATACTTGGCAAGGGTTTGATTTTTCTCCTTTACCAACAGCAAGCCAATGGTTTTTTGATCATCCGGATGGCGCATCAGGTCATCTACGATATTCATGTACATATTGAGCTGGCTGACGTGGCCTGCCTGAAATTTTCCGGCCTTGAGTTCTACCACCACATAGCACCGCAGTTTCAAATGATAAAAAAGCAGGTCAATATAGAAATCTTCTTCTTCCACCTCCATATGCACCTGTCTTCCGACAAAGGCAAACCCCTGGCCTAACTCTATCAAGAACTTTTCAAGGTGATCGATCAGTTTCTGTTCCAGCTCCGCCTCGCGTCGGGTATCAGCAGTTCCAAGGAAATCAAAAACATAGGGATCTTTGAAAACCTGATTGGCCATGTCGGAATCAGCGGGCGGGAGGGCAAGCTCGAAATTATTGGTAGTCTGGCCGACCCGCTCATGCAGACGAGTTTCAATCTGAAAAGCAAGAACGTTTCTGCTCCAACCATTCTCAACGGTTTTTCCGGCATACCACAGACGCAATTCAGGTTTCTTTACTTTTTCCAACAGGGCCAGATTATGATACCAGGTAATTTGTGCAAGCGCCCCTTGCACAATTTCCCGATCTGGCCAACTCTCTGAAAATTTACGCATATATTTCAGATTGCGCGGAGAGAATCCACCCATATCCGGAAAGATTTCTTTTAGATCATGGGATAGCCGGTCAATGACCTTTGCCCCCCAGCCTTCACTATTCTGCTTTTGAAGAATCGCGTTTCCAATATCCCAATACATCATGACCAGGGCTGCATTTGCGGACAACAACGCCTTGAGCCGTTCCTGTTGGATACGATTTTTAATCTCTCCCAAAAATACTGAATAGTTATCCGGCATTTGATTCTCCGGAACAGGAACCGGCATTATCACTTCCTCACGGGATTTTAGATTTCGCTGCTTTCGTTGGTCCTTTTTTTGATTCATTTATACTTCACCCTATCTCCATCATCAATTCGTTATCTGCTAATCTTCCAGCCACAGGCAGTCGCCATATGACATTCCTTCATCACAGAGGACGTTATAGTAGTTCCAAAGTTTTTGTACAATTGCAGAAGTATTCACAATATATCTCATTTATCCAAAATCCCAAATTTAAGATTTCTTAATAGTTTCAGCGCTCTTTCATAATCTCTATCCGGCAGCCAGCGCGCTATCGCCTGAATTAGACGATCATTTCCAGCCGGAGCCGTATAAAGATCCAAGATCTCCAACACCGCTTGTTTTGTTTGCCGGCTCATGATTTTCATCATGTCACGACCTAACATTCTTGCACCTGCCATCTCAAAATCAAAATCCGCTGCCACTATCAAGTCCGCATGTTGATCAAACATCCTTTCATCATTCCCCGCTTCCGGATAGGATGTTAACAAGGTGGCAATATCAACGGCATCTTTTGTGGGAAATTCATTATGCCGATCATGCCATGCGATTAGCTTTAAGACAACCATCCCAGGCAAAGAGACAAAATGCACATCCAGTTTATCGGACAGATGCACAAGAATTGCATCATGTAACGCATCCTGAAAACCGGTCACACTCATTTCAATGGACTGATCCGGCGGCCATTGAATCAACCCCGCCGGCGTCTCCACTGTCCCGAACGGAATTAAATCTACAGGATTTCTATCTTTGAACCATAGGCGATGATAAACTTTGGGATCCGGCGTAAACGATTTGGTCAAGATCAAGGAATCTCTCAATTTGTCATAATGAGCCCAGTCAACCACGGTAACGGCGATATCGATATCAAGAGTCGCCACACCGATGGGAATTTTATAATATTGTTCAAGAATCAAAATGCGGAACAGGGCGCCCACTACAAAGAAGTCCATATTCAGTTCTTTTGATTGATAACTGATCTCCGTCAGGCAAGCGATTGTTAACGGATCACAATTCTTCGATAAATCGATGGATGAATTTGTCATAAATCATTCTTGCCGCTTCAATATTTCGGTCATTTCCGGTTGCAATAAGATCCGCATAGACGAGCAGCGGCGGTGCAATACCTTCATAATTCCATGGGCAATCAAACGCCCAGAATTTTTTCAATACTTCCACATTCCCGGTCACGTCTTTTGCTAATTGATGCGTTAAAAGGAATTGATTGACTTCCTCAGTGGCGTACACGGTTATGGTTTCGGGCTTAAGGTAATCCATTAAAAAAGCGGCTGCTGACTCTGCGCCAAGCAGAGCATTTGTATTCCGCCAATCAATATTTTTCCACCATTCGGTTTTTTTTGTTCCATATTTTCCCAAATATAACCTGGGTCTGAGTTCTCTCGCATAATATTCAACCCACGTATCCAGAAGTTTTACCGTATTGATCAGTTTGCGACCATGCTTCCCTCTGTCAGCCAGATAATTCTGCTGTTTCAAATCGTTCATGACCCAGCCGACCGTTCCCTGGGCAACTTGGGTCGCTTTTACGATATCCCGGTACGGTGCTTTCACCAGTTCGGGCCTGCAAAGCAGCGCAAAAACAACCCGTAATCCAGTGGGCCGAAATGCCCGGCCCATCGTTTTTTTTTCCGGAACATCCAATTTTTTTCTGCCGGTGATGTAAATATATATAGGAGGGTTATTAATATATGCATTTCCCGCGGTATCCATAAATGCAATGCCCATTGTTTTCAAACGTTCTGACATCTGAGGATTTACATGCCGGGTAACCAGTATTCCGATTTCTTCAAAACGGCATATCCTCTCTGCTATATATCCCAGCGTTGCGTTGGTAAGCGTGCCTTTTATTTCGACATGATACTTTTTTATCTCTCCTCCGGGCGCATTGATCTGCACTAAGGCATCCGGTCGATTTTCTCCGGCAGGTTCAACTTCCAGTACCTGTAGATTGCATCCGGTTGTCTCTTCAAATGCCTGTTTTGCCGCATCCAGAATTAGCCTTTTGCCCGTGACACGGTGATTGATAATTTCCTTTGCTTTCATCTCTTTGGGTCCATAGGAACTATTCTTGTACATTTTTTATCGTTGTACACGATTAATGTACAAAAGTAAATAGTGTACATCGAAATGCCGAAAAATACCTTCACTCATTATAACATCGCTGGCGGTTTTGATACATTTCGCCCCCCCGTCCGCAAGTTACAAGATGACTGTTACTCCTCTTCAAAATAATCAATATCGATTTTATAAAGCACAAAGTTCGCAACAGGAGTCACACCAAGTTGATGTTCCACCATCAGCTTGGCAAGCTGGTCACCATCGATCAAAATAATTCTTTTTTCAATTTTTCTGATGTATTCTTGGGCATCATTTGTAAATCTTGAGGTGGTAATAAGAACTCCTTTTTTGGCACGAAACCCTTCCAGACTTCCGGCAAAGGCCTGAACAACCGGTCGCCCAACACTGGCTTCCCATCGTTTTGCCTGAATACAAATCACATCCAGCCCCAAACGGTCCTCATTGATAATTCCGTCAATGCCGCCATCTCCTGAGCAACCGATTGTTCTGCCGGCATCTTCTCTCGAACCTCCATATCCCATTTTCACAAGTAGGTCGACAACCAGGCTCTCAAAAAACGCAGGCGGTGCTGATTTGATCCTTTCAAGAAGTTCTCCCTCAAACTGCTTCCGGATACTTTGGTGAACCCTTCCCAATAATTCTTCCGGGGTTTCATTTTCGGCTTCCGATTGTTGAGAATCATCTTCTACGAAATTTGAAGAATGCCGAACCGTATGGAATTCTACAAATTCAGGATATTGTTTCAGGAATCTTACATTTAATTTTTCCGGTGGATTCTTCAAAATTTCTCGACCGCGATCCGTAATCCGGAATTTCCCCCGAGCCGGGGATTCAATAAAACCTGCTTTCTTTAAATAGGTTCTTGCCCAACCAATTCTGTTTTTATAAATGAGCTGTTTACCGGACGGCAACATTTCTGATCGATCTTCTTCAGAAAGCCCCAAATCATCTGCTAAAATTAAATATAGATCCGACAGGTTCTGCTCCTTTCCATTTCCTAAACGCTTTAAAAACGGCATAAACCATGTTTGGAAACCAGGTACTGACATTATGTTCGCTCCTCTGCTGTGCTCGTATATATAATCAAAATAGTTCTTTTCAGATTTTACAGACTCCACAACGCCAGGCTTCACTGAAACATATGTAACTTTGTTTTATACTCTTCCATATGTTTCTTGAAGAAAGCTTTCCCAACACTTGTCGATTGATAGACTCCGGTTTGCTTCGTTATCAATCCAAGATTTGTTATCAATTGAATGTAGGTAAATATTTTATTACTGGTTCTATTCGGCTCCATGGACTTCAACAATTCAAATCCGGTTGGCTCGGCTTTTGTATATCTGAAAGTAAAATTGCCTGTCTGCATCCATTTTTCCTGGGAAACACCCAAATGAAGTTTTAAAGAGAAATTCTGAATAATTTTATTTAAAGCCATACTCACCGGCTGATCGCGCCACTTACTTATCATTTTGTCTATAAGATGAAACGAATGTTTGACACTATATGGTGGCCGATAATGCCAGTAATGAACCGCTTTCTGGCTTTTTAATTTTTTTAAATCTGAGAATCTGCAATACAAAAGTAGTAACAATATGATTGCACTGTGAACCAGATTATAATCAAAGGCTTTTTTCTTTTTAGAAAGGTTCTCGATTTGCATTGCAAGATCGGCTTCGTCAACTTTGTATCGATTACACATTTCTGAAACATTATTAATAAATTGTTCTAAAGTATCATCATTTTTGATAATTTTGGCAAACTGTTTCTCTTTGCTTTCATGGTACTGGAACCGGGAAAAGTTTTTAATCACATCTGCACTGAATTCATGAAAGTCACCTTTGTCGCTTTTAAATGAAGAAATATATTTACAGAAAGATGAAAGAATGGCCTCAATCGCGATCTGGTAATAGCGCCTGGCTTCAATAAGCATCCAGCCCTCGGTATTATCGATGAGTGCTTTCGGTGGATCATAATCCCCTCTCCACAGGTTGATCAGCAAATCGTCAGGGTTTTTGATTTCGAGTTTTTGCACAGCGTCCAAAATAAACAATGTCGTATGAACCCGCTGTGATTTTTCACTGGAGACTTTGACCGGTCCGACACTCTGTTCAATGATTTCAATGAGCACATGCTGCTCTTCTTGGGGCATTATCTCCAGTGAAAACGCATCCTCCATCTCTTTCAACAGGCCCCATTTTATTTTTTCCGACTTCGGTGAGACCAGAAGGTTATATCCTTTATAATTCCTGATACTTTTATCAAAAATCTCAGAAAGTCTTTGGCCATACTTCAAAATAGAATACTCATGGCCATCTCTTCTTACGATATTCAAAGAACCTATCGAAGGTGAATATTGCACAGCAGAATATGATGTGACTTTTCGCTCCCGGCTGTATATAGTAACCTCAGTATCAAAATCAAAATTTTTGATCTCATCAGCGGTATACGGTATTTTAGATATACCGGGCATGCCGGTTATATTCGGATTTCGGTGTTTATTGGATATTATCAACGCTGTCTCAAGCTTCATCAAATACCACCAGGGATCTTCCCCTTTATTCCCCCTGCCTATATTCAGCTCAAGCATTTTAAAAGCCCATGCCCAAAACGAATAATATCGAACCATGCGGGTAGCATTTGTAAAAGACGGAAGGCACTTATCAGCCATATACTGCACAAAGGACTGTTGACCGAGAAAATCCCTTCCAGCCGGTTCTTCCTGCAAAAACTTATTGGGAGCGGGAAAGCTATTGCCCATTAGAGTTCCTTAAATATCCATTGCCCATTCTTTATCTTGAGCCCTTTTAAAAACGTATTGTTCGTACTTATCCTCCGGAATAACTATCACCTCACACCTTGGGCATTCGATTGTTTTATACTGCTTCAATCCTGTAAATACCTCTATGTTGAATTCATGACCACATTTTGGACAAAGGGCATACTGAAGTTTGTTTTTTAATTCAGATATTCCGACCACCCGATTCTTGTCATATATCTTTGGGTTGAAATGTTTACCCAGGTCATCTTTTCCATCCGCTAAACACTTATCCATCATGAATGAAGCAATTTTCTTCCTTTTTTCATGCTCCTCATATTTGTCTCGACCTGTCACATATGGTCGATCATATCTTTCCAGCGCAATAGTATGATATTTTTGTGCCTGCTCCCAGTATAAAAATTTGATATGTTTCTTGTATTTCTCTCCAAGATCTTTCTGCTTTTCTTTATATCGGGTTATGTTTAATAACATCGTATCCAGTTCTTCAACATTGAATAATAGGTTGTTCCTTTCACTATTGAAACGACCCGAACTTTCTAAAAACACATGCATATTATTCTTTATCGTTTCCATACCAAACAGGTTATTAAGTTCTTCTACGGCGCAAAAAAATACTTTCTTATTCGCAAGCCGTTGCTCCAAATTTAAATACCAAAATTCGATTAGACAGTTCGTCATTTCAGGCAAAAGTTCATTAACAGAAAGCGCCTCCTTGAGATAGTCTGTATCGAAACCGAATGTTTCTTTCATTGTTGGATATTTTTCCCAGAACCATATGAGTATCGGGGCAATTTCATTTATATACTTTTGAATATTTGTAAAACTGTCTGAAAATTTTGACTGGGTCGCCATCTCTAAACGGATAAACCGAATAAACTTTAGGCAAAAAGCTATCATATTTAACAATGCCTCAAAACGTGACATACCTTCCTTTTTTATGTCTTCATTACTGCTACGTAGACATTCATCAAAAATAGGTCCTACCTTTTTAGCAAAGATGGAACTCAAATCAGGTATCTGGTCTATAATTTCCTGCTTTCTTGATTCTGCCCTATCATCTTCCTGTGATTCATCTATCGTTTTTGACCTTTTCGCTTTCTTATCGTCCGGTTCTGCACTTGCGGGTACGCTGTCACCATTTTCTTCATTATTGTCTTCATCCGTATCAATGTCGGTAAACCCTTTTTCTATTATTTTTTTTATGGCAGAACCCATATCAATCATATCGTATAAGCTGATCTCACCTTCAAAAATATTGATTTTTTCATCAACGCTGCGGATACCTGCAATGGTGGGAACCTGAAAAGAACCTGCTTTATCTTTTTTGGCTTTGACACGTTTTTCACCGCTTGGGCGATTAACAGATAAATAAGGGAGATTGGATGATATAAAATCAATTATCTCCAATGCCTGGTTCCACCCATCCGGGTTATTATTCTGCAATTGATTTATCGCCTGCTCCAGTTTACGGATTTTAGCCGATTTCTTCAGGTTATGCATCTGCATAACCCAAGCCCACCCTTTTTTTACAACAGGAGATTCAATACTTATTTCGACCCGGAATGGATCATCACCGATGAGATCTTTAACCTCCGGGTCTATATAAAAATTGAATTCACTATTGTTCCCAAGGTGATGCAATTCAATTTCTACGTCCTCTCCATCCTTTATTAATATCTTTGCGGAAGCTTTCAAAATTGTCTCAGGAAATTTATCAACCGGAGTGATTGTGACGACATCATAATTGATAACTGCACTGAAATATAAAACTCCGATATCTTTTTCCGGTTTCTTTTTAGGTGCGATAAATTTCCAATAATTTTTCTTTATCAGCTTTTTCGGATAGTAAATGCGCCATAATGTTTCAGCATATTCTCTTGAAACATTTTTTCGCAATACACATGTTTCCCAGTTCCCATCCTTGGCAGAAGACATCAGACCCGGCCAGGTGCAATTCGCAGACCCGGTACAAGCATAAATAGTATTTTTTGCATACAATAAATATACTTTGGCGTGCATGAATCGTTTTGATTGCTCTTCGGGCTGCTCAGAATAGTAAATATTATAATGTCCGGGGATTTCTTCCAGGTTTACTTTTTCGTCATCCTTATTACACAATAATTCAATATCCGGGTTGCCAAACATTTCAGCAAAGCTTTTCAGTGCACCCATATTTTGATCATAATAAGGAGAAATTATTTTAATTTTTTGAATTTTTTCTGTTTGTTCTGCAAGCTGATGCGCGATGGAGTCTTTAAAATTGTGAAGAAAAGTCACGGGCGGATTGCTATTTATCGTGACGTTTTCCAAACAGCTTCTAAATTTCAGCAGATTATTCGTAAACTGACTGGCGTTAACCTGCCGTTCCAATTCATCCCAGAAGGTTCTCAGATTTTCTCTTGTTGATGTTCCCATCTCACCATGGTTATTTTTTTCAACCGCATCCATATTTAAACACATTCCCGAGTAGGTGAAATTTGCACCTCCGACATACAGAAAAAAATCATTATGTTGACCAATAACCGCAAATATCTTGGGATGGAAAGCATAGGGCTTATCATTAACTTGATAGAGATAATATTCCGTGCCAACTCCGCTTAACGAAAAAGCTTCATACGAAGATTCAGCTAACCCTGTGGATGACGATACAATCGTTATTTTGGTATCAAAACTCTTTTTTAATTTCGTAAGAAGTTTTTGTTCTAAATATCCAAGCCCCAATGTATATGAACAAATCAGGAGCTCCTTTGGCTTGGTCTCCGTATATGCCTTAAATAAATTTACAGCGGCTATTTTATTTCCAAAATCTTGCATTACGGTTCCTGATGTTTAAAAATAGACATAGATCTTGATGAAAATGATACCCATCCAAAAACGATTACCATTCTTGGGACGGAATCATCACCCCGCAGTGAAAACAGATCGCAGCAGGATCAGGTGGCGCTGTACTACCATCTTCAAACTGGTATAACGCTTCATATTCACACTCGGGACATTCAAATATAAATGGATCATTCCATCTATCCTTTTCATGGTAACGATGATACCCTTCCTTAAGAATAATCCATTTTTCCATGGCTGATTTCCAATCCAGATCAGCTTTACAAAAAAGACATTCACAAGTTTCACCCTTAAGGATTAGTGCGTCCTGAAAGCATATTGGGCAATCGATGATAGTGTACGGGTATCGCTCCGCCTTTATTTTCCGTAATTCCGGCTGAATGGATTTGACTCTCTCAGAAATAAACCCTTCATGTGCAATCATCTTGTCTTTTATTTTTTCGAATAGTTTTTCCGCTGTATGATCACTATCTAAATCGATATGTGAAACAGTAAAATCCAAAATGAACCCCCAGGCTGCAACCAGCCTGGATATTACCGCAGGCTTTGAAAGTGATATTTGGAAATGCTCCAATTTGTTCCGTTCATTTCGAATTGCATCCAGCACCTCGAAATGATCACCTATATCGATTTCACATTTTTCTTTTAACCTTTCTAATGCTTTATCAAATTTTACGGAATAGAATTCTCCAGAATGAAGTGCTTTCTTATTGGCCTTATTCATATTATGAAAAATCAAGGCCCAATCTTCATCCATCAACCTCTTTTTTAATAACAGTTCGATTCCGCTCCATAGATGGACAAGTCCATATTTAATCTGTTTCTTGGATGGCTTTTTGCCTTGAAGCTGTTGGACAGCATCTAAAATGTAATCAAAGGCATTTTCGAGCAGATTAAAGTCCATGGCTTTGTAATAAAAAATTTTCTTTGAATAAAGTTTTTTTTAGCGCTCGCGATAAACAATAACCAGTTAGTACAACAGTCCCATATTATAAGTTTCAATATCAGATGCTTTCCCCGAGCTTAATATTGAATTTTTTACCTAACATCTTTATGGATACATCCTTTTCAGATCTGTCAAGATTTCACTATATCGGCGTTGTCGGGATTACCTTTTTCACGATCTTGCGGTCCAGTTTCATTTCCGGGTAGTCTTCTTTTTCATCCGGCCAGATTTTATAGAAATAGTTATACACCTGTGTCATCATATTCGGAGTGAGAAGGTTGGCAATTCCAACGGTCACACCCAGGCCGGTCATCTGCTTGCGGGGTTTTTTCAGCACAGCATCCACGAACATCTGTGCAGCAAATTCCGGACTGGCAGCGGGCATGTCTTTAAAGTCATTAGTGGGGGCAAGCATCCCGGTTCTCACCATGGGAAATTTGATGGAGGTGAAATAGATATTCCGATCCGTGAACTCGGCTGCCAGGGAATCACTGACCGCGTCCATGGCGCATTTGCTGGCTGCATAGGCGCCAAACCGGGGAGTGGGTGCTAGGGTTCCCATGGTGGAGGAGTAAAGGATGTGTCCGCTTTTTCTTTGGATCATGGATGGAAGAAGGCCCAGTAGAATCCGGAGTGGGCCAAAGTAATTGGTCTGCATGGTGCGTTGAAAATCATGAAACCGGTCCAGAGATTTGCTGATGGATCTCCGGATGGAAAGCCCGGCATTGTTGAACAGGATGTCCACATAACCATACTGTTTCAAGATATGGTCAACCAGGGCATCGCATTCATTCAGGTTGGATATGTTGCAGGGAAACACTTCAACACTGCCGCCGTTCTTGTCTGCAATGGGGGCAATTTTGGAAAGTGCACTGTTCAGCTTTTCCGTGTTGCGGGCAGCCAGAATCAGCTTTGCACCATAAGCTGCGCATCGTTTTGCACTGGCAAAACCGATTCCTTCCGATCCGCCGGTGATCAGCACTACCTTACCGCGGAATGCGCTCTCGCATCTTTCTTCCCTGTTCCGA
This sequence comes from Desulfosudis oleivorans, assembly GCA_020723305.1. GTDB lineage: Bacteria > Desulfobacterota > Desulfobacteria > Desulfobacterales > SURF-7 > QZKS01. Next base: position 126,167 of record DYJC01000004.1, read on the forward strand.
TCCGGGTTCAGATTCTGGTTGTAGTAATCCCAGAGTTCGGCAACATAGGTTTCAAATCTCGGAAGGACCACACCCTTTTTTTTCAGCAGCCGGATGGTTTCTCCGGCACTGAAACGGACATCCGGCATCATGGCGTCAAAAGTCTGCAATGGAATGTCCAGGCTGTTCAGAAGCCCGTTCTTCACAAAATCAATGCCTGTTAGGCTGGAAAACCTTCCCATCATTTTTAGATAGGGTTTGGCCCAATTTGTTGAATAGGTGAACTTCATCCTTGGTCCGTCCGCAGCTTTCAGGATCATCTTGGTTGCCTGGGTCATGGTCGGAGCATGAGGATCGGTCAGGTGAAAACAGAAGAGATCGTCGGGCAGTTCGGCTGGTTCCATCATGCTCAATATATAAATCGCATCTGCCACATAATCCACCGGAACCATATCCATCAATGTGTTGATTTTCGGAGCGACCACCGGCATCCATGATGGAATGAGCTTTTTCAATGCGGAAATCAACAGTAAGCCATAATAGGGGCCGTCGATCCGGTCCATCTCACCGGTCTTGGAATGGCCCACGATTGCGGAAGGACGGTAAATCCGGATTTCATAACCATTCTGAGCAGAACGATTTTCCCGTACGATTTTTTCAGACTCAAACTTGCTGTGATTATAAACATGACCGTGCTTCTGGCCTTCGGCAAACATCCGTTCGCTGAACTCCCCCCTAAAATCTCCTGCCACGGCGACAGAACTGACAAAATGAAGGCAGCCGGAAAATCCGTCCTTATCCAGTTTCTTCAGGAGATGTTCCGTGCCCTTGACATTGGTATTCATGGTCAGGGTTTCATCGGCCCCCAGATCATAGACGGCAGCCAGATGATAGATGTGATGAAAATCGGATACCGTGCATTTCCGACTCAGCCCCAGGTTGGATCTTCCAATATCTCCGTTCCAGACCGTTATGGCGGCATTCCGCCCATGCCGCTGAACCTCGTCAACCTCTTGATTCCAGCGGTCTATCAGTTTTTTTTTGTCAGGATGTTTGGGATTCCGGATCAGCAGGGTAATATCATGACCGTTTTGTATCAGCCTTTCTACCAGGTGTTTCCCCAGAAAGCCATTGGCTCCGGTTATCAAGCATCGACTCATTTTTTCCCCCTCTCTTTGTTGCTGAGTAATCCGAGAATAAAAAAAATTACATTTCAGGTATCTTTGTATATTCAAGATACAATGGGGTGTCAATGGTGGTATTTTTATGATTTGATTGCTTGTTTTTCAATACAATCCATGATTAAAAATGATCTTCAACTTTTCATTAAACTCATGAGGGTACCGGCAGGTACCTGTAACAATCAAACTATTATCGAAATAAAGGAAACGAAAAATGGGAAAAATTCAAAAAGTCGGAGTACTTGGGGCTGGAATGATGGGCGCCGAGATTGCGTTGTGCTGTGCCCGTGCAGGAATGAGTGTCGTGATGAAAGAGATCAGCCAGGAACTGGCTGATCAGGGAAAAAAGAGAATCGATGATATCCTGTCCAAGCTGGTTCAAAAAGGAAAACTGGATGAATCGGAAAGAACAGCGATTATCAATCGTGTTACCGCAACCCATACCTATGGCGGTTTTGAGGATGCGGATCTGGTCATTGAGGCCATCCTGGAGGTTCTGGAGATCAAACACAAGGCTTATAAAGAGCTGGATGAAATCTGCAAACCGGATTGTATCATCGCATCCAACACCTCATCGATTTCCATCACCAGGCTGGCTTCCGCAGCCAGACAGGATCGATTTGTGGGGCTTCATTTCTTTTCACCGGCATCCATTATGAAACTGGTTGAGGTCATTCCCGGCCTGCTCTCTTCTGAAAAGACCGTTGCCGCTGGAATGGAATTCTGTCAGGCCATTGGGAAGACTCCGGTAAAGGTGAAGAATGTGGAGGGATTTGTGGTCAACCGGATTCTCTGCGCGCTTATGAATGAGGCCTACAAACTCCTGGATGAAGGTGTTGCGACAATCGAAGACATTGATACCGCCTGTCAACTGGGACTTGGGCATCCTGTGGGACCCTTCAGGCTGTGTGACAATATCAGCCTGGATCTTCTGGACAAGGTTCACGGCATCCTCACCGGGGCTTATGGGGATCGATTCAAGCTGCCCAATGCTTTCCGGGAAAAACTGGCTGCCGGCCATATCGGCAGAAAGGCGGGCCAGGGCTGGTATGATTACAAAAAATAACGGTTTTCAAACCCTGTAGACAAAATCACATCTTTATGCAAAGGAGAAATTTATGAAAAGAGTGCTGACCATTACCCTGATACTGGCAAGTATGATTTTTATCCTGTCCGGCTGTGCATCCCGCTATTCGATCAACAAGGAAGCGCCTGAAAATTATGTGCAGCAGCCTTACAATACGATTCATGTGAACTGGCTGGATCTGGGTATCAATGACTGGGAAAAACTGGGGTATCAATCCAAGGATGCCTGGGGAAAAATTATTGCAGACAATTATCATGATGGGCTTATACCCTATCTGACAGAACTGTTCATGGATAAAAAACTGAGTTTCAGCAAATCCATGACCGATTCATCCACCTATGGAAGCGACCTGATCATCTCTTTTTCCAATACCCGTGTGGATCAGAACTGGAATGCCATGACCGGCGGATTTGATTATATCCATACAACCATCCATTTTACAGATGCGAAAACCGGCAAAGAGATTTACGCTGCCGACATTTCCACCTCATCCATCGGTGTCGGACCGCAGGGGTGGACATTTGAAGGCCGATTGGGCTTTTGCACCTATAATATCGCACTGATGATTTATGACCGGTTGCAGCAATAAAAAAACCACTAGTCTCAAGATAATGGAAATGATCAAATAAAAGCAACCACCTGAAACCATCCAGGTGGTTGCTTTTTCTATTCATTATGTTTTATAAAGGACATCCTGCAACACCCGGATATATGGCATCTTCCGTATCGTCACAGTCCCCCTGGTTTTCAGTATATCCGTCTCCATCATGATCAAAATCAACTATCAGCAGATCCGATCCATCACAATCCTGGTCTATGCCATCCTCAGGAATTTCAAAGGCATCCGGGAAAACAGAACCATCATTATCATTACAGTCTCCATCATCGATGCTATAACCATCTCCATCATGATCCACAGCATTGCTGCTATTCCGATCAAACGAAATATCCCAGACCCACAGATTCGGGGCATCATAACTATTCGGCGAGTCCATGCATCCCCAGCGTAATGAATGCCTTCCGGCACTGATTGAAAAGGAGCCTGTCTGTATATTGTTATTTGGAGCAGGCATCTCTTTCCAAACAAGATCATTGAATCCAAAGTAAAAATCTTTATAGTTCCAATTATATTGCCCTGTATATTTGAATGAAATCGTTCCATCAAATGGTACTGGATAATCAAATCCAATATAACCGAATTGCTGGCCGAAATTCGCAGGGAAATATCCTGTCAACCGATACTCATAATAATTTTGGCAAAAGTAGAAAGAACAATAGAGCTGAGTCCATGAGGTGACATCTGCCCTAATCCCATTACCAGACGGATGAATATAAAGATCGGAACTTTGGATTTCCTCTTCGATCCCGGATGAAATGAAATTACTATCCAACCCATCACAATTGCTGTCAATGTTGTCTCCTGCAATATCAACCATATTGGGGTTAATTTTATCGTTGTTATCTACATAGTCGCTGTTCACATTACAACCCGACCCGCCATAACCGTCTGCATCTTGATCCAGACAGGTAACGCATTTTGACGGGTTATCCGGATCTGCTTTTGACCAATTGTCCGGATCAGCGTCATTACAATCATTTTCAACTAATCTACCATCCCCGTCAAAATCATAGTATTTGTATTTCAGGGCTTCAATAATACTGTAACTACCATCATAAAAATTATCTGTAAGAAGTTCCTGATGTGCATTCTTCGAACCTGCTCTTCCAATGGGATCGATAATATCCAGTTGAGGAATTAACCTGCCTTTTCTCATAGGTGTGCAGAACTTTACAACATAATACTTGCTGCTGTCCCATATGATATCTGCTGCGGTTTCTTTGAATGAAGTAGACAGCATTACCCTGTTGTCATTACCACCCCTTACAAGCTTGAATCGGTCATGGCCGCATAAACCGCCTAACTCTCTCATCTGCGAAAGCGTTACAGAATCAAGATCTTCCGATTGAAAAGCAATGGGATAAACCTTGTGTCTGCATCTGCCTACATAATTATATGCCTGAGAATAAGAACCAATTCCAGCCGTATCCTTTCCATCCAGCAAGACAACCAGATGCCCAGTCTTTCTCTGGTCAGAGGGCGGTGCAACACTGTCCAATATTTCAATTCCTTCCGCAAATGCTCGATATAAATTCGTGCTGGCGCCCGGTATCACATGCTCACTCAATCTATCGATTGCGGCATGCAAAAAAGACGTTTCATTTGTGAAATCCGACAACATTTTAACATGATGTGTGCTATCCGGAGTCGTAAAGGTATAAATAGCAATCTTTGTACTAATGACATTTTGAGTCATTGTAGTGACAAACTCTTTAGCTGTCTGAATCAGGTCTGCCAATCGTTCCGGACTGCTGGTAATACTGCCGGACAAATCCAACATGAGCAGAATCCTGGCATCATAGTTTTCCGGAGCTGGAAATGCAGTCAGGTTCGCTTCTGTGGGATGAAGTGTTGAACCATTTGAAAAAACTTTAAAATTATTAATATTCATGCCCGGAACCGGATCTCCGGATTGGGTTTCAACTGAAAAACTCATTGTGATGGTTGAAGGCAGGCTTGTCCAAGCCCATATCCCAATATCTAGATTTTTCTCGTCATCGGGCAATGTGTTCGTCCGGCCATAAACCTTTATTCTTATTTTTTCGGAATCACTGCGGGTAGGAACACCATTGTCCGTAACTGTAAAAATAATTTCAACATCATCATATTTTCTTTTTGGTTTCCACGTAAAATAAGTTTTGCCATCCTCCTGAATGATTCTAGCATTCTCAGAAGTCTGTTCATCAATCTGGGTATCAAACGGATCTTTACCAATATAGTACAATGGACGTTTTACCCGATAAACAAGATAGTACTCCCCTCCTGAATTCACATATTTCGGAACGTTTACTTGAGCACTAAATTCTAACTGATCACGATTTTCGTCCATCGCGATCAGTGGGAACTTAAGCTCTGAGCCAACTTGTGCAATTTTATACCCGATTGGTTTCAATGTCGGCGCAAAATTCCCTCGTGGGAAAGGCGGTTCAGTCGCTGGTGGCAGAACAGGAGGTTCAGTCGGTTCCTCATCCGGTTCAGGTTCCGGTTCCGGTTCAAGTTCAGGTTCAGGTTCAGGCATTGGCACAGGCTCTTTATATGCATATAAATTCCATGCGATATTATCTTCATTTGCTGCATCGACCAACTCAGCAGGCATTTCTTCATCAATTGCAATGCTTTCTCTGACAGCATCGCCTTTCACCTCCCCGGAGCATTCATTAATTTCATTGCCGGTAATGATTCCGTTTATTGTGAATGATTTTTTTTCATCACTGAAAACAAAATCAACATCCATAATATCCCCATCATTGTATTTCTTGATAACAGAAAGTACATTATTGGAGACAGAACTGACATAGGAGTAATCATTGGTTTTTTTCGTTATGGAATTGGTGTTTTCCGGTACATAAATATAATTTTCATCATTCCGGCCCGGATCATTTCCAATCGTAATAATGAGCTCCCCGGGTTCGCACTTACCGATTTTTAGATTGACCCTGTATACCCCGTTAAGATTTGAATTGTCATATGCTCGGGATGCGCCTGAACTATCAGAAGATCCGCCGCTGCTGCCACACCCGATGGCAATAAAAGCGGATAGAAATAATAAAAATCCCAACTCCATCAATTTGGCACCCCGACAATGCTTCGAGAATTTGCTATTCATATTCCCCCTCTTTTCAAAATCTTGGGTTATGGTAATACAACCCGAATCATATCCTATCAAGTAAGAGCCCTCTATAAACTTTATAGCTTTCTCTATCCGGATCTTTATGTCTAATCTATCTACTCATTTTTTTGACTCACCCAACACCCCTCTTGACAATATTCGGACCAAAACGAATGATTACAATTAATCCAACAAGTTGTTCACTTCAAGAAAAGATTACAGGACTACTCTTGATGTGGTCTTATATGTAGGGGATGTTAGGCAATCTAACTGGCAGTTAGTACTGAAACCAATATCACAGGAGCAAAAAAAGTCAAGCTGAAAAAAATGAACAATACAGCCTCATGAAATCAGGAGAGTATCCACTCCCTCGCCTGCTGCTCATCCTCAAATATTCTGATCTGAAAAGGCAATCCGCCGGCAAGGGTCTGATATATCCTGGAAACCCCGTAGGCCAGCTCACTATCAACGATCAATGCTGATTTTTGATGATACAGATCCGGTGAATGGAGTTCTTTGATGTATTCGATAATCCGGCTGATCGACTGGTTATTCAATTCCTTATCCGGTATGCAGCCTCGCACATCCCAGATATCGTTCAATACTTTATGCTCTTTTGGTCCACGCTGTTTAGTCAGCACTTCCCGAGCCAGGTTTATGGATAAAACCGTACCTTTTTCAAAACGTACACAAATGTACTGATCGCAAATTTCAATATTATATTCCATCGTAACCGCGATGCCTTTTTGTCTGTTTTATATGATTCTAAGAAATATCTTCTATCATATCATCACGATTTTTGCGACATATTATTTTTATGGGATACCGATCCTTCAGGCAGACCGATGGACGATCACCTTAAAATACCATCGACTTCTAATACAGCTTAAGGATATCACTTTCCGGGTGCTGTTTCCGATAGCTTTCCAGGGAGGATAACATTTTATCAAGCAACTCTTTGGAATAGAGTTTCCCCACCATGACTTCTCTTGTTTTTTCCCCTGCGGCAAGCAGTTGTTTTTCAATATCACTCTTCTTATCATTCCGGGCAATTTTGATACCACCCTGCTGTAAAGCCGCGATGCACTGTAAATATCGCTCCCGGTTCATTTTGGTTGCGCGGTTGATATGGGTTTTGAATATCTCCAGAATGATCGACTGGTTCTTTTGGGAAATCTGATCCCAGATGCTTTTTGACACAAGCATGGCACCAAACGAACTGGAAATCGGACGCTCATCCATATAACTGAATTTATTCTGCCATCGGAATGCAATGGCTGCATAGGGAGGCGCAGGAGCCGCATCAACCAGTTTTGTGGACAATGAGGTCAGGACATCGGTCAGCGAGAGATAAACCGGTGCAATTTCAAGCGAATCATAGATCGCCTGATATAAGATATCCCCTTCCCACATCCACCATTTCTGTTGTCTTGCGATCTCAATGGAAGTAATGGGAACCTTTGTAAACACATGATTAAAGCCGATATCATACCAGTTGAGATGGATATACCCCTTTTCCTGAAATTTCTGAATCAGGATGGATTCCATCTCTTTACGAACATGGCTAACCTCTTCCATATTGCGGAACAGATAAGGTAACTCCAGCAGTCTGGCTTCCGGAACAATCTCTCCCAGTCCATGAGCAGTAATTGAACCACCATTGAGCTGGCCCAGTTTCATCTTTTTGATAACATCATAATCATCCCCCTGAATCCCGCCATAATAAACTTTCAACTGAACTTCATTGTTGGTCTGTTCCCTGATCTCTTCTTTGATTATCTCATAGATTGTTCCGCTGTTCTTCGGGGCCAGGGTGGAAAATTTGATGGTGACCTGTTCGGCTGCTGCATCCGAACGAAGGCCAATGGTTCCCAGAAAAATAACCGCTACAGCCAAGATGCATCTTATCATATCATCCCCCCTGATTTCATTTGTTCAACAGATTGACCATACGGTATAAAGATTCACATTCCAGAGAATTTATATTGATTTTTTGAAAATTGCAATGTCGATGAAAACGAATGGCAGGGTAAGCCTTCCTCAGTTTTCACCTGTCCTGAATTCTGCAATAACCGGGAAATGATCCGACAGGTATCCGCCTTGATACGGATCGACGATCATTTTTCTGCTTAACAGCTCCACCGGCCCTCTGTATAGTATCCAATCAATATGCCGGTCATTTTTCTTTCCAGTAAAGCCGTGATAGGTCCCGGAATACTCGCCGGAAAACACTTCCTTCATCCGGCCATGGGTAACAAACTCCCGATAGCCAGGACTATCGGGAAGAGCATTAAAATCACCGGTGATGATAACCGGAACCTGCGGACTGATATATGCCGATAGTTTCTGAACGATCATTTTTGCGCATCGTTCCTGAACCGATGAAAGAAAATCAAAATGGGTGTTGACACACACCACGGATTTTTCCTCTTTCCGGAACATCCCAATAACACACTGACGTGGCCACTTGCTTTCCTGAAAACGGCTGGGGATTGCAGGTGTATGGCTGAAAAAAAAGCGTTCAAACCAAGAACATGACCACTCTTTTTTAAAAAAAATGAGATTATCCTGCCAATAGGGTGGAGAGGGTATCATCTGCCCGATAAAGTCGTATCCTTCCAATATCTGTGTTAAAAATTCCGCCTGAAAATCATTGACTTCCTGCATTCCAATGATATCCGGCCGGTATTCCTGAAAAAAGGAAACATAGCGCTCTTTCCGGTTCTCCCAACGATCAGGCCCGTCGTCCGCCCTTCCGAATCTCAGGTTCAGCGTCATAACCGTTAATCTGAAGTCCGGATTTTCAGCAAAATTCATCTGCCGGCCTTCCGGTAACCCAGTTGATCCATGGCAATGATCTGTTTGCAGATATTGACGGAACCTTCGACAATCACATACGTTGGGACGTCCCGATAGTACCTTGCAATCCGGTATTCCGTGGAATACCCGTAAGCGCCCATGATCCGCATGGCAAAATTTGCACACTTCATGGCGGTTTCTCCGGCAAAATATTTGGCCTGCGCCACCTCCAGACCGTTGTTTGTATTCCCCTGATCTTTCTGCCAGGCTGCCCGGTAGACCAGCATCCTTGCCGCTTCGATATCCGTGGACATCTGGGCAATCAGATCCTGATTCATCTGAAATTTGCCGATGGGCTGGCCGAACTGCTCCCGGTCATTGCAGTATTGGATCGCCGTATCCAGGCATGCCTGCGCACACCCGACTGCACCGGATGCAGCGGAAAGCCTTGTCTGGTTCAGGGAATGAAAAACAATTTTCGCGCCGTCGCCCGGATTGCCCAGAATATTTTCCTTCGGCACTTTTGTATTTCTAAAAAAAATCTCCCCGGTGGGTGAGGAATGAGAACCCAGCTTGTCCAGACTGCTGGTGGTCACGCCATTTGCCTTTTTCAATTCAACCAAAAAAGCGGAAAGACCCTTGCCTCGTTGAGACCGGTCCGTATAGGCATAGCAGATCACGACATCTGCGACATGGGCGTTGGAAATCCACGTTTTTGTGCCATTCAAAAGCCAATGATCCCCGCAATCCTCTGCAGTCGTTTCCATGGACATGACATCGGAGCCGGCATTGGGTTCGGTGATGGCAAAACCGCCAAGAACCTCAGCCTTGCATAATTTGGGGATAAATTTTTTTTTCAACTCTTCCGATCCATACAGATAAATAGGGTAGGCACAACCGAGTTCAATCAGATTCTGCTGGACCCGAAGGGAGCTGGAACCCCTGGCAATCTCCTCGGTGATGATCATGGCTGCCAGAAACCCCATCTCTTCCCCCCCATATTCCTCCGGGATGACCGAACCGAAAAAACCCAATTTTCCCATAGGTTTGAGTGCTTCCTCAACCGGAAGATAATTCTTCGAATCCCACTCATCCGCATAGGGCTCGATTTTCTCTGTCACGAATTTCCGAACCTCTTTTTTCAGCATTGCATGTTCTTTCGACAAACCGAAATCCATAGGGGGGTCTCCTTTATTAACTGTTCGGTTTTTATCCGGATTAAATGGTTTTGTTGTTGTAACATCCATAAGCCTTATCCTGCAAGAAAAAAACAGCATAAAAGTCGCTGTGAATCCTGATTGACAGAATAAGAAAAAAAATGTATTCTTCATATAACAATCAAAAAAAATACGAAAAGTTCTTATTTTATAATCTGTTGTAACCAATCAAACATTTTTATCATCGTTCCGGCTGAAGCGGTTTCTGTTGTTCAAACAGAATAATGCTTTCGGCCAATTCAAGTAATCCCATATTGATTCATAAGGAGGCTGGTAATGAAAAAGACTGTATTGTTTGTGTTTATTGGCATTGCCCTGATCTTTCTATCAGGTTCTGCCTATTCGGAAGAAAAGGCTACAAAGGATGAAGTGGTTGCCAAATGCAAGGAAGCTGCCAAGATGGCGCAGGAAAAAGGACTGGAGGAAACCCTGAAGGTTTTGAATGATAAAAATGGCCCCTTTGTCTGGAAAGACACCTATGTGTTCTGCATCGATATTGAAAAACAGTGCAACACCGCCCATCCGGAAAGACCTCAGCTCATTGGTAAGAATCTTTTCAATCTGAAAGATAAAAACGGCAAGCTCTTTTTCGCCGAGTTCATCAATGTGGCCAAAGAAAAAGGGGAAGGCTGGGTGAGCTACTACTGGCCCAAACCGAATTCCAGTGAACCGGTTCCGAAAATCACCTATGTTTTCCGGGTACCCAATACAAATGCAGCCATGGGGGCAGGCATCTATGAATAAATGATAAACAGGAAGGCGATGAACAAACTTGAAAAAGACTTTCATCGCCACTTCCCTCTTTCCAAACAAAAATACAGTATGGAGATTTCAATGTCGATCGCGGTTGAAAAAAATCAACAAAAAATCAATATCCATTCCATTAAAGCCAGAATCATTATTCTATCCGTAATTGGTATTTCAGGCATGTTCATGATTGGCGGGATCGGAAAGTATATGCAGAATTTCATCAAACAGGAAAATGAGATCAGCCGCCTGAGCCAGGTTTCATCCAGTATTATTTCTACGATCTTAATGACCGAAGATCGCTTTATCCGGTCTGCAGATACTGCCCTCATACAGAAATCCCAAACCCTTCGGAATCAATTTGAAAGAGTGATCGAAAACATCAAACTTTCAACAAAAGACATTGAAATCAAAAGTCTTACAGATAACATGCAGCAACTGGCGAGAAAAAGCACCGCTCTTTTTGAGTCCATTGTAGCCGATACCCTCGTCATGAACACGGCCAAGAGTGAACTCCGCAGTGCCTTTTCGATCTTCAACTCGCTGCTGAACGACATTATCCATATCATTGATCAGGAAGAAACCGAGCTTTCTTTGAACGGCGAACCGCTTCCATCACAAAAAGAGGCTGTGCGGAGATATTTCAAACAGCTTCTGGGAATTCAAAATGAAATCATGCTGAACTTGAATGAAAATCTCTTTCTGAGCAACCAAGCTGACAAGTATTCTTCAAAAAGGCAGGAGCTTCAAAAAAAGATCGATCTGGAGGTTCAGAACACAGAAACCGTTGTAAAAGCGGTTAATATTGACATTTATCAATCATCTTTGAAAAAGGCGCGTGAAAAAATCGGTGAAATCGATGGAATCGAAAAGCGGATAAACGATTTCTGGCTGAAAAATCAGAACGCCATCCGGCAGATCGCCGAAGCAGGTGAACAATCCAAAACCATGGCCAATAAGATTACAGAGCTGAGCAGCATCAGGGTTGAACGTGCTGAAAAGATCAGCAACCGGGTCGTTGCCTTCGGCATTATAAGCATCTTTGTCGTTATGGCTTTTTTGAGCATTTTTGTGTATCGCTCCCTTTCAAGCCCCATTACGAGAACCATTGAACTGGCCGATGCCATCGGCCGGGGAGATCTTTCCAACAGGCTCAACCTGAACCGGAAAGATGAAATCGGCCGTCTGGCCCGGACACTGGACACCATGGCAGACAGTCTGGAGGCAAAGGGCAAACTAGCTGAATCCATATCTCAGGGAGATCTGACCCATGAAGTTCAATTGAATTCAGACGATGACAGCCTTGGAAAATCCTTGCAGACCATGAACCGCAATCTAAATCAGATTCTTTATCAGGTTAATGAGGCGGTGTTCCAGGTGGCTTCCGGCTCCACACAGGTGTCTGATGCCAGCCAAGCCCTTTCTCAGGGTGCGACGGAACAAGCCTCCTCCCTGGAGGAGATCACCAGTTCCTTGGCGGAAATCGGCTCCCAGATCACAGCCAATGCTGAAAATGCGCGACAAGCCGAGGGTTTGTCATCCAAGGCTCGTGAGGCAGCAAAAGAGGGTGTTCAGCAGATGTCGGAAGTCACCATTGCCATGAGTGCCATTACAGACTCCAGCAAAGAGATGAAAAAAATTATCGGTACAATCGACAATATCGCCTTTCAGACCAATCTGCTGGCACTGAATGCCGCGGTAGAGGCTGCACGTGCAGGGAAACACGGCAAAGGATTTGCCGTAGTGGCCCAAGAGGTGCGGAACCTGTCCGGACGAAGCGCCAAAGCAGCAGAAGAGACCGCCCTGTTGATTGAATCAGCCGTGAAACGGATCAGTGAAGGAAATGGTATGGTTGAAACCACGGCAAGAACATTGTCCCAGATTCAATCCGATACTTCTATGGTAGCAGATCTGGTTGGGAAAATTGCATCTGCCAGCAATGAACAGGCCATGGGCCTATCCCAGATCAACCAGGGGTTGGCACAGATCGACAGTGTTACCCAGCAGAATACCGCCCATGCAGAGCAAACCTCCGCAGCCTCTCAGGAACTGGCTTCTCAGGCAGCCCATGTCAAGGAACTTCTCAACCATTTCCGTTTACAAAAACATTCGGAAGGTTCACCCCGGATTAAAGAAGATTCTTTTGCCGGTGATCTTCTGCAATTACCACCGGCTTGAATATAAAGAAAACCGGACACAGAGCATGACATGCTCCTTTCCATGAATACTTTTCCGTATACAGCAAAGAAACTCATATCAGAGCATTATTAACATTGCCCATGCAATGATTACTCTCATCCCCATTCCGGGCTTATATCAAGCGAATGCAGCGGACGCAAAAAGCTTGCCGCACAGTTTCAACCAAAAAAAACAAAGCAGCTTAAAAATAACCATATTTTTCTTGAAAAAAATCAAAAAGTGAACTAAATTTATCATAAAAATGGTTCACAAAGGAGATTCGTATGAAATCAATTACAATCCATGGGATCGAGAACGATCTCAATAAAAAAATATCGGAAAAATCCAAGGAGTATGGATTAAGTCAGAACCGCACTGTAAAACTTATACTTAAAAATACTTTGTTAGCCGATCAAAAGGCATCGAGGAGAGAAATGTTTTCTGATTTATTTGGAAAATGGGCCCCCTCTGAAAAAGCAGAATTTGAAAAACGCATTATTGATTTGGAAAAAGTAAATGAATCGGATTGGATAAAATGACAAAAATTTTGCTCGACACAAATGCATACAGCGGATTCATGTCAGGTGATCAACTTGTATTTGACTACATCGTTGAATCAGAAATTGTTTACATTTCAACCATTATGCTTGGGGAACTTTTTGCAGGATTTCAAGGTGGTAACAGATATGCAGCAAATAAAAATGAATTGAAAACCTTCTTAAACAAAGATGGGGTAACGATTATCGATGTAACAATTGAAACATCGGAAATATTTGGAGAAATAAAAACAGACTTGAACAAGAAAGGCAAGATGATTCCGCTTAATGATATATGGATCGCCGCACACGCAGTAGAAACCGGTGCAAAACTGCTCACGTATGATACGCATTTTAAAAACATCGACGGATTGCGAATGTGGGCGGAATTAAAATAACCAAACCATTCCGCCCGACAATCGCTTTGATCAGATTAGACGATAAACAACTTTTGCAAATATCCGGCATTCATCTATCTTACGGATACAGAAGTTCAGCCAACTTGCTTAGGCCCAGATCCATTAGAACATCTTTTTTCGGAATGCCCTCCTTGTCAAGGCCTCTCAACTTGTAGAACTCCTTCAACATCAAATCCATGTCCGGCACACTGCCTTCCGATGGACCGGTCTCCATCGGGGTCATCAGGCGTTTGGGCAGCCTGTCATCTTTTGCCCGCGCTCCGAAAAGGTTGGTCAGGCCCCGTTTCAGGTACCAGACCCTGCGGCCGGCATTCAATACATCTTCCAGGGTATAATCAAATCCAGTGACATGATTCACCATGTCCACGGCAGGTGTTGCGGTCAGAGGTCCGGCTCCCAGGTTGCAGAAAACCGCGCAATTGGAAAAAAACATCCCGTAATCCTGTGCGGCCACATTCATTTCTGCCCGGCCTTCGCTTCCCAAAGGAAGTTCACTGGACAGTTCCGGAATCTCCGGAATAAATATGGCGCCGCCTTCTACCTCAAAGGTCAGACTTGCCTCATGGCAGGCCCCCCGGGGCGATACTCCGTATGCCAGACCAAAGCCATGGGCACTTCTCGGATCATGCATGGGAGATTCCAGGCCCTTTACCGTGGTGAGAAAATCATGGGAATTCTTTCCGATATGATCCGCTGCTTTCCGGCTTCCCTGGCAGAGTATGGCACCCAGGCCTTCTTTTTTCCCGATCTTTTCCGTCATTTTGACAATGGCTTCTGAATTTCCCCAGGTAAGATCCAACCCGTCGGTATCCTTTGTTGTAATCAATCCCTTTTCAAAACATTCGATGGCAAAAGCAATGGTTGAACCGCAGGAAATGGTATCCATGCCGAATTTGTTGCAGATCTCATTGGCTTTGGCAACCGACTCAATGCTTGAGTTCAGACACATGGTACCAAAAGTGGCAACGGTTTCATATTCCGGGCTAGGCCCCTTTTTCATTTTAAAAGGGCCCTCTTTGACTTCCGCTTCTTTTTTGCAGGCCACGCCGCATCCAAAGCAGGTTCTGCTTCCGGCAGAGATCTTCTGTTCAATAACTGCGGGTCCCAGCTCATCGATTTCATCCCATTCGGTCATTTGCCAGTTCTTTATGGGGATATCTCCGGAAAGAATCCCTACATCCATATGGGAAGGCGTACCGGATGACTGCATTGCGGAAATAAAAATGCTGCCCTCATACACTTCCTTGAGTTCATCCCGAAGCTCTTTCAATCGATCCGGATAGGCGGGTGTGACCTTCCCGCTTCCGGTCACATAAATCGCCTTGAGCTTTTTGGAACCCCATACTGTGCCCATGCCGGTCCTGCCGGCAACATGACCTTTGTCATGAACCAGGGATGCAAAACGGACAAGGTTTTCACCTGCCGGCCCAATGGCCAACACCTGCCCTTTTTTGGATGACTCATCCTTGAGATCGGCCTTCATGGAATCGGTCACCGCGTAAACATCTTTTCCCCAGTATTGCCCGGCATCCCTCAGCTCAACCACATCATCCTTGATGAACAGATAGACCGGTTTTTCCGAGGCACCGGTGATGACAATCCCGTCGTATCCCGCAAATTTGAGGCCGGCTCCAAAGTAACCGCCGACATTGGCGTCACCCCAGAAACCGGTATATGGAGATTTTGCACATACGGTCCACCTTGCCACACCGTTCATCATCATTCCGGTCAGCGGACCTGTCATGAGTACAAAAGGATTGTCCGGAGACAAAGCATCAAAATCCGGCTTTCCATAGATCAGATCCAAAAAAATCCGGGTGCCGAATCCAAGCCCGCCGATGTTTTCTCTGGCAAAGTCTGGATCCAACGGCTTTTTCAATATGTTCCGGGTTGTCAGGTCAACATACAAGATCGTTCCTGCATATCCGCCCATCTGTTTTTTCCCCATATTGCCACCTCATATCTGTTTAAAAAAAAAGAACCGGTGCGTTTCAGCGACCCGGAACATCTTGGTTTAATGAATGTTGTATTCGCCATACCCATTTTCCATCAGATACTGAGGATACATGGCATAACTGGGCTTGATGGCCGGAAGAAGCTTCAGGATTTTGGGAACCGGTCCTTTTGCAATCATCTGTCTCCGGGTCAATGCCATGGTCAGATTGACCTTCCCGAACCAGAACTTATGGGCAATATCCGCATTCATCTTCATATCCACAATCACTTTGGTATCCATATCTCCGGATCGGACATCTATTTTTTCCCCGGAACAGTCAATCACCAGCACAAGATCCGGATCCGTATAGTTGAAACGGATGATCAATTTGGATTCCAGAAGCTTGTCCGCAATCACAGGCGTATTTGCAAGCAGTCGAAAAAATCCACCCAGTACCTCATTAAATTTTTCAGAACTTTCAAAAACCGGCATTTGATCTCTCCTTTTTTAATAGATTAATATGCATTCTTCAAATGAACCAGAATATTCTCTGATAGTACCTCACGAACATTATAGACCGTGGTACCGTCTTCCTGCGCTGCCTGCGCAATTTTTTCCAGACTTTCTTTCTTCACGCCTGCCTCTCTCAGGTTCAAAGGCATGGCTCCAAGGGCATGCATTTTCTTATGCAGTTCACGAACCGCCTGAATGGCCTTCCGGGCTGCATCATCTACGGACAGTCCGGTCACATCCTGCCCCATAAAATAGGCCAGTCTGGCAAACTTTTCCTTGCATTCCTCAAAATTGTATTCCATGCCGTGGGCCAGAAGGATACCGTTGGCAACACCATGAGGAACCCTCGCGATTCCGCCGGTAGCATGGGCCATGCTGTGAACACAGCCAACCATGGAATGGGAAAAGGATGTGCCTGCAATATTGGAAGCAATCAGCATAGCACCCCTGGCTTCCAGATCATCCCCATCCTCGATGGCTTTGACAAGATTCTTGAAAATCAGCTCGATGGCAGCAACCGCCAGTGCCTCGGAATGGGGGGAAGAATCCACGCCCACAAAGGATTCCACAGCATGGGTCAGCGCATCCATTCCGGTTGAAGCGGTCAGCTTCGGCGGCAGGGATTGTGTCATGACCGGGTCCAGAACAGCCAGTTTCGGCAGGAGATACCCGTCTGAAAAAGCCAGCTTGACCTTGTTTTCCACATCATAAATAACCGCAACAAGAGTGCATTCACTCCCTGTCCCGGCAGTGGTGGGTATGACAACCAGCGGTTTCAGGGGTGCGGTGAGCGTTCCGGCACCGGAGTAATCCTCAATCAGATCACCGCCATGGGAAAAGGTGAAATTGGCTGCCTTGGCGGCATCGATAACACTTCCTCCACCCACTGCGATTAATCCTTCCGCTCCGGACTCTATAGCCAGTTTGCTGATCTCCTTTACAGCGGTGATCGAAGCATCCTGAGGAACATCCAGGTAGGTTCCGGTAATCGTATATCCGCCCTGTTCTATTCCTTCTTTAATACTGTCAAGCAACCCAAGATCGTTGATGACATGATCAGACACCATAAAAAAATTACTTACATTCAAGGCATCCAGCTCGTGTGAAAAATCGGATGCAAGACCTGCACCGTAAATCATTTTGGTGGGATGATGAAATTGATAAAATTCTGGCAGCATTTGTCCTCCTTGTTTTGCCGGAATGCAGGAAACCGGCAGACCTATCCTGCACAGGCATCAATTAATGACTTGACGAACGGTTGAATATTAGCCATATCGATAGTACATCATAAAACAGATAACAATATTTAAGAGTGTTTTATTAAAAAAAGTGTTTTACCGTAAAACAGATAAATTGTATAGAACAGGAATTGCTAATGATTAAAGGCAAACAAGCAAATTCTGCCCTTTTGGCTGTTTTCCCAAATCTTGAAACATTACATAATTTCATCAAAAAAAGTGACAACCGGAAACTATTTCATTCTTTTGTCAACTTTGCTTTTCAGGAAGGCATCATTCAGACATGCGATGAAAATGCCTTTACCCGGTTCATCCAGTCCCATGCAAAGGACAATTCCTCCTACTCGCCCCCCATGGATCTTACATTTGAAGAATTGCTCAAGAAAAAAAAAGAGCTCCTGCACATCGGCATCTCGGAACGGGCGCTCACCGATCGGGTCAATGCCCTGATCCTGAAAAAAAAAATAGCCCTGCCAAAGCTGACCAACACGATGCTGACCCGGTTGAAAAAAGAACCCGCAGATACGCCCCACAAGCGAAATGCCCTCCGAGCGGTTTCGTTCTGGCTCGGGTATGAGCGGCCGGATCTTGATCCATCCTGGAATTATGAAGCCCTGTTAAAACTTTGTCACGAAACCAACCAGCCCCAGAGCTACAACGAAGGCGTAAGGATCGGGCTGACCCTGTCCAGCCGGGGGGATGTCATTGGTCATGATGCCGTGGTATGGCTGAAAAATAATGTAAAAAATTATATCCAGGGGTCGATTCATCTTTTTCCTTACGGCAGTTGGGGAAAAGTAAAATCTCACGATATCACAACAATTTATATTGATTTCCCCAAGGAAGGCAGGGCCAACTACCCCACATCGTATAAACGGAGCATCCGCAATGCCATATCGGTTGCCCATCAGATGGCCATCCGCTGGGCATTGTCCGATTATTGCACGAAAAACCGGTTTTTATCCATCGGCATTGCGACCGGTGACTTTGCCAATCTGGATAACTATCTTCTGCCTATCCTCAATGCCAAACTTCCCGGAGACCCGGTGATCCGGATGACGGATTACACCCACCAGTGCATCCTGATCAGTGATATCCGCACGGTTTTTTGCCCGAATCCAAAGGAAGCAACCCTCTTTAACGGTGAGGCCCTGAATATATGGTGGGTGTCAGGACTCTGGAGCTCCATTTACTGGGATTTCATACCCCATCTCCTGGAAGATGAAATCATGCAGAACAAACCCTCTTCCGTGGATCTGTTAAACCAGTTTTTCATTTTTCCGGAGCAGCTTGAAGAAAAAATCGAGCCCAATGCCGTTACCCGATTTTTCTCCTTTCCCCATAATACGCTCCTGGGAATCGAGATCGCAAAAACACTTTACTACAGGCAAAGTTTCTGGGAGGCAAACGAGATCCTGCGTATTGTACTCAGTATTGACCCGACCAATCTCAACGCCAGGGCACTTCGAATGGTGATCTTTCGAAATCTCGCCATTGAAGCCCCTTCTCATGCCATTGCCGGGGTTCAATTCAAACGTGCGGAAGAGGAGGCCCAGTTCATTCTTGAAAACTGCAACACCCTGGATGAGGATTTTTACTGCGAATATGCAGTGATCAATCTATCCAGGGCATTGAATATACTCCGGCGAATGCGTAAAAATGATGATTCTGATGCGCATTTTCCGGATTTCCGGCAATTGCAATCCGAGGTCTCGGATCTGTTTACCCGGGCTGAAAAACTGTTTGAGCGGGGAATCATGGTTTCACCCACAGGATACCGGTCTATCTATCTTCTGGTGTGCACACAGATTGTAAGGGATATCCTGCAAACCCATGATGAGTTCTTTACCGAACCCCATAACCCGATCAGCGCTCCCAAAAGGGAATACCGGCAGAAAGCACTGGATATTTTTGTGGCGTTAAACTGGGTGCGAAAGGATGCTTCCGGTCAAATCCAGTATGATTACCTGGAAAAGATCCTGACCCAGAGTTTCAGCAGACATGATGAATCCGTGACCCTGAAGGCGTATCGTCCTACCCTGTTTTTCTGTTTTGCGGTTGTACTTTGGGATTTTTTCCCAATCCGGACTGTCAATATCGTGAAACACGCTCTTCAATTCCTTCAGGCAACCATTCCCATGGCCCGGGAGCTTGCAAAACAAAACCTGTGCATCTATTCCTATACCCGTTGCTATGGAGAAATCCTGAAACCCGCAACCTTTATTCAGCACATTGAAAAATCGATTCAGATGATCGAAGCCAGTGCCGGTTCACTGAAAGAGCTGGAAAAAATGGATCCCTCCCAGGCTATTGACGAGGAAGGGGATAACCATTTCACGTTGCTCACCATTCATATATAAATCCAAATTGTTGACAGAAAGTACTGGGTCCCGGCTGCCCCAAATGCCGGCAAACAGAAAAAGTGGTTAAGGAAGCGGTTGCCGAATCCGGGGTGGACGCAGAGGTGGAAAAAGTTACCGACCTGATGAAAATTGCCGGTTACGGTGTGTTCGGTACCCCGGCGATAGTGATCGACGATGAAGTAAAATCAGTGGGCAAGATCCCCACCAAAAAGGATGTTCTGTCCTGGCTGAAAAAGTAAGGAGATCACATGACCGATTCAACGATCAAACAATTGAGTTTTCTGGACCGCTTTCTGACACTTTGGATTTTTCTCGCCATGTTTGCCGGCGTTGGCGGAGGGTACTTGTTTCCGGAAATCAAAAATTTCATCAACCATTTTTCCGTGGGAACTACCAACATTCCCATTGCCGTTGGTCTGATCCTGATGATGTACCCGCCACTTGCCAAGGTGAAATATGAAAAACTCGGTTTCGTGTTCCGAGATGTCAAGGTGCTGGCTCTTTCCCTGTTACAGAACTGGATCATCGGCCCGATCCTGATGTTTCTGCTGGCGATTGCTTTTCTGTCCGGTCACCAGGAGTACATGGTGGGATTGATTCTCATCGGCCTGGCACGCTGTATCGCCATGGTGATTGTCTGGAATGATCTGGCCAAGGGCGACAGGGAGTATTGTGCAGGGCTGGTGGCTTTTAATTCCATCTTCCAGGTACTGTTTTTTTCGGTTTATGCCTGGATATTCATTACTGTTCTGCCCCGATGGATAGGCCTTACAGGTATGGTGGTGGATATCTCTATCGGTCAGATTGCCGAAAGCGTTTTTATTTATCTTGGCATTCCTTTTATCGCCGGCGTGCTTTCACGGATAATCGGTCTGAAAACCATAGGAATTGAACGCTATGAAAACCAATTTATCCCAAAGATCAGCCCCATTACCCTGATCGCCCTGCTTTTCACCATTCTGATCATGTTCTCGCTGAAAGGGGAGTATATTGTTCAACTGCCGCTTGATGTCGTACGAGTGGCTATCCCGTTGTGTATCTATTTCGTGATCATGTTCTTTGTTTCCTTCCGGCTTTCCATAAAAGCAAAGGCGACCTATGAACAATCCACTACCTTGTCCTTTACGGCTGCATCCAACAATTTTGAATTGGCCATTGCCGTGGCTGTGGCTGTCTTTGGACTGGATTCAGGCCAGGCTTTTGCTGCTGTCATCGGTCCCCTGGTAGAGGTTCCGGTACTGATTTCTCTGGTAAACGCTGCATTGTGGTTCAAACGCAAATACTTTCCCTTTGCTGTGGAAACACCCACCGGTGTCTGCCATGTTACCTGCAAATCTTGAATAAAGATACATTTTATCCCAGAGGAGGAAATCGGATGACAAAAATAAGGCGATCATCACGATCCAGCAGAAGATCGCAACAGGGGTTCTTTTCATCGTGCTTTTTGGTATCGGTTGCTGCATCCCCATTGCCATTGCCGGTTCCAGCATAGCCCTGGTGCGCCGCATCCTGGAAAACATCCGTTTTCAGCAAGGAGGGCTATGGTTCCGGAAAATAGCCGGTGTTGCCATCGCCGGATTAGGGGGTTATTTCATTATTCAACCGCTTGTAGGATAATAAAAAATTAATTTGACTTCTTTTTAGACAATTGGTAAAATTTATCAACTTATAAGATAGTTTGATTCAAGCCTTATCTTCTCTACTTCATCTTTTCTGTGAACGGATCGATTTATACAATTTTAACAAACTACTTGTAAATACAGCGATTCCTTATCTTCATAGCAATCATTAATTTATTTGCCATTTGAAATCAAAACAATAACTATATGCTTTTCATAATTCGAAACACATACCATCCACATGATTATATAAGGAGAAAATTATGAAAATCGGACCAAAAATGATTCTATTTTCAACCCTGCCAACCCTTGCTGCATTAATCCTTTTACTGTTCATTCAAATATTGATTGTAAATCAGCAAACGAAAACACAGATTGCCAGTGTCCGTAAACAGCAGGAAGAGGCTGTCGTGGAGAAACTGAAAGGAGAAATTGATATTGCAGTTACCATTGTAAACAATCTTCGGAAAAGCGAGAAAAGCAAAGAGGAATGCAAAGATATCATTAAAAATTTATGGTTTGGTGAAACAAAAAAAGATTACATTTGGATACACTCATATAATACGCAGAATATAGATAAACCTGAAATGATTATGCATCCTGCTCTTCCCAACCTTGATGGAAAGGATATCTCAGATTTCAAGGATCTGGAACGATTTGAAAATTTTTTTTACCGGGGTAAAAAATATCCGAAAGGCGCATCAGAGCTATCCGGTATAACGGTTACCAATCTGTTTAGTGATATGAATAGAGTCTGCAATAAATCCGGAGAAGGTGTTGTCCGGTACTATTGGAACAAACCAGGTGAAGATAAAGATACTGCTTTCAGCAAATTTTCATATGTCAAGCTCATTCCGGAATGGGGTTGGGTTCTCGGCACCGGTGCCTATGCTGACCATATTGATGTTCTCGTGGCTGATATGGAAAAAGAGATTTTATCCAATAAAAAACGGTTAATTAATTCAACACTTGCATTAGCTGCAATCCTCATTACTGTTTTGGTTGTGATTATCTCCTTATTTGCACGGAAAATTACAGGCGCCATTAAAAACCTTACAGATGCTGCAAAATGTATGGCAAAAGGAGATACGCAGAAGATGGTGGAGGTCACTTCCAGCGATGAACTGGGGCAGATGGCTGATGCATTCAAAAATTTGACTGAGGTTCAAAGAGAAAGAGCCACTCTTGCAAGTGCTATTGCAAAAGGGGATCTTACCATGGAGGTAGAATTAGCCTCAGATGTCGATACCCTTGGGAATGCACTTCGAACAATGAATCTTAGTTTAAATGAAATCGTTAACGAATTGAATCTTGCTGCGCAGCAGGTCGATACAGGGGCTCGTCAAGTTTCAGATTCCAGTCAGTCACTTTCGCAGGGGGCTACAGAGCAGGCTGCTTCACTGGAAGAGATTACAAGCTCGATGACCGAGATCGGCGCCCAGACCAATACAAGTGCTGAAAATGCATCTCAAGCAAATCAACTTGCCAAAGCAATGCGTGAAACAGGGCAAAATGGTACTCAGCAGATGAAGGAGATGGTTATTGCCATGAAAACCATCAGTGATGCAAGTAAAGAAATCAATAAAATTATAAAGACGATTGATGATATTGCTTTTCAGACAAATCTTCTTGCCTTAAATGCAGCTGTAGAAGCAGCCCGTGCGGGTAAACATGGTAAAGGTTTTGCTGTAGTGGCCCAGGAAGTCCGGACATTGGCAGCACGAAGTGCCAAAGCCGCACAGGAGACAGCGGAGTTGATCGAAAGCACGATTAAAAAAGTTGATGATGGGAATAATATTGCGGAGAAGACAGCAAATGCCCTGAATGAAATCAATAACGGTATAGGTAAAGTTGCTGATCTGGTCGGTGAGATTGCTGTTGCAAGTAATGAACAGGCCCAGGGGATTTCACAAGCTAACCAAGGGCTTTCTCAGATCGACAGTGTAACACAGCAAAATACGGCTAATGCCGAAGAAACCTCTGCTTCTTCTGAGGAGCTTTCATCACAGGCGACAATAGTTCGTGAGCTTTTAAAGCGTTTCAAGTTAAAGGAAAGAGCTACAACTTTTCAGCCGTCCGTCTCACAAAAAAGTAAGAAGCAAGATCCTATTTTCCAAAAAACAGACACCCCTCATTCATGGGGAAATCCGGCAACGACTCATCAAAAACAAAAGCTTTCTTCCCCAGAGCAAATAATCGCTTTGGATGATAATGATTTCGGAAAATATTAACTTCTTGCGATGTAATTATTGCTCACCAAACATATGAGCCAATTTCAAAAGTCTGTTGTTGTGGTTCCGGCGAAAACTAGACACGCAATGAAGCGTAGCGCTATCCAGTATTTTCGGCTCTTTTCTGGGCACCGACTTTCGCCGGTGTGACGCTTTTTAATCGTTTTGAAATTAGCTCTCTTTTAAAAAATATTGCGTAAAATCAATCCCCGATGACACCCTGATTTCAGCTCAACCTTCTTCCGTTTTATAAACTCTCTGCAATGGTATCCGAATAAAATAATTTTAAAGGCTCAACTATTTGGATTGAAGATAAGCATTTATTATGTTACCCATGTATACATGCTTATAGACACCATTATGGAGTGTATTATGAATACAGAAAAAGTGCGTTTAAATATTACATTGCCCAAAGACCTTGTAGCCTTATTAAATAAAATGGCCGGACCAAGACAGCGGAACCGATTTATTGCAGATTCTCTTAAAGAGCGGATAGCAGGAATGGAAAAAGTCGAACTGCAAAAAAAAATGAAGGAAGGCTACAAGGCAACTGCAAAAGAAGGACTTGAAGTTACAAAAGAATTTAAAGCCGCTGATCTGGAGGGCTGGGATGAATATTAAAAGGGGCTGTGTTTATCTTGCCGCACTTGATCCCACGGTTGAAAAGGAAATTTCCAAAACCAGACCCGTGGTTGTTGTATCCAATGATATTAATAACACCCATGCCGGCACCGTCAGCGTTCTTCCGGTTACATCAAAAAATACGGAAAAAATTTATCCTTTTGAAATATTCCTTTCAAAAGGCTCCGCCAACCTTCCAAAAAATTCAAAAGTCAAAGCAGACCAGATCAGAACCATTGATAAAAGCCGGATTGTACAATTCATCGGCGTGTTGAATGAAAAAGAAATGTTACAAATCGAAAGAGCCATTACGATCCATTTCGGACTGCTTTAACAGGATACTAAAAATTCACGACGCCCTTCTTCGCTTGAACACCTTCGCACCCCGATGGGAAAACAGCTTGAAAATCGTATGATAGACATTTTCATCCGGATCAGGGTTCTGGCCATTTCCGATGTATCTCATCTGATTTTCATACCAGGTGATTTCAAGCATGGCCAATTTATCAATAAATCCGATTCCGCTTGTACGTGGTTTTACCTGACTGAGATACGGTTCTCCGGATAAAATTTTAGCCGGCATATCCGGGTCAATGACCAACGGTCTTGCAATGCCTGTCATGGCAACACCGGAATGCTGGATCGCATCCGCCATTATTTTGCTGCTTCGAAATCCGCCGGTCAGAATCACCGGCGTATGGATCGACTGTACGGCTTTTTCAGCAAAATCGATAAAAAAAGGCTTCTGTTCTTCCGGTTTTTTCCCACCACCCATCATGACCGGCGATTCATAGGTTCCGCCGGATATCTCAATCAGATCCATTCCCTCACTGGAAAGCGCTTGTATGACCGTCAATGCATCCTCTTCAGAAAAACCCTGCTTATGAAAATCGGAAGAATTGATCTTGATTCCGATTGGAAACTCCGGACCAACCTGCTTCCGCATTTCCCGATAGATCTCCATGACAAACCGCATCCTTCCTTCGATCTCTCCTCCCCATTTATCGGTTCTCTGATTATAGATGGGCGACAGAAACTGACTGACCAGATACCCATGCGCTCCATGAATCTGGACGCCGGTAAATCCGGCTTTTTTCACAATGAAAGCGGATTTACCGAACTTCCGGATCAACTCTCTGATCTCTTGATCCATCAGCTCACGGGGCGTGTTAAAGGCATATTTCAAGGTGGATTTATAAGGGATGGCTGAGGGTGCCACAGGTTTTGCGGATAAAAAAGAGGGTGACTGCCGTCCGGGGTGATTCAACTGCACCCAGATATGGGTATCCTTCTTCTTCCCGCTGTCCGCCCAATTTTTCAGCAACTCTATGTCACTGTTTTCATCGATCACGACATTGCGCGGTTCTCCCAGCGCTTGTTTATCGATCATTGCATTGCCGGTTATCAGCAGACCGACGCCTCCGGATGCCCATCTTCCATATAGATTGACAAGGGCGGATGTGGGCTGATGGTTTTTATCTCCCATGATTTCACTCATGGCTGATTTTCCAATCCGGTTTTTGATGGTCGCTCCACAGGGAAGTTCCAGTTTTTTCGCAAGAACGGATTTATCATGCTGTAATTTCATTGTATTGTCTCCTCAATTTGCCGGAACAGGGTTATTGGTCATTTAAAATTTTTCTGCCAAAAAATCATAATGTTTTCTGGTATCCGGAAACTAAGCATGTAATGCAGGATTTCAAGTCGATTGTCCGAATCTTGTTCGGAAACAGATAGTCATTGCCCATTGATTGTTGATCACTCATCGCATAACGGTAGATATCCCTGCGCTTTGAAATCTGGCACCTCTCTTGCTCTGTTATCATGCAGGTGCATCCACATCAATGATACTGCAAAGGACGAATCTGATGAAAATTCAACATTCTGGGTATCAAACCCCCTCCCCTGCCAAATTGCAGGAACCGCTGACAGGGGAACAAAAAAAAACGCTTCAGGAAATTCTTTCCAGCTATAAACCGGAAAACTTTTCCAGTCAGGATCAAATCGCCTTGGGCCGGAATCTGAAAGAGGCGGGAATCCCCAGAACCCTGGAGGTGGAAAAAATGATCCGGGAAAAAGGGTTTCCCCTCCGGACATACCTGTCAAACATCGGAATACCGGACTCGACTGGTTATCAAAACGATCAACTGGTCACCCCCCGGATCATCTCCCTGTTCAAACTGCACAATGCAGGGGAACTTACTGACACAGAGTTCCATGATCAGCTGGAGCAGGTAAAACGACAGTATCCAAAATCTTCCGGAAACCTGATCAACCGGCCCATATGATGAAATACCCCGGATTTCTTATTAAAGCGCTTTGATATTCATCCAGCTCAACACGGTTCCCTTTTTTCTTTCATAATCACTGAGACCGCCATAAACCAGATAACTGTTCTTCGGATCGATCCCGGACATGGCCTGAAAATAGGAAAGCCCTTTGAAAAAATCTTCATGGATTGTCTCACCGGACTTGATCTCAACAGCTTTTAATTGTTCACCGTTTTCAATCAGCATATCGATTTCGTTCCCGGTATTGTTTCTCCAGAAAAAGACATTGGAACGTAGCCCTTCATGATATCGCATTTTGACGTATTCGGAGATAATGAACGATTCAAAAATATTCCCTCTCAGGTAATGAGTGCTTAATTGCTGCGGGGTCTCGATATCCAACAATGAGCATAAAATACCGGTATCAAAAAAAAAGAGCTTGGGTTGCTTAACAAGACGTTTGTTGAAATTTTTATGATGCGGCCGGTGAAGGAAAATAATAAAACTGGTTTCGAGAATGGAGAGCCATGAGTCCACTGTTTTATAATTGATGCCAATCTCATTACCCAGGCTGGACAGATTGAGCAGTTGTCCGGTTCTTCCTGCACACAATCGGACAAAACGCTGAAACAAGGACAAATCACCAATGTTTTTCATGCTTCTTACATCACGTTCAATATAGGTCTGAAGATAAGATGGATAATAGTCCGGTGCTTCCATCTCCCTGTCATAAATAGCCGGATAGAATCCAGTGTGCATAATACGGTCAAGACTGTCCGGCAGTCTGTCGGAATGCGCAAGTTCAGATAAGCCAAAGGGCATCAGATGAAGAATGGCTGCTCTGCCTGCAAGGCTCTGGGTGATTTTTTCAAGAAGCAAAAAATTCTGAGAGCCGGTCAAAATGAACTTCCCCATTTCCCTGGATTCATCCACAATCACCTGAATATAAGAGAACATGTCCGGCATTTTCTGAGCCTCATCAATCACCACACCTTTTGATGCATATGCTCTCAATAAACGTAGTGGATCTTCCGACAGGGTAGAGAAATCATTCAGGTTTTCCAGATTCATATAATGGTAATCCGGAAACAGTGCACGTACCAGTGTTGTTTTTCCGGATTGTCTTGGGCCGGTCAGAGAGATCACCGGAAACACCTTGACCATGGAAACAATTTTTTTTTCAAGCGCTCTTGGGATCATCTTTTTTCCGGAAACAACAGGTTATGTTGTTGTGGTTTGTTTATCCTCCATATATCTTTACAATTTAGGAATGTCAATCCTAAATTGTAAGATAAGCAGGTCACACTTTCGGACGAAATCCGAAAAAATAATCGTTTATATGCTCCTTTATGGGAGAGATCTGATCAATATCAATAGCATTTTCCGGACAGACCGCTGCACATATACCACAGCCGATGCAATCCTCTGTCACACGGACCTGCCGGTTCTGAATGCGTATGGCTTGTTTCGGGCATCTTGTTTCACAGACCCCACAGGCGGAACACTCCTTTATGACATGAGCCTTCCATCCGATAGATCGGAATCGATCCTGAATATCCTTTCCCACCCTCCGATAATTTTTTAACGCTATGCAGCAGCAGGGACAGCAAAAACAGATCTCCAGAAACTGATGCATTTTATCAGAATCGATCCCCCAGACAAACTCTTCGGCTTCGACCCAGATTGTCTGGCAGACCAAGCCGTATCCTGCTGCTTTCCGGACGTGTGCAAGCGCCTCATCAATGGAAACCGATCGGGCAATCCCCCTCTTCTCGGTCACTCTTGACCCTTCTCCAATAAAAATACACCCGAAATCCGCAGGGTAATCCTTACACTTGATACCCCCATCCCGGCAGATGCATTTGTGCATGATGGCCCGATAGGAGGATTCCTGAATCGCTTTTTCAACCAGGGTGATCGGCAGCACGACATTCTGATTGGCTCTCAGGCTTTTATCCAGATTGATCACATATCCCTGGGTATAGTTTTTTTCCGGATGGTCAAAACGCAAAATCTTTTTCATGATCGGGCCAACCACAGGATATTTTGAAACCCCTGCAAGCTTGTCCACGGTCTGAAAAATGGCGGTATAAATACCCCAATTCCTGTTGTTAATGGCGAACTTTTCTTTTATAATAGCCTTCAGACTGTTTCTGGACACAAGATACCTCCGCGTTGTCTGGACGGGCTGAACATCACACGATTCGACAAATAGGAGCATGCTCCTGATTTTGTCAAGACATTTATCCGGAATCAACAGACGAGCTGAAAATGAGTTTTTTATCCGCCACCCTGATTCTGTTCTTTATCATGGACCCGCTGGGCAATATTCCCATCTTTCACTCCATACTTCAGAAAGTTCCGGATCAAAAAAGAACCGGAATCATAATACGGGAACTGATATTCGCCTATCTCATTCTTCTGTTTTTCCTCATGGCCGGAGAACCGATGCTGAACCTTCTCGGCCTGAAACAATCATCCCTCAGCATAACCGGCGGGATTGTGCTTTTCCTGATTGCCATCGGGATGGTATATCCCCAGCATGGCATCAAAGGAGACAGTGAACAT
The DNA here is from genome assembly GCA_020723305.1 of Desulfosudis oleivorans. GTDB lineage: Bacteria > Desulfobacterota > Desulfobacteria > Desulfobacterales > SURF-7 > QZKS01. The sequence continues at coordinate 155,397 of DYJC01000004.1, forward strand.
GAAGACCCGTTTATTGTCCCGCTTGCCATGCCGCTGATCGCAGGGCCATCGGCCATTGCAGCCCTGCTGCTCATGGCCAGCAGAGATCCGGACAGGATCGGGACCTGGATTGGCGCTCTTTCTCTGGCATGGGGAATCACTTTTCTGATTCTTCTTTTATCCGGGGTTATGATGAGGTTTGTGGGGAAAAAGGGGCTCCGGGCCATGGCAAGGCTTATGGGCATGCTTCTGATCATGATGTCCGTACAGATGTTTCTGGATGGTCTGGAGAGTTATATCCAGACGCTATCCCATTAATCTGCCACAAAAACTCCAGCAGAACAGGGGCTTTCGTTCTGCTGGAGTTTTGATTGATCCCATCTGAACAGAAGTCAAATCAATAATCACAAATCGATTGTTCCACACTGACCGGAATGCCCTCGTAGGGGGTCCACCGGTTGGATTTTATCTCTTCGGGGTTACGCATGTTTTTCAGGATCTCGATACTGGTCTTGTACCCTCTGCGTAGACGGCATGAATCAATGGCCATCCCGCATATCTGGGATACTGCCTGCACCAGGTTCACATCTTCCAGGGTGAAATCCCATGGCTCGGCGGTATAGACACGCAGCGCTCCGATCACTTTCCCGTGTACGACAATGGGAACCCCAAGGATAGAGGAAATCCCTTCTTTTCTTGCCTCTTCCGGATACTGAATCCGGGGATCATCCAGAACATCATAAATCGCAACCGGACCCTCCCCAAGCGATTCCTGAATCGAACGCATAAAATGAATCGGACCCTTTTCAAGGTATGTCTTGCTCAACCCAAATGAGGCTGCCAGCTCAAGCTCATCGGTTTTCCGGTTCAGCAGAAATATCGAGCAGCCCTTTACACCCAACGCGGTTTTCACGCTCTCTGCGGTCATCAGGACGACTTCTTCCGGATCTTTGCTCTCGGAAATGGCCCTTGTCACTTTCAGAAAGGTTGCATAATGAACAAAATGTTTTTGCATGGGTAACCTCCTTTTCTTTCGTTTAATGATATGATCCATAATCCGAAAAATTGTTTGTCAACATATAGGCCGACAAACCAGCTCCGATGAGCTTGAAAAAGATGGCAGATGCTTTCAGACTCAGATTTCAGATAAAAAAGAATGGAGAACCGGTTGATTGGATATGATATGAATTATCTATATCCTATCAACAGAATGATTGTCAATCACCGTTTGGAATTCAAATCCAGAGTGTAAATACTGAAACAAGTCTGCTTGACACACCCATATTTCTTGACTATGAAATAATAAAAAGAAGAGGAATCAGATTACCATGAATATTGCCGGCCGGCTCACCGAACAAGCCAGAAAACAGCCACATAAAAAAGCCATTACCATACCCCGGAAAAACCGGTTCAAATCAGGATACCGATATGAATCCCTGACCTTTTCAGAGCTCGAAGAACGTTCCCGGCAGTATGCCATCGGGCTCAAAAATATGGGTTTTGCAAAAGGAGACCGGACTCTCGTTTTTGTCCGTCCATCCCTTGATTTTTCCGCCATCACCTTTGCTTTGTTCAAACTTGGATTGATTCCCGTGTTTATTGATCCCGGGATGGGAAAAGAAAATCTGCTGAGAGCCATTCAGCAGGTCAAACCCATCGGACTGATTGCTGTCCCGGAGGTCCATATTTTACGGCTTTTCTATGCCAAGGCTTTTGATTCCATAAAATATTTTATCACGACCGGTAACACCCGGTGGGGAAAGATGAAAAGCCTGAAACAGCTCCGGTCATCGGGTCACGATACAGCCGATCAGGATATCGAAGCGGTGAATCCGGAAGATACTGCGGCCATTCTCTTTACATCCGGCGGAACCGGAATCCCCAAAGGGGTTGTGTACACGCATCAGATCTTTTCCGACCAGACCGACATCCTCAAAGAGATATACCATCTTTCGGAAAAGGATGTGGATATCCCGGGATTTCCCCTGTTCTCGCTGTTTATCATCGCAATGGGAATCCAGAGCTGTATTCCGGATATGAATCCCTCAAAACCAGCCAAGGCTGATCCCAAAAAGCTGGTGGCCAATATTCAGGACAATCAGGCCACCTTTGCAGCCGGATCTCCTGCCATATGGGAACGTGTGGCGGATTATTGCCTGAAACACCAGATCACCCTTCCGACTGTCCGATCCCTGGTCATGTTCGGAGCGCCCATTTCCACAGCCCTTCACCGGAAATTCAGGGATGTTCTGATCAACGGAACCACCTATACTCCTTATGGAGCGACCGAATCTCTTCCGGTTTCCAATGTCAGTGGAAAGTATGTCCTGGAAAATACAAGCGACCTCACCCATCAGGGAAAGGGAACCTGTCTGGGCACGCCGGTTCCCACCATCCAGGTGAAAATTATCCGGATTTCCGACCAGGCTATCGAGAATTTCAAGGATGTTATCGAGATGCCGGCCGGCCAGATGGGAGAGATTATTGTTTCCGGATCCGTTGTTACCCGAGAGTACTACCAGATGCCGGAAAAAACCAGAGAAACCAAAATATTCGATCATGAAAACAATCGATTCTGGCACCGTATGGGCGATATCGGATACCTGGATCATCAGGGACGCCTCTGGTTTGGCGGACGATTAACCCACCGGGTTGAAACCCGGAACGGCCTGCTGAGTTCCGTACAATGCGAGGCGATTTTCAACCAGCATCCGGAGGTGAAGCGGACTGCCCTCATCGGGTTGAAGCGACATGGTGAAACCATCCCGGCGATTGTAGTGGAAAGGATGGATCAAACCATACCCCAGGGCCCCAAAAAAAAGATGATGATCAAAGAACTTCGCCGCCTGGGAAAAGAATACGATCATACCCAAAATATCAACGAGTTTTTTTTCCATCCTTCCTTTCCCGTGGATGTCCGGCACAATATCAAGATCGACCGGCTCAAATTACGGGACGAGGCCATGGCAGGAAAGCTTTAACCGGTCACCTGATCTGTTTCAGCCGCCTCCCATCCGAGAATCGCTTTTTTTCTGGCTGTTCCCCAGCGATATTGATGAATCTTACCGGATTTTGCAATCACCCGATGGCAGGGAATGAGATAAGAAATCGGATTCCTTGCAATGGCATTGGCAGCAGCCCGGACAGATGCGGGCCTGTTGATACGGGCTGCAATATCCTGGTAGCTCAATAATTTTCCGGGCGGTATGGCCAAGAGTGCCCGCCACACATTGATCTGGAAATTGGTACCCTTGACGTGCAGAGGAAAGGGTTTTGGATTCCTTGCATGACTCACATCAAATACACGTTTCAGGATCAATCGGATAGAAACCGGATCATGAACAAAATCAGAACCCGGCCATGTCTCTTCAAGCTGGGAAAAGGAATTGTTCCGATCCTCTCCATCCACGAATCCGAGAAAACAGATTCCTCTCTGTGTCACTGCAAGCAGGCATTCCCCAAACAATGACCCACCGAATCCATAGGTAATTTTTAATCCTGACCCCATGCGTTTGAATTCGCCCGGCGTCATGGCATCCAGTGTGACAAACAGGTCATGAAGACGCCCTGGACCGGACAGCCCGGCATCCAGCGAAACGTCAAGAAGGCTTTTGGATTCAGCCAATTTTTTCTTGGTATACTCAAGGGTCAGGGTCTGGAGGAACTGGGTTGGACTGATGCCTGCCCATTGTTTGAAGAGCCTGGAAAAGTGATATCTGCTCAGATTCACACTTTCCGCGATCTGATCCAGATCAGGCTGAGATTGGATGTTTTTTTCCAGAAACCGAATCGCTTTTTCAATCCTCAGGTAATCCCGGTGCTGCTGCAAAAAATCGGATGCCGTCATCTTGATTCTCCTTCCTCCTGAGTTCGCACCTTACTGGAATCAAATCACAATTGCCACCCGAATCTTGCTTATTTTTCATCATTATTCAACATTTATAAATACCAATAAATAAAAGAGTGATCCCCAATCCGCTCAGACAGTGAACGACTCCGCTATAAAACCATTCATTCCGCTCAACCCGGACCTGATTAGGTAAAGGGAGAAAACACACCCATAGTGAGGATGAATCGTCTTTGCTATTGAAAAGTATCTCTTATCTTTATTTTATATAAGAACAGCAGTAATCCGTAGGGCGTTTAACATGTAAACTGAATTTCGATTTTGCAGGCACTTCAAATACCCCTCCGTCTGTAATTGTTTTCCATCCTTCTGAGGCTGTGATGAGTACTTCAAGATCCCCTGAGATGATTTCCATGATTTCTTTATCATCCGTATTGAACTCATATTTGCCGGGAAGCATGATTCCGAGGGTCTTTCGGGAACCATCTGAAAAAACAACCGTGCGACTGGTAACCTTTCCATCAAAGTAAATGTTTGCTTTTTTAATTATTGTTACATCCTTAAATTCCGACATGAATTTCTCCTTCCTTGATTTGTTTCATTTTTAAAAAAATATTTTCATTTGATTCAGCAGGGTACTTTTTCAAGTTGTTAACTGGAGCTCAAGAATATCTTTCATGAGGCTAAAATGCTTATCATGTGAGTAAATTTCACGATGAAAAGGCTCATGGCAAAATGGATTATTCCGCATGCGCCATCTCCTCAGCAATCATTTCAGCCTGATTCAGCACCGTCTCGGTTGCCGGCTTTTGCATATCCGGCGGATAGCCATACTGCCGCAAGGTCCTCTTGACAATGACCTTCAACTTGGTCTTAACGTTTTCCTTGATGGTCCAGTCAAGGGAGGCGTTTTCCCTGACCCGTTCAAAAAGCACCACGGCAAGTTCCCGTAATTTGTCTTTCCCCATAACATCTCGGGCGCTGTCGTTATTGGCAATGGCGGATTCGGTAATTTTAGTCATCGTCATCTTTTTTTCCCATAAGGCGTTTCACTTCTTTGTCGAAATCCGAGACGTATTCCCTGTCCTGGACAACCCGGTATTTTTCATACTCCTTGGCGACCAGCGCCAGGGCGACTTCATGGCTGATGCACCCCGCATTAGTAAGAATTTCATATTCGCTGAACTGTAAAAAGGCATTCAGTTTTTCGATCCAGTCTTTCATATACATGGGTTTGTTCCGCACGGCCTGCAATTCCGCAAAATCCAGGTACATGGTGACAATGCGGTTCAAATGGTCAAGTTCCGGTTTGTTCAGATAATTCTTCGCAACCGTAACATCGCTTGGCATTATCTTTCCTTCCGGCCCCTTGCGCCATGAAGTTAATCCCAGATTGGGTTTTTTGCTGTCTGCACGTTTGGCTATGATCTCCGCGGCAGTCTGCCCGGTAATGGCAAAATGCAGTTTGTTTTGAACCGTTGCAAAAAATTTTTTGGTGTCTGCCGCTTTTGGCGAATAGTCAATCGACGTTGCATAAATGTCGGTAATTTTCTGATAGGCCATCCGCTCACTGGCTCGGATGTCCCTGATCTCCTCCAGCAACTCATCAAAAAATCGTGTACTGAAACGGGAACCGTACTTAAAACGATCGCTGTCAATGGCAAAACCTTTGTGGATATATTGTTGAAGGATAGAAATCGCCCATTGCCGGAACTGGGTACCCCGTTCGGAATTGACCCTGTATCCAACGGCAATGATGGCTTCCAGAGAATAAAATTTTGTCTGATAGGTTTTGCCGTCCTCGGCAGCATGTGCATAATTTGCACATACTAATTCTTCCTGTAATTCCTTTTGGGTAAAAATATTTTTTACGTGCTTTGTAACAACGCTGCGGTCAACGTCAAAAAGTTCCGCCATTCTCTTTTGCGGCAGCCAGATGTTTTCATTGGCATAAAGCACTTCGATATTAATTTTTCCGTCCGCTGTCTGATAGACGGTAATCTCATTGTCCGGAATTTTTTTCTTCATCATTCAGTTTCCTTACATCCAGCAAGTTCCGTTTGACCTTGATTTTCTTGATTCAAAGATTCAACGGAATTTGGAAAACCAGAGCAACAACTTGTTGCCCATTTGCCGGTTTGTCCAATTGCGAAGCAATTTGCTGCGCAAATACATTTTTCCCGGACCAGAAGCGATGCCATTGTCGCATAAGCTAAAGATTTCTTTTTGAAAATCCCTTCATATCAGGATTGGTAAACCGCTCCTTGAAATCAAAATCATCCTCTTCATCGGCAAGCCCCACATAGCGGCCCGGTGTCAGCACAAAATCCAGTTCTCGAACCCGGTCAATGGGGACGGAGCAGCAGGACCCTTTCACATCCTCATCATTCCCATCCGGGTTCCGCCAGTAATGATACATGCTGGAAATGGCGTCAATGTTTTACATAATAGTAAATATTAGAAATTATTCAACTCTTTTTTCTCACATCAAAACAAGATGATTTGATCTCATATCCAATTTTCTCGGATTCTCGGATTGGATGCAAAATTCCGTTTTCCATCCATCTTTTTCAGGAAACTACGAATACAAGATATTGTATAAATTATTTATTGACACACAATTATGTTCTGACATATTTATATCTGATTATAATAAAAAACAGTGAATCAAGATGAGAATCATATCCATACTCCATTAAAATTTTTTTTCATATTATAACAAACGCTTATAATCTGAATAGGTGAAACAATGAAAAAATACTATCCAAAAGGGGATGACGGAAAAACAGAAACAAAAACCGTCCAAAGCGGGATAGCACCAAATCAACTGATCGCCAAACGGTATTTAACCAAATTTGAAATCCGTAAAGATGCGATGATCAACGTCCATATGGCGTTTGACCGGGAAAGAGACATGAATGTTTCGCTGATGTCCCTTCCTCCTGAACTCTTAAAAAATACGGATTTGCTGGCTGATTTAAAACTGGATCTCTCTGCTGCATCCAAGCTGAATCACAATAATATTGCACAACTGTACAGTATCGACACCTGGAATAAAATTGTTTTCTGCGTGATGGAATATATCCCGGGACATACGCTGGCCGGACACCTGGAAGAAAAAGGAGGAAAACTCGGTCTTGATGAATCCATCCCATTGCTGCGGCAGATCGCAAGTGGACTCGACTATTGCCATTCCCTCACCACACCATTGTCCCACCTGGGGTTGAAGCCTCAAAATATATTATTGACTGAAGACAACCTGGTTAAAATCGCTGATTTCGGGCTTGCGAATATTTTAAGTTCTCCTGCAGCCCGGCTTCCCGGGAGAGAAGAACCCGAGACACTTGCGTACAGGGCTCCGGAACAGCTATCCGGAAAAGAAGCCGGGCCCTGGACAGATATTTACTCCCTTGCGGCTGTTGCTTATGAAATGCTGTCCGGAAGACCGCCGGTTCAAGGAGAGGATCTGCGATCCCAGATCGCAAATCAAAACGCAAAAAAAATCGATGGTCTGCCGGATCACGTCAATGATGCCCTGTTGATGGCTCTTTCAAAAGAACCATCAAGCCGGCCCAAAAAGGCCGGGGATTTCATTGCCATGATCGCCGGAGAAAAACCAATTCCAAAACCAGGGAAAACAAAGCCATCCCAAACCGGAAAAAAGAAATCCATTCTCCTTCCAGGGTTCATCGGTGTACTCATTCTTTTCATTCTTGGAGGACTCGGATTCTTTCTATCCCAGAAAGATACAGTCACAGTCAGCCGGAAACCGGCTCCGGAAATCGAAAAGCCGGCCAAGCGTATCGTCATCCCGAAAATATTTACTGAAAAGAAAAAACCGGAACCCCAACCGGATAAAAAAATAGAAGACATCGCACTGCCCATTATTCCGGAAAAATCACCGGAAATAAAAGAGGAAGCCATATTGACCGGCAAGGCCTCCATTGTCAGCATCCCGGAGGGAGCGGAAGTATTTCTAAACGGAGTAAACAAAGGAATAACCCCTGTTGTAATCAATGACATTGAAGAGGGAAAGTACGATGTCTCTATCCGGAAAGAAGGTTTTGAGCCATACACGGAAAAAATGATGATCTCCTCTGCGAAGACGGTTGAGATAACGGCAACTCTCCTGCCGATTTATGGAACACTCCTGATCATAAGCGAGCCACCGGGTGCGGAAGTATACATCGATAGCATAAAATCCGGAATTACACCTGTCAGTTTGAACCAGGTAAAAAAGGGGAATCATCACGTCCGGGTCGATAAGCCGGGATATGAAATCTGGACAAAAAATATTGCGATTGTCCCCGGTGAACAGGTCTCACTGACAGCTCAGTTATCAGATGCCATGGGAAACATCAGCATTACAAGCAACCCGGATGATGCAATGATTTTTATCTCCGGAATTGAGAGTGGAAAAACCCCGCTGATTCTGAAAGTCGAAAAAGGAATACGACCTATTGAGATTCAAAAACCCGGCTATGAACCCTGGAAACAGAATGTAAAGGTAATCGCCGGCGAAAATATCGAAATCAAGGCGGAACTCATACAGAGCAGAGGAGGCGGCCTTCAGGTGAACAGCCAGCCGTCTGATGCGGATGTTTTTGTTTCCGGGAAAAACCTTGGGAAAACCCCTCTGAACCTGAAAGAGATACAATCCGGAAAGATAACGATTGAGGTCCGGAAACAATGCTATGCAAACAGTTCCCAGACAGTATCCATCAAATCCGGTATCCTTTCCAAAATTGATTTCCCCCTGAAACCGGAATGCGGAACGGTTATCGTGAAAAGTGATCCGGAAGATGCAAAATGGTATCTGGATGACGCCTATATCGGAAATACTCCCGGCACACTGGAGAATATACCCGCAGGAAAACACAATATCAAAATTACAAAAGATCAGTATTCGGAGTGGATGGAAACCAGTGCGATCGCACCGGGCAAATCCCAGACCATCATCGCCAAACTGAAACCAGTACTTCCGGATCCAGGTGCAACATGGCGGGAGCCCACAACCGGAATGGAGTTTGTCTGGGTCGAGAGTGGATGTTTCAATATGGGGAGCCTTCCGGATGAACTGGGCAGAGAAGAGGATGAAGGTCCGGTTCATAAGGTATGTGTAGACGGTTTCTGGATGGGAAAATATGAGGTTACTCAGGGACAGTGGAAAGCCGTAATGAAAAAAAATCCTTCTTTCTTCAATCGAAAAGAAAAGTATCCGGCAGACAGTGTCTCCATAAATGACGTTCAGCTTTTTATTCAAACCCTGAGCAAAACGAGTAACGACCGTTTTTCTTTCAGACTTCCGACAGAAACGGAATGGGAATATGCATGCAAAAGCGGTGGACAGACAGAACGATTCTCAGGAGGAGACCGCCCCAATGCCGTAGCCTGGTTTAAAGCAAACAGCAACCGGACAACCCACTCTGTTGGAGAAAAAGCGCCCAATAATATCGATCTCTACGATATGAGCGGAAACGTTTCCGAATGGGTTGAAGATACCTATTCGGCAGATGCTTACAAATTCCACAGTGAAAAAAATCCAATCCATAAGAAGAGCAGTCCAAACCGAGTCATCCGGGGTGGAAACTGGAGCCAGGATGAAAAAAATTGCAGGTCTGCAGAGAGAGCTTTTGCTCCTGCAGAAGAAAGAAATAAAACAATCGGATTCAGGCTTGTGAAGATCCAGTAACATGAAGTTACAATGGCAAATCAGAGATGTCATCGACCTTGAATATTTTCTAAATAACGGTACGGATCTCCGGGAAGGAGCAGATCACAGCGTTCTTTCCCGGACGGATCGAAAAACTTATCTGGAGTATATTCAACCAGCCCTGCTCCGAAACAAAAAGTCCATCAACGATAAAAAATGGATTCTCCGCTTCTGGCTGGAACACAAAAAAGAAACCGTGAAAACCAGTGGTGAGGGCAAAGTACTACCAGGCGAAAGCTATCAAACCATCTTCTGGTTCATGCTGCTTTTCCTCATTGCCGTCGGTATCGCAACCGGTTCGGCAGCAACCCTCTCCTTCCTGTTCTATAAAGGAGTCTCTCCGATAAACGTCTCTGCATTTTTGGGCATTTTTGTTTTACTTCAGATTGCACTGGTTATGCTGACCGTGGTTCTATCGGTCATGAGGAGGCATATCCGACTGCTGCACAATCTTTCCATCACCCACAGGATTCTGGGTTCCCTGTTTGCCGGACTGAGCTTCAAATTAAGGGAAACTGCGGTTTCCGCACTTCCTGCAAAGGATCGAAACCGGCTGATGGCTGCCATTGGAATGGGAAAGGGAAAATATTCTCAATACGACTTCCTCTTTTTCCGGCCATTTTTCATCCTGATGCAGGTCTTTGCAGTCTGTTTCAACGTGGGAATCCTTCTCTCTCTGATATTCAAGGTGATTGTTTCGGATCTGGCCTTTGGGTGGCAATCCACCCTGCAGTTCAGCGCTCAGGTTGTCCATCAGGCGGTTGTTCTGTTCTCCCTTCCCTGGTCCTGGTTTGTACCCCCGGAGCTGGCCCACCCCACAATCGAACAGATTGAAGGGAGCCGAATTGTTTTAAAAGACGGAATCTATCACCTCTCCACCTCGGGCATGATTTCCTGGTGGCCGTTTCTCTGTTTTGCAATTGCTTTTTATGGTCTGCTTCCACGGGTCATCCTTCTCCTGACCGGTATTATCGGTCAACGGCGGGCCATATCCAGAATCGATTTTCAAACTGCGGAATGCGATCAACTGATCCGGAATCTGACCACACCGGAAATCCGCACAAACGGATCTCCTATTGAACCAACTCATGATACAGAATCATTGTCTGCTCCTATTCTTCAGAATGGCATCCCTGTCCATGATTCCCCTTTGACTGCAACCGGCGACGCCGTCATCGCCATTGTTCCGGATGATATCGATGCCTCCTGCCCGGAAGATGAGATTCGAACCCGGATTGACAAAATCACAGGGCATAAGTTGATCCGGAAAATCTCTTTTGGTGCAGATACAATACAATCCATTGAATCGATTCAAGAGATTCTGATCCACCATGCACCGGAAAACAGGAACGCCTCCATTCTGATTCTTCGGGAGGCATGGCAGCCGCCCATCCGGGAAGCACTTCTGTTTCTCAAGCACCTCAGGAAAACCATTGGAAACCAGCCGATCATCCGAATCGGTCTGATCGGAAAACCCCTGCCGACAACCATTTTCACCCTGCCTGATCCAAACGATATAACCATTTGGAAGCTAGCCATTGCCTCACTGGGCGATCCTGCCATGACGGTGGTTATCCTCGGGGGAAAATCATGAATCATAAGCATATCCCTGAGTTTGCGGTCCTCGGGCATCCGAATGAAGGTAAGTCCTCTGTTGTTTCCACACTGACGGAAGATGATAGTGTTATCATCAGCCCCACACCGGGAGAAACCCGAAAGTGCCGGTCACTCCCCGTATTCATTGATGGGAAAGAAGTTATCTGTTTTACCGACACCCCGGGTTTCCAGGTTCCTCAAAAAAGTCTGGAATGGTTTCGAAATTATTCAGGCCCGGCAAATGAAATCGTGCAGCAATTCATCCTTGCCAATAAGAACACAAAGGATTACCGGGACGAATGTGAACTGTTTGCTCCCATTGCCCGCGGTGCCGGCATCATCTATGTTGCGGACGGTTCAAGACCGGTCCGGCGTGATGACCGGGCGGAGATGGAAATATTAAGACTAACCGCCAGACCGCGGATGGCGATCATCAACTCAAAAGACACACATAGTGATTACTCGGAAGAGTGGAAAAACGAGTTCCGAAAAAACTTCAACATCATCCGGGTTTTTAATGCCCATAATGCCACATACAAAGAACGGATTGCCCTCCTGTCCAGCTTAAAAGGGATCGACCAGGAATGGGAAGCAGCGCTGGATGATGTCATCTCGGCATTCAAGATGGACTGGGATCATCGCATTCACCTGACTGCCGGTTTGATCACGGATCTGCTGGCTGTCTGCCTGACCCATAAGGCCACCCGGATCATCTCCGGTAATGCCCTGGAAAAAGAGGAAAAAACCAGACTCGAAAGTGCATATAAAGATGAACTGCTTGCAGTTGAAAAAAAGACCCATGAAAAAATCAGAAAGTTGTTCAAGCACAATGTATTTCAAATTGAATTTCCACCGCATTCGATTTTAATACAAGACCTGTTCAGTGAAAAAACATGGCAGATGCTCGGGCTGACCAAAGGCCAACTGGTGACTGCCGGTGCAGCCTTTGGAGGCGCCGCAGGGATCATGATCGACATTGCGACAGTTGGTCACTCTCTGGGACTTTTCGCTGCTGTCGGAAGTGCTTTCGGCGCCGGCTCCGCGCTGTTCGGAAGCCGGCAGATGGCAAAGGCAAAAGTAGTCGGCCTGCCCATCGGCGGATACCGGATTACCGTCGGTCCCAACCGGAACATCCAGTTTATGTATGTTCTCCTGGATCGTGCCCTGCTTTACTATTCTCAAATCATCAATTGGACTCACGGAAGAAGAGGCTATCCCGGAATCCATACGGATATGATAGATGCAAAAAACAATAAACAGGGTTTTACCGCCCTGTTTTCAGACGAATTCAGACAGGCATGCAATCTCTTCTTCCGGGAGATACAGAAAAAGGACACCGGCCGACAGGAAATTGCAAAACAGAAAATGCAGGAAATCATCAAATCATTTCTGGATCAGCAGGCGTAAGTTTCACTTATGTCATCAATCTGATAAAAGCGAGGTCTTCCTTTACTATGATTACCATCCTATTGACCTATCTGGGAGTCGGCGCTGTTGCCGGAGTGCTTGCAGGACTTTTGGGGATCGGCGGAGGGCTGGTTATCGTGCCCATGCTGGTGTTCTGTCTGACCCGGCAGGGAACTGCCCCGCAAGCGGTCATGCATATTGCCCTTGGGACGTCCATGGCCAGCATCATGTTCACGGCTGTATCGAGCTTCATGGCGCATCACAAAAGGGGAGCTGTACACTGGCCTGCTGTAGGCCGCATTGTTCCGGGAATCCTGGCCGGCACCTTCCTGGGTTCATGCGTGGCAGCAAGGCTCTCCACCAACTTTCTCAAGACCTTCTTTGTGATTTTTCTTTACTATGTGGCCTTTCAGATGCTGGCCAATAGAAAACCCCGGCCATCCCGTGGCCTGCCGGGAAAAGCGGGCATGTTCGGTGCCGGCAGCATTATCGGTCTGGTCTCCAGCCTGGTAGGAATCGGCGGGGGCACCTTATCAGTACCTTTTTTGATGTGGTGCAATCTTGCAGTTCACCATGCCATCGGAACCTCGGCAGCCATTGGTTTCCCCATCGCCATTGCCGGAACAGCCGGCTATGTCCTGAATGGCCTTCACGCCAAAGGTTTGCCGGATCTCTCTCTGGGATACATCTATCTTCCCGCCCTGGCCGGTATTGTCGCTGCCAGCGTCCTGACCGCACCTCTGGGTGTTCGTCTGGCCCATCGTCTGCCGGTTGCAAAACTCAAACGCGTGTTCGCCGTTCTCCTGATCATCACAGGAACCCGCATTCTGGCGGGTTTGATTTGATCAACCCATATTTATTTGTCGGGTTCATATTGAATCCAAATTGCAATTGTGCTATCTGAAAAAAAGATGACTTAACTTTTTCCAAGGAGTGATTCAATGAAATTAACAGCCCGCGATGTGATGGTGAAGGAGTTCAACACGATTCAACAAAATGCGCCTGTTGGAGATGCCGTGCGCATGATTTTACAGGGTAAGACCCGTGAAACAGGATATAAAACCGTCAGCCTGATGGTTACGGACAAATTCGGAGAATTGGCCGGTGTGGTTTCCATGTTTGATATCCTGTATCATCTGCGGCCGCCGATTTTAAATATCATAGGCGACAGTATCAATTTCCCGGAAACGGAACTCGATTCTTTTATCGAAAGATTCAAAGGGTTAAGCGTTGCACAGGTCATGAACTCCCCTGTCCGGTTTATATCTCCGGATACGGATCTGATGGTAATTATCGACCGGATGGTGAAAGAAAAAAGCAGACGGCTGCCGGTTGTGGAAAATTCCAAAGTGATCGGCATTGTTTATCTGGCCGAAGTTTTCTGCCATATCTCCAAAAACTGGCTGAAGATTGACCTCAAGTGATTTTATCAATAAAAGTCGCTACAGTCCGCCAAAAATTTTTATTGCTTTTATCGCCTACATAAGGAATAAGAACAAAATCAATTTTATTGTTCTGCCTTGTCTTTTTTTAAGGAGGTTTTCATTATGGATAACTGGACATTCGGACTGACCCTGATGTTCGTCGGCATGGGGGGCACAATGACGGCTCTGGCCTTTCTTGCCATCCTCATGGATCTTTTGAAAAGGGTTTTTCCGGTAAAAGAAGAACAGAAAGAATAACGACTGAAAAGTGAGATGACACCATGATTGAAGCAATTATTAATGGACTCAGCGGGCTGGGTGCCGGCCTTGCCCATATGCACTGGTCCAATCCGGTTATGATGGCAATTGGATGCCTTCTCCTCTATCTGGGGATCAAAAAAGACGTCGAACCGATGCTTCTTGTTCCCATTGGCTTTGGTGCTGTACTGGTCAACATTCCCTTGGCAGATCTGATGGGAGAGGAGGGATTTTTACGAACGATTTACAACATGGGGGTAACCAATGAGTTGTTTCCCCTTCTGATTTTCATAGGCATCGGTGCCATGACGGATTTTGGTCCGTTGTTGGAAAATCCTAAAATTTTTCTACTAGGTGCTGCCGGTCAGTTTGGAATCTTTCTGACCATCGGCCTGGCCCTGGCTTTCGGCTTTGACAAGCTTGATGCAGTAGCCATCGGCATTATCGGTGCCTGTGACGGTCCCACGGCAATTTATGTAACATCGAAATACGCCCCCCATCTCCTGGGAGCCGTATCCGTAGCAGCCTACTCTTACATGTCACTTGTTCCGGTGATTCAGCCGCCGATCATGAAGTTTCTGACAACGGAAAAAGAACGCGCCATTGATATGAACGCCACCAACACGGACAATAAACCTGTTTCCAAGGAAGCAAGAATCATATTCCCCATCGTCGTCACGGTCGTCGGAGGCCTTATCGCTCCCCAAGGAGTGCCGCTTCTGGCAACCATCATGCTGGGAAATCTGATGAGAGAATGCGGCGTGGTAAACCGCCTCTACAAAGCATCTGAAAATGAGATCGCCAATGTTGTTACTCTGCTGCTGGGGATATCCATCGGTGCCACGATGGAAGGACAAGCTTTCCTGAAAGGCCAGACATTGCTCATTCTGGCGTTCGGATTTGTGGCCATCTGTCTGGATACGGTATGCGGAGTGCTTTTCGGCAAACTCATGAACCTGGTCACAGGCGGAAAAATCAACCCATTGATCGGTGCTGCCGGCATCTCCGCCTATCCAATGGCCGCCCGCGTGGTTCAGCGTGAGGGTCAGAAATACAATAAATTCAACTTTCTTCTCATGCACGCCGTGGGTGCCAACACCGGCGGACAGGTAGGGTCGGTCATGGCTGCGGCCATTATGCTCTCCGTGCTGAAAGGAATGGGTATCATACCATAAAATAATTCCACCTATTCGTTTATCAGACGGGCCAGATCATCGATCCGGGAATGATTTATGACTGCTTTTTTCTTCAGGCTGGAAGGAGAAAAAAGAGCAAATGTCCCTGTAGCCTTTGCACACAGTTGTTTTTTTTCAGTAAAGAGAAACCCTTCCATTATCGCTTCCCGATCATGATTCACCTGTATAACCGATCCCTTGGCCATCAACTCTGTTTCAATCAGAACCGGTTTCAAAAATTGGACATGGATTTCTTTGGTCATGATGAACTTCTTCAGGATATACAATGCGGTCCGGCTCATGATCTCATCCAGAATCGCGGTAATAATTCCGCCATGAACGAGATTTTCCCACCCGCATAAATGTTCTGAAACCGTTACCCAGGAGAACACGGATTCATCCTTTGAATAAAACTTCATTCGAAGTCCGGAAGGGTTGATGGGACTGCACCCGAAACATTTATGATTTTCTAGATTCAACAATGGCTTGTAACCTGCTCTCGGGTTCATATTCAGTGTAAAACCTTTTTTTTAACGGTTAGGATATTGAATTACCAAAATAATATCATCTCCTCGGAAATATTCCAAGCTCCTTTTTTTTAAAAGACGTTGCTTTTCGGATTTCATGAGCCGGTACTGCACAGAATTTCAGGGGATAAGTAAAAGTGTTGGGTTTCAACCTGAATATGGAAACCGACTTTCGCCGGTGTGATGCTTTTTTTGAATTTTGAAATCAGCTCCATGGAAAAAAAATATTGACAATAAATTAAAAAAAATAGTTTATAGAAAAACTATTCATTTTTTTCAGTATAACAAACCTTGCTGGGTAAAAACCTATTAAAAGGAGTAACGCACTTGGACTTAGGAATTTTTGGAAGTATTCATTTTACTTGGGCTTTTCTTACCAGCTTGCTCAGTATCGTAATCATCGATCTTATCTTGGCTGGAGACAACGCCGTTGTGATCGCCATGGCGGTTCGATCCTTGCCTGCTGATAAAAGAAAAAAGGGGATCATCCTTGGAGCCGGGGCGGCGGTGCTGCTCAGGGTTATAGCCACGTTTTTTGTATCCCAGATGCTGCAGATCCACTATGTGAAACTCGTGGGCGGGGCGCTGATCCTCTGGATTGCGGTCAAGCTTTTCATGGAAGGCGCTCCGGAAGAAGGCACTGAGCGCGAGGCCACAACGATTGCACAGGCGATAAAAATCATTGTCATCGCCGACATCACCATGTCCATCGACAATATGCTGGCAGTAGGAGGCGCCTCCCACGGCAATATGTTCCTGCTTCTATTCGGACTTGGGCTCAGCATCCCCCTTGTAGTACTCACCAGCAACCTGTTGTCCATGCTTATGGACAAATACCCTATCATCATCTATATCGGCGCTGGTGTCCTTGGAAAGGTCGGCGGTGAAATGCTCATGACCGATCCCTTTACCGTCAAATTGTTACAGCCCAGTCCCATGTTCCGGTATGCGGTGGAGGCTGGTTTTGCAATCGGCGTGATTGTGGTCGGAAAACTCTGGATGCGCTGGATGATCAAGAAAGATCAGAAAGAAACCATGGGTGATATTCGTGAAATGGCTTCCAAGGCGGAAAAACAAAAATAAGGAAATAATATGGCAATTTTAACAATATCGAGAGAACTCGGCAGTGGTGGAAGGGAAATCGGCCAGGCAATTGCCCAGGATCTGGGATACGATTTTGTGGATAAGGCGCGAATTTTAAATGACTTGCAGGGCATAGGCAAGAATTGGGAAAAATGGGGCGAATCCATGGATGAACGTTGCCCCACCATCTGGGAAAAATATGACTGGTCTTTTCGCGGCTTCGGCGCTCTGATTCAGAGCACCATATTGAACTACGCCATGAAGGATAGCGTGGTTTTAATAGGAAGAGGAGCCAATTTCATTCTTGAGGGGATTCCCTTTGCCGATAGAATACATGTGATGGCTCCAATAGAGAATCGTATTTCGCAAATTATGGTACGTGAGTCCATGAACCGCGAAGCCGCCCTCTGGCTTATAGAAAAAACAGACCGTGACCGAAGTTGTTTCATCTTTTCCTTGTATGGCAAGCGCTGGGGCGACCCGGAGGAATACGATGATGTGGTAAACACTGCCGAACAATCAGTCGATAATATCACGGCCACAATAAAAGAGATTTTAAATCAAAAGGATCGGCACCCCAATGAACCCGGCTGGAAGGAACTTGAAATGCGTGCGGCAGCCGCCAAGGTAAAAACCGGAATCCTGACCGACCAGAGTATTTTCATTCCAACCCTGGATATATTTTATGACGGAAGCAGCATCGTAGTAAAAGGGATCATTCATAATCCCAAGGAGCATAAAAAAATTGAGACAAAAGCAGCTTCCCTTGCGGGCAATTATCCTTTGCGGTGCGACCTGCATTACCGGAGATAGTCTCCTTCAACCCTTTCGCAAAACCGGAATCAGAGGCTATCACAGAGATCAAATCCATTTCTGATAGCCTCTATCCAACTCCGGTAAAAAAGAATCATGATGGCGATCCAAAAAGCTGACAATGCCGAAACCTAAACTGTTTCATTTTCCCTGCCACCACTTGAAAATCCGGTAGTCATCCAGCATTCTCGATTCCTTTTTCAGAATGGCCATGGGTGGTACCAGATTGAGATCCTTGATGTCCCGTGCCGTACTGGAGCGCGCCATGGAATTCAGGTTGGACAGCATGGTGGCGGACATTCGCGCTCTTGTATCAGCATCGGCAGTCGCGCTGTGGGGCGTGAAGATAAAACACAGGTCGGGCCGTTCCTTGGCGATCTGACGGAACTCATTCAGGGTCTCCGCCGGCATGGGCTCATCCTCGTGAACATCCAAGGCCAGATGGATCGAAATGTCCTTGTTTTTGAGCAAACGGATCAGGGCTTCGGTATCAATAACGCCACCCCGGGCCGTGTTGACCAGAAGAGCATGTGGCCTCATGAGACGCAACAGTCGCTCGCCGATGTAATGATGGGTACTCTCATCCAGTGGTATGTGTATGGAAATAATGTCGGCGGTCTTAAAAAGATGTTCCACGTCTTCATAATAGTTGAGATTTGAATATTTTTCCTCCATTTCCCCACTTTGGAAAATGTCGTTGTAGGCGATATGGATGTCCCACGGCGCCACACGGTGCACCACCTCCCGGCCGATTTCCCCCATACCCAGAATACCATACGTCAGATTTTGGGTATTCTTGGCAATATGCCGGTCAAGATCCCATTTTTCATCCAATTTCCATTGGTTGTTCCAGACATAGTTGTTGAGCCCAACAATATTCCGCAGATTGGCAAGAATCAGGGAAACGGTGTATTCGGCAATGGTTCCGGCGAGAACCCCGGGTGTGTTGGTGACAACAACTCCCGGCTGGAGGTGGATGTGATTCCAACCTACGTTGCTAGTGCTGACGGCCTTGACGCTGGGAATGGAGGCAATCGACTCGGTGATCCGGTGACCTAAGTGACAGCCGATGAAATCCACTTCTTTCTCTTTCACTACGCGTATCATTTCTTCCTCGCTTGGGAAGCGGTTTTCAGAAACAATCACGTGAGCCGCAGTGTTGAGGTTGCTCCAGACCTTGTTGATCATGAACTTATACTTTACGGAGACCTTCGGATTATCGGCAATCTCCCGAAAAACAGGAGATGCCAGGTATACGGTTGGAGTGGTTCCGCTCATGTTTTTCCTCCTTTACTTTCGTTCAGGCCATTCCCGGATGACCTTGTTATGGGCGTCCATGATGGTGATGGATACGATGTGATCGCCGTCCAGGCGATGCGTTGCGCAGCTGATTCAGGGATCATAGGCGCGCACCGCCATTTCGATCCGGTTGAGGATCCCCTCCGTCACATTGCCGTCATGAATCAATAGTCGGGCGGCCTGCTTCACACTCAGGTTCATGGGCCCGAGATTGTGTGTTGTTCCGACGATAAGGTTGGCGCGGGTGATCAAACCGTTCTGGTCGGTGGAATAATCGTGGATCAGGGTGCCGCGCGGAGCTTCCACACATCCCACGCCTCGTCCGGCTTTAGGTTCAAAGGGCGCCCGTACGTTTGAGTCGGTAATGACCGGGTCGTTCAAAATCTCTATGGCCCTCTCTCCGGCATAAACCCCTTCAATCAGCCGGGCATAATGGTACAGCAAGGTGGCCTGGGCCGGCCGGCCGAACAGGGACCGGAACTCCTCCAGCTCGGCCTGGGCTTTGGGGGTGGCCATCCGGTCGGCCACATTAATGCGGGCCAGTGTGTTGGCTCGGTATATTCCTTTTGGATGATCCACATCCAGTGCAAAACCTTCATTCCAGCAGCGGGCATAGGGGAACTTGCCGTAAGAGTAAGGTTCCACATGTTCACCTATATAATCGGCATAGTCCTCTACAAGAAAATCCGTAAAAGTTCCGTCAGCCTTCATCAAACGAATTTTGCCGTCATACAGGTTATGGGCACCGTTCTCATCAACGGTTCCGATAAAACCGGTAGTGATGACACCCAGGGTCTTGATGGCATCCATATATTTGGGGAACACATTCTTTTTGGCAAAATCCAGCGTGAACATCGAGAAATCCAGCACCTGCCTCATCTTGTCCAGAATATCGCGCCGCTCCTCTTCCAGCAGGGGTTTGGAAAAACCGCCCGGCACTCCGGCGACCGGGTGAATGGTCTTGCGTGAGAACTTGTCCAGGATCATCTTGACCATATAGCGCGTCTTGATCACCTGCTGGGCCAGTTCCGGATTGGCCTTGGCAATACCCACCACGTTGCGTACAGAGTAATCAGAGTCCGGACCGATGACAAAGTCCGGTGCTGCCAGGAAGTAGAAGTTCAAGAGTTTATCTTCTGCGTGTGCGATAGTCTGCATCAACTCCCGCAACTTGTGACCGGCCGGTGTCGGTGTCACTCCGAAGCAACGATCCACAGCTTTGTTGGAAGCCAGATGATGCATCCATGGGCAGATACCGCAAATCCGGCATACAATGTCCGGAAGCTCCTCGGCCGGTTTACCTTCGACAAATTTTTCGAATCCCCGCAGGGACATGTAGTTTATACGGGCATCCTGATAGTTGCCAGCGTCGTCCAGCCAGATATTGATGGCCGCATGTCCCTCGATACGGGTTATCGGTTGAATGGTAATGGTTTGTGTCATATCAACTCGATCTCCTTTCTTGGGTTACCGGTTTGAGCAAAGAATGGGCTCCTGAAAACCGAAGCAGCAAAGGTCGATTGGGGATGGATTTCAAATCAATGCCGTTGGAGGCCAGCGCATTGAGCATATCCAGAAGCTGATTTCCCTCATGGCGCACCGGACCGGAGCATCCACGGCACGGTACACGGGCGGAGATACAGCGAGGTGTTATCGCGTCCCCTCCGCAACCGGCCCTGGTGACCGGCCCCATGCAGAGAAACCCCTGTTCGAGCAGACATCTCATCCGGTCGAGGGGTTCTCCAGGGGCACCGTACTTCGGAGCCGATAGAAATCGCCGGACTTTTTGGAGCTCTCCCTTGCCCTGACGCACGGTGGGGCAGGTGTCGCAAACGCTCTTGGATGGCACCTCAAGGGGTTTGCCTTGCACAAGAGCGACCAGGGCGGAAAAAATATGATCCGGATGGGGCGGGCAACCCGGCAAATGGATATCCACCTTGATTTTCTCGTCCAGCGCATAACAGGTATTGAGGAGCGGAGGAATGCCGTCAGCCGGGTAGGCTCCCGGACGGTCGGTGGTTTCTGTGGAAAAGGCGCGGTCCATGATCTCGTCCACTGTGTAGGTGTTTGCAAGGGACGGGATACCACCGTGTGTGGCGCAGGTCCCAAGAGCGATAATGAGGTTGCATCGTTTGCGCATCTCTAAGGCCACTTCCAAATGCTCCTCATTCCGGATGCCGCCACTGATGATGCCGACGTCTGCCTCCGGCAGCGAAAGGTGTTTCCGGTCACCAAGCTGTCCGTAATATTTGCTGTCCACTAAGGCCGGAAGGTGAACGATGTCCGCCACCGCCAGTATGTCAAGCAAACGCTCGCCCATGTCGATGATGGAAATTTCACATCCGGAGCACGAATTCAACCATTCACTCGAAACTCGGACACCCATGTTGGTCTCCTCCTGAAAGTTTTGTTAAAAAAGCCATTTTGAAGTGATTACCTTTTTCATTCCGGTTATCCTTTTACACGAACTCCTTTTTTTCCCAGTTTCCGGCGATTCTGCTGAGCGCTTCTGCGTTTTCCGGCTGAACTGGCGCGAACGATGGTAAGTGCCTGGGAAGCAAAGCCCGGATCATCTTTGACACTGAACTCTTCGATAGCGCCGGCGCTCCTTGCATCGGCAAAGACGGCCCGGCCCTGAGCCGAGCGGGTGATGACCGTGGTCCAGCCTTCCTCGGCGCCGATACCTCCGAATGAAATATCCGCAAATTCAGAGGAGTAATCCGGACAGAAGCTGCACGCAAACCGCCTTATACCCTGCATTTCTTCCATGGCGATTTGCCTGACTTCACCACTCTTGAGATGCACCATCAGCTCTTCCTTGATGTTGATCTTGCGTACCTCATTCCATTCAAATCCATTGTTTTCCGAAAGAGTACGTCGCTCACTATCCCCGAAAAGAAAATTTCCCGAGCAGAACAACCCCAGACAGAATTTGATGGATTCCGACGGAACCAGTCCAAGGGTCTGCATGCGCCTTACGGATTTGATCTGGCATGGGGTACCTACTAGGGCGACACGCTTCAACCCTTTTTTCATCATCGGATCGAGTTCCTCGATGGAGGAAAAGGTAAGATACTGATCACTGAAATTCTTCATGCCGTGAGAGGTATCAAAGTAAAATCCGGCAGCCTCTTTAATTTCCTCGCTGGAGGTGGCCAGAAAAGGTCTACGCTGAAAGGGGCCGGACTGTTTGGTGACGATTGCGCCGTCAATACGGCCGCGCTCCAGAAGATGCAGGAGCAGGCCCGTAACAACGCCGCCGTCGGTAGCGATGCGGCGTACCGACGCATCCCCGGATCGGGCGACAGTCGTTTCTATGATCCGGCCCATGGGCGCTATCCAACCCAGCCGTTCCCGGGTTTCGGCTTCCAGCTCATCCACCTCAGGGCAGATGGCATGGCACAATCCGCACTCGACGCACTTTTCAATTTCACTGTAAAGAGGTTTGCCATCCGCATCCAGGTCAAGGGCCCCGTAGTTAACAGCGCTGCAGAAGGTGACGCAGCCGCCGCAGCGGTGGCAAAGCCCTGGTTTCTGAACTTCCTGAATCAGGTCAAAAAAAGTTTTCATAACCGCTCCTTTCCGGGAGTGTCTGTGTGACTTCGGTTCATAGACCGACCTTCGAAAGGTCCGATCCAAGATAGGTCCGTTCGTTTTCGCCTAAGATCCCCATCGAAAGACAGATGATTGTCCACAGATGGATCGTATGATATTTGCCTTTAAAATATCCGTTGAGATCATGGATCTGGGAATGACAATTGTGACAAGGGGCAACGCAATAATCAGCTCCGGTATTTGCGATCTGATCGAACTTAATCTTGCCAAAGCTGCGCCGGGCTTCCGGGTATCCGCCCTGGAGAGCCCCGCCGCCTCCACCGCAGCAATAGTTGTTGGAGCAGTTTGGGGTCATATCCACAAAGTTTTCCTCGCCCACAACCCGTTTGGTCACAAACCGCAGGTCTTCGGCATAGGCATCTCCGTAAGTCTTTCGTACCTGATTACATGGATCCTGAGCCGTGAATTTAACCTTCCGATCTTTGTTCCAGTCGGAATTGACCCTGAGCTTGCCCTCGCGGATCCATTTAGCGTATAATTGTACGATGGTAGTAATTTCAAAGTTGTGAGGGATGTTGAATTTTTTCAGTCCGGCCCGGACTGCAAAGAGTTCATGCCCTCACTCCGTGTTGACCCAATACTTGCATCCCAGATCATCCACGGCCTTGGCCTTGATGCGAACGATGCGCTCCCAGTTTTCATCATCGGCCATGAACATACAGTAGTTTTCAGCAGCCCAACCTTTGGTGCCGTAAGTCCAGTCCGCCCCGACAGTGCTCATGATCTTCCACAGTGGCACCATCTCGTCCGGCTCGGTGACGGGCTCCCGGGAATTCTGGTTAAGAAAGAATTCAGCCCCGGCTTTGTTGATAGGCGCCGTAAGGTTTTCCCAACCAGGCTGACTTGCCCGGACTTCTTCCAGGACATCCTCCACCACCATACGAAAATCCTCCCCGCTTGCACCCATGGCGCTGCAACTTTCGTTGACGAGAGCCATATCACAGGAAGCACGGATTCCTTTAGGACGCTCTTCCCTAGGCCAGCTCTTGCGGGCATGATAAACAAGCTGGGGAATATCGATTTTCATCGGGCAGACATAAATGCAGCGCCAGCAGAGTGTGCAATTCCAGACCCACTCGGTTTTTAAAATCTGGTCATCCAGACCCATCGCGGCCATGCGCAGGAACCTTCGTGGATCCATATCCGCAAGGCCCGTGGCCGGGCAACCGGAGGCACAGGCTCCGCAGGTCAGGCAGGCGTTAAGATTCCCGCCATCGGGCAACAACTGCATGACCTTGTCCTTGAAAATGCTCTTTCTCTCTTTTCCGATCTTGACGGATTCAACGGTCATGGTCGCTCACCTCCCTTCCACATTGGTGTACGTTTCGGGTGCGGCTGACTTTTGCCGGCTCATGGGGCCGGGGCCCATGCCGCGGATTTTTTCAGTGAAACGGGTTACAACTTCGGCAAATCTTGGTGCCTCGGCAGATGACACCCACTCGACAGTAAACCGTTCCGGGTCGATTCCCTGTATTTCAAGGACGATTTTGGCAGCTTCGCTTCGGTTCAGGGCCTTTTGATTACCTTCCAGGTAATGGCATTCCCCGAGATGTCAGCCCATCATGATGACCCCGTCTGCCCCACGATTAAAAGCTTCGAGGACAAGATCGGGGTGGACCATGCCGGAGCACATCACCCGCACGGCGCGCATGTTGGCCGGGTACTGCAACCGCCCCACGCCTGCCAAGTCTCCACCGGCATAGGCGCACCAGTTGCAGAGAAATCCCAGAATGACCGGTTCAAATTTTTCAGCCATGGTTGTGTTCTCCTTTATTATTGATCATTCAAGCAACATCCTCAAGGGCCGCAACAACCTGAGCCCGCAATTGGTCCATCGTGAAACCATGAACATAAACCCCGCCCTTCGGGCATGTTGCCGAGCATAACCCGCACCCCTTGCACAGCGCCTTGTCGGTTGCGATCCTAAAATGTCCTTGGCCATTTGCCGCCTGGTAGTTCTCGAGTTTGATGGCACGATAGGGACAGACATCCAAACACAGGGCGCAACCATCGCATTTATCGGTAACAAAAGACTTGATAGCGTCCAGGGTCATTTCGGTCTGGGACAGAATGACTGCTGCCCGTGCTGCCGCTGCCTTGGCCTGGGCAATGGTTTCGTTAAGCGGTTTGGGGTAGTTGCATAGTCCGGCAACAAAAAGGCCGTCCACCGACATATCCACGGGTCGCAGTTTCGGGTGGGCTTCGTTCAGGAAACCGTCGGCATTCGCAGCACATTTATAAAGTTCCGTCAGTTCGTGGGAATCGTTTGCCTCCATTGCAGCGGCCAGCACCACATGATCAACTGCGATACTGATCGGCATCCGCAGGATGGGATCATAGGTCTTAACCGTCAGATCCTTTCCATCAAGGCTTACGGCCGGCTTCCTTTCCGGTCCATAACTGATGAAGAGCACTCCCAGATCCCGGGCCTTGCGATAGAGATCTTCCCGCTCACCGTATGTCCGGATGTCACGGTAAAGCACATAGACATTCATTTTTGGATTGAGCCCCTTGAGATGAATGACAGCCTTGACCGAATGGGTGCAGCAGATACGGCTGCAGTAAGGACGGCGTTCATCACGGGAACCGACACATTGTATGAAAACAATGCTCTGGGCTTTTTTAAGGCTTGCAGGATCATCGCGAAGCATGGCATCCAGATCCAGATGGGTGATGACCCGCGGATCCTGACCGAACAGATACTCCTCCGGCCGGGATTCCCGGCCGCCAATGGCCAGCACCGCGACACCATAGGCTATCTCGCGTTGTCCGCCGTTGACCTGAACCGTGCCGGAAAAATTACCGACAGAACCCTTGGCAGACGTGACAGAGGCGTTTTTGAGTACCTGGATATTGGAGTGGGTTTCCACACGCTTGATGAGACTTTCCAGGTATGGCCGGATGGCTTCGCCCTGATCGGTAGTATTCACTTTCCAGGCATTGCCGCCGAGACGGTCTGACTTTTCCAGCAGAACAGTTTCAAAATTCTGGTCAGCCAGACTCAAAGCCGTTTGCATCCCGGCCACTCCGCCGCCGATGACAAGGGCTTTCGGAATCACATTTACCTTGGTTCTCTCAATGGGTACGCTCAAGGCAGCCTTGGCTATCGCCATGCGAACCTGGTCCTTGGCTTTGGCCGTAGCCATTTCCGGTTCACGCTGATGAACCCATGCATTCTGGTTACGGATATTGGCCATCTCCACCAGGTATGGATTCAATCCTGTCTCCTGGAGGGTTTCCTGAAACAGAGCCTCGTGCGTACGCGGAGTGCAGGCCGCAATGATAATCCGGTTCAGGGAGTGTTCCACGATTTTTTTGGCCATCATCTCCTGTGTATCGGCCGAACAACTGAAAAGATTGTTTTCAACATGCACAACATGCGGCAGACTGCGTGCGTATCTCGCTACTTCGTCCACGTTGATGATGCCGGAAATGTTGATGCCGCAGGAGCAGATGAATACACCGATACGCACTTCTTCATTGGCAATACTGCGTTCAGATGGATAGATTTTTTGCTGGGTCAACTCGCCCCGGGATCGAATCAGTGCCGTGGTTGCTTCTACGGCAGCGGTGGAAGCCTCCGTCACCGCCCGCGGAATGGCTTTGGGAGTCTGAAAAGCACCGGCCACATAGACTCCCGGCCGATTGGAGCAGGCCGGAGAGAAATCCGAAGTCTTGGCAAAGCGATATTGGTTAAGATCCAGTTTAAAGATGTCTGCCAGTTGCTTGACGTCCGTGGTCGGTTCCAACCCAATCGAAAGCACCGCCATATCGAAATGTTCGATCATGACCTGGCCGTCCTCCTGGGCGTAGCGCATGGTGACCCCGCAGTTGTCTTGTCCTGCCTCGATGGTGTGTGGCCGGGCTTTTACAAAACGCACGCCTTTGGCCTTGGCGCTTTCGTAGAATCGATCAAAATCCTTTCCGTGGCTGCGGATATCCATATAAAAAATACTCTGTTTCAGCCCCTCTCCGGCAATATGCTCGGCGGTTACCAGCGCCTCCTTGATGGCGTACATACAACATACGCTAGAACAATAGCCGTTCTCGCACCGGTTGGTATTTCGCGAGCCCACGCACTGGATCCAGGCAATGCTTTT
The DNA here is from genome assembly GCA_020723305.1 of Desulfosudis oleivorans. Lineage (GTDB taxonomy): Bacteria > Desulfobacterota > Desulfobacteria > Desulfobacterales > SURF-7 > QZKS01. The sequence goes on from DYJC01000004.1 coordinate 182,233, forward strand.
GGGTTCTCTGTGGTCCGAAGGACGCACAAGGTGTCCCATGCAAGGTCCGCCTGAAGATAGCAGGCGCTCATACTCCAGGCTGGTGACCACATCCGGAATTTTTCCATAGCCATAGAAGTCAAATCCCGACGGATCAAAAGGCTTGAAACCCGGCGACAGGATGACGGCCCCCACATTCAGATCGACGATTTCCTCCTGGTCTTCGAAATTAATGGCGGAAGTGGGGCAGAACTTTTCGCAGGCTTTGCATTTTCCGCGTTTGAGGTAGATGCAGGTTTCACCGTCGATGGCGTATTTCAACGGCACAGACTGGCCATATTTGATATAGGCAGAGGTGCGCTGATTCAACCCCAGATTGAACTCGTCATCCACCTTGCGGGGGCATTTCTGCGCACACAAGCCGCAGGCAATGCATTTTTCCATATCGATGTAACGTGGATTCTTCTTGACCTTGACGACGAAATTCCCAACTTCGCCGGAAACATCAACGACTTCCGACAACGTGAGGAGATTTACATTTAAATGCCGGCCGACCTCGACCAGTTTGGGGGAGATGATTCACATGGCGCAGTCGTTGGTGGGAAAGGTTTTGTCAAGCTGGGCCATGGCTCCGCCGATTCCGGAACTCTTTTCCACCAGGTGGACAAAATAACCGGAGTTGGCCAGATCCAGCGTTGCCTGCATGCCTGCGATTCCACCACCCACTACCAATACTGATCCGATGGGCTTTGCTGACATAGTCACCTCTTTGCTGTTAAAATTAAGGTTTTGGGTGAAGGGAAGGTCACCCTTTGAAGGAACTGTTTCGTTGCCGATCAGCTCCTGTAGGATATTTTCAGAAATGCCGTACTCCCGGCAGAAAATCCGGAACACGTTTTTATCGATCAGGTATTTCTTTCCAACCGTCGCCGTCGCTTTCAGCTTGCCGGAGTTGATCCAGTTCGTTACGGTGTTGCGGTGTACACCGAGTTTCCGGGCAAGTTGACCAACATGGATTGCGATCATGCAAACCTCCGTCAGATTGGTGTTAAGCCGATTTCCTCCATGATCCGTGCGCACATGCGCGGAACAGCCGTTTGAACCGGCTCTGAAAGTCCGACCGTAACCTCGTCGGGCAGGGTTGTCACCTGGACAACAAATACTTTCAAATCAATGGGGCTTTCTTCCTTTAATTCTTTTAACATGTTCGTGGTGGGGAACTGATGCAAAGAGAAATCGCAGATTTTTTCAGGCTGGATCTGTTCGATGTTAATTTCCCTGATTTCTCCGGGTGTGAACTCCGAACTGCTGGTAGCATCAATGATGATTATCTTACCGGGTTTTCGAGGTGACAACAGAATATCGAAAAGAAGATCCCGGATGGAAGTTCCGCAGTCGATTGTTGCTATGGTATCCGGCAGTTGATGATGTTCTTCCAGATATTGAATAACCGCCGGACCAAAGCCGTCATCCCCGATCAGGGGATTTCCACAGCCAAGCACCAGACAATCATATTCAAATATCGGCTTTAGCATATTGTGCTATTTATGCGAAGTCAACATGGCCTGTCAAGAAAAAATATGCAATTTGTGCAATTTTTTATTATATGCGCCTGTTTCAAAAGTCTTTTGTTGTCATTCCGGCGAAAGCCGGACACACAGTGAAGCCTTGCGCTATCCAGTATTTTCAATTCTTTTCTGGACACCGGCCTTCGCCGGTGTGACGGTTTTTCATCGTTTTGAAATTAGCTCATATGACCACCTTCATATGTGTCCGTCAACATTCGAAAATTATCTATCGTTTTAAATATAAAAACCCCCTCCCTGCCAGTTAAAATACCATGAAATTCATTCTTGACATATTCGTTTTTCATGGTATACATCTTGTCCCATGATCCCACGAACATCCATACTCGCTACTCTGAAAAACGCGCTGGCCCGCAGTCGCATAGTGGTTCTTGCAGGGCCTCGGCAATGCGGGAAAACAACGCTGGCCCGTGAACTGCTTGACGAAGAATCAGTCAACTACTTTGACCTCGAAGACCCATCAAGCCTGGCCCGTCTGGATGAACCCTTGACCGCGCTCGGGCCGCTCAAGGGGTTGGTGGTGATCGACGAGGTTCAACGACGCCCGGACCTGTTTCCAGTGCTGCGGGTGCTGGCTGACCGAAGAGATACTCCGGCCCGGTTCCTTATTCTCGGCAGTGCTTCGGGAGATCTTTTACGGCAGACCTCGGAAAGCCTTGCCGGAAAAATGGAACGGGTCACCATCGGCGGCTTTTCACTGGGAGAAGTTGGGATTCAAGAGGAAGATCGGTTGTGGCTTCGGGGCGGATTTCCTCTTTCTTACCTGGCCCAAAGCAATATCGACAGCCTTGCGTGGCGTAAAAGCTTTATTCAAACTTTGCTTGAACGTGATTTTCCTCAATGGGGTGTGCGTGTTCCGGCAATAACCCTTCAGCGATTCTGGGCCATGACAGCTCATTACAATGGACTTATCTGGAATTCGGCTGAGCCAGCCCGGGCTCTTGATGTAAGCGAGCCAACCGTCCGGCGCCACTTGGACCTGCTGACAGACGCCCTTATGATTCGTCAATTACCGCCGTATCATGTAAATTTAAAAAAACGGCAAGTGAAATCGCCGAAAATTTACATCCGGGACACCGGACTTCTACACCAGCTGCTCGGCATCGATTCCATGAAGGTACTGCTCACCCACCCAAAGCTGGGTGCATCGTGGGAGGGATTTGTCATTGAGCAGGTGTTGCAGATCGAACCTCATGACGAAGCCTTTTTCTGGGCCACTCACCAGGGTGCCGAGATCGACCTGATACTACGGCGGGGAAATGAATTATTCGGTGTCGAATGTAAACGAACCGATACACCCCGGCTGACACCATCGATCCGGAATGCGATTGAAGATCTGGGATTAAAGCATGTACTCATTCTCTACCCAGGTATACGGCGGTTCCCATTATCGGATCAGGTGGAAGCTGTTCCCGCAGATACCATCGTCAAAGGCATATCGTTGTTTGAATAGCCGTTCCTTACAGACTTTTTTCAATCTCCATCGCGATCTTCCGGGCCGCTTCCACCGGATTAACGGCATCCCGTATGGGACGTCCGATCACCAAGTAGTCAGACCCGTTTTGTATGGCACGAGCCGGTGTCATAACCCTTTCCTGATCATCCTTTCCGGAAGCTTCCCATGAAGGCCGGATGCCTGGCGTGATCGCAAAAAACCCATCACCAAGTGTTTTTTTCACCTGCATCGCCTCATGACCGGAGCAGACAATTCCGGCACAGCCGGCTTCTTTGGCCATGGTTGCCCGCTGGATAACCAGTTTCTGAATATCTTCCGCGTATTGTTTCTGAAATCCAGCCATCCGGATATCTTCGGAATTAACACTGGTCAATACGGTCACTCCAAGGACACCTGTTTTTCCCTGACTCCCTTGCACGGCCGCTTCCAGCATTTTTTTGGATTCGCCGCAATGAACCGTCGTAAAACAAACCCCCAGTTCGGAAATAACGCGCATTGCCCTTTGAACCGTTGTGGGGATGTCATGCAGCTTCAGATCCAGAAAAATCTTGGTGTTGCCTTTTTCATGAATCATCTCAATTATCCGGGGCCCTGCATGAATAAAAAGTTCAAGCCCCACCTTGAACATGCCGACATGCCCTGAGAGAATCTCAATAAAAGGTTTGGCCGCTTCCATAGAAGGGACATCCAGGGGGAAAACAATATACTCTTTTGCCTGTTTCATAACCTGTTTCCAAAATTCCGCATCAAGTTGTTTTATATGCAGTCTGATACTGCGGGCTATCCATGTCCCAGAAAAACTTTTTAAAACAGATGTAATGATATTCTTCCAAAAAAACAACCCCCATCCGGTGTATCGGGAATCCTGAATCTTTACAGACGCAATTGATAAAATTTGTTGATGCCAAACCATTAAAAATATGTTATATACAATTATAATCTCACAAACCGGGTTCTCGTTTGCGTAATAACCGGTAATAAAATCCTGAGTTCACCCGGACTTTAACATAAACAAATCAATTCCATCCAAAATTAACTTCACTGACGACAAAGGAGCTGAAAGACCTTTTATCAGTCAAGTTCTTTCACCAAACCAAATAGGTACAAATATGAGCATTCTGATTGCAGAAGATGAATCAATATCAAGAATTCTTTTAAAAAAAATGTTGGAAAAATTCGGCCATACGGTAATTATAGCAACAGATGGACTAATGGCATGGGAATTGTTTCAGAAACACCAGCCTGCTGTTGTGATTACGGATTGGATGATGCCGGGAATGGACGGCATATCACTGTGCCAAAAAATAAGAAAAGAGGCTGTTTCAAGATATGTTTATATTATCATTGTTACAGCAAAAAATAATAAGACAGATGCAATAAAAGGACTTGAGGCAGGAGCGGATGATTATATCGTCAAGCCGTTTTCCCCGGATGAAATACATGCAAGAATACGCTCGAGTGAAAGAATTATTCAACTTGAGAATAATTATAAAAAAGCCAGTTTGCAGCTCGTGCAGTCTGAAAAAATGGCTTCGGTTGGGCAGCTCGCCGCCGGGGTAGCGCATGAAATCAATAATCCTACAGGTTTTGTAAGCAGCAACTTAAAAACGCTCTCGGACTATCAGGCGGATATCATTCAACTTATCCATATGTACAAACAGCTTTTGGAAAAAATTGAACTTTCTTATAAAAATCCTGAAAATAAAGATGCTGTCCTGGAAGAGGTTGAAAAGATAAAAGCTTTTGAAAAAAATATTGATATTGCCTTTATTCAGGACGACTTTTCCAGTCTGATAAAAGATTGCCGTGATGGAATGGATAGAATCAAAAAGATCGTAATCGATCTGAAGGATTTTGCTCATCCGGGCAGTGATACGATGAAGATGGCGGATATTAATGCAGGCATTGAGTCCACGCTTAATGTGATTAATAATGAAATAAAATATAACGCCATTGTCAAAAAAGATTTTAGCGAACTTCCTTTGATAAACTGCTACCCACAGCAGCTGAATCAGGTTTTTATGAACATTATTGTAAATGCGGCTCATGCAATAACGGAAAAAGGGGAAATTACAGTTGCGACAAAATTAATCGATTCAAATGTTGTTGTTACCATACAGGATAATGGCTGTGGAATTAAAAAAGAAAATATCGGAAAAATTTTCGATCCTTTTTTTACAACCAAAGAGGTTGGAAAAGGCACAGGTCTTGGGCTGAATGTGGCATACAATATTATTAAAAAGCATAACGGAACAATAGAGGTTCAAAGCGAGGAAGGAATGGGCACAATGTTCACGATTACAATTCCGGCTTAAACCAAAAACAATTGAGCCAATTTCAAAACGATTAAAAAGCATCACACCGGCGAAAGTCTGTGCCCAGAAAAGAGCCGAAAATACCGGATTCAAATTTTCGCCTGAACTGCAACAACAGACCTTTGAAATTGGCTCAATTATTCATCATTTGATTATGATAGATAAGTTATAAGTTATAAAGCGTTTGAAAGAACCGGCAGATGAATGGTGAACACCGTGCCTTTTCCGGCCTTACTGCTGACATTGATGCGTCCATGATGGCTCTCGATGATCTTATAAGCGATGTTCAGGCCCAGGCCCGTTCCTTTCCCGATCTCCTTGGTCGTAAAAAACGGATCGAATATTCTGGAAATGTGTTGCTCCGGTATACCAGCGCCCGTATCAGCGATTTCCACCTGAATTTCCTTATCCAGAGCACGTGTGGTGATGCGGATTTCACCCCGTGTTTCAATGGCCTGGGCTGCGTTGACCAGAAGATTCATGAACACCTGATTCAGTTGTTGCGGAAAGGCATCGATGAAAGGCAACTCACCGTAATCCTTGATCACCTCGGCTTTGTACTTGATCTCATTCCAGATCACGTTCAGGGTTGATTCAATCCCTGCGTTGATGTCGCAGGCAACCTTGTTCACTTCCCCAGGGTGGGAAAAATCTTTCAGATCCATGACGATCTTCTTCACCCGATCCAGACCTTCCCGGCATTCCGACAAGAGATTCGTCATATCCTCCATCAGATAATCGATATCGATATTTTTTTCCAGTGCTTCAATTTCACGAAGCGACTCTTCTTGTTGTGATCCGCCTTGTCCAAATGCATTACAAAAAATTCGATACTGACCGATCATTGTTTTCAGATCCTGCGCATACTCCCCCATTGTTTTAATATTACTGCTGATAAATCCTATGGGATTATTGATTTCGTGCGCCACACCTGCGGCAAGCTGCCCGATGGAGGACATTTTGTCGGATTGCACAAGCATGGTTTGGGCCTGCTTGAGTGCTTCCATATTTTTTTTCTGCTGGGTGACATCATGAAAAGTCACCACCATTCCTCGGATCTGGCCATCATGACGAAACAGATTTGCGCTGATCAACACATCCAGCAGATCCCCATCTTTGGTATACCGCCTGGTTTCAAATCCAGTACAGCTCTCTCCTTCCAATACCTTGCGGACCTGGTCACCGGTAGCTTTCTTTTGATCCTCCGGAACAAAATCGATTCTTCTGCCCAGCAGTTCTTCTTTTTTCCAGCCGAAAACAATGCTGAAAGCCGGGTTGACGTATCCGACTTCACCTTCCATATTGTATACGACAATGGGATCCGCGGCAGCATCCATGACCGCATGAATTTCCTCTTCTTTTTGAACTAGAATATTGGCTAGTTGATTATACTCCGTCCAGCGATCGGTTTTCGGTTTCCGGGTGTTTCCCCACCATAGACCACAGGCAATTCTGGCCTGCAACTCCTGTGGATCGATCGGACAAACAATGAAATCATCCAATCCGCTCTGGACCAGTTCCAGTCCATCGGCAGTCCGATCGATGATGGCCAGCAAAACAATATACCGGACAGCGTTGAAAGCCCGGATATCAAGGCACATGCGCAGAATTTCCGGTAAAGGTTTGCCTCTCCCATCCAGGAGAATTACATCCGGCAGATCCTCATTCACGATCTGTAAGTTCATCTCCTCATTATCGAGAAGCACCATCCTGAAGTCTTCCATATGAAGATGGCCATACAACTCCTGTTTCCGGTTTGAGATGATCGCTATTTTCGGTTTGTCCATAGGATACCTTTTTCAAAAGCAAATTAAGTGCTGTCGGGGATTTTCTATCTCTTACAGTCTTATGGTCTGATCTTCATTTATTTCTTTCCCTCATCCGAATCCCATGGGTTTCCAACAGTTCGCTGTACTCTCCTCGCATAAAACGAAGCAGCTCGGTTCTGCCCGTAGCGGCCGGCACCCCTTTGTTCATAAGAAACTGTTGGATTTTGCCGAATATTTCCCGGCGTTTCAGACCCTCTGGAGAAGAATCCCGGCGTTCTGAAAAAAAATCAAGCAAGGTAGAGCCGCAAACACAATTGCGAAACAATTCCACGATGGTTTCTTCCTGATCGCCGATGGAACTTTTCAAGCCCGTGCTGCCGGGAACCGCCTGGGACTTGCGGATAAATTCCTCCGCTGAGTGGAACAGGCATCCGCAATTGGGGCATTTTTTGGGAAATGCGCTTTCCGACAAGGCCTTCAAGCCTGAATAAAGACTGGTGAAATCATCATGTATATCCGCCATGAAAATTGTCCTGTGAGCCAATTTCAAAACTATTATAAAGCGTCACACCGGCGAAAGTCAGTGCATAAAAAAGAGCCGAAAGTACTAGATCTTAATTTTCGCCGGAACTACAACAACAGACTTTTGAAATTGGCTCCTGTGTATTTTTATTCTCTTCTCTCAAGGTCGGCTGACACTACTCCTTTTTTTTCCATTACCATTACCATGCCTTTTCCACGGAATCGGCCGGAAAGCGGAATGAATCCGATCCGGAATCGACCACCTGCCAGATCACATTCATTCATATACAAAACAGCCTGATGTGAAATAGCCGCCCGGATATTCTTTTCTACTGCTTCCGGAAAATAATCGGAAACCGATGTTCCCAAATCAATCTTTTGCCCGTCAAAAGACAATTCCTGTGCCATACGGTTGATCAGCACGATCATTCCTTCCAAGCTGACGCCGATGATGCTGACAGGTATATCTTCCAGAATGGCATGAGATAGCTCAAGCGCCTGATTCTTGATTTCGATTTCGTTCGTCCGTTTGCGGACCATCTCCTCAAGGTTGTTGTTCATGCTGATCAGTTCTTCGTTCTGCCGGATTATTTTTTCTTGCAGTTGTTTGTTGGCTTGAGAAAGTTCATATTGATCCAAGGCCTGCCGGATTTCCAGCTTCAGGTTTTGATCATTCCAGGGTTTCAGGAAAAATTTGTAAATATGCCCCTTATTGATGGCATCGGTGATGGCATCCACTTCCGTATATCCGGTCAGCGTAATCCGGATAATGTCCGGATATTTTTCCTTCACCACCTTAAAAAATTCCGTGCCGCTCATCTCCGGCATACGGTGATCGGAAATGACCAGATGTACATTGTTTTTTTCCAGCAAGGCCAACCCTTCCGCTCCGCTTCCGGCCGTCAGGATCTGATAATTTTCCTTGCGAAGTAAGCGTTTAAGCGCATTCAGGATATTCGCTTCATCATCGACGCATAAAATGCAGTGTTGTGCAACGCTCGTCTGTTGAGCATTATTTGTCATCTTCCCTCCATTGACAACTTCAAGACCGGTTATAGACTATTCAGAACCTCTTTTCCCTATAAATCTTCTTCCCCTGTTTCTTTTCCCTCATCCTTTTGCTTTGAGCTTTGAACTCCACTGATACTGCTTTCTTCCCCCATGAAAAAACGGCAGGCAGAGGTGATTTCTTCCGCCAGGCCGGGAAGCCAGTCCTGCATGGATCGAATGGCGGTTTTCATCTTCACGGCAGCTGACTGATCCAGTTCGGAAATATATTTTCGATCCTTGATTTCAGCCAGAAAAGCATTCGAGAGAATATCGGCTGTATGAACGACCATCAGCATATCCTGATCGGAAGATGCGTTGCTGCATTGATGATGAAATTTGATCGTATCGATCAAAGCCCGTGGAAGTTGCCATCTTTCGGCCAGATAACCTCCGATACGAGCATGATTCAAAACATCCGCTTCCTTTTCAGCCGCCATAAAGGAAATGTTTTGTTGGCTCATCAAACCCATGATATCCTGAAACTGTTCCTTGAAATGCTGATAAAGCACAATTTTACCGATATCGTGCAACAATCCGCTTAGAAAACACGTTTCCGGATTGCCGATATGGATCAATTCGGATAATTTTTTGGCTGTCAAAGCAGTTGCAATCGAATGTTTCCAATAGCCTTTCACATCAAAGTCGCCGGTTTTACCGGCAAAGGCTTCGATTACGGAAACGGATACCACCACGTTCCGCACGGAATTGAATCCCAGCATGGCAATGGCTTCCGACAAGGTGTTCACCCGTGATCGCAAACCGAAAAAAGCCGAATTCACAAGCTTCAGCAGGCGGGAAACAATGGCCTGATCCTTTTCAATCGTTTCGCATAAACGTTCGATCGTGATTTCTTCCTCCTGAAGCATCCGGTTCACCTTCATGGCGATTTCCGGTAATGTTGGCAGATCTCGGATACGTTCCAGTTTTTTATATGCAGCGCTTTTATCCATCCATCACTCCTTGGATTTTGAAACAACAATTTCCAGATTCTCTTCGATCAACTCAGCACGGAAAAGCCTCCTGATCGTCCCAATCAGATATGTGTCGAGGACAATATCCTTGGAAAGCAGTAATTTCCCATCCATTGTGCGCAGATCCTTGGCCAGTTTCATGCCGCCTTCCAGATAGCGCACCCGGACCTGCTGGGTGCTTCTGTTTTCCCTTTGCCGCCGGTCCTCTCCGGTATATTTAATCAGTTTCATGATGACTTCCGGATCATACTTATTATTTTCCCCCAACATGAGTGATCTCTCACCGATCTCATGCAGCATGGCGGCAGAGGTAAGATCCTCAAGGTTCTTTATTATCTCGGAACCAAAAGCGATCTTGGCCTTTTTGATCATTTTGTTCTTGTCTTCCGGCCAGAGATTGACAATTTTGGCGTATTCCCCTGCAGCGGCGATAATCCGGGAGCCCAGTGGTATGGCTTCGGCTTTCAGACTGTTGGGCGTTCCGCTCCCGTCAAAGTGCTCGTGATGGTGAAGAACGATTTCCGTAACCGGTTTCAGCTTTTCCACGTTCTGGATTAAAAACAACGAAATGGTAACATGCTCCCGGAAAAATTTCGCTTCACCCTGGGTCATCTCGGACTCGTCTTTGATCATCAACTCAGCCGGTAATCCAAGTAAACCGATATCGTGTAAAAGACCTGCGATCTCGATATGCTCCAAAGCCTCATCCTGAACATTGTAATCCTTGGCCACCCGTTTAGCCAGGCTTGCCGTTTGCTTGGCATAGCTCCCCAGACTTGGATTGATCGCATCCACAAAAGTGATCAACAGGTTAATGGTGCTGATAAAACTTTTATTCAGGGCCTTGTTCTTTTTCTCCAGTTCGAGGGTCTTGGCTTCAATGATGCTTTTCTGTTTCATCCCCAGCTCGTACAGTTGCTTGTTCTGATTCTGCACCAGAGCATTCAGACGCCGATTCTCCAGAACGAGTTCATACTGTTCAAGAGCCTGCTCCACTTGAACCAGCAGTTGCTCATCATTCCAGGGTTTGGTAAAATACCGATGAATTTCACCTTTATTGACCGCATCGACGATGGCAGACACATCGGAATAACCGGTCAATAGAATACGGATGATCTCCGGCCGGATGCGTTTGGCTTGTTCCAGAAATTCCGAGCCGCTCATTCCCGGCATGCGCTGATCGGAAATGATCAGGGAGATCGATTCCTTGTTGCTTTCCAGACAGACCAGGCCATCCGCACCATTCAAGGCCGTATGGATCTGATAGCCTTTGTTCCGAAACACCCGTTTCAGGGCATTGGCGATATTGGCTTCATCGTCCACGATCAGAATTTGGTGCTGATAGGATGGTTTCATTTTCCTGCCTTTTATAATTGATACTCTTTCAGCTTCTTTTCAGGCCGGTTTTTTGACCGGCTTTTTTTTGTTGAATTTCCATAAAAACAGCCAGAATATCCGGATCGAATTTCTTCCCTGAAAGGTTCGTCATCTCCAGCAGTACCCTTTCCCGGCTCCAGGCCCCCTTATAAGGCTGCTTATGGGAAAATTCATCGAAAGCATCCGCAATAGCCACAATACGAGCAGGGAGTGGAATGGCAGAACCGGAAAGACCATCGGGAAAGCCGCTGCCATCCCAATTTTCATGATGGCTGCGGGCGATTTGCCGTGCGATCTGATAAAAAGGTTTGACGCCCAGAATTTTTTCCCCTGCCTGGGTGTGGTTACGCATGACATGCTGCTCCCGGTCCGTGAGTGGTCCCGACTTCCTCAGTACCTCGTCCGGCACATAAATTTTACCCACATCATGCAGAATACTGAACCGGCTGATCTTACCCGCCTCATCGGTTGTCAAACCAAGACCATTACAGATATCCAGTGTCAAATCCAGAATCCGGTAGATATGCGCACCAGTGTCGTCGTCCTTTGCCTCCGCCGCTTTAGCCAGCATGGCAATGCTCTCCTCCACCGCTTCGTCCAGCAACAGCGTTCGCCGCCGGACTATCTCTTCCAGATCTTCATTCAGCTCCTTTAGTTTCTGATTTTGTTCGGCGGTGATCTTCAACAGCATCCTGTTCTGAACCATCAGATTGTAATGTTCAAAAGCCCGGCGCAGGGTTGACTTGAGGTCTTCCATATCCCAGGGTTTCTTTACGTACCCGTATAAATGCAACTGATTGATGGCGGATACGGCATTTTCCAAAGAGGCATGGCCGGTGATGAGAATCTCCACCAGATCCGGCTTTTTCTCTTTGGCTTGCTCCAAAAAGGCGACGCCGTTCATTTCCGGCATCATAAAATCAGACAGCACCACGCCGACATCATGAGCTTCCAGCACATTCAGCCCCTCTTTGCCGGATTGGGCCATATGGATCGTGTACCCTTCCTTGCGCAACATTCTTTCCAGGCTGGTGGCGACCCGCGGCTCATCATCCACGATCAGCAAAGTTTGATTCAGCTCGAACATGATTTACCTCCTTAGTATAGACTGTGGCCTTAAATAGGCATCCGGATCATAAAAGTGGTTCCCTTATCCTCTTCGGTGATAAAATCCATGCTTCCTCCATGCAGCTCCGTAATGATACGGTACGCGACATTCAATCCCTGTCCGATTCCACGGCCGACTTCCTTGGTGGTAAAAAAGGGATCGAATATCCGGTGCCGAATGGATTCCGGAATCCCGGAACCATTATCGCTGAACCGGATCTCCACGGAATCATTCTTTTTGCGGGTCGAAACGGAGATTGTCCCCTTTGTACCGTCTGTTTTATACACAGCTTCCTCAACAGCATGTGCCGCGTTGATCAGGAGATTTAAAAAAACCTGATTCATTTCACCGGCCAGGCAAAACACCTGCGGCAAGGTTGCATCAAAATCGGTTTCAACCACAGCCACCGGTTTCCATTCGTTTTGGGAGATGGTGATGGAGCTTTCAATCGCCTTGTTCAGATTCACCGAGGTTTTCCCATCCTTATTCGGACGGGAAAAATCACGCATGGAAAGGACGATTTTGTTCACATGGTAGATACCCTCCAGAGATTGAGTGATGGACTGGGGTATCTCCGTAAGAAGATACTCCATGTCCGAAGTTTTCAATAAAGTTTCAAGTTCATCAACGATTTCCGTACCCGGCTTCTCCTTTCTAATCTCTTCCGATAATCGCATGACAAAATCAAGAACCGGTTTCAAATCGCCCAATGCATCTTCAAGAAACCGAAGATTGTCCCTTACGTATTGAGCGGGAGTATTGATTTCATGGGCAATACCGGCAGCCAGCCGTCCAATACTTTCCAGCTTCTGCGCCTGCAACAGTTTTTTTTCAAGCTGCTTACGTTCCGTGATATCGAGTATGACACCGACAATCCCGGCGATATGGCCTTCCGTATCCTTATAAACATCCTTATGAAAAACAACATCATGTAATGAACCATCCGCGAATTTTACTGACGCTTCATACACCTGCCTGCCGCCTTCCTGAATCAATTTCATATCCGCCTGGTGATACACTTTTGCCAGTTCCGATGGCGCGATATCAAACACTGTTTTTCCCACAATCCGGTCTTTCGGCACCCCGGAGTAACTCTTAAAAGCCAGATTGCCGCCCCTGTATACCCCTTCCCGATCCTTGTAAAAAATCGGCGCAGGAATGGCATCCATAAGAATTTGCAGAAAAAAAAGCTGATCATGAAGCTGATTCGCCGCCTCTTCCTTCTCCTTCCGGGCGGTTTCCAGCTTCTGCACGGTTTCCTGCAACTCCAGGGTCCGGTCATAAATCTTCTTTTCCAGCATCTGATGGTAGGCTTTTTCCTTCAATTCCAATCCACGGCGCCTCAGGGCATTGGCAACACTGATCAGAAGCTGACTGCTGTCCACAGGCTTGATGACATAACCATACAGATCCAGGGCAATGGCTTCGCGGGCGGTTTGCAAGTCTTCAACCACCGTTACAATAATAACGGCCGTATCCGGGTATTCTGAACGGACAAACCGGATCAGATCCAGCCCGGATTCCCCCGGCATCTGCAAGTCGGAAAGAACCATGTCAAAACATGTCTGCTTAAAACAGGCCCGCGCTTCCGCTGCATCGCACGCCATGCTGCAATGATATCCGTTGTCCGTCAGTATCCTGTTCAGCATATGCCGGACCATTTCCTCATCGTCCACAATAAGGACGCTCCCTGATGATTCCGGATTCATCCCTTTCATTTCAGTTGATCCTTTTTTAGGATAGGTTGTGAGGCAGGCTATCGCCTGAAGTCTATTGCTCGCCTGATCTGTTCAGCCAGGTCTTTTTTTTCAAACGGTTTTTGCAACAAGGCGCGGACACCCATTGACTTCACCTGATTCTCACTAATCCGCTCGCTGAACCCGGTACAAATCATCACCGGGACGTCAGGCCGGATGGCCATCAGTTCCCGGGCCAGGATGTCTCCGGTCATCCCGGGCATGGTCATATCGGTAATCACCAGATCAAATTTTTCCGGATGATTCCGGAAATTTTCCAGCGCCTCCAGGGGATCTGTATAGGTTGTCACACGATACCCTAACGACCCTAGCAGCCGCTTCGCCAAATCGGTCAATGTCGTTTCATCGTCCACAAACAGAATGCTTTCATGACCCAGGGGAATTTTGTTGCCATCATCCATCGGTTTTTTGAAAACCGGTTCAGCCTGCTTCGGAAAGTAGAGATGGAATGTTGTTCCTTTCCCGGTCTTGCTTTCCACCCGGATCATTCCGCCATGGTTTTTAACAATGCCGTATACTACCGAGAGCCCCAGCCCGGTTCCTACACCCTTGGGCTTGGTGGTGAAATAGGGTTCAAACAGATGTTCCAGGACATGCTCCTGCATGCCGGTTCCCGTATCTGCGACAACGACTCTCAGATAATGCCCGGGACGCGCCGGGAGTGATGAGACATCCGGAATGACTGCCATATCGTCCTCTTCGATGCTGACCGAAAGATGTCCTCCATTTTCCCGCATGGCATGATGGGCGTTGACGCATAGATTCATAATCACCTGGTGAATCTGAGTAGGGTCTCCCATCACATACCCATCCGCAGGAAATTTCTGATTCATGGAGATGGTTGCGGGCAGAGTTGCCCGCAGCATCTTGAGTGACTCTTTGATGATCAGACTCATTTTCACCGGCATGAATTTGCTCTCCGCCTGGCGGCTGAAAGCCAGAATCTGATACACCAGATTCTTGGCGCGGTGTCCGGACTTCAGAACATTCGTCAAATAACCATGCAACACCTCGCCGGACAAATCCCGCTGCTGGGCCAATTCCGTATATCCGATGATCGCCGAAAGTATATTGTTGAAATCATGCGCAATGCCACCGGCCAACAATCCAATGGACTCCATCTTCTGGGCCTGCCGCAACTGTTCCTCCAGAACAAGCCTCTCTGTGATGTCCGTGCCCACTTCCACTGCTCCTGTAACCTTGCCTGTCAGATCCGTCACCGGACAGCCTTTGAGGATCAGGGTTCTGCCTTTCTGATTTACATGCATATCCGTTTCCGTATTACCTGACCGGATCGCCTGTTCCACTGGGCAATCCGGACAGACTTCCATCCGGCTCTGCATTATCTCGAAACAGCGCCTGCCGGTCATCTCTTCTCTTGCCAGACCAGCGGAACGGCAGGCAGCCAGGTTGGGCCAGACAATTTTCAGGTCCGTATCCTGTAAAATAATGTTATCGTCAATGGCATCCAGAATGGTCCGCATGCGCAATTCCGCTTCCCGAAGTTGTTCCTGGGCTTGATGACGTTCCAGGGCATAACAGAGAACACGGGCCAGAAAATCACCTGAAAATCGCCCTTTGACCAGATAATCCTGGACCCCTTCCCGAAGTGCGATCATGCCGGTCTCTTCATCATCGTTTCCGGTTATGACAACAATCGGAAGACCTTCGGCTGCCTTCCGAAGCTTCCGCAGGGTATCTATGCCGGTGCTGTCCGGGAGTCCCAGATCCACTAACACCAGTTGGAACATGTTATCCGCCAACCGGTCCAGGGCATCGGCAAGCCGGGAAACCCAAACAAATTGAAACCCCGCCTGACGTGCATCCGACAGCAACACCTGGATCAATTCAGCATCCCCCGGGTTGTCCTCAATCAGCAGAACTGTAATCTTCTCTTTCATTTCTTTATCCCATTAGGTGGCAAGGTGACGATTGTCATCCAGAAGTTCTCTATGGATTTCACGACATTGATAAACTGCATCAGATCGATAGGTTTGGTGATGAAGCAGTTGGCATGCAGATTATAAATTTGGATCACATCCTCCTCATTCCGGGATGTGGTCAGAATCACCACGGGTATGCGCCTCAAGTTTTCATCATCCTTGATTACAGATAGAACTTCCCAGCCGTCTTTCCGGGGCAGGTTAAGGTCCAGCAGAATCAAATCCGGCCGCAATGCTTCCCGGTAATGGCCTTCCTTTTTTAAATAGGCCAGGGCCGCCTCTCCGTCACCGACAACATGCAGGTTGTTCAGTATTTTACTGGTTTCCATTGCTTCCCGTGTCAGATCCGCGTCTCCGGGATTATCCTCCACCAGCAAGATTTCAATGGGTTTCATCAATGGATGTTCTGTCATGGGAATCCCTCCCTTCCGTCCCATAAGTGCTAAATTGATAAACTCGTAAAAAGTCTCTGAATCGTCATGCCGGACTTGATCCGGCATCCAGCACCTATTGAAAATACTGGACTCCGGTTTTCACCGGAGTGACGGAATTGAGAAATTTTACAGTTCCGTCCCCTTCATTGTAAAATAGAATGTCGAGCCTTTGCCCAGCTCCGATTCAAACCAGATCGCACCGCCATGACGCTCCACGATGCGTTTGCACAAAGCAAGACCGATACCGGTTCCGGGATATTCATCACGGGTATGCAGCCGCTGAAAGATGATGAATATTTTATCCTTATATTGAAGGTCAATGCCGATTCCATTGTCCGTCACGCCAAATCGCCAGTCCTGACCGGTTTTTTGAGCCGATACATGAATCCTCGGCAAGCCGTTGCTGCTTTTGTACTTGATTCCATTTCCGATCAGATTCTGAAATACCTGAGTCAGTTGGGTGGGATCAGCCCAGACCAAAGGTAGTTCAGAGCTGGTCACCAGGACGCCGGATTCCTGAATGACGTTATGCAGATTGGCCAAGGCTGAGCCAAGGGCAGCATGGCTGTCCACTGCCTGTAAATCCGAACCTTTTGTCGTTACACGGGAATAGGTGAGCAGGTCGTTGATCAGAGTCTGCATCCGGATGGCTCCATCCACGGCATAATGGATGTATTTATGGGCTTTCTCATCCAATTGATTCTGGTAACGCTCCGACAGAAGCCGGCAGTAACTGGAAACCATGCGAAGGGGCTCTTGCAGGTCGTGGGAGGCTGCATACGCAAATTGCTGCAAATCCCGGTTGGAGCGCTCCAGTTCAAAGAGAGCATCCATCAGTTTTTTTTCCACTGCTTTTCGCTCCGTAATTTCAGACTTCAACTCGTCCCGCGAAACCAATGTTGCGTCCAGTTGCCGTACCATGCCTTCAAAAGCCCGTGCAAGGTCTCCGATTTCATCCCCGGCCAAGGTATCTGCCCGGAAATCCCGATGACCCAGGCTGATTTTTCCGGTTTCCTCGATCAATCGTTTGATCGGCCGGGTAAACATCCGTGCCAGGATCAAGCCGGCCAACAAAGCGAATAGTATTGCACCGGCACAAAACATCACAATTTTTTTCCGCAGCCGTAAAATAGATACAAAGGCCTCGGCCTGGCCGATCTCGGTGATCATGCACAACTCCCATTCTGGAATCCAGTGATAGGCTCCGATGACGGGTTCTCCACGGTAATCCTTGTAAAAGCCGGTTCCGTTGCTGTGCAGCAGGGCCTTTTGCACACCCTGTGTATGAACCGATTTTTTTAACGCAAACTCCTTGCCGAACCTCGGTTCCGTGATAAAAAAGTTGAATTTATTGACCAGATAAGTATCCTCGGTTGAACGCTTGCTACTGCTCCGCATCATAATCTCGGATAAACCAACCAGATCGAGCCGACCGGCCAGAACAGCGATTGTGTTCCCCTGCTCGTCCTTGATGGGCGTTGCGATGGTCATGGCCGGTCTCTGCAACGTAATGGAATAGTACATATTTTCAATAAAAGTACTGGTTTTCCCTTTCTGAAAAAAAAGCCGGTGTTCACGGTATTTGCCCTCTTGCCGCGGGTCTGTGGACAGCAGGATCAGTCCGTCCTCCTTTCGCAGGATAAACAACTCGAAAAAACCGCTTTTATCCTTGACCGGCCTTAAAAATTTTTCGACAATATCCTTGTGAAAGGATTCATGAGCCGGATTCCCCATATCATGGACAGGTATGGCGGCTGCAATTCCGCCTTTCAGAGCTATAAGTCCGGCCAGTATTTCAAGAACTGAGGCATTATTAAGCAGCCATTGGTCAAGCTCCGCTTTTTTCAGGATGTTGGTTGCAACCAGATGATCGGTCATCATCCTGGTTATGGAATCCCGGCTGTAATCATAGGACAAATAACCTAAGGACATGACCGGCACCATGGCAAACAGCCAGAAAAGAAAAAAGAGTTTGACGGACAGCCTCATTTTTCAGTTGCTCCATAAACTGTTTTCAAAAATTGCATGGTATATGCTTTGTTCAAGTCCGGCAGCGGAGCCGTCAGAAGACCCTGCCCCAGCATAATGTCATGCATATGCCTCCATGTTTCAGGATTCATCCAGCCGATTTGAGCCTCTCCGGTATGAACATACGGGAGGAGCGCCTCCATCATGGCGGTTTGAAGAGCCTCATCCTGAATCCTTGCGTATTTCATGGTGATTTGTACTGCCTTGCCTGGATCACCTACGGCGTCGAGCCATCCCATGAGGGAAGCCCTCACAAAGCGAGCAACCTGATCCGGATGTTGCTCAATCATCTTGCGGGTTGTCATCAAGGTATCTGAATAAAAATGAATTCCATAGTCATCCGGCCAGATCAGATTGATCTTACAGCCTTTTTTGCACATTTTAATGACGCCGCTGGTCAGATAGGCCGGCGTGATATCGACGCTTCCATTATAAAAATCCTTGTAATCAGGATCGTAAGAAGTGAGCTTGGCCACGGAAGGATCCAGCCCGTTTTTTTTCATCAAGGCGCGCAGCCGGAACTCAAGATCTCTCACAGAGCCACCGACACCGGCCGCAGCAATGGTCTTACCCTTAAAATCCTCGGGCCGGGTGATCCCGGACTTTTCCATGGCCACAAATACCACTGTGCTGCGCTGGTATATGGTTGCGATGGCCGTAATATCCAAGCCCTTGCTTTGTTTTATCAGAATATCCTCAGGCGCCGCCACGCCAAAATCCGCTTTCCCCGTAACGACTGACTGAGCGATGTCGATGCCCTGACCGCCTTCCAGAAATTGCACATTGAGATTCTCCTGGACATAATAACCCAGCTCCTGTGCCAGATAGAATCCGGCGAACTGGGCCTGGTGCTGCCACTTGAGTTGCAAAACAATTTTATCCAGCGGCTTTATTTCCCTCTTTTCCGGGCAAGCTGTGACAAGAGCGAAGGCGAATAACCAACCCATTAAAAGTAAAGCGGTTCTTCTCATCTTTACCTCCTGCAATCGAGTGCATAATGATCTGTGGAGGAATCAAACCGGCAGTTATTTTTATGACCGGTTTTTTAGGGGATCTGTTTTAAAGTCGGAGGTCGGGAAAAGAATAAAGTCTAAGCCTGTTCCCACTCATTTGGATGTAATAAAAATATATAATTCCGCCTGTTTTGTCAAACCATATTTTTTCAAAATCATGAGTTTATTGATGCCAAACCTTTAATAATATGTTATACAGAAAACATAAAAATTGAAATGGAGAGCCGGTTTCAGAAAAGTCTGTTGTTGTCATTCCGGCGAAAGCCGGACACGCAGTGAAGAGTAACGCTATCCAGTATTTTCGGCTCTTTTCTGGACACCGGCTTTCGCCGGTGTGACGTTTTCTGATCATTTTGAAATTGGCTCTGGATTCTATGAAATAGCAACAACCGGGAATGGCAACATGGTGAAATCAGACAGTCAGTTCAGTTATGTTCATTGGAAAGATCTCAAAAATATTGAAGACCAAACCGTTTATTCATTTGGTATGATCGTACAGAAGATGCGAACGGAGATCACCAACCTGATCAACACCATCGGTGAGCAGGCATCATCCACACCGCTTACGCAATCCAATTTCGTATCCCTGAAAATCCTGTTCCGGTTGAAGGAGTGCATGGTGTCCATTGAGCTTCTGATTTCAAAAGGCCTTGCACGGGATGCGGCTGTCCTGCTTACAACACTGATGGAACTGAGACTGGAGATGCAATATGTTTCTGAAAATCCTTCCAGTGCGGGCGAATGGATTACCTGCAACCGGCAAAATAAAAAGCCATGGCCGGTTGATTTCCTGATCAAAAAACTCTTTCCGAGCCATGAAGACCAGAATACGGAAAGATCCAACTACAAGCACCTCTTGCAGATCAAACACAGTGACCCCATGGGAAGTCAACCCAGTTTTCCGGTCCGGGATGATGATTTTATCAATACGGATAAAAATGACCTTGCCGTATGCCTGTTCTGTGAAGGAAGTGAATGCTATCGAACCCTGATCGCTGCTTCCGAGGATCTTTCCGAATCCGGATTCAGCATCTCCAAAAACAGAAAAGCAATTGAAGAGCTGAATGAACTGAAAGAAAAGATGCAAACGCTCCGAAAAAGCAAAGCCGGCGTTGTCCAACGATTTTAACCCTGTACAATGTTCCCGAATCGAAGCGATCTGAAAACCATTTACGATATTCCCTTTTCAAACGGAGGCTGCAATGACGTACAACCGGACCTGCCATGTTGCCGCAGGAACTTATATGATTCATGAAACATCGGATATGACCGTAGAGGCATTTCTGGGTACTTGCGTCGGGATCGCCATTTTTGACCCGGAATACGGTATCGGGGGATTGATGCATCTGCTCCTGCCGGAACCGGCTTTTTTGGCGTATCCAAAAGACCCTGAAAAATATGTTACAACCGGTCTTCCTCTCTTTATACATAATCTTTTGAAACAGGGAGCCAAAAAAGAGAATTTAAGGGCCTGGGTTGCAGGCGGAGCTCTTGTGGAACCGCTTACCAGACAGGATATTGCACTTGACATTGGTGGGCGAAATGCAGATGCGGCCATCCAGGTGCTTACAAAAGAAAATATTCTGATCGAGCATATCGAAACCGGAGGATTTTTTTCATGTACCCTGAGCTTGAACATGAAAACCTGGACCCCGGATATCCGGCCCATCAGCATTGCCGCAACCGAATCTCATATACAAATCAAGCCCCCCTCCAAGGAAGAACTTGACCGGGCTTTTGCTTCCATAAAACCAATACCCCAGGCTGCCATAAAGGTGATGAGAATGCTGGATGACGAAGGCAGCAGTTTCAGAGAGATTGCCAATGAAATCCGGAAAGATCAGATTATCACCGCCAGTGTGATCCGAATCTGTAATTCAGCCTTGTTTAAAGGAAACACCAAAATCGACACCCTGGATGACGCCCTGATCATACTTGGACGGGATGTTCTGGTAAAATCCATACTACTGGCTGCGATCAACAACTATTTCGGTCAAGCAGGCAGCGGATATGCCCTTTGTTACGGAAGCCTGTACCACCATTCCGTTTCCAGTGCGGTTATTGCTGAAAAACTGGCACAGCAAAGCGAAAAGGTTCGTCCCCAGACAGCCTATACCGCAGGTTTATTGCATGACATCGGCATGGTGGTTCTGGATCAGGCCATTGCCTCCTCATTTCCTTTTTTTTACCGAAACATACAAAAGCAAGGGGCAAACATCCTTGCGGTGGAAAAAGAGATATTCGGCATGGATCACTGTGAGGCCGGGAAAAAACTGGCCGGACTGTGGTCTTTCCCGGAAAACCTGATTGATAGCATTTTTTCCCATCACCACCCTGAAAAAACGAAAATCAGCCCTGGGTTGTCCCATATCATCTTTCTTACCGAGCTGATCATGTCCCGATTCCATACCAGCCTTGAGCTTCTGTCCACCAGTGTGGAATCCTTTGAATCCAGCCTTCAAAAAATAGGGCTTTCAATTTCCAAATTTCCTGATATTGTTAGCCAAATTCCGTTAGAGGCGTTTGGAACCGACCCGGATAAGACTGCCATACTGGTAAAGAGATAGATTCAAAAAAATGAAACAGATGAACAATCAAGAAATGCTATTGCGCAAGCTGCCTGGTGTGGATCGAATATTGGAACGTATTCAGGAAGAACAGGAGTATACAGGTACCCCGAAATCCGTTCTTGTGGATGCGATCCGGTTTGTGATCGAAAAAAAACGTTCCGATATTCTGCAAACCAGGACATTCGATGATGTTACCGATGATATTAATATCGATCAGCTTCTGTCCGATATCCGGCAGAAAATTGCAATGATCATGAAACCCAACCTGAGACGAACCGTCAATGCAACCGGTGTTGTGGTTCATACAAACCTTGGGCGCTCTCTCTTGGCTAAAAAAGCGATTGAACAGGTTATTGAAATCGCATCAAACTATTCCAACCTTGAATTTGATATTGAAAAAGGCCAGAGGGGACTTAGGTACAGCAGTGTTGAAGATATTCTGTGTGAAATCAGCGGGGCTGAATCCGGAATGGTGGTCAATAACAATGCAGCCGCCGTACTTCTCTGCCTGGAAACCATGGCCAAAGGAAAAGAAGTCATTGTTTCCAGGGGTGAACTTGTTGAGATCGGTGGATCCTTCCGAATTCCGGATGTCATGGCAAAAAGCGGTTGTATCCTGAAAGAGGTCGGAACCACAAACAGAACCCATCCCAGAGATTATGAAGAAGCCATCAATGAAAATACAGGGCTTTTACTCAA
The DNA here is from genome assembly GCA_020723305.1 of Desulfosudis oleivorans. GTDB lineage: Bacteria > Desulfobacterota > Desulfobacteria > Desulfobacterales > SURF-7 > QZKS01. The sequence continues at coordinate 204,810 of DYJC01000004.1, forward strand.
GGTGCATACCAGCAACTATACCATAACCGGATTTACGGCAGATGTTTCCTTACCGGAAATGGAAAAAATCGGAAAAAAACATAGCCTTCCGGTCATGGAAGATCTGGGCAGCGGTACATTTATTGATTTTTCACGATACGGGCTTACACGAGAACCCACGGTTCAGGATTCTGTCCGGGCTGGAATGGATATTGTAACCTTCAGTGGTGACAAATTATTGGGCGGCCCTCAGGCAGGGATCATTGTCGGCAAAAAAGAGATCATCGGAAAAATACGAAAAAATCCTTTGACCCGGGCTCTCCGGATCGACAAATTAACCCTTGCCGCTCTGGAAAGTACGCTCAGGCTGTACCGGGATCCAAAAAATGCAGCCAGATGCATTCCCACACTTCGCATGATAACTGAACCCTATGAACAGGTGCATCAAAAAGCGGACCGGCTTGTCAGAAACATAGAAGAACTGCATGACTCCCGTCTGGTTCTTAACATCAAAAAAATATCCTCGAAAACCGGTGGAGGTGCCCTGCCCCTTCTGGACATACCCAGCGCCGGCGTGGGAATCCGGATTCAGGACATGACCGCAGACGGAATTGAAAAAGCCATGCGGGCCAATGACCCGGCGATTATCGGAAGGATTGAAGAGGATCTGTATATTCTGGACCTTCGAACCATTCAGGATGATGAGTTTTCAATCATCGTGAATGCCTTGAAAAATATTCTTGCATAATCGGACAAATAAAAAAACTTGAATATATGTGCTATTTCGTCCATATATATTTTTTTTCATAAGAGCTAATTTCAAAACGATGAAAAACCGTCACACCGGCGAAGGCCGGTGTCCAGAAAAGAATTGAAAATACTGGATAGCACTTCACTTCTCTGGATTCCGGCCTTCGCCGGAATGACAACAACAGACTTTTGAAATTAGCTCATAAGTTTAAACTGAATATCAGGAGAAGATATCTATGCCGATATATGAATACCATTGTAAAAAATGTGACCAGGTCTTTGAGTATCTGGTTTTTGGTTCCGATGAACCAACCGCCTGCCCCTCCTGCAAGGGTAAAAAAGTGAGCCGGATGATGTCCGCATGCGGATTTAAAACAAAAGGAAGCAGCGGTGAAACCGTTCGTTCTTCCGCCTCATCATCATCCTGCGGCGGTTGTTCCGCAAACAGTTGTTCAGGGTGCGGACATTAACCCCATGCAGATAACCATTGGAACAAGGGGCAGCAAGCTGGCGCTCTGGCAGGCCAATTGGGTAAAAGCCGCCATCCAGGCAATCGATCCGGATTGTTCCGTATCCCTTGAGATCATCAAGACCAAAGGGGATAAAATTCTGGATGTTCCTCTTGCAAAGGTGGGCGGCAAGGGTCTGTTTGTCAAGGAAATCGAAGAAGCTCTTCTTGCCGGAAAAGTGGATCTGGCGGTCCACAGCATGAAAGACATGCCGGCTCTGGTACCGTATGGACTGTGCATTGGAGCGGTTCCGGAACGGGAAGACTACCGGGATGTCATGATCTCAAAAAACAATCTTCCTTTTTCAGACCTGCCTCAAGGAGCAAGAATCGGAACCAGCAGCCTCCGGCGCTCTTCGCAATTAAAGCATATCCGTCCGGATATTACGATCGTTCCCTTACGCGGCAATCTGGATACCCGCATTCAAAAACTTTCGACTGAAAAACTGGATGCGATTGTTCTGGCTGCTGCCGGAATGAACCGCCTGAATCATAAAGATAAAATCTCCGAATACCTGACAACCGACATCATGCTGCCTGCGGTAGGCCAGGGAGCACTCTGCATTGAAATCCGGGAAAGCGACCCGGTTATCGCCCCGATTGTAGAAAAACTGAATCATGAGATCACCCGAACCACGGTTCTTGCGGAACGTTCCTTTTTACACCGGCTGGAAGGCGGGTGCCAGGTTCCCATTGCAGCACTGGGCATGCTGGAAAACGAAAATCTTTCCCTGACCGGTCTGGTGGCGGATATCGAAGGCAGAACCATTATCCGAAAAACCATTACCAGCCATCCTTCCCTGTATGAAACAACCGGGATTGATCTGGCTGAAATACTGTTGGCTCATGGCGCAGATGAATTATTGAAACAACTGAAACAGATTGAAAAGGGAAACCATGAAGGGTAAAGTGTTTCTGATCGGTGCCGGCCCCGGAGATCCCGGCCTGATTACCGTAAAAGGCAAGGAATGCATCTCCCGTGCAGATGTCGTCATCTATGACTATCTTGCTTCCCCTTCCCTGCTGACCTTTGCCGGACCGTCTGCCGAACAGATCTATGTGGGCAAAAAAGGCGGTGATCATACCCTCTCCCAGGATGGAATCAACCAGCTTCTTGTGGAAAAAGCCAATAAAGGGATGGTTGTGGCGCGATTGAAAGGCGGTGATCCGTTTATCTTCGGAAGGGGAGGAGAAGAAGCTGAGGTTCTGATCCAGGCCGGCATTCCTTTTGAAATTGTTCCCGGCGTTACCTCAGCCATTGCCGCACCGGCATATGCGGGAATACCGCTTACACACCGAAAATTCACCACCACCCTTGCCTTTGTTTCCGGCCATGAAGCACCGGGCAAGGAAAAATCCGGCATACGCTGGGAATCCCTGGCCAATGGAATCGGAACCCTGGTGTTCCTCATGGGAGTGAAAAACCTGCCCTATATCGTAACCAGCCTGATCGAACACGGCAAACCCCCGGAAACCCCTGTGGCACTGGTTCGATGGGGAACCACGACCCGGCAGCAGACCGTGACCGGCACCCTTGAAACCATTGTGGACAATGTTGCAAAAGCGGGCCTGAAATCTCCCTCCATCATCATCGTAGGCGAGGTGGTCACCCTGCGGGAATCGATGAACTGGTTTGAAAAAAAACCGCTGATGGGCAAACGGATCATTGTCACGCGCGCACGGGAACAAGCCAGCGATCTGGTAAAACTGCTTTCCGAACTCGGTGCGGAATGTATGGAATTCCCGACCATTACAATCGTACCCCCAAAGGATTTCACTCTGCTGGACAGGGCGATTGATACGATCTCCTCTTACGACTATCTTGTTTTCACCAGCGTGAACGGAGTAACCTTTTTCTTTGACAGACTTTTTGAAAAAGGACGGGATGTCCGGTGTCTGGGTCATATCCGCACGGCCACCATTGGACCAGCCACATCCGCAAGGTTGAGGCAATTCGGAATCACCAGCGATATTATCCCGGAAAGCTACCGGGCGGAATCGGTGATCACTGCATTTAAGAAGGAACCTGTGAAGGGGAAAAAAATCCTTCTTCCCCGTGCAAAAGACGCAAGACCCATTCTTCCGGTCGAGCTTACGAAAATGGGTGCAATCGTGGATGAAATCATCACTTATGCTGCAAACCCGGTATCGGAAAACACAGATGAACTGATCCAAAATCTTGAAAGCGGTTCCATTGATATGATTACATTCACCAGTTCATCTACGGTAACCAATTTCAAAGCCCTGATACCGGATGAACAATTTGATGATCTGATGAGAGATGTCGCCATTGCCGGCATCGGCCCGATCACCAGCGATACAGCGGAAAATCTTGGATTCCATGTGGATGTTACGGCTGAAGTGTTTACCATTCCCGGTCTGGTTGCAGCGATCGTGAAATATATGGAAGGCAATTGAAAAGAGGGCTCCACCATGAATCCATTTGAAGAAATCAATCCGGCAGGTATCAAGACCTATTCTGCACAGCAGCGTTCATCCAAGGTACAGACCAGTGCCGAGGCTGTGCCGCCAAAAGCAGGCATGACCGTTAAAGCGTTTCTGGAAGGGCTTCCATCCATTCTCAAAGCCAATGACCTGAAAGCCATTGCAAAGGAGGTTGTCCTTGCCCGGAAAAAAGGGAAACCCGTTATCGCCATGATCGGAGGGCATGTAATCAAGACCGGATGCAGCCCGGTTCTGATTGATCTGGTGAAGAAAGGGCTGATCACCCATGTAGCCTCAAACGGATCAGCTGCCATCCACGACACGGAGCTGGCGCGTTTTGGCCACACATCAGAGGATGTGGCATCCCAGCTTGATGATGGTTCTTTTGGGATGGCGGCGGATACGGCGGAACTGGTGAATCAGGCGGCGAAAACAGCTTTCGTCACAAAAACCGGCTTTGGCCAATCTGTCGGAGCCGCCCTCTTAAAAGAAAATGCCCCTTATTCAGACCGCGCACTCATTGCATGCTGTTTCAGACAGAACATCCCCTATACCCTCCATGTGGCGATCGGTACGGATATTGTTCATCAGCATCCGGGCGCGGACGGTGCCGCCATCGGGGAAGCCTCTTTACGGGATTTCAGAATCTTTGCCGCAACCGTTGCCAAGCTGGGAAACGGCGGTGTGGTCTTAAATTTCGGAAGCGCGGTTATCATGCCGGAAATCTTTTTAAAAGCCCTTTCCATCGCACGCAACTTACAAAACAATATCCAGGATTTCACCACAGCCAACTTTGATATGATTCAGCATTATCGGCCCAGCGTCAATGTGGTGAACCGCCCTGTCTTAAAAGGCGGAAAGGGATATGCCATCACCGGGCACCATGAGATCATGATTCCATTATTGTCAGCCATCATTCAGGAAGAATCGTCCCAGTAATCTTTTTTTATTTTTTTTAACTTAAGCGCTTGTATTTTATTCTGATTAAGGTATATATAGCCCATGTTCTATACATTATTACAAAATCACATACAATGCCTTGAATCTCTCAAGGATATTCAACCGGATATTGAAAAAGCAGGCGAATGGATGGTCAGTGCCCTGCAAAATGGGAAAAAAATCCTTGTCGCCGGAAATGGCGGGTCAGCCGCTGATTCACAGCATTTTGCCGCCGAGCTGATCGGAAGATTTGAAAAGGAACGCAGCTCTTATCCGGCAATCGCGCTGACAACCGATACCTCTATCCTGACCGCTCTCGGGAATGATTATGGCTTTGACAAGATTTTTTCCAGGCAGGTGGAGGGTCTTGGGAACTCAGGAGATATCCTGATCTCTATCTCCACATCCGGAAACTCGAAAAACCTGATTCTGGCAGCGGAAACAGCAAGCCTGAAAAAAGTGAAAACCATCGGGCTTTTCGGAAACAACGGAGGCCTGCTGAAAGACAAGATGGATCTGTCCATAACGGTTCGGAACAAGGTTACCGCAAGGATTCAGGAAGCGCATATTTTTATTCTTCATTATTGGGCTGCTTTCATCGAAAGCAATCTATAACGATCCCCGAGGAAAACATCTGTATGAAATTTGATCCTGATATCTTTTCCAGAACGCACATCCTTGTGGTTGGAGATATCATGCTAGACCAGTACCACTGGGGAGAGGTAAGTCGGATCTCTCCGGAAGGGCCTGTACCGATCGTGCATGTTCGGGAAAAATCTTATGTGCTGGGCGGAGCAGGCAATGTGGCAGCCAATCTTTCCGGGCTGGGATGCCGGACCACCATTATCGGCATCTATCGAAATGATCCTGCCGGCAACCGTATCCGGACAATCCTCGGTGAAAAAAACATTACCAACAGACTGATTGAAGATAATTCCCGGTCTACCATCACCAAAACCAGAATCATGGCCCAAGGTCAGCAACTGATTCGTCTGGATGAAGAAAACCCGGATCCGATCTCTCCGGAACTTTCCGAAAAACTGTTCCAAACTGTAGAAAAAAACATTCAGGAATACCATGCAATCGTTTTATCGGATTACGGCAAAGGGATTTTTCAGGCTCCGGGTTTATGTAAAAAAATCATTGCATTATGCAGAGAAAAAAACCTGCCCGTATTGGTTGACCCAAAAGGAACAGACTGGGAACGGTATCGTGATGCGACGGCAATCACACCCAACACCTCTGAGCTGCGGCTGGTTGCAGGAACAGATTTCCACAATGAAGAAAGCTCCCTGGAGGAGGCAGGCCGTTCCATCCGGGATAGACTGAACCTCAACTGGCTGATTGTAACCCGCGGGCCCAAAGGCATGCTTCTTGCCGGGCCGGATAAACAAGTGCTTGTAATACCCTCAGTGGCCAGAGAGGTTTATGATGTCTCCGGAGCGGGGGACACGGTGATTTCAACGATTACCGCAGCTGTTGCAGCAGGATTATCCTTTCCGGAAGCAGCCTCCCTTGCCAATACCGCAGCCGGCATTGTTGTGGGTAAAATCGGAACCCAGCCCATCACCATTTCCGAACTGGATTCCGCCCTGCAACTGGAAAATTCAAAACAGCAGACACCCGGAGGTATCAACACCCATACCCTGGAGGGTGCCAAAATCCTGATCAAGGCCTGGCGGAACTCCGGTAAAAAGATCGTATTTACAAACGGATGTTTTGACCTTCTTCACCCCGGACATATCAATCTGCTTCATCAGGCCCGATCCTTTGGAGACCGCCTGATCATCGGCCTGAATACAGACGCTTCCGTAAAACGATTGAAAGGCGCTTCCCGCCCGATATTATCAGAGCAAGACCGGGCAGCGATTCTGAATGCCCTTGACTGTGTTGATCTGGTGGTTCTTTTTGATGAAGACACCCCCCTGTCACTCATCTCCGGCCTGCGGCCGGATATTCTTGTAAAAGGAGCGGATTATAAACCGGATCAGGTTGTTGGCCGGGATGTGGTGGAATCGTATGGCGGTCAGGTTCGTCTGGTACAATTATTGGAAGGATACAGCACAACGGAAATTGCAAAAAAAGTAATATCTGCCGGAAAAAACATAAAAAAACAATAAATCCGGCTCTATTTTCTTGACAAAAACAGAAGTAAAAATTAATTTGCCGGAATAATAATACAATTATTTATTTTATTCCATTTACAGGAGTTATTCTCTATGACACTTACAAAAGCACAAATTGTTGACTCAATCCAGGACAAATTCGGCTTCCCCAGAAAAAAATGTGTTGAACTGATCGAAATCATGCTGGAAGAAATCAAAAAACCCCTGCAACAAGGGGAAGATGTCATGATCAGCGGTTTCGGCAAATTCTGTGTAAACAACAAGAAAGAACGAAAGGGAAGAAATCCGGCCACAGGGGATGATCTCACCCTGCCTGCAAGAAGGGTTGTGACTTTCAAGTGCTCGCAAGGTCTGAGAGATAAAATCAACAAATAATATTGGCATCCCGAATATTTTTCAATTCTCTCAGATATTCAGAGGCAGGAGCCGGGAAAGGAGAACAGGAATGGCCATCAGCAAGGAGCTTTTGGATATCATTGCATGTCCCAAATGCAAAGGGGATATTTATCTGAACAAAACAAACGACGGGTTAATCTGTGATCACTGCAAACTCTTATACGAGATAAAAGAAGATATCCCCATCATGTTGATTGACGAGGCAAAACCCATTGCTGAATGATTTCCCTTCATATCATAATTTATCCGTTGATTTCATGGTTGAAATAAGCGACCCCAATAGCAGAATGATCCGGTAGAAAAAATGAGCCTGCCCCAGCCGCCGGACCTTGCAAAACTGATCATTGGACTGTTTACCAGAGAAAAACAGCAGTTCAAGGAAGCAGCCTGTGACCTGTCTGAAGAATTTGGCGAAATTGAGGTGGTCAGCCCATGGTTTTCTTTTGATTATACCCGTTATTATGAAACTGAAATGGGAGGGCCGTTATTCAGAAGGATGATGGTTTTTAAAACCCCTATACAACAGGATGATCTCCCGGATATCAAAATCATCACAAACAAAATTGAACTCAAATATACCCGCGATCATAAACGCGCCGTCAATATTGATCCCGGATACCTGCTGCTGGAACGGTTTGTACTGGCTACCGGTAAAAATTATACCCACAGAATTCATATCGGCAAGGGCATTTATGCAGATTTAACGTTGATTTTTCAGAACGGATCTTTTCAGCCGCTTCCCTGGACCTATCCGGACTATGCAGATCAAACCATGAAAACATTTCTTGAAAAAATTCGTGATCGGCTCAGGATGGAAACAAAAGGGGGAAAAAAATGATCAGCAGCATGACCGCATATGCGAGATCGGAAAAAACAGAAAACAATATTACGGTAACGGCTGAAATCCGGTCTTACAACAGCAAATATCTGGATATCTCTCTCCGGACTCCCCATGGGTATGAATCCCTGGAGAGCCGGATCAAAGAACGGATTTCCAGTCAGATCAGCCGTGGCAGAATTGAGATACAGGTCCGGTTAAAAGATGAATCTGAAAATGCATTCTCTTATGAAATTGACAAACCAAAAGCCAAGGCCTATTATCAGGCGCTCTCCGAGCTGAAAAACCTTCTGGGAATCAAGGAAGAAATCAACTTGGAACAGATTGCCGATTCCATGGGAATCATCCGGCTGGCAGAAACGGAAAAAAATTTCGAATGTAACTGGCCGATCATTCAGGATTGTCTGGATGACGCCATCATAAACCTGAAAAAGATGCGTGAAAAAGAAGGCGCCTATCTGAAAAAAGATTTTCTGGAACGTCTGAATGGCATTGAACAATCCATTCAGGAGATCGAAGGCCTTTCTGAAAATCTAATACCGGTTTACAAACAGCGGCTGGAAGAACGGATTGTTGCATTGACCAAAGGAATTGTCGAAATCGATATGGGAAGAATATCCCAGGAAGCGGCTTTTCTGGCGGATAGAAGCGATATTTCCGAAGAGATCGTCCGATCCAGAAGCCATGTAAAACAGTTTCGTGAAATTTTAACCGGTACGGAACCTGCCGGAAGAAAACTCAATTTTCTGTTACAGGAATTCAACCGGGAATTCAATACCATGGGAGCCAAATCCGTCAAAACAGAGATCGCCCATACCATTGTCGCTGTTAAATCAGAGCTTGAAAAAATACGCGAACAGGTACAAAATGTAGAATAAAAAAAAGGAATACGGGATTATGGATTATACACTGTTAAACATCGGTTTTGGGAGCAGTGTGGTCGCAGAGCGGGTAATAACCATTGTTTCCCCGAATTCTGCACCCATGAAAAGACTCAAGGACGAAGCCAAAGAAGAAAAACGGCTGGTGGATGCCACACACGGTCGCCGCACACGATCCATGATCATCATGGACAGCAATCATGTTGTCCTGTCGGCAATACAGGCGGAAACCATATCCCAACGTTTCGATACGCTAAAGGATGTTGAAAAAACATGACTGATCCGGAAGCACGATTGATAGAAAACCAACCGGAATCCAAACGATCTTCCTCCGGCAGACTCTATATTCTGTCAGCCCCATCCGGAGCCGGGAAAACAACCCTCTGTCAGGAGATTCTGAAACATTTTTCAACTATCCGATATTCCATATCCCATACCACCCGATTACCCAGACCGGGTGAAAAGGACGGTGTCGACTATTTTTTTATCACGGAGGAGGAGTTTGTAAATGGAATTCAGGAAGGTTCATGGGCTGAATGGGCAAAGGTTCACGATAACTACTATGGCACATCCAGCCGGTTCCTGGATAACATACTGCTTTCCGGTTCGGATATCCTTCTGGATATCGATGTTCAAGGTACGATGAAGATTATAAAACAGTATCCCGATGCGATTACAATCTTTATCATGCCGCCATCCTTGGAAAAACTCAACCAGAGACTTCGCGATAGAGGAACCGATTCTGATGAAGTGATTGAAAAACGATTGCAGAATGCCAAAGAGGAGATTGAACGGAAAGGTATTTACAAACATACTGTGGTCAATGACCAGCTTGAGAAAGCAAAGCAGGAGCTTTTTCAGATTATCCATCAATATCAAACCTCCTGATTGTTTCCGGTCAGGATTCATACGACGCTAAAAATAGATTGACCGCCTTGAAACAGACTTCTGATAACCAAATCGAAACTCTCTATGGAATCCATCCTGTTCTGGAAGCACTCCAGGCAGGAAGACGAAAATTTCATGCACTATATGTTGTTCAGGGCAAACACAATGCCCGCCTCAAACCGATAATGGACCGGGCCGGCAAACTCAATATCCCGATCCAATGGATCTCACACGCTGCCCTGACCGCAAAATGCAACACGGAATTTCATCAGGGAATCGGAGCTGCGGTCAGCCTCTATCCTTTTAAAGATCTCTCTGAAATCATTCCCGGCCCCGGGAAGACAAACAAACATCCGTTTCTGCTGATGATTGACAGTGTTGAAGACCCTCAGAACCTGGGTGCCCTTGTCCGGACTGCGCTATGCGCCGGAGCGGATGGAATTATCATCCCCAAGGACCGGGCAGCATCGCCGACACCGGCCGCTTCCAAAGCTTCTGCCGGTGCTCTTGAACATGCCGGAATCTGTCAGGTCACAAACCTGGTCAATACGATTCAGACCCTTAAAAAAATTGGATTCTGGATACTGGGAACAGCCGCCCATGCGAAAACCTCACTTTTTTCAACAGACATTGCTTTTCCCACAGTGGTTGTGATTGGAAGCGAGGGGAAAGGTATCCGTCCGCTGGTTCAAAAAAATTGTGACCTTCTGGTCTCCATTCCGTTGTGCGGCCCGGTCACTTCTCTGAACGCATCGGCTGCCGGAGCAATTATCCTGTATGAGGTATTCAGGCAGCGTTCCAAAACAGGTACTTGATTTTGGGACTATCCTCTTTTATGAATAAGTGCATTGGCCTTCTTTATTTTATTAAAAAGTTACGAAAGCGAAAGGAAATACTGTCATGACTCAGAAAAACCTGATCACAAAAAATAACGATGGAACACTGAATATCCCGGATCATCCAATAATCCCCTATATAGAAGGCGACGGAATCGGCCCGGATATCTGGAAGGCCACACGCATTGTCATTGATCAAGCTGTACAGGCAAGCTTCGGCAGAGAAAAAAGCATTCAATGGCTGGAGCTTTATGTGGGAGAAAAAGGATTTCAAAAAACAGGGGAATATCTTTCTGATAAATCCCTTCAGACCATACAGGATCACGTTGTTTCAATCAAAGGGCCTTTAACCACGCCGGTTGGAAAAGGATTCCGAAGCCTAAATGTCACCATTCGTCAAAAGCTGGATCTTTACGCCTGTGTCCGTCCGGTACGGTATATCGAACCCGTCCCGAGTCCTATGAAACACCCGGAGAAAATCAATATGGTGGTTTTCCGGGAAAACACGGAAGATCTCTATGCCGGAATCGAATGGCAGTCCGGTACGGTTCAGGCAGAGCAGGTCATCTCCTTTCTGAAAGATAAAATGGGCGCCAAGGTGCCGGAACATGCGGGAATCGGAATCAAGCCCATCAGTGAAAAAAATACAAAACGTCTGGTGGCAAGCGCCATTCAATATGCCGTGGATCATCACCTGCCCAGTGTTACCCTGATGCATAAAGGCAATATCATGAAGTTTACGGAAGGGGCCTTCAGCTTATGGGGGTATGAGGTTGCCAAAGAAAAATTCGGAGAAAAGACCATCACGGAATCCGAGCTGTATGACAAATATCATGGAAAAGTTCCCAATGGAAAAATCGTGATCAAGGATCGTATTGCTGATATGCTGTTCCAGCAGGTGCTGCTGAGACCGGAGGAATTTTCGGTCATTGCCACTCCGAACCTGAACGGAGATTATATTTCCGATGCCCTGGCAGCACAGGTGGGTGGACTCGGCATGGCACCCGGTGCAAATATCGGTGACACCTGTGCCTGCTTTGAAGCCACCCACGGTACTGCTCCCAAATACGCAGGGCTGGATAAGGTAAACCCGAGTTCCCTGATCCTTTCCGGCGCCATGATGCTGGAGTATATGGGATGGGCGGATAGCTCGGAACGTATCCGAAAAGCCCTTCAGGATACCGTACGGTCCGGGATTGTCACCTATGATCTTGCCCGCCAGATCGAAAATGCAAAAGAAGTGAAATGCTCTGAATTCGCTGCTGCAATCGCAGAAAGACTTTAGAGCCAAAGGCAAGAGGGGGTGTTTCTCAACAGGACGATTCATGGTTCAGAAAATTTCCAGACGGATCTTTCATAGCCTTACATCCGCATTCTTCCCGAATCGATGTCTTGCATGCGACCGGTTGTATCACCTGCCATTTTCTTTTTCAGAACAGAGCGGAAATAATCTTCCCCAAGACTTGACCGCAGCCTTTACGGATTTTACAAAAAAATTTGTTTGCGCTTCATGTGCTCCAAATTTTTCCATTGTTGAATCACCGATCTGCATCATGTGCGGAATGATGTTCGTCAGCCGTGAAGGCGACGATCATCTTTGCGGCAGGTGTCAAAAGACCCCGAAGCACTTTACAACGGCGAGAGCCGCAGTTGTCTATGATAATCTGGTGATGAACGCAATCCTCAAACTCAAATACCAGGGCAGGATAAGGTTGGCCAAACCATTGGGAATCTTTCTCCTGTTCGCCTTTTTGCATTATTTTTCCGAGCAGGATCTGGATATTATTATCCCGGTTCCCCTTTATCCCGGAAAACTGAAACAGCGGGGTTTCAATCAGGTGTTTCTTATGATTCAAGATTGGAAAAAACAATTACCGGAAAATGGATATGGATTCCCATTTACAATTCATAAAACCATTTTACAAAAGAATAAAAATACCAGCGCACAAACCGGGTTACATAAAGACCAAAGAATCAAAAATGTAAAAAATTCATTTCATATTGAAAATCAATCTGATATTTCCGGGAAAAATGTTCTTCTGGTGGATGATGTTTATACAACCGGATCAACCGTCAATGAATGCGCAAAAACTTTAATAAAAGGGGGTGCCCGTCGTGTTGATGTACTGACACTTGCGCGTACAATCTGATTATTTTTCATTCTGAAAGAAAGGATACGCTCCATGGAAGATATTACGCAAAATCTGATAAAAATAATTCAAAAAATGCCGAAGAAAGACCGATATAAACTATATCAGGTGCTGGTGAAAAGATATCCTCTTGAAAAGCGGAAGAACAACAGGGTCAAATTGAATACACATGCCGGATATACAAGCCTTGAATGCTTTGGAAAGGATATGATTCAGGATATCAGTGTCGGGGGTGTTTTTTTGAATACCATGGCCCCTCTTGCTGTCGGGCGACCCATCACGGTGACCATCCCATCGGCAGATGGCAGCCACTCGATCAAGGTTCACGGTGAGGTTGTTCGAGTGACAGATGACGGTGTTGGAATCAAATTTACCGGAAAAGCATAAATTATACTCGCTTGAGCGAAAAAAGAGCAACTATAATATCTTTAAAAAAACAAAAATCCACTCGGATCAACCGGCGAACGGATTAACTCAGGCAGTCAGGATGACTCTTTTTAAACGAAAAATCAACTACTCTCAAATTGTAACCGGTCTCTTGATCCTGTTTTTCGGTTCCCTTGTGTACATCGTGGACCGCCCCCCGGAACAAACCCATTTTGTCAATAACGGCATCGTGAAAATCAGCCTGTATAAAACACTCCCAAACCTTTTTGGAACTCTCGGCAACAGCCTTCCTGACTTTGCCCATGTGTTTGCTTTTATCATGATTACTGCAGGCCTTATTTCGTGCAGTTCCAAGGGATACATCCTGATCTCCACATTATGGTTTATCATGGATTCCCTTTTTGAAATCGGTCAGAAATTCAGCGCAACCGCTACGGGACTGATCCCCGGCTGGTTTCATTCCATCCCATTATTAAAAAACACCCCCTATTTTTTTCAGACCGGAACTTTTGATTGGCTTGATTTGGCCGCGATTCTGACCGGTTCTGTTTCCGCCTGTCTCACGATGCATATCCTGGCGCAAAAAGAAAAACTGCTGAGCTAATTTCAAAAGTCTGTTGTTGTAGTTCCGGCGAAAACTAGAATCCAGTATTTTCGGCTCTTTTCTGGGCACCGACTTTCGCCGGTGTGACGCTTTTTAATAGTTTTGAAATTAGCTCTGTTGGAATAGATTTTTTTTAATTTTTTTACATGTTTTCAAATTTTTCTTTTCACTTGTTATGAAAATATTGTATAATTTCTTGACAAATCAGTACGATGTAAGTAAAAGTTCAAAATATTATTCATACAGTAAAGACAAACAATCTTTTTTCAATATGATACGGGAGATCATTCATTCATGGCGCTAACGAAAAATCACATTATTGATTCAATTCAGAATTCACTTGGTTATCCCAGAAATAAATCCGTTGATCTGACAGAAACCCTTCTGGAAATCATTAAAAAAAATCTGGAAAACGGCGAGGATATCATGATCAGCGGCTTTGGAAAATTCTGTGTAAAAGAAAAAAAACAACGCCGCGGCCGGAATCCTGCGACAGGAGAAGATATGATGCTGGATCCGAGAAAAGTTGTCACCTTCACCTGTTCCGGAAAGCTCAGAGAAAAAATTAACAAATAACGATCTATGGAAGATCCATAAAAGTCAAAAACCGCCCATTTAACCGTTGACCCGTCGGTACCAATTGTCCGTTGATATCGACGGGTTCTTTTTCAGGGAGATTTTTCGATATTCACACGCTCCAACCGACCCCTTTAACACCGACTGAACTCAGCCAATGAACACGATTGCCATCATTATTCTGATCACGATTCTATCCGGATATTTGCTCAACCTACTTGCCGATTGTCTCAACCTGCGTATGCTTCAGCCCAATCTGCCAACAGAGTTTCAAGGGCTTTATGATGCAGATCAGTATCGGAAATCCCAGGAATATCTTACGGTAAATACCCGGTTTGAGTGGGTCGCATCTACCCTTGGCCTTGCGATTACACTTCTGTTCTGGTTCGGGAAAGGATTTCCATTTCTGGATACCTGGGTTCGAGGGTTTTCATCAAATCCGATCTGGTGGGGAATCATGTATATGGGAATCCTGATCCTGTGCAAGGCGATTCTATCCCTGCCATTTACGATCTACTCCACTTTTGTGATCGAAGAACGGTTTGGATTCAATAAAACAACCTTTTCCACGTTTGTATCTGATATGGCCAAAGGCGCTTTGCTTGCTCTTTTACTGGGCACACCTGTTCTTGCAGGCATTCTGGCTTTCTTTGAATATGCAGGCGAATTGGCATGGCTGTATTGCTGGATCTCGGTTACTCTTTTCATGCTGATTGTTCAATTTATTGCCCCGACCTGGATTATGCCTCTGTTCAATAAATTTAAACCGATTGAAGAAGGTGAGCTGAAGGAAGGCATCCTGACTTATGCAGATTCCATTCGCTTTCCCCTGGAGAATGTTTATGTGATGGATGGTTCCAAGCGTTCGAACAAAGCAAACGCCTTTTTCACTGGCTTTGGAAGTCACAGGCGCATCGTACTTTACGATACGCTGATTCAGCAGCATACCGTTCCGGAACTGATTGCAATTCTGGCGCATGAAATGGGACATTACAAGAAAAAACATATCCAGAAGAGACTGGTGATGGGGATTGCACAGATGGGATTCGTGTTTTACCTGCTTACTCTGTTTATCCACAACCAGGCTCTTTTTGATGCTTTTTATATGAAAAATCAGTCTGTATATGCCGGCCTGATCTTTTTCAGCATGCTGTATACACCCATTGATTTTTTCACCGGACTTTTCATGCAGTTTCATTCCCGGAAAAATGAATACGAGGCAGACCGATTTGCGGTTGAAACAACAGGCAGCGCAAGCTTCCTGATCAGCTCATTGAAAAAGCTGTCCATGGGAAATCTCTCCAACCTTACGCCCCATCCGTTTTACGTTTTTTTACACTACTCCCACCCTCCTGTACTGAAACGGATAGAGGTAATGAAATCTTTAGAAGTAATGAGGAAAATATAATATGTCTATGGAAAATTCAGACAAATTAGCCGTACTGATCGATGCGGATAATGCTCAGCCAAGTATTGTAGATGGTCTGCTGTCAGAGATAGCCAATTATGGAACAGCCAGCGTCAAAAGAATCTATGGTGACTGGACAAATCCTGCTTTAAAGGGATGGAAGGAAATCCTGCTGCATCATTCCATTCAGCCAATGCAGCAATTTGCATACACAAAAGGAAAAAATGCAACCGACAGCGCCATGATTATTGACGCAATGGACTTGCTCTACACCGGTAACTTCAACGGGTTCTGTATTGTATCGAGTGACAGTGATTTTACAAAACTGGCTTCCAGGATAAGAGAATCCGGGTTGCTTGTGTACGGCTTTGGAGAACAAAAAACACCACCGGCTTTTGTTTCGGCTTGCGATAAATTTATCTATACCGAAGTGCTCCGCACGAAAACAGGTGAACACGAAGCAATTCATAAAAAATCCAGCAGCGATTTAAAGCAGGATACAAAATTGGTCAGTTTGCTGCGAAATGCAGTTGAAGCATCATCCGACGAAAGCGGGTGGGCTCATCTTGCGCCTGTTGGCAGCAATATTGCCAAACAGGCGCCTGATTTTGATCCACGTAATTACGGATATACCAAACTGGGGGAACTGGTATCTGCAACAAAACTTTTTGACGTGGAGGAAAGGCAGATAGGCAGCTCCAATTCAAAAGCACTTTATGTCCGAGACAAGCGGAAAAAATAAACACAAGTGGAGGTAAAAAACAGATGGCAGCAAAAACCGCAAAACGGAAACGGGATATTGAAAAAAATTATACTGCAAAACAGTTGGCCATGAAACTGAGAAGGCTCGCGGATTGTATTGAAAAAGGAAATCGCTTTCAGATACAGGTGGCAGGTGAACGAATCGTTATCCCGCCGGATGCCGTTATCAACATTGAACATGAACGCAGCACTTCAGAGGAAGAGGTGGAATTCCAGATTAAATGGAAACGATAGGGCGACCACAAGGGTCGCCCCTACGAAGATCCGATAAAAAAGATTGATCATGCAGAAGACCCAAACCAGGATATCTTCTCTTCCTTTTTGCGGAACCCGATTCTTGGATATTTCAGATAAGGAATAATGGAATCGTTTTTCATTCCACCCGTTCCGTCATAGGTAATGGATACAATGGGGACACCCGTCTTCTGCTCAATCTCCTTTGCCATGGCTTCGGTAACAAGCGATGGACAGCAGAATGCCGGGCTTGTCTGGACATACAGAGCAATATCCGGATAATGCTTCTGTGTGTAAAAAATTTTCAGTACATTTTCTATGGACTCCCCGGTATTTTCGATCCGCATACCATATTCGGACAATATTTTCTGGGGGGAATCATCATATTCAGGCTCCGGCTCAGTCCGTATCCGATCAAAATATTTCAGGTATGTTTTTTCAAGCTGTTTGACCGCAGCAATCAGCGTTTTATAGGAAAGAACATTGAAATACAATTTTTCCCGGAACCATTTCTGGAGATACGGTTTTTGAACCATTTTTACATAGGAACTGAAAGGTGTTACAACAACCTCACCGCCATTCTCCTCAATAAAATGGATCAGGTTTTGATTCAAGACTTCATTATCCCGGGCATAAAGATCGCCGAAAATTGCCACCTTGGGACGATTCATGGAATGGCTGTTCTGCTCGATATGCTCAAAATTGGTGATCACATTATCCAAGGCATCCTCTTTGGATCGATTTCCCAGAAATGCATCCACCAGAAGATTGATATTCTGTTCGATGACCCGGTCGGTTTCGCCTTTGTTTTTTTCATACGGCCTTATTTTGCAGCCGATTTTTCGAATCAACCCGCCAAACATATAGCTGAAGTACACATTGACCGGAAGCTTAATAGACAGATCCATAAATGAGATTTCACCGGCAAACACACCGATCTTTTCCATGCCGTTTCCATATTTCCGGAAAATCGTCTTGATGTGGTGCGGGAAAAGGGCCAGGTTGCAAGCCATGGAGGATTTCAGATTCCAGAGAACCGTATTTGCCGGATCCAAATTATTTAGCTTCACACAGTCGATTGCCTCCTGTGCAATGATATTAAGGGGTATACACTGACCAGAATTGTGTCGAAGGCTTTTCTGAATGGTTGTTTCATTTTCCTCCAGCAACCGTGCATCTATTCCCTCTTTTTGAAAAGCAGCCACAACAAACCTCAGGGAAATATTGTCCCAGTTGGGAATGAGAAGCGTCCGGTTGCCGAGTCTTTTTTCGCGGCTTGGCATGAGAGCCGGGGCATTTGCCATATTTCTTTCCATTACGTTTGTCACATAGTGATTTTTAAAGGACCGGATGGCCGCTTCAATCCGCGTCTCATAACCAACGCTGGAATCATGATCGTCCAGTTGCAATATCAGATAAGGCTTTCCGTATGATTCCATCGTCTGTTTGAAGTACTCCATAACAAATGCGTCCGGTGTGCATTTGAATGAAGTAATAAAAACCGGATATGCTCCTTTTCGTTGGGCAGTAACGCATGCCGCCTCCAGTATCTTGGCCGCATAGTTCCAGTGTACTTCATCCAGCAGGGCATCTATGGATTGAACATCCTTTTTGGTATAAGCAAGCATATCCTGATAAAAAGTTTTCACTCCCTGAGTATTGAAGATTTCGGGAATTTTTTTATTCATGGAGGAGGAAAGTACTGTATACGGACGGCCCAATAGGACAACATGGAATTCATCGGAAAAAATATTCTTCTGATAAAGTGTTTTCAGCCCCTGTCTATACTTATTTTTATATTCAGAAGCAGAATCATAGGCCGCCGAAACAGCAAAAAATCCTTGTTTGCCGGGTAAAACATCCTTCAGC
The DNA here is from genome assembly GCA_020723305.1 of Desulfosudis oleivorans. Taxonomy (GTDB): domain Bacteria; phylum Desulfobacterota; class Desulfobacteria; order Desulfobacterales; family SURF-7; genus QZKS01. Next base: position 223,386 of record DYJC01000004.1, read on the forward strand.
ATCTGATACAATTGAACCTTGTCATAAAAACTGCTGTATAAATAATTTTCAAGAGGCATCAATAATTTCTTCCGGTTTTCCGGTTTGACTGCCGTATATATAAGACTGGGCGAGAACTGGGTATAGTAGCAGAATTGACGACGCGAATCTTTTCTTTCTGTTTTTTTCTCCAGATAAAACGGAAGGAAAATATAATCCACACGATCCATCAGATAATCCACATGCCCATAAAGAGAAGCCACCGGAGTGCAAAATTCCGCACCGGCTATCTTTTTACCAATCTTTACTGCATCCCGAAATTTCAGACTGGTAGTGGTTTTGATGGAAAGTTCATTGAAAAAATACTGCCAGAACGGCAGATCCTCATATATGTGAAGGCTAGCCGGCAGTCCGATTGTCAGATCATCATCAATTCCCTGCTTCTGTTCAAATGATAATACTTTTTTTCTGGCACCTGACAGATCAAATCCGGATCGATTGTTGTCTACATATTTATCGTTCTCATAATCCCTTCCGCAAAGAAAGCCATAAGCCACTTTCTCCTGGTCGACTTGCGCTGTCGTGATCTTACAATGATTCACACACAAATCACAAACTTCTGAAGCAATGGGAATATTTTTTTGATACAGGGAAATACCCCTGAATCCGGATTCTGCTGTTTTCTGATCCATCAAGGAGAGTGCTGTACCCATGGCACCTGTGAGATGGCAATAACGGGAAACGTGGATCGGCTTTTGAAGTCGCTGTTCAAATGCCGCAACCAGCGACCGGTTTCTGGCTGTTGCTCCTTGAAAAAAAATTGTTTCTCCGATGCTGCCTTCTATGGCAACCTTGGTCAGATAATTTTCCACAATGGAATGAAGCACGGATCCGAGAACCTCATCCCGATCATACCCTTCTGAAAGATAATGATTGATATCCCTTTCCATAAACACAGTGCACCGATCACTAGCCATTGGGGCTTTTCGGTTTTCCGTTCTTCCAGAGTATTCCGTGAGCGGGCAATCCAGTTTTTGTGCTTGCTCTTCTATAAAACTTCCGGTACCGGCTGCGCAAACGGTATTCATGATGGAAAAAGTGACCATCCCATTTTTTAAGGTGGTAAATTTTGAGTCCTGACCGCCGATTTCAATGATCGTATCCACTTTTGGATCAATTTCAACAGCAGCCCGGGCATGGGCGGTAATCTCGTCGATCACAAGATCCGCATGGATAATCTTTCCGATAAACTTTCTTCCGGAACCGGTTGTCCCGGCTCCAAGAATTAAGAGGTCGATCGATTTTTCAATCCAAACATGATCCATGGCGGCCAGTATCAATTTCATGGCTTCTACCGGCCTTCCCGCTGTCCGGGTATAAAAACCGGCCAGTACCGTTTTATCCCGATCAATCAATACAGCCTTGGTGCTGGTTGAACCGATATCCATTCCCAGATAGGCTTCCTGACGGGTGTTATTCATGTTCTCATAAAGATCGATCTCGACCTTGCTGTCGGATCTTGACTGGATATCGGAAGGAACATACTCAAAGGATTCAATACCGGAAAAATCAGGATAGGATGTATCCTGAATTTTCAATGGCGGATAAAACCACCTTTTCCCGGATTTTTTGGAAATCAGAACATCTGCAACAGAAAAGAATCGAATCCTGTCTTTCAGCAATAATTCATCCAGGAGATGCAAGGCTGCACCCGCTGCACCATAAAAGGTTTTTCCGACAACCATTTCCTGATCAATCAAGGAGGAGATATGCCGAACCACTGAACGATTCTTTGCAACTCCTCCGGTAAAGACTATTTTTCCCCGGAAAGACTCTCCGGCAAATAATGTATCCACAATATTTTTCGCAAGCCCTCTGCACAATCCATCACAAATCTGTGATAGTGCGAACCCCTCCTGCTGGGCATGTACAAGATCTGTTTTGGCAAACACCGCGCACCGGGAGGCAATCTGGGGAACAGATCCAATGTTGGTAAACGCCAGTTCACTCAACTCTTCCGTATTTTTCAGTCCCAGCCTTCCTGCCTGCTGATCTAGAAAACTACCGGTGCCCGCAGCACAGGAAGTATTGGCCTTGAATTCTCTGTAATTTCCATTATCGTCGAAACGAATCAGACCAAACTTTTCTCCACCCACTATCAAAATTGCCTGAACCGGGCCATGAAAATGATCACAGGCTTTCATGACGGCAATACGGTTATCATACCGCTGATTCACTTTAACAATTAATGGTGTGGACGATGTTGAGGCAATTCCGCATATCCCGGTTAGATCATATTTCTCCAGCATATGAATCAAGGTTTCTCTGATATTCCCATGGTGGAATTCATAGCTGGTCTTCCATATTTGTTTATCAGGTGTTATTTCTGCAAGAGAGATGGATACGGATCCGATATCCATGCCTAATATATTTGAATGTTTGATCATATTATCACTTAAAAAAAAGGGAATGTTTGATTATGGCAAAAAAAATGCCGATTATTTGACTGGATTTACTATTTACAAATCTTTTACATTTAATACAAAACTTTTACAAACGTTTTTTTGAAAATTGCAACATGGATTTCCGCCTGTCTGAGCTTGACACTCACATGTCGTTGCTTTACAAGGGGAAAAAGTAAGGTATAACGAAAAAATAAGAGGGGTTGAAATCTGAAATTATCTTTACGGTCGAGGATAGCCGAGTTTATTCAGATAGATCTCTTTCATGAATTTCCGGTATGCGGTATAATCTCCCCTGAACCCGGATCAGGCATATGCCTCCTTCTTCTTCCAGAATGGCAGAAATTTTCATCATGGATCGATCCGTGAACTTGACTCGCTCCCCGTCAAGGCTCAAATAGAGGTTATCATTTTCTATCCACAAAGCTTCCGGATCCAGCATAATTTCTTTTTCTGTATTCAAACGTAAAACAACGGTTTCGCCCAATGTGACATGAAACACAAAAAGCGCCGTATCTTCGTGATGGAAATATGCCTTTTCAATCACACCATCCTTTTCCTGTTTCACAAAATACCCATCTATATCCCGGTCAATGGCGGAGTGAAAATAATCAATTATTTTCTTCTTTTCAAATTTTCCAAATTCGTTATGCCAGCATCCATTCCCATCCATCCAGAAAATTGTTTTTTCTTTTGGAATAATAATTACATTCGGTTTGTCCACTCGCAGCTTTCCTCCGACCCTGAACATCCAATTGGTGTATGCTCACTCGGCCAATCCGGTTCTTCCCGCCTGGCACTTTTCATTGTCAATATCATATCATGAATTGAATTGATGAAAATTAAATCAGTTACTGCAGACACCACACTGATCACATGATTTCATCGGACAAGGAGGTGAAGTTTCTGCACGTTGAGCCCTGTTGTATTCTTTAACAAGAAAGGATTTCCGGATTCCATGGTCGATAAAATCCCAGGGCAAAAACTCATCAATTGACCGTTCCCTGTTTGCAAAAAAACCGATATCCAGGTCTGTTTCTTTGAAAGTCTTTGACCAGTTACCTTGATTTTTTAAAGCAAGCAATAGTATATCCGCCACCCTTCGGTCACCCCTGGACAAGAGACCTTGAACAATTGCCCGGCGGGGAGATTCCGCCTGGATACGAATATTGGCAACCTTCTTTAGGCCATCCCGGATAATTTCGATTTTTTTATTCAAATCCTTGACATTATCCATAGGTGCCCATTGAAATGGTGTAAATGGTTTTGGAACAAATGGATTGACGCTGACGGTAATGGTGCCGATCCGTTTTTTTTTGCGGCTTTCCAACAAAAACTGTTCCTTGATTGTTTTGCTGAGTAATACTATGGAACCAATATCTTGCTGTGTCTCCCATGGCAGCCCGATCATAAAATAGAGTTTCAAATTCGGAATCCCGCTCTGAACAATTATTTTTACGGTTTCTAAAATTTCCTTTTCTGTTATTCCCTTATTGATAATACGGCGCATTCGCTCTGAGCCTGCCTCCGGAGCAATGGTGACTGTCTTGATATCGCTTTTTTTCAATGCGGATATCAATTCCAATGTCAAGGCATTTGCCCGAAGAGAGCTGAAAGAAACAGTGAAGCCTTTATCCATGGCATACTGACAAAGTTTTCCGATTTCCGGATGATCAGAAACCGCTGCACCCATAAAACCGATTTTCCGGCTCTTCTCTTTTCCCATGTCGATATTCTGTTTCAGGAATGAAAACGACCGGAATCGGGGAGGCCGGTAAACATATCCGGCGCTGCAGAACCTGCATCCATGAGGACATCCACGACTGACTTCAACCAGGAAGGTGTTATTAAAAACGGTGTTTGGCGTAACAATTGAGGTACAAGAATATTTCTTGGATATGTCCCTTTCAAATACCCTTTTGACTGTTTTCGGTATACCGCTCCTGTTCGGAATCAAATCCATGCAGGTCATGTCGGAGTTATAGGAAGGTGTGTAAAATTCAGGGACATAAACACCAGGAAGTGTGCAAGCTGCTTGATACAAAAAATTCTGTCTGCCGGCAGATAAATCAAGAGAAGTAATAAACCGGGGAAGCAGTTTTTCCGCTTCCCCAAACAAAAAACAGTCAACAAAGGGAGCAACTGGTTCTGGATTTAAGAAACAGGCTACTCCCCCTGCAATCACGAGGGGGTGGGGATCACCTCGGGCAGCAGATTGCAGGGGAAGACCCGCTTTCTCAACGACGGCTATCAGGTTGAGGAAATCAGATTCAAATGATACGGAAAAGGCGATCACATCAAATTCCGCTATGGATCGATTGGTTTCAACGGTTCGAACTTTGCTGTCGGTTTTTTCATCAAAATCAGGCAAAAAAGCTCGCTCGCAAGAGACTTCATCCATTTCATTCAGAAGTCGATAAACCGTTTGAAACCCGAGATTGGACATACCAACGGAGTATGTATTGGGATAAACCAAAACAACATCGATTTTTCCCATTTGTTTTTGAAAGAGATCACCCGTCTCGGAATCGATATAACGTTTTTTTATATTACCGCTTTTCCGTGCCATAGGATAACAATCTTACTATTAATCCGCCTTTCTTCTTAAAAATGTCGGAATATCCAGATCATCCTTATCAAGAACAATTCCTTTAAAGCCTCGGTAAGAAGCTCCGGACTCCTCACCAACTGCTTTTTGATGACGAATAAAAGTAGGCTCTTCAAAAGCGGAAGCATGTTTCAAATCTTCCGGTGTAATATCCCTCACTTTTCCTCTTAACTGTTCCTTCATGCGGCTTTCAGGCTTTCTGGAATAATTTTCTGCATCAATGCCGGTCGCAATCACAGTGACCCTCATTTCATCACCAAGACTCTCGTCAATCGCCTGCCCCCAGATAATCTCCGCTTCATCTCCTACTTCTTCATAAATACGATCCGATGCTTCCGTCATTTCATCAAGAGTCATATCGCTGGTACAGGTTATATTCATTAAAACTCCTCTTGCACCGGATATGGAAATATCTTCCAGGAGCGGATGAGAAATGGCTCTTTCAGCCGCTTCCCTTGCTCTATTCTCGCCGGATGCGACTCCGATTCCCATCAGTGCCATTCCAGCTTTTGACATGGTTGTTCTGACATCTGCAAAATCAAGATTAACTAGACCGGGTACCATGATTAAATCCGTTATGCCTTTTACAGAATGATGTAAAATTTCATCTGCTTTTTTAAACATCTCCAACATCTTCGCATTCTTCGGTGCAATACCACGAAGCCTGTCATTGGGTATTGTAATAACCGTATCTGCTACATCTTTTAAAATACTGATACCTTCTTCTGCCTGTTTTGCTCTCTTTTTCCCTTCAAATGAAAATGGTCTGGTAACAACAGCAACAGTAAGCGCTCCGATTTCCTTACAAATTTCAGCAATTATCGGAGTTGCCCCGGTACCTGTGCCTCCGCCGAAACCAGCCGTTAAAAACACCATATGGCTTCCCTCCAGAACCTTGCGGATTGCATCTGCATTTTCCATAGCTGCATCTCTTCCAACAGATGGATTTGCTCCTGCACCGAGTCCTTCCGTCAGCTTTCCTCCAATCTGAATTCTTATGGCTGCTTTCGAAATGTCAAGGGCTTGTGCATCGGTATTGGCAGCGATAAAATCCACGCCTAAAAGATTTGACGCAACCATATTATTGATTGCATTTCCACCTGCTCCGCCAATACCGATAACCTTAATTTTTGCTGTTTTTTCACGTTCCACATAAGTAAAATTATTCATACTCCCCACCTCCGCTAAGTAAAAATTAATTTATCTTAAATCCCTTAACCGCCCTTTTGCTGCAAAGGGCATGTTAAAACAAATGAACATAAAACCTCATATTATTTCCTGAAACCATTTTTTCATCCGAGTCGTGACACGATTGAAAATATTGGCATCACGAATCCTGAATTTACTCTGAGTTCGATTTTTTGCTCCAAAAAGAACCAGTCCAACAGCCGTTGCATACATTGGATTGTTCACCACGTCTACAAGCCCACCGATTCCTTGAGGCCTTCCCAAACGAGCAGGCACATTCAAAACCGACTCTGCAACATCAATAACGCCATCTAAAAGTGCCGTTCCCCCTGTGACGACAATTCCTGAATTGATCATGCTTTCCATTTCTGCTCGAACAATTTCTCTTTTAATCAAGGTAAACATCTCTTCCATGCGGGGTTCCAGAATTTCTCCCAAAATCTGTCTAGGTAATTTTCTTGACTTCCTTCCGCCCATTCCAGGTACTTCAATCGTATCATCTGCTGCAATCTGGCTCGATAAGCATGTCCCGAATTTTTTCTTTATTTTCTCGGCTTCGGCAGTTGGAGCCCTTAAACCGATAGAAATATCATTGGTAAGATTATTACCGCCAAGAGCTAAAACAAATGTATGACGGATATTATTTTTTGAAAATATGGCAAGATCAGATGTCCCGCCGCCGAGATCCAAAAGTGCAACACCCTGCTCTTTTTCTTCTTTTGTGAGAACCGATTCTCCGGAGGCAAGAGACTCCAGTACAATATCGCATACATCGAGACCCGCCTTATTGGTACACTTGACAATATTATGAGCAGATGCAACCGCTCCTGTTACAATATGTATTTTTGTTTCCAGCCTCACGCCTGTCATGCCCACAGGATTTTGGATTCCGGATTCATCATCAACAATAAATTCCTGTGGAAGTACATGAATCACCTCCCGATCCATTGGAATCGCAACTGCTCTGGCAGCCTCAATCACTCTATCTACATCGCTTTGAGTAATTTCACTACCCTTCACTGCGATGATGCCATGGCTGTTGAATCCGGTAATATGCCCACCGGCAATACCCGCATAAACTGATGAGATTTCGCAACCCGCCATTAGTTCTGCTTCTTCGACCGCTTTTTGAATTGATTCCACAGTGGCTTCAATGTTAACAACAACTCCTTTTCGGAGACCAACTGAAGGATGTGTTCCGATTCCGATGATATTAATTCCATCTCCTGAGACCTCACCCACAACTGCACAAATTTTTGTTGTGCCGATATCAAGGCCAACAATTAATTCCGGTCCCTGCACGTTAATACCTCCTTTTCTATAATGGCAGTTGATAGCATCATCCTACAGGCCTGAGGATAATACGATCCGGGTTCATCAGGTTGATCGATTGAATTTCAAGTAATTGAGATCTCTCTTTCAGAAAATCGACAATCTTTCTCAGCCTGTTGATTTTCTGACGATAATCATTATATCCAAGACAAATCAACCTTTCGCCATCCGATAGTAGAAGTGTCAAGCCAATCTCCCTGTCTACTTTTATCTCTTTCACATCAATTTCCGGCAAAACACGATTCATTCTGGAACTAATGAGAAGCCATTCAACTACTGCTGCCAGAGGGGAATTCTTCTGTTCATTGATAGGTCCCAAATCTGAATAATCCAATCCGCTGATAACAGGCAAATTTTCCGGGTCCGACAATTCGTTTTCCTTGAATATCTCCCCACTGAAATTGATAAGAAATTTTCTACCCATACTCAACACTGCAAGGGCCTTATGCTCCTTGATCTGAATTGAAATTCCCTTGGGTAACTCGCGACTTATATCTGCATCAGCAATCCAGGGATGGGATAGAAGCTGTTTTCGAGCTAGCGGCAAATTGAGCGCCAGTATATTTTCATCTTTTTGTATGCCGGCGTACTTAAGAATTTCCTCTTCCGAAATCCTCTTAGCCCCGGATATCACGATTTTGTTTGCTCTGAAATAATCACATTGTGTTATAAAATCATGAATAAAAATCAGGAGTAGACTCATCAGAGACAGTACACCTGCACCCAAAAATATTTTAAAGAAAAAAACCAGCCGAGACATAATATGAAGCCGGCTTCCGAATGAAGTTTTTTTCTTTTGTTTCTTGAATCTGTTTTTTCGAACCTGATGATTACTCGACAATTCTAACCTCCGGTTCAAGGGTAATCTGAAACATCTGAAAAACCTTGTCTTGAATCACCTTGGACAGAGTCAATACGTCTTCTGCCGTTGCATTCCCTGAATTAACGATATAATTTGCATGTTTTTCGGAAACAACTGCACCACCGATCCGGTATCCTTTTAATCCGGCGAGATCAATCAGTTTTCCTGCTGATTCCAGCGGGGAGGGATTTTTAAAAAAACACCCTGCACTACCAAGCCCTTTTGGTTGTGTTTCAGCTCTCCTGTCTAAAATATGCTTTGCTTCTTTCTCAATTGTTTCTGGATTTCCTGGGCGTAATTGAATTACAGCTTCAACAATTATTGGAGCATTGATGGATCGAAAATCGCTTCCTCCTTTTATTGCGAAACTCCGATATGAATATAAAAATTTTTCCTTCTGCGCTTTTGAGAATGATCCGTTTCCGTCAACATATTCAACCTCAAAAAGAACATCCTGCATTGAACCTCCGGCAGTACCGGCATTCATGATAATGGCCCCACCCAGCGTTCCCGGAATACCCGATGCAAAACTCATCCCTTCCAGGCAATTGTCAAAGGCGAACCGGCATAATGCGCTTAACTTTGTTCCTGCGGTAGCCCGAATATGTGCAACTTCCTCATTGGTTGTCTCTATTTCAATAACCGGTTTTTGTTTTTCTGTCGCAATAACTATACCCCGAATACCGTGATCTTTGATGAGAAGATTTGTTCCTCCGCCGACAACCACCCAGGAGATATCCGCTTCAATCACCTTTTTAATCAGAAGAGCCAACTCTTGTCTGGTTTCTGGGAACACAAGCGCATCCGCAGGTCCGCCGATTCGAAAAGAGGTATGCTTTGACATTGGTTCATCAAATCGAGCTCGATCCCCAAATTTGTTTTCAAGCCATTTTTTCAAATCATTTGAGATTGACATTGACCTTCTTCCTGATCAGGAAATATCCGCTAATACTTTTTCTCCAACCTTCCATACATCTCCTGCGCCTAACGTCAGAAGAATATCACCTTTTTTCAAAACTTCTTTCACAGAAGAAACCGCTTCCTCATGGGTGTCTACACAGATGACATTTTTATGTCCATGTGACCGGATACCATCACAAACGGAACGGGAATCTACTCCACCAACATTTTTTTCACCTGCAGAATAAATCGGCATCACAACCAGTATATCGGACTGGTAAAATGAGCGGGTGAATTCCGAAAAAAGAGCTTTTGTCCTGGAGTAACGATGTGGCTGAAAAACAACAACCAGTCTTTTATCTGTCCAGCTTTCCCGAACCGCTGCAAGTGTCGTTTTAATTTCAGTTGGATGATGCCCATAATCATCCATCACCTGGATACCTTGTTTGATGCCCTTTACTTGAAGTCGCCGTTGGACTCCCTGATGCGTTTCCAATGCTTTTTTAATGACCTGGAACGATATACCAAGCTCAAGTCCTACTGCAATACCTGCAAGGGAATTATTTACATTATGAATACCCGGAAGATTCAGAGAAATATCTCCCAATTTTTCATTCTGATGATACACAAAGAAACGACTGGTCGGCCCTTTAAAAATGATATGACGTGCCTGATAATCAGCCTGTTTATTCAACCCATAAGTCGTGAAACGTTTTTTAATATTCGGAATAACATCCTGAATCGCTTCATTGTCCAAACATAAAACAGCAAGACCATAAAATGGTATTCGATCAATAAAGCTGAGAAATACCTGTTTAATCTCATCCAGGTCTTTATAAAAATCGAGATGCTCCTGATCAATATTGGTCACAACGGCTATTGTAGGAGAAAATTTTAAAAACGATCCATCACTTTCATCTGCTTCCGCTACAATGTATTCTCCCTTTCCTAAAACTGCATTTGTCCCGACACTGTTCAGCTTCCCCCCAATGACTACTGTTGGATCAAGATCACCTTCCCCCAGAATAGAAGCAATGATTGAAGTTGTTGATGTTTTCCCATGTGCACCGGCAATTGCAATACTATATTTTAAACGCATCAGTTCAGCCAGCATTTCCGCTCTTGGGATAACCGGTATGGAGGCCTGGTAAGCAGCTTCCACTTCAGGGTTTTCTTTGTGAATCGCTGAAGAAGTCACTACCACATCGGCGCCTTCAATCTGATGGGCAAAATGCCCTTCGTAAATTTTTCCACCGAGACTTTCAAGACGTTTTGTTATTCCGGATGACTGAATATCGGAACCGGAAACCTGATATCCAAGATTCAGAAGGAGTTCGGCGATTCCACTCATACCGATCCCTCCGATTCCAACAAAATAAATATGATACTTTTTTCGATACATTTGCCTTCCATTAAAAAGGTGCGGTTTCCGTCACACACCTTTAATCAAATTATAAATATCCTTTATGATTTCTTCAGCCGCATCCGGATGACCAAACATTTTTGAATTTCTTTTCATCTCATCCATTCTCTCCGGATCATTTGCCAGGGCATTGATTCTTTCCGCAAGCTTTTTTCCCGAAAGAATATCTTCCGTAATCATTTCCGCTGCACCCCCATCTACGAGGGCCTTTGCGTTCAGCACCTGATGGTTATCAGCTGCAAATGGATATGGAATAAAAATCACACTCTTTCCAATCGATGTAACCTCGGCAACCGTTGTGGCCCCTGCTCTGCAAATCAGCAGATCCGTCTGGCTGTATAACGCTGCCATATCATGAAAAAACGACTGCACAACTCCCGGAATCGACCATCTCTTATATGCTTCTTTAACAACTGCTTCATCTTTGGCTCCGGTCTGATGTATAAAATAATAATTACATCCTGAAGTCAGATAGGGCAGAGCCTCTATGACAGCCATGTTGATGCTGTGAGCTCCCTGACTTCCGCCCAGAACGGCAATTGTCATTGTATTTTCATTATCCTTTTTATGTTCACCCGATGATTCTATTGACTTCAAAATTTCCTTGCGTATCGGATTTCCAACGATGCGCAACTTTTCAGGGTTTGAAATCATTTTCGTTCCATGAAAAGAAACATATATCCGATCGGCAATACGGGATAACAGGCGATTTGTGATTCCAGGCCGGAGATTCTGCTCATGAAGTACAATCTGAATTCCCATTACCCTTGCCGCAAGTACGACCGGTCCGGAAGAGTAACTCCCCATTCCAATGACGATAACGGGCTGAAACTCTTTCAGAATTGCAATTGATGCCATGAATGCTTTCGGGATTTTAAATAATGATTTCAATTTTGCCATTACTCCCCGGCCTTTGATTCCTTCCACGTCAATGGCCTTCAGAGAAAACCCTTTTTCGGACAAAACTGCCCTTTCGAATGCATTTCCGCTACTCACAAAAAGTATTCTGGTGTTTTTTTCTTTTTCAATTATGGATTCCGCAATGGCAATACCGGGAAAAAGATGTCCGCCGGTTCCTCCTCCTGTGATAATAACCGATGGAGGAGATGATTCTTCTTTTAATCCAAATATTGATCGCAGAAATCGCAAAATAAATTTTTTCCTTTTTTTCTCCAGGCCTGTTTTACTTTCATCCACATGCTGACGAAAAAAATTATCTTTTTTGGCATCACAGAAAGAAAATCCGTAATTCATTTGGTCTGAGATGCTCCTATATTCATTAAAATACCGATACATGCCATATTCACCAGCAACGACGTTCCTCCATAACTTAAAAAGGGAAGCGCCAATCCTTTTGGCGGCAATAAACCCATTGCAACACCTATATTAATGAAGACCTGAAGCCCTAAAGCAGCTGTCAGTCCAATGGCAACAAAAGACCCGAATAGATCTTTGCTTTTTTTTGCAATACTTAGCCCACGCCACATGATAACAGAGTACAATCCCACAATGACAAGTACGCCTAAAAGACCTAACTCTTCACCAATTACGGCAAAAATAAAATCCGTATGCGGCTCCGGAAGATAAAAAAGCTTCTGGTAGCCTTGACCGATGCCGGACCCGAAAATTCCACCTGAACCAAACGCCATCAGGGAATGTACTACCTGATAGCCTGAATCCGATGAGTGCTTCCAAGGATCTAAAAAACTTAAAATTCTTTTAATCCTGTAATCTGCTGTCTGCAACAGATAAATGGCAGGTGGAATGATAACAATCAGTCCTGAAAGCAGATGTTTGATTCTTACACCTCCGGCAAACAGCATGATCCAAGTCACCGCACAAAGGATCATAACTGAACCGAAATCCGGCTGAATCATGATCAACCCGGTAAACAGTATCAGGACAGCGACATGGGGAATAAATCCAATCGACAGTACTTCTATTTTTTCCTGTTTCTTACTCATGGAGTAGGCCAGATAAATGATCATGGCGAACCTGGCAAATTCGGAAGGCTGGAAAGAAATTCCGGAAAATCGAATCCATCGTTCAGCACCTCCGGCAGAATATCCGACACCGGGTATCTTGACTGAAATCAATAAAACCAACGCAAACAATAAAATTACATAGGTAAGCGAACGAAACAACTTATAGGATATATGCCGAAAAACGACGAGTGCGACAATCCCTGTAAGCGCAAATAAGGATTGTTTTTTCAGAAAATAGCTATCTGCACCGAACTTGTTCATTGCCAAGGCAGAACTTGCGCTGTATACCATCACAATCCCAATTCCCACCAGCATGAGTACAGGAAAAAGCAGCTTGATATCATATTGAATCGAATCTGATGTTATACCCGGAATTTTCACGAATACTTCTCCTGGATTTTCCTTACTGCCTTGCAAAAAACATCCCCACGATGTGCATAACTGTCAAACATGTCAAAGCTTGAACAAGCGGGCGAAAGAAGAACCGTATCGCCCGGGATCGACTTTTCATGAGCTATGGTAACCGCATCAATCATTGATGAAGCTTCTCTAATTTCAGCGTAGCCGCTTAATGATTTTTGAATTATCTTACGCGCTTCACCAATCACCAGAATCAGACGAACCTTGTCGAGTAGTTGTTCTTTTAAGACTCCATATTCACCACCTTTATCCAATCCGCCCATGATCAATATTATTTTACCATCAAATACCTCAAGTGCACGAAGAACTGCATCGACATTGGTTGCTTTTGAATCATCAAAGTATCGCACCTGCCCTATCGTTGTAACATACTCAAGCCGATGAGGAAGGCCTCTAAAACTTTTTAATGCTGAGTTTATTCCTTCTATATTCCCTCCTGCAGCAAGTGTTGCAAGAGATGCGGCGGCAATATTTTCGTGGTTATGCTTGCCAACAAGTGTTGTTTCAGACAGATCAATTATATACTGATTTTCACTCAGATGCCTGGGAAGATAAATTTTTTCCCGATTTATAATTGCTGTATTCTCCTGCTCTCCCGTGCTATCGAAAAACAGATTTGTTGCCCTGCTTCTTACAGCCAAGCGCCGAATGGACTTGTCCGCACGGTTTAAAACCGCAAAATCCGTTTTTTCCTGGTTCTGAAAAATTTTTGCCTTGGATGTTGCATATGATTCAAAACCGTCATACCGATCAAGATGATCCTCTGTGATATTTAACAATACGCTGACATTCGGTCTGAACTGTTGAATTGTATCCAATTGAAAACTGCTCACTTCCACGACAAGCCGATCGACTTTATTAGACCCGCTAACATACTCGATAAGGGGCGTGCCAATGTTCCCTCCGGTAAATACCGAAAAACCACTTGCTTCCATCATTGCACTGATTAATTTTGTTGTCGTGGTCTTACCGTTTGTTCCCGTTATTGCAATCATGGGTTCATGGATAAATCTTGCTGCCAGTTCAATCTCACCGATAACAGGAATCCCTTTTTTATATGCCATCCGAAGAGGTTCTATGGTATGCGGAACACCAGGACTGATTACGATCAAGTCCGAGCCTTCCACTGTCTCAATACAGTGCCCGCCCAACTCCAGATGAACTCCCTTTTCCTGAAGCATTTTACTGAATGGCAGCAGTTTTTTCTCCTCTGCCCTATCGGTTACAGTTACAGTTGCACCCATCCCGGAAAGAAAGCATGCGCTCGCATACCCGGAACGGCCCAATCCTATCACCAGAATGTTTTTATTCTTAAAATCATTCATTTGCTTTAAACAACTCCAGCTCCTTTTTAACGCAGTTTGAGCGTACTCATGGATAGTAAGGCAAGTGCAATTGAAATGATCCAAAACCTTACGATAACTTTAGGTTCAGGCCATCCCTTTAATTCAAAATGATGGTGAAGCGGTGCCATTCTGAATATCCTGCGCCCGTTTGTCATTTTGAAATAACCAACCTGGAAAATGACCGATAATGCTTCAATCACAAAAAGGCCGCCGACAATCACCAATAAAATCTCCTGTTTTGTAATCACCGCAACTGTTCCTAGTAATGCGCCAAGGGGCAAAGAGCCGACATCCCCCATAAAAATCTGAGCAGGATATGTATTAAACCAGAGAAATCCAAGAGTCGCTCCTGCCAGTGCCCCACAAAAAATGGTAATCTCACCGCCTCCGATTACATGGGTTATCTGCAGATATGTAGAAATCTTGGCATGCCCAGCCACATATGCAAAAACCATATAGGTTACGGAAGCGATTAAAACCGGACCTGCGGCAAGACCATCCAAGCCGTCTGTCAGGTTAACCGCATTGGATGTCCCGACAATGACAAATGCGGCAAATAGAATATAAAAAACGCCAAGATCCGGGGAAATCTCTTTAAAAAACGGTATGGTCACCTGAGTATTGAACTCCGGGCCCATATACAATAACAGACCGGTTATCAATCCTATCAGTACCTGGAATGTAAATTTTGCATTTCCACTCAGCCCTTTATTACGTTTCTTGATCTGCATGAGAAAGTCATCGGCGAACCCGATCAGGGTAAAACCTACAGCCACAAAAAGTAATACCCATACATAATGATTGGTCAAATCAGACCAAAGAAGTGTGGAAAGACAGATAGAAAACATGATGAGAACTCCGCCCATCGTCGGTGTCCCAGCTTTATCAAAGTGCGATGCCGGGCCCTCTTTTCGGATGTACTGTCCAATCTGCAGTTCTGCCAGTTTCCGGATGACCCATGGTCCCAGGAAAAAGCAGATGAAAAAAGCAGTCAGGCTGACGTAAATCGTCCTGAAAGTAATATACCGAAATACATTAAAGGCCGATATTTCAGTATGAAGTGGGTATAGTAAATGATAAATCATTGTTCTATTTTAACCGATCCTTTTATTTGGGTGACGGTATCCTTGAGTCCTTCGATGATTCGTTCCATTTTCATTGCCCTTGAACCCTTTACCAGCAACCAGTCCCCTGAAATCAGATTTCTTTTCAACTGTAAAATGATGTCATCTATCCCGCCGATAAAAATCTGCTTTTCGTTCATTTTTTTTCCTTTTGCCCCCTTTGCAACGGTTTCAGCCTGGTTACCGGTAACATATAAACTTGTGATTCCAGATTGTGCTGCAATTTCGCCGATCTCCTGATGCAGTTTTTGAGAATGTTCACCCAGTTCAAACATATCTCCAAAAACAAAAATCCCCCTCTTTTCCCCCCGAAGAGAACGAAAAGCGGCAATAGCGCATTTCACTGAATCCGGATTTGCATTATAGGTATCATCAACAATCGTTATCCCACTCTGGGTTGATACGATATTCATTCTGCCTTTAATGGGCTGGAATGCCTCAATTCCCAACCGTATTTCTTCACCGCTTATTCCAAGGGAATATCCGACAGCGGCTGCACAAAGCGCATTCAAAACATTAAAGTCACCACAGGTATTCAGCGTAACATCGATTTCCGATTCCGGAAAGCGAATCGAAAAAACGGTTTTACTTTCAAATACACGAGATGCCATTCCCCGGATATTCGCTTTTTCTGAAAAACCATAAAAAAGGATACGTTCTTTTCTTCTTTCCGATAATTTCAGGATACGCGGATCATCTGCATTTAAAATCGCAGTGCCACCCGGCTGAATTTCTGATAGAAGCTCTCCCTTTGCATTCATTACGCCTTCTATGGAACCAACACCTTCAAGATGTGCATGCCCGATATTGGTGATTACTCCGATGTCCGGCTCACAGATTTTGGCAAGTCTGGTAATTTCACCGGCATGGTTCATACCAATCTCAACAACTGCCTGTTCGTGGTCCTTCCCGAGCCTTAAAAGTGTCAGTGGAAGGCCAATCTCGTTATTGTAATTTCCAATGGTTGATAATGCCGAATATTTTTGTTCAACTACCCGAGATATCATGTTCCGGGTAGTTGTCTTGCCACTGGATCCGGTGATTGCCGTGAGCGTCACACCCGATCGTTTTCTTTGAAACAAAGCAAGATCGCCAAGTGCTTTTGTGGTATCCTCCACGGCAATACATGAAACATTCCCACTCAGCCTGCCGGAGGAAAAAATTTCCTTTTTATGGTTTTTATCCACTATCAAACCATGAACACCCTGCCTCAGAACTTCCGGAACAAAAGAATGCCCATCATGAGAACCGCCGATGATTGCAACAAACAAATCACCCTTCCGTATATTTCTGGAATCGATTGAAACACCGGAAAATACATCCTCCCGATTACCGCAAAGCCATTCTCCGTCTGTTGCAGCAAGAAGATCATGAACTGAAAAAGGAATCGGGTGTATCATAACATTTCCACTCTCTTGAGTATATTTTCCGCCTCAATCCGATCATCAAAGGGAGTTTTTTTCTTTCCGATAATCTGGTATGTTTCATGTCCTTTTCCGGCAATCAGGATTGTGTCACCTGGAAGAGACGCATCAATCCCTTTTTGGATGGCAGATTTCCGATCCGGTTCAACCATATATCCATTAAAAGGGGTTTTGGCATCATCCTTCACCTGGGTTTTCACCGGACGTATGCCTTCCAGAATATCCTGGATGATGGCCATTTTATCTTCTGTTCTGGGATTATCAGATGTAATGATGCACAGATCCGATTGTTTTCCGGCAATACTACCCATTATCGGACGTTTGGATCGATCGCGATCACCGCCGCATCCAAAAATACAAATCAATCTGCCGGTTGTTAAAACTCGTAACGCGGAAAGAACTTTTTCCAGTGCATCCGGTGTATGGGCATAATCCACAAATACATACCTTCCGGATCGATTGATAACCGGTTCGAGCCTTCCTGGAACACTGGCGAATTTCTCAATCCCTTCTTTCATATCTGAAATGGACAAGCCAAGACCGCAGCCGGCCCCGATTGCACATAAAATATTTTCGAGATTGAATTGGCCGACAAGAGGTGAACGAAATTCTATATTTCCTATGGGAGTCTTGATTGAAGCTGTGATTCCGGAAAGAGTGATATGGGATTTCTCTATCTGGATATCATGATTTGTCGTAAGTCCGATTGTAATTATTCTTGGCCTGGTTTCTTGGGCTTCAAGAAGTGTTCTGAGTTCTTCTCCTTTCTCATGGAGACAATTAATCACTGCAATCGCTGGAGCTTTTCTTTGTCTTGTATCCAGACTTTCCATAAAAAACCGCTTTTTACACGCCCAGTAAGAATCCATATCACCATGGTAATCCAGATGATCCTGGCTCAAGTTGGTAAAGATTCCTACGCGGAATAAGATGTCGCTGATCCGATTCAAATCGATTGCATGGGAAGATGTTTCCATAACCACATGGCTGATACGATCATCGATCATTTCGGAAAGAATTCTGTGAAGATCCATTGATTCCGGTGTCGTCATTGGATTATCAAAGCTTTTGTCTCCATATCGATAGTTGATCGTTCCGATGACACCGCACGAGATGGCCGAAGCCTTCAGCATACTCTCAATAATATAAGAAGTTGTTGTTTTTCCATTTGTCCCGGTGATCCCGATCATGGTCAACTTTTCAGAAGGATAGGAATAAAATCTTGCCGCCAAATCAGACAAGGCTTTCCGGGAATCTTCTACCTGTATAAAAATCCCTTGCTTTTGAACAGCTTTCTGAACAATTACCGCAGATGCACCGCGTTCCAGCGCCTGATCGATAAAGTCATGTCCATCTGCCGATAAGCCGGGAATGGCCACGAATAATCCCCCCGGCAATACAGTGTCGGCACGGTAATGCATGGAAACAATTTCCGGATCAACCGTTTTCCGGAGTTTATTTTCCGGTTTGATATGGATGGCTTTCAGGAGTTCAGACAACTTCATCCGTTTGCTCCTTTTTCCCGGGAAATCGTTACCTTTTCCGAGCTTACAACAGACTTAACCTGACGCGGGGGAACATTTAGATAATTCAGCGTCTCATACGCAATTCGTTTGAATGATGGAGCTGCTACAATCCCACCATAATGTTGTTCCTGGGGTTCATCCACAATCACAAGAATCGCCAATTTTGGGTCTTCGGCTGGTGCAAATCCGATAAAAGAAGCAACATAACCACTCCCTGCATATCCGCCGGATTTACCAACTTTCTGTGCTGTGCCGGTCTTCCCGCAAACGGAATATCCTTCCATGGCAGCTCCTGTTCCTGTGCCGCCTTCAGTTGTAACCTCCTGCATGATTTTCTTGACAGTTCTTGCAGTTTCAAGTGAAATCACATTCCGTATTTTTTGGGGCCGGAAATTCTCTACTAAACGTCCATTTCCATCAATGATTGCCTTAACGATATATGGTTTCATCAGGACACCATCATTGGCTATCGCCGAAACCGCTGTGATCAACTGAATTGCGGAAACCGACATACCCTGACCAAAAGAAATTGTTCCAAAATCGATTTTCGACCACCTGGAATATGGAGTCAATAAACCAGTGGTTTCACCCGGACAGTCGATCCCGGTTTTCTCACCAAAACCAAATTTTTTCAGCATACTATACAATTGTTCTTTTCCGATTCTTTCCCCTACTTTCACTGAACCGATATTGCTTGAAACCTTAACGATTTCCTGAAGTGAAAGCCACCCATAGGGGTGTGTGTCATGAATGGTATTTCGACCCACCTTATAGCGCCCCTCTTCGCAATAGAAAATAGTATTGGGTGTGCAGTACCCGCTTTCAAGAGCTGCGGATGCTAAAAAAATTTTCATCGTAGACCCGGGCTCGAACGGGTCTGTTATCGCTCTGTTTCTCCACCGACCTCGGTTGGACTCCTGATAGGTGTTGGGATTAAATCGGGGGGAATGAGCAAGAGCCAGTATGGCCCCGGTAGATGGTTCCATCACCACCGCAATCCCCGACTTTCCGGAAAAATTCTGTACTGCTTCATCCAGGGAATACTCGGTGATATACTGAATAGCCTTATCAATCGTCAGAATAAGATTATTGCCGTTATATTCAGCAAGAATTTTCTTTTCCTCCCTGAAACGGCGTCCAAGAGCATCCTGAATCACTGTCTGCTTTGCTGTGCCACCTTTCAGGTAGTGGTTATAATAAAACTCAAGTCCTTCAAGTCCATGACCATCAATTCCGGAAAACCCTATTACCTGAGATCCGAGAGAACGGTTTGGATAAACACGGCTATTCTCTGAAAGAAATCCGATCCCTTCCAGATTGGCTGCTTTTATCAATTGAACTTCTTTCGGTGTGGCATAACGCTTCACCCAGACAAATGGGCTTTTTGATGATAATTTTTCTCTTAGCTGTTTAGGATTGATTCCAAGAATGGTGCCAAGAGTTTTGGCTGTTTTAGAGGGTTTTTGAATACTCCTCGGAAATCCGGCGATGGATGTGACATCGATACTGACAGCCATCTCCCGATGCTTTGCATCAAAAATCGTTCCGCGCCTGCCGGTATCCGTTAATGATCTTTTATACTGCCCCTCAGCCTTTTCAGATAACCAGGAACCTTTAAAAACATGGAGATGAACAGCCCTTACAATGATAGCAGAAAATAACGAGCAGAAAAATATACCGATAATAAGAATGCGTGTTTGAATATTTTTCTTTTCGTTTTTTTTCATGGAATAACAATTATTTGTTTTGGCTCAGGAATGATCAGCCCGAGCCGTTCTCTTGCAATTCTCCCAATCCGATCCGGTGATTTCAGACCGGCCAGTTCAACCTGTAAATTTTTCTGAAGATTGATCAACTCTCTGTTTCTTTTTTTTTCTTCTGTAATTTTGTATCCGGTACGAATACATTGAACCCGACACCAGGTATAAAAAAGCATCTCCCCCATCAGGATCAAAAGAAGAAGTACTCCGATTCCGACAGGAATGGGGGAACGAAATCTTTTTTTACCTTTTTTCATAGGACTCTTTCCATATTGAAAATGGTTGTCATGTTATATTCTTTCAACTGCCCGAAGCCTGGTGCTACGGGACATTGGATTTACCATCTTTTCAATCTCTGAAGGTTTTTGCGCCTTCCGGGTCAGAACATTAACCTTCTTCTTTTTACCACATACACATTGCGGAAAATCAGATGGGCAGACACACCCCTTATCCATGCTTCGAAACGTATGTTTAACAATTCGATCCTCAAGTGAGTGAAAGGAAAGTATACAAAGACGCCCTTTTGGATTCAGCAGGTCAACTGCTGTCTCCAGAAAACCTTCCAGAACGTCAAGCTCCTGATTCACTTCGATCCGCAATGCCATAAACACTTTTGTTGCAGGATGAATCCGCTTCTTATCCTGTTTTTTCTGAGAAGGAACCACCTCGCATATCATATCCGCCAGTTGTTTGCTTGTTCGGATTCTCTCCTTCTTTCTTTTTAAAACAATTTTTTTTGCAATCGATCGCGCATACCGCTCATCCCCTTTTTCCCAAAAAAGAGATGCCAGCGATTTCTCTTCATATCTGTTTACAATATCTTCAGCAGTAATTTTTGATTGCACATTCATTCGCATATCCAGCGGTTCATCCCTCATGAAACTGAAACCCCTCCCGCTGTTTTCCAGTTGATTGAGAGAAAGTCCCAAGTCTAGCAGGATTCCGTCCACGGCATTAATTTGTAGTTGAAAAAGAATGTCCTTCAAATTGATATAATTATCATGGAACAAATCGACTTGCTGTTTTTCATGGTTCAAGGCCTGAATTGCATTCTGAATCGCATCCATATCCTGATCGATTCCGATAAGCCTTCCACCTGGATGAATTTTTTCAAGAATCAAGACCGCATGACCTGCCCCGCCCAGAGTTCCATCAACATATATTTTCCCCGGTCGGCAGTTGAGCATATTGATAACCTCATTGGGCATAACCGATATATGGTGATAGGGCATAAGATTATAGTCCTAGCTTTGCAATCTCGTTTCGAACACCCTCCTCCATAATATTTTCTTCCATCTTCAGGTTTTCCGCTTCCCAGTTTTCTCGATCCCAAATTTCAAAATGATCCAGGACTCCGACCAACACGACCTCCTTTTTGACTCCTGCATACTGCCTTAGTGTTGGAGGTATCAGAATGCGGCCCTGCTTGTCACAACCGAGTTCAAAGGCTCCGCCGATAAAAACCCTTCTAAAACGCCGCATGGCTTCACTTTTCTCAGCCAGCGAAAGAATTTTATCCTCAATTTTTTTCCATTCTTCAAAAGTATAGGCGAAAAGGCTTGAATCCATCCGTGACAACATAACCCCATCACCGCCACCAGCTTGCAGGACCTCACGGAACCTGGCCGGAATAATCAGCCGTCCTTTTGGATCAATTGTATGGAAAGAACTTCCTCGAAACATATTTCACCATTCAAACCCACTTTGAACCACAATATTTGTCATATCTATAATATTTATGAAAATTGTCAAGAAAAAAAATCAAAAATTAAACATTTTTTAAATAATTAACAGAAGTTAAATGAAGATACAATATGTGGTTTAAAGTGGATGTAAATATGAAAATTTTTCCATATTTAACCTGATATAAAAAAGGTAATATGAGAATAACTTATTGAATTTAAATTAAATACATAAATACGCCCTCCAAAAGACCGATGGCCCTGTAAAAGGGAAAGACCAGCCCCTGCCATCGGGCATAAATTTAAAATACAATTATTTCAAAATGTTATTATCTGCCATATCCTCGGAAAGGGTATGGTTGAGGAAACTTCTGTCTTCATCCAAACTCGGCATAAATGACGACAAAAAGGGGGTGGTCAGAAGTGGGGATGTCTGTATGTAAAAAAAACAACCGGACAAAATGAAATTTATCATGAAAGGGAATACACTAATACAGTTTCAATTCGATAAAGCGCTACTTTCTGTTGTTCTTTTTATCCTGTTGCGGCTCAAGATGGATCGTAAATGGAATAACATGCAACGCCGGGGAAACCTCTGAAGTCGCACCGATTTCCCATTTCAGTGCAGTTGCTTTGTTTTCAAGATGCTCGGCAATTTTGCGGAAAAGTCCATTCAGGTTTATCACAGGATGACGGGAAAACACCGCAGGCAGACCATAGGTCAAATTGCAGGCAAGGCATCTGCCCGGCCGCTGCTTGAGATGAAATTCAAATGCAAGTGCATTGTTTTGTATGCCTTGAAATACCAGGGAAATATCGTATGCACCTTCAGCAGCGTCCCCGTAAAGAGCATCAAAAAACTGATCCGAACGATCCAGGGGAAAAAGATCTGCTAATTTTTTTTCTGAAAATATTTCATGAAAAGAACTGTCTGCCATTATCATCCTGCTCCTGAAGTCAAAAATATCTGTTACTCAAAATCCGGGATCGAAACATACATCAGGCACCAAAGCCCGTCAAACACTAAAAGTGTATATCAAGAAAAAATTTTGCCTTGCAAATGCATGCTTTTTAATATACTAAAATCCCTTCGGTTAAGACTGCAATTCAGTCTGTGCAATTCAAACGCCTGGGTGGCGGAATAGGTAGACGCAAGGGACTTAAAATCCCTCGGCAATTATTGTCGTGCCGGTTCAATTCCGGCCCCAGGTACCAAAATTAGATGCTCTCTCTGCATCTTGAACAATCGAAAACAAATAATATAAATCAGGCTCGTTTTTTTAGATTTCCATAGTTA
The DNA here is from genome assembly GCA_020723305.1 of Desulfosudis oleivorans. Taxonomy (GTDB): domain Bacteria; phylum Desulfobacterota; class Desulfobacteria; order Desulfobacterales; family SURF-7; genus QZKS01. The sequence continues at coordinate 246,704 of DYJC01000004.1, forward strand.
TCATTCCTTTTGTTTCCCCAGATAAACCAATTGTTTCGCTCCCTTGTTCGCAATTTAATACCAATAAAATTCAAGCCCTTGACATAGTATCCTTCCTCAATATAGGTATGATTCACTGGTCACAACTCTGAAATCGCCATATACTGTACTGCCATCGGGATGGAAATCATGAGCAGAAGTGCAAGAACAATGATCGTTGTCGGTATCTATGTATTGATTTTGGGCAGCCTTATGATACTGGTTCCCAATTTTCTGCTTCGTTTGTTCATGCAGCCGGAGACATCGGAAATATGGATCAGAACCACCGGCATGTTTCTCCTGTTTCTGGGTTATTACTATATTGCAGCAGCACGGGCAGAGCTGACCCAATTTTTTCAATTCAGTGTATATGCCAGGGCATGTGTCATCCTGTTCTTTGTCGGTTTTGTCGTTTTTCTTTCGGCAAGCCCTGTTTTAATCGCCTTTGGGGTTGTGGATCTTGGCACAGCCATATGGACCCAAATTGCATTACTAAAAGACCGGTCAAAAGGAGTATCCTGATGTCTATTCTTTTCAGCAGTAAAAAAGTGGGTGGCCTTGAAATTAAAAACCGGTTCGTACATTCCGGAACCTATGAATGCATGGCTACGGAAACCGGAGAAGTCACGGATCAACTTATCAAGCGGTATGCAACATTGGCAAAAGGCGAGGTCGGCCTGATTGTTACCGGCTATATGTCTGTTCTGGCATCGGGCCGTGCGGCCAAGCACCAGACCGGAATTCATTCCGATTCCTTTATTCCGGGTCTTCGAAAACTTGCCGATGCTGCTCATGAAGGAGGAAGTAAAATCTTTTTCCAGCTCGTTCATGCAGGAAGGCAGACCATACCGGAATATACCGGACAGAAGCCCATGGGGCCTTCCAGTGTTCATATCGACCCGACCTATCTGGTAAAACCCCGTGAAATGACCGCATCTGATATAAAGGAAGTAATCGAGTCATATGGGGAATCCGCAAAGCGCGCTGTTTCAGCCAATGCTGATGGAATCAATATCAGTGCTGCTGCCGGATATCTTCCCAACCAGTTTCTGTCTCCTTACCACAATCACCGGAAAGACGAATGGGGAGGATCCGATGAAAACCGGTTCCGTTTTTTAATGGAAGTTGTAATCGCCGTCAAAAAAAATCTGCCTCAGGGAATGCCGCTGGTTGTAAAAATCAGCACGAATGATCAGTCACCAGGGCCGGGTGTTACACTAGAAACCGCAAAAAAACATGCAAAATGGCTTGCTGAACTGGGTGTGGACGGTCTTGAAATCGCCTCCGGCAACCTTTTGTATGCCCATATGACCATGTGGCATGGTGATGTGCCGATCAAAGAACTGGTCCAATCTCTGGCCTGGTGGAAAAGGCCGGCCGCATGGATCGTAATGAAAAGAATGGAAGGTAAATATCTGTTAAAAGGCCCATGGAACCTGGAAGCAGCCAGAAGCATTCGGAAGATGACCGGAGAGCTCCCGTTGTTCCTGGTCGGCGGCATCCGGGATGTTCAGATTATGGAAAAACTGATCGAAAACAGTGACTCGGATTTTATCCAGATGTGCCGACCTTTTGTCCGGGAACCATTCCTGGTAAAAAAAATTCAAAAAGGTGAAATGGAAAAGGTTTCCTGCAAAAACTGCAACCGATGTCTCGGGGCGATTGCAAATCATATTCCCATTGCATGCTATTATAACGGACTGCCGGAATAAGGAGGCCGATCATGAAAACCTTACTGTTGAAAAATGGCCGGATCATTGATGGAACCGGGAAAAAAGCATTTTCAGGCCATGTATTGCTTCATGGCACAAAGATCGAATCGGTTCTGGAAAACGGCCATATACCGGAAGCAGATGAAGTGATCGATGCGACAGGGAAAGTGATTTCCCCCGGATTTATCGATATGCATTCCCATTCAGACTGGGTTCTTCCCTGCGAAGATCATGATCTGGCCATGAAATGCCTTCCGGAGCAAGGGATCACAACGATTGTCGGTGGTAACTGCGGTTTTTCACCGGCTCCCATTTCTGAAAACATGCGGCGACTCTTGAACACGACTCATTTTTCACTCATGAATGACCGCCCGCTTGATTACGGTTGGAACACCTTTGAGGAATATCTGAATCAGGTTGAAAAAGCCCGCCCGATCGTAAACACAGCACATCAGGTGGGTCATGCTTCCCTAAGGCTGGGACAGGCTGAATTACATCAAAAAACACTGTCCAAAGATCAACTGGATGAATGCTTGAAATCCCTTGCCCAATCTTTTGAGCAAGGGGCCTGCGCCGTAAGTTTCGGCCTGGGGTATGAGCCGGGAATGTATTCATCTCTTGCGGAACTGGAAGCGTTTTGCAAGGTCGCAGCATCTGCAGACAAGCTGGTTACGGTCCATATGAAAGCATTGAGCCGGATTTCCCCGACCTATCCGCCGACCTATCTGAAACCGCACAATATCCGAGCCCTTACGGAAATCATCCAGATTGCCCGTAACACCGGAGTCAGGCTCCAGTTGTCACATCTCATTTTTGTTGGGCGAAACAGTTGGTCTACGGCAGACAGATGCATCCGGATCATTGAAAATGAGAAGGCACGCGGCATGGATATCAAATTTGATGCATTCCCCTATACCTTCGGCAATACAACCATTACGGCCTTTCTCCCCTCCTGGTTTCTCAGCAAGCTCCCCCAGGCTTATCAGAACAGATGGAACAGAATTCTGCTTAGAGCAGAGCTTCTGCTAGGATTCAAACTGGTCGGGTTCTCGTATCGGGATTTTCAGATCATGGATGCAGGGATTGAAAAATGGCAGGAACTGAATGGATACCGGATCATTGAAATTGCCCGAAAGTGGGGCCTTTCTCCTTTTGAAACCGTGCTGAAGCTTTGTGAAGAAAGCAACGGCCAGACGGTTGTCCTGTTTCATTCATACAGTGGTGAGCCTGGTCAGGAAACCGTACTGGAAAATGTTTTAAAACATGACCTGTGCCTTTTTGAAACCGATGCGCTCACCCGGTTCGGCGGATACCCCAACCCGGCCGGACTGGGAACCTTTCCCAAAATACTGGGAGAATATGTCCGAAACCGCAAACTGTTTTCCATGGAAAATGCGATCCAACGGATGACATCTGCTTCGGCTGAACGATTCGGCATTCAGGATCGGGGAGTGTTGTCTGCCGGTAAAAAAGCGGATCTGGTCGTTTTTGATCCAGCAACAATTGACGAAACACCGGCAAATGGCCATAACCCGGCCGGCCGACCCAAAGGAATCTCCCATGTGATCATCAATGGCACCCAAGTTGTAATAAACGGTGAGTATCAAAAAGGTGTGAGAACAGGAGAAGTACTCCTTTTTTGATTCTGCAAATACAATATGATCAGGCAGGCTCAAAGGATAAAACGCTCAAAATTTTTGATATCAAATCTACCGGAACTCATTGGGGGCATATTGATCTGATCAGCGGGAAACATGCCCCCAAATATATATGGCCGTATATGCTAAAATGGTTGAAAAAAAGAGTGACTGCCTGATCGCTCCATTTATACAGAACACGATATACAGCCTGCGGCTCAGATTGCAGACAAAGCTTTTCCTAAATTTTTTAAATATTTGTCCACAAGGCCTGAAAACTCGCGAACGACCAGCGGCGATACAATCATTTTAATTAAACCAGGCAAAGGCAGTGTCAACTCTCCCTTTGAAGTAAAAGTAAGATGAGTTGTTTTATCACTATTGGATTTGATTTTCCAGGAGCCTTCGACAATACCGTTTCCAATACCTTTTACCGGCTCCCACTTGATCCAGCCTTTGCTTTTGTTTTTGGAATATTTTACCGCATAAATGGATTGTATGGAATACTTATCGACTCCAAATTTTTTCATCTCCCACTGATATGTATTGTTCCCGAGATCAATCAGTTTGTCCACATTCGGAAAATGGCTTGCTGACTGGGGAACGTCCTCCAGATATGCAAATGCATCTGTAAAGGAACAATCCACATCCAATTCTCTTTCAATTTTTACATTGACTGTTAATGCCAAATTGCCTCCTATTGTTGTTTTCTGTTGATTCAACAATTATCAGCCAAGATATCACCTTCTAATTATTTTACACTATTTAAGAAACAGCTTCATGTCAAGATGATCAGATAAGGTTATTTGAGCAGCATAAACTTCTTGAATAATTCATCCTGTTTGTTATGATGGTTACAGAGTGCTGCTTCTTGTTTCATTCAAGACTGACCAATATTGATCCGATCTTGAAAATCACAAGTCAGAATAATAACTTCACTCCAATTGATTTCTGTGAGCCAATGCAAAAAGAACTGAACCTTGCAAATATCCGTCTTGAATATCCAGTCCATACCATCAGCAAAAAACTGCTCGTACCTGCCGGAGCAAAGCTGGATGAAGAAACCATAAATTCCCTTCGAGCCAACAATCAGAATAATGATAAATATCCGTTAATCCGTATTATGCTGCATGATACATTGATGGATGATTTTTTTAAAATAATTGAGAGTTCAGCACATTACAGCGTCATATTTTCCGACAACAAATCCGTGAAAAGTATGCTGGAAATCATTACGGAGATCGAAGTCCCGGCACCGATCATCTCCTATCTGGAATTTTTTAAAATTCATGAATATTATACGTATCGCCATATCCTGATGGTATTTACACTTTCCACAATGCTTGCCATGGATTTAATCAAGGATAAAAGCAAAATAATTGAAGCCTCCATTGCCGGGCCTACTCACGATTTTGGAAAACTATCTGTTCCTTTATCTATATTGACCAAAGACACCCCACTGACTGCCAAAGAGAAATCCTATCTTCAACACCACTCCATAGCCGGATTCGTCTTGCTGACATATTACTTTCAAAAATCCAAGCACCTCCCAGGGCTTGTAGCCCTGCAGCACCATGAACGAAGGGATGGATCAGGATATCCTCTGGGAATTTTTCTTGACAACCCTATGGTTGAAATCGTGGTTGCCTGTGATATATATGATGCACTCGTGTCACCGAGACCCTATCGTCCCATGTCCTTTGACAACCGTTCCGCACTTGAAGAAATCACACATATGGCTGAGCAGAACAAACTAAGTTGGGATGTGGTAAAAGTCTTGATTGCAAAAAATAGAAAAAAGCAGCCTCATTTTCAAGATTGCAGCATTTCAAAAGAAACAAGAGGGGGGATTCCGGAAAAGAATCTATACGGCAAAATCCTATAATGAATTGGACAGATGTTTGGCATGAAATGACTTGAATCGACGATAAAATTATTTTAATCAATAAAAAAAGCAATTACCATTATAGACAAATACAAGGAGCTTGAGCATGAAAAAAGCACTGGTTACAGGAGCAGCTGGTTTTATCGGTTCACATGTTGTTCGGGAACTTCTGAAAGAAAATGTTGAAGTACGAGCGATGGTAAGACCAGGAGAACCGCTGACAAACCTTTCCGGTCTTGAAATTGAGACGGTTCAAGCTGACATTCTGAATCAAAGCGCGGTTGAAAAAGCAGTGAAAAGCGTGGATACTGTTTTTCATCTCGCTGCCGTATATTCGATCTGGATGAAGGACTGGAGTACAATCTATGAGGTAAACCTCCAGGGCTCACGAAATGTTCTCTGGGCATGCTTGAAAGCCGGCACAAAAAAAGTAGTTTATACTAGTTCCATTGCGGCTATCGGCACCTCTCCCGGAAAGCAGTTGAGCAATGAAAAGACCCCGTTTAATCAATATGATTTAGGGAATCACTATGTTCTAACCAAATATCTCTCTCAGCAGGAAGCCCTGGGCTTTTCCAAAAACGGTCTTGATCTTGTTGTCGTAAACCCATGCTTTCCTTTTGGAGAAAACGACATCGCGCCGACACCCACGGGGAAGAGTATCCTGGATGTGATCTCCGGCCTTGCACGATTTCATTACAAAGGAGGCATCAACATTGTTGATGTAAATGATGTGGCAAGGGGTCACCTACTGGCTGCAAAAAAGGGAAAAACAGGTGAACTATATATACTTGGGAATGAAAATCTTACCATGGGCGAATTTATCAGAACCATAAACCGAATTGCCGGCTTCCAGAACAGAAAACTGCCCAGGCTTCCGGTTGCAGCGCTCAAAGCCGGGACATCCGTTCTCAAGGTCTGGTCTGACTATATAAGCCATAAACCGCCGCTGTCGACACCTGCTGAGATACACTATACCTCCCAATATCTCTTTTTTGATGTCACAAAGGCAAAAACCGAACTGGGCCTTGAACTTTCGCCCGTTGAAACCTCAATTGAAAAATCCATCCAATGGTTTCGAGAAAATGGATATTTAAAAAAATAGGGCGGATATTTTTTATCCAATATTCAGACTCAGTTCCCCGAGTGCCATTCGGACAAGATCCCCAATAAAGATAAAAGGCAGCTCATTCTTTTGTGCCGCAATAAAAAGGTTATTGCGGCACATGGGGCAAAGATAAACCATCGCTTGTGCACCTGACTTCTTTGCATCCAGGATATTTTTTTCCTGATCTTCAGTCGGATCTCCCATACCAAGCAGTTGTTTTACGGCAGCACAACAAAGAGCCTTTTCACGATCATAAACTCGTTTTACCCGACGAACCCCGACAAGTTCAAACAACTCATCAATAAAATGTTCCTTTTCCGGGGTGTGTCTCGAAGCACAAGGCCTTTGGTAAGAGATGTCAAGATTGATCGGTTTGATCCGGTCTGCATTCTTTTTGACATGCTCGACCAGATATTCAGCAAGATGAACAGGCCGGAACGGGACATCAATTCCATATTCCGGAGCAAGCCGGGCCAGCATGGCATAGCAATCATCATGAAAGCAGACAACTTCTTTGGCACCTGTTTTTGCCAGATGGGAAACAACCTCCTTTGCATGTTTTCTTTGAATGCTTTCAACCCCCATGTGACTGAACAACAACCAGCAGAAATAGGGTTTGCCGCCCACTTTGGGCAGATCGTACAGTTCCCCTTGAATCAGCGCTGCTTCATTTTTACCGAACACACAGGTTGTCATCACACGATCTGCTTTCGGAATATCGCGTAATTCACCTGAAAATGTGTACTGTTTTTCTGTAGCGGCAACCGAATCTTCGGGAATGAACCGGCAAAATTTTTCCTGTAATTCTGCTATCAAATCAAATGGATTTGCTTTTTTGGGGCAAATCTCATTGCAGCCATAGCATGTGATACAAGCATCAAGTGCCGGAGCATACTCTCCGGAATTCATCAATTGCTTCCATGTAACCGCCTGATCCAAATCAACGTCCATCCATTGGCACTTAACGAGACATTCTCCACAGAGATTGCATTGTTCAGGTTTAAACATTTGTTTATCCTCATCGTAGAGTAGTAATATTCCAATACAAAGCAGTAACCCAAAAATATACTCAATTCTTAATGACGTTTCCTTGGATTTGTCAATATTGGATTTACGATAAAAATTCGGGTTGTGCAGTAAAAAAAAATCATGTATTGTGAACAAAATCAATGAACCTCGAAAAAAGGAGATCGATCATGACTGTGGAAATATTATCCATTGACGAGATGAAAAAACGAATTGGGATGGAAATTGGTGTTACTGATTGGTTGAAAATCGATCAGGAACGGATCAACAAGTTTGCAGACTGCACACTAGACAGCCAATGGATCCATGTTGACGAAAAAATGGCAGCGAAAGGGCCTTTTGGAAAAACCATTGCCCACGGTTTTCTTACGGTCTCTCTTTTATCCCATTTTTCAGAAAAATTTGCGATCATTCCTGAAGGAACAAAAATGACGGTCAATTATGGAATGAATAAATTACGGCTCATCAACCCTGTACCTGTAGGATCAAAAATAAGAGATCGGATTACACTTTCCGACATTGCGGTTAAATCTGAAGATCGAATTCTGGTAACCAATACACACACGGTTGAAATCGAAGGTCAGGAAAAACCTGCCTGTATTGCAGAACTCCTTTTTATGTATTTCAGAGGATAGACCGGTTTTTCAATATGGCTGGATTGAATATCCCTGTTAGCCCCTTGAGGGATGGATTTTTTGAATTTTCTCCAGGTCCCAATACAACTCCATGGATTGAAAATCATTTTTGGCTTTTTCAAGATAGGTATTCCCAATATTTTTTTCAGTCGGAAGCAGTTTTTCCATATTTGTATTCCAGAAACTGCCGATCTCAAAATATGTCCGGCTCACTTCTATCAGGGCTCCGAGCTTGACACCTATGGACAGGCTCTGATCCCATAACCTGAGTGCTTTGCGATGAAAGCCGGTTAACAGGTAATATTTCCCCATAAGTCTATATGCCTCTGTTTGATAGGATACCACCTTTCTGGAATTTTTTTTTATTTGCCGGCATGCTGCGAACGCTTTTTTCCTGCATATGTTTATTGTCCTCGGATCACCTTTTTTAATAACAGCCTCTAAACAATATAACTCAAAATGAGCGAGGCTCATGAGATAATGGCAAAGGTATGAAGAAACAATATCTGTTTCAGATCGAATTTTATTGGCTGCATCCAAAAATTTTTTCGCATTCGGGAGGTCATCCAAAAACAGGTAAATCAAAACCTTAAACGAGTATAAAACCATGAGAACCTGTTTGAAATCCGTTCTGGAAACAAATGCTATCCCTTCTTCTGCTTCGATCATAGCTGCCCTGAGCTTGCGGTACTTCAGCAACAACTTGGTGTTTAAAAAATATTTTAAGGTTTGTGAAAAATCATGTGAATACGTACTGCCGATATCGGATAGCTGTTTAACCAGATAGCGTGCCTCTTGGTATCTGCCCTGCTCTAATCGTATACGACCCAAAAAGGCGATATATCCGGAAACATGCATGATGGATCCCTGTTGCAGACCAAACTCAACAAGTTCTTTATCATATGATATATCCCAGTTCCCTGTATAATAACATAGGAACAGATTGGCCATTTCTAAATTTAACCTGGATTTTCCATCATCGGGATCAACTTTTTTCTTTACAAAAGAAAAAATTCTTCTGCTCAATCGAAAGGAAACAGCTGACCAGGAAAAGGCCACGCTCAACCCAACAAACATACCAACCCCGCCTTTTATCTTCTTGATATTGTATCTGGAAAGATATCTTGAAAAAAAGAGGGATTCTATAAAAAATTTTTTTGAGTCCGTGTACACCAAGGTTGAAACCTTGTTATAAAAAAGATTGATCACCTCGATATCGCCGGCCTCCGGTTCTTTACGCCATTTTAAAACCGGCAGGTAGAGGCTTACCAGAAAATCCAAAAATGCAAAAAGAAAACAAATAGCTAAAAAAAAGCCTTTTTCAGGAGTTCGAATATGATAGCCGGCAAGTGCTTTTTTATAATATATCAGGGCTTCTTTATATTGGCCACGGTTATAAAGGCTATGGGCAATATTCTTTTGCATCATGGCAACCTTTATAAAGTCTGCACTGTCTCCATATTTTTTCAGATAGATGGCCAACGCTTCCTGGTAATAATAGAAAGCTTCATTAGAAGCTCCAGCACGTAAGGATTCCTCTCCTGCTTTTAACATACATGTTTCAGCACGATCCATATCATCACTGCCGATATAATGATACGCCAGCATGCCATAAAATTCACTCAACCGGTCTTTAAATACAATTTCAATGGCAAGTGCAATTTTACCATGCAGTTCCCTGCGTTTCTGGTTCAGCATGGAAGCATATGCTGTTTCCTGAGCAAGGGCATGTTTGAATACATACTCAGTTTCCTCAAAACGATAACGCTCTACAATAAGCTGCATCTCTTTCAGTTCTCTCAATGCAGATTCAATCTTTTCCGTATCATCAATTACGTGAGATAAAATTCGATGAAAAAAAGTTCTGCCGATTACGGATGCAATCCTCAGTACTTCTCTCGTTGAATCACCCAATCGATCTATTCTTGACATAACAACATCATTTACAGTCTGAGGAATTGTAACCGCGTCAACCATATTCGTTATCATATAACAACCATTTTTCCTCACCACGGCTCCGATATCAATAAAGGATCGCATCACTTCTTCAATAAAGAAAGGATTACCGTCCGCTCTTTGCAAAATCCGGTTTTTTACCTTTTCAGGCATTCCATTGGTCTTAATCAGGCTGTCAATCAAACATTCACCCTGGGATTCGGAAAGTGGTTGAATCAGCATTTCAATATATCGATCCGGGTATTGGATCCTTATGTTTCCGACCATTCGATTCATAGTTGTTTCCGTTATCGGACGGAAAAGATTCGCAAAGAGAATTGAATATTTTTGACACAGAGGAAGCAGTTCGGAAAGTAATTCAATAGAACTAGTATCTGACCAATGAAGATCTTCCATGATTAAAACAACTGGTCTCTTCGATGACAATTTTACCAGCAACTTTTTAATGCTCTTCGCAATCAGAATTTCCAGCGCATCACCCTCAATCTCTTCTGTCCTCTGGTGACAATGATCCGGAATGGATAAACCCATAATCGTTGCAACAAATGGAAGGACTTCTTCCGCATCCTCATCAAGGATCGATCGTATGGCCTTCTCAAGCTTTCTGAAAGAAACTTTTTCCGGGTCATTTTCTTTTATCCCGGCCCAGTTTTGAAACAGATTTGAAAATGAATGAAAACCAAACTTGTTCCCCATTGAAATACTTTTCCCCTCGAGAAAAATGAATTTTCGACACACTTTCATTTTCCTGACTTCATATAAAATGCGGGATTTCCCAATCCCTGCCTCTCCTGTGATACTGATAATTCCTCCGCTACCTTCCGATAGCTTTTGAAAGCATGATGTAATCATAGCTACTTCTGTATCGCGGCCTATCAGTTCTGAAAAAATCATCCTGTGACTGGCCAATTCATTATGATAAACCGGCCTTTTCCCCGGAAGCAGTTCATAAATCGACATGATTTCACTCTTCCCTTTTAAGACCAGCGGTTTTAATTTCTTAAATTGAAATCTTCCCCTGACTGCATGATAGGTATCCTGCCCAACAAGTATCTGGCCGACCTGTGAAATGCTTTCAAGTCTTGACGCGATATTCACGGTGTCTCCCATTACCGTATATTCCTTTTTCCGATTACCACCAATGGCACCGGCAAGAACGGTTCCCGTATTGATACCCACATGAATATCCAACTGTGCTCCGAATCTGTTTTCCCTGTTTAACAGATTCAGTCTGTTCTGAATCTCAAGAGCGGTTTGTATGGCCTTGTAAGCTGCATTCTCGATGGCTGCAGGTACGCCAAACAATGCCATAACGCAGTCGCCCATAAATTTGTCAATCGTGCCGCCATACTTTTCAATAATATGCTCCATCATTGCAAAACAGCGATTCATGATACTGGATACTTCCTCTGGGTCCATCTGTTCCGACATCGCCGTAAATCCGGATATATCAGCAAACATAACTGTCACGACACGTCGTTCGGGCTCTTGATTCGGAGAATACAAACTCATAGCACATCCATTGCATTATTGATGCGTTCAATAAGGAACTGTTTATACAGTTATTACGATGTTTTCATTGAACCAGGAAGGTAAATTCTCTTTTTCGTAATTTGTATTATCATATGATTCAAATAAATCAAGCAAAATTAAATAACAATTATCTATAAAATTATTATGTAAATAAGCTGATTCATCGAAAATCAATTTCTCAATTTTTAGAGTAATTCGCGGATATTGGCAGGGTGGCGTTCTTACCAGAGGAAGGCGCTTGAATCATCTTCAAAGTACCAGTATGTCCGCAACCAGTTCCCAAAGATACTTGACCTCCAAATCTCCCATTCCATATTTATTTTTTACTGCATTTAGCTGTCCATGGCAGCTATGACAGGGAACAATAATCATCTTCACTCCTGCCGCCTTGATCTGCTCCATTTTTTTCCTGCCATAAAAAATTCGTTCCTCATCATACCCAGTGACCAGGGTACCGCCGCCACCACCACAGCAGTATTGACCTATTCCTGCCGGATACAGATCCATCCACTCTTCAAGACACTGGTCCAGTATCCAGCGGGGTTCATCAAAAAAACCATGCCCAAAAATCTTTTGAGCTTTTCGTCCATAATTGCAGGGATCATGATAGGCAGCCTTTACAGACACCTTTGATTTATCCAGTTTGATTTGGCCATTTTGAATATACTTGATCAGCAAATCAAATACAGTATAAGTTCCAAATTTTTTCAATACTTCCGGATACCATTTTTCAAGACCAGACCTGGTCGCAAGATAGGCATGACCTCATTCCGGCCAAAGCAGATTTTTTGCCTGAAGCCGCTCCATATTTTCTGCAACCCGGCCGGCCATAATTCTCATTTTTTCATCATCCCCGGTAAACAGCCCCCAGTTCGTTCCCTCCCAATTGATGGAAGGTACCGTCCAGTCCTCCTTGGCCGCAAAAAAAATCTTCCACCAGTGCTTTAAATCATCTGTATGGGTATTTACGAGTTTATTGTGTATGGTTGTCAGAATATTAGCCCCTATTTTATCCACCGGAACCACAAAATCTTCGAATCCGGGTTCTTGTGCAATCTCTTCTCCGACATCCTGAAGGATAAAAACAAAGTCTTCCTGTGGCAGTCCCAGATTATTGCCGGTCTGAATGGCCATGTCCAGCCCTTTATGGAGAATGCCGGGAACCTTGTCCCTGTCTCTCAAGGATCGAATCTTCCGGATCAGACCCGGAATATCGACTTCCATCGGGCATACATTCTCACATTTTGCGCACATGGTGCAAATCCATGGCCATCTGGACGAAACGATTTCTTCCTGCATACCAAGGGAAACCATGCGTACGATTTTGCGGGGATCAAACCCGTCAATCCCTGAAACCGGACAAGAGCTTGAGCAGACTCCGCAAGTAATACAATAGTCCTGAGAATGAGGCCATGATCTCAAACAGCCCCGGTTCAGATTGTTCATATCAATCATTTTATCTGTTTCAGTCATCTTTTCCGTCCTTATGAATACTTCAGGTTCTTCCGGATCACGCTCGGACCGAGCTCCAGTAGTTGTTTTTGAAATGCATTTACGATCCTGCCAAACTCTGTTCCCATATTTGCTGCGATGGTCTCGATATGCAGGCGTTCTTTTTCAAATCCCATAACCGACAACCGGGCCTTGACATTTTCCGCTCTTGTTTTTGCATAATGATTTCCAACCTCTGAATGACAGTTCCCTGGATGACATGTCAGAAGGATTACCCCGTCTGCTCCTTTCATAAAGGTGCTTAAAATATGGCCCATTGAAACGCCGCCGGCACACGGGACTGCTACGATTTTGAGACCTTCCGGCAGGCTGTTTTGAAGTTGATCTGTTGCCAGTCGAAATGACCTGCCCGCAGATCGTGTGCAGCAAAAAGCAACGATTTCCGGGATAAACTCTTCTGTCTGATCCAAAATCCTGCTGACATGAATTTTGTCCAGGTCATCAGAAATTCCAGGACCGGACCAGGTAATATACTCCCGGGGACACTCCGCAACACAAATTCCACACCCTTCACACGCATCTGCACAAACCATCACTCTGCCTTCCAGCCTGATCGCTTTATACGGGCAGATCCGAAAGCAGGTAATGCATCTCGCGCACTCCACAACGCCGATTTTGGCTTTACCAACAGAAACCGGTTCGGTTTTTTCCGCTGTCAGGCGCATCATAACAAGTGCAGCATTGCCGGCATCATCCAGCTTGGTTTTATGATCAGCGATACACCGTGACGAACCAACAACCAGGATTCCTTTTCGATTGGTAAAAACAGTTTCCCTGTGAACATTATCGGTCTGTAAAAAACCGGCCTTATCCTGATTCAGCTCAAACACCCCTGCCAATGCTTCCAGATTCTCAGATGGCAAAAGCTCTTCATCCACTACCGCCAAATCCGGAAAAATCTTTACCGGTGATTGCAGAATTTCATCCTGGTATACCACGGTAACTCTTCCGTCATCCGACTGTGCAACCACAGGGGGTATCTGATTGAGCTTGGCATAAAAAACACCGGATGCTTTCGTCTCCCTGTAAAGTTTTTCAAGACCTTCCCCGCCGACCTTAAGATTCCCGGTGAGAACAAAGACTTCCTGGTGATAATCTTTTTGTAACTGAAATGCGCAGGTCATTATTTCATTCAGTACAACCGGATTGCTTTCCTGATTGCATCCTGTCAAAAAAAGCACCTTGAGCCCCTCTTTTAATAAGCCTTGAGGACTTGTTTTGTTTTCAATTGCGTTTACTATCTCCGACAGGGAAATAACGGAATCCGAAGGCCTGAGTCCATAGCTTTCAAAATTGTCTTTTCTTCGATACTCTTCAGCAATCACGACCCCGGAAACAGTCTCTGAAATATCCTTTTCGTTGGAGCGAATGGTTATCCGGAAATCATTTACACATCCTCGGCAGGAAATTATTTCAGAATTACTGTAGAGTAAAGTGCCAGTATTCTCTTTCTGAATCGGTTCCTTCAAAAAATCTGCCCGGTCAATTTCCTTTCTTGAAACCAGAACAGTGCCAATACCATTGGCTGATAACTCTTTTGCGGTTTTGATGGCACTCGCTCCATCACCGGCGATTAAAACTTTTACCGTCAAGAAATTTCTCCAATTTTAATTATGTTGTGTCTGAAAATAATTCAGGACATCCAAAGCTACCCTTCCTGCATCTGCAATGGATTCTGTTATGCTTTTGGGCCCCGTTGCCGTTCCTGCTGCAAAAACCCCGGGAGCGGATACCATGGATTGTTCATCTAAAAATTCACTTCCAGTGGATTTCAACCCGATTTTTTCCGCTATGGGATCTGCATTCCGGTTCGGTGTTATCCCGACCGAAAGCACAACCAGATCAAACAGCTCTTCCGTCTGTTTCCTCAAAGCGGGCAAATAATATTCCAGTTTTATTTTTCGATCATCTGTTAAAAAAACATCCCCGGGTATTGCACGGATCATTCTGACCTGGTCCTTGATCAAATCATAATTATTCTGGAAGTCTTTTCCAAATGACTGGACATCAATATAAAAAACAGAAATCTCCATGCTCTTTTCCCTGAATTTGATAAGCCTTGCCATTCGAAGCGCTGATCCGCAACATACCTTTGAACACCAGAGATGGTTCAGGCTTGAATCCCGGCTGCCCACACACTGGATAAACGCAATTTTCTTTGGAACGCTCCCATCTGATGGCCTCTTCACAACCCCATCCTGACGTAATCTTTTTTCAAGGTCAAGATTGGTGATTACATCATCAAACCGTTTATACCCGAACGGCTTGTCTATGGGATCAAACGGCTGAAAACCGGTTGCCATGACAACAGCGTCAACCTCACAAGCCTGCTTTTCATGATTCCGGTCAACAAAGGATATGGCAAATCCATCTTTTTTAACGATATCCGTCAGACAAACTCCGGAGTATATGGTTATATTCGGATGGGAAACAGCGGCATCGATTTTTTCTTCCACAATACAGGCACCACACTTTACGCAATCATCGGTTGCCTTGCACGTAAACTGTCTTGCATATCCGCCAACTGTTTTTTCTTTTTCTATCAGGACTACCTTGACATCAAACTTTGCCAGTTCAATGGCGGTTGTCAGGCCAGCCACACCACTTCCGATAATCAATACTTTTTTATCAGGCATTCTCGATTCAATTCCCCCCTGATCACGCTTTGCAGACATGATCCATTTTACAATAGTGATGCTTCTAAACAGCAATACACAATGATATCCAAATAATATAAAAGTGATCACAGGTCAAGGTAACAAAGAACAGGTAACAAAGAATTACTTGACAGAATTCTTACCCCTGTTTTATCCTGCGTTCATTTTAGTTTACGATTTTTTACAACGGTTCATTATCCGGATAAAGCGATGAAGACACAGTACACTGAAATTCGCTTTGTATATCAACACAGGAGTTTCCAATTGAAAATCAGCGAACTTGTTAAACAAACCGGGGTTACAAAAGAAACAATCCATTATTACATTCGGGAGGGCATCCTGCGTAAACCGAAAAAATCAGGGAAAAACACGGCTGATTATAATCAAAAATATATTGATCAGATCAACCTTATAAAATCTTTGCGTGAAAACTACTTCCTTCCCCTGCCTGTCATTAAGCAACTGATTACCATGCAGAAGAAAAAATCAGATCTGGACCAAACCTCATTTCATTTTTTGAGTAATCATTTCAAACCGCTTGAGCAGCTATTATCCAATGAAATTATCGGCAGAGATAATTTTAAAAACAAAACCGGCCTCGATGACAATACGCTTTCATTAATGGAAGAATGGAATGTCATCAATGGTGAGGACATAGAGGGTACAACCCGTTATTTGGCGGATGATGTGATCATCGGAAAACTGATTGCAGATATGAAACGGCTCGGCATGATACCAAAATCCGGTTTTGATCCCAAATTATTAAAAGAATTTACGGATTTTTTTCGTGAACTCGCCAAAAAAAATATCAAATTATTCTGGAATGCGAACTGGGGTGATATATCCATGGAAGAACTGACCATGAAAGGGATTCGGGCAACTGAGGTTTTAAGTCTGTTTTTTTATCACAGTTACCGGAAGGCGGTTCGTGAAGAATTTAAAGAATACATTAAAACCATAAATCCGGATCCAATTGTAAATATCCGGTCACGGCAATTCTCGATGAAAGCATAGAGAACGAAAGGAACTGAAGGTTCAAATTTCCCAAGATATTTTCCCATCATAAGTTTTGTAAATGGAGAGAACGCAAGCCGCATTCTTTCCCAACAACAGACTTCGGATCAGGCCTCTGGTTGATCCATCTTCATATAGTTGCTTGGTCATTTTGCCTCAATCTTCATTCAATTTATAGTCGTGACAAAAAACTTCGTCTACCCATCTCCTGGTATAGGCCCTAACAATGTCAGTAGACCGCCATGTAATATCATCATACCTGATACCTGGGCCCAAAATCCAAACCATTAACTCATTTTTCACCGCGAAATAGGATATATCGCCTTAATTTCTCCCTTTTCTATCCGGTTTTTCCAAGCCTTTCAAACAGCACATAACATATTGCCAAAAAAATCCTGTGCTGATTATATATCTGATTATATATCTTGACAGCCCCCTTTTTGTCGGCTATAACCCATAGCCACTGAACGAATAATTAACATCATCTATCATAATGTACATTTAAAAAAACAGCAAAAATATTCAAAAACTCATCCAAATGAGATAATAAATCGTAGTCAATTGTCACACGGATCATACCGGAAAATAATTTCTATTTCCCGGCGAAAGTTTACGACTGAAAATCCTATGGAAGGGACCGTTATGGAAAACAAATCAAATAATGCTACTGTAGACAAGCTTTTTGATGCTAACGCAAATGATTGCGGCTGCCCGGTTTCGGCGGATGTTGATCTGGATAATATCAAAATTGATACCATCCAGTTTGATGACCTTAAGAAAACAATTCTGTTGCCCATTGCCGTGACATTAGCTGTTTTGGCCGGTATTGCTGGCTTATTTTTTTACTTTTAGCGAACCAGACAACTACAAGCCACCTCAAAAAAGATTTTGGTTCAAAATCAAGGTGGATTTAGATTTCGAATCGCAGGCATACATGACGTATGTCGAGGATTTGAAATCTGAATCCAACGCAAAATTTGGGTCAAAATACTTTTTTGTTTTGATTATGATCCGCAAATCCAATTGAGATACGAATGGCGAACTAATTGATACGGGGGCAGTTCTACCTAAAATACAAACCCAAACAGCGGATAAAATTTTTGACAGTCATAAACGGCAATGTAATACACTTTTCCCGATATTCGAAAATAGTGGTTAGAAAAATCTTAACTCAGGAGTCATTCGCCCTACCAATTCAAAATCTCCTACCTTTAATGATGGCTTCTGGACAAGATGTTTTCATACAGCTTTTCGTCCTTCTAAAAAAATTTCACTCTCAACGAGTGGTAATGCCTGTTCCAAATACTGAATCAAATCACCAATTGTGTTCAAAACCATTATTTCTTCCAGTATTGGTTCAAATCCATATAGCTCTGCTACCACAGATACCATTTCCATAATTTTTAGGCTGCTGAACCCAAGATCTTCGATAAATTTTAATTCGTAATCAAATTTGATTTTCTTAGACACCGACAGCTGCAAAATAATTTTGTAAATGTCCTCTTCAATCCGGTTTTTGGCAATGGCCTCCATGCGCTCCTTCCTCCTGAGTAACGTTCAAAAATTGACTGCTTTCCGGCTATCCATCCCCAATCTTTATCATATTTCTGCTCTTAGCTCTTTGTTAAGATCTATATACATTTTGCGGCACAGCGATCGCTGAATTTTTCCACTAGATGTTTTTGGTATAGCACCTTTGGGAATCAAGTTGACATCATCCGGCACTATCCGAAGATTTTCCCAAATTGCAGCTCGAACTTTTCTGACCAACTCCTCCTTTGTGGTAGAATCGGATAAGGGTGTTTCGCATAGTAGAATCAAATCCTCGGTTCCGCTCATATAATTTTGAACACCAAAGGCCGCCACACAACCTTTTCGTATCCCTTCCACGGAAGCTGCAATCCTTTCCATATCATACGGATAAATATTTCTGCCCTGCTTGATGATCATTTCTTTTCGACGACCATTCACAAAAAGCATTCTCCCATGAATAAATCCTAAATCACCGGTTCGCAACCAACCGTCCACAAAGGCATTCTCCGTCTCCTCTTGATTACGATAATACCCGATAAAAAGGCTTGGGCTTTTGACAAGTATTTCTCCAATTTCTCCTTCACAGCGTATCTTTCCTTTTTCATCTACAATCTGAACGGCTTGGCCGACAAGCGGATAACCGACTGAAACCAATGAAACGGCGTTATCCTCAGCTGTGTTTGTTGCTGCAACGGCAACATTCCTGCTTTCAATCCCGTCTCGCTTGAAATATTGCACAATTGTAGTTTCTCTCGATATTGGCACAAAGGTTGCGGCCAAGCTGTTCTCAGCCATGCCATAACCAGGGAAAAAAACAGTGTCGTTTTTCAGCCCGCATGAACTGAACTTTTCGATAAATCGTTGCAGTGTTTTGCTGTCAATCGGCTCAGCGGCATTGAAAGCCAATCGCCAATTGCTTAAATCAATATTTGTCAGTTTATTATCAGGAATGCGTGACACACAATAATTATATGCAAAATTCGGTGCCGGGCTTATGGTGACCTGGTATTTTGTCATATTTTCAAGCCACAGAGAAGGATTTAATAGAAATGCCTCCGGCACCATGGCAATCAAAATGAAATCCCAATATAAACTTCCTAGAAGGCTGCCGATAAGCCCCATGTCATGATACAAGGGAAGCCAGCTTAAACCTATGTCGTTTTCCGTCACACGCGCAGCCACACCAATCCCGTGAATATTATGGAGGAGGTTTCTATGAGTCAGCATGACTCCCTTAGGCTTACCTGTAGTTCCGGAAGTGTATTGAATCAAAGCAAGATCCTCGGCCTTGATTTCCGGAAGTACTTGGAATTCGTCTGCAGGTACGGTCTTTTTCGTCATCTCATTGATAAACAAAATCTCTTGAAGCAACTTCGAAATTTTAATAGAATCGTTGACAAACATCTTAATCTGGTCAAAAGTAATTAAAAATCTAGCTTCACAATCAGCAACAATATGCTCCAAATTATTCAAGTAGTTTTCAATGCCCTTTGAACCAAATGGCGGAGCGATTGGAACCGGGACACCACCGGCCATCAAGACACCGAAAAAAGATCGCACAAAGTCAAAACTGGTTGGAAGCATGATGATGACCTTGTCATTTTTTTCAAGGCCCTGACGCTTCAAATATTGTGCAATGAACGTCGCTTCTGTTTTAATCTCATTAGCTGTGGCCCTACTTTCATTATTATTGATATCCAAAAAGATAATGGATTGTTTTTGTTTCCCACGAAGTCGTGTAAGCATGGAAATAAGTGTTTCCGCTTGCAGTGTGTACGTATCTTTGTTTTCGATATATGCAATTGGTTTGGATGTGATATTTTCAGGCCACTGCTTCATATTCTTGGCTCCTTTCCGGTCTGCTATTCCCGAGTTTATTATTAACAACCGGTAAATTTTGGAAAGTAGATCCCGATTTCTTCCTGGTTTATGACTGAACCGATGCAATTTGCTTTTTTATTGCGACGCTGCAAGCCCTTGATCAGATATTGAACATAGGTATAATTATTTTGGTATAATCCAATGCCGATGGCTTGGATGAAAAGTCCTATGAAAGTCGATGGATGCAGATTATTGTGATACAGCGGTACGGATTTATCCATATTGCATTTCGCTTTTAGCAGGTCCAGACATTTTGATGCAAAGACATATAAGGACATATAGCTTTCCAGATGGGAGCCTGTATTCAGACATTCTGAATGAAGCAATTGACCCCAATGAGTAAAAACAAATTTTGCATCAATAAATTTTAATAATCTTCCGTCCTTATCAAATTTTATAACATTCTTATAATCAGATAGACGCAACATCCATTCGATCCGGATTCCGGCGCTATGCTCCTGCACAGATTCGGTTACCAGATCCCGCCCGTCTTCATAAGCCTCAGCAGTTTCATTCTCAAAATAGTGCTGCAATTGAGTTTTTTTGTTCATTTCAAGGAAACTTAATGCACTGAGCAGAATTTCAGGCAGATGGAAACAATGCAAACGACTTACCTGTAGCTTACTAAAATTCTCAAGTTGAAAATTTTCACCGGTTAATTCTTCTTGAATGCGATTGTTTAAATAATGATAGTTGCATTTTATCCCCTGACTGCCTGCGAATTTTGGATCCAAAAAAATCCATCTTATTTTACACTTAAAATCCATTTCCAATTCGATGATTGTTTGCAGGATAGCATCCATTTGCTGAATTCCGGCGAATGTTTTCTGCCAACCAGTAATAAAATAACCATCCATGCTTTTTTTTATATCGGTTCCTCTGCTGCGACTTGCCAGGTAATTATCGGACATGGCCACATATCCGGCTTGCGCCACAGTTTGCGAGGTTTTGGTCAAAGGGTTGTTCTTAATAAGCAACGCCGGTACTCGATTCATTTTGTTATCTTCCATTATTTTCATTCTTTTAATTTAAGCAAAGAGAGTTCTCTCTTCGTCCGGTATGGATTGTCTGGACCATTGTCTGAGAATATTTTTATTGAGCTTTCCGGACAGGTCTATCGGCAATTGAGCAAGAATGTAAATCTCATCCGGCACACTGTCTTGCTGTAACTGCTGGCCGCACAAAGCAAACAACTCGTTCGGTTCCAGTTTTTCACCGGGATTGGGAATGACAAAAGCAAAAATTTTCAATTTTTGTTCCCTTACAAATACAACCGCTACTTCTTGAACATGTCTATGCTGCAATAAAGATGTTTCGATTTCCGTTGATAGAATAAAACCAGCAGAATTATTTTCCTGTTCCGACTTTTTTCCAAACAGGCAAATATAATTGTCATCATCATAACGGGCCAGTATGCCGGTTCCGAACCATCCGTCATCATGTCCTGAATTACCGGTTTGACCGGAAGGATGATATAGGCTGTTCATGAAAGATCCTTTTACCAAAAGCTCACCGGTTTCGCCTTGAGCCACAGATTCGTTTTCATTATCTACTATTTTAATTTCAATACCCGGAGTCGGTATCCCGACATTGCAAAAACGATAAGCAGCTCCCTGCGTTGGTTCTGAAAGCAACACAATTCCGGTTGCTTCAATCGAAAAAAAACCGAATTGCAGCCGATAGTCTTGCCGGCCATCTGGGAATTTTTCAACCTTGCCGGCGTTGAATGAATTATACAATACAATCGTGGAAAGATTGGCCAAATCCGCAAATTGAAATACCGATGTAGCTGTTATAATTCTCCATAACAAGGGCCGGGTGACAACCAACAGAGCATCAACCTCTGTAATTTTTTTAATCACCTTGTTTGGATTCAAGGTAGTCAGAAGGTGAACCCCATTGCCCGACAAAAGCTCACTCAACATTACGAAAAAGCCTTCCGGTGTGTACAGAGGTTCCGTACAGATGATTCGACAATTGTTATCATCTAAAATGCTTTTAAGCGATTCAGTCATTCTGTAGCAGTTTTCATGGCTAATGCATACACCGTTTTGCAACCCATCTCCTTCCGGCTGCAACCAAAGCATCGCTGTGTCATTTGGCATTACTGCCGATCTTAAACCTTTTATTCCTACCGGTTTATAAAGCTCCTGAAAATCCACTACACCTTGTTCTTTTTTAAGCAAATCAATTCCAAACAACCAATTGATATTTCGTAAATTTCTACTTACACACAAGATCTTTTGCTGAATACTGGCCACACCGATATGATCAGCAAATATGACGGCATAAACATCAGCGAATTTCAACAATCGCCGAATTTCTGATTCTTCCAGATAGGGGTTGAGGGGCAAGGCCCATGCACCGATTTTAAAAAGTGCGAAACAGGCGATAACATACTCTTTACGGTTGTTCATCAACAGGGCAACTTTTTTTCCTTTTGAAATACCGTATGTTTCTAGATTCCGTGCACAAGCCACAACCCGATCATGGAGTTCCTGATAGGAAATGGTTTCATCATCAAGCACTATCGCAACTGTTTCTGCTTGATGTTTGGAAATTTTTGCATACTGTTCGAACAAGGCATCAAACAGCATGTCGTTATTTACGATCTGGGCATTTCGTATCATATATCTTTCATTCCTTAGGTGAGCAGCACTTTACATCTTTTTTTTCAAAGCAGCAAGATCTCCCTGGTGTTGCACCATTACGGATCAGACACCGGCAAATTGCTCTTCGATCATAGTAATCATCATATCCGTACTTTCATAAAATCTGGTATCATAAATCAAGGTATCTGCTTTCTGCCGGGCTGATTCCAAACTAGTTTCCGAGTTTTTCATATACATGGAATTACCGAACACTTTCATATCGGGGATCATCTCTCTCACTCTGGGTTGAATCTCAATTATGTCGCTTTTAAAGAAGTCCCATCTATGTGTAAAAGCGACATCGATCTTCTTGAGGCAAACTTCCCGGCATGCGCCGGCCATCATTTTAAAATAACGGGCCGTCGGACAGGCTCTTGCAATTGTAATCAACACCCCGTTTAATAGAATACCGATCCGGTAGCCTTTTTCTTTTAAATTGTCCGAGCTGTTTAAGATATGTGGCAGGACCGGAATCTCAATTTCAAAATTATTGTTGGTATGTCTTTCAAAAAAAGAATACATCCATTCATTATCCATATTGCTCCGTAAAAAGCTATCAGCAATCTGGGATGACTCCGGTTCGAAGATGTGTGCGTACCACGGAGTAAATTCATAAGAAAATGAGATACCGGTTCCTAACGAAATATTCAGATTCAAATCGGCATGTGTATCTTGAATATGTCGCAATGTTCCATAATCGTTCACTACAATTGCATTCACCTTCTCTGCAACCTGGTCTACATATCGGCATACCTTGTCAAAATGACTCTCAAAGGCAACCGGGATGATCGCTTTCCGTTCAAACTCATCGGTTTTCCGCATTATTGTTTCAACCGTATCTATATCCGGTAAGTGTAGATAACAGCCTTCGTTACCGAAGCTGATCACATCCACACCGATTTCTTTGATTCTGGTCAAGAATTCATCATCCAGTAATTTGCTATAGTCAGTCACTCTTATTTCCAGCTTCTTCATAAGGTTCTCCACTTTCGTATCAGTTATTCGCTAAATTATATAAGAGTCTGTAATCGGGGTTTTTTTAAAACGGCACCGCTTTCGTTCACAATATCTAGTCACCCAAATTTCGTCCCAGACATCTTCTTCCCGGGAGAGTTTGTTTCGGATTTCAGGCATCGTCATTCCGGCCAAAGTATAATCCTGCACAATTTCATACATTCTTGTCGTGGCAGCATTAACCGAGGGTATCGGGCTTTCACGTCCCACAATTTTCAGCACATCGAGTTCGGCTTTCATCAAATCCGGAACACTGCAAAGACAACAATCTGCCGCACCATCTAAAAAATAAAATTTTTCCGCATCTAATTTTTCATCAATGTAAACATTGAAGCCGGCTCTGCATCCCGGGCCAATATCTTTAATTGTCGGACTGTGTAGAGCCATGCACCGTCCGCAATTCGTGCCTCCTCCAAAATGGCCGAAAATCTCAACACTAAAATCCGTTTTTGCCTTAAATTCACAAATCTCCTCAAACGTTATATTCTGAGGTAGCACTACCCTATCTACATTCAAATCCTGAAGAAATTTTGTCTGTTCGATGTTAGGAGTAAACAGAAATACGCCTGCAAGAATCGGCAAATCGATTTTTCGGTCTCTCAGATATCGCATCACTCCGAAATTTGAAAGAATCAGCGCATCAACCCCTACTTCCAGACCGATGTCAATATACCGGTCAAAATCTTTTTTCAGTATTGCGGACATATAGTGAAGATTAGCAGTATAGTTAATTTTAACATTGTTGGCATGGGCATAATCGACTATCCGACCAAGTTCTTCGACGCTTTCGACCTGCACTGGAATACCATCCATTCTGTTAAAACGGGCATTAAAAGTGAAATTGTCAAAATCAGAGTTGATGACTCTGCCATTTAGTCCCAGATAAAGTTCGGAAGCACCGGCTTCGATATGTAGGACTGACATTTCAAGGTTGCGGGTTGGAGCCATAATTGCAATTTTCTTCATTGCGATTTCCTTCCATCATGTTTCAACAGTGTTTGTTAAATATTAAAAGATATCTTGCTTTCATCTTTCACCGAGCACCCCAACCGATTTCCGCTTTCCAATCGCCTACAATGCCCAAGAATCTATACTGGAGAGTCTAACTGCAGCCGAATTTCTTAAAATATCTCGGATATTTCTCGAAATTTATTTAATTTTACTAACTGATTTTTAAACGATGAATCAAAAATAAAGAAGAAACCATCTGGAAATCCTTTTATAGCGGGAAGTTATAGCCACAAAAAATAATAAATCGGGACATACCAGATAGTAAAATTCAATTTTAAGATTAATCTATTCGCATTTTTTTTACGATTAATTACGATCATTAGTCGAACTATTTTCCTTTTGTCAAGTAAAAAAGACAGATTTTTTATATTAATATTTTTTTTGACATGGCAGTAAAAGCACTCTAAGCTGTTACAACTTAATGGACGACACCTTTTTCCCAGCCTGATCTCAGAGCTTCCATAGGAAAAATTGTGTCATCATGCACGCTAATATGTTATGATACCGACCCATGTACTTCCGGACTAATGAAAGCAAAATGGCTCACACGAAAACTTGACCAATAAAGGCTCTTTCTGCCACTAGCGGATATCCCTTTCCGGAAATTCGTTTCTTCAGATCCGTAATAATTCAAGCCAAAGGTTCTGGATGCCTTTTTGATCGAATGAATTTTCGACAAATTCTTCCCATTTAATAAATCGCTCATATTGAGCTTCCCAATAATTCGCGGCCCATTTTTGCTTTGCCGGTTCTTTTTGCGTTAAAAAAACTCGTTTGTCTGACAGGGCTACATGATCTTCATCAACCTGAATGACAACTTGATCGGTTTTTGGCACTTGTCTGGCATCATTACAATGCCCTCCCCTTTTACACGCTATTAAACTCGATGCGCCCCGAGCCTTTTTGATTAAATTTTTGGTGGAAAGGGTTGACCGGATCAACTGCAACTCGCTTATCAACATCATAAAACCGGCCAATTGTAAAAACGATATTATTTTCCATAATATTTTCCTTGCAATTCGATTCCATTATCACTATTATTTACAGTTACAATTTATTTGTTTCGGTGGCAAAAAAACCGCTCCTTTTATGAATAATGCCGGAGAAAAAACAGACGGTTTGCAAAGCCATCACGTTATGGAATTATTAAGCAAAGGGGATATTGAATGGCAAAGGTATTTCGGCCAAGCAATCGTGAATCAAAAATCCTGTCTCAGATTGAATCATCAAAGGAAAGAACACGTCGAATCGCGCTGATGGGAATTAAGGATCACATGGAAACACTGAGCAACGCGATTGCAATGAAGCTGGTGGAAAACAATCTGGTAGAAACATCAAATAAAAATGGTCTTGAAGAACAAATTCTAAAATGCCTTGAACGATTAAGCCATGCTGAAGATTTTGACATCGACTATCAGAATGCAGCTTTCAGAAATGTCGTACCTAATCCTCATGTGGTCAGCCTGTATTTAACAGCATTTGTTATCGAACAGGTTGTCAACCACAGAGATACGGTTGATGTTTATGGCTCTGATGAAGAAATCTACCATTGCATCAATCGCCAGGTTTCCAAACACCTGCCCGGATAATGCCGGCTTCATTTCTCCCCAGACTGATCAGCAAGCCTTTTCAAGATCCAGGTCTCTATATTCCTTTCTCTTTTATCAAAAGGGCAATTATTTTTGACCTGGGTGATATTTCACACCTCTCTCCTAAAGATATCCTGAAAGCAAGTCATGTATTCATATCTCACACCCATATGGATCATTTTATCGGATTTGACCACCTTCTCCGTCTGGTGTTGGGCCGGACAAAAAAATTGTGCCTGTATGGACCTGAGGGTTTTATCCAGAACCTGGAAGGGAAACTTTCCGGATATTCCTGGGATCTGGTTGAAAACTATGAAAATATGTTAATCCTGGAGGCTGCCGAAATCCATCAAACCCATTTACTGGTGCAGACCTATATCTGCCGGAACCGTTTTCAACCCACCTCACCCCCCCTGAAAAAACCATTTACCGGTTTGATTCTGGACGAACCGGGTTTTTCTGTTTCCACAATCATCCTGGACCACAGCATTCCCTGCCTGGGATTTTCAATGAAAGAAAGGTTTCAAGTCAATATTAAAAAAACAGCGCTTCAAGATATTGGCCTCACGCCAGGTCCCTGGCTGAATGATTTGAAACAGGCTCTTTTTGATAACAAACCAGCTGATTCTATTTTTAAAATCCCCGCCGGCCAGGCATCACCCATTGCTCAATGTTTCAAATTGGGTGAACTTTCCAGCCGGATTGCGAAAATCACACCTGGTCAAAAAATCGGTTATATTACAGATGTCCGGTATACACCGGAAAACCTGAAAAAGATCATCCCTTTTGTCCAGGGGGCGGATCATCTCTTTATTGAAGCTGCTTTTTCAGATGCCCATGCAGATATTGCATCCACAAAAAACCATCTTACCGCCAGGCAGGCCGGAGAAATCTGCGGCAAAGCAGGAGCAAAGCGCTTCACGATTTTTCATTTTTCCCCCCGATATTCGGAAACAGAAGCACTTCTATACCAGGAGGCAGAGGATGCTTACCAAAAAGCCTTTTCAAATGAAACACCGTCTCGCAGCACGGGTGTAATCAAAGCTATTGAATAATCGAATTATGTGGCACTTTCATATAAAAAAACAGCCCGTACAAACAGGCTATCCGGCTAACAGGAAAACCGGCAAACCGAATAACTAGTTCGGTGACACCATAATTGCGATATTCTCTTCCGGAATCCTGAACATGGTATGGATCATCTTTTTTAACTGATCCAGTGTCTCCTGCTCGGTTTTACCCCGCATGGCCCAGTTTTCAAACCCGGCGCGTCCCATGATAATCGAAACCGATACCCGCTGGCTTGCCTGAACCTGGGATTGAAAGTCCGGATCTAAAAAATCGATATCCACATGGGTGACAATGGTGTTTTTCCCAATGGACGAGGTCAATGGCTGGATCAATTGTTCGATTTTTCGCGTGTAATCCTTTTCAATCGATTGAACCAGAATTCTCTTTTTTTCCAGCAATTCCGGTGAAATGGATTTGTCCAGAATCTCCATTCGTTTTAACCCGACCTCTTTTTCCTCCCTTGAAGGCCCAACATCAATACTGATTTTTTTGTGCTCAACAACACCGGCTGAATCTTCGGCATTGGTTTGCATCGCAAAAAGCAGAACAAAAACTGCAATACTGAAAATCCATAACCACAATCGATTGTTCATATCCCCTCCTCCTGATTTATCCTTGAAGCTGATTCAACTGAAAATAAAACCCTTTTTTTGCCATCAATTCATCATGGGATCCAATTTCAATGATCCGTCCCTTTTTCAATACCATAATCCGGTTTGCTTTTCGAGCGGTTGAAAGCCTGTGGGCGATCACCAGGGTCGTTTGCTTTGCCAGAAGCTTTTCCATAGCGTCCTGAATCCGGAGTTCCGTATCCGAGTCCACATAGGAGGTTGCTTCATCCAGGATAATCAACTCCGGATCGGAAGCAATCGCCCTTGCGATGGAGATCAACTGACGTTCACCACTTGAAATGGAACTCCCTCTTTCAGTGAGTATCGTATCCACTCCTTCCGGCAAATTGCGGACAAATGGCAGACAATTTGAAATTTCCAAAATCCTTGTCAATTCTTCATCCATGATATGGGTATTGGATCCAACAATATTCTCACGGATGCTCCCGGAGAACAGAAACGGATCTTGTGTAACCAGCGCAACGCGGTTCCGGATAACATCTTCAGGCCAGGACTGGATATCCTTTCCATTCAGCAGGATTCTTCCGGAAATTGGATCATAAAAACGAATGATCAGATTGATCAGGGATGTTTTTCCAGCACCCGTAGGACCTACGACAGCCAGGACTTCCCCTTTTTGGATACAAAAAGAAAGGTCTTTCAGCACGGTCTGCCCGACATCATAGGAAAAAGAAACATTTTCAAAAGCAAGTGTCTGAATTTCATCCGGCTCCGGGATCGAATCCGCAGGAACAGATCGCTTTTCCTCTGTTTCCAGAATCAAAAAAATCCTTTCCGCCGAGGCCAGTGCATCCTGCATGACATTGACTTTTTCCGCAATATCCCGGACCGGTCTGAAAAACATCCGCATATAGAAAATAAACACAACCAGGGAGCCCAGACTGATCCGGCCCTGTATCACACTGCTTCCTCCATAATAAATAATTACAGCCACAACAATTGTACCCATCAGCTCGATCAACGGCATAAACACCGCAAACACTTTAATTTGCATCATTCCGGCCAGATAATACTCATGATTTAATTTCTTCAGTCCCAGATAATTATTGACTTCCTGTCTGAATAGCTGAACAACACGTATCCCTTCTATTGTTTCCGAAACACGGGAATTGATCTCGGCAATTTTGATACGAAGCTCACGAAATGCTTCCCGTGCAACCCCTGCAAATTTTATGGCCGTATAAACCAGTACCGGCAGAATCGACAGTGTTACCATGGCCAGCCGGCTGTTGATACTGAACAATACGATTGCAATCCCAACAAGCAGAAAAAGATCCTTGAAAACAAAGGTGATTACGGAAGTAAACATCTCATGCATGTTCTGTATATCGTTGGTTGTTCTGGTAACCAGCCGGCCCACCGGATTTCTGGTAAAATAAGCCATGGAAAGACCCTGAATATGTTTGAAAAGCGTCATTCTCAAATCATGCATGATCTTCTGGCCGGTATACTCCATGATCATCACCTGCATGAAATTCAGCACAAAGACGGCAATGACGATCAGAATAAGCCCGAGTGCCAGAACCATTACCCCCTTGAAATCATCTTTCCGCAGCCGGTACATATCTTCCGGCTGTATATCCGTCATTTTTTCATACGGTATGAATGCAGTATTCTTCTGTATGGTAAAAAGGCTGGAATATTTCTCAACAATTGCAGCAGCAGAGACATCCTGTAAATCAACCGGATACATGCCGGACCGGGCATTTTTATCCTTTTTCCCGCTGGATTCCGAAAGTCCGACATTGGGAACAATATACCGGTCAATGGCAATCTTTGTGACATACGGGATTGAAATATCCAGCAGGGTAATCAGGATCACCAGAAAAACAGTAGCAAAAAAATACCATTGATATTTTCTGCCAAAGGGAATCAGCCGCTTTATGAGTTTTACATCATATTGCTGGCCCAGTTTATCTTCATGGAAGTGGCTGTAGTTAGATTGCATGATTTGCCTCCTCCATCTCCTGAAGCCGGAAAGTCCGGGCATAATATTCATCCGTCGCCATCAACTGATCGTGAGTACCGCTTGTTTTGATTGTTCCGGATTCCATTACCAGAATCTGATCTGCATGGCGGAGTGCGGATAGTCTGTGGGAAACAATGATAACGGTCAACCGGCCCTCAAAAAGACGGATGCTCTCGATGATCCTCTGACCCGTATCCATATCCACCTGACTGACCGGATCATCCAGCAGCAAAACCGATGTGTTCCGAATAAAAGCCCGGGCAATCGCAAGCCGCTGCTTCTGCCCGCCGGAAAGAATCACCCCTTTCTCTCCCACAATGGTATTCAGACCTTCCGGCAAGGCCTTGATTGCATCGTCAAAAGAGGCCATCTTTGCGGCCTCCATGACGCTTGCGTCATCTGCATCCGGGTTTCCAAACCGGATATTGTCCCTGATGGTTCCGGAAAACAGAAACGGTTCCTGGGCAACAAAGGAAATCTCATCACGAAGTTTTTCCAGATTCCACTCCCGGATATCTGTTCCATTGATCCGGATCGTGCCCTCCTCTACATCATACAGACGCGGCAGAAGGTTCAGAAGCGTTGTCTTACCGCTTCCCGGCGGACCGATGATGCCTAAGGTTTCACCCGGTTTTACCGTAAAACGGATCCGGGAAAGAACCGGTTTCTCTTTGTTCCCATAAGAATAAAAAACCTCCTGAAACTGAACCTCTCCTCTGACAGGGCCGCTCAATACCGGGTTCTCAGGCTGATTGATTTCCGGCTGGGTTTGCAGGATGGAATTGATCCGATCCAGCGAAGCAGCTCCCCGCTGAAGCAGATTCGTGACCCAGCCCAGAGCCATCATCGGCCAGGTCATCAGGTTCAGATAGTTGATGAAGGCAACAAAGTCTCCTGGTGAAATGTCTGCCAGAATCGTCAACCTGCCGCCAAAGACAATCACCATCGCAAGACTCAGGTTGGTGAATAGCAGCATGAGCGGGAAAAAAGCCCCGGTGATTCTCGCCAAAAGAAGATTTTCCCGGATACAGCGTCTGGATACCGCTTCCATCCTCTGCTCCGAGTCTTTTTCAAGATTGAAGGATTTAATGATCCGTATTCCGGCATATCGTTCCCGAACCACCTCGGTCATATCGGCAAATGCCCCCTGAGCCAAGCGATATCGGTTATGCATCCTTTTGCTGAAATATTTTGCAAAAAAAGCGATCAGCGGCATGGGTATCAAGGCATAAAGAGTCAACCGGATATCGATATAACACATAAAGCCGATGGCAGCGGTTCCCAGAAAAACCGCATCTGTTGCCGCGACTATTCCCATTCCCGTTGCCATACGCACATTGCCGATATCATTTGTGGCATGGGCCATCAGATCGCCGGTCCTGGTTTTATCAAAATAGGGTGCGGAAAGAGTCTGTATATGGCTGAACAGCCGATTGCGAAGCCCTTCTTCCACCCGTCTGGAGGTACCAATCAGTAATCTCCGCCAGAAATACCGTAAAACACAGATCAGCAGTGCCGCCAAAAGAATATAGATCGAAAGCTTTAATAAAGATTGCTGGGTAGCACGGAATGCTGTCATATCATCCACGGCCTGTTTGATAATCCGTGGAATGAAAAGCTGCACAAGATCCACGATCATGAGGCAAAGAACACCCGCCACCACCATCCAGATCCGCTCGACAAAATATGGTTTTACAAGACGGTAAGACTTCATGTTTTATAACTTCTCTTTTTGCTTTCGCTCAAAGCTTGGTCTGAAAAAAAACACATCTGCCTGAAAAAAGCCGGTTACTCGATCCGCATCCGGGCATCCAGAGCCATACCTCCTTTTAAGAATATCCTCATGGGATTGATATCCAGTTCCCGTATCTGAGGAAATGTATGAAGAAGATAAGAAACCCTGACAACCATATCCACAAACATGTCCACATCTCCTGGTGCATTACCCCTCATGCCTTTCAACCAAGAAAACGTCTTTAAACGCTCCAGCCGTTTTCGAACCTGTTCATGAGTGGCCGGGCAAATCATATTGCCTGTGTCCTTATACAGCTCCATAAAAATGCCACCCATTCCGAAAAAAACGACCGGGCCAAAAGCATCATCCTGTTTGCCTCCA
The DNA here is from genome assembly GCA_020723305.1 of Desulfosudis oleivorans. Classification (GTDB taxonomy): domain Bacteria; phylum Desulfobacterota; class Desulfobacteria; order Desulfobacterales; family SURF-7; genus QZKS01. Next base: position 278,864 of record DYJC01000004.1, read on the forward strand.
ATGAACAGGTCATATCCTTCTTTGGCCATGTGCTGAATCCGAATCCCGTCAAACCGAGCACTAGCCTGATACGACTCCAGATTTTTGCGAATCTTCCGGAATGCCTGTTTTACCGATTCCTGATCCACAACACCCACGATCACCCCTCCGGCATCGGATTTATGAAGGGCATCCGGAGAGACCACCTTCATGACAACCGGATACCCCATCTTCTCCGCTATGGCAATAGCCTGATTTTCATCCCCGGCAACAGTGGATGAGGCTGTGGAAATCCCGAATGCATCTAGCAGTTCAAGGGATTCCTCTCCCAGATCCCCTTTTCTGGTCTTTATCCAGTTTCGGGCGATCTCCATATCCGCCTGAAAAGGTGTTGCAATTTCCTTTCTGGATTCCTTTTTCTGCTGATGGTACTTCATCTGCATGGACATGGCCCGGATCAACTCCTCGGGGCTGTTAAAAATAGGTACATTGATGGCCTGCTTGAACTCGGACAGGCTCGGACTGGTCAGGCATGCTGCCAAAGGTTTGCCGGATGACAGAATCGCCCCCCATGCCTCCTTGGACAGATCCGTACGGAACATGGCCCGGAATACATTCCTTCCTCTCGGCATCTGAGGGGTAAAGCTGATATAAAACGCCCCATCCACAGCGTCGGAGTGCATGACACTGCAGAACACATGTGCAACCAGTTTGGGATCGTAAATATCCCCCATATCGAGCGGATTGGAAAAACGGATCACCCCGGCATTGGTAAATTTCTGAAGTCCTTTGTAAAAATCTTCTCCAGGATCAGCAAACTCAAATCCGGCTTGTTCACATAAATCCGCCATCATTACCGAAATCCCTCCTGCCGGACTCATGGCCATAACCCGTTTGCCTTTCATCGGCGGAAGTTGAAACGCCTTTGCCACGGCAAAAAAATCATGAAATGTGCGAATACGGATAATCCCTGCTTTTTCAAATGCAGAATCGATGATTTCATCATTGTTGCTCACTGCAGCCGTATGGCTCATTGCAGCCTTTTTCCCGGAATCGGTTGTATTGGCTTTATAGATCACAATGGGTTTATCTATCTTCTCTGCCGTTTCAATCAACAAACGGCCATTCGGGATGCTCTCCAGATACATGAAAATAATGGATGTTTCCGGATCATTGCCCAGGTATTCCAGAAAATCAACCTCATTGAGATCCAGTTTATTGCCGATACTGGCAAATTTGGCCATTCCCAGATTTTCATCCTTGAGATACTGCATGATCATGAGGGCAATCCCGCCGCTCTGGGAGATAATGGATATCCCTCCTTTTGGGGGTTTCACTACCGGTGCGAAAGGAAGACAAAGCCCGTTAAAAGTATTGGCCACGGTAAGCCCATTGGGACCGATAAAACGGATGCCATATTCCCTGGCCTTCTGAACAGTCAGTTCTGCAAAGGAGTTTCCCTCACTTCCAAACTCGTTAAATCCCCCACTGGGAATCGCCATACGCGTAACTCCGAATCGGCCGCACTGTTCAACCATATCCGGCACAAATTTGGCTGGAATCAGCGAATACACCAGGTCGGGAACCTCCGGAAGATCTGAGACACTCCGGAACATCTGAATTCCATCTACAAAAGGATTATCCCCTCTGGGATTGATGCCAAACACTCTGCCACGATATCCCCATCGCAGCATATTCTCCAATGTCAGTCTGGGAATATTGCTTTCCTTGGATGAAAGCCCGACCACTGCAATGGACTCGGGATTGAATATCTTTTTCATATAACCACCTGTTGTTTATTGTACTACAAAACTGATTTTTTCATCACGATTATTGGGGCAAACCGATTCACAATCACGATTTGGGAAGAATGATTCTCCCGAGCCTTTTCATTTTGTCACTATTGCATATAAAAAATCTTATTCCAGAGGAAGAGTTGAGTGCTGTAAAATGTGCACAAAAAGTTACCAACTTGCCGAGTTCTTTCACATTGATTGCGTAAAAAAAGTTCCATCGAAAAATTGTTTTTCAAGCATAATGCAACAAAAATCTGAAATTCAACAAAGAAAAAAAGGTGGACAACCATTTTATAGTATTTGCGGCATAGGATTAGGCGACCGTTTTTAAAAACATATTTGTCCCAGTAAACCCAAACATTGGGTATTTCTCTAAAAACTCAAGCATAGCTATTCTTTGACCTACGCAGAAGCCGCCAATTGTGTCATAATTAAAGTGATCCATAACAAATACTCCGTTGAATGATAATCGACGGTATGTAGGTTCAAGTGATACTCTGGTTGGTGTATAGTCATCCATATCGAACAAAGCAAGAGCAATTGGCTCTTCGCCTAAGTGAAAAATAGTTTCATTAATATCTCCATCGATTAGTGAGATGCGATGCATGAAGTCATTCAGGTTTTGTTCAGTCTGGTTTTTATTTTGATTTTTTACTGAAGTCGTGTACTTGGGATTGTGTTTCTCATATCGAAGGTAACAAAGGTCATATCGCGAAGCATTCTGAGGAAATCCAGAAAAACTATCGAAACCCACTATCTGACGATCAGTGTCACCAAGGTGTTCAAGGACTTTTGCAATGAAATACATCGACCAACCTCGGCTAACGCCAAAATTAATAACTCTGCCGGGCACTTTATTTTTAACAATGTAACGTAATCCGTCATAAAGACTTAGTCGGGATTTTGGAACCAGACCACCGACTATGGATTTAGGTACAGATGATACTAGCTTGTTATAGATATCACCTTCAATATAATCTATATATGCCCAAATTCTCCTTGATACAAAAATGTTCATTGGATCTATTTCATATTCCCTAAGGAGGATCTCGTAAGCACGGATTGCTTCATGCTGGTTTTGATAAAGAATACAAACCTTATCTGGTTTAAATTCAATCAATTTTTCTGGAGCCTGATAGACTTGATCAATACTATGATATTCTTGAGTAATCTTACATTTTTCCAAATCCTGAACAGGGTAATGCTCGGAAATAAATATTGTCTTCAAATCTTTCAATAGATTCTCTCGTTCCAAGGCACTGATGACAGTGGGATTCCAACCCCAAAACGCCACACTCTTACCACTCCACCTGGCAATGGCTACATAATCAATCAGTTCTTTAATAACTCGCCCATCCTGAATACCCTCTTTTATAAAGGAGGTGAGTTGTTGTAGTTTTTTATTAATAAAACCTTTAAATGGTATGCTTCTCATAGTCATATTCTCCATAAGTTAGTACAAATAGATTCTTCAGATTACATAATCAATTGAAATTATATTTTCTGCTTGAGATTTCGTTCATCTGTGATCCACAATTTGCAACATTTCAATGTCTATGTAAATCTTTTTTCCGAAATATCACCTGATAAAACGAATACAATCACTACCATCCAAAATCTAATTTACTCACGGCAACGGTGCTGGTTGATCACTCAAAGGGTACAGACAAAATTGTTCGATATGCTTCCAAACAGCATCATCGGCAGGCTAATTTATTCGTCTGATATCACGAAAAGAATAAATTGTCGTTTTACTCCTGCTGCTATTTCCTTGACGTGAATAATTCCTTACATTATTCTATAGTTGTAAGGAATAATTTGAGAAGAAAACGCTGATATGAAAACAACCGGTGCATTTTTCGATTTTGACAAAACACTGCTCATGGTGGAAAGCGCCAAACCTGGATTGAGGTATCTCTATGAAAGAAAGGAGATCTCCTCAGGATATTTGCTGCGTGTATTTATTGCCAATATCTTTTATAAATTCCATCTGTATTCTGATGAAAACATGGCGAACCTGCTGCTCAGATTGTATCAGGGAAAGCGTCTTTCGGATTTTCAAGCAGGTGCAGCCCAGTTTTATATGGATTATATCCAGCCGCTCCTGTCCCCGAACATTCTGTCAAAACTGAATGAACATAAGAAAAAAGGTCACTGCTTGATTCTTGTTTCCGCATCCGTGAGGTATTATCTTGAAGCGGTTGTTGCAGATCTTGGTTTTGATCATCTTTTATGCACGGATCTTGAAGAATCGCAGGAGGGTTTGTTAACCGGCAGGTCAAAAGGGCCTGTCTGCATTGATCAACAGAAAAGGATTCAGGCGCAGCAGCTTGCAACAGAGCATGGCATTGATCTAAAAAAATCCTATGCCTATGGAAACCATCAATCCGATATTCCGCTTTTGGAGATTGTTGGGCACCCTCATGCGGTCGAACCGACCTGGCCGCTCAAAAAAATCGCGATCAAAAACAACTGGCCGATTCTGAGTTTTGTTTAGGCTGCCATTGGCACACAAACAGATTTTAAATTGTCTTTTTCAAAAAATGCAAAGCCTTATCCCTTATCCCTATCTCTATCTCTTAATGACATACCAATCCAGTCTCCATACCATGCGCTGGATCCGCAATCCGGTTCAGGAATTGATTCATTGGTTTCTTTTGGCTGGTCTGCCTGCTCTTCCGTTGAACGCCCTTCTTCGGACAACTGAGCAGCAGGGGAGTTTCTTTCGCCAAGCAGCAACTGGTTGTTTCCCTCCATTTGTAAAAATTTGAATTTGGCCATTTCCATTTCCATATTCATGGCACGCAGTCTCAATTTGTACTGCAGGTAGATCCAGAAAAGAACAACGGAAACAACAACGCCGAAAACAATGGCCGGTATCCACCAGTAACGGGTCAGCCAGGTTATGGCCATTCCGCCTGTATATTTTACAACTTCGGGAATGTACCAGAAAAAAAACAAGACGATGATGGAGAGGAGCATAAACCAGATGATATTGATCTGACTCAAACGATTCAAGGCAGCCACGAATTTCCCTGTGCTTTCGGACGGTTCTCTTTCACCAGGATCGACAGTCTGAAAATAGGCCCTGGTGAGCAGCATCACCAGGAACGCAATCCCGATAGGGGCTCCAACGGAGATGAGAATCCAGGCTTTCCAGGGAAACGGGATGACATCCTCAGCTTCTCTTACCAGAAGATAGGGTTGTTGATTGACCAAGCTGCCGTATGAGTTAAGGGCCACCCGCTCATTCGGTTTCAATTTTTCCGGATGATGGATGAAGGTCTGGGCCATTTCTTGGGTGATGGGTGTTTCGGTGCGTTTTACCACATCCTGCTGATAAGCCAGGGTAAAAATGACAATCAGCAGTTCCAGTATGCAGACCGCGATAGCAACGATTTTTAAAATGCCGTCTCGATCTTTATAGTTGATGATTCTTTCCATTTCGTTCCTTTACATCCTATCCTTTCTGTGCATCAGTTTCCTGATTCTGTTCCTGATAAGGTTATACTTCGGACTTGAGGCATTTTACCGGGGAATTTGCCCATGTCAACTGATATTCACTATCATGGCTATTACCATGTTTATATTGATGGGTAAATTTTATTTTGACCTTCGGAACGGACATTAAAATTGAAAGACCATTCTTCCGGAACACTGACCTCTGGATGGCATGACACATCTGTCAAGATCCGGGTCGATTGCACATTTTATTCCCATGTATGATTGATTGATTCATGATTTGCAATCCTTGATGTAATCCCCGTAAACATTCTCCACCAGCTCAAATAAATACTGAACCTGCGAAAGTATTTTTTCCAGAGGAGGTTGAAAATGATTCAGGGTCCATTGACTTGCCACTTGAATGATCGCACCGGCGATTGCTGAAGGAAGAATCGTATCTTTTACTTTATTGTGATCCATTGTCGGAAATGCCATCTGCAATATCCTTATTGCATTTCTTGACAGTTTTTGAATCGCTTTCTGGTATTCCTCATCGATTCTCGGACTGACACCCAATATCTCAAAAAAAAGAACTCTTGCTTTCCGGGGATCATCTTGCAGTGTTTGAAAATAAAGCCTCAATGCTTCATACGCAATGGATCGAACCGATGATTGATCGATAATTTCATCTGTTTTTATGATTAATTCCTCTGTAATGCTTTGATATACGGAACGTAATAAATCCTCTTTACAATGAAAAGACTCATAGAAATAACGTTCGGTCAATCCTGCCAGGGCGCAGATCTTCTTGATGCTTGTTTTTGCATATCCAATGGTTCCGAATGATTCCAGTCCTGCAGAGATGATCTTCTGCTTTCTCTCTTCTGTTCTCAAATCCGCCTGAACACCGCCATATTTTCGGTTCTGCAATTGTTGTTTTGTTTTCATAAAATAAATTTTGACATTAACTCTTGTCAAAGTCAAATCTTTCTGCTATTAATTCTGACAAGACTTAATGTCAGAATTTTTCTGGTTTTGATTCAAAGAAATAAATTTTTTAAAAGCGTATCTGTAAAGCGCTGAGATAGGGCTAAAAACCCTATCCGGAAAAAGAGAGTCGGCGAAAACTTTTAATGCCGGAAATTCCGGCCAGGGAGGATGCCATGGGATTTGTAAAATCATTTGAAGAAATTATGGCCAATACCAAAGTAACCGCAGATTTTTATGATGCAGAAATGTTGATGGTATTCTGGGAAACCAAACCGGAGATCATCGCAAAGCTGATCCCTCCGCCTTTGAAACCCGCAGATGCCCCCATTGCCATGGCCTTTGTTGCCAATTATCCGGCTACCAATTTTGATGTAACCTATAAAGAGAGTGCGCTGTTTATCCGAGCTGAATATGAAGGGGAAGAGGGGAATTATTGTCTGGCCATGCCGGTAACCAATGACATTGCCATGGCCGGAGGCCGCGAGATGTTCGGATTTCCAAAAAAAATGGCCAATATCCATTTTGAAAAAAAAGGAACCGCCGTAAACGGCTGGACAGAGCGTCGGGGTGTCCGGTTTATGGAAGTCAATGCGACGTTAAACGGCAAGCCCAATGATCCCAGCGCTCTTACCCTGCTTGAAAATGAATCAGGCGAAGACGGGGTCATCAAAGGGGTCTCCTATAACTTCAAACATTTTCCCGGACCGGAACCCGGCACGCTCGATTATGACCCCCGGCTGGTGAAACAGGAAACACTGCTGAAACCCAAAGTCATAGAGATTGGTGAAGCAGAAATCATCTTCAAGCATTCCGACTATGATCCCTGGACTGAAGTTACGGTCGTGAAAATGCTGGGAGGCATTTATACGGTCGGAGATAATTCCATGCTCGGCGGCAAGGTAGTAGCAGAAACCGGTTTCCTGGAATTCTCGCCATATGCCTTCCTGAAATGGGATATGGTATAAAATGTAAACGAATACAACCCTAATAAAACAACGGAGGGCATTTACATGGGATACCTGAATATCGATATCAATATCAGCAAGGACACCAAGTCCATGCTGAAAGAGGTTGAAAAATTCAGCATGGATATAATGCGGCCGGCAGGAATTGAACTGGACCGGCTGAGTGATCCGGAAGATGTGATAAAAAAAGATTCTGTGCTGTGGGATGTGTTCAAGCGATTCCGGGAGATGGATCTTCACCTGCTACAGATCCCCAAGAATCTCGGCGGAATGGCCGGTGACCTGGACCCCATGGCTGCGATTCTGATGACCGAACAACTCGGATATGCAGATGCAGGTCTCACCATCAGTATGGGAGTTTCCAGTCTGCCGTTTAATATGGCTGCCTTGTTCCCATCCCCGGTCATGCAGCAGATGGCCAGGGATTTTTGTGAAGACAAAACCGGATCGCTCATCGGATGCTGGGCCATTACAGAGCCGGATCATGGGTCAGACTGGAGTCTGGGAGGCAATAAACCCAAATGCGGGCCATCCGTGACTGCGGTGTTAAAGGGAGATGAATATATCGTTAATGGCGAGAAGTCCGAATGGGTATCCAACGGGACCATTGCTACCCACGCCATGCTGCATGTCGGGCTTTATCCGGAAAAAGGCATGGATGGTCAGGGGCTCGCCATCATTCCCCTGGATCTTCCGGGGATTACCCGCGGAAAACCACTGGACAAGATGGGCCAGAGACCGTTGAATCAGGGGTCGATTATTTTCCAGGATTCAAAAATTCCCAAAAAATATATGGCTGTGTCGAACCCGGATTTTCTGAAAACCACGGCGGGAAGAGGCCTTGCCAATGTCAACGGCGGGATGGCGATTGTGTTTGCGGGTCTGGCAAAGGCGGCCTATGATGAGGCATACCGGTATGCCAAAAAACGCGTCCAGGGCGGGATGCGGATTTTTGAACACAAGAATATCAAACTAAAACTCATGCAGATGTTTACCCAGGTGGAAGCTGCACGGGCAAACGCCCGGCGAATGGCCATGTATAACCTGGCCAATCCTATGAGCCCTTCCGTGGCTCATGCCGTAGCCGCCAAGTGTTTGTCCACGGAAACGGCTACAAATGTGGCCAGCGATGCCATGCAGATATTCGGCGGATATGGTCTAACCAGGGAATATCCCATTGAAAAAATATTCCGGGATGCACGGGCCGGCATGATCGAAGATGGGGTCAATGAAGTGCTGCTGATCAAAGCGACAGAATTTATGTAGTGCCGGCAATGCCAGTTGGTAACAGACGGAAATTGTTTTTGATATGCCAGTGTCGAAAGCGATTTCCGTCCTTCTTCTATTTTTATTGAGCATCTATGAATTATCGAAAAGGAACCGTGCATGAAGACATTCACTAACAAGGTTGCTGCAATCACAGGGGCCGCATCCGGTATCGGGCAAATGCTGGCGGTCAATCTGTCTGCCAGAGGGTGTGAAGTTGCCATATCGGATATTGATGCAAACGGTCTGCAACAAACCGCAGAGATGGCGAAAAAACAGAATGGAGAAGTCACGATTCATGAAGTGGATGTCGCCCGGCAGGATAGTGTTGAGCATTATGCAGCAGACGTTGTAAAACAGCATGGCCGGGTGGACATGCTCATCAACAATGCCGGTGTATCACTGGCCCAGAGCATTGAAGATGTAACCTATTCCGATTTCAACTGGCTGATGGGAATCAACTTCTGGGGTGTAGTATATGGCGTAAAGGCTTTTCTTCCCTATCTGAAACAACAGCCGGAAAGCCATATTGTCAATATTTCCAGCATAAACGGATTTATCACCTGGCCCAATCATGCTCCCTATTGCGCTTCCAAATTTGCAGTAAAGGGTTTTACGGAAACCCTGTGGCAGGAGCTTCGGCACACAAACGTCCAGGTATCCTGTGTTCATCCGGGAGGAATCAAGACAAACATCGCCCGCAATACCCGGTTTTACAGATCTCCGGGCAATAAGTTAAATCATGAACAGTCGATTGAAGCATTTGACAAGATCGCCGGAACTTCTTCGGATAAGGCAGCCCGGCTGATCATCGAAGGTATTCTGAAAAACAAACAGCGTATCCTGGTCGGTCCGGATGCCTATGTGCTGGACATATTGACGCGCCTGTTCCCGGTGAAGTTCGTAAAATGGATAGCAGCAATCGCCGGACGAAAATAAGTAACGCGGGTCTCCGTCAATTTATTGAATAAGAAGATATCGGATCCATCCTTTGTCGGGATCTCTATCCAGACATTTTACGGATTGGAATTTTTCTTCATTATTTTTATCCACTCCGAGATTTTTTTTGTCTTCGACCAGGATATGCTCCTTGATCCATTTTTTCAGCAGCTTTTCCATATTCCCCTTGAGTTCATTCAAGGATTTAATTCCTTTCAGCAGATCGTTGATCTCTTCGACAATGGCATGATGTTTTTGAATATGATCATCAAAATCCAGATATTGAATATCCTGCATATATTGTTTTTCGCTTTTAAAATGTTCGTCAACGTATTGCCGCAAATGGTTCAGCAGAAATTTGAATTCCGGAGCTTCTTCCATGGGATCTTCAAAATCGATCAGCTCATTTGCAATCGCAAACAGCAACCGATGCTGGGAATCGATATGATCGACACCCAGACGACACTCTTTTGTCCATTTCATCCGTTCACCCATCACTTTCCTCCAATAACAAAGTGTTACTTCCCCGTCACGCGGAAATGAATAAAATAGGAGCCTGGCATCCGTATTTCCAACTTTCCCTTTGTGGTGTAATATCTCTCCAGGAGATACATTTTCCATCAACACAAACCCAAGCTGTGAAACCTGCTGGGGGAAAATTTCCGGATCAAACGTGGACAAAATGGGTTCACCACGACGTTTTGTGTAACGCTTCAAATCATTAACTGTTTTATGATCCTGATGAGAGTAATGTTTTTCCGAAATCGCATAATCAAAAACAAGTTCCGATTCCAGACCGGCACATGACTGGATGGATGTCAGGGTTTTAAAAACAGCTGCGATTCATACGCAAAGTGGAGAGCTTGAATGACAGCCGCCATTTGTGCAGTCCGGCCTCTCTTTTTGGATTTCATCTTCAAGCTATCTCAAAAAAGTCTTTTGGCCCAAACTCTGCGTTGGATTCATATTTCAAATCCTCGACATACTCCGTGTATGCCTGCGGTTCGAAATCTGAATCCGCCTTGATTTTGAACCAAAATCTTTTTTTTGAGATAGCTTGTTGTTATTTCCCTGAATTTTTTCCAGATGAATTGTATAGTCTGATGATCCATTTTGTATGGGTTGTACAGCTAAAAATCCCATATTCCAATCCCAAAAGCAACCATGAAAAATAGAACCATGATACCGTTAAGGAATGTAGGTCGAGTTGAGGAATTGAAACCCGATCTACGAAACCTTATTTTTATTTGACACACAAGTCTTGGATTGGTATTGATTCGAATCTGAAAAGCGAATAATGATCCTCTGAAAATTCACTGGCAATAAGCCAACTTCAAGCATATTCTGATAGGTTCGGCAATGAATAAAACGACGATAACTCCAGTTTTAGATCCCGCTGCATATTACAGATTTGCACCTGCGGATGTCGCTGCCCGTCTCAAAAGTGACCCCTCGCGAGGCCTTGATACCCAAGAGGCGGTCTTCCGGAGCGAACATATTGGAAAAAATTTGTTGATTGAGCGGGGAGTCCGCCCATTATGGCTGTTGTTATGGGATCAGTTTGCAAGCACACTTGTGTTCATTCTCTTGATCGCGGCTGCGATATCCGCTATCGTGGGCAGCCTAAAAGACGCCATTGCCATTCTGGCCATTATTCTTCTCAATGCAGCCTTGGGATTTGTTCAGGAATTCCGTGCTGAGCGGGCCATGGCTGCCCTTCGCCGGCTTGCAGTTCCAAAGGTTCGCGTCCGCCGTGATGGCATGGTTGTCGAGCTTTCTTCCTCAGATCTGGTGCCCGGTGATCTGGTCCTTCTAGAAGCCGGGAATCTGGTACCCGCGGATGGCCGGATTTTTGAATCCGCCAGCCTTCGGATACAGGAAGCTGTGTTGACCGGAGAATCAGTGGCTGTTGAGAAACAGACTGCGCCACTTACCGGAGATGACCATCTATCAATTGGCGATCAGAGCAATATGATCTTTATGGGTACCAGTGTGGCTCATGGACGAGGTTTGATGATGGTCACCGCCACCGGTATGAACACTGAGCTGGGACGAGTGGCGGATCTTCTTCAGGGTGTTGGCAGTATGACAACGCCCTTGCAGCAACGCCTTAACCGGCTGGGCCACTCCCTGGCTTTCGCGGCGCTATTTGTTGTCTTAGCCATCTTTGGCTTGGGCATCCTAATGGATGAAGATTGGAAGCTTATGTTCATGACCTCGGTTAGCATGGCGGTAGCCGTAATTCCTGAGGGGCTTCCCGCAGTCGTCACCATTGCGCTTGCCCTTGGCGCCCAAAGGATGCTGCGCCGAAACGCACTTATCCGCCGGTTACCCGCCGTGGAAACCCTTGGATCAGTGACCGTCATCTGTTCAGACAAGACCGGAACGCTCACTGAAAACCGGATGACCGTCACTGTGCTGGATTTGGCCGGACACCGGATCGACATCTCGGAGGAACTCATCCATCGGATGCCCGTCACGGCAATCGAACATGAGGGAACGACGCTTATCAAGGAAAAGCCATCACTGGCTTTGCTCCTCATGGGGGGAGCGCTCTGTAGCGACGCGGTGTTGAAACCCGATTCCGCGCGCCCTGGTAATTTCCATGCGGTTGGCGATCCGACCGAGGGGGCATTAGTGATTGCTGCTGCACGCTATGGGCTTCTGAAAGATCGGCTTGATGTAAACCCCGAATAAATGTACTTTTTTACTGACAGCTGTTGTATATTATGAAACTCACTTTGGATACCGGAATTATTTTACTGGCGCTGGATGTTTACGCTGTTTACCGGGCCATCTCCCGTAGTCACGGTGTCAACAGTACGTTGGCCTGGATCTTTGCAATTCTTGCATTTCCCGGAATAGGCGCCATAGCATATCTGCTTGTTGCCAATCCGGGCATCAAAAACACAACCCGCCGTAAACGCCTTGGGAACGAAACCATCCGTAAGTCCATTTCGGAGAACGTCCGCGATACCCACTTAAAGGAACAAGGATCCATTCTCCATCTTTCATCCGTTCTGACTGGGCTGCTTCCCACCGGAGGCAACACGGTGGAACTGCTCACTGAAAATGAATACGTATTTGAGAAAATCGAACAGGAAGTCCTTGCAGCCAAACTTTTCATATGGGTTGAGTATTACATCATCAGCAATGATGAAACCGGGAGGCGCTTTCTGGATTTACTTGCCGGGAAGGCCCGCGAGGGAGTGCATGTTTTGCTGCTTTATGATGCGGTGGGGTCCCTTCGGATCGATGGAAAGCGAATCGCCGCTATCAGAGCCGCAGGGGGAAAAGCCGAGGCGTTTCTTCCCGTCAATCCGTTAAGACGCCGGTGGGCGGTTCATTTGCGGAACCACCGCAAGATGATTGTCATCGATGGAATTCTGGGGTTCACCGGTGGAATGAACATGGGCAACGAATATTCCGGAGTTATGAGAAAAAAAAAGAAAACGCTTCATTTCCGGGATACTCATTTGATGTTATGCGGGCCTGCGGTGTCCAGCCTATCCCAAACCTTTGCGGAGGACTGGGCATTTGCTACCGGTGAAACTCTTTCCTTTCCCACACGTCTTCATAGTGCCATTGGCGGAGAGGCCATAGTTGCGATAGTGCCGAGCGGACCGGACCAGGAAAATAACGCCAGCAGCTTTGTTTACTTTTCCGGGATCGCCACCGCAAGCAAGCGTTGCTATCTCTCCACGCCCTACCTTATTCCGGATGAACCTACCATCCGGGCGCTGATCAGTGCTGCTTCTCGGGGCGTGGATGTCAGAATTCTGGTTCCGGCCAGAAGCGATGTAGCGATTATTTCGCCGGCTGCCCGTTCGTATTACCCCAAGTTCGTAAATGCAGGTATCCGGATTTATGAATACACGCCACGCATGCTTCACGCAAAATCCATAGTTGTGGACGAAAATTGGGGGGTCGTCGGCTCTGCAAACACGGATATCCGGAGCTTTAAATTAAATTTTGAGCTGGGTGCTCTAGTAGTCGATACAACCTTCGCCAAACTTTTGGAAGATAAATTCTTTAAAGACCTTGAACAGAGTAAAGAAATACGGTCTGAAGATCTCAATCAAAAAACAATCTTTGCCCGCCTCTTTGAAGGCGCTTGCCGGCTGTTGTCTCCTCTGCTTTGATTTCATTGGATACAACGATATCAAATGGAAGTAACTCCACCAAACAGGCAAGGAGGCATAATGATATCTCAAAAATCCCAACATCCCCAATTGCCAAGGCCCCATTGATCCGGATATTTTTATCCCATGCCCGAAAAATCCGACCATCTGCAAGTTCATGATTCAGCTGGGCTGGTTTGATGAACTGAGCTCCTGGGTCATGAATGTCAACCGATATCTGTCGCCAGACCGGGGACTAGGGACGGAGGACTATGGTACATGAAAGTATGAAAATAAAAAACTACTATAAGGGTCTCGATTCATACTTTCATGTACGTCCCTTAGTCCGTCCCTATTTATATATAAAAAATTCCAACCAACAAGATAGTATCATGATCGTACCAATACCGAAATTTACTTATCCGCACTTGGTATACCCACAGGCATGGCAAGTCACACATCCCTCTTCAAAGCTGATATGCCGGCCGCACTCCGGGCATTCGTCACCTTTAAAGGTATTGCCGAACCGTTTGGTTTTGCCGTTTTTGTTTTTGATATATCGCTGCTCCAGAATCTGGCCGATTGCATCCGGGATGGAAAGAACCAGCTCCCCGTTATAAAAAACCGTATGTTCCCCCCGGATTCCCTTGACCTGTTCAATAATATTATCCACGGTTACGCCGGAGCGGAGCGCCAGAGAGATCAGACGGCCGATTGCCTCTGTCTTGGCCATGGTGGATTTCCCGGATTTGCCGATTGTTGCGAACACCTCAAACGGCCGTCCTTCATATTCGGTAACGGTAACATAAAGATGCCCCATTCCAGTCCGGATCTTGGTTGTAAAACCCTCCAAGGTTTCCGGCCTGTCCTGCACCATGGACATAAAACTGTCCTCTGTCATCTTCTTTGCAGGAAAGGAGAGAACCTGATTCTCCTTGCTGCCGTCACGATAGATGGTAACGCCTTTGCATCCCAGTTCATATGCCATATCATAAATCTTACGCACATCCTCTTCTGTAGCGTCCTTGGGAAGATTAACGGTTTTGGATACCGCATTATCCGTATGCTGCTGAAAAGCTGCCTGCATACGAACATGCCAGGTGGCTGAAATATCATGGGCCGTAACAAACACCCTTCTGACATCTGCCGGGATCTCTTCCATATCCCGTATACTTCCTTTTTCCGCAATCTTTGTCATCAATTCTTTGCTGTAAAAACCTCTTTGTCTCGCAACCTGTTCAAAGTATGAGTTTACTTCCACCAGCTTATCGTTATCCATTACATTCCGGACAAAACTGAGGGCAAACAGCGGCTCAACCCCGCTTGAACAGCCGGCAATGATACTTAATGTGCCTGTCGGCGCAATGGTCGTGGTTGTTGCATTCCGATACCGGCAATCTTTCTGATCCTTGAAAATGCTTTTATCGAAATTGAGGAACACACCTCGTTCTTCGGCAAGCTGCTTTGAAGCAGCATGGGATTCCTCCTGCACGAATTTCATTACTTCTTCCGCAATGGCAAGCGCCTGGTCCGAATCATAGGGAATGCCCAGTTGAAAAAGAAGATCTGCAAAACCCATGACGCCCAGACCGATTTTCCGGTTTCCCTTTACCATCTTTTCAATTTCCGAAAGAGGATACTTTGACTGATCAATGGTATTGTCCAAAAACCGGACTGCATTCCATATCAGTTTTTTCAACCCCTCATAATCAATTTCCGAGACCGCCCCTCTTTGGTAGACAAACTTAGCCAGGTTGATGGACCCCAGGTTGCAGGCCTCCATGGGGAGAAGCGGCTGCTCTCCGCAAGGATTGGTACTTTCAATCTCTCCCAACTCAGGCGTTGGATTATCCCGGTTGATGCGATCCAGAAAAATAATGCCCGGGTCTCCGTTTTTCCAGGCATGTTTAACCAGATTCTGATAGGTTTCATCTGCATTCAATTGCCCGGTTTTTTCCCGGTTGGATGGATTGATCAAATCATAGTTTTCCTTGTTCTGAACCGCTTTCATGAATGAATCCGTGATACCGACCGATATGTTAAAATTATTCAGCGCCTTGTCATCCTGTTTGCAGGTAATGAACTCCAATATATCCGGATGATCAATCCGGAGGATAGCCATATTGGCACCACGGCGTGTGCCTCCCTGCTTGACCTGCTCGGTTGCGGTATTGAACACCTTCATAAAGGAAACCGGCCCGGAAGCAATGCCCCCTGTGGTTCCGACACGGCTGTTGGCCGGCCGGAGCCGGGAAAATGAGAAACCGGTTCCTCCGCCTGATTTATGAATCAGGGCTGCATGTTTAATGGAATTAAAGATATCATCCATGCTGTCTTCTACGGGCAGAACAAAACAGGCCGCAAGCTGCCCAAGCCGACGTCCCGCATTCATTAGCGTTGGTGAATTGGGGAGAAATTCAAACCGCGTCATCATCTGATAAAAAACCTTTTCCATCTCCTTTACGCGAGTATCGTCATCACAGTATTTTTTTTCCGCCTTGGCAATAAATCCGGCAACGCGGCCAAACATCTGTTCCGCTTTTTCAATAACCTTGCCCTGAAGATTCTTTTTCAGATATCTTCTTTCCAGAACCAATCTTGCATTATCGGACAGCGTAAGATCATTTTTGATAAAAACCGTTTTATCCAGGTGGATGGGTGATGGCTTTTTCAATCCATATTCAAGCAGTTTGGATTCAATCATTTTTTCAATAACAGGCATGGTAATGGTATAGGTCTCCATCTTGGCGATCTCTTCCCGGACAAACCGGCTGATCGCCATGGCCTGTTCCGGGTTGATTGGATTTTCTTTTGCGATAATATCTGAAAAGCGACGATCATCCCATCGATATGCGGATAAATCAAACCGCCCGTCATCCATGATTAAAACCTTGCCCCTATGACCCATTGCGCCTCCTCAACCGTATGATGGTAAATATGGTCCGTAGTAAAAAATTTTTTATTTATTCCTGTAAAGTTTTTCTGCTCATACTATATGTTGTATGTCAAGAAAAAATCATCACAACATATGACACATTTTACCAGGATCAATCTTCGTGGCCGATCCGATGAATTTTAATGGAATTTGTAGATCCTTTTTTTAATCCAAAGCCCACCACAATAACAATCAGATCATCCTTTTTAACCTTACCTTTTTCAATCAAAATATTTTCGCTGGCCTGTACAAGCCGGTTTGTATCACTGATATTTGAGATATGCATGGGGGTCACTCCCCAGTACAGCGCCAGACGGTTATATACGGTAACATTGGGTGTGAACGCAAAAATAGGCATGGAGGGCCGCTGTTTTGATATCAGCTTTGAGGTGTGCCCGGATACGGAAAAAGAAACAATCCCTTTTCCGCTCACCTCATGAAGAATATTCACAGCTGATTGTGCTACTGCATGAGGAACAAGATCCTCTGTGTCTTTTTCATACTGTAAATGATATTTCATGAAAGGCGATTTCTCCATCTGGGAAGCAATCTTTGCCATCATCTGAACGGCCTTTACCGGATATTTCCCGGAAGCGGTTTCACCGGAAAGCATTACCGCATCGGTTCCATCCAGAATTGCATTGGCCACATCCGAAGCTTCCGCCCGGGTCGGAATAGGGTTCACGCTCATGGTTTCCAGCATCTGCGTTGCCGTGATCACCGGCTTGTTTTTTTTCATGGCGGAATGGATAATATGTTTTTGGATCGCAGGAACCTGTTCCGGATGCATCTCCACACCCAGATCGCCCCTTGCAACCATAATGGCATCCGTCACCTCCAATATGTCGTCCAGATTTTTCACAGCCTCTGGCTTTTCAATTTTAGCAATCACCGGGATATCTTTCCCCTGATTTTTAATAATCGATTGTATCTGCTTTACATCATCTGCAGTTCTAACAAAGGACAAGGCAAAAAAATCAATTCCCACTTTGATCCCGAAATTCAAATCCCTTTTATCCTTTTCCGTAAGAGACGGAGCGGAAACCTTCACACCCGGAAGATTTATCCCTTTGTTTTCTTTTAGTACCCCTCCGTTCATGATTTTACATTTTACCGTATCCTTGGTTTTGGAAAGCACCTTCAGTTCAATCAGGCCATCATCCACCAGAATCACATCATTTTTTTTCACATCCCCGGGAAGCTCCTTGTATGTTGTCGAGACAATCTCGGCAGATCCCGGTACGTTTTGAGAGGTGATCGAAAACTCGTTATTCTTTTTCAGGATAACCGGTTCTCCGTTTGATAGTTTACCTGTCCGGATTTTTGGCCCCTGGAGATCCAGAATAATTCCGACCGGCGTATTCAACTCCCGGGAAAGAGACCGGATGGTCTTGATAACTTCACCATGCTCTTCATAACTTCCATGGGAGAAATTCAACCGCGCGACATTCATCCCTTCGGAAATCAATTCTTTCAGAACAGCTCGCGTATTGGATGACGGACCGATTGTGGCGACTATTTTTGTTTTTTTCAGCATACCGTAAACCTCCGTATCTAAAAGTCAAAATATATGAAAAAAGGCGTGAAAACCCAAGTCCATAATCAGATGAGTTTCATGTTGATTGGATCTATTATTCTATAATAATTTAGGATTTTTATCTTTCAAGACCGGTAAAGTATGCCAGCCTGCTTCCTTTTTGTCAATCCGGTTTATGCAAAAGGAAACAAGATATCTCCAAAAAAAAATCACCCCGGAAATCTCTCCATATCGAGATCTGCCGGGGTGACTGGGTCGGGTTGTTTTACTCAAACCAGGAGAGAGCAATTTTTCTCATTTTCTTATTCAGGCTTGATTTCATGTTGACACTGTATATTGTCACACAAAGAACAGGTACAGGGGCCTGCCCTTACAAGTCATATCCTCTTGATTGAAAATTGAATCCGATCCCCTCCCTTTTATCCCTTTTTCAGTTTGACAACCATAAAGCCGCTTCCCTGTCGTTTAATGAAGAGCTGAATCATCTCGCCTTTTTTCACTTTCCCGATTTCCCGGGTATACTCGTTGACACTATCCACTGAACTCCGGTTTACTTCCATGATGATATCCCCGGCAGCGATTCCAGCTTGTTCTCCAATGCTGTTCGGTTCCACCTCTATCACAATAACACCCTTGGATGACTCCACATTAAACTGCCTGGATATTTCAGGAGTAATTTTTGAAACACGAAGTCCCAGTTCATTTCCGGATTGACCACCCCTGCCGGCAACCATAGGAGTATCATCCCGTTTTGCAACCATCACGGTGAACACTTTCTCCTCTCCTTTACGGAGTACCTTGATATCTACCTTTTCACCCACACCGATATTGGCGATAACGCCCGTGAGATCGTGGCTTGAGTTTACGGGCTTGCCATTCACTTCGATAATGATATCTTTCACCTGAATGCCGGCCTTCTCTGCAGGGTCACCTGGAAACACCTCCATTACCAGTGCCCCTGTCTGTTTCTCAACCCCGTAATATGCAGCAATCTCCTCGGTCAGATTCTGGATTCCAACCCCGAGCCATCCCCGGGTGACACTCCCCTTTCCTTTAAGCTGTTCAATGACCCCCTTGGCCAGATCAATGGGGATGGCAAAACCGATTCCCTGTCCACCGGCTACAATGGCCGTGTTGATACCAATAACCATTCCATCCATATCCAGCAGAGGTCCACCGCTGTTTCCCGGATTAATGGATGCATCGGTCTGAATGAAATCATCATATGGACCGGAGCCGATAACGCGTCCTTTTGCGCTCACGATTCCGGCTGTCACGGTGTGAGCCAACCCGAACGGGCTCCCGATGGCAACAACCCACTCCCCGACCTTCAGTTTTTCAGATGATCCAAACTCCAGAACCGGTAATTCCTTTTCCGGTTTTATTTTAATCAATGCCAGATCGGTTGAAGGATCGCGGCCGATAATCGTTGCATCGTACTCTTTCCCGTCTTTCAGAATGACTTTAATCTGATCGGCATTTTCAATCACATGGTTGTTGGTGACAACATATCCGTCCTTACCAATAATAAAGCCGGACCCGAGACTCCGCTGTTTAAAATCCCTGTTGGGGATTCCTCCAAAAAATCTTTCAAAAAGATCATCTTGCGGTTGATTCGGTTGATTGTTTCCAAATGGATTCCTGGAAAAATGACGGAAAACCAGTCCTCCGCCCTTTATATTTTTTTCCGTTCTCACATTAATCACCGCGGAACTCTTCCCCTCTGCAAGGGCGCTGAAACTTTCCGGGACCATCCGGACTTTTTCAGATTCACTTTCTGCCATGGCATAGGAAGAAAAAAACACTATGCCCAGAATCACAGTTACGCCAATCATAATAGACAGAATCGCTTTTTTCCCGATTACACGGGTCAATGGTAATGAATTCATGACACATCCTCTTTATTGGTTATTTTTTTCTGATTATTTAAAATTTCCTGTAATCCCGACTCTCATTTTTCATATCCCTGATCAGCAATCTTGGTGCCAAAAACCATAATAAAATTCATCCTATATATGATAAGATGAAAATCTTGGAAATCAACTTCTTATTTGATCATTACGTAACTGCATTTCGAAAATCATATGCCTTGTTAAAGTTGCTTCCGAGTCCAATCCCACCGGTAGTTGTGATATATTGCATTCGCATCCGGGGCATATCGATTCCCCCCTTGAGGGATTAAGGGGGGTGTAATTCTCATAACTAATTTTTATTATTTATAAAACACCCCCCTACCCCCCTCAAGGGGGGAATCAGTTAGGCGATTATCCGAATTTGGTTACAAATTGTTTGGTTCTTTCATTCCAGATATGATAGTTCAAAAAAATGGATAAAAAATATCCATAATGCGATTCTGTCTGGATAAAAAATATCCATATTCAGCTTATTTTATAGAGGCGACATTAAAACAGCAATATCAAATTTCCGGCCTTCATTCCAGTCCGGTTTGATTCTGGTTATGGGCAGGAATAAAATTCAGAACCAGAAAAAGCCATGAAGCAGCATGGCATATTACTTGCTGAACCGCTCGATTTGACAGGAATAAAAAATATGGACACCATCCAACACACAAACCGGTTTCAAACAACCGTTCCGCCCTGGATTCTGATCGGGGCTGCAATCATCCTTTTTCCGCTGTTCACCCTGATGACCGTTGCCAACATTCACCGTCACCGGGAAGCCGGCATCCAGCTTCTTGTGGAAAAAGGCGCTGCCCTGATCCGATCATTTGAGGCCGGAACCCGAACCGGTCTGATGGGAGAACATTTCAGCGGGAAACACCTTCAGCAGCTCCTCACAGAAACCGCCACTCAGGAAGATATTATTTATCTGACGGTTGTGAATAAAAACGGAATCACGCTGGCACACAACAACCAGTCGAAAATAGGCTTCCCATATGGATCTGAACTGAATCTTTTCAAAATCTCGCAAACTTCGGATATCCACTGGCGCATCATCGAAAAGCCGGGAGAACCGAATGTTTTTGAAGTGTTTCGCCGATTTGCCCCTTCCGGAACACAGTGGCAGGAGCCCAATGTACTCCGGCTTTTTCGACAATTAGGCCTGCCCTACATGACCGACTGGAAAAAAAACAATCCATCCGACCTGGTCATTTTTATCGGACTGGATATGAGTTCCCTTGAAGAAGCCGGCCGGAATGATATGAGGCAGGCCATTATCATTGCCGGTGTCATGCTTCTGATCGGCCTGACCGGAATCATCCTCCTGTTCATCACGCACAACTACCGCCAGGCCCGTGTATCCCTGTCCAGAATCAAAGCTTTTTCCGACAACCTTGTTGAGAATATCCCCATTGGTCTGATCGTGGTGGATAACCATAAACAGCTCGCTTCCTTTAATCAGATTGCTGAATCCTTTTTCGGCCGCCTCACCGAAAGCAGCATAGGAAAGGATGTCGCGGATATTCTCCCAAGGGAACTTTGGGAACTGATCGATCATCCGGACATACGTAACGGCATCGTGGAAAAGGAAATCAACTGCCCGGTAAAAGACGGAAAAATTATTCCATTCGAAGTAAGCGCAACACTCCTGCATGACCGGAAGGATACTTTTCACGGTTATATCCTGCTCTTCAAGGATCTGACGGAAATTCAGTCCCTGAAAAAACATCTGGCCCGAAGTCAGCGGCTGGCATCTGTCGGAAGACTGGCAGCAGGCGTTGCCCATGAAATCCGGAATCCGCTAAGCTCCATCAAAGGCTTCGCCACCTATTTTAAAGAGCGTTTTGAAAAACAGCCGGAAGATAAAGAGACTGCGGAGATTATGATTCAAGAGGTGGACAGGCTGAACCGGGTTGTCAGCCAGCTTCTTGAGTTTGCCAGACCGGTTTCCGTGACCGGGAAACCGGTTAATCTCAAAAAACTGATCTATGACTCCGTAAAATTGATCGAGAAGCAGGTTCAGGAAAAAAACATACAGGTCATCATCAACCCGCTTCATGAGCTGTGTGATCTGTTTCTGGATTCGGATAAAATCAGCCAGATTTTGCTGAATCTTTATCTGAATGCATTGGATGCAATGGAAGACGGAGGTTCTCTTGTAATTGCTTTTGGCAAACATCCATGGAAGCCGGGAATTGAAATATCGGTTGCCGATACCGGAACCGGAATTGATGAAAAGGATCAGCCCAATATTTTCGATCCCTACTTTACCAGGAAACCCAATGGAACCGGAATCGGACTGGCCATTGTCCATAATATTGTTGAAGCGCATAACGGAGAGATCCGGGTTGAAAGCGAGGTCAGCAAGGGGACAATCTTTACAATTTTCCTGTCCGAACTTCCCCAAAGCGGAGGATAGACAAATATGGCTCTGAAAAACAACCTGCTCGTAGTAGATGATGACAAAGCCCATCGTACCATGCTTTATACACTGTTGCGGGGATGGGGATATGATGTTACGCAGGCAGATGACGGCGCAACCGCCATTGATCGCGTGCATGAATCCTCATTTGATGTGATCCTCATGGACATCCGAATGCTTCGTGTATCCGGCATTGAAGCCCTGGAAATAATCCGTTCCTACAATCCCGCCATCCCGGTGATCATCATGACCGCATATTCTTCTGTTGAAACCGCCGTGGAAACCCTGAAAAAAGGCGCCTATGACTATCTCACCAAACCCCTTGATTTTGACAAGCTCCGCATCACCCTGGAAAAAGCCATGGAGCATCGTCGGCTGAAGGAGGAGAACAGAATCCTGAAGGAAAATGCCGGACAACATTTCAGCAGGCAGAATATCATCGGCAGCAGTCCGGCCATGACAAAACTTTTTGAAATTGTCGAACAGGTTGCTCCAAGCGAGGCAACGGTTCTGATCCATGGAGAATCCGGAACCGGAAAGGAGCTGATCGCAGGTCTGGTTCATTACAACAGTTTCCGGAAAAACCATCCTTTTATCAAAATCAATTGCGCAGCCATCACCGAAACCCTTCTGGAATCCGAACTCTTTGGACATGAAAAAGGAGCGTTTACCGGAGCGGATAAAAGAAAGGAAGGAAAGTTTCTTCAAGCGGATAAGGGCAGCCTTCTGCTGGATGAAGTCAGCGAAATGCCTCTTTCCATGCAGGTGAAACTGCTGCGGGTTCTTCAGGAAAGAGAAATCACCAGGGTCGGCGGCGATACGGTTGTGCCGGTGGATGTCCGGGTGATTGCCGCAACCAATAAGAATCTGATCGAGATGATTGAAAAGGGAAGATTCCGGGAAGATCTTTTCTATCGTCTCAACGTTGTCCTGCTTGAAGTCCCTGCACTGAGAAACAGAGAAGATGATGTCCCGCTTCTTGCAGCCCATTTCCTGACTCTTTTTTCAGAAAAAAACCGGAAAAAAATAAAAGGGTTTACTCCTGTGGCAATGGATTGTCTGATCAAATACAACTGGCCCGGCAATGTGCGGGAACTCATGAATACGGTTGAAAGAACGGTTGTACTGGCCAGATCGGATTATATTGACGTTGTAGAGCTTCCCGTGATACAGAGACAGCCTTTACCGGAAAATGCTTTCGCCATCCGGAATCTCGATCAGGGATCTGTTCTGGCTGAAGGTGCCACTCTTGAAACAATTGAAAAAACAGCCATTATCAACACGCTTCAAGCTGTAAACAGCAACAAAAGTGAAGCGGCAAGGAGATTGGGCATTACCCGGAAAACATTGCACAAAAAACTGAAACAATATGGCTTGATGCCGTAAGAAAAGTACAGGGTAGAATAAAACATGTTTGCTTTTTTTAAAATATTGGAAACACTTGTGCTGCCGCCGGGAATTTTTGTTCTCCTTCTTGCGGCTTTTGGATGGATGCAGTTCCGGAAAAAAAATTACGAAACCGGGATAGACACTCTTTTTGTCGGATTCTGTATCTGGGCTCTCTCCATCTCTCCGGTTTCCAATTCTCTGATGAAAGGACTGGAGTCATCCTTTCCCATTCCAAAAAAAATCAATGGAGATGTCATTATTCTCCTTGGCGCAGGGCTGAATGAAAATGCTGCGGATCTTTCCGGTATTGGATTTCCGGACGGAGACATGCTTGGCCGGATCACAACTGCAATCCGTCTCCACAAGAAGCTCAACATCCCGATTATTATCGCAAGCGGCAATGTGTATCCGGAAGGGAAAGCCGGGGCGCCGGTGTATCAGCGGATCATGACGGATCTGGGAATTGACCCCGCCGGCATCATTGTTGAAAAAAAAAGTCGGAACACCTTTGAAAACGCCCAGTATGCATCCATGATCTGTCAGGATCTGGGATACAAAAACCCCATACTACTGACCGCGGCCTATCATCTGAAACGTGCCCGTATGGCATTTCAAACAACCGGCCTGACAACCATTCCCTTTCCAGCCTACCGGTACTCTTCAGACAACCCTGTATTTTTCTGGAGAAGCTTTCTCCCCTGCCACAACTCCTTTGAAATATCGTGCGTGGCTATCCGTGAGTATCTGGGGATTTTGTATTACATGGTCCGATATTAAAATTCCCCAGCACCAACATACCCAGACCATTCAGAAGTATTATCTTATGGATCACATCATATCCGGCGGCCAAAACGTCATTGTCTTTTTTTAGAAGTCGTTTAAAGCTTTCCAACAGGTTCAAATTTAAACATCGGGCATCCCTTGCACACATCAAGGCCCGGCCAGGGTTCAGATCCTTCGCCCAGAAGGGACGCGCCTTCTCCTGATGCGCAACGTTTCTGCTGCTGCAGGGCCATGTCAATGATATGCTCTCCGGGAATAAACAGATTCACATATCCCATTTCTGTTTTTCCGGAGGTTTTTGAGCCTGCGCAGATGGTGGTCAGGTTGGCCGTATGATGGGTGTATGCCCATACGCTTCCGGCGCAGACAGCAGAATTGGGTGTATGGCAAAAGGTCAAATTCGGCTTTCCCATTGCCCCCATGTAATCATTTAACAGATGGTACGCCTGATAGGGAGTGCAGACCATAAAAACAATATCCGGTTGAGAAGAGATCTTATCAAAAAAATCAATGGGTGCCATGTAAATACCCTTGCACCCCTTTTTCAGCTTCACTTTTTCCCTGGCTGCGGCAAGGGCCAGGGACTCATCCATCAAGTATTTGAGATGCTGTTTGGTATCAATCTTTTCATCTATATCCCTGAATCCAAATACCAGTGCAGCATTCCGGCATAACAACTTTTCAGGTTTCAGGATCAAGGCCAACCGTTTCTGTCGGGCAGCGGCCAGATACTGGCAATAGGTGAGTCTGGCTTTTGATGCATGAGTCACCGGCGCTTGTTCAAGTTCTTCGTCCGTATAAACAAACCGGATGCCCACAGGATCGAAATCTAACCGTATATTCCAGATAAATTGTTCGCGAATGTCATGATATTTCATAAACGCTCCAAATTATTATTTCCTGATATTTATATTTGACAAGGGCTATATGAAAAACATGAGATATAAACTCTACTATTTTATATAAATATCGAAATGAATGCTCATGTTTATCAGCTCGGAAGGCAAGATACAAGGTATATGCCTTATTATATCTATCTTGAAATTTTCCAGCCGGATGATGTATATATCTTTACGATAAACCAATAAACAAAGATCCAATAGTTCATTTATGGCTGACGAATTAAAAAACAAAAAAAGCTCAGGCGTTGACAAAGGGCTGGTCGCCATGTTCCTGAAAATGTCACCGGAGATGCGTCTGGAGGCAAATGATAATGCAGTGTGTGTTATTTTGGAGTTGAGAAATGCCTGCCAACAGCAACAAAACAAAGAGTGCAAACCTAAGCGAAATCATTGAAGGTCTTCTCGAACACACAGTAGAAATTGAGTTTCGAGGCCATATGATTCATGTCCTCGGTATCAAGAAGCTGATCGAACTCAAAAAAAATTCCAAAGACTCCAAAGACAAACAACGGCTCCCTGTTCTTGAAGAAACATTACGGCAGTTAGAAAAAAAGTCAGGAAGCAATCATGAGTAAGATAGAGATCAACAGCATGAAGCCCAGAATGGAAAGAAGCTGTTTCAGAACCCTCTTCAGGTGCAATCCAGCCATACAAGCCAGCAGGACGGAAACCGTAAAGGCAATTCCCGGCACCGGAATTTCGCCGGAGAGAGCAACCTCCACGGAAAGCAAAAATGCGTTGACAATCCTGAACCGTGGCCTATCACCTGAAACGCGCCCAAATGGCATTTCAAACAACCGGTCTTGCAACCACACCGTTTCCGGCCTACCGCTACTCCTCAGACAACCCTGTCTTTTACTGGAGAAGTTTTCTCCCCGGTCACAACTCTTTTGAAATATCCTGCGTGGCCATCCGTGAGTATCTGGGGATTTTGTATTACATGATACGGTATTAAAATGCCGCAACATCTAAAAATTTCCAGCATGAGAAATCTCTACATGATCTGTTTTGATGTCAGTGACGAACGCCGACTCCGAAAAATCTCCAAATAGCTGTGAAGTTTCGGCGTGCGCGTGCAGCACAACGTCTTTGAATGTTATAAAGATATATACCGTATAATATATATCTTGAAATTTTTGAGCAAGATGATGTATATATCTTTTATAGGTAATCAACAAAAGGAGGCCTTGGATGGAAAAAGCCAAACTATTTATCAATGGGAGAAGTCAGGCTGTTCGCTTGCCCAAAGCCTATCGGTTTAAGGGAGATGAGGTCTATATCAAAAAAGTAGCCGGAGGGGTTCTGTTACTTGAAAGAAATCAATCTATCTGGGATCTTTGGGAAAAAAATCTGATGAAATATGAAGACTCATTTATGACAGATAGAAATCAGCCGGAACTGCACCAGGAGAGAGAGAACCTTGACTAAATATCTGATGGATACCAATATCTGTATTTACATAATGAACAAACGGCCGATAGAGATTATTCATAAATTCAAAAAGTTTGATGCAGGTGAGATCGGTGTGTCCACAATCACGGTTTCAGAATTGCAATATGGAGTTGCAAAAAGCAAAAATCGCGGGTTAAATCAACAGCGTGTCGAAGAGTTTCTCTCTCCGCTTGAAATCATCCCTTACGATGAAGCCGCTGCCAATATTTATGGGGATATCCGGCATAAAGTAGAGAAATATGGAAAGACTATCGGTCCGCTTGACATGCTGATTGCAGCTCACGCCATAAGCAGAAATCTGACCCTGATTACGAACAATGAAAAGGAATTCAAACGAGTTACAAATCTGAAAGTTGAAAATTGGATTAAGTAGAACTGGATCGCTGAAAGGCTGAAAGAGGTTTCCCAAGGTGTTATCCTTTCATCTTGAAATATCTGTTGACACAATAACGGAGTTGATCAATAATCTGATTAATTTCCGGCATGAAGTCGGCGTCATAACAAAGCTCGTAATCATTCATTAAAATATACAACGTATCCACGAAGGTATGCACTAAATTACAAAGCTATATCTTCGTGGTTTTTTATTTTGATGATAGAGTTAATTTCAAAACGTTCAAAAGCGTCACACCGGCGAAAGCCGGTGTCCAGAAGCATACTGAAAATACTGGGTTCCGGCTTTCGCCGGAATGACAAAACAGACTTTTGAAACTGGCTCGATAGAATGAAAAAGCCATTGAGAAATAGCCGACTCATGGAAAGGAATTCTTTTTATGCATATGGCAGACGCTTTGATTTCACCTGTAACCGGTGGGGCTATGTGGGCTGCGACAGCCGGTCTGATCTCTTATTGCTCCAAAAAGGTCAAAGACGACCTTGATGACACCAAAATCCCTTTGATGGGTGTTATGGGCGCATTTATCTTTGCAGCCCAGATGATCAATTTCACCATACCTGCCACAGGCTCCAGCGGCCACCTGGGAGGCGGCTTGATCCTGTCCATCATCCTTGGTCCGTATGCTGCATTTCTGACCATTGCCTCGGTACTGACAGTTCAGGCTCTTTTCTTTGCAGACGGTGGTATCCTCGCTTTAGGCTGCAACATATTCAATCTTGGTTTTTTCCCCTGCTTCATCGCCTTTCCCCTGATCTATAAGAAGATTGCCGGGGACAACCCCACCCAGGGAAAAATTA
Source organism: Desulfosudis oleivorans (assembly GCA_020723305.1). Lineage (GTDB taxonomy): Bacteria > Desulfobacterota > Desulfobacteria > Desulfobacterales > SURF-7 > QZKS01. Next base: position 306,879 of record DYJC01000004.1, read on the forward strand.
TCGCAGGTTCCCTTATCTCTGGAATTGCAGGGTTGCAGTTAGGAGCCCTCAGTGTGGTTCTGCAGACTCTTTTTTCCGGAATTTCCGAACTGCCTTTTACCACATTTATTCTGATGATGCTCCCCATACATCTTGCCATCGGTATTGTGGAAGGTCTTGCAACAGCAGCGGTAGTTGTTTTTGTTTTTAAAGCCCGCCCCGAGATACTCCGTTCGGCGAGTGAGGCGACTCCGATTGGAAATATATCCGTCAAAACGGTCATCATTGGATTTCTTGGCCTTGCGGTGATTACAGGCGGGGCTCTAAGCTGGTTTGCATCTTCCCGCCCGGACGGACTTGAATGGTCCATGGCGAAAACAAGCGGTTCCGAAGAACTCAAAGAACCGTCAAACCATATCCATGAAGCCCTTTCGGGTGTCCAGAAAAAAACAGCTTTCCTGCCGGATTATGGATTCAAAGAACCGGCACTTGAAAATACAAAAGAAAAAATCGGAGAAGAAACGCCGGCAGTTGAGGGTCAGGAATCCTGGCCGGCTGTCAATGCAGGGACATCTGTTTCCGGTATTGTCGGTGGCACCTTGACTCTGGCGCTGGCTGTGATGATTGGATTTGTGCTAAAAAGAAAAAAATATTGATCTTTCATGGCAAAATTAGACTCACAACTATTCCATATCGACGCTTTGGATGAACTCGCATCCGGAAACAGCGTATTCCACAATCTCGATCCCAGGGCCAAGCTTGTCACTACCCTGGTGTTCATCGGAACAGTGGTATCTTTCGGGAAATACGAAGTTTCGGCCCTTATCCCCTTTGCCATATACCCCCTGGTGCTGATATCCGTCGGCGGTCTCCCTTTTTTTTATCTTGCCGAAAGGGTTCTCCTTGTCGCTCCCTTTGCTTTTTTCATCGGGATACTCAACCCCTTCTTCGATCAGACGATCATGGTTCATCTGGGTTCTGTTTCTCTTTCCGGCGGATGGATTTCGTTTTTCTCTATCATGCTACGGTTTTTGTTGACCGTGGGTTCAGCGTTGGTTTTGATCGCCCTCACCGGATTCCATGCTGTATGCATGGGACTTGAAAAACTTGGGGTACCACGCCCGTTTGTTGTCCAGCTTCTTTTTCTGTACCGCTATCTCTTTGTTCTCATCGATGAAGCCTCCCGGATGATCCGGGCCAAATCCCTGAGGACATTCCATTCGCGAGGCACGAAAATCAGAACCTTCGGTTCCATGCTGGGACATCTTCTTCTAAGAACCTTGGACAGAGCCCAACGGATTCATCTGGCCATGTGTTGCCGGGGTTTTGACGGGCATGTGCGGTTGATCTGCCCTTTGAAAATCGGCTGGAAGGAAACAATTTTTGTCCTGGGTTGGGTTCTGCTGTTTTTCAGTATGAGATTTTACCATATTTCCGAGCATCTGGGACTCATGATCATGAGGAATATTGTATGAGCCATCATATTGTGGAAGCTAAAGATCTTTTCTTCCGTTATCCGGATGGGACGGAAGCGGTCAAAGGAATCTCCTTTAAGATCACCCATGGAGAATCCGTGGCCGTGGTCGGGGCCAATGGGGCAGGCAAGTCCACCCTGCTCCAACACTTGAACGGGTATCTCATTCCGACAAAAGGCGAACTCCGTATAGGGGAAGTCATGCTGACGCGGAAAAACGTTCATGCAATAAGGCGCTCCGTGGGCATGGTATTTCAGGACCCGGACGATCAGCTTTTCATGCCCACAGTCTTCGATGACGTGGCCTTTGGCCCCCTGAACCTGGGACTGTCCGAAGAAAATGTAAAGGCCAAGGTAAATCAGGCCCTGGAAACAGTGGGAATGCTCCATGTGATCAAACGCCCGCCCTACAAGCTTTCCGGCGGTGAAAAACGGTCCGTGGCCATTGCCACGGTTCTTGCCATGTCACCGGATATCCTGGTCATGGATGAGCCATCGTCCAACCTGGACCCCTTGGCCCGGCAGCGTCTCATCGGCCTTTTGAAGGGTTTCCATCACACGAAAATCATCGCCACCCACGATCTTGACATGGCCCTGGAACTTTGCGAACGGACCATCGTGATACATGACGGACGGCTCACCGCCGACAGCAGAACATTGGACCTGTTTCAAAATGAATCTCTTCTTGCAGAAAGCGGTCTTGCAAAACCTCTCAGTATGCAAGGCTGCCATGTTTGTTCCGGTACGGCAAAGCAATTTCAGCCCCGTACCGTCAACCATACACACTGATAATGGAAAGGTGGAACATGGAAGAAAAAATTCGTATCCGGGCCACAATCATAGGCCGGGTTCAGGGTGTGTTCTTCAGAATGGAAACCCGGAAAGCAGCAATCCAGTACGGAGTGACAGGGTGGGTAAGAAACAATAGGGATGGAACGGTTGAAGCCCTGTTTGAAGGGAACAAGGAAAATGTAAATCAAGTCCTCAACTGGTGCAGGAAAGGGCCGGCCTTATCCCATGTAGAAAAAGTGATTGAAATCCGTGAGGATTACTCCGGCGAGTTCAGGAACTTTGATATCCGGTACTAAAAAAAAGGCGGCCTGTTCTTCTTTTCCGTCAACAGGCCGCCATATTTTTTAGTAAAAGAGCCAATTTCAAAAGTCTGTGGTTGTAGTTCCGGCGAAAACTAAAATCCAGTATTTTCGGCTCTTTTCTGGGCACCGACTTTCGCCGGTGTGACGCTTTTTAATAGTTTTGAAATTAGCTCAAAAAACTAAACTGTTTCTCGTAAGCTTTTTCCGGGCTTGAACTTCACAACGTTTGCTGCTTTGATTTTGATCGCTTCGCCTGTCTGAGGATTACGACCCTTGCGTGCATTTCTCCGCACTTTTGAAAATGTTCCAAACCCAACCAATGTTACCTTGCCATCTTTTTTCTTAAGTGTTTTGGTTACACCATCAATAAATGATGCCAATGCTGCTCCAGCTGCGACTTTGGAAATTCCTGCATCTTTCGCCATCTGATCAACCAATTCTGCTTTTGTCATAATACCTTCCCTCCCTTTAAAGTTTGATATCAACAAAAACTATTATTTACAGGTCATTAATAGAGGGAAAGCCCAATGTCAACTGATTTTACAATGTTTTATCATTTTTATGTTAAAAAAAATCATGAAAAACCCTGTATCAGGTGGATGTGAGGCTATTCAATTCATCCTTTGCATGACTACTGCCAATGAATCAAGGATGGCTAAAAAAGTGCTTCCACAAACTGCTCAGGCTGAAACTCCTGTAAATCATCTATCTTCTCACCTACCCCGATGTAATCCAGCGGTACCTTCAGGGCATCACAGATGCCGATCACAATGCCGCCCTTTGCCGTCCCATCCAGTTTTGTCAGAGCGATGCTGGTGAGCCCGATTGCATCATGAAACAGTTTTGCCTGCGCAAGAGCATTCTGTCCTGTTGTGGCATCCAATACCATGAGGATTTCATGGGGTGCATCCGGGAGTTTCTTGGCAATTGTCCGTCTGATTTTTTTCAGCTCTTCCATTAAATTGACTTTTGTATGAAGCCTTCCGGCCGTGTCGACCAGAACGACGTCAATCCCCCGTGCGATTGCTGCTTCAACGCCATCATAGGCCACCGATGCCGGGTCTGCTCCATCCCTGTGCCTGACAATTTGAGCGCCCGATCTCTCTGCCCAGATGGCAAGCTGCTCACCGGCTGCTGCACGAAAGGTGTCGGCGGCAACAATCAAAACCTTTTTCCCCTGTTCTTTAAACCGGGCAGACAGTTTCCCAATGGTTGTGGTCTTTCCAACGCCGTTCACACCAACCACCATAATCACTTCCGGTCTGGTCAATGTCTTTTTCCCCTTTCGGGTCTGCCCCTTCCGGATCACCGAAAGAATCTCTGCCCGAAGCTTCTGTTTCAAAGAATCTGCATCTGAAATATCCGACGTGTTTTCACCGATCTTCTCCATCAGGCTCATTGTGGTTTGAACACCCACATCAGAAGTAATCAGAAGTTCTTCAATCTCTTCCAGAAGGTCATCATCAATTTTTTTTGACCCGGAAAAAATCCGATCCAGGCCGGTGGAGAACGTGTTTCGCGTCTTGGACAACCCGCTTTTCAGGCGGGAAAAAAAACCTTCCGGTTCAGGTTCTTCAACAATCTTTTGATCCGGCTCCTGAAACGACTTTCTTTCCAGCTCAGGAATTTTTGTCTCTTTTACCGAAACAGACTCCTGGTCCGCAACCTCCTCCGGTTCAATGTATCTCTCTTCAAATGCGATGCCTGAATCTTCTTCCGAATCTATCGGTCGAAACTCCAGCTCTTTTTCCCCTGCCTTTTTTCTTTTTTGAACAAAACGAATGATCTGTACCAGGATCAGGACGATTGTTAACAACCCCGCCGCACCCAGTGCGATTTCCAATGGAATTGTTTTGCGATAACAATTAAGATCATTCAGTAAGGGCTTACAATATTGGATCACCTTCTCGATTATCTGTGTCATTACATGCTTTCCTTATCAACCGGAATCAGACGCATAAAAAAAGCGCCAGAGATGCTATGAATAAAATAATTCATATCTGAACGCTTTATTATCAATCTATCTGAATTTGTAAATAGCTTCCATCTAAAAAAGCTGTTTTATTGCAATTGAGCCCGATCAAAATTAACGGAAACGATCTTGGAAATCCCTTTTGTTTCCATGGTGACCCCAAACAGGGTATCTGCATACTCCATAGACCTCTTATTATGCGTGATCATCACAATCTGGGACTGATCGCCGATAATCTTTACCAGTTCATTGAATCTTTCCACGTTGGCTTCATCCAGCGGAGCATCAATCTCATCCATTAAACAAAAAGATGCGGGTTTGATTAAAAAAATGGAAAAAATAAATGCAATCGCCGAAAGCGCTTTTTCACCACCCGAGAGCAGACTGAGCCTCGTCAGCTTTTTTCCGGGAGGATGGATTAAAAATTCAACGCCGGTTTCAAGCGGTTTATCCGGTTCCGTTAACACAAGCTTAGCTGTTCCTCCATTGAACAGTTTTGGGAAAACCTCGGCCAGCTTTTCATTCACTAGTTCAAAGGTTTTCATAAACCGATCCTGGGTAATCTGGTTAATCTTCCGTATTACCTTTTGAAGATCATCCAATGCTTTTAGCAGATCTTCCTGCTGGCTGGTCAAAAATTCAAACCGGTTTTTTAATTCCTCATACTCACGAATGGCTCCCAGATTCACATCGCCGATCCGTTCGATCTTTTTTCTGAGCCCTTCAAGCGAATCTTCCTTTTCCCGGATGTTTACCGGATCCCTTTCCTTTTCCGATGCTCTGATTTCCGATTGATACTCTTCCATGGTACGGTGATATCGTTCCTGCAAACGTGCCGCAATATTTTCCTGTTTGATCTTTCGCTGGGACTGTTCGATTTCAAGGTATCTGCGTTTTTCAAGAATCTGTTCACGCTCACTTTTAATACTGGAAACAGTCTTATCGTTTTCCTGAAGTTTCTCATCAATAGTCCGATATTCGGTTTCGTTGGTCTCGAGCTCTTTTTCCAGTTTTCGATATGTTTCATACATATTCGGCAGCATCTGATCATACTGTCCGATTTTTTCAAGATTTTCTGCTTTCCGGTCATTTTTCAGCAAAATCTCCTGAGATAGTTGTTCAAGCCTCCTGATTCCATCCTCCTGAAACTCTTTCAGCCGTTTCAATGTGTGATTGCTGTTATCATATTTTGCTCCCAGTGAAGTCAGCCGGAGCTTTATATCCATAACCCGCTGATTGAACGTTTCCATTCTCTGTGAAATTGAATTTATTTTTTCAGATGTTTTTGCGACCTCATCCTGGGATGCCCGTACCTCGGCCTCTATTTTGGCAATAGCCTGATTGTAATTTTTCATTTCATCATCAATGTCGCTTTCTTCTCCCAGAAGCTGTTCCTGTTCGAGCCGAACAATCTCAAGATGACGTTTTGCATGCCTCAACTCTTCTGTTGCTTTGAACAACAATTTCTCCGCTTCTGTTTCATTCCGGACAGTGATGTTTTTTTCCTCAATCCGTTTCTGCAGATCGGTCTCAAGCAACCGGACAGCGGATTCCAGTTGCTTCTGTTCAATATGGGCTTTTTCAATTGCCTCAACAAACACTGCCAGCTCTTTTTCAAGATTCTTGATCTCCTGTTTTTTCGCCAGAATCCCCGAAAGCTTATCCTGGCTGCCACCGACCATAACCCCCTGACAGGAGATCATGTCTCCATTCTTACTGACAATGGTTTTGGGGCCGGAGCCGTTGCTGTTGTTCCATGCGGTTACCGCTTCTGCAAAATTGTCCGCAACGATGGTATTCCCAAGCAGCATCCGGGCGATATCTTCATACCCTTCTTTCACCTCGACATATTGCAACAGGAGATTGTGTTTTTCAGATTCATGTCCGGAATTCCCATTCAGATTCTTCATCGCAGAAACCGGAATAAAACCACCTCTGCCGGCACTGCTTTCCTGAAGATAATCAATAGACTGAATTCCTGCCTGCTGGTCTTCCACCAGGATATACTGGAGGGATTCGCCGAGAACCGCTTCCACAGCAGTTTCATAACCGGATTTCGGAGAAATGATATCGGCTGCCAGACCAATCACACCATTTGCCTCCCTCTTCATGATCGCACGAACACCATCCCGGTACCACTCAAAATTCTTATCCATTTTTACTAGAGCTGCGTGTCGGGATTTGACTTTACTGTGATCAAACTCGAGCGTCTGTACTTTTTTAACCTGACTTCCCAGCCTCTGACTTTTTTCTGTAAGTTGCGCCTTGATATCCTGTATGCGATCAGAAATTTCCTGTATCTCTACCCGAAATGCCGCAAGTTCATCTGCAGCAGACTTTTCTTTTTTCTCAATCTCCGTAACAACCTGAGATGCCTTCAATTCTTCTTCGTCAATCCGCTTCAACCGCCTTTTCAGGTTCTCTTTGCTATTCGAAGCATTCTGATAGATGTTTTTATACCGGGCCTCATCCGCAACCAGTTCCATCAGACGCTTTTTCTCTTTTTCCAGATGCTGGTTCATGGATGCAAGCTCTTCCTGAATGGCACTTACAGATTGATTCTCGCTTGCCAGAGATCTCTTGTCTTCTTCTATTTTATTACTGAGGTTCCTGATTTCATCCTGAACCTGAATCACCTCAACCCCGATCTGCTGATTCTTGTTTTCAAGATCAACCCGGGCTGTTTCCAGAGACCGTATCTCATTGGTAAAAACTTCAAGATTTGTCTTTAAATGAGCAAGGTCATTTTCAATTTTATCGGTTTTCCGTTGTACATCGAATTTCTGCGCTTTCTGACCTGCAATCAATTGATCCTTCTGCATCCGCTCAAGTTTAATTTTTTCAACTTCAGCATCCAGCCGATTCAGTTGGGAACTATGGGCAATATCCTTGTCTTTCAGACCCTGAATGACAAGATCCGTTTCCTGAATCTGGGCAGCGTAATCATCAAAATAATAAATGGCGATGAGCACCTCCAGTTCCTGGATCTGTGTCTGAATCTCCTTATACTGCTCCGCCTTTTTGGCCTGTAGCTTAAGGCCGTTCATCTGTCGGTTCACTTCGGAAATAATATCTTTCACACGCAGTAGATTCTGATGGGTGGCACTTACCTTTCGTAGTGCTTCATTCTTACGATTCTTATATCGGGTAACTCCGGCTGCCTCATCAATAAATTCCCGCCTTTCTTCCGGACCTGCATCTGTTATTGCACCAATATTGCCCTGCTGAATAACCGCATATGACCTCGCTCCCATTCCGCTTCCCCAAAAAATATTATGGATGTCTTTTAACCGGCATGGTTGTTTGTTTAAAAAATAGGCCCTCTCACCGGAACGGTATTGTCGACGGGTAATCATGATTTCCGAAAAATCCTTCAACTCCTCCGGTACGGAACCGTTGTCATTCACCAGGGTCAATGTCACTTCCGCCATATTCAATGGCGCCTTGCCCCGTGCTCCGGAAAAAATAACATCCTCCATGGCTTTTCCCCTGAGCTGCTTAACACTCTGTTCTCCCATCACCCATTTCAGCGCATCCATGATATTGCTTTTTCCGCATCCGTTGGGCCCGACGACAGCGGATATCCCTTTAGGAAAATCTATGCTCGATCGATCAAAAAAAGATTTGAATCCTGTGATTTCAAGTTTTTTTAGTTTCACTTCAAACAACTCCTTGCTATAATGTTTTCATGAATATCAATTCTTGAGCATAATGACTAACCAATTAAATTTATTTTCTTATTTGAAAATAAAAACGTATACTGTTTTTCATGATTTTGTATTGGTTTCATACCAAAAGCCATGCGATTTGTAAAGAAAAAACACAAGCTAAGGGGGTTAATACTCAAATCAGATACAATATATGGTATATATTCTGCCCACTTGATGCAACTGCACGCCAGGCCCCCCCTTTACACTTTTCAAATGAATAAAAAATCAGTCCGAACGGAAATATAGAGCCTTCCCTTGACACAGATATCCGCTCACATGTATTGTAATCAGCTATGAATAAAGAATCTACCAGCAAAGCGATTAGGTTATTTGCCGAAATCTCCATTGAGTCGATGAAGAAGCTTGCTGCAGAAGGACGTGATCTATCGGTAGAAACACTTATTGAGGCAATACAGCTAAAAAAGGAGATCAAAGCCTTTTTTTCCGACAAAGACGTCCAGGTGGAACAAGCAAGTCAACTGGAGAAAAAAAACAAGCAGGCTGTTTCTCAAAAAGACAAACTGCTGAAACAGATGCAAGAGACTGAAGATAAGTCCATAAAAACATCAAAATTTTACAGACAAGCCATTTCCACATTGATTCATCTGCTGCTTGATTCCAAAGAAAAAAATAAATTTCAGACCTCCCTGAGTCAATTCAAAAACCTGATTCAGGAGGAAACAGATATTGACCTGCTTTCAGATGCCTTGCATAATCTGAAAGATATAGCCTTTCGAGGCAGTATTCAAGAAGAAGCACCGGATGAAAAACAGAAACCTTCTTCTTTTTTCAAAAAACTATTAAAATCCTCAGGAGAAGAAAAACCTGAAGAAACCCTCCCTTTCCAGACCATTTTCATAAAGCACCTGAAAACCGCCTATCAAGATATTCTGGATCAATTAAGCCTGCATCTGGGAGAAAATTATCTAGAAAAGATTTCTTTGCTTGGAAAACAAATCCGCGAGGGTAATATTCTGGATGATTTTTTAAAAATCCGACAGGATATCATTGCCCTGGTTTCAGAATACATCAACAATATAAGCGTTGAGCGGGAACTTACGGCAGAATTTATCAAAGAAATCGGGAAAAGACTGATTGAACTGGAAAGCTATCTTCTTGAATCTCTATCTTTTTCCATCAATCATGATCAGGCAAATCAGGAATTCAATACATTGCTCGAAAAACAGTTGGGCGACTTGCGAAGTCATGTTGATTTCAGCAAAACCTTAACAGAATTGAAAGAAACCGTTGTTTCCAGATTGGAAATTATTAACCAGGCACTGGAAGACAAACGCCGGAAAGATAAGCTTCATCAAAATGATGCGGATCAAAAAATAACGGTTCTCCAGCAGCATCTGGCAGAAATGAAGAATAAAATTTCAACTGTAAATGAACAGTCCAGGATGCTTGAGCAGGAATTGCTTAACGATCCCTTGACCGGGGCCTATAACCGAAGAGCTTATGACCGGAATATTGAAAACGAAATGAGCCGGTACCTTCGATATAAGAGGCCCTTTTCCATGCTTCTGCTGGATGTGGATCACTTTAAAAAAATAAATGACACTTATGGGCATACAATCGGAGACAAGTGCCTGAAAGAAATTATCAAGCGCATCAAACCAGCGTTGCGGGATACAGATTTTCTTGCGCGTTACGGAGGAGAAGAGTTTATCGTGATTCTTCCGGAAACCAATGGTGAGATTGCAAAAGAAGCCGCAGAAAGAATACGGAGTATTGTTGAAAATATTGAATTTCTCCATAAGAAAGACCTGGTTAAAATTACCATCAGTATTGGCGTGACGCAGGTAATGCCCTCGGATGAAACCCACGAAGAGATTTTTCATCGCACGGACCAAGCCTTGTATAAAGCAAAAAATTCAGGCCGAAACCAGGTTGTCTTAAATATAAAAAAATAAAACAGAATTTTTCGTTCAGATACATTTATTAGCACGGAGGAAAAAATGCCAGAAAAAGAACCGATCAGTCTTAAAAAACTGATGAGCCACCCTGAGGTTTTAAAAGCAACCAGCAATGAAAACCAGGAACTTCTTGAACGAAGGGAATACAAACCTCCCATCTGCGACGTGTTTAAAAGCAGATACAGTTCCCTTGAGACCCTTGAAGAATATTGCTTTGAACTGGATCGGGAAACGAAAAAACAATTACCGGACATAATCAACAACAAGGTACAGGCTGTTCGGCCAGCAGATTCACCAGATCCATCATTGCAGAAATCGTATGATAAAAAAAGAAGAATCGGAGTTGTCTTTTCCGGAGGCCCGGCTCCTGGCGGTCACAATGTAATTGCCGGTCTTTATGATGCAGCTAAAAAAGCCAATCCGGATAACAAAATTTTTGGTTTTATCCTGGGGCCAGACGGAATTATTGAAAATGAGGCCAAAGAACTGACCAAAGAACTAGTGGACCAATATAGAAACCTAGGTGGTTTTTCCATGATTAAAACCGGTCGGACCAAGATCGACACTCCGGAAAAAATGATCCTCTCCAAACAGACCTGTAAAAATCTGAATCTGGACGCGATCGTAATTGTCGGAGGGGATGACTCCAATACCAATGCAGCATTCCTAGCGCAAGAAATGAAAAAAGACGGTGTCCAGGTAATCGGTGTCCCAAAAACAATTGATGGTGATATCCAGGTCCGGGATTCAAAGGGAAAGGTTTTATGTGCCATGTCTTTTGGATTTCATACAGCCGCTCGATCATTTGCAAATGAAATCAGTAATTTATGCAACGACTGTAGTTCTGATGTGAAATACTGGCATATCTGTAAAGTTATGGGAAGAGTTGCCAGTCACCTGGCTTTGGAAGTTGCCCTGCAGACTCACGCAAACATGACCCTGATAGGTGAAGATCTAGCAAATTATATTGATATGAGAAGGATTGCACTAGCAGAAAAACAAGGCATTGTGGATTATACCGCCTACGGCATGACACTTCGCCATCTTTCCAGGCTGATCTGTGACGGAATTGTCAAAAGAGCAGCTGTAGGAAAAAATTATGGGGTGCTTGTCATTCCAGAGGGCGTTCTGGAATTTATCAATGAAATTCAGATTTTCATCACCAAACTGAATGTGATCATTGCCGAATACAATGCTACCCATGACAAACATTTTCATAAAGAGTTCCCATTGCTGGAGGATAAACTGGATTATCTTCGCAGACTCGCCAGACAGTCCAGAGAAGAGGAGATCATATCTGTTTGGAATACGCGGGATGACGATCTGTTCAATGATATACCGGCATTCTTCCAGGAAGGACTTTTAATGGAAAGGGATAGTCATGGCAACTTCCAGTTTTCGCTGGTGGAAACTGATAAAATTATCATGGGTCTGGTAAAGGATTATCTGAATATTCTGAAAGAAAAAGGTAGATATAAACTTGGAATTCATAAAGACTTTTTCCAAAAAACCCTGAAGAAAGAAGGGCTTGATCCGGACTTTTTCGGACCGGTTCTGTTCCGGAATTATAACGACGGCCCGTATCTGCTTGTAAAAGAATCCATCATGTCCAATAAGACACTCAAACAGGAACTCATAAGGGGAAAAGTCATCAAGAATGAAGATAAAATACCAAAAGCAATTGAAAAAATATATAAAAAGTCTGTCCCTAATTTTAAAACACAGTTGCACTTTTATGGATATGACGGCAGAGGGAGTGATCCAAGCCGTTTTGATTGTAACTACACCTATAACCTTGGTTTGACGGTTTTTGCCTTGATCGCAAACAATGCTACCGGGCAGATGGCTGCTATTAAAAACCTTGAATTTGATTTTTCAGCCTGGCAACCGATCGGAATTCCCATTGCACCTCTCATGAGGCTTGAAGAAAGAAACGGAAAATTGACCCTAGTTATTGAAAAAAGCGTTGTGAGCACTCATTCCACTGCATTCAAAGTTGTTGAATCGCTGAGGGAAAAATGGCTGGCCGCAAACCCGGAAGAGGACAATTATCGAAGACCCGGTCCGATCCGGTTTACCGGAAAGAGTGAGGAGGACCGTCCGCTGACTCTGGTGCTGAATGCCATTCCCAATGGTCATGATCAAACGTAGAAAGGAACCGTCTTGTTATGACAACAGATGAGCATATAAATGATATTTTAAAAAAAGTGCGGAAAAATATTAAACCATCCACAGGCCCACTTACCTCGATAGACCCAAAAAAATTAGCCAAGGCCTCAAAGGATGTGCAAATTGCAAAAGAAGTAGCTGAACTGGTGGAAAAAAATATCAAGGATAAAAACAATCCTGAAAAAAAAGAACCTTAATAAATCGCATACTGGTTTTTGGTCTACTTTTCTCTGAGGGCTGCAATCAATTTTTGCATATCTTCTGGAAGCGATGCCTCAAAGGTCATTTTTTCTTTTGAATAAGGATGATTAAATGTTAGGCGCCAGCTATGCAGCATTTGCCGGCAGACTGCCTGGATAATACATCCGTATTCCTGTAGCTGCTTGATCTTATGATTCGCATTCCGAATCCCGTAAACCGGATCTCCAACAATCGGGTGATGGATTGCATGGCAGTGTACCCTGATCTGATGGGTCCTGCCTGTTAATATTGAAATTTCTAAAAGCGATAACCCGTCATATCTTTCTTTTACCTGCCACACTGTTTTGGCTTCTTTTGGTTTCCGGCTATTGGTTGACATCTGTTTGCGAAACAGGGGGTGGCGTCCGACTGGAAGGATTATCATACCCTTTTGCTCTTTAAAATTCCCATACACCAACGCAAGATATTTTTTTTCAACAGTTCTTTCTTTAAATTGATTTGAAAGTTCGGTATGCGAAGCATGATTTTTTGCGACAAGCATAACGCCGGAAGTGTCCTTGTCAAGGCGATGAACAATCCCGGGACGTATTTCTCCTCCAATGCCTTCGATCCCCGGGCAATGATATAGAAGTCCGTTGACAAGCGTTCCGGTGTAATTGCCCGGGGCAGGATGGACGACAACCCCTGGAGCTTTATTGAGGACAATCAGATGGGAATCCTCGAAAAGGATGTCGATATCAACCGGTTCAGGCTGAAATGAAACCGGTTCAGGTTCAGGGATAATCCCTTGAATAACATCACCCGGCCGTATTCTGTAGCCGGGCTTTTTGATGGATCCGGACACCCGGATCACACCCTTGCGAATTAAAGATGAAGTCTGCTTTCTGGAGCAATGGGGCAGTTTCTGGGCAATTAAAAAATCGAGACGCTTGTCGGTATCAGTTTCAGCGGCAGTAATGGTAAAACCGGCATCACCAGACATGAGCGGGATTACCGAATATTAGTTGGACGTAAATAAAGACTCGATCTCTGCCATAACAGCTTTCTCATCTTTGTTCTTGGCAGTACAAAGTTCCTTGAGCAAAAGTCCCTGAGCAGTGTCAAGAAGTTTACGCTCTCCAAAAGAAAGATCTTTTGTAAATTTCAGCATAAAAAGATCTCTGAATACCTCGGCAACATCATACAAAGAACCTGTTTTGATTTTATCCATATACTCACGGTATCTTCGGTTCCAGGTCTGATTGTCGATCGTACCCTCTTTTTTGGATGTAATGATCTCATAGACTTTATTGACGTCATTCTTATGGATGACGCTTCGCAAGCCTACGGATGTTACATTTTTTGTCGGAATCATGATCACCATACCATTCTCTAAAATCTTCATGATATAGAAATCCTGTCTGTTGCCGCCTATCTCCCGACTTTCAATCGCTTCGATGCGACCAACGCCATGGGCCGGATAAACAGCTAGATCACCTGGGCTGAATTCCTGACAAGCTTGCTCTCGCTTAACCGCATTTTCCGCCATTTTTTCCCCACATTTTGTTAAAAAATACATTATATTGTAACTGATTTTGCCAATTATATCTATATATCGTATGTAAAATTGACATAATATACCATATTTATTACCATGAATCAACAACAAAAAAAAAGGGGATCAGCAATCACTGCTGATCCCCTTTATATTGTTACGTAAAATCCAAGAATTACATAAGGAAAGGAACCATCAACAGTGCAACAACATTCAGGATTTTAATCATCGGGTTAACGGCCGGTCCCGCTGTGTCTTTGTAAGGATCGCCAACCGTATCACCGGTAACGGCAGCTTTATGGGCATCGCTGCCCTTTCCGCCCAGATTACCGTCTTCAATGTATTTTTTCGCATTATCCCATGCAGCACCGCCGGTTGTCATGGAGATCGCAACGAACAGACCGGTTACAATACTACCGATCAGAAGTCCGCCAAGAGCTACCTTTCCAAGAATAAGACCAACCAGAAGAGGAGCAACAACCGGGAGAAGCGCCGGCACTACCATTTCACGAAGAGCAAAACTGGTCACAATATCAACACAGGCTGCATAGTCCGGTTTTCCGGTGCCTTCCATAATTCCCGGAATTTCACGGAACTGACGACGAACTTCATCAACAACCGCGCCACCTGCATTACCAACCGCTTTCATAGCAATGGAGGCAAACAGGTAAGGCAGAAGACCGCCGATAAAGAGGCCGATAATAACATCAACGTCAGCCAAATCAAACTTGATAGCTCCGCTTTTTCCCTGAACCTGGAACTCAATACAGTAGCAAGCGAACAGAACCAGCGCAGCAAGACCGGCAGAACCGATCGCATATCCCTTGGTTACGGCTTTGGTTGTATTTCCAACCGCATCCAGAGGATCGGTCACCGCACGTACGCTTTCTTCCATTTCACTCATTTCAGCAATTCCGCCGGCATTGTCCGTGATCGGACCATAAGCGTCAATCGCAATAACCATACCGGTCATGGAAAGCATGGACATCGCTGCCATTGCAATACCATAAAGACCTGCAAAGTGATGAGCAAGACCGATGGAGAGACAGATTACCAGAACCGGAGCAGCGGTTGCCTGCATGCTGACGGCAAGACCGGCAATGATGTTGGTTCCGTGACCGGTGGTGGATGCAAGAGCAATATCTTTCACCGGTTTATATTTCCCAGTGTAAAATTCTGTGATGATAACGATTACAACAGTCAGGACAAGGCCGATCACGGTGCAGTAATAAATCTTCATTGCATCGATTCCGGGAATGTCTACCAGGAATTTCTGGGCTGCATAAAAGAAAGCGACACCAGCAATAATGGCCGCACCAAACATTCCTTTATACAGAGCGCCCATGATATACTCGCTTCTTCCAAGACGTACAAAAAAGATCGCGATAATGGAAGCAACAATTGAAATCGCGCCAAGAATCAGCGGGAAAAGAGTCGCCATTTCATTTTTCGGGAACAGGAGATGTCCAAGCAGCATTGCAGCAACAGCGGTTACCGCATAAGTTTCAAAAAGATCCGCTGCCATACCGGCACAGTCACCAACATTATCACCAACGTTATCAGCGATGGTTGCCGGGTTACGGGGATCATCTTCGGGAATTCCTGCTTCCACTTTTCCAACCAGGTCAGCACCGACGTCTGCGCCTTTGGTGAAGATACCACCGCCAAGACGGGCGAAAATAGAAATCAAGCTGCCGCCAAAGCCCAGAGCAACCAGTGACATAACATCATGAGTGTAAGTATAGTAACCCGCAACAGCTGTCAGTGCAAGACCGGCAACGATCATACCGGTAACAGATCCGCCTCTGAATGCCATACCAAGACCGGCAGCCAGACCATTTCTAGCAGCCTCAGCCGTTCGGACATTGGCAATTACGGAAACTCTCATACCGATATAACCAGCACAAAAAGACGCCAGGGCACCCAATGCAAAACCAATAGCCGTAACGCTGCCCATTGTCCAGAAGATGACAATAAAAATCACGATACCTGCGGCAGCCATACTTTTGGCCTGACGATTCAAGTATGCAATTGCACCTTCCTGAATTGCACCGGCAATTTTCTGCATTTTTTCATTTCCTGCAGGAGCACTTTTTACAATGCCCGCAAGAATCAGGGAAAAAAGAATACCAACGACACCGACGAGTGTGCACACCAATGGAATGTTTTCCATTATCAAATCCATATTTTCCTCCATTCATTGTTCATTGAAAATCATTATGTTTATTAAAAATATTCATCCCTTCCTGTATGCCGTCACGTAGTATTGTGATGGCAGCGTCTCTGGCCCTAATAATTACACGGTCCAATTCTTCTTTTTCTTCATCTGAGAACCGGCCGAGAACATGATCGGTAACTTCTTTAGGGCCATCTGGACGACCGATTCCAACACGGATACGGATAAAATCTCCATGTCCAAATGCACCGATCATTGATCTAATACCATTGTGTCCGCCATGTCCTCCTTTCATTTTTATTTTTAATCTTTTAAAGGTAAGATCGATGTCGTCATGTATTACCAGCATCTCCTCACCAGATATCCCAAAATATTCTGCAAGCCTTTGTATCGGATAACCACTCCGGTTCATGAATGCAACAGGTTTGGCAAGTATGATATCCGTTCCTTCAGCATTTCCGCGGCCAAACAACACATCAGGCTTTTTTTTCTCAACTGGAATGGAAAACACCTCTGAAAGTGCTTCAAGTACCATAAAACCGACATTATGCCGCGTCATTGAATAGCTTTTGCCTGGATTGCCGAGTCCGACAAGCATCCGAATCTGTTTCCGGCTCATCCTTTTTCCCTATCCGTAAAGATAAGAATCTGTTTGTGAGCTTATCCTTTGTAAAGGAATAACGCTTCGTATGAGGAAACAAGATCGCAAGAGAATACCACCCAATTTACGCCAATTATTCAGCAGCTGCTTCTCCTGCAACCGCTTCTGCTTCAGCCCCTTCTTCTTCAGTTGCAACAGATTCCTTCTTTGGCGCAAGCATAGTGACAACGGTAAAATTGACTTCTGCAGGGATTTCCATATCACCTTCTAAATGTATATCATTTACATGAACAGAATTACCGATATTTAGATCCGTTACATCAATTTCAATAGCCTCTGGAATTTCACCCGGATAGCACAGGACTTCCAATTCACGTCTGATAATCTGCAGAAGGCCTCCATTTTCAACACCAATGCTCTTTCCTTTTAAAACAACCGGGACACGCACCCTGATTTTCCGACCCATATTCACTTCATAGAAATCGATATGCAGGAAATCGCCCTTTACCGGTCTTAATTGAATCTCCTTGATCATGGTAGGTTTCATAACCCCACTCCCCATGTCAATATTGATAAGCTGCTGATTAAATTTAGCATTTTTCAATAAAACTTCGATTTCTTTTGCCTGGATAGAAAGGGAAACCGGCTCAATATCCGATCCGTATAGCACGGCTGGAATTTTGCCGTCCCGCCGAAGGGATCGTGCGGGCCCTTTGCCGATTGTGCTTCTTTTTTCTGCCTTCAATTCAAGTATTTCCAAAAGTATTCCTCCTTAAAAAAATCATTTAAAATTATACAAAAAGTGACGTAACGGAATCTCCCCGGTGGCTGCGTATGATCGCTTCTCCGACAAGCTGTGCGATTGACAACACCTTGATTTTATCACACGCAGACGCTTTACTGCTGAGAGGAATGGTATCTGTTGTCACAAGACTTTTCAGTTCGGAATCAATTATCCGGTCGACCGCAGGACCGGAAAGCACAGGATGTGAGCAACATGCATGAACTTCGAGGGCGCCCCCATTCTTTATTGCAGCAGCAGCTTCAGTCAGCGTACCGGCAGTGTCCACCATATCATCCAGAATAATCGCAACTTTATTCTTTACATCACCAATTACAGCCATAGCTCTTGCTTGATTCGGAGCATCCCTTCGCTTATCAACAATTGCCAGGCCGGCACCGAGTCTCTTGGCAAACGCCCTTGCCCTTTCAACGCCTCCTGCATCCGGTGAAACAATCACCGATTTCTCACCAAATCGATTTGTAATATAATCGAGCAGAACCGGAGCAGCAAACAGATTATCCACAGGCATATTAAAAAATCCCTGAATTTGCCCGGCATGAAGATCCATGGTAATCACCCTGTTTGCACCAGCAACATCCAAAAGATCAGCCACCATTTTTGCACTTATAGGAACTCGCGGAGCGACCTTCTTATCCTGTCTTGCATAGCCATAATAAGGGATAACAGCCGTTATTCTCTGCGCAGATGAACGTTTCAAAGCATCCAGCATCAACAGCAACTCAACCAAACTATCATTTACAGGCCTGCAGGTTGATTGAATGACAAAAACATCGGAACAGCGAACATTTTCATCAATTTCTATCTGAATTTCACCATCGCTAAAAGTCTTGACCTTGGAACTGCCTAGAGGTACCCCAAGATACTCACAGATCTTTTTTGCAAGAACCGGATTCGAGTTTCCGGTAAATATATAAATACCTTTTTTTATACTATCCATCACTTCCCCAGAACAAATCATAAATAGCCAATTTTATAAAAAAATGGCTGGGGCGGGAGGATTCGAACCTCCGAATGCAGGAATCAAAATCCTGTGTCTTTGCCGCTTGACGACGCCCCATTAAAAAACAGAACAGGCAATCAACGTAGAATTTTTTCAACGAGTTGCCGGTAATATCTTAAAACCGGCAACTCATGATAAGGCCGGTTTCAAAATAATAATGATAAATTTTTGATCACACGATCATTTCTGCCAAAAATTTATTCTTTTCAGGGAACTGTTTAAGTTCCCTGTATGCAAACTTGGCTTGGTTACTATCAGCAAAAAGGCCGAAAACTGTCGGCCCGCTGCCGGACATCAGCGCTCCCTGAGAACCCAATTTTATCAGCGACGCTTTAATCCGTTCTATATCCGGAATCATTTTGGTTGTAACGGTTTCAAGGTCATTACACAAATAATTACAGATATCAACTGATACACCACTAAAAGGAAATCTTGTAATTATTTTTTCACATTTTGTCAATCCCAAATTCAGGTTTTTATAAACCTCTGCTGTAGACACGTTGATTCCGGGATTGACCAGCAACACATGAAATTTCTGCAACAAATCATATTCGAAGAGCTTTTCACCAATTCCTTTTGCCACTGCCGGCCTCCCCCGAATGAAAAAAGGCACATCTGCTCCGATTTCAAGACCAATCTCTCTCAGTTTTTCATCTGACAAGGGAAAACCAAAGAAGCTGTTGAGCGATTTTAATACAGATGCTGCATTGCTGCTCCCTCCGCCGAGCCCTGCGCCAACCGGTATCTTTTTTTCAATTCGAATTTTCACACCCGTCTTTTTCCCACTGGTTTTAAAAAAAAGCTCAGCTGCTTTCCAAACCAGATTGGTATCGTCTTCAGGCACCTCCGGATGGGTGCACTGGATACTGAATTCGGAGGCTCGAAAATCGAAAATTATTGTATCAAAAAGTGTAACCCCACACATCAGGGTGTTTAGCTCATGATATCCATTCGGACGCCTGCCGGTTACCTGCAAAAAAAGATTAATTTTTGCAGGAGATAATTCCTTGATCATGGAATAAGTTGTTTGCATTTTTCGTTAAAATTTTAATTATTCAGTATGGTTATGAAGATAATGATGCGTATGTTATTTGTTTACCTGAAAAAGAGTGCATGGGACTGATGAGTGGATCGATTACAGTAAAAATTCCTTCCCTGTTCAACATGATATATGGCTATCGGGTAATGCGAACCACGATGAAACCGATATTACTCCTTTTAATGAACATTTGAATCTGTTCTCCGGATTTTATTTCACCAAGTATTTTATTAAAATCCCCGAGCGACTTTACCGGGTAATGATTGATCTCTTTTATAATATCCCCATGCAGAATTCCGGCCTCATCTCCTATGCTGTCCGGTTCGACATCCAGCACAATGACGCCACCGGATTCACTCAGATTGTATTTATCTGCAAACTCATCTGTAAGCTCAGAAACCTCTAACCCAAGAACTTCTTCTGTCTTTTTGTTTTGTGGGTCAATAGGAAGATTTTTATCATTCATTCTCCCGATCTCAACAGTCAATTTCTTATCCAATCCAGCTCGTAATAATAGTATCTCGATCGTCTTTCCAACAGAGGTCTCGGCAACAAGACTGGATAATGCGCGGCTGTTTTCCATTCTCATGCCGTTCACTTCAAGAATAATATCCTTTGCAAGAATACCTGCGTTATCAGCCGGGCCTCCCGGCACAACCTCAACAACAAGAACCCCCTTTCCGTCTTCAATATTATAGTATTCCGAGAGTTCTTTACTAATATCTTGAATCGAAACCCCTAAAAATCCCCTTGTAACAATCCCATTTTTTTTTAATTGATCAATAATGCCTTTTGCCAGATCAATTGGGATCGCAAAACCGATTCCCTGGCCACTTGCAATAAGAGCTGTATTGATTCCAACAACTTCACCGTCCATATTGAGAAGAGGACCTCCGCTGTTCCCTGGGTTAATCGAAGCATCTGTCTGAATAAAATCATCATATGGACCAGAGCCGATCACCCTTCCTTTTGCGCTCACGATACCTGCTGTTACTGTCTGCTCCAGGCCAAAAGGACTGCCAATGGCTACAACCCATTGGCCAACCTTGATATTCTCAGAATTTCCAATTTTCACACAGGGCAAATTCTGTTTTGGCTCTACTTTAATAAGGGCAAGATCCGTCTTTGAATCAAGACCAATCAATACAGCCTCAAACTCTTTCCCATCTTTCAGAATTACCTTAATCTTATCTGCATCTTCAACCACATGATCATTTGTTACAATGTAACCTTCCTTACCAACGATAAAACCGGAGCCGAGACTCTGATAACGATCTTCCCTTTGCGGATCCTCTTCAAAAAACCTATCCAAAAACTCATGAAGTGGGTCATCCTGGTGAAAAGGTTTTTGATCAAAATGTCGAAATCCTCGCCCCATTCCTTTGGTAATTTTTTCTGTTCTGATATGAACCACGGCAGGGCCTACAGATTCAGCAAGACTGCTAAAACTCCCTGGTAAAGTAACCGCATCAACAGGTATTTCCCTGGCTTCCGCTTTAAAGGAAAAACAGATACCCGCTGTCACCATACAGACAAAAAATATCCATGCACTCCTTCGGTTACCTTCTTTTTCTTTTATTTTTGCCTGTTTCATCGAATTTTTTATCACCTTTGCATCAGAACTTGAAAAACAGCCATCTATTGAAAAAGATTAGCTACGTTCTTTCACATACATGAGTCTCAGGTCATGCAGAATATGTCTGAGTAATTTTTCCTCATCATTAGTTAGATTTCCCTGTGTCTTTTCATCCAACATCCCAAGGATATCAATGCTTTGTTTGGCCAAAAGCAGGTTTTTCTCTTTTTTACCGGTTGTTGGATCCGGTACCAGTCCTAAATGATACAGCGCGGAAGAATTGAGAGAAAAAATAAAAGTTGAAAAATTAATCTTGGGAAGCTTTGAATCCTGACCCGAATGTTCTCCAGAAGTTGATGATCCGGTTATGCTTTCCTTTTTTTTATCAGATGTATCTTCACTGGATGAGATCTCTGTGTCCTTGACAATAAAATCTTTTGTTTGATCTGTCATGACATATCCCCTCTGTTTATCCGACTATTTTATCCATTCAATACTCCGCCATTACAGAGTAAGTGGAATGACTGTTTTAACCATAGGCAAATCCAACAATTGCTTTATAACCTGATCCGGAATCGGAGTATCTGTTCTCAAAATAATGACATTCCGTTCACCATCCTGTTCCTGACCAACCTGCATTCTTGCAATATTCAGATTATTTATGCCTAGCACCGTTCCGATACTACCGATTGCACCTGGTTTATCCATGTTATGTATCAAAGCGAGATGTCCTTTTGGAATAATTTCCAGCCGGAAATTATTGATCCGCACTATCCTTGGATCATTTTTCCCAAAAATGGTACCCTCCACAATATTTTCCATCTCTGTTGTAACAACCTTTACTGAAATCAAATGGATGAAATCCAAAGATTCTCCGCTGGTTATTTCTGTAACCTTGATTCCCATATCTTTCGCAATGATCGGAGCGTTCACCGCATTCACTTCATCTTTTACCATCATTGCAAGAAGCCCATTCAATAGAGCGGTTGTGACCGGTGAAAGGTCAAGCCCTTGAAAATCTCCCGTGTATTCAACAATGACTTCCTTTACCGGCCCTCGAATAAGCTGAGCCTGTAAACACCCCATTCGATCAACAAGCGTCAGGTAGGGAGAAAGCTTCTTCAACAATTCTCCTGTAACAGACGGCACATTCACTGCATTAATAACCGTGTTATGTTTTAAATATGCAATAATCTGTTCAGCTACAGCCACCGCAACATTGGTTTGAGCTTCTTCAGTGGAAGCTCCTAAGTGAGGAGTCCCGATTACATTGTCGAGTTCAAATAAGGGAGATTGCCCCGGAGGCTCTGTTTCAAAAACATCCAAAGCGGCGCCGGCGACTTTACCGGATTGAATTGCCTCGTATAAATCCGCCTCATCCACGATACCTCCGCGAGCACAGTTGATCACCATTACACCATCCTTCATCTGGCGAAATGCATTTTTATTCAACAGACCAATCGTGCTCTTCATTTTGGGGACATGGATCGTAATATAATCCGCTCTTCGATACAACTCTTCAAGGTTGACATATTCAAAACCTGCTTTTTGAATCTTTTCTGCGGTAACATTGGGATCATATACAATTACATTCATTTTTAATCCCCTGGCGCGATCTGCTACGATGGCACCAATATTTCCATATCCTACAACACCCAGTATTTTATTGTATATTTCCCTACCCTGAAGTTTTTTCTTTTCCCAACGCCCTGCTTTTAATGATGAAGTTCCCTGTGGGATGTTACGGGTAAGAGCCATCATCATCGCAATGGCATGCTCAGCAGTCGTTACAACATTTCCACCAGGTGTATTCATGACAACAACACCACGCTTTGTTGCTTCCGGAATATCCACATTATCCAATCCAATACCGGCACGACCGACAACCTTCAAATTTTTTGCTTCCGCAAGAAGTTCAGCCGTAACTTTTGTCGAGCTGCGAATTGCCAGCGCATCATAACCACCTATTATTTTTTTCAATTCTTCAGGTGAAAGCCCTGTTTTCACATCAACCTCAATCCCTTCTTCATCTTCGAAGATCTTGATACCCACTTCACCCAGATTATCACTGACCAAAACTTTCATGTCGATCCTCCAACGCATATTGTTAAATTTAAAAAAAATTCATGGCTCTTTAGGAAAAAGTATCGCTATCCCAACTTCGAGTCTATTTTTTTGAGATAGATTGAACTTTTTACAAAAACATCAAATAATTGTCCAACACTATTTTGATTTTTAATAAACCTCAACAAAAAAATGCAAGACAAGTTTCCATTGACAACAACCCGTAGATAATATAATTTCTATATTACTCTCATGTTTTCTTGTTTATTACACTTTTTTCGCTTGCCGTATTCACAATACACAAAAACAATAAAATTTTCATAGCAGACATTCTTTCTTCAAAGAAACATAATTTCCGATCAAATAATAGACAACTTTTTCCAATTTGAAAAAATACAAGGAGACGATGTATGTGGCGTTCATTGAGTATTGCAAACAAGATTTGGTTAAGTCTGAGTATTCTAATTATAGGCTACTTCGCATCTATGCTATTTGGATACAGTAATGGTAAACAGACTGAGAACAGGCTATACAACGTATCCGAATCTGTTTTCCCGGCAACACGATACAGCCAGACAGCCCTAAATTTCTTTAGCGAACAGATCAAACTATTCAATGATGCCGTCCTGATTGGTGATACGAAGCTGCTTGAAACAGCTCAATCCAAGGCAAAACAAATTCAGGAAGCACTAACCGCCATTTCTGCATTACCGCATGTTGATCCGGATTTAAAAGAAAAAATCAACATCTCGATTAAAGAGTTATTTTCATTTTCCGAATCTGCGAACACCCTCTACACCCATATGATTACGAATGAAGATACTGCGGATATGAGTAAAACAGCCGAATTGGCGAAACAGACAGAGTCCCTTGAAAAACAGCTTACCCAGCTCAGCCAATATTTCGTGAATGAACTGAATTCCGAATTATCCTCGATTAGTCAGGATACAAAACGTCAAAGGATATACAGTCTGACGACCTTTTTCATTGTTGTAGCAGGTTCGGTCTTGTTAATCTGGTTTATTCTGAATCAAGGTATTATCCGGCCCCTCAAAAACACTGTGGAAGCTTTGAATACAATTGCCCATGGTGATCTTTCCGTACACCTGAAAACAGGTAAAGATGAAATCGGTATCATGGGCTCGGCATTAAATTCAGTGGTTGATTCCCTGAATATTAAGGCAAAAGCGGCTTCCGACATTGCCGAAGGCAATCTTACCCATGAAATTATTATCGCATCCGAAAAAGATACATTGGGGAAGGCTCTTCTTACGATGATTACCAGTCTGAATAATATGGTTTCCGAGCTTAACTTCTCAGCAGCCCAGGTGGATTCCGGCTCTAGACAGATTGCAGATTCAAGCGTTGCCCTGTCTCAAGGTGCCACAGAACAAGCGGCCGCTATTCAAGAAATATCCAGCAGTATGACTCAAATCAGTTCCCAGACAAAAACAAATGCTGAGAATGCAGCACAGGCCAATACGTTGGCAAAGGCAGCACATGAGGCGGTACGCAATGGAATCCAACAGATGGAAGAGATGGTTTCCTCTATGGATGCCATTAGTGAATCCAGTAATGAAATTGGAAAAATTATTAAAACAATTGATGATATCGCTTTCCAGACCAATCTGCTGGCACTAAATGCCGCAGTAGAAGCTGCAAGAGCCGGCAAACATGGAAAAGGTTTTGCAGTCGTGGCACAGGAGGTTCGTTCTCTGGCAGCCCGAAGTGCGAAAGCCGCCCGAGAGACTACCGATATGATCGAAAAATCGATTAAAAAAGTAAAGGATGGAAACCAAACCGCCGGTAAAACCTCAGAGGCACTTGAAAAAATAAACACCGGTGTAACCCAGGTAACAGATCTTGTGGGTGAAATCGCCGCCGCAAGCAGTGAGCAGGCACAAGGAATCGCCCAGGTCAATAAAGGACTTCAACAGGTTGATAACGTTACTCAGAGCAATACCGCCAATGCTGAAGAAACATCCTCAGCGGCTGAAACGCTATCTGCGCAAGCTGCCCAGGTTCATCATCTGCTTTCCCGATTTCGGGTGCAAAAAAACGATACGCAGACAGGTTCAACTTCGACCGTGAAATCCCTGTCTCCGGTACCTGAAATTCATAAACCGAATTATCAGCAACAAACCAACTATACC
Organism: Desulfosudis oleivorans; assembly: GCA_020723305.1. Classification (GTDB taxonomy): domain Bacteria; phylum Desulfobacterota; class Desulfobacteria; order Desulfobacterales; family SURF-7; genus QZKS01. The sequence continues at coordinate 332,345 of DYJC01000004.1, forward strand.
TGGGGTAAGGCTGATATACAACCAAAGGAACTACCGGAACAAAAACCTGAACAGATCATTGCGCTGGATGACAGTGAATTTGGAAAGTATTAACAATTTTAATTCCCGATTCAAACGGTGACCGCTGCATCCATAAATTTCATTATTTAATAGGCAGCAGTACCGTAAAAGAGGTGCCTTTTCCGGTCTCACTTTCAACATCGATATAGCCACCCAGCGAATCAACGATACCTTTTACGATCGGCAATCCAAGTCCAGTCCCGGTAATAAATCTTGTATTCTCATTTTTAATTCGATAAAATTTTTCAAAAATCTTATCCATATATTTGGCATCTATTCCATAACCATTGTCTTTTACAATAACCCTCAAATTTGTTCCGGTCTTATCCAAAATAACTTTAATTTCCCCACCTGCTTGGGTATAATTTATGGCATTTGTAATCAGATTGCCATACACACTTTCAAGCGACATTGGATCCGCCATGATGGATGGAAGAGGTCCATCCTTTATTTCAAGGGTTAAAGACTGCTTTTTTGCAATGGCCTGTGCTCCCAAAAAATCAACAATACTTTTTAGCAACTCATCCACCTGAACCGGTTTTGATTCCTTGGATGCAATTCCAGCCTCAATCCGAGAAAGATCCAACAAATCTCCAATCGTGGATATCAAACCCTTTGTTTTCTCCTTTGCTCGAGAAAGCAGATATTGTTCATTTTCTGAAGCACCTTCATCCATATCGTTTAAAGCCATAGCAAGCTGCTCATGTATAGTGGAAAGAGGAGACCGAAGCTCATGAGAAACCTTCGCAACAAACTCAGCTCTCAATTGATCCAATGCTTTCATGGCAGAAATATCCATGATATTGGTCACTGCTCCCAGACACTCTCTTTTCTCTCCCAACACCGGTCTGGATCTGGCCAATAAAAACCGGCCCCCATCAAGATTCAGTTCATGGGTTGGAATATCATCAAAGTCAACATATTTGCCGCGAGAAATATCGATAATCAGTTTGCATAACTCTTTATCATAAATATAGGCGCTGATATCTCCACCGGGCATTATATCTTTCACAAGCCCTAAATGCTGCTTGAATGCAGGGTTTAACAGCACCACCTTACCATTTGTATCCGTAACCAATACACCGTTTGGAAGTGAATCAATAATTGTGTGCACACGGCTTTGGGAAGTATGAAGATCCGCCAGAGTCCGCTTTCGTTCCATTTCCAGTTTTTCTGTTTCCAGGGTCAACTGCATTTTTTCACGTGCACGGCTTACAACGATTCGAAGCTGATCCGGTTCATACGGCTTTGGAATAAAGTCATAAGCACCTCGCTTCATCGCCTCGATAGCGGTTTCTACGGTTGCATATCCGGTGATAACAATAACAAGGATTCCTCGATCCAGTTCCATAATTCGCTTTAGGACTTCCATCCCATCGATTCCCGGCATCTTCATGTCCAACAAGACGATGGCAACCGGTTCCTGTTCCAAAATTTTCAATCCCTCCTCTCCTCTGGAAGCTTTGAAAACCTGAAAGTCCATCCGTTTCAAAATTCGTTCTGCTCCATCCCGCAGAATCTGTTCATCATCAATGACCAGTACTTTTCCTGTATCGAATCTATTCTTCACTCTCAGCTCCTCCTCGATTCTGATATTTCAGAGGAAGTTCAATCCGGAAAGTAGTGCCTTCACCAACACAGCTCTTTACGGTTATCACTCCGCCATGATCCTGAACAATACCGTACACCATGCTTAAACCAAGTCCGGTTCCTTTGCCTTCCTCCTTGGTCGTAAAGAAGGGTTCAAAAATATGTTTTAATATATGATCGGGAATTCCTGGTCCTGTATCACTGATTTCGATAACCACTTTATCCCCGTCTTCTGATAGGCTGGTGGATAAACGTAAATGCCCCTTCCCATCCATTGCCTGAGCTGCATTCAATATTATATTCATGAAAACATGATTCATTTGCTGGATATCAACAGGAACTAGAGGCAGATTTCCTGCTAACTTCTTTTCAATAACAATATTCTGAAAAAGTGTTTGATTTTCAAGTAAAAACATTGTCCGGGAAATGGCTTGATTCAAGTCATGCTGTTTTACCAGATGACTGGTTTGCCGGGCAAACTCCAATAATTCTTTAACCGTATCCCTGCAACGTTCCGCTTCCTGTAAAATACGATTCAGATCATCCTTTGCACTCTGTTCTAAATCATAATCCTCAAGAAGAAATTTTGTATAGAGTGTAATTCCACCCAGAGGATTATTCAATTGATGAGCCACTCCGGCAGAAAGTTTTCCAAGGGAAGACATTTTCTCTGCCTGTAGAAGCTGTATCTGAGTTTTTTCAAGCTCACCTTTTATCCGTAATTCCTCACGTAAATCATGAAAAAATCCAATGGAGGCAACCTCTTTATCGCCTTTATAAACAATGGATGCATTTAATCGGATCGGTATAATATCCCCATTTTTTTTAATGACATCGACCTGGAAAGACTTCAGCTTGCCTTTCCCTCCATAATCATCACTACGGAGCCTTCGCATGATATCACGCGCCGTATCACCCTGATAAAAATTTCTTATGTCTAATGAATCAAGTGCCTCTTTAGCACTGTACCCGCTTATTTCTACAGCAGCATCGTTGAATATCAAAATTTTTCCAGTCATATCGGCTGCAATGACCCCATCCACTGAGCTCAGAATCAGATTCTTTAAAAGAGAATTGGCTCGTCTGAGATCCTCTTCCATTTCTTCTCGTGAAGGCGTGTCAAATTCAACGATGGCAACTGCATCGATCTTATCTTCTGAAAATATTGGATAGGAATAGCGACAAGTGGACCACTTTTGATTGGATAACGAATTCTCCTTTCCCCTTAAAACAGGCCTGTCCGACAGAATGGGTCTATTTGATTTCAAAACTTGTTTTGCCGGACAATTCTCCCCTGGGAACTCCCACTCGCATAGGAGTTGATGACATTTTTGTCCAACGATGTTGAATCCGTACTTTTCTTTTGTGTATCGATTGGTGGCCAAGATTTGGAAATCGGGGGATATAATAAAAAAAATCCTGTTAGAAGCATCAACTGCCTTTAAAAGATATTCTTTCTCTATTTCAGAGCGCATGATATTTTTTTTTATAACTCCTCATCCATTGCTTTTAAAAACTCTTTTGCTTCAACATCAATCTTTGTCCATAAGGAAAAGCTTCTCCTCGCCTGATGCGCAAGAATGAACCTTCCATCCAAAAATTGAACTCCTTTTTGTTGCGCTTTTGCTTCCCATAAATTGACCGGTCGTCCATAATTCACATCCATGATCATTTCACATTCCCGGATATCACATTTATCGACCAGGGCTGCAAACTCCGTCGACTCATCAGGACTTGAAACCGAAGTGGCATTGATCAGAATATTTGCCTTGATCGGCCCATCATTGACTGATTCGATTGGTATTGCAGTGCCCCCGATGTTATTCACGATTCCAGCGAGACTGTTTTTATTTCTTCCTGCAATCAGGATTGATTCAGCCCTCAACCAGTTCAAGATAAATACGATGGCTTTTGCAATCCCTCCGGTTCCAAAAACCAAAGCGGTTTTGCCGGGAACATTAAACCCGATCTCTTCCAGAGTATCCATAAACCCTATCGCATTGGTATTGTATCCTTTTAATATTTTTCCTTTTCGCACAACCGTATTGACGGCTCCGATAATATTCGCTCCCTCTGAAAGAATATCCAGATGGGGAATAACCGCTTCTTTATAGGGGACAGCAATATTGGCCCCATCAATATTCAGAACCCTGAGACTCTGCATCGCAGGACCGATTTGGCCATTTTCAACCTTAAAAGGAACATACATTCCGCGTATTCCAACTCTTTTTAATACACTGGAAAAAATGACAGGGGATTTTGATCGAAAAGAGCGCTCATCTCCTAAAATACAAAATATTTTCATTCGTTTGTGCCTGTGTGGCTTACGTCAAAGTTTCCAATACCCAAAAGCAATTGTGGGAAGATACCGTAACAGATGTATTTCCTACTCGTTTCGGTTCTTCCCAAAAGTTTGCTTTTTCATGAAACATCTGGGGAAAATTTTTTTTCCAATCAACTGACAAGTCGTTTCACACTATCCAAAATATCTTCTGCCGACGCCGGCTTTGGTAGATAATCATCTGCCTCCATGCTCATCCCGTCATGGTGTGAATACCTCGTGGAACCTACATGATCGGCAACTGCCGTCAACATGATAATAGGGATATCTCTATATTTTTCACTTTTCTTCAGTTCTGCACATACCTCATAACCATCTTTCTCCGGCATCATTACATCCAGAACAATGGCATCCGGAGGATTTGATTTAACTTTATCCAATGCTTCAACACCATCATATGCCACTTCTACGTTAAAACCTGCTTTCTTCAGATTTGCCTGGACTATCGACGCGAAATCAGGTTCATCATCAACAACAAGAATGGTCTTTTTATCACTCATTTATACCTCCTTAAAAAATGTATTCCTTAATTTCTTATATGATATCGAGATTTATCTCATTATAACAATTCAAAAAAATTCGGCAACAAATTTCTATATCTATTGAAATGAAAAAAACAGCCATCCGGATGACTCCAGAGGAAAAAAACAAACCGTTTTCAAATATTCAAAACAGATTACATTTTCGGTCTGGGAAGCAAGCCTGCTCTTTGAACAATTTCAGGAACTTTTTCCTCCCACTCAATCGCCATGACATGAAAACCATGGACACCTTTGATCTCTTTTAATCTCTGTATGGATTCAACGCAAATATTGATCCCCTCTTCGGCCTGTTTGTCTTTTGGTCTGTCGGACATCCTCTTTACAACTTCATCCGGAACATCCATCCCCGGAACTTTATTTTTCATATAACGAGCCATACCGGCAGATTTAAAGGGTGTAACGCCCGCCAGGATATGAACCTTTTCATGCAAACCCCGGTCCCGGACTCCTTCCATCCATTTTTCAAATTTATCGAGGTTATAGATACATTGAGTCTGGATAAACTCGGCACCCGCAGCCACTTTCTTTGCAAGCCGGGCTACCCTGATTTCAAAAGGATCTGCAAATGGATTGGCTGCTGCTCCAACAAACATTTTGGGAGGACGTTTGATCTCATCTCCTCCGATAAATTTTCCTTCGTCACGCATTCTTCGCACGGTTTGAATCAATTGCATGGAATCCAAATCATGTACATTCTGTCCGGAGGCACAATCGCCGAAACTCTGGTGATCTCCTGACAGGCAAAGCATGTTATGGATATCAAATGAAGCCGCCCCAAGAATATCGCTCTGCAAAGCAATTCGATTCCGGTCTCTCGTAACCATCTGAAGAACCGGCTCCAATCCCATAAGCTTTAACCGGATACAGGCTGCCAGACTGCACATCCTGGTTACTGATGTCTGATTGTCGGTGATATTTATGGCATCAACATAATCCTTGATCAAATTTGCCTTTTCAATAATTGCTTCAGGATCACTCCCGCGGGGTGGGCCACACTCGGATGTCACTGCAAGATTACCTGATGCAAGAATTTTCTCAAGTTTGCTCGGTGTTTTTTCTTTCATTCTTGAACATCCTCCCTGACAACTTTTCTGGGTCCTCCGGCTCGATCCGAGGACCAATCCTTTATATCCAACAATATTTCATAATCATCCATTCTGCTCATGGCTTTCAGTCTGTTAATAATCAATTGCCAGGCGCAATCCAATTCCTTGCTGATTTCACATTTACCATTGGTTGAGCCTCCGCAGGGGCCATTCAAAATCCTTTTGGCGCATCTGGAGATCGGACAGATTCCGGCAGTACTCGCCAGAATACATTGTCCGCATGCCTGACATCTTTCTGTCCATAGTCCCCTTTTCTCGGTGGCACCTAAAAAACACGTATTCACCCCCGGATAAACCGGGATTGAAACATATTTATCCGCCATAAACTGAACCCCGACTCCACAGGCAAGAGAAAGAACAGCGTCATATGTATCAATCCGATCCCGTATCTCTTCCAGATATTCATGATCACACTGCCGTTCCAGGGTAACTTCATCAATCCGTTTTTCCTCCCCCTGGTTCAGGAAATACATACGAAGAGCCGAGGCGAGTATGCCAACCTCCTTTTTCCCGCCTGCCTCACAAACGGTAACACACTCATTACATCCCAGCAGAAGAATGTTTTTATAGTCTTTTATTTCTTTGATAACTTCTTCCATCGGTTTTTTTTCAGCAACAATCATAAATGCACCTTCACTGATAATGGGTTTCGTGTTCACGGGTTTGAGTTCAGTATGAACGATCCACAATTCTTTTCCAGTAAATCCGGAAAACAGGTTGACCGTTTGAATGAAAACTCAATCCCTCTGGCGATCAGATGAATTTTTCAGGCCGCCTCGGTTTGCCTGTTGATATTTTTTTTCTTAGCCGATTTTATCGGATTCGGTCCCAGCTCAACAATCTTATCAAACATCTCTTTTGCAAATTTTACAAAAAGCGGTGCTTCGCTTGAAGAAAGGTTATACATTTTGACACGCTCGCCTCCGATTCCAATATCGTCCAACATTTTTTGGGCTTGTGCCACACGTTTCCTGGCTCGAAAGTTTCCCTTGTTGAAATGACAATCCCCTTCCATGCATCCAACCACATAGACGCCATCAGCACCTTTTTCAAAAGATCTCAGGATATGAATAACATCCACTTTTCCGGTACAGGGAACCCGAATAATTTTTATACTTGTAGGATAACTCAGCCTCATCGAACCTGCCAGGTCCGCAGCAGTATACCCTCAGAAGTTACAGCAAAACGATATGATAATCGGTTGAAAATCCTTGCTCATAGAACCCCTTCCAGCAAAGCCTCCACTTTGCTAAGTAGCTGATCATCCTCATACCAGTTAAGTTCGATTGCTTTTGCAGGACATTCTGATGCACAAATGCCGCAGCCATGGCACAAGGCCATATCGATCTCACTGACACCGTCTTTGTTTATCCTGGGTACGTTATATGGACATGATCGCACACAAATCAGACAAGAAGCGCACTTATCTCCATCTACTTCAGCAACTACTGCAGATAGGGTCAAATTGGATTGTGAAAGGAATGTAGCCGCTCTCGCAGCAGCAGCCTGGGCTTGCGCAATGGACTCGGAGAGGAGCTTTGGACTGTGAGCCGTGCCGCAGACAAAAATACCTTCCGTTGCCATGTCCACCGGCCGCAGCTTGACATGGGCTTCCATAAAAAAGCCTTCGGCATTTCTAGCAAGTTTCACAATGGATGCGAGCTCTTCCGTATCTTCCGCCACCATTCCGGCACTTAAAACAAGAAGATCTGCATCTGCTTTTAGATCACAATTCAAAACATGATCGGTAAAGGTTACAAAAAGCTCCCCTTCTTCAATGGATACTCGGGGTGGATTATTGACTGAATATCTCGAAAAAATGACCCCTTGTTTTCGAGCCTCCGTATAATAATCTTCAAGCAATCCATAGGTTCTGATATCCCGATACAGAATAAAAACCTCTGTTTCCGGATTCAGTTTTTTGATATGCAGGGCGTTTTTAATGGCTGCCTGGCAACATATTCTTGAACAATTCGGATTTTCATCATTCCTTGATCCCACACACTGTATCATTACAACCCGATTCAGGTCTTCCGCACCTTTTTCTTCAAGCTGCTGAGACAACGTAACCTGTGTGATCACCCGCTTATCTTCACCATATAAAAATTCTTTTGGTTGGTATTCATTAGCTCCGGTGGCAAGAATAACCGCCCCATGATTGATTTTTCTTTCATACATACCCGGCCCAACCAATATCTCCGTTGTAAAGTTCCCTTTGAATCCTGAAAAACCAACGACAAGAGATGTGTGAAGAACCTCTATCTTCGGATGTGTGTTTATTTTCCGGATAAGCTCTTCCACATAAATACCGATATTTTTTCCTTCAATTGTTTCCGTAAGCCGATTTGCCATTCCACCCAATTGGGATTCCTTCTCGATCAAAACAACTTCAAATCCTTGATCTGCGAGATTCAACGCTGCATTCATTCCAGAGACGCCACCTCCGATAACCAGCGCTCTAGCGTTAACCGGAATTATCTTTTCATGCAAAGGCGACAATTCTTTTGCCCGGGCAATGGCCATCCGGACAAGATCCTTGGCTTTTTCAGTTGCTGTTTCAGGTTCGTTCGAATGAGGCCATGAATTCTGATTGCGGATATTTGCCATTTCAAACAGATATTTATTCAATCCGCAGGATTCAAGCGTATCCATGAATATACCTTCATGGGTTTTCGGCGTGCATGCAGCCACCACAATCCGGTTCAATCTGTTTTCCTTGATAATCTCTTTCATTGCATTCTGGGAGTCTTGAGAACAGGTAAACAGATTTTGTGTACTGAAAACCACACCCGGAATCGTTCTTGCGTATTCTTCGACCGCCTTAACATCAACCACTCCAGCAATATTGATACCGCAATTGCAGACAAACACACCAACCCTCGGTTCTACACTATTGACATCCATCTCTTCCGGGATTTCAACAGTCTTAATACAGGTACCTCGAGCATCTGACAAGACAGCACCAGCCGCAGCGGCAGCAGCACTTGCCTCAATGACCGAACTGGGGATGTCTTTCGGACCCTGAAATACACCGCAAGCAAATATTCCCGGTCTTGAAGTTTCCACTGGTTTAAATGGATCATTCTCAACAAAATGATATTTCCCCAAATCAACTTCCAATTTTTCAGCAAGCCGGATTGCATCACCGTCGATCTGAAGTCCTACGGAAAGAACCACGATATCAAAAACTTCTTCACAGATTGTTCCGGATTCATCTGCATATCGAATCCGGAGATCATTGGTTTCCCTTATTTCATGAATCGTATGGATTCTTGCCTTGACGAATCGGACACCTGCCTTTTCTTTTGCCCGATCGTAATATTTTTCATAATCTTTACCAAAGGTACGGATGTCCATATTAAAAATGGTACACTCCAGATCCCCTGCAGAATGCTCTTTTGCAATCATTGCATCCTTTATTGCATACATGCAGCAAACCGAAGAGCAATATCCGTTTCCACATTTATTATTATCTCTTGATCCGATACACTGAAGCCATGCGATCTTTTTCGGTTCCCTGCCGTCAGAGGGACGCACAAGATGTCCCATCGTCGGCCCGGAAGCGCTTAAATATCTTTCAAATTCCAGACTTGTCAATATGTTCTGATTTGCCTTATGGTGATAAAACTCCTCCAGTCCGGAAGGGTCATACGGTTTGCTACCGGCTGCGATGATCACGGATCCAATTTCAAGTTCCCTGAATTGAACCTTCTGAGTATGATCGACAGCATTTGCAAGACAAGCGTCAACACACTGATAGCATTCGGAACAATAACCGCAATTCAGACAACGTGCTGCTTCTTTTTGTCCGGATACTTCATCAAAGCCAAGCTCCACTTCATTGAAATTGCCGATACGTTCTTCAATCGGCAACTCATTCTGTTTCAATCTTGCCTGAATCAGCTGACCTTCCGGGATGGGCCTGTATACTGGATTTTCATTAACCACCGGCTCCCTGCCCTCCGTCATATCTGCGCCATCCAGAAACCGAACAATGGATTCAGCCGCTTCTTTACCTGCTGCGATTGCGCCTATCGCTATCCACGGACCGGTCTGGAGATCACCTCCGGCAAAAATTCCGTCCCGTTCCGTTGCGTAAGTGACTGTGTTCACCTCAGCAGTCCCCCAACGGGAAAAAGTCAAACCTGTTACATCCTCCAAGGCTGATAAATCGGGCCTTTGACCGATCGCCGGAATAATCTGATCAACCGCAAGATCATATTCGCTCCCGGGTATTGGAACCGGCCTTTTCCGGCCGGATGAATCCGGTTCACTCAGTTCCATCCGGATACATCGAAGACCCGATACTTTGCCCTGTTTCACAATAACTTCCTGCGGTGCGGACAAATAGGTTATCTTCACACCCTCTTCCTCTGCCGCATGAATCTCTTCTTCCCATGCAGGCATTTCCGATCTGGTTCTCCGATATACAATCGTAACCTCTTCCGCACCCATACGAATCGCGGAACGGGAGACATCAATCGCAACATTTCCGCCGCCGATAATGGCTACCTTTTTCCCGACATCCGCCGTACCGGTAAGATTTACTTCCTTTAAAAATTCAACTCCCTGACGAACGCCTTCTGCTTTTTCCCCTGGTATGCCCAGTTCAATTCCCTTATGGGCTCCGGTAGCCAGATATACCGCTTTGTAGCCTCCCGTAAGGAGATCATCGACACTCATGTCCGGGCCAAGCGGGGTATTGGTTTTAATCTCCACACCCAGGTTTGTGATTACCTCGATTTCCCGATCAAGGACAGAAGGCGGAAGACGGTGATCCGGAATCCCTACCCTCAGCATCCCACCAGGTACGGGCATGGATTCGAAAATTGTTGATTTGATTCCTCTGCGTGCCAGATGATACGCTGCAGACAGTCCTGCCGGGCCGGAACCAATGATTGCCACTTTTTCTTTTCTCGTAGGCAGGCATTCAATCTTAACCTTTCTGGGATCGAATTGATCTGCCGCAAGTCTTTTCAATTTGCAAATTGCTACTGGCGCTTCCACATCGCAACGTCGACAGGCATCTTCGCATCCATGTGGACAAATCCTCCCAAGAACACCGGGAAGTGGAAGATCTTCCATGATAATTTTTAATGCTTCTTCATATTTTCCCTGCTTCACCATCTGGACATAACCCTGTACATTGATGCCGGCTGGGCATGCAAGCCGACAGGGTGCATTGTCTTTTTTATCAATGGCAAAGGCTCCGGGTATGGCCTGGGCATATCTCTTGTAAGCTGCTTTTTTTACCGAAAGCCCCTCGTCATATTCATTCGGAAGAGAGACCGGACATACTTTCCCGCACTCGCCACAACTTGTACACTTTGACAAGTCAATATAACGGGGGTTTTGTTTTATTCGTGCCTTAAAGTTACCACTCCCACCCTCCAGATTCTCAAGTTCACTGTTTGTTAACAGCTCAATATTAATGTGCCGGCCGACCTCGACCAGTTTCGGAGAGATAATTCACATGGCACAATCGTTTGTTGGAAAGGTTTTATCAAGCTGAGACATCAATCCGCCGATGGCGGATGATTTTTCGACAAGATATACATAATATCCTGAGTTGGCGAGATCCAGGGCTGACTGCATTCCAGCGATACCACCGCCCACAATCATTACAGATCCAATGACTTTCTTGGTCATAATAACCCCTCCATATAACGCTTTAGAAATGATTGAAAAGGTTTTTCTCGATCAAAAAACATTGTTTTTTTTATCATGGTTTTACTCATCAAACAAAATTTTTGTCAACCCAAATCTGTTGCTTTGCTCAGACTTTAACTCTTACATTGTCGTAATATAGGTTTCTTAAAGCGACAATCCATTTTTACCTTGAAACGGGAAGTCTGACCATGATACGCTTCTGCATTTGATTCACATGAAACAGATCTTGTTGTTATCGCATAAACCGATTTCGCAGCATCAAGGGGAGAAAAGCATTGACTAACCCATCGGTTATTATGAATATCGCACTCATCGGCGGTGGGACATTCTGCAAGGATTTTCTGACCAAATCCGCCTTTGAATACCGTCATGAAATTGAAGCGAAAATTATCGCTGTTGCAGATCCGGATCCCACTGCACCCGGTATTATTTTGGCCAAAAAAATCGGCCTAAAAACAGAAACCGATTATCACCAGTTGTATTCGACCACTTATGATATTCAGCTTCTGATCCTCATGACTCCGGAAGCAAAAGTTTTAGAAGATGTTCTGGCGACAAAACCAGGGCATATCCGATTAATATCCTATCAAACCTTTGAGATACTTTGGACCGCCATCAGCCTTGAAGAAAAAAAATTGAGGGCAAGAACAAAAGAGATTGAAACCATTATTGATGGGATTCGCGATTTTATTCTTGTGTTGACACCGGACATGAAGGTTGTGGAGGTCAACCAGGCTTTTCTCCAAAAGACAGGCTACAGTCGAAAGAATGTTATCGGAAAATATTGTTTTCAGATCTACCACAAATTAGACCATCCCTGTGATGAAAAAACGATCGACTGTCCTCTGAAAGATGTTATCAAAAACAAGCGCCCAACTCGGCAAATTCAAACCCGAATGATGCCAAATATGGAAAAAAGGTACTATGAAGTCAATATATATCCCATCTGGGAAAAAGATGGTGAGATTTCAAAGTTCATCCATATCAGCAAGGACATCACGGAACATAAACAAGAAGAAGATGAAATTACAAGAAGACTGGAGGCGATGGTTGATGACCGGACCAGGCAGCTCAAGGAAACACACACGAAACTGCTTCATCAGGATAAAATGGCATCTCTTGGGAAACTTGCCGCTTCTGTTGTCCACGAAATCAACAATCCGATTGCCGGAATTTTAAATCTAATTCTTCTCATAAAAAGAATTATCGTCGAAGATGGTTTCACGAACAAAGATTCAGTTCTGTTTCAAAATTATCTGACTTTAATGGAAACCGAAACAAGACGAACAAGCAGAATCGTTTCCAACCTTTTAACCTTTTCCAGGCAGTCCAAAATGGAGCTGAAAAGCGTTGATATCAACAAACTTATTGAAAAAACGCTCTTCCTAAACTCAAATCTCCTTAAAATCGACAATGCCCGCATTGAAACCAATATGGATTGGAATCTGCCAAAAATAATCGGTTCGGAAGATCAAATTCTCCAGGTTTTCATGAACATCATTTCAAACGCTGCCGAAGCGATTGAAGCTGTCGGAGGTGGGCTACTACATATAGAAACGCATCATTCTTTGAAAAACAACACAGTGAATGCCGTATTCACGGATACCGGTTCAGGAATTCCCCGTGAAAACCTTACAAAATTGTTCGAACCTTTTTTTACCACAAAAAAACAAGGGAAAGGGGTCGGGCTCGGGCTATCTGTTGCCTACGGTATCATACAGGAACATGGAGGTAGTATTAGCGTGGAATCCACAAAAGCCAATGGAACAAGCTTTACAATTGAACTTCCTATTGACTCCGTCTCCACACTGAAAAAATAGAATGGAGGTTTTTCAATGAGCAGTATAAAAATCCTTGTTGTTGATGATGAACTCATCATGAGAGAATCTTTAGCCGGTTGGCTCGAACGGGACGGTCATATTCTTGAAAAGGCTGAGAGCGGTGAAGAGGCTCTTGAAAGAATAAAAACAACACGTTTTGATATCCTTCTGCTGGACATTAAAATGGGAGGAATCAGCGGGCTCGAAGTGTTAAAACAAATTAAAGAAAATGACTCGGATATTGCTGTTGTGATGATAACTGCCTATGGTTCTATTCCAACCGCGATAGAAGCTATCCGTAACGGTGCCTTTGACTATTTATTAAAACCTTTTGATCCGATCGAGCTGGGTGTAATAATTGATAAAATCATTAAGCATCAGGCCCAGGAACGGGAAAACCTATATCTAAGAGCGCAACATAAGGATCGAACCCGATTTGAAAGCATGATTGGACAATCACCTCCCATGCAACAGGTTTTCAATCTTGTTCAGGATATTGCTCCAGTGGAATCCACTGTATTGATTCTTGGTGAAACCGGTACCGGGAAAGGACTGGCGGCAAAAGCAATCCATACTGCCAGTCCGCTTTCGGAAGGGCCTTTTGTTGTTGTAAACTGCGGGGCCATACCGGAACATCTTATGGAGACTGAACTGTTCGGACACCAAAAAGGTGCGTTTACCGATGCCGGCGAAACCAAGAAAGGAAGGCTTGAGCTTGCACATGGCGGCACCATTTTTTTAGACGAGATCGGAGAAATCAGCATGAGAATGCAGATTGATCTTTTACGGGTTCTGGAAGATAGAGTGTTTTATCGAGTCGGCGGAACACAGCCAATCCGTGTTGATTTCAGAGTGATTGCCGCAACCAATCAAAATCTTGAAGCTCTTATAAAGAAAGGAATTTTCAGAGAGGATCTTTACTATCGATTAAATGTTATTTCATTTACAATGCCGCCGCTGCGAAAACGAAAAGAAGACTTACCGCTTCTTGCCAACCATTTTCTGCGTCGTTTCTCACAGGAAACCAAAAAACAGATCGATAAAATCAGCCGCGAAGCAATGGATGAAATTATGGTATACGAATGGCCAGGCAATGTCAGGGAACTTGAAAATGCCATTGAACGTGCCGTTGTTATCGGAAAACATCGCAGCATTCAACCCAACGATTTACCTCTTTTCAAGGATCACCATCATGATTTATCCGGAGGAACTTCTTTAAAAGATATCGAGAAAGCGCATATTGCTAAAATCCTTTCCGACAGCAACTGGAATATATCAAAAAGCGCAAAATTATTAGGTATCGACAGATCCACTTTATATTATAAAATCAAAGGTTATCAGATTCAAAAAATAAGTTGAAAAGCCACTCAGAACATTTCATCATTATCTCGCCTATTGGAGGGATAGAGGTTTCTTTATTACCCGCCATCGCACAGGGTATAAAGCGTATCTTTGGCTTTCCGACTCAAATATCCTCTCTGCTTTCTGATATTTCGTTTGCATATGACAGCAGCCGGAACCAATATAATTCCACACAAATTCTCAATCAATTGTCAACTTTTCTGCCGATAAATGCATGTAAAATCCTTGCCATCACAGACGTTGATTTATTCATCCCGATTTTGACATATGTTTATGGAGAGGCCCAATTGGGGGGAATATCTGCGATCCTGTCTGTCTATCGGTTAAACGAATCCATGCCATTGATAAACTCAGATGCGATTATCTCTGAAAGACTATGCAAAGAAGCGATTCACGAAATCGGGCATACGTTTAACCTGAAACATTGCAAAGATCCGAATTGTATCATGCATTACTGCCGTTGCATTGGAGATGTTGATTGTAAAACCGATCAACTCTGCCGATACTGTCAGATCTTTTTAACAGATGAATTGGAAAAATTTAATAAAAGGTGAGCGATTGCAATGGAACCATAATCATTATGAACAGGCAGCAAAAATTGCTATTTCTTTTCATCTCCTGAATTGGTGAAAAAATCAATGAATGACTTCAATTGAAAGCTATCTTTCATAGGATTGGATTTGATTCCAGACAAATCCATGCTCAAATCGATCCATTTTTTAAACTGCTCTTCAAACATACCCCTTGCTTTAATATAATTCTGTATAGCCTGATGAAAATATTTGTCAAAAAATTCCCCCAGCAAATTGTCACCATACTGAATAATCAGATGCAGTACCGGTGAAGGTAAAAGTGCATTCTTATTTTTCACTTCTTCAAGAACAATCTGGGTTAAAATAAAATTTGTGACATCCTCTTTTGTTTTGGCATCCCTGACCTCAACCTGTATGCCTTCCCGGATCATATCCGCGACCTGGTTCAATGTGATGTACCTGCTTTTTTCAGTATCATATAAACGCCGATTTGCATATTTTTTGATCAATACCTTTTCAGACATCTCTATCTCCTGACAATGACAATACCAAACAACATCATGATGGAGATATCATACCGATCAATTTGAGATCATGCAATAGGGTATTCAGGCAATCACTTTCACAAAAACCTTGTTATCAACCGTTCCCAGGATGATTCAGGCAGGTTTCCGTAGATATCATGCCCCAACTGCCCACCATCAGCAGCCAGAGGTCCTTTTTCAGCTTCGATAAACTGATAAAGGGCATCAATCTCCTCTGAAAGAAACGACTCCGCCTCATCTCCGATCATCAGGGATTTCAGATTCTCTCGCAGGTTATCCGTGTGTATCCTCATCACCCAGCCATCCGTATATGCGTTGTGCCCCCTTTTTTTAACTGAAGACATCATATCCGAATTCAACGCTGTCACGATTCCGGAAACCGGAGAAACAACCGCTGCCTCTTTATTTCCACGCCGCAGCTGGATGCTCTTGTTTCCCTGAGTCACTACCTTTCCCAAGAGGGGGGCTTTTATTTCATCAAGAGGGCCGAGCATCCGCAGAGAAAAATCATCCATCCCGACCCGGACTTCTGAATCCTCCTCTACCTTGATCCAGGCATGCCCGCGATGAAGATAGTATCCTTGGGGGATTTTAAAACCATGAATATCCTTTATATCTATGTGTTTAACAACAGCATGGACAATATGCTGGTCGTTAAAATATTGATCGAACTCACAATTCCCGCACTGATAATTATTGTTACAGAGTCGGAATTGAATCCTCCCTTTCATGGAATGAAGACAAGGTCTTTTACCTGGAGGTTTTTCTCTCATTTTTTCTTTCCAGAAAACAATCCTGCCACCTCGGCCTTTCAATGCCAGACCCTGTTTTCGAAACCTCCTGTTTTTTTCCGAAACTCTCGTCATCGCTTTATCAAATTGACAGGATATGCATTGAAAATCGGAATGGCATATCTTGTGCTGAATCACCCCAGCCTGCGTCCATAAGCATTCAAAAAACCTGTTTTTCATATCTTTGTTTATCGATACACCCTTCATCTTTTCCTCCTGACAAAATTCAGAGCCAATTTCAAAAGTCTGTTGTTGTAGTTCCGGCGAAAACTAGACACGCAGTGAAGCGTAGCGCTATCCAGTATTTTCGGCTCTTTTCTGGGCACCGACTTTCGCCGGTGTGACGCTTTTTAATAGTTTTGAAATTAGCTCTTCAGGCTGTTCATTTCATTCAACTCAAAAAATACAGATCAAGTTTTCAAAAATGTTTTCGCAAGATTCGTCCATCCAAGTTCGGGTAATGCGCCAAAAATATCATCTGCAAAGTACCCACCATCAGCTGCAAGAGGACCAGCAACATCCTCAATCATCCTTTCCAGTGTGTCAATTTCTCCATTCATCCAGTCCAAACTCTCCGAATCTTTCATCAACTGCTTCATTGTTTTGTTGATATCCGGTGTCCTCACGGAAAACAGCCACCCATTTTCAAATGGTTCCCGGTTGGCAATCTCTGGATTTTCTCTTACGTTTGAATTCACCTCTGTTATTACTCCATCGATCGGGGAAAGAACATCAGCCACATTTCCCTTCCGATTGATTCCCCAGCCTGGCACACCAAGATTCAGCTCCTTACCCATTAAAGGCAAATCAAATGCATCTGCTTTTCCAAATAGTTTCATGGAAAAATCATCCAGACCAACCCGAATAAAACCGCCACTTTCTACCCTGGCCCAGGTATGACCATTGTGGAAAGAATACCCAACCGGAAGTTTGATTCCACGGATCACGTTCATTTCAAACGGTCTGCTACCTATTTTAGATGACAAAACGTCTTCAAAATATTGATCAAAATCGCATGTTCCGCATTGATAATCATATGCACATGCCCGATTTTCAATCCTGTGTGTGAGGCTGTGGCGGCAAATACGATCCAGTGAAGACCTTTTTCGCATGGCATCCTGCCAACTGATCTGTTTTCCGCCATCCACTTTTTTCTGCATCCCAAAATCATACTTACAACTGGTGCAGTCATAAAAATTGTTGCAACTTTTAAATTTTACAGCCCCTGTCTGCATCCAAATACATGGATTCTGGTTCGCTGAACCTTTGTCAGGAGACACCGTCCAGACTTGACCACCAAGAACAGCTTTGTTCCCCTTTCCACTTTCAAGATCAGATTTCATTCCCCTTGTGTAGGTTGAACCATATCCCAATCTGCTTCTTTGCTTATCATTTGTTTCTTGTGTCATGTCCCTGCTCCTTTGTTGAAAGTTAAAAGCCAAATCCGATCTTTTATCTCCAAACAGAGCAAGGGATATGCCATTGACAGAAAGTAACCCTTAAACAGTGCGCAACAACTTGTTTATAAATACAATTTGATTATTTGGCTGATTTGAAGCCAACTTGCTCCAAATTCAATGAGTGTCGTGATATGCATCAAAACAATTTTCTGTACGCATATCAAACTATAGAAATATCAAATTTTCATAATTATTTTAAATAATTAAAATAATGTGGTATTTTTCAGCGAGCTCGTCTAATTATTCTACAGTCCCGTTCATCTCACGAAGGCCAGTTCCTTTTACTATCATTCAAAAAAAACTTTTTACTTTCAACCAAATAAATAATCCACAAACCGTCTCCGTCAACAAGGCATAAAAAAAGCCGGATCAACATAACAAAACAGAATAAGCTGTGGATGATGTTCGAAATATTTTGTATAATTTGTCCTCAAAATTCTTGGCTTTAAATTTTATGAATATAATAATGGATTTCAACGATGAATATGTACTTTCGTAAGCGTCCAATAAACCCCACCGAGTTGAATTCAAATTTTCAGTAAGCCCGG